>NZ_CP014263.1:1200000-2400000 GCF_001988955.1 Spirosoma montaniterrae | reverse complement strand
TGGCTCGAAAGAAATGAACGCCATTTACGCCAAGTACCGCATTCCAAGCGGCATTGGCACGCCCGACCGCAAACTCGACGAAGCCATGACCGCGCTGGCCGCACTGCCACTGGCCCACCAGCCCGGCGAACGCTGGACCTACGGCCTGAACGACGACCTGCTGGGCCGATTGATTGAAATCTGGTCGGGGCAGTCGTTCGATGTGTTTCTTCGGACGCGCCTGTTTGAGCCGCTGGGTATGAACGATACCTACTTTTACCTGCCTGCCAGCAAACACAGCCGTTTAACGACGCTGTACACCGAAGATACCACCCGAACACTCCGGCGGCAACCCGCGCAGGGCGGCCTTTCCCCCGATTTTCCGAAACAAAGCGGCTCGTATTTTTCGGGCGGGGCAGGGCTGTCGTCAACGTTGCTGGATTACGCCGTTTTTCTGCAAATGCTGCTAAACGGGGGCGAGTATAATGGCCGACGAATTCTTAGTCCAACCACTGTGCGGCTGATTACGACCAACCAAATCGGCGATTTATATCAGGGCCAAAACAAGTTTGGGCTGGGTTTCGGCCTCACCACCGAACGCGGGTCGGCGCGGTTGCCCGTGTCGGAGGGGAGTTTTGACTGGGGTGGTATCTTTGGCACTACTTACTGGGTCGACCCTAAAGAAGGTATCGTGGCACTGATTTACACCCAGAAATTCCCAAACAGCTACGGCGATCTGTCCGACAAGTTCAAAGTATTAGTGTATCAGGCTATTACCAATCAGAACCAGGATTAGCCAGAACGCTGGCCCGGCAGGATTCGCGGGATTAAAACAAGATTGTTTTCTGCGAAAACAGTAAGCGAAGCGTAAAATCTTGTTTTAATCCCGTAAACCCTGGCTAATCCTGGTTCTGATGATTCTGATGAAAACTTTCCTCTCCTTTTTTCTATGCTTACTGGCTCAATTCGTTTGGGCGCAATCGGCAGACAAACAGGCTGTTCTGGACGTTGAAAAAGCCCGCTTTGCTGCACAGGTCAGCAAAAACGCTGAGGTAATGAATCGGCTGCTGGCCGATGATCTGGTGTATACCCATTCCAACGGGAAAACAGAAGGCAAACAGACGTATATTCAGGACATCGTGGAGGGTAAATCGAACTACGTTGCCCTTGATCCGCTGGAGCAGCATGTGCGATTGTATGGCAATACCGCGGTTGTGAACGGCATCTGCGCCGTGAAAATGAACAACGACAACAAGCCAACCGAATTCAAGCTCCGCTATACCGACGTGTACGTGAAGAAAAACGGACAATGGCAGTTGGTAAGCTGGCAGTCGTTGAGAATTATCTGAACCAGGATTAGCCAGGATTTACGAGATTAAACAGGATTCTACGCTGCGCTTATTTGATGTCATTAGGTAAGCGCAGCGTAAAATCCTGTTTAATCCCGCGAATCTTGGCTAATCCTGGTTCAGAAAACTTTTAAGCTCCGTAGCGTCCTGCGCTTTCATGCGCCCGGCCAGCACGAGCCGAAGCTGCCGACGGCGCAACGCACTGTCGTAGCGGGCTTTCTCTTCATCGGTTTCGGGCACAACGGCGGGGACTTCGATGGGCCTGCCGCTCTGATCAACGGCCACAAACGTGTAGAACGCGCTGTTGGTGCTGACCCGAACGCCAGCCGGGATGTCTTCGGCCCAGACTTCGATGAATACTTCCATCGACGAACTGAACGCCCGCGTTACCTGCGCTTTCATTGTCACGATGTTGCCGAGTCGGATCGGTTCGGCAAACGATACGTTATCGACCGAAGCCGTGACCACGATCCGGTTCGAGTGTTTCTGGGCGGCAATGGCAGCCGCAATGTCCATGAAGTGCAGCAGTCGCCCGCCCATCAGATTGTTGAGCGTATTGGTATCATTGGGCAAGACCATTTCGGTCATCACCGTCATTGACTCGCGGGCAAATTTTGGTTGAGGCATCTTTTTCAGTTAGCAGTTAACAGCCAACAACCAACAGTTAATGGGCCAACAAGAAATGTTGGTTGTTGGCTGTTGGTTGTTCACTGTACAAACCAACGACCGAAAATTTAAATGCCCAAACCCAATGCTACGGCTGTGTTGTTATCTTTGTAGAATAACCACAAAAAATAGGGCGAAACATGGAGCGTATCGTCAATTACTTTGAACATATCCCGTCGTCGCACCGCAGTTTGATTCTGGTGGGCGGCATTACGGTATTCTGGCTGATTGAAAGTGCCGTGCCGCTGATTCGGTTTAGTTACCGAAAATGGCACCATGCAGGCATCAATATTTTCTTTACGCTCACAACCATCGTGGTCAATTTTGCGCTGGCGTTTATCCTGCTGCGAACCAGCGACTGGGCCGTGCAGAATAACGTCGGACTCTTGCAGTGGCTTGAACGGTCCGACGCTCGGTTGCCGCTTTGGGCCGAAGCCATTATAGGGCTGCTGTTTCTCGATCTGGTGGGCGCGTGGTTGCCGCATTTCGTTGAACACAAAGTGAAGTTTCTGTGGCGTTTTCACTTGATTCACCATACCGACGCTTACGTAGACACTACTACCGCCAACCGGCACCACCCCGGCGAAAGCGTGATTCGGTTCGCGTTCACTACTGTAGGCGTGCTATTGACGGGCGCACCGATGTGGCTGGTTTTCATGTATCAGGCCATTTCAGTGGCTTTATCGCAGTTCAACCACGCCAACATCGAACTGCCCCGCTGGGCCGACCGGGTGTTAAGCTGGTTTATCGTAACGCCCAACATGCACCACGTACATCACCACTACGTGTTGCCTGTTACGAACACCAACTATGGCAATATTTTTCCGTACTGGGACCGGCTCTTTGGCACCTATCACGAAATGCCCGGCAAAGACCTGATCTACGGCATCGACACCCACCCCGAACCACGCGAACATTCGCACATCGGCAGTCTGCTGAAAATACCGTTCCAGAAATACCGCGAACCCGTTGGCGAAAAACGCCCCGAACCTGAAACCGCGTGAGGTGCGTTTGGGAATGAGAATTATACCGTTCAGCGGATTTTTCGGTGAAAGCCGTGAGATTTGTTGAGCGTTGTGTACTATGAGTTAAACAAAAGAAAAACGCAACTCGTTTGGATGAAACGCACCCTTTGGTCGCGTATTGGGCGAGTTGCCTTACTTAATCAATCGTTTAACGACTTATGTACACAATCAAAACCATTCGGACGGGCCATTGGCTGGTATTGGCTCCGCTGCTTTTCACTGTCTTGCTGCTCACCGTAGCTTCCTGCAAAAAAGACGAAGACACCACAGAGCCGCTACAAACGATAGACCAACTAATTAGTACAAACAGTCAGTTTACCATACTGCGGGCAGCAGTAGCGCGGGCCGGGCTGAGTGGTACGCTATCGGGCAACGGTCCCTTCACCGTATTCGCTCCTAACGATGCCGCCTTTGCTGCGGCTGGCTTCAATGCTGCCGCGATTAATGCCTTAGATCCGGGTGTGGTAGGTGCTATTTTGCAGTACCACGTGCTGGCGGGCAGAACCGAGTCGGGAGCTATTCCAACGGCGGTTAACACGTCGGTGCAAACGTCGGCGGGCAGTAGTGCGTTCATCACCAAAACCAGTTCGGGTTCGGTGTCGATCAATGGTGCGCGGGTGGTGCAGGCCAATGTGCCGGCCAGCAATGGCGTCGTTCACGTAATCGACCGGATTCTGATTCCATCGCTTGGAAACATACCAGCTATGCTCACAACAGTCTCGACGTTGTTCCCAACGGCTACGTTTACCATTCTGAATGCCGCCGTTACGCGGGCTGGCTTAGGTGGTGCGCTGACAGGTGCGGGGCCATTAACGGTCTTTGCTCCGACCGATGCTGCGTTCGTATCGGCTGGTTTCCCTTTGTCGACAGTTCAGGGGACTGCGCCAACCGCGCTGGCTAATATCCTGACCTATCACGTTGTTAGCGCACGCGGGTATTCACCGCTACTGACAAACGGACAGTCGCTAACGACCTTACAGACGGGTACTGTAACGATGGGCGTTAGCGGTACGGGCGTAACCGTAACGGGCCGGGGCAACGGCGGCACGGCGTCGCGGGTGATTCTGCCCGACGTATCGGCTACAAACGGTGTTGTTCACGTAGTCGACCGGGTGTTGTTGCCCTGATAACTGCATTGACTCAATTTGTAATGGGTCGCTCCAGACAGAATCGGGTATTTTGAACAAAAAATGCCCGATTCTGTTTTGCCAACAATACCGTAATGGCCTGCTGGTTATTACTTCCTTCATTAAACCATATAAGTACACTTATGCTAACCAACATCTCCGCGCTGACTCGGCGCAAAGTGTCTCTGCTGGCTGTTGTTGCGGCAACGCTCTCACTGACTCTTTCCGGCTGCTGGGACGAGGAAAATCCAACTATTCCGCCCCCACAAAACATTGCACAGGTTGTTACGTCGGGTCAGCAGTTCACTCTTCTCGAAGCCGCCATTACGCGGGCCAACTTAGGCAGCACATTATCGGGTACAGGGCCGTTCACGGTCTTTGCGCCAACCGACGATGCCTTTCGGCGGGCCGGTTTGGGTGATATAGCAGCCATTAACGCGGCTAATGTAGCTACGCTGACCAGTATTCTGCTCTATCACGTAGCGAGTGGCTCGATTCCGGCCTCGGCTATTGCGGCTGGTCAAACGGCGGTACCTACATCGGTGTCGGGCAGTGCGCCGATTTATGTCACTAAAGCCAGTTCGGGTTCGGTGTCGGTCAATAACGCCCGCGTTGTTACGGCTGACGTACAGGCTACAAACGGCGTCATTCACGTCATTGACCGCGTATTGCTGCCACCGGCAGGGAACATTTTGGCGTTAGCTTCTAACGATCCGCAACTGTCACTTTTAGCAGCAGCGGCTGTGCGGGGTGGGGCTGCCGTAACGGGTGCGCTGGGCGGCACAACGCCACTAACGGTTTTTGCCCCAACAAATGACGCTTTTGTTGCCGCTGGTTTCCGCGACGTGGCAGCCATCAACGCGGCTAACATAGCTACGCTGACGGCTATTCTAACAAATCACGTTGTGGCTAATGCCCGCGTTTTCTCGCCCACGCTGGCGAGCGGCCCCATTACTACGTTCGGTGGTGGTTCGCTCACGGTAGCAACGGGTAGTGGCGAGGACGTTACCATACTTAGCCGAGGAAACGGTGCTAATGCATCGCGTGTGCTGTCAAATGGCGTCATTTCGGGAAATACGCTGGTGCAAAATCGGGATATCAACGCCACCAACGGGGTAATTCACAAAATCGACCGGGTGTTGTTACCATAAGCTAATCAGGAATCAAAACCCCGGCGGGGCTGTTGTGTTTATAGACAACAGCCCCGTTTTTTTGGTCAGAAAACAAGTTTCGGGTAGGGTTTTTGCCCCTGACTCGCGACCTTTGGCCGATTGATTACTGCTCTATAGCGAATGGCTAAACCACAGAAAAAACTGTTTTTATTAGACGCGCTGGCCCTCATTTACCGCGCGCATTTTGCCTTCAGCAAGTCGCCCCGCATCTCATCGCGGGGGGTAAACACCTCGGCTATTTTTGGCTTTATGAACGCCATGATCGAGGTTTTGCAGAAGGAAAAACCTACCCATAT
Source organism: Spirosoma montaniterrae (assembly GCF_001988955.1). NCBI lineage: Bacteria > Pseudomonadati > Bacteroidota > Cytophagia > Cytophagales > Cytophagaceae > Spirosoma > Spirosoma montaniterrae. Next base: position 2,394,386 of record NZ_CP014263.1, on the reverse strand, counting down.
CGGCGTTGCTTTCGACTCTTCGAAAAAGACCTTTCGGCACGAGCAGTTTCCGATGTACAAGGCCACCCGGCAGTCGCAGCCCGAAGACATCAGCGTAGCCACGCCCTACATCAAGCAGATCATCGAGGCTATGCATATTCCGATCCTGATTATGGATGGATACGAAGCCGACGACATTATCGGGACGATTGCCAAGAAAGCCGCAGCGGCTGATTTTGAGGTCTATATGATGACGCCTGATAAAGATTACGGGCAGTTGGTTGAAGAACACATTCATATTTACAAGCCCGCGTTTATGGGCAAACCCGCTGAGAAGCAGGGAGTAAAAGAAGTTTGCGAACGCTGGCAAATCGAACACATCGAGCAGGTGACAGATATGCTCGGCTTAGTAGGTGATTCGGTCGATAACATCCCCGGTATTCCGGGTATCGGCGAAAAAACGGCGCAGAAACTCATCGCCGACTTCGGCAGCGTCGAAAACCTGATTGCCAACGCCGATCAGCTCAAGGGAAAACTCAAAGAAAACGTCATCAATTTTGCTGATCAGGGGCTATTGTCGAAGCAACTGGCAACCATTCACCTCGATGTGCCGGTAGACTTCGACGAAGACCGGCTCCGGCACACGGAATACGACAAACCCCGGCTATCAGCACTGCTCGATGAACTGGAGTTCCGGCAGATGAAAAGTCGGCTCCTCGGCGCGGGTTACGATGAAAAGCCGCTACCCGCTTCGTTCCAGAATGGCGCACCGGCACCGGCGCAGATGAACCTCTTCGACTCGCCCGGCGTGGATTCGCCCGGCGACGAAACTCCGGCCTTTCTGCCCTTCCCGAATATGGGTGCGTTGCAACCATCGGGTGCCGACGATTTGCCGTTCGATTTTGATAGTTCCTCTCCCTCACCCCCGGCCCCTCTCCCAGGGGGCGAGGGGGAAGCCGCCCAGCTACTCGACGCACCCCTCGCCCTAAGGGAGAGGGGCCGGGGGTGAGGGTTCCAGCGGCCACGCCCGATGCCGCAACGGAAATCGTCACAACGGACGATGCAACAGGCACCGAAGTTGCCGAATCACCGGCATACCTCGACGTGTATCCCGACTATGAAATTGACGAGGTACAGCCCGAACGGCGCAAAACCATTCTGACGACCAAGCACGATTACCGGTTGGTCGATACGCCCGAACTGCGGGCCAGTTTGGTGCATTACCTGAGCTTGCAGGAAAGTCTTTGTTTCGATTCGGAGACTACGGCCCTCGACCCCGTTGAAGCCGATTTAGTGGGCTTGTCGTTTGCCTACCGGTCTGGCGAAGCATTTTACGTACCCATTCCCGAAGACCGCACCGAAGCGCAGGCGGTGGTTGATGAGTTCAAGCCCGTATTCGAGAATCCGAACATCGAAAAAATTGGACAGAACCTGAAATATGACCTGCTGATGCTGAAAAAGTACGGCGTGGAGGTGCAGGGCAAACTGTTCGATACCATGCTGGCCCATTACCTCATCGAGCCGGAAATGCGCCACAATATGGACATGATGGCGATGACGTATCTGAATTATCAGCCTGTTGAGATTGAGGCACTTATTGGCAAGAAAGGCAAAGGGCAGCTAACGATGCGGCAGGTCGATATGCAGAAGGTGGTCGATTATGCCGCCGAAGACGCCGACATTACCCTGCAACTCAAACAAGCCTTCGCGCCCAAATTGGAAAAAGATGGTCTGACCAAACTATTCGATCAGGTCGAAATGCCGCTCGTGCGCGTACTGACCGACCTCGAACTTGAAGGTATCACCATCGATACCGGCGCGCTGGCCGAACTTTCGGCCACGCTCGACGTCGATATGCGGCAGGTGCAGCAGGAGATTTTCGAGATTGCAGGCGAGTCGTTCAATATTGGTTCGCCGAAGCAGTTGGGCGAAGTTTTGTTCGATAAGCTCAAACTCGACAAAAACGCCAAGAAGACCCGCACGGGGCAGTATGCAACGGGTGAAGAGATTTTGTCGAAGCTCGAAGAAGAACACGAAATAGCCCGTAAGATTCTGGACTACCGCGAGTTAATTAAACTCAAAAACACCTACGTCGACGCGCTGCCGCAACTAATCAGCAAGCGCACGGGGCGTATTCATACGTCGTTCAATCAGGCCGTAGCGGCAACGGGGCGGCTTTCGTCGGCTAATCCGAACCTGCAAAACATTCCGATTCGTACCCCACGCGGGCAGGAAATCCGGAAAGCGTTTGTACCGCGCGGGCCGGAGTTTCTCATTATGTCTGCCGATTATTCGCAGATTGAACTTCGTATTATGGCCGCCTTCAGTGGCGACCAAACCATGCTCGATGCGTTTAACAACAACGTCGATATTCATACCCAAACGGCCAGTAAAGTATTTCACGTTGGGCTGAGCGAGGTAACGGGCGACATGCGCCGGAAGGCCAAAACCATCAATTTTGGCATTATTTACGGAATTTCGTCGTTCGGGCTGGCGCAGCGGCTCAAAATCCCGCGCAAAGAAGCCGCCCAGATTATTGACGATTATTTCGCCGAATTCCCGGCGGTGAAGGGTTTCATTGACCAAAGCATCGAGAAGGCACGGGGCTTTGGATACGCCGAAACCATTCTGGGCCGTCGGCGGTATTTGCGCGACATCAACTCGCGCAACGTCACCGACCGGATGTTTGCCGAACGCAATGCTGTGAACGCGCCTATTCAGGGCAGTGCCGCCGACATGCTGAAAATTGCTATGATTCGGATTCACGAGTTCATGCTTCAGGAGCGGCTAAAATCGAAAATGATTCTGACCGTTCACGACGAACTCGTCTTCGACGCCCACCGCGACGAAATCGAGCTATTGCGCGAGCGTGTCAACGACATCATGCAGAACGCCATTCCAATGGCCGTGAAGATGGAAACCGGCATCGGCACCGGTGAAAACTGGCTGCTGGCCCACTGACCACTGCCGGGCTTATAAGGCACTCTAAACAGTAATAAGCCCGATTATACAATAGTTTGATCCATCTCAAAACGGATGCTGTACCTTGGCGCAGCATCCATTTTTTGTTTCACCAACTCCCAGACGTACCGATGAACCTATCTATTCTTCTCCGGTCTGCCGGACTCTTTATTATGCTGTGCGTGCTGGCTCCGTCGCTGCTGGCGCAGAATAAAGCCGCTAAAATCGACGCCCTCGTCAGCCAATATCTCGCCAACCGTCAGTTTAACGGCGCGGTGCTGGTGGCCGAAAAAGGGCAGGTGATTTTTAAGAAAGGCTATGGGATGGCTAACATAGAGTGGGGCATTGCCAACACGCCTGATACGAAATTTCGGCTCGGTTCAATTACCAAGCAATTCACTGCTATGCTTATTATGCAGTTGGCTGAGCAGGGCAAGCTAAAGATAGATGGGAAAATCACGGATTATTTGCCGGATTATCCGAAAGCAACGGGCGACAAAATCACTATTCATCATCTGCTGACTCACACCTCCGGCGTTCCGAGCTACACAGGTTTCCCGAAGTTTTTTGAAGAAGACAGCCGGGACCCGTATACCCCCGAAGCCTTCACGAAAAAATTTGCCAGTCTGCCGCTCGAATTCGAGCCGGGTTCAAAGTTTGCTTACAACAACTCCGGCTATTTTCTGTTGGGCGTTATTATCGAGAAGGTAACGGGTAAACCATACGCCGAAGTGCTGAAAGAGAACATCCTTACGCCACTGAAAATGACCGATACGGGTTATGATTTAGCGAGTCCGCTCCTTGCTAAACGGGCAGCAGGCTACGAAAAACGGAATGGTGGCTATGTGAACGCGCCGTATCTGGATATGTCGATTCCGTATGCAGCCGGTTCGATGTACTCGACCGTAGAAAATTTATACCTGTGGGATCAGGGACTTTACGGCGATAAACTGCTGTCGGCCAAGTCGAAAGCCATTATGTTTACGCCCTTCCTGTCACACTATGCCTATGGTTGGGGCGTTGGGAAAACTAACGTTGGGCAATTGAAAGATAGTCTGCTCGTGATTGAGCACGGAGGGGGTATCAACGGCTTTAACACCGTAATTAGCCGGATGCCCAAAGACCGGCAATTGATTGTTCTGCTCAACAACACGGGTAGTGCTCCGCTCGATGCCATTAAGATGAACATCGTCAACATTCTGTATGACCAGCCCGTTGCACCACCAAAGAAGCCGATTACTGATTTGCTACGGCAATCGGTCATGTCGGAGCCGGTGGCTAAAACGCAGCAGAAATTTAACGCCTGGCGTGCCGATAAAACATACAGCGTTAATGAAAACGAGATCAACAGCCTCGGTTATGAACTGATGCGCGATGGGAAACTGACCGAAGCGTTGGTTATTTTCGATTTGAACGTTGAGGCTTTCCCTGCCTCCTATAACGTATATGACAGCCGGGGTGAAGCTCACATGGTAGCCGGTAACAAGTCGATGGCTATTCAGAACTACAAAAAATCAGTTGAATTAAACCCGCAAAACGCCAACGGCTTTGCCAAATTAAAGGAACTGGGCGAGATCGCTGGTGTGCCGAAATAGGCAGCAATGTGCTGTTGAGATTGCCTTGCCGGGCGGAGATGTTGAGTAGCGTCCCCGTTCTGAATACGTTGTGGTCTCTTGACCGATTATACAGTTTTTGTGCAGGGCATCATTCTTCTTCGTAGGTTGGTGTCCTGATTATTTCCCATCGTTTCAACAAAATAAAACTATGATTACCCTATCCATTTTATTCTTTCTGCTGGTTGTCCTCGTCTTTTTGTCGGTCGTAATTGTACAGCAGGGTACGGTAGCCGTTATTACCATTTTTGGCAAATATGCGCGGGTGATGGGGCCGGGGCTGAACTTCAAGATTCCGTTTATCGAAACCGTGTACCGGCGCATCTCGATTCAAAACCGCTCGGTCGAACTGGCGTTTCAGGCAATCACCGCCGATCAGGCCAACGTAAATTTCAAAGCCATGCTGGTTTATTCGGTGCTGAATCAGGGCGAAGAGACTATTAAAAACGTGGCCTTCAAATTCATCGACGAAGCCTCGTTTATGCAGGCTCTGACCCGCACCATCGAAGGCTCGATTCGCAGCTTTGTCGCCACCAAACGGCAATCCGAAATTCTGGCTCTGCGCTCAGAAATCATCGAACACGTAAAATCGCAGCTCGATACGCTCCTCGAAAGCTGGGGGTATCACCTGACTGACCTGCAACTGAACGACATTGCGTTCGATGAGGTAATTATGCGGTCGATGGCGCAGGTGGTAGCTTCTTCCAATCTGCGGGCGGCTGCCGAAAACGAAGGACAGGCGTTGCTTATCACCAAAACCAAAGCCGCCGAAGCCGAAGGAAACGCCATCAAGATTTCTGCCGAAGCCGAAAAAACGGCATCGCAACTGCGTGGGCAGGGCGTGGCGTTGTTCCGCGAGGAAGTAGCAAAGGGTATGGCCGAGTCGGCAAAAGTGATGAACGAAGCCAATTTAGATGCGTCGCTGATTCTGTTTTCGATTTGGACCGAAGCTATCAAACACTTCGCTGAGAACGGCAAAGGCAACGTTATTTTCCTCGACGGCTCGACCGAAAGCATGGAAAAAAACATGCAACAGCTCATGGCCCTGCAAAAATTAAACACAGTTGGTAATTAACAGTTAAGAGTGAAAAGTGAAAAATGATTGTTCTGGAAGCAACTTTTCACTTTTCATTTTTCACTTATCGTTATGACCAACTTACTTTTCCCAACCGATTTTTCTACCAACGCTACCCACGCCCTGAACTGGGCGCGGCTGTTCGCCCGTAAAACCGGGGCTACCATCACGCTGCTGCACGTTTATCAGCCCATTTTGCCCGATACCACGCTGCCTACGATTGGCGACCCCGGCTTAGGCGTTACGGCTTCGCTCGAAGTTGAACGCATTGGTCAGGAACGGCTCGAACAAGTAGCCACCAGCCTGCAACACGAAGGCTTATCGGTGCAGACCGACTGGCGCATTGGCTCGGTTGAAGACGAGATTCTGGACGTAGCCCGCCTGCTGCCCGCCGACCTGATTGTGATGGGCCGTAGTGACCTGAGTACGTTTTTCGACCGGTTGGCGGGCAGTGCCGTTACCGACGTGGCCGATGGTTCGCCCTGCCCCGTGCTGATTGTACCGACGCCCGCCGAAGGCGAGCCAATGAAGCCCGCGCAGATTCGGACGGTGGCCTACGCCATGCAATCGCGCACAACCCGCGACGACGTGATGACACAGACCGATTCGATTGTCGACGCTTTCGACGCGCACCGCATCTACCTGACAGAAGATCAACTGGAACGCCCGGCTGCCGATATGATCGTGCTGGAACTTTACCCGCAGGGCGGCTTTTTAGATAGCCTCCTGCACCCCAACCGGGCGGCTGCGCTCATCGAAAAATCGGACGTGCCGGTACTCGTGTATCATCAGCCGAAGTAACGCGCTTGTGGTTGTACAAAACAGGACTGACCACAATCAACTGCACAGTTAACATACGCACAACATCGTGAGCGGGTAAGGAGCGTATATTGGCGACTTCTAACGAAAAATCCTGCCAATCATGAAAACCATTCTTTTCGCTGCCGACTTTTCAGATGCGTCTAAAGACGCGCTGGTTTGGGCTAAAATGCTGGCAAAACAGTATGGAGCCAATATCGTCGCGCTGCACGTACAGGCTATACCCGTTCCCGATGCGTCGATGCCCGTAATAGGCGATCTGGGTTTGGGAACGGTAGCGGCTGATACGGCGGCTGTGCATCACGAGCAGCTAAACGAACTTGCCGACACACTACAGACCGAAGGCGTCAGTTGCCGCACTGACCTGCGACGCGGGGCCATAAACGATACCATTCTGGCCGCTGCCGATGAACATAAAGCGGATCTGATCGTGATGGGCCGCAGCCAGATGAGTGGTTTTTTCGACCGACTCATGGGCACGTCGGCTACGGGGGTAGCCCGATTCGCCCATTGCCCGGTGCTGGTAGTGCCAACGAGCGAAGACGACGTAACGCCCTCGGCGGATCTGAAAACAATTGTATACAGCAGCCCGCTGGAGTTTGATGAAGAGGTTGTTTTTGGGCAGGTTGTTGCGTTAGCGCGGGTTTTCGGGGCGTCGCTACGCGTGCTGCACGTGCAGGCCGAAAACCAGCCTAACCTAACCGACGATGCCGAGATTATCAGTCAGTTGCAGGCCGTGTACGGGCCGGAGCCGCTACCCGTCGATACCGTGAAATCGAACACCGTAACGGGCGGTATTGAAAAGTATCTCGATAAACATCCCGCCGACCTGCTGGTGATGACCACCCGCGAACGCGATTTTCTGTCGGGACTGCTCAACCCCAGCCTGACGGGCCGCATGGTGGTACTCTCGCACATTCCGTTGCTGGTATATCAGGCGAAGGGCGATCTGTGAAGCCCTACAGTACGGGCGGCAATGTCATGTAGTATAAATCCAGACCCGGCACCCAGTAGTCGGGTCTGGTATAGTGAAGTACGAAACCAAACCGCTCGAAGAACCGATACGCTACCTGAGAGGTGCGACACTCGATGAGCCGGTTAGGAGCCTGCTGCCGAATAGCGTTGAGACAGTACCGCACTAAAGCACTGCCTGTGCCTAATCCTTTGGCATTGGGGTCGCTGAAAATCCAGACAAGGCGGGCGGGCGTACCGTCGTTAGGAATAAAATACCCGCAGGCTCCCACAAGCTGCCCTGCGTGTTCGGCCACAACGTAGCTGACTGGCATATCCTGCAAAAACTGTATATAGTCGGCGGTTTCTTCTTCGCCAAATGCATGGGGTACGTTCTTGCGGAAAACGCCCATCAGAGCTTCGGTATCGGTGGGTTCATAAGGGCGTATAAGCATAACTTTTTTGCTTTTATGAATTAATTTTTTCGATGAAAATTGCGGTCATTACCCTGCTCAGTTGTTTGCTGCCCGGTATGTCGGGTTATGCTCAGACTATTTCATTTAAAAAACGAAACGATCCGTCACACCGGCTTCAACCGGTTCAGGTGTCGATGTCAATCGAACGCTTTAACAGTAAGCAGGCTCTAAAAGTCATCAAAGATTCGACCATTGAAGCGGTTGATGAACCAACGTTTGTAAAACTTGCTGGCGTTGATGTCAAAGACGGGATCATTGAAGTGAACGTCTTGAGTCGCCTGCTAAAAAATGCCCCCGAATTGGCACGAGGATTTATTGGCGTGGCCTTTCGTGTCAACGCGGATAATTCAAAGTTTGAAGGTATTTACGTGCGCCCGACCAACGCACGGGCCAACGATCAGCTCCGCCGTAATCGTTCGATTCAGTATTTTTCGTACCCGGACTACAAATTTGACCGCCTGCGGAAAGAAGCACCGGGCCAATTTGAGTCTTACGCTGACATGGGCCTGAACGAATGGATTAAACTACGCATCGAAGTGATGGGAAAAGAAGCTAAGCTGTTTATCAACGATGCCAAACAGCCCTCTTTAGTCGTGACTGATCTCAAGCACGGGAGCAACGCGTCAGGAGCCATTGGTCTCTGGGTCGACGTAGGAACAGAAGGCTACTTCGCTGATGTCAAAATACGTAGCAGGTGAGCATCAGGGCTGTACCAGAGAATACGCAAAGGGCCATCTGTTCCTCGTCGTGGTACGGCTGGTCGGGACGAATGTCCCGACCAGCCGTACCAGCCGTAGAGTAGAAAACACGAGCGTTCAAATTACTGCCAACGGTTTATTCATCAACGAAAAATCGAACATTTGGCTGCCGATAGTGAATTTTGCGGGCTGAACCACCGTAAAGCCCGTGCGCTCGTAAAACCGAATGGCGCGTTCGTTTGCGCTCAACGACATCAGCCATAGGTCAGTGGCCGGGCTATTTTGGGCTTCATTCAGCAGAGCGTCGTACAGCGCAATGCCTACTTTCTGAGCCAGAAAATCGCTAAGAACGTAAATTTTCTGCAACTGCGCCGGGTGCTCACCCGATAGCGCGTGGTTGGGCGAAAATCGTTTCAGCTTGGCAAAACCAACGGGCAGATCATCGGCCAGCGCGAGCCAAAATGCGTTGTTTTCTTTTTGGAGGCTTCCTCGCAGCTTGGCAACGTTAAATGTCTGATTCAGATAAACTTCTAAGTCGGGCCATTTTTCAAAATATGGCCCGAATGTTTCCCGAAAAGTTACGCGGCCTAACAGACCAATGTGTTCGGCGTCGGCTAAGGTAGCCCGGCGAATAGTCAAATTCATGGTAAATAATTTGGCAAAGATACATGTTCCCCTCCTTCGCGCGGAATAGGTGTGCCACGCACCGTATGCAACGGCACCACGCCCGACCACGTTGGCAAATGCGCGTCTTCGGGGTCGTCGTTTGGCCCGCCGGTTCGGATTTTAGCCGATGCTTCGGCCAGCGAAAAAGCCAGTACGGTGGTTTTCCGCAGTTCCGAATCGGTAGTTGGACGAAGGTCGTTCCAGCGGCCCGGAATCAGGTGGTCGGTAATAAGCGCGAGGACGTTCATTCGTTCGGCATCGTCGGTCACTTTTTCGGCGTTGGCGAAAATCACAACAGAGCGATAATTAACCGAGTGATGAAAAGCCGATTTTGCCAGTACCAGCCCATCGGCCAGCATGACCGTGATGCAGACGGGCGCACCATCTTCTATACTGCGGATAAAGTGGCTACCCACCGAGCCGTGAATGTACAGCTTATCGCCGTTTCGGGCAAAAGCGGTTGGTATTGCCATCGGCTGATTATCTTGCACATAACTAACCGTGCAGAATAGGGCTTCGTCTAAAATGGCGTTGATGGTGTCGGTTTCGTAGCTGGCGCGTTTGGCAAGCCGGCTGGGTGTTGTGCGGTTGCTGGTCATTTTTTCGGTTCGTTCATTAATCGTTAGCCTGCCAAATGTCTTATCTTGCCGGACGAGTCAACTCATCCGATTTTGATAAACCCAATAGACCAGTTAACCTTTCATGAAAGGCATTTTCCTGACCGCTCTGTTTTGTCTTGGCGCGTTTGCCGTGCAGGCGCAATCGCTCCACTACGCATCATCGCCCGATAAGCGCATTCGGCTGACTGTGCAAACCGATGCGGCTGGGGAGTTGACCTACGCGCTGACGTTTCAGAATCAAGCGGTTATTGCACCGTCGTCGTTAGGCTTTGTCTTCAGCAGACCCGCCGTTACGTTGAACCGATTCGCGGTCGTTTCGGTCGATTCCGCGAAGGCTGATGAAACCTGGAAACCCGTCTGGGGCGAGGTCGCGCAGATTCGCAATCAATACACCGAATTGGCCGTGCGCGTGGCTGACAAAGCTGGCTCGAACGTGCAGATGGTGGTGCGGTTCCGGGTGTTCAACGACGGGCTGGGTTTCCGCTACGAATTTCCCGAACAGCCGCATCTGAAACATTTTGTGGTAGCCGATGAAAACACGCAGTTCCGGCTCACTGCCGACCACACTACGTTCTGGATTCCGGGCGATTACGACACCAACGAATACCTCTACAACACCACCAAATTCAGCGAAATCGACCCGCTTCCGGCAGCGGCAAAAGAAAAAGATATTGCCCTGCAATCGCTCATCGGCCCTGATGCCGTGCAATCGCCGTTGTTGATGAAAACGACCAACGGATTGTATATCAGCATTTTTGAAGCTGCTTTGCTGAACTACCCGGTTATGCACCTGCGGCTCGATAAAGCCCGGCTTACGTTCCGGTCGCAGTTGGTGCCCGATGCGGTGGGTAATAAAGCGTATCTGCAAACGCCAGCAAAAACGCCCTGGCGCACGGTATTGGTGAGCAACAAAGCGACCGATTTGCTGGCGTCGAAACTGATTCTGAATCTAAACGAGCCGAGCCGCATTGCCGATCCATCGTGGATTAAACCGCAGAAATTTGTGGGGATGTGGTGGGAGATGCATGTCGGCAAAGCCGATTGGCCGCTGGCGAGTGGTAAACACGGAGCCAATACCACCAACGTAAAACGCTACATAGACTTTGCCGCGCAATACGGCTTCGACGGGGTGCTGGTCGAAGGCTGGAATGTAGGGTGGGAAGACTGGTTTGGAAACTGGAAAGAAGATGTGTTTGATTTTGTAACACCGTATCCAGACTACGACATCGACGCGCTGACAGCCTACGCCAAACAGAAAGGCGTTCGACTGATTATGCACCACGAAACGTCCGGCGCAGTCACGAACTATGAACGGCGCATGGACGATGCGTACCGGTACATGGTCAGCAAAAACATCAACACTGTGAAAACGGGCTATGTAGGCCGCATTATTCCGCGTGGCGAACACCACGACGGGCAGTGGATGAACAAACATTACGAACGCGTGGCCGAGAAAGCTGCACAGTACAAACTCATGGTCGCTTCGCACGAGTCGAGCCGCCCAACGGGCCTGCACCGAACGTATCCGAACTGGCTGGCGAGCGAGGCCGCGCGGGGCAGCGAGTTCAACAACGCCCCCACGTTGGGCATCAACCCCGAACACACCACTATTCTGCCCTTTACGCGCCTGCTCGGTGGGCCGATGGACTTTACCCCCGGCCTGTTTCGGCTGCGGCTCAATCAGTTCGATAGTACTCGCAGGCAGCGCGTTCAGACCACACTGGCAAAGCAGTTGGCCCTGTTCGTAACAATCTACAGCCCGCTGCAAATGGCCGCCGACCTGCCCGAAAATTACCTGAAGTATATGGACGCGTTCCAGTTTATCCGCGACGTGCCGGTTGATTGGGACGATACGCAGTACATTGCCGCCGAGCCGGGCGATTACGTGGCCGTAGCTCGTCGGGGCAAAGGTTCCGACGACTGGTTTCTGGGGGCCATCACCGATGAAAATGCCCGTGTTTTGCCCATTCCGCTCACGTTTCTGAATACAGGAGATACCTACAAAGCTACCATTTACCGTGATGCTGACAATGCGGGTTGGGATACAAATCCCGAAGCGTATAAAATTGACAAACAGCGCGTTACCCGTAAGTCAGTATTGAATTTGAAGCTGACAAAAGGGGGCGGCTGCGCGATTCGGTTTAAAAAAGTTAAAAGTGAAAAATGAAAAGTTAAAAGTACAGATACTGACTCACTTTTCACTTTTTCACTTTTCACTAAAGCCATGCTTCCTTACGCCACGCTTCTGACCGTCGACAAAACAACGGCTACACCCGTGTTTGTGCAGATCAGTGATCAACTGCATCAGTTGATTCAGGCCGGTACGCTATCGGCGGGGCAGCGGTTACCGGGTACGCGCCAGTTGGCTAACTTATTGGGCGTAAACCGGCAAACTATTGTCGCTGCTTACGACGAAGGACTGGTACAGGGCTGGCTCGAAAGTCGGTCGGGGAGTGGGACGTTTGTGGCAATGCACCTGCCGGAGGTAAAACCGCAACCGTTGGCGGAAACGGAAACAGCCATTAATCAACAACCCGGCTATACAGTCGAAACCCACCCCGCGCTGCACCGGCCATTGCTGATAAACTCCGGCGGGCTGACGTTAGATGATGGCTTTCCTGACGTTCGGCTGGCACCGATGGCCGAGTTGGCGCGTGCCTACCGGTCCTATTTCCGGTGGGGTAATCCGCAACAGCATTTTGGTTATGCCGATACGAAAGGCCACCCGCTCCTGCGCGAACAACTGTCGCGGCACCTCAACGAAACACGCGGGCTGCAAACCACACCCGATAATGTGCTGGTGGGGCGGGGGAGTATTATGGGGCTTTATCTGACCTGCCAAACGCTGTTGCGCCCCTGCGACGTGGCCGTAACGGGCGAAACCACTTGGGCCGGAGCCACTATGAACATTCGGCAGACTGGAGCCACGCTGCTGACCGTGGCAGTCGATGAACACGGGCTGGACGTAGAAGCGTTGGCTGCGTTGTGTGCGCGTCAGACTGTGCGGCTGGTGTATGTAACGCCCCACCATCATTACCCCACCACCGTTACGCTGCGGGCCGACCGACGCGTTCGGTTGTTGCAACTGGCTGAACAATACGGCTTTGCAATTCTGGAGGATGACTATGATTATGATTTTCACTACCTGAGCCGCCCCATTCTGCCACTGGCAAGTGCCGACCGAAACGGCATGGTGGTGTATGTGGGGTCGCTCACGAAGTCGGTGGCACCGGCCTTTCGGGTGGGGTATGTGGTAGCACCCACGGCTCTGATCGATGAACTGGCCCGGCTTCGGCGCATCATCGACCGGCAGGGCGACCAGATTCTTGAATTTGCCGTTGCGCAACTGTTTAAGGATGGCGACATGAAACGCCATTTCCGGAAAGCACTGCGCACCTACCATGCCCGGCGCAATTATTTCTGCAACCTGCTCTCTACCGAACTATCTGACAGGCTGACATTCCAGAAACCCGACGGTGGCATGGCCGTATGGGCGCAGTTCGACCCGAACATCGATATGCCGAAAATGGTCGAACGAGCCGGTCAGGCCGGGTTGTTTCTGTCATCGGGCCTGACCCACAACCCACCGGGTCGCCAACTTAATGGCACGCGGCTTGGTTTCGCATCGAGCACAGAACAGGAGTTGGAACAGGCCGTGGCTGTGCTGAAACGGGTGCTTTACCCCACCCCAACCCCTCCCCGTTAGGGAGGGACTTACTTCTGAAGAAGCTTACGCGAGTAAGCTCCTCCCTAACGGGGAGGGGTTGGGGTGGGGTTTATTCCGTACATTTGTTTTTCTCCAGAACCTGCATGAAAACATCATTCCTCACCCTTTGCCTGCTGTGTGTTTTTGCTGGCTGGGTCTTCGCCCAGAGACCCGAACAACCCGTTATTTCCGGTAATGCGCCCGACCCAGACCTGTCGATAACGAAACACACCATTACCCTGAATGGGGAAAAGATTAACTACACGGCCACAGCGGGCTACCTGCCTCAACGTGATGAAACGGGCAAAGTGAAAGGCAATATTTTCTTTGTTGCCTACACCCGCGATGGCGTTCTGAACCCCGCCACGCGCCCCATTACATATACCTACAACGGCGGGCCAGGGTCGGCTTCGGTGTGGTTGCACATGGGCGCGCTCGGACCCAAACGCATTCTGATGGGCGACGATGGCCGGATGCTGGCTCCGCCGTATACCGTTGCCGACAACGAGTTTACGTGGCTGGCCTTTACCGATTTAGTGTTCATCGACCCCGTTATGACCGGCTATAGCCGCCCGGCAGAAGGCATCGATAAAAAAGAATTTACGGGCTATACAGAAGATATTCAGTCAGTTGGCGATTTTATACGGCTCTACACTACCCGCTACGACCGATGGGCGTCGCCCAAATTCTTATCGGGCGAAAGTTACGGCACCACGCGCTCGGCGGGGCTATCGGGGTATTTGCAGGACCGGCACGGACTGTTTCTGAATGGGATTGTGCTGATCTCGGCGGTACTCGATTTCGCTACCGGCGACTTTTTTATCAGCGGCAACGAACTGCCCTATAGCCTGTTTCTGCCCACTTATGCAGCGATGGCCTGGTATCACAAACAGGTGCCTGCCTACAGCGACCTCAAAACGCTACTGGCCGAGGTCGAAAAATACGCCATAGGCGACTACACACTCGCGCTGATGAAAGGCGACCGCCTGACCCCCGCCGAACGGCAAACCGTGGCCGCCCAATTGAGCAAGTTTACGGGCCTTTCGACCGATTATCTGCAACGCTGCAATCTGCGCATCCGCGACGACCGCTTTACGAAAGAGTTGCTCCGTAAACAAGGCAAAACCGTAGGTCGGCTCGATGGTCGATTTATCGCTTCCGACTACGACCGGGCAGGCGAAACCTACGAGTTCGACCCCAGCTACAACGCCACGATCTACGGCCCATTTACCACCGCCGTCAACGACCACCTGCACCGGGTACTGAAAGTAAAAAACGACCTGCCTTACGAAATCCTGACCGGGCGGGTGCGGCCCTGGAGCTACGCCAACGTACAGAACCAGTTCCTGAACACCGCCGAAACGCTGCGGCAGGCCATGACCAAGAACCCGTATCTGAAAGTTCACGTCTGTAACGGCTATTATGACATGGCAACACCCTACTTCGCTACCGACTATACCTTCGCGCACATGATGCTCGACCCAGCCCTGAAAGCGAACGTTACGCAGTCGTTCTACGAGGCCGGCCACATGATGTATATCGACAAACCCGCACTGATACAGATGACCCGCGTGATTGCCGATTTTTATAAGTCAGCCGGTAGGTAGTGATGAGTGATGAGTGATGAGTGATGAGTGATGAGTGATGAGTGATGAGTGATGAGTGATGAGTGATGAGTGATGAGTGATGAGTGATGAGTTTGCCCACTTATCACTCATGAAACGGCCCGGTTCAGATAGGTCACTAACGGTTGTAGGGCTGCGAAGGCTGCCAGTACGTGTTGAGCCAGATTGGGTTGGGTCAGGGCGTCGTCGGGCAGGCGGTGCCAGGCCGTAAAGCTTTTTAATTTAAGGTATTCGATGGCCGGATTATCAGCCGCGTAACCTTTGGGCGGGCGTTGTAGCACGTCGTCGCGGTTCAGCCCATCGTAATAAGCAGTGAACGTTGGTGCTGTCAGAATTTGATTGAATTCGTCAACTGTGTAATCGATTTCCTGCCGAATAGCCGCCAGCAGGGGCGCGTCGGGCATATACAAACCACCGGCCACAAAACTACCGCCCGGTTCAATGTTCAGGTAATATCCGGCAGCATTTACGTGTTTGCTGCCTTTGCTGAACCACGCGCCAAAATTGGTTTTATAGGGCGATTTGTTGGCCGAAAAACGCACGTCGCGGTTGATGCGGAAGATACACTTTTTCGGTTGTAACGATGCCCCCGCAATGTCGGGGTCGCTGGCGTTGAGGCCGTCGATTAGCGTCGTTGTAAGCTGCACAACGTCGGCGCGGGCGGCTTCATACGTGCGCCGGTTGGCATCGAACCACGGCTTTTCGTTATTGGCTTTGAGGTCGGTCAGG
The DNA here is from genome assembly GCF_001988955.1 of Spirosoma montaniterrae. Taxonomy (NCBI): domain Bacteria; kingdom Pseudomonadati; phylum Bacteroidota; class Cytophagia; order Cytophagales; family Cytophagaceae; genus Spirosoma; species Spirosoma montaniterrae. Next base: position 2,378,468 of record NZ_CP014263.1, on the reverse strand, counting down.
AACCGGAGTGTTGTCGGCTGGAGCATGAGCGAATGGGTTTGATAAGCCGAAGTTAATATATTTCAACAAAAGAATAGTGGTCTATTGTTGACATATGATTTGTTGGCCGAACAACGTATCGTCTCGCCTTTCCCGGTAAAATTTTGTACCTTTGCGGCTCAATCTGAAGGAGAAACAACACCATGATTACGGTACAAAACGTCTCGCTCCGCTATGGTAAGCGGGTATTGTTCGATGACGTCAATATAAAATTTACGTCGGGCAATTGCTATGGCGTTATTGGGGCTAACGGAGCCGGTAAATCAACGTTCCTGAAAATTCTGTCGGGTGAAATTGAGCCGCAAACGGGTACTGTCAGCATCAGCCCCGGCGAACGGATGTCGGCGCTAAATCAGAACCAATCGGCTTACGATGAATTTCCGGTACTGCAAACGGTGATTATGGGCAACCAACGCCTGTATGACATCATGCAGGAAAAAGACCTGCTTTACGCTAAAGCCGACTTTACCGATGCCGATGGCGAACGGGCAGCCGAACTCGAAGCCGAATTCGCCGAAATGAACGGCTGGGACGCCGAGTCGGACGCGGCTGCGCTGCTATCGGGTCTGGGCATCAAAGAAGATCAGCACTACGCTCAGATGGCCGACCTCAACGGCTCCGAAAAAGTACGCGTACTGCTGGCGCAGGCTCTGTTTGGCAACCCCGACATTCTGCTGCTCGACGAGCCAACCAACAACCTCGACGTGGAGTCGAGTCTTTGGCTTGAGAATTTCTTAGCCAATTTCGACAACACTGTGATCGTGGTCTCGCACGACCGGCACTTCTTAGATCAGGTTTGTACGCAAATTGTAGACGTTGACTTTGCGAAAGTGAAGCTCTTTGCCGGGAACTACTCGTTCTGGTACGAATCGAGTCAATTGGCCCTGAAACAACGGCAGGATCAGAACAAGAAAACCGAAGATAAGCGGAAAGAACTGGAAGAGTTTATCCGCCGGTTCTCGGCCAACGCGTCGAAGTCGAAACAGGCTACGAGCCGGGCCAAGTTGCTCGAAAAACTGACGATTGAAGATATTCAACCCTCGTCGCGGAAATATCCATACGTCAATTTTAAGCCCGAACGTGAACCCGGCGATCAGATTCTGAGTGTCGAAAACCTGACCTACACGGCAGAAGACGGCACGAAACTGTTTGATAACCTGTCGTTTACAGTAAACAGGAACGATAAGATTTTCTTCTACAGCCGCGACGGACTGGCCGTGTCGGCATTATTCGATATTCTGGCGGGCGAGCGCAAAGCTGATTCGGGTACGTTCCGCTGGGGCGTTACCATTACCATGTCGTACTTCCCGACCGATGCGGAAAAAGATAAATTCTTCCAGACCGACCTCAACTTAGTCGACTGGCTGCGGCAATATTCGGTAGAAAAAGACGAGAGTTTCATCCGGGGTTTTCTGGGCCGGATGCTGTTTTCGGGCGAGGAGTCGCTGAAGAAAGCGAGCGTACTGAGCGGGGGCGAAAAAGTGCGCTGTATGCTGAGCAGAATGATGCTGTCGGGAGCAAACGTATTGATCCTTGATGAGCCAACCAACCACCTCGACCTTGAATCCATCGAATCGCTCAACAATGGCCTGATCGACTTCAAAGGTCCTGTGTTGTTCACCAGCCACGACCATCAGTTTGCTCAGACCGTTGCCAATCGCGTGATTGAAATTACCCCGGCGGGCATCCTCGACAAACTGATGACCTACGACGAATTCATTGCCGACGCTCGTGTGAAACAGCAACGTGAGGAGTTGTATGCGGTTGCCTGAATGATGGCTGCCGCGCTTCTCACAGTGGCTCGTTATCGTCAGCTTGCCCGGCTGATTCGCCTGTTTCCATTGCCCTTTTTTGTGGCAAAATGGCTGATGCTGACCGCGCTGATTTCCGTTAGCGTTGGCTCTGCATCAGCTTTTTTTCTGGTATCGCTCGATTGGGTGACTTCCTGGCGGGAAGCGAATAGCTGGGTCATTGCATTACTGCCTGTTGGCGGGTTCCTGATTGGGTTGCTGTATCACTACGTAGGTAGTTCCGTTGAAGGAGGGAACAACCTGCTGTTAGACAACATTCACCGGCCTGCAACGCGCATTCGTTTCCGCATGGCTCCGCTCGTGCTGGCCGGAACGCTGGGTACACATTTGTTCGGCGGTTCGGCTGGTCGGGAAGGTACGGCTCTGCAAATGGGCGGTGCCATCGCCGACCAGTTCACCGCATTATTTCGTTTGCGCCCCCGCGACCGCCGGTTGGTGCTGATTGCCGGAATCAGTGCTGGTTTTGGGGCTGTGTTTGGCACTCCACTGGCTGGAGCCGTGTTCGGCCTGGAAGTATTTTTAATTGGCCGCATCAGCTATGAAGCCATTCTGCCCGCTTTTGGGGCCGCTTTGGGTGCCGATTATGTGACACGGTGGTGGCAGGTTGGACATACCCATTATCACATCGATACAGTGCCTCCACTTACGCCCGAATATGCCTTCTATGCCGCGTTGGCGGGTGTGGCTTTTGGCGGGTGTGCCATAGTATTCGGCAAATTGACGCACGTTACGAGCCTCACATTTAAACGCTGGATTGCTTTCCCCCCCTTGCGCCCGTTAGTGGGAGGGGCTGTGGTAGCCGGGTTCGTGTGGGTTATCGGAACTACCCGTTATATAGGTTTGGGCATACCCGTTATTGTTCAGGCTTTTGAGCAGCCGCTGCCACCGCCCGACTTTGCCATGAAACTGCTGTTTACCGCTTTGACGTTGGGGGCGGGATTTAAAGGAGGGGAGGTAACACCGTTATTTTTTATGGGCGCTACATTAGGCAACGCCCTGGCCTGCTGGATACCGCTGCCAATAGCCCTGCTGGCAGGGATGGGATTTGTCGCCGTTTTTGCGGGGGCTGCCAATACACCATTAGCCTGCATACTTATGGCACTTGAACTCTTCGGTGTGGCTTGTGGCCCCTATGTTGCCATTGCCTGCATAATGGCCTATTTGTGTTCAGGGCATCGGGGTATTTATGGCTCACAGGTCGTCGGTCAGTCCAAACACCTTTTCTGGGGGCGTCAGCAGGGGCGGAAGTTATCCGACCTGTAGATGAAAACAGACCGGCTCTTAACCGCTGACACACAATAACCCAACTGCGGGAGAGGGTCAATGCCTATAAATAATCGACGATTCGTTTGCCAATCAGGCCGCTTTGTAACTCCCGGCGTAGTACGGCTCTGCGTCGGCGCGGATGCGTACTCACGATTTTTACCCGCATCTTGAGCGTAAAGCTGACAACCATGTAAAGGCCAAACAGCCCGCCCAGAATCAGCAGCGACTGCGTGTTGGAAATGTTGCGATGGAAAAGCAGAAACAAGACGGTATTCACTAACGAAACCCCGCACAGGACCGCCGTAGCCCCCGCGTGCGACAGACCGTTATCGAGCAGAATGTGGTGCATGTGATTCCGGTCAGCCGAAAAAGGAGACCGCCCGGCCAGAATACGCACCAGAAACACCCGCAGTGTGTCGAAAATAGGAACGATCAGGATAACGATAGCTATAATAGGCGCGTTGAAAAAGGCCGTTGGTTCATAACGGAACGAAGCATTCAGGTTCACAAAGCGCACGGCAAAAAACGCCAGCATAAAGCCAATAATCAGCGAACCCGTGTTGCCCATGAAAATTTTGCTGGTCTTCGAGAAGTTGAACCGAAGGAAGCCAACTAATGCGCCAGCCATTGTAAAGGCTAAACAGGCCATTGTGAAATGGTCGGTCAGCAGAAACCAGCCGCCGAAAGTAGCACTGGCAATAGTAGCAATGCCGCCCGCCAAACCGTCGATACCGTCGATGAGATTAATGGCATTGGTTAGCGCAATGAAGATAAAGCAGGTGAGCAGAATGCTGATTACCTCTTCGATATGGTGGAAACCCATGATACCGTAGAGGTAATCGACGCGCAGGTTGCCGAAGAAAATCAGAATCATGGCGGCCATGACCTGAAACAGTATTTTTTTGTTCGGATCGAGGCCAACCAAATCGTCTTTGATACCGATGAAAAACAGGATCGTCATACCGGCCACCGATAGATTGGTGCGGTACACGTCTGTTTGGTCGATACTGGGCCAGAGGAAATACGCAATCAGGATAGCAGCATAAATCGCTATCCCCCCAAACGTGGGCGTTGGGGTTGTGTGGGCACGTCGTTCGCCGGGTTTCTCCATCAGCGACTTCAGTTCAGAAATCTTGATGACAACCGGAATGGCGACGACCGATATAAAGCAAGCCACAAGAAACGATAAGATACACTGGTATAAACTCAGGGTAAACAGATCACTCGTGAACTTATTTTGTAAAAAGGCGATGAAGAGATCTATATTCATAGGGTTGGCTGATTAAAGCCCGACTATGCTCCGTAGAGCTTTGTCAGGAAGATTATCGCACGAACGAAGCCGCACACTATTCGTATTTGCGGTTTTGTGGTGTGTTCGTCGTAAAAATCACTGGTTTTGACTAACTGGCAAGCATAATTTGAGTAAACGGCCTTGTCGCTACAGATCATCGCGCTGATGCAACTCAGGAGGCTTGGTAATATACTGCGTTAGTTTACGTAAAGGCTTGAGCCATAACGTAAAGAAGTACGGTTTTACCCCATTTAGTTCCCAGGCTAACCTGTCATCGCGATTGGCTCGTAAACGGTTCTTAACACTGCTGTTACTAATTCCGCCAGCCCGCATCACTATTGTTACTTCATTCATATAAGACAGTTTGGCCTTATTTTTGTGGATGAATCGAAGGAGCAATTCGTAGTCGGCTGCGCTCTTCATATCGAGTCGGAACAGGCCATATTGTTCATAAAGCCATCGCTTGGCAAAGAACGATAAATGGCCGGGCATCCACCCCCACTTGAACGCGCCTTCCCGATACCAACCCGACCGCCAGTAGCGTTTCAGCTTCTGCGTGTCGGTCCGGTCTACGTAGAGCATATCCCCGTAAACAGCGTCGCTGCCCGTTTTTTCGAACAAAGCGACCATGTTTGCGATCACACGATTATGCCGATAAAAATCGTCGGCATTCAGCAGGCCAACCACATCGCCGGTTGCCATTCGGATGCCTTTGTTCATGGCATCGTATAGACCCTTGTCCGGCTCCGAGATAAATCGCGCAACTTTCGTGCCGTAAGATTGAACAATGTCAACGGTCCCGTCAGTCGATTTTCCATCGATAATAATATATTCGATAGTTGGATGCGTCTGATTCAACACCGACTCTATGCAATCCCGAATGTGTTCGGCTCCGTTGTAAACGACGGTTATAATGGATACTTTCACGCGTTGATGTCTCGTTGTCGGACCAAAGTGGCCGGGTTTCCCTGATAAATGCCGTAGGCGTTCAGCGAACGGGTGGCAACTGAATTAACCGCCAGCACGGCATGTGACGCACACTGAACCCCCGAACAAACCACCGACCGGGCACCAATCCAGACGCCATCGTCGAGCGTAATGGGTTGCGTGGTGAGATCGAATGCCGACCGGCGATAATTGTGATTACCTGTTTCAAGCATAGCCCCTTGTGATAGACACACATGGTTGCCAATGGTCACGTCGCTGAGGTTGTCAATCCAGACTTTTTCACCAATCCAGACGTAATCGCCCACCCGAAGCCGCCACGGATACTTGACGTTTACGGCAGGTTTGATCATAACTCCCCGGCCAATTTTTGCGCCGAAAAGCTTAAGAATAAGTACTTTAACAGCTACCGGTATAGGCAGGTAGCTATTCAGTGTGATTGGATTCACCAAAAACCACAACAGCACTTTCCAGCGCGGGCCGGGGTGATACCAACTGTTATCGAACTGCGACAGGTCGGTGCGGCCCCGGCTCGTTGTTGTGTCAGGACTGCTTGACCGGAGCGGGCCGGATGGCTCTGAGGTCTTTGCCATATTCCTTCATAAAATAGTCAATAATCGCTTCTTTGTCGCGCCCGGCACGCAGGTAAACTTCCATCAGTTTGGCATCGACCAGAAATCGATACCACAGTGCCTGCAACGCGCTCCAGACCAACCCTGCTTTGCCGTCGAGAAAACCCAGCCGTATAAAATACCGGTAGATAAAATACAACACAGGCCGCGTAAATAACGGCAGCGACGCATACCGCTCCTTCAGAAAACGCATCCGCTGCTCCTGCGTACCGAAAAGCCGGGCCTGCACCGTCTCGGCGTTGTCGAAACGATACTGGTAATTGAGCAGGTTAATGGCTTCCAGAATGGTGTAGTGATTGTGTTTTTGTGTCCACCACGTCAGGTTGTTCAGGTTGTGATCGACCAAATCGTGCTGAAACTCAATAGAGCTGCCTTTCGAGAGTTTGATATGCTCATCGTGCCAGACCTGCTCGCAGAAACCGTCGCCCCGTCGCCAGATGCGTAGCAGCCAGATAGGGTAGTAGCTGCCGTGGCGCATCCACCGGTCTAAGAAAATTACCCGCCGTTTGATATACACGCCCCCAACGTCGGCGGGGAGGTCGGCAACCCGCCGGTTGATTTCGTCGGCCAGTTCAGGTAGAACGTATTCATCGGCGTCCATCCGCATGAGCCAGGTTGTCTGAAACGGCGTATGGGTAATTCCGTAGTTGAATTGCGTAGCGTAATTGACCCAAGCGTTCTGCACAACAACTGCCCCCATTGAACGAGCTATGTCAACGGTTTTATCCGTCGAAAAAGAATCTACAATGAATAGTTTATCCGTAAAGGGCAACAAACTGTTTAAACAGCGGGCAATGTGTTTCTCTTCGTTGAATGTCAGGATGATAACGGATACGTCGGCCATAAGCTTATCTCTCCAGTTAAACCATTAAATCAATTAATTCGGTATAGTATAGCCGGAATCTTAAATTCGTGCACTTACTACCGTAACTAAGACATAACTGAAAAGCGATGCAATAATATAACTTTTTTTAGATGAGGGAAAGCCCGTGGAACGATTTTACGGTTGTCTGATATTGTTTTTCTGTTATTTCGAAGCAGTTGGACAAATTTCATTTAATCAACTGCCCCGCGATTTACAATTATACCCCCGCAATGACAGCGGACAGGCTCCGGTTGTTATTGCCGGACAAGCTACGGCACCCGGTCTTGTTCGGGTAGGTGTGCAGGTATTCCGTGAAGGCGTTCTTACGGCCACGGTTAGCCAAACACTTACACCAACTGGAACGAGTCAGGCTACTACTGAAAAACCGTTCAGCCTGTCGACTGTCATCAAAGCTGAACCTGCTGAGTATGAGTTCAAAGTCTGGGCGTATACCACCACCGATTCAACTCTGGTGGTGCAGCGACAGCGGGTTGTTTGTGGCGACGTATACATCATTCATGGACAGTCGAACGCGCTGGCTCTGCCCGGTCTGGATGATTATTATTCCTGGACATTCGATGATAAGTACCTGCGAAACGTGATGTATCCGTTCGGCGCATCGAACCCGGAAGCCGAGATGCGCTGGTATCCGGCCAAGCAGCCGTTCGCCAGCGTTGGTGGGCTGGGTTTATCGCTCCAACGGTACATTCTCCAAACGTATGGCATCCCAACGGTAGTACTAAACGGAGCCATGGGTGGCACGGGTATTGCGGCTCTGTCGGCCCGTAATCCGCTCAACCCTGCCGATGCAACCACTATTTACGGGCAGTTGCTACTGCGTGCTCAGTGGGCCGGCATTGCCAAACACGCTAAAGCAATTATCTGGAAACAGGGCGAAGCCGAAGCTGGCGACAAACCCGAAGGATACGATACGAAGTTCACGACCTTGTATAATCAGTTTCGTCAGGATTACGGGAATGCCCGGATGTATGTCGGGCAGATCAATATTCTGAACGTTCCCGTCGACGGGGCGGCTGCTCTGCGCGATTTCCAGCGACGCACAAAATATCTCTACCCGAACGTTGAAACCATTGCTACCGTCGGAACACCAGGCTACGATGGCGTACACTATGACCCGTTGGCGCATCAGCGAATGGCGTATGAACAGTTTCGGCTGATTGCCCGCGATATATACGGCTCCACCGATACCGAGCAAATCAACTCACCCGACATACGAAAGGTGTTTTATAACGCCCGAAAAGATTCGATTACTATAGAATACGAGCCGCAGATGCAGATGGTCTGGGTCAACGACACTACGTTCTATAATTTCAACGACGGGTCGATTCGGGCTAAGCGTTTTCTGAAAGACGTGTTCTATTTAGATGGGCAGGCCGATTGGGTGTCGGGCGGAATGGTTCGGCAGAATCGGGTGCTGCTGGGGCTGAAACAACCCGCTACGGCCACCAAATTGCGCTATCTGCCCGCTTATTTTTCTGACATTCGATATGACTACTACAACGGTCCAACACTACGCAATACGCGTGGGATGCGGGCGTTTTCGTTCGATAACGTCCCCATAGCCGACGCCATTGCCACCGTAACGACGCTGGTTGCCCGGCCTTTGTCTGAGAAGCAGATTCAGTTGACCTGGACGGCATCGGCGGGGGCGCAAACACAACTGCTCGAACGTGCCGACAGCACGGCCACCAATTTTCGGCTGATAGCCAACCTGAACGGAACGGCCAACTCATTTTCAGATACGAATATTCCAAATATGTTCGGCACGTACTTTTACCGGCTTCGGTCGTTCAGTAACGTGTCTGAATCGGTCTACAGCAATGTGGTGACGGCCCGCCCGCTGGTGTTGGGAATCGAGCCGGTGGCCCCGCTGGTGCGGCTGTACCCGAATCCGCTGGCCCCCGACCGGGTGTTGTACATCGAGGCCGATAAAGCCATGTTCACTTCGTTGGTTGTGCGCGACCTGATGGGGCGGGCTGTAAAAAGCTGGCAGGGTACAGCGCAGCGGAAGCTGACGATTCCATTGCCCGACCTGGAAGCTGGACTATATATGGCTGATCTGCAAACCGACGACGGACAAACGCTGCACCAAAAAGTATTGGTTCGGTAGCTTTGCGACAGATTGCGTAGCTTTGTCCCATCATCATCGCTCTCTGACTGTTTATGCGCCTTGTGATTCTGACGCAGGACGACCCGTTCTATCTTGCCCAAAATATTGATTATCTGCTGAAAAAGCTACCGCCCTACGCCGAAGTGGTGGCTACGGTGGTTTTCGACGTGTCGCCGTTTGGCAAACGCGAGACGTTCAGTCAGAAGATGAAAAAAACCTACGACATCTTCGGCTTGCCGTTTTTTGTGCGGTACGGGTTCAAATTCGTACTATCGAAATTAGACAGCCGCAACAACGTTCGGAAAACACTGGCCGACCGAAATATTCCGCTGATTCAGATTGAGGGCAACATCAACAAAGACGAAAACCTCGAAAAACTGCGGGCGTATAAACCCGATTTGCTGGTGTCAATTGCTGGTAATCAGATTTTTAAGCGCAAATTATTAGATGTAGCCACGCACGGTTGCATCAATCTCCACACGGCCCTGTTGCCCAAATATCGGGGGCTGATGCCGTCGTTCTGGGTGTTGAAAAACGGCGAAACGCACACGGGCGTGTCGGTTTTCTTTGTGGATGAGGGCATTGACAGTGGCCCGATTCTGGTCCAGAAAAAACTCGAAATCGGCAACCGGAGTCAGGCCGAACTTATCGACGTGACCAAAAAAATGGGCATGGACGCCATTCTGGAGTCTATCGAAAAAATTCATTCGGGCAACTACGAACTCATCGAAAACGATGCTGCCCAAATGACCTATTTTACCTTCCCGACCAAAGCCGACGTACAGGCTTTCCTGAAAGCCGGGAAGAAATTTTATTAAATATACCTCGCGTGAACATTCTCACATTCGATATAGAAGAGTGGTTTCATATTCTCGATAACGCGTCAACACGCACCGAAGCGGAGTGGGGCCAATACGAAACGCGGATTTATCGGAATATGGACCGTATTTTCCAGCTTCTGGACGAAACCAATAGCCGGGCTACGTTTTTTTGCTTAGGCTGGGTCGCTGACAAACACCCCGACGTAATCCGCCGAATCGACGCGGCTGGTTATGAAGTGGCAACGCACTCCTACGCCCACCAATTGGCTTATGAGCAAACACCCGCCGAGTTTCAGGACGATCTGGCGCGGTCGATCAAGCACTTGCAGGATTTGACCGGCAAGCGTATTCGGTCGTATCGCGCACCAGGCTTTTCCGTTAAAGCCTACAATCGATGGGTGTTTCCTATTTTACTTGAACAGGGCATCGAAATCGACTGCTCCGTGTTTTCGGCCCGACGCGCACACGGGGGCGATGCGTCGATGGCCCTCTTTGAACCCGGACTGCTTAACATCGATGGGACGCTGCTGAAAGAATTTCCGATCAATACGACTGGCATTCTGGGGCAGGATTTGATTTTTTCGGGCGGGGGCTACTTCCGGTTGCTGCCATACCATGCCATTCGCGAACTCACGCGCCGGTCGCCTTACGTGATGACGTATTTTCACCCCCGCGATTTCGACGCCGACCAGCCGATGATTCCGGGCCTGAGCCGTGCGCGGCAGTTCAAATCGTATTACGGGCTGAAAGGGTGCTGGCCCAAACTCAAACAATTGCTCACCGAGTTTCCGTTTATCGACCTGGCCGAAGCCGACCGGCGCGTCGACTGGAGCCGGGTGCCGAAACGGGAAGTTCTACGAACGTAATACCTTTTCGTATTCGTCGAGCAACTGTTTGGCAACAATGTCGATGTCGTACTGCGCCCGCAGCAAGGCCGTAGCATTCTGACTGACACGCTGCCGCAGGGCATCGTCGCCCAGCATTCGTTCAAGACCCGCCCGGACGCCTTCGGGCGTTAACTCTACTAATCCGGCGGCTTCGTGTTGCCGAATAGTTTCGCCAAAACCAACCCGGTCTGATACCAGCGCGGGCGTACCAGCCGCCATTGCTTCCAGCACAGCCATTGAAAATCCTTCCGAGTACGACGGCAATGTAAACAGGTCAGCATCGGCGAGGGCAGCTTTTTTATCGTCGCCCGTGAGCATACCGACCAGTTTGATAGAGTTGCCGAGGTTATGCTGGGCAATAAACTGCTCCGTGGCCGCTTTATAGCCATCGTCAGAACCGGCCAGAGCCAGTACCGTGTCGGGGTGTTGCCGAACGTAATCGCGGAAGCCGGGCAGTAATAAATCCAGACCCTTTTTCTCGTTCAGGCGGCTCATAAACAACACCAGCTTTTTGCTGGCGGGCAAACCAAACTTTTGCCGGAACGTACCTTTTGCCGGTAGCTGAACAAAATCGCTCATTTTCACCCCGTTCGGAATAATTGCGACGTTGGGGTGCTGATAGCCGAGATACCGCAGCAGGTCTTCGCGCTCGTCGGTGTTGTTGATTTGCACGAGGTCGGCCCGGCGCAAAAACGCTTTCTGCGCCAGCGTATCGATGATGCGCTTTTTCCAGTTGTTGTGGGCGTAGGTCCAGCGGTCGAGTACGCCATGGATAGTGATTACTTTCGCAACCCGCCGGTCGAGCATAAACGGCGCAAGTGTACCGAAATGCCAAAGGCCGTGGCAGTGAATAACATCGAACTCGTGGATATGCTGTTGCAGATACCGGTAGAGTTCGCCCGAAAACTCCCGAAAATACTGGCTGATGACCGGCGTTCGCTGACAAAGCACAAGATTAGCTCCGTCGGGCACGGGATAGGGCGTTTCACCGGGCGAAATCGGGCTAAGAATCGTGACCGAGTGACCGTACCGCAGCACAACCTGCGTGTGATCGAAGATGATTTTAGGGGGGCCACCCGTTTGCCAGGTATAGGCGCAGATATTCAGAATTCGCATAACTGACGCGAAATAACCGCTTAGTTTGAGACTTTCATAAAACCGGCCAGCATTTCCTGCGCTACGGCTTCGGGCGCATAGGGCGCAATGCGTTCCTGGGCGGCCCGGCTCATCCGGCTTATGTCGATCTCGTTGTTCATAAAAGCCAGCATATGCCGGGTTAGCTGTTCGGGCTGAGCCGGGTCAAACACAAAACCGGTTTGGTTGGGCAGCACCAGATCGGGTACGCAGCCGCAGCGGTCAGATACCACAACGGGCAGGCCACACGCCATCGCTTCGTTGACGACTAATCCCCAGGGTTCCGACAAACTTGGCAACACCAATACGTTGCTCAACGCCAGTATGTTGGGCACCTGATGCCAGGGCCGACCGGGCAGGAGTTTTACGGCGTTGGCCAGGCCAAGCGCGCTGATCTGTTTAGCCAGTGTATCGGCGTCGGGGCCATCACCCAGCAGTACCAAACCCCAGTTTGCCGAGTGCTGGGTTTTCTGGAGGGCATCGGCAAAGGCCGTGACTAAAGCAGGTAGATTTTTAACGGGAATCAGTCGGCCAACAAACACGAAGTTACTGGCTCGCAGGCCCAACAGTTGTTGTTGTTCTGTCCGGCTGACGAGTGCCTTTTCATAAGCACGTCGAAGCGCGTGGTTATCGACCGCGTTTTTGCGAAGCAGAATTTTATCGGCCTGCACACCCAACTTCAGCAGGTAATTAGCCGACTGGTTGCCGAAACAGAAAAAACCGTCGCAGCGTTGCAGAATCCAGCGTTTAAACTGCTCTTTCCAGCCACCCCGTTGCTGGTCGGCGGCTGTGCTTTCGTTCTGCATAATCACCCGAATGCCCATTGCCTTCGCCCATAATAGTAGTAGCAACTGCGCCGGGTCGTAATAACCTGTCAGTAATATCACCGTGGGCCGATGCGCCTGCACCCGGCCAAGCAGTGCCAACGCTCGTTCGCGGAGCGGCACGTCTTCTATAAACCGGTCGAAAAGCAGTTCGTATCGATAAGAGTACGTCGGGGTTGAGCTGTCGGTAGCGGTTTCCAAACCTGCCCGCGACCGTTCGTTACGGGCAATCTGCAACACCATCAGCGACGCTTTGGGCTGTTGATCGATACGTTGTTGAAGTGCCTGAAAAACGCTCGATTTATAATGCGCCCACAGGATGTTATGAACAATCAGAATGCGCATCAGGCGGGTTTTGGAACAACGTCAAAAGATTCGGTGGGAGCCGGAACGGGGTGATTTTGAAGGTGGGCCGGGAACAAATGATCGACGCCCATAAACCGAATCATCAGAGCCAGCGGGAACCAGAACGAAATCTCGAACGGTCGGCCATTGGTAAATAGCTGCACCAGAATCAGCATGTAGAAGTAGGCCAGAAACGTGCAGAGCGGGTTCGGATTTCGGCGCATAATACCGAGTGCGTAATACATGGTGAGCAGATTTACGCCCCCGAACAGCACAAAACCCAGAATACCCAAATCAACAAAAGCTTCCATAACCGGTACGTCCAGATACAGAAATTTGTATCCATAACCGAGTATCAGCCGGTGCAGGTGGCCGCCGAGCACATTGGAAAAAAATTGCGCACTAACAGACCGGTTGGCCGCCGAGTCATCGAGGGTAGCCCGGAAGCCTTCTTTGGTGCCTACTCCGACCAGTGCATAGATATTTTCTAAGTTTCGCTCGGCGAAGGCGACGATGTATCCTTCCAGAATAGCATAAACACTATAATACCTTCGGAAGAACATAATAATGACGACAACCGCCACAACCATCATCAAAATCGGAATGGGTTTTACCAAATTCCGAACGGCGGTACGGATTTGGGCCGCTCTGACGTTGAACGCAAAAAAGAATACAGCGGCCAGAATCAGAGCCACAATAGCCGACCGGGTTTGCGTCAGTACCAGAACCGCCAGATTAATAGCCCCAGCAAATACCGATAATAGCCGAAAAAGAACGTTAGTATTGGGCTGAACCAGCCAGATAGCGCAGGCGATGAAGCCCATAAACGCATTCCGGGAGAATGCGTGCGGGTTGCCTGAACCAGCATCACCGTTGTTGAGCGTAATGGTGGCCCGCTGCCCAATGGCCCAGGTCGGGTCAGTGATGAGCGCGTAAATCAGGCCGAGATTCGAGAATAGGGTGAATATAACTACTACCGGTATAAAAACCCGAATAATATCGTTCGGAATATTAATGAGCAGCAGAAGGAAAATGAGCGTGTAGGCATAATAAATCATCTCCCGGTCATGATCTTCAAAGCCTGGAACGCCGTTGTAGGCGTACATATAGAAAATGCTGAGCGATAGAAACGTAATGCTCATCCAGAACATCGTCAGGTTGGGCCGGTAGAGCCGTCGCAGTGCCGTAAAAGGTATCATCAGCACTAAGCCCATCGCAAACACAGCCGCCGTAAACGCCGTACTACCCGGAGCCAGCTTGAGCGTTTCGCGGAAAAAGAAAATCAGCGGATACCCATCGACCAGGATGCAGATGCCTACTACCATCCGCATATAGTCAAGGTCTTGCAGGATTCGGATCAGGTTTTTCATGCGTAGTCAATATGGTTAACGAAGCGAAGCGCGTTGGTTACGACCGCCCCTGCCGCAGTTGCAGCCGATGCCGGACGTAGCCAAATTCACCCTTCAATACAAATGTCATTAATTTACGGATACGGCAATATCGCTGCCAGAACGATGCACCAAGCGATGTGCGAAGCATAGGCTCGTAGCGTTCTTTCACGCGTTGATGCTCCTGAATGCCCACCGTGGCGGCAATGTTCGACGATTTGGCATCGGGTTGTATGCGAAAACCGCCCCAGAAGCCATCAACATGCCGAAACCGGACACCCGCCTGAACGCCCAGCCGGGCAATAATCTCATAATCAATCACAAAACGCAGACTCTCGTCAAGCAGCCCAAACTGCTCCAAACGACTTCGGCGAATAAACAACGACTGATTAAACACCTGCATACCCTCATAGATCTGGCATTCGGCGCAGAACGACGGTGCCCGCATTTCTTCCAGAACAACGTCTTCTTCGTCGGTAATGTACATATCGCCGAAAAAAACATCGGTTTCGGGAGCCATGCGCCAGGCGTCGGCTACGCGGTGGAAGGCTCCGGGCGCATACACATCGTCGGAATTCTGAAATGCTACAAAATCGCCGGTAGCCAGCCGAAAGCCTTTATTAATAGCATCGGTCTGTCCTTTGTCTTTTTCGCTCACCCACCCGGCCAGATAAGGCTCGTACTTCCTGATAATATCGACGCTCCCATCAGTCGAACCGCCGTCTATGATAAAATATTCTATGTTCGGATACTGCTGATTCAATACGCTCAGGATCGTTCGTTCCAGATAAACTGCCTGATTATACGAGGGCGTTACGACTGTCAGTTTCGGGAACGACTGCCCGTTGGCCGACAGGGCTGGCTGTGGCTGATAGGGCTGCGTAACAAACGCCTGGAGCGATGCGTGAGTTGAGGTCATGGATGAATTAGCAGAGGGATTGATAGACCTCCAGCGTTTGCCGGGCGGTTTTCTCACACGAAAAATGCGAAAGTCGCTCGGTGCCGCGCCGACGCAATTGATCCTGAAGTGCTTTATCAGTCAATACACGTTCAACGGCCTGCGCTATCGAATCGTCGTTTTCCGGGTCGAAATAAACGGCAGCATCGCCCGCTACTTCGGGCAGTGAGCTGCGGTCGCTCAAAATAACCGGGCACCCGCCACTAAACGCTTCGAGAACAGGAATGCCAAATCCTTCATTCAATGACGGAAAAACGAATGCCTCGGCATGTTTATACAGATTCATCAGCCCGGTATCGGTAACGGGGCGGTAATGGACGCGATTGGCTAAGCGGGCCGCATGAAACAAACCCTGCTCGTCGCGGCTAAAAGGCCCACCGCCAGCACAGACCAAATGCAAATCGGGGTGCTGCTGCAACACAGGCTGAACAGCCCGGAAAAACCCGTTAAAGTTTTTGTACAAAGGTCGTTTGCCAACGTAAAGCAAATACGAAAAAGGCACCAACGCCGGATCTGAATTTACTGAAGCGGCCTGTTCGGCCAGACTTGTGCCGAGATGAATGACGTGGATTTTTTCGGGTTCGATAGGGAAGTAGCGCAGAATCTCCTGCTTGGAAAACTCCGACACCGAGATAATGCAGTCGGCCCGACGCATTAGTTGTTTTTTTACGTCGTATAAGCCTTCGCCGAGGTCGGGATACAATTCGCCGTAGCGTTCGCTCGTGGCATCGTGAAACGTAACCGCAAATGGCTTATTGCCAATGGCTTTCAGGAAATAACGGTGGTAATAGGTGGGATGAAAAACATCGAAATTCCCCGACCGAATTCGGCTCAGACTATACTGCCGATTAAGGGCCGAAGCCAGTCGATTAACATTCATTGAACGGGCAAGGCTGCGGTAGCGCATATGCCTGCTGAACGATACCTGATCGAGGTACTCGTTGTTTGATAATCGTAACGATAACTCAAAGGCAATGTCGGATCGTTTCGAGAACGAACGCATCAGTTCAAAAAAATACCGGGAAACGCCCCCGTAACTGAGTCCCGTGAACGATTGATGGTCGTAAAGTACTTTCATGAAAAAGAAAACCTACAAACAGTAACGTTTGTATTTTTCATAGAATCGTGTCTGCAAAAGTACGATTTTTATTAATAAAACCCAGATACGCTCCTGACTTCCGCGTCAACCTCTTACCGAACGGCAGGAAGGGGAACCTGATTTACGTACTTTACCATGTTTCGTAACGAGCGCACGAGCGTATGCCGCCAGCCGCGTAAGATCACGGGTTCAGAACGTTGACCAAGGGCGGGACTTACCTGAGCAAGGGCCGGATGCAGGTGCACCGACAATGCTTGCTGATAAACGGTCAGCAGGGTGCGAACATCGGGACGGCTGGCGAGACTGAGCCGGGTCTGATGGGGGAAAAAGCCTTCATTTCGGTTGTATAGCCCTTTGAAATTGGCAAACAACAGCGGCTGATTCTGCTCTGCCGGTACTGAAACAACCCAGCCCTCAGGCGTTTTGTCTAACCGGCGTTCGGGCAAATTCCAGATGCCTGTGTGCCAGCCCGGATTTTTGATGATCTGTACGTCGCGAAAAAATACAGGTACGTGCATCAACCAGATCTGGTCGGTACAAAGCCCTTCGCAGAAGTCGATACGGGCGCGCCCTGTGGTGCGGTCCTGCCACCAAGTCAGCATTCGCGCGGTTTCATCTGACCGGCGGAAAGCCAGAAAATCGGCATTGTACAGGCCAACGTTCTGAAAAAACTTTTCGTCGGGCCATAAGCCGTCGCCCGGACTACGCGTCACGTAGGGCGTGAGCAGTAGGGTACTTTGCCGAAGCCGGTCGGTTATTAGGATTGTGCTACTGACAAAGAAAATGTTTGGATCAGCATAGATAACGTCGTCGACATCAGCGTATCGTTGAAACACATCGGCAATAAAGGCTGGTTTACAGGCAGCCGCAAATTCAGTTGGCGTATAGGCTGCCGACAAGTCAGCTAACTGACTGTCGGAGAGAAAGTTGCTGACAGGTACGAGTGGAAAGGGCGACTCGAAATTAGCCGGTAAACGGGCCGGGTCGTCGGCCAGACCAATGAGTACGGCGGGCGACGAGCCGGTTTGCAGGGGCGTCTGTCGAATAAAACTGTCGCCGAGGGCAAATGCCTGGGGCAGTTGGCGGATGTTACAAATCGTTACTAACACAGTAGGCGCAAAACTAACTCATTCAAGCAAATCGCCCAAAGCGGCCAGATAAGGCGCATACCAATTGGCGGCAACATCGGCATAGCGTTTATAATTACCCTGACGCAAACTGTTCAGCACGGGGCCAAGCCGTTTGATTCGGTCGTGTGGCAGGCAGGAACGCATGGTGAAATGGGATAACCGCCTGCGTAACAGTGGGATACCCGGCGCATCGGGCGATACTCGTTCCGATAGAAGGCGATTAATCACAGTCAATTGTGCCTGTTTCTCGCGTAGTGGAGCCAGTTTTTTGGCCCGATGCCGGCTAAGGCGGTCGCGCAGGCGAATACGCTCCATTGGCTCTTCCACGCGCACGCCCACTTCCTGTTGGCCGTGTGTACGATAAAGCTGGAGGGGTATGTCTAAAAAATGAATCGTATTTTCGGCAGCACCAACCAAACCGATCCATCCGTCATAAATATACCCCGGAATTTCGGTTGGAATAGGCAGAATGGTTGCCAGATACGTGCGTCGAATAACGGTTGCGCAGCCCATAACTCGATTACCGTCGAGCATAACATCCATCATATCGCCTGATTTCCAGCGTTTCTGTGCCTGTTTATCAAATCGAATCCATTCCCAAAACCGGCTTTCACGCCCGTTCAGGTCTTCGTCAGTAACCCAACTGTTACAAAACGTTAGCTGCGCTTCAGGATGATCAATCATGTATTGAGTCATTCGGCTGATTTTTTCAGGCAACCAATGGTCATCCTGATCGCAGATGAAAATCAAGTCACCCGTACACGCAGAGAGGGCACCTTCAAAATTTTTATTAAAGCCCAGCCGGGTTGAATTTTGACTGATATGAACCGGAAAAGGGGCTTCGGCAGCAAGTTGTTGAAGTATCTCGATTGTATTATCGGTAGATTGGTCATCGCAGACGACCACCTCATCGGGATGCTGTTTCTGGTCAATCAAACTCTGCCATTGCTCTGGCAGATGTGCGCTGCCATTGTATGTACACATAGCAATCGAGATCGTTGGCCGTTCCGATGCAATCATTTGTTCGCTCAAATTTGGTAACCATACCGGGCAAAAATAGGCCGCCAGTAATCAGTTCCGTGAATATCCCAGGCATGGCATCCAAATGGAAGCTTGCCTTTGTTATATGTTTCAATAGCTCGTTGTGGATAAAACTCAACCGCAAAGCGCAGTGCCGTTCGGTACGATGGAATACGTAGAAACGGCCAGTAGCGATTTACTTCTATACCCCAAAAAACATCTTCGTTATACTGATCCTGATGATTTTGATGGTATTCGTTGAGCCGACTTCTAAACCGACGCAACGACGTAATCATGGTTGCAACGCGCCGGAGCGACAAGCCGCCATTTCCCACCGCGTTGAGACTGATGATTTCGCGTGGTGTGATGCCGTCTGGCTTTTTCAGGTTAAGCAGTGTGGCTATGAATTGTTTGGTTCGAAACCAGGTAGCGTCGCCCCAATTAGTGAAATCACGGTCGCGCAGCCAGGGGGCACCAATGTAGTCATAGCCGCGTTGACACCATTCCGCCAGTTCATCCTGAAAAACAAAAGCGTCTAACTGATGAATCAGCATGTAGGTAAAGTCAGTAAACGCCTGATAAAATTCTTCAGCCAGCATAAGTTGATTGTATCCCTGTATGCTGGCAAAATAGTGTTTATCGAACGTTCGCACCGTCAAAGTTGGGCATATTTCTCGGTATTCGGAAATAGAAAGCCCATGCGGAGCCACTAAAATAATGGGGTAGCTACCTAAAATACGAACGCATTGCGTTAATGCGATGCGTTCGTAGGCGGTTAGTTGCGTTTTGTATACGGGTACTACGACGGCTACTTGTGCCGCTGATTTATTCATCATACTAATTTGGGCTGACCCAGCCGCTGCTCCACTGCCCGTTGCACCCAGGCATAGGGAAGTTCGGCGCAGGGATGACCAATATTGTTTACTATCGTAACGCCGTCGCCACGCTTGTAACGGCCTGAGTAAGGCAAATAACGCACAAAATTAAACAGTTGGCCCAATAAAATAACACCGTCTATATGACCTGCATTAGCCATGTGTGCCGGACCGCTGTCGATGCCAATAAATAAGCGGGCCTGCTCAATAACAGCCGCCGTTTCCAGTAAATTCAACTGACCGCATAAACTTCGGAAGCGGGGGTGCTCCAGATTAACAACCGGCTGTAAACCCACTTCGACAATTGAGTGCGGATAATTGGCTAACAGCCAGCTCACCAACTGATTCCAATGTTCGGCAGGCCAATCGCGCAGTACGTGGCTCGATTGGCAGTGAATAACGATAGGACGCGGAGGTAAATGGAGCGATGCTACCTGACTGCGAACGGAGTCGGGTATGTACATCTTCGGATCGTCGGTAAGGGCGGGAAGACCTGCGGCCTGTGAGAAAACATACAACAGATCGCCCTGATCGTAATAATTATCGAACGTAAGCCCAAGCTTATCGGCGGTTGGATTTACCGGATCGCCCCCACAGTAGCGACATTTCCGATGCGAAATGTGCATGTTATACACCACGTCATAAACACCGGCTTTCAAAAGCCAATCGCGTTCGCTGGGGCATTTTTCAATCAGGAAGCCATCGAGATCGGGATGATACCGGACCAGTTCGAGGTAAGGTTCCCGCACGACCCAGATGATGTATTCATGCGGATGCTGCCGACGAACCTCGCGGGCAACCGGCTCACAGGCAATAATGTCGCCCATTTGTTCGGATAGAATAATGGCGACTATTCTGCGATTACCCAATCTGGCTTTGAGCAGACGCAGATACAGGTATTTCCGTAGAAACGACCAAACCTTACCCAATCGATGGGTATATTTATGAAATCGATAAATCCAGAGTGCCCGAAAGCGCGGCCACGAAGCCATATCAATTTGATTCTAACAACGCGATAAGTTGATTAATGGGCGAGTTGATCGCCTTTCGCACCCGCTGGTACAGTAATACCTTCGGAGGCTTAATGTACACACATGGATACCGTCGGTATTCGGTATTAAAATTTGCCAGCAGCCGCTCCCGGTAATACTCGAACAGCGGTCGGGCATCGGGCCGTTGGCTGAACGTATAACGGGTTTGGTACTTAGAGACCTCATCGGGGCGATCAGGGTTGTAACCGCTGTAATGAAAAAACTGTAATTTTTCTACCTCATTTACCATCCAGTCGCCCGTTACATGTTGCCATAACTGCCGTTCGTGTAAATTCCAGTAGGCTACATTATAGCCTAAATGCCGCTCAATCAGCACATTGTTGTGATACACGGGCGCAAAATTAACCCAGTGCTGGTCAACGAACAGGCCCGCACACAGGTCAATTCGGCACTCATATACCAGACGGTCTTTCCACCAGTCGACAAACGACCGGGCCGTGCCGTCATTTCGCAAACCAATGAATCCGAGATTGAAAATACCTGTATTCAAATGATGTTGCTCATTGGGCCGTTCCCAGTCGGGTGTTGGCGAACAGGTATGGGGCGTTAGTACGAGACTATGCTGCTCCAATGCCTGATTCAAACCGGTTAAAGGCTGATAAACGATTATATCAGGGTCAAAGTAAATAATTTTAGTGACTTCTGAATATGATTTATAGAAATAATCGATGTAAAAAGGTTTAACGGCAGTATTTAATTCAGTTATGTCATACCGGTCGCACATGGCCGCAAAGTTGGGAATTCCAATTTTGTCGACCTCCAGCATGGTATATTCCGGCATCAGTTCATCGGGCAAATTCGCTACATTCAGCTTATCAACCAAACCGATTACATACTGATAATCAGGGTTTGTTTGCCGGAGCGAGTCGCCTAACGTGCGGGCCTGAGCCAGATAGTTAATCGAACAAATGGTAAAGACAAGTGTCATAGGTAATATTTCCGAAGTAAGCGCAATAAATAAGGGTGCGGTTGCCAGTCGGCATCATTAATGGGTATTAAATCGTGGATGTACGTATCAAATGAAAAAGGAAGCCCTTTCGCAATCAGTTCGTACCGCGCTTTCCGGTTTGTATGCATTTCAATGGCCTCAACAATCTGGAGCGGACTGACCGAGTACGGATTAGCGATGACGACTAATTGATTCCAGCGGGCCGGGTTCGTTATGCAGTGTGTCACGGCTTCATATAAATCATCCAGATCAATCAGGTTGCGGGTGGCATATTGCCAGATGGTAAATGGCTCATCCTGCTGAATCCGTTCCCAAAAATAATTCAGAATTGTGTGCGGATTACCAGGGCCACCCACCACGTTCGACGCCCGAACTATCAGGTAGTGGATTGCCCGGCTGCTGATGAGTTCTTCCATTGCCAGCTTGTGGGCTACGTAGGCCGACCCCTGTTCGGTGGGGTCATTGATGCTGCCGGTGCTAAAATACACGAAAAGACGCTCACCAGCCTGCGCCAGCGTAGTTTCGACCAACTGCCGTTCGCGGGCGTATGGTTCAGAACGCGTTTCCTTGGAATTCGATACGCCCGATGCAAAAATTACGACGTTATCATTAGCATGATAGTCGCTGAATCGTTGGGCAATCATCCCGCTACCGATTACCATAGCGGGCAGATGAAGGTTGGTGGAAAACGAATGTGTCAAGGTCAGCCAATAATTTCGGAGCCAGTACGGCTACATCATGAGCCAGGGCGCGGTCGTAGAACACAGCCCCCAGCCGAATTCGTTCGTCGGAATTATCGGCCAGTCGAATTAATGCAGTCACCATTACCGACAAGTCGGCATATGGAATCAGGCAACCCGTATCGGTGCCAACAAAATCGGAGCTACCGCCCGACCCGGCAAAACTTAGCACCGGATTGTGGTTCAGCCCGGCTTCCAGCATAACGAGCGGGTAGGGGTCTTCGCGTGAGGTTAGCGTAAATATGTCGAAGCAGGCTACATAATCCAGATAATCGCCACCCGGCGGCAGCATATGCACCCGGTCGTTCATGTTCATGCGGTCGAGGTCGTAGCGGAGCCGACGGGTTTCTTCGCCAGCATCGGGTACGCCCACCCACACAAAATGCATGTCGGGTCGCTGGTTCAGTACCTGCCGGGCCACCAGCAAAAACAAATCGACGCCTTTGCGCCACTCAGCATTGCCGCAACCGCCCACCACCACTGCATCTGCTGAAATACCTAATCGCTGCCGAACCGCCTGTCGATCAACGGCGTGTAGCTTAGTCAGCAGCGTTTCGGTGCGGATAATCGAGTTCAGCACCGACGTGTTGGCCGTGTTCAGGCCGTGGTGCCGAATCAAGTTTTGCTGTACCGCTTCGGAGCCGCAGAAAACGTGGGCTGCATACGTCAGTTCATACGTCAGGTCGTCGGGGCGGGTGTAAATCTGAATCGATGTTTCGAGTTCGTGTACATACAGCACAAATGGTAAACCCAGCGGTTCGAGCAGTCGCAGCAATCCGCCATTCGCAATCGTGTTGGCTACGATAGCATCGTATTGTTCGGCCCGCAACGTTTGCAATAACTCTGCCAGACGTGGCAGATTATCGGCTCCGTTGGCAGTGGTTTTAAGCCCAATTTTGGTCAGTAACCGTTTCGGCAACCCAGCCGACTGATTTGCCTTACCTGATGCAAAAGCCCGGTAAACGGTTGTAACGCGTTCGTAATCGGCCATGAGTGGCCCGTCGGCACTTAATACCAGGCCGGTTTGCATGCCTGTTTCGCGCAAATACGTTAGCAGGTGCAACAGCAGATATTGCGCCCCTGCCCGATTGGCATCATGGCCGATGAATAACAGCTTTTTCAGAGACAAATGGGTTAATAGGCTTCGTAGCTGGGTTTGGGGAGTTTTTTGGCTGGATTGCCGATATACAGACCCCACTCGTCGGTGTCTTTGTAGATGGCCGATGCCATGCCAACCAGCGTTCCCTGGGCGATGTGCAGAAAATCGCGGATGGTGCTGTTGACACCGAAAAAGCAATACGGCTCAATAACACAGTGGCCCGACATGACTACGTGCGAAGTAAAGAAAACGTGGTCTTTAATTTGCCCGTGGTGGCCGATATGATTGCCACTCCACAGCACTACGTTGTTGCCAATGGTGGTAAACGGCTGAATGGTATTATCTTCGAGAATAAAGCAATTTTCGCCAATCTGATTACCGAAGAGAGTAGCTTTTGAGCTGATGTAGCTGATAAATTCGTAGCCCTTTGCTTTGGCTTCGAGGTAGATACGTTCCCGGTTGCGGTTCATGTTCCGGCCCGTCATTGGCGCGAAAAATTTGTATTCCTGCGGAGGAAACAAGGTTTCTACGTCTTCAAACGCCACTAATGGCAGACCGCGAAACTCAGTTTGCCCGTTCATATACTCGCGGCTTACCGTAAAGGCAGCTACTTCGTGTTCGGAGTCGTGGGTAAGGTAAAAATGCGCCAGTTCGGCGGTGTCCATTACCCCAAAAATGATAACGTTTGCCATAGTTTAGTGCGTGAATGAGTGAAGCTACCTATCCACTGCTTATAAAAGTTCATACTCGGTTAGCATTGCCTGCACCGTCGGCACGTCGCACCACATCAGAATATCCACAACCGACAGCCACGGAATAAATTCGCTGTTGTCGGTTGCCCGCACCGACTGTTTGTATATGACCTGTTTCGCTTTGATAAAGTTGAGTTCGATTCCGGCATTGGCAAAGGTTGGTTTGTCGTATAATTCAGTGCCGCCAATGGGGTTGATATACCGTGTGGCGTTCGTTTGTCGGCAAATATCCAGAATACGCTCCTGGGCTTTCAAGTCGGCGTTGTTATAAATCGATGACGACGGTACCAACTGCGTCTGTAAGTTGAGGTATTGGTTCAACTCAACCAAACTTGTATGAACCAGGTCGGCAATGGAATCGGTCGCAAAATTGATAATTTTTTCGGTTAGCGGCATTACCGTTTCATAATGAGGAGCTTTGCGATACCCCTGTTCAATGGTTTTCAACAACTTACCCCGCCACTTCGGGTCATCGGCCAGGTGTACTTCGTTGATTCGTTTGTTCTGACTGGCGTCTTTGAGCGGCACCGTGAACAGGTACTCCTGCCCGTTTATAAGCAGCTTGTTGCGATTAATCCAGCCCCGGTTAATAAATGCTACGTCATCGTATAGAACAAACGTATCGACGGCCTTCATCAACTGCATGTAGCCAATGTAGGGCAGGAAATACGGCTGCATTATGGCGAGTGTCATAGGCTATTTCAGTTTTCTCAGGTAATAATCCTCTGCCGGTACAATCATCGACTGCCGGATGGTAGTGTCGGTGCCAAGCCGGATGTCGCCCGGTTGTGGCTTAATCACGCTTTTGGCGAAGAAGAGGTAATCAGCTTGTTTGGGAATCGGCTGAACGCCCTGCTCGAAGGGGTTGATCGTAATTAGCCGACGCGACAGGTCAGGACCGTAAAGCGGGTATTCAAAATCGTCGTTGATCGTACCCAGCGCGACGGTTGCGTTAGCCGGAACCAGTTCATCGAATCGCTTGTAAGGCACATACGTATCGGGTCGCCCGATGGTCATTTGGTAAATACGATCCGCCACAAACGCCGATGGGTAGGTTTTACCGTCGAGGGCCGTACCGCCAAACGGCATGGCGCGAATGTTGAAAAATACACACAACAAGGCCGAAACACAGCCCAATAGCGTAACCAATCCGACATAGCCTTTCCAGACGGCGCGCTTTCGTACATCGACCGTAGTGCGCGGATGGAGAAAGAGCAGGGCCAGGAACGTGACGCCAAACAACCCGGTTTCGATGAAGTAACGCCCTTTAAAGGGGTCGTAAGGTGCCGAGTAGGAGAGGGCCGCAAAGTGAAGCACTACGGCAAGGCCCAGAAAAATGTGGGGCGTTGAGCGCACAATACCCGTCAACACCAGTAGCAGAAGCGGAAAAATTAGCCCGAAACCAAAAACGCCCCAGTATGGATTGGCATTGTAAAACACAAACCGCCGGTCGAATGCGAAGGGTTGAATGGAAAAGTCGGTTTCTTCGTCTAACCGCATTTTCAGTTTGTCTTCCAGCACAACGATTGGCCGACGCATGACCCGATTCAGTTCGACGCCGGGGGCGATGTTCCGAATACCGTCTAAATTAACATGATCGTATGCATATCGAACCACGTTCCGGCTTCCCTGTTCGAGCAAATTTCGCAACGTGCCGGCCCGTTCAACCGACTGATGTTTGAGCGACGTTGGCGGACCAATCGGGTGGCCGAAGACGTCAATATTTTTCAGGTAGCCCGTTGGCAGTGTCCATAAGCACATACCAACAACAATGGCTGCGCCCAACCGCCACGCCCGGTTGAACCAAACGGCCAGCGAGTTTGCCGAACCCGGCCCGGACCAGAGCACAGTGTAAAGCATTACAACAAACACCGAAGGCAGCAGCAGCGCGAACGTAATCTTATGCCCGAATGCTATGCCGAACGCTATACCTGCCAGATACAAATACCGGTTGTCGGGTTGCCCGGCAGCCACGCTCTGACGATACGAAAACAGCATATAGAGCAATACGCTCAGATAAGCTGTCAGTACAATATCGGTTTCCGTTGTGATGGCCTGCATCAGAAAGTCAGGCAGCAGCGCGTAGGCGAGCGCACAGAAAAAACTGGCCGAAAGTAGCCGGTTCATCCGACGCGGCTCCGGCGAATGGGCCGTGAGTTGCCCAATTCGTTGAACAATACCGAACACAGCGACGATGGCGGTCCAGTAACTGAGGTGATGGATGAATTTGAAGCCGTTCTCGAAATGGCCCGTCATCAGGAACGCATAAATCTGGAGCGTACAGACGCTTTTCGGGTACGTGTCCATGTTCCAGTTCGTGCCACCGAAGTGCCGCATCGACCCGCGCTGAATGTATTGCATCACGCGATTGAGGTGGCCTGTCATACTATCCCACTCGTTTGGTACGGTGAACAGTACCAGCAGCAGATTCGTAACGGCAATAATAAGCAACGTAATAAACAGGCTCGAAAACAGAAACCGCACATAAGGCGATAGGCTCTGGAACCATCGGCGGGCCGTATGCCGTCGCTCGCGGATGAGTAACGACACGGAGAAGCGTTGCGGCTTATCAGTACCCCACCACGCCAGCCGTTGAAGGGTCCAGCCCAGCAGCGTTGCCGTAATAAACACTGACCCAGCCCATACGGGTGCATGAGCCGTCTGATACAGAGCCGATAATATAAAGCCGGTCAGAATTACGCTACCGGCTCCGAGCAAAAAGGTCGTCAGCAGCCATTCCACCAATGACCGGCGGCAAATCCGCGCCGACAGCCGACCTAAGTAAATCAGAAAAATAAGGAGAGAAAGAAGGTAGATGAACGTCATAGTTTTGACTACTGACTATTTAGTAGACAACATTAGACACAGCTATGGCTTCATTCACAATACCGGCGATTCGGTCTACGTCACTTTCTGCCAGATCGGGGTAGAGTGGCAGGCTCAGCACACGCAGCGCAATATCTTCCGAAACCGGGCAAGCCTGGTAAGATGGTACGAAGGGCAAGGTGTTAAGCGAAGGGTAAAAATAACGGCGCGGTACAATTTCCTGCGCTTTCAGGGCATCGACCACCCGCAAAAGGGTTTCCTCCGAATCGAACACAACCGGGTAATACGCATAATTGTACTCCATACCGGGCGATAGTGTTGGGCGGGTCAACCGGCTGAAATCAAGCCGATTGTTATAGTAGTCAAAAACACGTCTGCGGGCAGCAATCAGTTCCGGCACTTTCGGCAGAACGCACAAGCCCATAGCTGCATGAAACTCCGAATTTTTGGCGTTGATGCCTATGCTATAATAATCGTCGTTGCGGTGGCCGAACGAGCGATAGAAATGCAGTTTCTGCGCCATCGCGTCGTCGTTCGTAACGATGCATCCGCCTTCAACCGTGTGAAACACTTTGGTGGCATGAAAACTACAGGTACTCAAATCACCATAACTTAGCAACGACCGGCCATTGTAGGTGGCTCCGAATGTATGGGCTGCATCGTAAATAACCTTAAGCCTGTACTTTTCCGCGATAGCGTGGATTTGTTCAACCTGACAGGCGTTTCCATACACGTGCGTTGCCAGAATCGCCTGCGTGTGTTCAGTTATTAGCGGCTCAATTTTGTCGGCGTCGATATTGAAATCGTCCGGGCGAATGTCGGCAAAAACGGGCGTACAGCCTTCCCAGAGCAGGGCATTGGTTGTGGCAACGTAAGAGAAGGGAGTTGTGATAACCTCCTTTGTGATGTCTAATGCCTTCAGGGCCATCTGCAACACAACGGTGCCATTACTACAGAACTTCAGATGCTTCACGCCCAGAAATTCTTTCATCTGTGCTTCCAGTTCGCGCAGCAGCGGGCCATCGTTGGTAAGATGAACACGCTCCCAGACACCCTTCAGGTAAGCAGTATACTCTTCAAAATCAGGTAAGTATGACTTTGTGACGTTGATCATATCAATAAACAGTTAACAGTTATTAGCAAACAGCTACCAGTCATCGGTGAGCAGTGAGCAGGGTTTTACGCAAACTAACAACTGCTTACTGGTAAGGGTTAACTGTTTACAGGTTCGAGCATCCCCATGTCAAACGGAAACTGCGGACGAACGTAGCCCGGCCATTTACCGTACCAGGCGATGCCCTCTCGGTAATCTTCCACGTCAAAGGTAATGCCTTCTTCCATAATGTAGAGGGGCGTAACGGTATCCTTCACTACCATGACCGAAATGGTATAGGAGCCATCGTTCAGAAAATAGCCCGGAATAACGCATTCGCCAGCAATCAGCCCTTTGCCATATGGACGCGATTGCGTACCGATGTTGAAGATACACTCGCCCGTCAGCGAATTCAGGTGCAGCGACAGGTTCAGGTTTGCCTTCTCCATCATGTTCCAGAACTCAAACCGCACCTTCATGGGCGTTCTGACGTCGATATGGGTCAGGTCGTCGGGGTAATCGGGAATCAGTTCGATTCGCCGAATGCGCACCAGATCATTGCCGGGCGCGTCTTCGGGCGTATCCCATTCCCGTTTCAGGCGCGTTTTCGACACTTTACTCAGATACGAGGCAATCACCTGATTGGTTTCACCCTGCTCGATGAGTCGTCCTTTCTCAAAATACAGCGTTTTGTTACAGAGTGCCTGCACGGCGGTCAGGTTGTGGCTCACGAAAATGATAGTCCGCCCACTGGCCGAATTATCGCGCATTTTGCCGAGACTTTTCTTCTGAAATTCAGCGTCGCCCACAGCCAGCACTTCGTCGACAATCATGATTTCGGGGTCGAGGTGAGCCGAGATAGCAAACCCTAACCGAACGTACATTCCTGATGAATAGCGTTTCACGGGAGTATCGAGGAATTTCTCAACTCCGGCGAACGCCACGATGGCGTCGAACTGTTTACGAATTTCGCTGCGGCTCATGCCCAGCAGCGACCCGTTAAGGTAGATATTCTCGCGGCCCGTCAGTTCAGGGTGAAAGCCCGTACCGACTTCAAGCAGCGAAGCAACCCGCCCCCGAATGCGGACACTGCCGGTGGTTGGTTCGATGATTTTGCTCAGGATTTTGAGCATCGTCGATTTACCGGCACCGTTATGCCCGACGATACCCACGCGGTCGCCCTGTTCAATTGAAAAACTAACGTCGCGCAAGGCCCAGAACTCCTCCCTGGTAAGACCGTCCGCCTTGTTTTTACCGTTGAAAAGTTGACGAAAATTCTCCACCAGCACGTCGCGAAGGGTGTTGGAACCCTTGCCCTTCTGATGGTCGATGATGTATTGCTTACTTATATTTTCGACGGTAATGACAGACATAGTTTCGTCAGTACAATTTGCGATTAAATGTCATCGACAAACGTGTTTTCACGCTTGCGAAAAAAATAGAGCGATAAACCCAGGCACACAGTGATAATGGCAACTGATATGAGCAGGCTTCGCGGATTAAAGTACGCATTTTCGCCCAGCAATGCCCAGCGGAAGCCGTCGATAATGCCTACCATTGGATTAAACCAATAGAATGGTTCCCACCATTCGCCAGCTTTTTGCGCTACCAGACGACTGCTGTAGGCAATAGGACAAACGTAGAAACCAACCTGCACTATGAATGGAATCAGTTGCCCAATATCACGAAAACGCACGTTGACAACGGCAAAAAACAGCCCAAAGGCAAAAGCAGCCAACACCGCCAGTACGATAAATACAGGCAGCAGCAGTAAATGCCAGTCGGGTACGAACTGATACCAGATTGCCAGCAGAATAAATAGCCCCAATGAGACCAGAAAGTCGATAAAACTAACGGCAACGGCACTGAGGGGCATAATCAACCGGGGAAAATACACCTTTGTGACGAGATTTGAGTTCAGCGTCACGCTGTTGCTGATTTGGGTGAAAGCGGTTGCAAAAAAAGTCCAGACGGTGATGCCGCCCAGCACCATCAACGGATATGGAATGCCGGGGTCGCCTGTCAGTTTGGCGATTTTGCTGAACACAAATACCATGATGAGCATGGTTGTCAGCGGACGAATCAGACCCCAGGCCGCGCCGAGTGCCGTTTGCTTATAGCGCACCGACACGTCGCGCATCGATAAAATATACAGTAGTTCACGGTTGCGCCACAAATCACGCCAGTAATGACGTTCGGCGCGGCCCGGCTCAATTATAACTTCGTGCGTTCTCAAGGTGGTTTGGTAAGTAAAAAATTACTCTTCGCGCATAACGGAGCGATACGTCTCGCGGAAGAAAATAATCAGGAATGATAACAACAACGCCAGAGCAATACCAATTTGTTTACCATTGGTCGTCACAATTTCGCGATAAAGCGGGAACGTAACCGGTTCGATAATCGTGAACAGCGGAGCTTCCCGAATCAGCGACAGACGCATGTTGTCGGCACTTTGCAGAGCCTGATAATATAAGGTACTCAAAAACGTGGAGTTGCGCGTCAGCTTGGTTTCGTTGATACGCCCCTGAGCCGCCACTACCTGCTGATTCTGATCGATGTACTGCGCCAGTCGGCTTTCGGTGCCCGTTAGTACCCGCGCCAGCGAATCGGCCCGGTTATCGAGCAAATCGAGCATTTCGCGGGTTTTCTTCGTTTGTTTTTTCCGATAATCTTCCTCAATGGTTTCGAGGTGAGTCGACAGAAACACCGCTGTCAGTTGTTCGTCCTGCATACTGGCCCGAATCTCCATAAACGAAGACTTTCGTTCGGGTTGCTGAACACTCATCTCACTTTTGATGCGGGTATAAATATCCGACATGGCTAATTGCTCCTGCCGGTTAAACTCTTCGGTTTTCTTGCCTTTGCGGAAAGCAAATGCCCGCAGCGAATCACTCTCTTCCCATTCTTCGTCCCGAATGCCGCTGTGCTGTATGTAGTAA
The DNA here is from genome assembly GCF_001988955.1 of Spirosoma montaniterrae. Lineage (NCBI taxonomy): Bacteria > Pseudomonadati > Bacteroidota > Cytophagia > Cytophagales > Cytophagaceae > Spirosoma > Spirosoma montaniterrae. Next base: position 2,347,557 of record NZ_CP014263.1, on the reverse strand, counting down.
TCGATCAACAGGGTGTCTTGCCCATTGATCTTTACGGTTCGCATCAGCGTTTTTTCGACAACAGGCCGCGATTTGGCATAAATCTGGAAGTTGTCGCCCACAAAAATATTGGCATCCGGTGCTCCCGACGACAGACCAAATGCGCCAGCCAGCGCACCCAGTTCGCCGAAGTTGCTACCGCCAGAACCACCGCCGAGATTGAATGTAATCGACGCATTGTAGAGCGGCTTTTTCTCGTGCGTGAGGTCATAAATGAAGCCGCCGATGCCACCTATCAACAGCAGAACAACAAGAACTTTCCAGTTACGCCGAACAACGTTTTTTAGCTTAAGCACCGTCAGCACAACCGACTTGGGTGAGATCTGATCGGGCGGCAATGGCTTTACTACGTAAGGCGTGTTGGCTATATTGTTTTGATCCGGGGGAGTCATGGTTTTCTGCAATTAATTACCCACGCGAGTCAGGGCGATGATGAGACCAATTACCGAAAGCAGCGACGAGATCGTGCCTGCCGTTGAGGCCAGAATCTGCTGCGGAGTGAGCGGTACGGCATTGCGTTTTGGAACTACAACTTCCGAACCCGGCTGCACACGGGGATAAATATTAAAGAACATAAACTTCCGCGTTCTGTCGACCGAACCGTTGGCATAAACAATAAACGACCGCCGACGCTGCGACTTCGAGGTGAACCCACCCGCCTGCGAAATGTAATCCTGAAACGTTTGGCCTACCCGGTATTTTACCGTCGACGGCTGGAGTACTTCACCCTGAATCCGAACAGTTTCAAGAATTTTCGGAATGCGCAGGATGTCGCCAGCCTGCACAAGGATATTTTCGGATGAGTTTGGGTCTTCCAGAATCTTTTTCATGTTAATACCGATAGCCTGAGACTGCTGAGCCGCTGAATCCTCGGTTTCAACAATTACTCTTCCAGCCGTACTGGCTGCATCGGCTGCATCGCGAATAGCCTGTTGCTGCCGGGCAATTTCGTCGGGGCTAAGTTGCACAATCCGAACCAGCGTTGCGCCTTCTACATACGCCTGTGGGGTTAGGCCACCAGCTAAGGTAATCAGGTCCGACACTTTCTGCTCTTTGCTTTTAATGGCATATTGGCCCGGAACAATTACCTCGCCTTCAACCGCAGCATAGGTCTGAATTGCGTAATTAGGCGACCGGCGCACAATAATCTGGTCGAACGGTTCGAGTACAAACCGGTTCACGTCAGCGTTGATCGACAGGTCGCGGCTTACGTCGAATCGGAAAATATCGGCCAACTGTGAAGACGTTGATTTGGGGTCGAAATCTTTCTTTCGGCGAACTACCTCAATTTGCGACGTGGCCGCTGATTCGAGCATACCACCTGCCCGTACCAACGCATCGTTCAAGGTCATGTTTGCCATGTACGGCATATCGCTGCTGGGCCGGTTTACTTCGCCCTGCACCGATATCAGCGCGGTCTGGGCCAGTTCAAACTTCGACGGGATTACTACCTGATCTTCACGCTGAAGCGGTACGTCGGGTTCGGTGCCTGCCAGAATGTTGGTCAGGTTGACTGTCAGGTTTTCAATTGCCAGATCTTCGCGGGTACGGATGATGTTGATACGCCCAACAAAAGCATCCCCTTTCAGCCCCTCGGCTGTTTTGATAAGCTGCGTCAGAGTCTTGTTCTGATCGAGCGAATACTGACCCGGACGGAAAACCGCTCCTTCGATATTGACCTGATTCTCAAAGCGATCCAGAAGCCGCTCAACGTCGGCTATGTCGCCGTCCTGCATGACGAATGTTTTAAAATCGGCAGCGGCCACGTCAATCACCTTTCGTTCGCGGTCGGTCAGGCGGGTTACTTTAATACGGCTTTTATACGCATTGGCGGCAAAATCACCAGCGTAGAATAGTAGCCGGTCAAGTGTTTCGCCGGGCAGCATCTCAAAGATATTGATGCGTTTTACCGTCCCCGTAATTTCGACCCGGCTGATGAAGGTCGTGAACCGGATGTTGTCATTATCCTGCAACCGGAGGTCGTTGCGCTGCGTACCATTCAGCAGATAGTCGTACAAGTCGAGCGTAGCTGCTACCCGGTTGTTCCGAATCAGTTGCACTTTGCGAAACGAACCTAACTCATTGGGGCCACCCGCCTGATAAATGGCGTTCATCACCGTTGAGAGCGACGAGAGCGTATAGGTGCCGGGCCGGAGCGCGTCGCCCGTAACCGTTACGCGGATGCTGCGAATACCGGACAGCGACACTTCGAGGTAGGTGTTGGCCGAACCAGCCGCCGAACTTTTCAACCCTACGAACTTAGCCGACAACCGGCTGGACAAGCGCGTTTTAACCTGTTCGACCGACAGCCCTGACACGAAAATAGGGCCAATTCCAGTACCTTGTGCAATGTATACGTTACCTTCGGGCGAAACAGTCTGGCTAAAGTCAAACTCAGAATAACCATACACCCGAATATTGAGCCGGTCGCCGGGGCCAACGATGTAGTTACGGGGTGTAGCCATTGACAGATTCGGCTGAAAGGAAGTTGCCAGTGATCGGTTGTTGAAGATCGAACTCCCGAACAATTTACGACGTAGTTCGGCGGCTTCACGAACGCGGGCGGCTTCGTAGCCGTCTTCCAATGCTGCTTTTTTCTCCGCTTCTTCAGGCGTATTCAAACTATCGGCAGACATTTCCCGAACATCTGGATCACCGTTGGCATCGGCCTGTTGCGGGGCTGTTCGTCCTCCGTTATTGCCTTGCTGCTGAGCGGCCCGCTGCTGAATTTGCTGTTGAACATTGGCCGGAAGGTTGTTGGTGTTAACCCCCGGAGGCAACCCCGTTCCGCGCCCGGGCTGTGCCGTTCCACGACCGGGCTGCGATGCCGGACCGGCTGGAGTTGAAGGAGCAACAACGCCCCCGCCCGACGGTGCTGGAGCAACCTGCGCCTGAGCCGCAAGGCCAGTGGCAGTGAGCAGCAGTGTAACAACGCATACCCGGAGCCGACCGGTAATCAGAGATGTTACGGAGTGGAAAGAATTACGCGAAACGTGTTGGTTAACTGATGAATTTTGCATATTTTTAAGATGTCGAACAGCAGCGGCAACAACAGCAACGATGTCCCTAACCTAACGACAGGATCGACCGTATGGTACACGGTTGAGTTCAGTCGGCAAAGTAAGCGAACTTTTGTTGGATTATGAATAGTTTCCTATCAAGTGGAAGCTTTTCCGGCTATCTGACATCGGGGTATAACTTTTCCGATGTATAGTTGATCAATCGTTTATGCCTTCCCCGCCGTTTCGCACCTTTATCAGTAACTTTTATGGCAGATTTGACAAATCAACCTGTTCAGTATAACGAAGATAGCATCCGTTCGCTCGACTGGCGCGAACACATCCGGCTCCGACCGGGCATGTATATTGGTAAACTCGGCGACGGCTCGGCTGCCGACGATGGCATCTACGTACTCCTGAAAGAAACCATCGATAACTGCATCGACGAACACGTGATGGGCCACGGCAAAATCATCGACGTGCGCGTAACCGACCACCGCGTTGAAGTGCGCGATTACGGGCGGGGCATTCCACTTGGCAAAGTGGTAGAGGTTGTTTCCAAGATCAATACCGGTGGTAAATACGATTCAGGTGCCTTCCAGAAATCGGTGGGGCTGAATGGCGTTGGGACGAAAGCCGTGAACGCGCTTTCCACGTATTTCCGGGTTCAGTCGTTTCGCGATGGCCGCACGGTTTGGGCCGAATTTGAGCGAGGGTATCTCAAACAGCAGGCCGATGAACCAACAAACGAGCGCAACGGTACGCTGATTGCCTTTGAACCCGACGATTCGGTGTTCAAACACTTTCACTATATTCCGCAGTACCTGGAGAAGATGATCTGGAACTACTGCTACCTGAATGCCGGATTGACCATTGCCTTTAATAAGCAGAAGTACATTTCGCAGAACGGTTTGCTCGACCTGCTGCGCAATGAGACAGACGAAGACGCGCTTCGGTACCCGATCATTCACCTGAAAGGCCATGATATTGAGATTGCCATGACCCACGGCAACCAATATGGCGAACAATATTACTCGTTTGTGAATGGGCAAAATACCACTCAGCACGGCACCCATCTCAACGCGCTCAAAGAAGCGGTAGTCGAAACAATACGCAAACACTTTGATAAAAATTACGAAACCACCGACATCCGGGCCAGCATTATTGCGGCTATCAGCATTCGGGTGCAGGAGCCGGTTTTTGAGTCGCAGACGAAAACGAAACTGGGATCGGTGAATATGTCGCCGGAGCCGAACGCGCAGTCGGTAAACTCGTTCGTGAAAGATTTTGTGAAAGAACGACTCGATGATTTTCTGCACATGAAACCCGCTGTGCGCGATGCACTCAAGAAGCGAATCGAACAGTCGGAACGGGAGCGGAAGGAACTGGCCGGTATCAAAAAATTAGCCAACGACCGAGCCAAAAAAGCCAGCCTGCATAACAAAAAACTACGCGACTGCCGAAACCACCTGCCCGACCTGAAAGCCGAAGATCGCTACCAAAGTACGTTGTTCATTACCGAAGGTGACTCTGCCAGCGGCTCCATCACCAAAAGCCGTAACGTACAGCATCAGGCCGTGTTCAGTTTGCGCGGAAAGCCGCTTAACTGCTTCGGTCTGACCAAAAAAGTGGTCTACGAAAATGAGGAGTTTAACCTGCTGCAACACGCGCTCGATATTGAGGACGGGCTGGAAGGGCTGCGTTACAACCGCATCGTAATTGCCACCGACGCCGACGTTGATGGCATGCACATCCGACTGCTGATGCTGACGTTTTTCCTGCAATTCTTCCCCGACCTGGTGCGCAACGGACACTTATACATTCTCGAAACGCCCCTGTTTCGGGTGCGTAACCCGAAAAATCATAAGGAAACCACCTATTGCTATTCGGAAGAAGAAAAACAGGCCGCTATCAATAACCTGACCAAAGGCGGCAAGAAAGTAGAGATTACGCGTTTCAAAGGATTAGGCGAGATTTCGCCGGAAGAATTTGGTCTGTTTATCGGCGAAAACATGCGCTTGGAGCCGGTGATTATGGAGAAAGAAACCTCCGTACCCAAACTGCTCAGCTATTATATGGGTAAGAATACACCCGACCGTCAGCGGTTCATTATCGACAACCTCCGCATCGAAAAAGACATTGACGAAGCCGCTTTGGTGTAGCTAACAGTTTGCAGAGGTCGGCAGGCAGTGTACTTTTGCAGAACACTGCCTGTTTTTTTGTGCCAACTGCCAACAGAAATGAATTTAGAGTCTCTCCGTAACGAAATCGATGCCCTCGACGACCACTTGCTGACGCTGCTGAATCAGCGCATGGAACTGGTCAGGAAAGTGGGCGAACTGAAACGTACTACCAACGCCGTTATTTACCGCCCCGAACGCGAAAAACAAATTCTCGACCGGCTTCATGGTCAGAACGATGGCTTACTGAACCGGCAGGCTATCGAAGCTATTTTTCTGGAAATCTTCGCCGTATCGCGCAATCTTGAGCTGCCCGAACGTGTGGCCTATCTGGGACCGGAAGGTAGCTTTACGCATCAGGCCGCCGAGAGCCGGTTTGGGGCTATGAGTGCCTACACCGCTCTGCCTACCATTCGGTCGGTGTTTGAAAGCGTTGAAACGGGCCGGGCGCGGTTTGGTGTGGTGCCCATCGAAAACAATCAGGAAGGTATCGTGAGCGAAGCCATTGATTTGCTGCTCGAAAAAGACCTGACCATTGCCGCCGAAGCGCAGATTCCGGTTCATTTTACGTTTGCCACCCAAACCGAAAATCTGGCCGACATCACGCACATTTATTCGAAAGACATTGCGTTTCGGCAGTGCAGCAAATTCCTGAACGATACGTTCGATGGGCTAAAGGCCGAACTCGTACCGGTAGAATCGACCTCGAAAGCCGCCAAACTTGCCGGGCAACAACCCCATACGGCGGCCATCTGCTCAGGCATCGCGGCCAAACTGTTCGACGTGCCGGTGCTGTTCGATAATATCGAAGACTCAGACCTGAACCGGACGCGCTTTCTGATTCTGGCGAAAGAGTTTGTCAATCAGCCCAGTGGTTATGATAAAACCACGCTGATTGCCCGTTTGCCCAATACTGAAAAACCGGGTGTGCTGGCCGAATTTCTTCAGGAATTCAATGCCCGCAGCATCAACCTGACCAAGATAGAAAGTCGTCCGTTGCGCGAGGGGGCCACATTCCGGTATTGGTTCCTGCTCGAATGCGAAGGTCACGCCAACGATCCCGACTTGCAAGAGGTTCTGAACCACCACGCGGCTGATGTGAAGTTGCTGGGCAGTTACGTCAGAATGGCATAATAGGTCAATCAGTATGTTACGCCGTACTTTTTTAGGCCAGTCGGCCCGCATTCTGGCAGCATCAGCTACGGCCCCGCAAGTAATTGCCTGCACGTCAACTGAAGAGGCATTCCCCGACAACACCAGTTTCAGCGGCAATGTGCTGATAATTGGGGCGGGGATAGCGGGCTTGTATGCTGCTCATCTACTGATGCAACGCGGTGTTGATGTAACGGTGCTGGAAGCATCAACCCATATTGGCGGACGAATTCGACCATTGACTGGCTTCGCCGACTTTGCCATTGAGTTGGGTGCTGAAGAGATTCATGGGCAGCGCACAGAATGGTACAAACTAATTGCCAGTGCGGGGGGCATATTGCAGTCGGCAGATGGTGGTACTGATTATGTTGTATGGAACGGGCAGGCTCGTTCAGACGACACACTGTCGGGCGATTCAGGCTTTCGCGCTGCGCAAACGTTTGTGGAACAGGCTACTAACTACTCCGGGGCTACTGACCAAACAGTGGGTCAGTACTTTCGGGCATCGGGGTTGTCGGCGCAGGCGGCTCCGTTCGTAAATGCACAAATCGGTAATGAATATGGCACAAGCATGGACCGGCTCAGTTTGCGCGGTATTACCGAAGAAGATCGAGCCTGGACAGCGGGCGACAGAAATTTTATACTTACCAATCGGTCATATCTCGATAGTATTCGTACCGCGTGGTCTGATGTGGTAGGCCGGGTAACTACCGGTGCGGTTGTGAGAGAGGTCGACTACAGAAATTCTCAGGTAACAGTCACTGACCAGCAGGGCCGCAAATACACTGCTGATCGGGTAATTATTACCGTGCCATTGACTATTCTGAAGGCGGGCGATATTCAGTTTACGCCTGCCCTGCCTTCTGACAAAATCAGTGCTTTATCGAACATTGGCATGGGGGCTGGTATGAAACTTATTCTACATTTCAATCGTCCGTTTTGGCCCGAGGGTCTTGGTTCGCTATACGGCAATGGCTATGTGCCTGAATTTTGGGTAACGTCGGCAGGACGTAGCCAGAACCAGTTTGTATTGACGGCTTTTGTGATGGGTGAAAAAGCCGAGTTTCTCAGCCAGCAGGGGTCGGGAGCTACCGAAATAGTTCTTAAAGAATTAGACGCGCTGTATGCTGGCCGGGCCAGCCAATTCGTGACCAAGAGTTACATTATGGATTGGACAAAGGAACCGTTTATTCGTGGTGCTTACTCGTTTCCTGTTGTTGGGGGTGGTTTGGTGATGCGGCAAGCGTTGGCGAACCCAGTGCAGAACAAGCTTTTTTTTGCAGGCGAAGCCACGCATACGGCTGGTCACAGCGGCACGGCTCACGGGGCAATGGAAACCGGGCAACGAGCGGCCAGAGAAGTGCTGGTAAACTAACGGGTCGCTCATAACAGTTGCTAAAAGAGTAGATTTCTCAGAACCACTGACAACCGGCTACAGTTACACGTATGGAGTTAGATTCTTCGACTCGGCTGTATACTGATGGAAGCAAACGAAAAGACGGATAAAATCATTGACGCGCGGATGAAACTCAAACGGCGGTTTGAGGAAAAAATGAGCCAAACGCCGTCGGTAAGCGATACAAAGCCGCGCGGGTCGGGGCCGATTAATCGTCACGGTATGCCAACGGTGCCTATCGGTCAAACCGTGACGACCAAATGGCCCGTACTCGATTTGGGTTATCAGCCCAGCATTCCGCTCGATAAATGGCAGTTGGCAATTGACGGCGAAGTGAACAACCCCGTGCGGTTAAAATGGGCCGATTTGATGGCTTTGCCGCAAACAGAAGACGTCAGCGATTTTCACTGCGTTACAACCTGGTCGCGGCTCAACATTCCGTGGGTGGGGGTGCGGTTCATGGATTTGGCCGCGCTGGTTGACCCCAAAGGCTCGGCTACGCACATTATGTGCTATGGTTACGATGGCTATTCAACCAACGTTTCGCTCGAAGAAGCCCTAAAACCCGACGTGCTGCTGGTACATACCGCCGACGGTCAGCCATTGCCCCGCGAACATGGCGGTCCGCTCCGCATGATTACTCCCCAGCTTTACGCCTGGAAAGGCTCGAAATGGATCAAGCGCATCGAATTCCTGCCGAAGAACCAACTGGGTTTCTGGGAAGAACGCGGCTACTCCGACACCGCCTACCCCTGGCGCAATGATCGGTATAGTTGAAAAGGTGTAGAGACGCAAGATGTTGCGTCTCCTGTGCGTCAGCAAAAACCATCCGGTCAGGAGACGCAACATCTTGCGTCTCTACTGTTCTATAAACGAATAGCAAATCATGTGGCAGATGGTCATCTGGGCATCTTCCACGCGGCCATAATGCGTGTCGTTGATGACAATAACTTCGTGCGCAATATCGGCCACGCGACCGCGCTTGCTGCCTACTAATCCAATGGTTGTCAGCCCATTGGTGTTGGCCCATTCAATAGCGTTGACGACGTTTGGCGAGTTGCCGCTTACGCTCAGTGTGAGCACCAGATCGCCGGGTTGGGCGTAGTTCTGAAGCTGGCGCAGATACACGTCTTCGTAGGCATAATCGTTACCAATGGCCGTTATCCACGAGAGATTTTCGTTCAGCGACAGGCACCGGAATCGCTTGCCGGGTTCCTGCTGACTCATACGGTCGGACGCGCTCTTGCCGAGGTCGGTGATAAAATGCGATACGTTTGATGCGCTGCCGCCATTGCCAAACGCAAAAAGTTGCCGCCCATCTTTCCAGCACTGGTGTACGAGACCAATCAGGTGTTCGACCCGGTCGAGCGGGATGGCGTCGTAAGCTGCCTTTTGCTGCTGAACGTAATTTTGGAGATAAGTCTGATTCATAATCGATTCAAAAAATTGCTTACTGTTGCCTGCTAATAGCTAACTGAAGTGCGCCTACCGGCACAGTATCTTCGCCGAGTTTCGCCAGCAGCACAACAGGTGGTTGAAACGCTTTCATCACAAAACGTGGAAGAGCCTGCCGCACCGCAGCCCGCAATGGTTCTCCTATGAGCGATAAGCCCCCACCCAGCACAATAGCGTCGGGATGAAACAGATGTACAACGTGCGAGAGGCCCAACGCCAATACCGAACCGACGTGTTCAATCAGCATTTTGGCAACCGGGTCGCCAGTTTCGTAGGCTGGATGCAGAAATTGAGCAGCGGCTTCGTCGGGCGACTTTTCTACCAATTTTTTCAGGACCGAATCAGCAGGTAATTGCGGCAACAGGCCCCGAATTTGCCGGTCAACGGCCCAGCCCGACACGGTTTGCTCGATGGTTTGTCCCGGCGAATCCGCGTCTGGCGGTACGAGCCACAGGTGCCCAATTTCGGCCTCTCCAGGGCTGGCTCCGTGGTAGAGTTTGCCATCTACCACCATCCCTCCGCCAACACCGCTGCCGAGCGTAACGTAAAACACATGCCGAAATCCCGTTGCCACACCTTGTCGGGCTTCGGCAAGAGCCGCTACGTTAGCGTCGTTTTCGATCTGTATGCTGGCACCTGGTGCGCGTTCGGCAAACCAGGACCTCAAGTCGAAGCCAGCCCAGCCGTTGACCTGATGCGAGGTGGCAATGCGGCCCGTCTGCCAATGGACTGGCCCACCGAAGCCCACGCCGATGGACTCAGGTGTTTCGGGCAACTGGCCGATAACCTGCTCGATAGTTGCCAAAATACCGGTAGCTCCCTGTGTCCTATCAACAGCATACCGAAATCGTTGGGTGATCGTATTCGATGCGTCGCTTGTTACTACTTGCAGCTTGGTGCCGCCAATTTCAATACCTACGTTCATGCCGTTCAAAAGAGCCACAAACTTAGCACAAATGTTGGCAGGTCGGCTCGGAGCTTACCGGTCAAAAGAGATAGACCCGCTCAGACGGACGCTTTAATTTGACAAGTATGAGTTTATCGGTTTTATAGACAGCAGCTACATTGCCGGGTTCTGTGCAGCGCAGGGCCGTGCCAATTTCGTCGGAAAGGATGTAGTTGTACCGAAATCGGCGATGGGTGTTTGACAGTGCGTTGAACTCGTGGCGGTAACGAATGTAGCGCATCTGAACAGGCTGGTTCAGTACGCGCCAATAGTGGTAAAAGCCATTTTCACCCAGGTAAGCAACCCCGATGTTTAGTACATCAGGTCCAATGTGCGGCAGCAGCTTACTATAACTCGTATAGTCGGCCAGATGATTAGCAAAGTAAGCCTCGGTCCGGCTTTTAGCGAGGATGCTGCCCTGTTTATCGTGCCAGAAATAAGCAACCGAGTCGAGTTTCTGGAAAATTGCCTGCCGTTCCCTATACGAATAGGTGTGCCGGATTGGGTAGATACTGGCAACTGATGTATCGTAGTAAGGGCCAAGCAGGTTTCTAAAACTCTTCGCATGACTACTATCCGGGGGTGAAATGTCGCGCGGAACATGAGCCACGAGCTTCTGAGAAACATAGCGCACCGGAATCAGCATTTTTGCCGGATTGCCGTAGACAATTACCACCGATAATAGTAGCATGGCAGTGCTTAGGTAAATTTCTCTCATACCTAAAAGCCGCCGAACAACGTAACCAATAACGACGCACCCAACAGCAAACAGCGGCATGTGCGTTCGCGAACTCCACAACTGGAATTTCACTAACGTGCAGAACAGAACGAATCCAAGCAGGGCCAGTATGAGCAGTATTTTTACGTCGCCATGATCCCGTCGTATGAACAAAAAAACGCTTGAAAGTAACAAAAGGCAGAAGTGAATCGTGTTCGGAACCATATCTTCCTGCATCGAAAAGCGGGCGTGATAGTGGTCCATCGTTATGGCTGGCTCGGTCAGCGAAACGCCCAGTGTACGATGCAACGCAACCATTCCCGAATCGATCTGACGGTTATAGGCACTGTAAGGGAGCCCTAGGTGTAGACCTACGTTCTTTAGCACATTGGCGGTCGTAAATGGGAGTGAATAGGTATCGCAGGAAAGTTTTTCAAGAGCCAGCCGTGTGCCGGGGCGGGGGCCAATTAGTGAGCCGTAAAGCTGGTAGTTACGATAAAAAAAAGAACCGAAAATTAGCCCGAACAACAAAAGTCCCATTGCGAGAATCCTTGCACTATACACGAAGCCGCGTTGCTTCAGCAGGTTTATCCCAAAGAAGACAGCAAACGGTAGGCCGAACATCAGGGCTGTGTATTTTGTGAAGCCCGCGAAAAACAGGGCCAGTAAACACCAGGCCATGACTTTGTAATCGTGGTGACGAATGGCCCGATACCCCAGCACAACGAAGCTAATGAACAAATAGCAGGTTATGTAGTCGTTCTGTGTGGTTGTGCTTTCAAATAAACCAATCGGTAAACTAAATAGTAACACACCGGCCAGAAACTGCCCGCGTACATTAAGCCCAAATTCTTTCGCCAGCAGACTAATACTTAACACCGCCCCAGTCATGGCACTAAACTGAATTAGGTTAACAAACTGATCGGAACCTGTGAGCAGACCCGTATGCATAACTACATACTCGGCGAACACGTTATGATACAATTGCGGGCCGTAGACCGTAGGGAAATGATCGAGGTTTTGGTTCCAGACCCAGAACAGAATCCGGTTCAGGTGGTAGTTGTGCGAATCTAAATTACTGGGTGGCGCGTAAAGGGCTAAAAAAAGCAGGGGCAAATAAAGCAGGACAAATCCCGCAACGGTCAGCCAGCGTACTGAATTCGGACAGCCATGCAACCGAAAAACAATGCTTAACTGCTTGACAAGTAATTGACGGTCATGCGGTTTTCGGAGCGACCAAAGCAGCGTACTTAGCCCAACCAGAACGCCAATCGACCAAAAGACGCAGGCGGTTTCGGCATTCATTCGTTGGAGGTATGAAAAAACTTCGTTGTAGCTGAAAACGGCTATACATAAAACAAGCGATGCATAAATAAAAGCCAGCCGGAATGCCGTAAAAGCACCGTGCTGGATGCTATTACGGTATAAAAACAATAGGAGAAAACAACAAAAAAGAGTAATAGTAGACAGAAATTCATGAAAAAGAGGATAAGCAAAAAACTAACTGAAATATATAGAGACTCTCACCAAAATGGTAGTCAACTAATAACCCGCTCTCGAAAGTGAGTTAACGTAAACGAGGCATAGTGGCCCGTCCCAGAAATATCTGATCGCCTGTTAGTCGTAAAGATGTATAAAATAGGTAACCATTTTGCACGTAACGCACCATCACGTTTGTAGTTTGGTCGGGCCGGGCATAGGCTTTCGTGGCGGCAATGAGAATCTGGTTGCCGTTGACAATAGCCCGCACAAACGGCAGATCACGGGTCTTTAACTGATTGGCATTATACTGTACCCACGTTTTACCCCCGTCATACGAACAGTCTGTCGCTTCGTTCAGGTAGGTCTCACGGCCATTAAACAGGTCGCTGTGGTGTCTGAACAGCCGCCAGAGACCGTGAACGTAGTGTTCATAACAGGCATAAATACGGTCGTTGCCGAGGTTCTGACGGGCAGGGTCGGCAGGGGTCGACTGGTCGGGGAGGAGGTCGATGTGGTCGTCCCAGAACAACACCCCGTAAGCACCTGTGAACCAGAAAAAAACGGCCATTCCTTCGGCTACGGTAGGTGGGTTGGGGTGTTCAGCTTTGGCACTTTTATTGAACTTGTCGTTCTGCGTGTTGAACAGCCAATGCCAGGCCATACGCGGTTTGGCCGACAGTTGCCGGTTTACCTCCTGCTCGCCCAGTAGCGCGGCCAGCCAGTGCCGCGACCGGTTGCCGGTATGGTCGATGCTGTAGTCAAATTCGGGGTAGAGATAATACGTGCCAGGCATCTGAAAATCGACATAATCGGCGAACGATTTGCCCAGAATGTCGTCGGGCATGCCACGCTCTCGGCTGGTGGCGGTATGGCGGGCAGGGGTGTTCCAGAGCCAGTCGGGTTGGGCGGTGTAATCCTGAGCGCGGGAGTAACCGTAACTATTATGCGGCACCGGGGCAATTGATCCGAGTTTGGTTTGCGGACTAATGCGCCCCCGAATCGTTTTTGCCATAAACGTATACAGGTTGACCTGCTCCTGCCGGTTAAACACCGGAGTTGGGTCGTTCTCGATGTCAAGCACAATATGCCCAAACGTGCTTTGATGCCCCGTAGGTGGACAATCGCCGAAACCAACGCAGGCTCCCGACAACTCGTGGCAAGCCTGATGCAACGTGTTTCGGCTCGCTGGTGCGCCGGGCAAGGTTTTGTATACCGTCTCGCTGGCCTTCAATGAGTTAGCCGCCCACGGTAAACCAAACGAGTCCCGAAAATAATTCTGGTATAGAATAACAGCCCGCTGACTGGGCTTCAGCGAACTGCGCCAGCCCGGTGGTGGGTTGTCGGTCGGCCAATGTTCAATTTCAGCGATCATGTGCGTTTGATTGACCGCCGAAAAGCCGCGCCGAAACAGTTTATCACGATCCTGCCGAACGTGCAGGTTGCGCCCGGCCCCACAGAAAATCAGAGCTTTAGAAGCAGGCAACGTAAAATCGCTAACAACGTCGATGTTGTAGTAGCCTTTGCGGGTTGTGGGCGTAAACCGGGCGCGGGGCGTGGGTGTCAGGGGTGTTTGCGCAGGCAACGGTCCGCCCAATGCTACCGGCCTGGGATTGGGAGGTTGCTGCAAAATGTGGTAAGCAGCGATTGCCAGCCAGACCAGCGCAATCAGCGAAAGGGTACGGACAATAGGCATATCGATGAGTAGAGCGGCTGGAAAGCCGCCGATCTATTAGGAACAAAGCGGCTTTCCAGCCGCCCTACTCGTCGATATACCGCTTAGTGATAGGCTGGTACGAGTCGATGCGCCGGTCGCGGAAGTAGGGCCAGGTAGTCCGGTATTTGTCGGATAATGCCAGGTCAATCGATTGAACATGAACCACTTCCTCTTCGTGGGGGGCCAAGTACAACAGCGACCCGAACGGATTAGCTACGAATGAGCCGCCCCAGAACTGCTGCCCGTTCTCTTCGCCGACGCGGTTCACCGATACCACATGAACGCCGTTGGCAATGGCGTGGCTCCGCTGAATGGTTTGCCAGGCGTTGTATTGTTCGGTATTCTGAGCGGGATCGGGTTCGGTAGTGTCCCAGCCGATGGCCGTAGGGTAGAAGAGAACTTCAGCACCCATCAGGCTTGTGATACGGGCCGCTTCAGGATACCACTGATCCCAGCAGATCAGTACACCGATACGGGCAAATTTGGTATCAAAAACTTTGTAGCCAAGATCGCCGGGCGTAAAGTAAAACTTCTCGTAGTAGCCCGGATCATCGGGAATGTGCATTTTCCGGTATTTGCCCAGATACGTACCGTCGGCATCGAGCACGGCGGTGGTGTTATGATATAGCCCCTGTGCCCGTTTCTCGAACAGCGACGCAATAATGACAACATTCAATTCACCCGCCAGGTTGCCCAACCGCTCGGTAGTAGGGCCAGGAATAGCCTCGGCCAGACTGAAATTGTGGTGGTCTTCTACATCGCAGAAATACAGCGACGTAAACAGTTCCTGCAAACAAACAATCTGTGCGCCCTGCTGTGCGGCTTCGCGGATGCGGGCAATGGCTTTCTGGATATTCGACTCTACATCGGCGGTGCAACTCATCTGTACCAGCCCGATATTGACGTTCTTTGACATATTGCAAAAGTAGAGCGTTCAGGTAAAAGAACGCCAATCTTCAACAAAAGTCTTAGCCGGTGGGTTCGTGGAAAATATGGTGTTAAGATACAAAGATGAACGTTGACATGCCAGTTTCTTGGGCTGTTGATTTGTAAATGCAGTCAATTGACTAACTTCACAAAAAAGCTAAAAACATGGTTGCTCCTCCTAAATTGACCAATTTGCAAATCGAATTGTTGCAAACCTTTGCTTATCCATTGGCTGATGAGCAGCTTACAGAGATTCGCCAGCTCTTAGCACAGTATTTTCTGAATAAAGCCGATGCCGAAATGGAGAAACTTTGCCAGGAGAATGGGTGGAATGAAGATACTATCGAATCTTGGGCCAAAGGCCACGGGTGGTGCTGATTATATTCTTACCTATGACGGCCACTTCAATATAGTAAAAGAACTCCCTTTTCCCAAAATAGGGGTTTTTACGCCAGATGAGTTTTTGTCCTTATTAGCTAACGAATCATAGTAATACACTGAAGAACAAGCCGAAACATGACCTCTTCCCGCAGACACTTCCTCCAGACCGCATCCCTCATCAGCGCAGCCGCAACGTTTTCGCCCAATGTGTTGCTGGCCGCTACAGGTCCGAAAAAAGACCGGCTCGGCGTGGCCCTCGTGGGGCTGGGCTATTACAGCACCGACCTGCTGGCTCCCGCTTTGCAGCAGACCAAAAACTGCTACCTCGCCGGTATCGTGACCGGAACGCCCGGCAAGGCTGAAGCCTGGAAAAAGAAATACAACATCCCCGACAAAAACATCTATTCGTACCAGACGTTCGACCAGATTGCCAATAACCCCGACATCGACGTGGTGTACGTGGTGCTGCCCCCGTCGATGCACGAGGAATACGTGGTGCGGGCGGCTCGTGCTGGAAAACACGTTTGGGTAGAAAAGCCGATGGCCGTAACGGCGAAAGAGTGCCAGAACATGATCGATGCCTGCGCCAAAAATAAACGCTCACTGACGGTAGGCTACCGGCTGCATCACGAACCCAACACGCAGGAATACGTAAAGGCCCTGCGCGATGGAAAAATCGGTAAAATTCAGATGGTTAGCTGCTCGGCAGGCTATTATGACGGACGCACTGATCACTGGAAACAGAAAAAAGAAATGGGCGGAGGTGTCATGTACGACATGGGCGTATATGTATTGCAGGGTGCCCGTTTAGCCACTGGCGAAGAACCTATTGCCGTAACCGCCCAGCAGTTCACGACCCGCCCCGACGTCTACAAAAATGGTCTTGACGAAACCACGATGGCGCAACTGATTTTTCCAAGTGGAGCGCGGGCGGCTGTGCAAACGAGCTATGGCATGAATATGAACTTCCTGCACGTAACGGGCGATAAAGGCACGTTGCGCATGGAACCTTATTCGCCCTATAACGGGGTGAAAGGCGAATTTATGGGGAAATCCAGCGGCAGTATCAATCACCCGTATGACGTACCCTGGCAGCAGGCAAAGCAAATGGACGACGATGCCGAAGCGATCCTGAAAAACAAACCCGTGCTGGTGCCCGGCGAAGAAGGTCTGCGCGACATTAAAATCGTTGAAGCAATCTATCAGGCCGCCCGCACAGGCCGTGAAGTGAAAATCAGCTAAAAATTTTTCAGGTTCGCCCATGCATGGGCGAACCTGAAACTCATTGGTACGTAATGCGTTGGTATACTTTATGTTTTAGTTGTAATAGGGTGCTGTTTTTTGTGTAGCATATAAACTCTGTCACTGGGTTTGTGTAAGGGCCGGGTTTTCGCTTATTTCGCTTGTCAACCCCAACTGCTTATGAAGCCCGCCGATTTTACTCAGCTTGCGCCCCAACAACAACTCGACACGCTTTACTTCGCGGGCGACATTTTAGCCAATCGCTACGAAGGTGATCACATTTTTTTGCTGTATAGTCTCAAAAACTTCTACGTCGAATTGCAATACGACGCCTATCGCAGCAATCTCCAGCAAGTAGCAGTCTTCAACGACACCGACCGGCTGGAGCCGTATTTGCCGTATTTAGCATGAAGCTTTGATTAGCGGGCGAATTAATTCGCCCGCTAATCAAAGCTTCATGCGCTCTTCCCTACACATTCAGCCAGTACGACAGTTTTATTACCAATGCCCGGTTTTTGCTGGCAAACGAACTGGGAAAATAATTTTCCTGATACACCACAAATAAGTCCGAAACAGGCGCGTATCGCCATTGCAGGCGCGTGTTCAGCAGCGTATTGTTGGTTTGGTTGTTAAACTGAACGAACGTAGTCCAGAACAGCTTACGCGAGAAGGTCAGGTCTAAGCGCGGGCCAATCAGCCAGAGTCTGGCCGAATTATACGGTTCAGGTAGCCGAATATTATTATGCTCGGCTGAGATGCCAAACGAACCGTAGGGCTGGAACCGGTAGTTGAGTACGGCCTGAGCATTGGTATTACGTCCGTTGAAGAAGCCACCTGTCCAGCCTTCGGCCTGTAGCGTAAGCAGCTTGCGCCGGTCGCTGTTTATAAACCAGAATCCGCCCCGTTGTCGGTAGTTGGTGCTGGCGGGCAGTTTCTCGCCACCTAAGTTCGTCGGATCGAACGGAAAAAACAGGTACGTGAACAGGTTGTAGTACCCTCCGCCAAACTCCATTGTATTTTTCAGCGCGAAATTGTAGCCGTAGAATAATTCCCGGTCGAGCAATTTACCGGTTAAATCCCGATAAAGGGTTGTTTCAAGCTGTGGGCCGTGACTCACGAGCCACCGGTTGTTTTCGGGATAGAAGGTGTACTGCGCCTGCGGAAAAAAGCCCCACTGCCCGCGCCGGGCCACAAAGCCCACGTCGTTGATGTTATAGTGTGCCCCGATGTATTCGTGCGCCCACTCCAGCGTCAGGTTGCGGCTTGTGTAGTTCAAAAACAGGCCGTGAGCCGCGCTTTCGAGGGGTTTGCCTTCCAGGTCAGACCGGAATGCCTTGTGGCCCCATACCTTACCGCTCCAGCGGTTATCGTCGGTCAGTAAATTAAATTCGGCCCCGGCAACGCGGGTGTAGCGCGATGCCGTTGGGCTTGCCCCTTCGCCATCGCGGTTGACGAAAAAGCCCACTACGTTCGAGCGCGTAAACACCTGCCGCTGCACAATTCCGACGGTATAATTCTGAGGTGTGATACCCCGGCTGTTTTGCCGGGCCGTTTGCGTATTCAGCAACCCGATGCGCCAGTTTTTATCGATTTTGCCGCTTAGTCGTGCGCCGTACAGAATCGGATTCTGCACAATAACGCCCGTGTTTGTGTCGCGCCCGATGCCGATGCGCCGACTGAAAAACGGGCGGGACTGCTCAAAACCGAGGTTGGCGAACAAGTCATTGTTTTCTAAGAAAAACTGCCGCCGTTCGGGGAAGAAAATTTCGAATCGTTCGAGGTTCGTAACCTGCTGATCGACTTCGACCTGCGAGAAGTCGGGATTTACGGTCAGGTCGAGATTGAGCGAGGGCGTAATGGCAATTTTAGCGTCGAAGCCAATGCCGCCCGCGAGCCGCCTGCTGCCACCTTCGCCCCGGTAGTCGTCGAGCCGACCACTGACGTAGGGAATCAGGGATATGTTTGGTCCGGCGTTGGGCAGGGGCGTGGCAAACCGCACCGTGTCGGCAAAAGCTAATGCCGAAATGCGGTAGGCAATGGGCACGCGTCGCCACGAAGTACGCTGGTTATTTTTGAGGTCGTGCCGCGCAAAATTCATCAGGAACCAGTCAGGATCTTTCCGGTAACGGATGCTCTTGAGCGGAATCATCAGTTCGGCCTGCCAGCGGTCGGGAAATGTTTTTACTGCCGACCGCCACTTGTTGTCCCATTCCGGGGCCACGCGCTCGCCGTTGAACATTTGCCCTTCGCGCTCTACGCCGAGGGGCGTTACGTTGAAGGTAAAACCATTGGTGCGGTCGCCGAAAGGGTCGAGGTAAACCGTAAAATTATCGTTCTGATCCCATTCCCAATCCCGGCGCAGCGACGATGCTATGAACCGTTTTTCAGGATTTTTATCGAAGCACACCACTGCTACGTACAGATGCCCGTTGTCGTAGGTCATGCGCACGTCGGTGCGGTTGAGGGCGGGCATAGTATCGTTCGGGAAATTCTGAATAAAATTACCCGCAACCTCCGCCCGCTGCCAGACCGACTCCGTCAGGTTGCCATCGACCCGAATCAACGAATCGGTGGGCAAAACACGCAGCGATTGTGCAAAAAGTGTGGTAGATACGCACAGACTGACCAGCAGCCATGCGCCATAACGTAGATGATGAAGCATAAAGACAAGTTGAACTGGAACCAATGAATAGTTGATCAGAATCCGTTGGCAACGGCAAAACGGCCCATGCCGGGTTGCACGGATAAACGGTGTATAAAACAACCGGGCGGCTAATCAGTAGAAGCGTATCATTGGCGTAAGGCGTTGACGGGGCAAATGTAAGGGGGCAATTGTCGATTCGCAAATGTTAGAAACCCGACGTTGTCGTTACGGTATTTTCGTTAAAAAGTTCGAGAGTTTGACGGGGCATTTGATAGTTAGCGTACAGGAATTTACCATTCATAGCCCTGATTTTCAAGATAGGGTTATTGCCGAACACCGGCACCGTGCCGTTCATAGTCAGGTACAAATGAGTCCGTCGGCTGAGCATCTGCCCACTTTTAAAAATTTTGATCCGCTCCTGATACACTTTAATAAACGTTCCATTGACGGCTCTAAGGCCAACAATCCGCGATTTGCGCCCGCGTTTCATACTTCGCCCCCGGTACACTGAAATCAGGCTCCGCAACGAATCTTCCCGCTGTAGAATCTTGGTTTTTAGGTCGGCGGGTGTGAACTGTTTTTGTGCGTGGGTGGTGGTAGCGAATGAATAGAAAACGCAAAACAAAACGACTGATGCTAATTTCATCTGTGTAGTGGTGGTTTCTGTTACATCCTACCTATCTCAAACCGAGGATTACTCGATCTTAAAAATAGTAGATGTTTCAATCGTGGAATCCTGTTCAGTGGTGGCCTCACAGTAACCTAATAGTGTAAAGGGTACGTAGGTAATAAACTCCTGAAGGTTTGTAAAATAATCAGTGCCGTATTTCTGTGAGCCTTTGTAAAACACAAGATTGTGAATGAAGTATTTACCCGCGAAATGTTCTTTCATACGGGCGAACAAATCGTTTAGGTCGGGCAAGATGTACCAGGTTATCTCAGCAAACAGAATGGCATCGAGGTGTTTATAGTTCGCCAGATTCTGCACCGTATCGACGTTGAAACGCAGGTGCGGAAATAGTGTTTTGGCCTTTTCAACGGCGGTAGGCGATATTTCGATGCCTTCGGGAATGATGCCCGTTTGCTGGTAAATGGCTTCGGCGTAATAGCCCAGCCCGCTGCCGCATTCCAGCACCGACCGAATGCCATACTTCTGAAGGTGAAAAATTCCTGCCTGCCGCGAATAGGGGTTCGGTTGACGGTCCTGCATCCAGGGCTGATCGAATTTCTGGTACATTTCCTCGAATTTGCCGACGAACTGACCATTGCTGATGACGTAGTCGTGATAGGTTTCCTGCATACCACGATAACGTAATGTGACCGTTAATGTTAGATTAAAAAATGTTGTTACACATATACAGCAGCATATTTCTTTCCCGGTAGTGACCGCACAAACCCCCGAAATTCTAAATTAAGCAGCAGCGACGCCAGCCGACCCATCGGAATCTGGCTTTTCCAGCTAATGTCGTCAATGTGCCAGTCGGTAGCCTGCCGCAACAGTGCCAATATCTGACTTTCGTCGTCGGTCAGGTCGGAGGGTAGGGGTGGTGCCTGATTTTTCCGGGTTGGCTGGTCAATGGGCGTATCCCAGTTCAGGGTTTCGATCAGGTCATGCGGGCTGGTGTAAATCTGCGCTTTGTTCTCGCGAATCAGTTTGTTGCAGCCTGCCGAAAATGCCTGCGTCAGTTGGCCCGGCACGGCGAACACCTCGCGGTGGTAGTTGTTGGCGTATTCGGCGGTGATGAGTGCCCCGCCTTTTGCGGCTGCTTCGACCACCACAATGGCATCGCTCAGGCCCGCGATAATGCGATTTCGGGCCGGAAACAGGTGCGCGTCGGGTTTGGTGCCGGGAATGCTCTCGGTTAGCAAACCACCGAGTACCAGCATTTCCTGCGCCGTTTTATAGTGCACGTTCGGATAAATAATGTCAAGCCCGCTTGCCATCACGCCAATGGTGGGCAGCACATGGGCCAAACTGGCGCGGTGGGCGGCAATGTCGATGCCATAAGCCAGCCCGCTAATGACCGACACGCTGTAGGGGGCAAGTGCTTCGATGATCTCGTTTGTAACGCGCCGACCGTATTCGGTGGCCTGCCGGGTGCCTACCAGTCCAATAGTGCGCGGAGCATTGAGGTTGCCCGACCCCTGAAAATAGAGCAGGGCAGGGGCATCGTAAAGGGTTTTGAGCCGGGCCGGATAGTTTTTGTCGGTATAAAACAGAGCCGATGCGCCGAGCGTATCCAACCGTTTTAAAACCTGTTCGGCCTGATTCTGGGTGTCGGATTTGAGGATGGCGCGGGCCGTAACCTCGCCAATGCCCGGCACTTTCAGCAACTTGCCCAACGGCGACCGAAACACTTCGTCGGGTGAGCCGCAATAGCTAACTAATTGGCGGATAAGAATACTACCCAGACCAGGAACAAGCGTCAGGGCAACGGCAGATTGAGAAGATGCAGTCACGGTTGGACAAACGAAAACGTAAGAATCGGTTGCAATCTTACTAATTTTCCCGTCAGCAACGGCGTGTGAAGCCAATAAGTTAGGCGAGGCATCATCAATTAAGTGTTATCGTTTCTTCACAAATGATAGTAGTTTGGTAAAAATGGCGTCATAGTCAGGTAAAATTGACGAGGTACTTTTGTGGGAAAATCAGTTGATAAAAATAATCAACCTAATGCGAACGAACAAACTTTTACTGTCCTCTACTGCATTGCTCTCGCTGTTCATGGCGGTAGCCTGTAACACCGAAGAGAACCCAACGACTACGCCTACATCGCCGGTTGTATTCAAAGACTATTCGGTGAACCCGTCGCTGGTGAAAACGCTGCCCGGTTTCGAGAATCTCCAGGTCAACACGCTTATTAGCTCAGACGACAAACTGGCTGGTTCGCCCGATTTTATCTTCGGTGCACAGCCCGACGGTGCGGCTCTTATGAAAGACCCTGCTGGTGATGGCTATATTCTGATCAACAACCACGAGATTCACCGGGCCGTGTCGCGGGTGTACCTCGACAAAACATTCCAGCCCACCAAAGGTGAATACATCGTTGATGGCGAGGGTGGTCAGTGGCGGTTATGTTCGGCAACGCTGGCTACGCCCGCCGAGCATGGTTTCGGTCCGGTGTTTCTGACGGCGGGCGAGAGCGGTGCCGAATCATTAGTACACGCCATTAGCCCGACCGGCCCTGCCGACAAGAAAAACAAAGACCGCGTACTGCCTGCACTGGGCCGGGCGTCGATGGAGAACGCTGTGCCACTGCCGAAAGACGCATTCCCCGGCAAAACGGTGATCATCATTGGTGAAGACGACGGTAACGGCCAATTATTGGCTTATGTATCGAACACGGTAGGTGATCTGCAAAACGGTAAGCTCTACTTCCTGCGCACGAAAAACCAGGACCCTATCGAGACAAATCTGAAAGTAGGTCAAACTTATGATGTAGAGTTTGTGGAGGTCGACAACGTAAAAACTTCGACCGGCGTACAGATTGCCGCTCAGTCGGTAACGAAGAAGGCCATTCAGTTTGCCCGTGTTGAAGACATCGACTATCGCAAAGGCAGTGCTGCGGCTGCCCGCGAGGTGTATTTCACCGCTACGGGGGTGAGCGAGAATGACAAAAAGACGCCGGTAGCCGGTAAAACGATGTGGGGCCGGGTGTACAAACTCGTGATGGATGCTGCCAACCCGCTGACGGGTAAACTGACGCCCGTTATCGACGGGGGCGTAAATCCAGGCAACAGCATCGTGAACCCCGATAACCTCTGCGTAACGGACAACTTCGTGTATATTCAGGAAGACGGCGATTCGTTCTACTTAGATACCAAGCACGATGGCCGCATCTGGCAGTTCAACATCGCTACAAACGAGAACAAGCCAATGATCGAAATGAATCACCGCCGGGGTGATGCTACGTTTGAAGCCAAGTATAACTCAGTGAACTCGAAGAACCTGAGTTCGTGGGAATACGGTGCCATGTTCGACATTTCGGACCTCGTTGGTACGCCCAACACGTTTTTGGTAAACCTGCACCCCCACACCTGGCAGGAAGATAAGTTTAAAGACGCTGATGGCTCGAAAGTGTCGGGCAATCGTGAAGGCGGTCAGGTTGTGATTGTGCGCGGCATTGCCAAGTAAGCCCAGTTCATCATAAACGTATAGCCCTCTGCCCCGCCGGGCGGAGGGTTCTTTTCTATAACACCAATACCATAGAAGACTATGCAACAATCCCTAAAATTGTTACTGGCGATTTTGGTGACAACTACCCTGTTTGTTGCACTGGCCGGGATGGCTTCGCGCTGGAGTCGCCCCGTTCTGGCACCCGTCGAGCAGACCAAAGCCCGGTTTTGGCAAGACCTGCAAACGCTCGATTCGCTGACGAATCGGGTGTTGCTGCCCCTTGCCGAGCGTAGCACGTCGACCGACTCGCTGCAACGGGCGTTTCTGGCCTGCCGAACGGCTTACAAACGCATCGAGCCGTTTGCTGAGTACTACTTCCCGACCACCACGCGCTTAGTGAACGGCCCGCCACTGCCCGAAATCGAGGTAGAAGAAACCAAGCTGTTTGAACCGGGCGGACTTCAGGTAATCGAAGAGTTTTTATACCCAACGTTCGACCCCGCCGGGCGCGACGAACTGGTGCGCGAGGTCCGAAAACTGAAACGCGAACTCAAACGGTACGGCGGTCTCTGGGAAGCCACCGAACTGACCGATGCCCATGTATTCGACGCGCTTCGGCTGGCCGTATTTCGCTCCATCTCGCTCGGTATCAGTGGATTCGATACGCCCCTCTCGCGCACGGCCATCCCAGAAGCAGCTACGTTGCTGACATCGGTACAGGCTTATCTGGCTCCGTATGTGTCAGAAAAACCCGCGTTCGCGTCGTTGCAAACGTTGCTGGCCGGGGCCGGGACGTACCTGCGTCAACATCCGGATTTCGACAGTTTCGACCGGGCGCACTTCATCACCACCTACGCTAATCCGCTATCGACACAGCTACTCGACTATCAGAAACAGCTTGGTATTCTGCCCTTTACCGACAAACGACCGCTGCGCCCCGACGCGCCCACACTTTTTGCGGCCAACGTGTTCGACCCCGATGCCTACGCGACAACGCTCGATGCCCGCCGAAACCCGGCTAAAGTAGCACTGGGCAAACGGTTATTCTATGACCCGGTATTGTCGGCCAATGGGCAACGGTCGTGTGCGAGTTGCCATCAGCCCGACAAGGCATTTACCGACGGATTGGTTAAAAACAAAACCCTGACCGGGCAGGGCCTGATTGGGCGCAATACCCCCACGTTGCTCAACGCGGCTCTGCAAGCCGGACAGTTTTACGACCTGCGGACATCGTCGCTCGAAGGGCAGGTATTCGACGTAGTTCACAACACGTCGGAGATGCGCGGATCGATGGAGCGGGCGGCTCAGGAACTACAACGCAGCCCCGACTATGTAGATTTGTTCAAAAAAGCGTTTCCAACGGCGCAGGGAGCCATTGCTTCCACACACATTCAGAATGCACTGGCGGCTTACGAACGCACCTTAACGTCGTTCGATTCGCGTTTTGACCGGTATATGCAGGGTGAAAAAACGGCATTGTCGGCAGAGGAGATTCATGGGTTCAACCTGTTTATGGGGAAGGCCAAATGCGGTATCTGCCACTTCATGCCACTCTTCAACGGCACGGTGCCGCCCGCCTACACCGACAGCGAATCGGAAGTCATCGGCACACCCGCCACCGCCAGCAATCGGCAACTTGACCCCGACCTGGGCCGCTACGCCCACACCAAACTCGATCCGCTGAAGTATGCTTTCAAAACACCAACTGTGCGCAACATAGCCCGCACGGCTCCGTACATGCACAACGGCGTGTATCAAACGCTCGAACAGGTGGTTGATTTCTACAATCAGGGCGGGGGCAACGGCTTCGGTTTCGGTCTTGATAATCAGACGCTTCCCGAAGACAAGCTGAATCTTTCGGGTTCGGAGAAAAAAGCGTTGGTAGCGTTTATGAAGGCGTTGTAATTTCGATTCTGTTCCGTAAGGGGGCGAATTAATTCGCCCCCTTACGGAACAGAATCGAAATTACAGGCCATCGCGAATTTGCTCCAGAAACGTTTTGATTTGTTTGAGTTTGGCGATGTAGCGGGCGTTTTCGCGTCGGGCGGCATCGCGGGTTTTCAGGTATTCGCGGGCACCGGGTAGCGTGTAGCCTTTGTTCTGCGTCAGGTCTAAAATTTCGCGCAGGTGTTCGATGTCGGCGGGCGTGTACACGCGGTCGCCAGAGCGGTTTTTTTTGGGTTGAAGCGTCGGAAACTCCTTCTCGTAGAAGCGCAGTTTCGATGCGTTGATGCCGAACAACTCGGCCACTTCCTTAATGCCGTAATACAGTTTTCCTCCGCCTTCCATCCGACAAACTTCCCCAACCGCCTGAATAAACGCAAGTTTTGGCGTAATTTTGCCCCTCAATTTTATTGCCCCATTAAAGAGCGGTCAGCCTGTTACCCCTGTTGGCTGCTCACTGCTAACTGCTCACTGAAATGACTTCCCACGAAATACGTCGGCAATTTCTCGACTTCTTCCGTTCCAAACAGCACCTGATTGTGCCATCGGCTCCGCTCGTTGCCAAAAACGACCCGACGCTGATGTTCAACAATTCAGGCATGGCGCAGTTTAAAGACTTTTTTCTTGGCAATGGCACACCACCCGCGCCCCGCGTGGCCGACACGCAGAAATGCCTGCGCGTATCGGGTAAGCATAACGATCTCGAAGACGTGGGTTTCGACACCTATCACCACACCATGTTCGAGATGCTGGGCAACTGGTCGTTCGGTGATTATTTCAAGAAAGAAGCCCTCACCTGGTCGTGGGAGTTGCTGACGGAAGTCTACAAACTTCCGAAAGACCGCATCTACGTATCGGTGTTCAAAGGCGATGAGCGCGACGGGGTGCCGTTCGATCAGGAGTCGTGGGATTTGTGGAAAGGCATCATTGGTGATGAGAGCCGGATTATTCTGGGCAACAAAAAAGATAATTTCTGGGAAATGGGCGACACGGGTCCGTGTGGGCCGTGTTCCGAAATCCATATCGACCTGCGCTCGGCAGACGAAGTAGCGCAGAAACCGGGCAAAGAACTCGTGAACGCCGACCATCCGCAGGTGGTTGAAATCTGGAACAACGTGTTCATGCAGTTCAATCGCAAAGCCGATGGTTCGTTGGAAGAACTACCCGCCCGGCACGTCGACACGGGCATGGGTTTCGAGCGGCTTTGTATGGCAATACAGGGCAAGCAAAGCAACTACGACACCGACGTGTTCAGCGGTACGATTCACGTAATCGAAGAACTGTCGGGCCAAAAATACACGCGTGGAACCGACAAGTCGGACGTGGCGATGCGCGTGATTGCCGATCACATCCGGGCCGTGAGTTTCGCTATTGCCGACGGATTGGTGCCGAGCAACGCCAAAGCGGGCTACGTGATTCGGCGGATTCTGCGCCGGGCCATCCGGTACGGCTACTCGTATCTCGGTCTGACCGAGCCGTTTATGACCAAACTCGTGCCAACGCTGGCGATGCAGTTTGCCGACGTATTCTCCGAATTGAACGCCCAGCGCGATTTTGTGGCTACCGTAATTCGGGAAGAAGAAATTTCGTTCCTGCGCACGTTGGGTACGGGATTGGGTCGTTTAGACCAGATTATTGGTCAACTCACAACGGAAGGTGAAAGCGAGATTCCCGGCGCAACGGTGTTCGAGTTAAACGACACCTTCGGTTTTCCCGCCGACCTGACCGCGCTCATCGCCCGCGAAAAAGGACTGAGCATCGATCAGGCCGGTTTCGAGAAAGCATTGGCCGAGCAGAAAGCCCGTTCGCGCAAAGACGCCACGTCGTCGGCAGGTGATTGGGTGGAAGTCAATGAATCTGACAGCCAAGCTGGCTTTGTTGGCTATGACCAGACAGAGGTAGAAACCCAGATCCTGAAATACCGAAAAATACAGAACAAACAGGGAACGCAGTATCAGCTTGTGCTGGCCGAAACGCCGTTTTATGCTGAATCAGGTGGGCAGATTGGCGATACGGGTACGTTGACATTGAGCAAGGCCGGAACGCCCCTGTGTGTGCTTGAAGTAATTGATACGAGGAAAGAAAACGACCTGAGCGTTCATATTGTTGAGAATGTATCCGGCATCGACGACTTGCTGACTGATGCTGATTCGGTCTACGCCACTATTGACACCACTCGCCGAAACCTGACCTCCAGCAACCACTCGGCTACGCACCTGCTACATGCTGCCCTGCGCGAGGTGCTGGGAACGCACGTAGCTCAGAAAGGCTCATACGTCGGACCCGACGCGCTCCGGTTCGACTTCTCGCATTTCCAGAAAGTAGACGACGCGCAATTAGCTGAAATCGAGCGGATTGTGAATGAGAAAATCCGCGAAGACATCAAATTAGATGAGAAACGGAACGTACCCATCGAACAGGCCAAAAACATGGGAGCCACGGCCCTGTTCGGCGAGAAATACGGCGATTTTGTTCGTGTCATTACGTTCGACCCAACGTACTCGGTCGAACTTTGTGGCGGTACGCACGTGCCGGCAACGGGCCATATCGGGCTGTTCAAATTCACGGGTGAAGGCTCGGTGTCAACGGGCATTCGGCGGGTAGAGGGCAAAACGTCGGTAGGAGCCGAGCAGTTGGTGAACGAGCAAATGGCCGTTGTCAGCGAACTGAAAGAGTTGCTAAAAGCTCCCAAAGACGTGGTGAAAGCCGTACAGACCTTGCTGGAAGAACGTAGCGCACTGCAAAAGCAGGTCGAAGCGTTGCAGAACGAGAAAGTGCAGCAACTAAAAGGGCAGTTGCTCGAAAAAGTAGAAGTTGTAAACCGCAACGGCGGACCGGGGCATGCCCGTTTGGTTGAGCGCGTAGACGTGCCCAACGCCGACGCGCTGAAGCAGTTGGCCTACGACCTGAAAGCCAAAGTCGATAACCTCGCGCTGGTGCTGGGTGCCGACATTAACGGCAAGCCGCAACTCGCCGTGATGCTGCCCGATTCGCTGATTCAGAGTAGAAACCTCAATGCCGGGCAGGTGGTAAAAGAACTCGCCAAAAACATCAAAGGCGGTGGCGGTGGGCAACCCTTCTTCGCTACGGCGGGCGGCTCCGATGCGTCGGGGCTTGATGCCGCGCTGGCACAGGGCAAAGAACTGCTGGGGTGACGATGGTCGAAAACCAACCAATCGGCGTTTTTGACTCTGGTTACGGCGGGTTAACGGTGCTGCGTGAGATTGTACAGAAACTGCCGCAGTACGATTACGTGTACCTCGGCGACAACGCCCGAACGCCCTACGGCACCCGCTCCTTCGAGACCGTGTACCACTACACGCTCGAATGTGTCCGGCATTTGTTCGACCGGGGCTGTCGGCTCGTGATTCTGGCCTGCAACACGGCGTCGGCTAAAGCCCTGCGTAATATTCAGCAACTCGATTTGCCAACGCTTGCTCCCGGACTGGATGGTCCCGGACTCGACGGTCCGAACCGGCGCGTGTTGGGCGTAATTCGACCTACGACCGAGGTAATTGGCAATTATACCAAAACCGGGCAGGTTGGCATTCTGGCAACGCGCGGTACGGTTTCGTCGGAGTCGTATGTAGTTGAGATTGAGAAGTTTTTTCCCGAACTGCGCGTGTTTCAGGAAGCCTGCCCGATGTGGGTGCCATTGGTCGAAAATGGCGAGTACGACCGGCCCGGTGCCGATTATTTCGTGCGTCAACACCTCGACCGGCTGCTGGCGCAATCGCCTGACATCGACACGCTGCTATTGGCTTGTACGCACTATCCGCTGTTAGTCAATAAGATACGGCAGTATGTTCCGGCAGAAACAACCATTCTCAGTCAGGGCGGTATTGTGGCCGATAGTTTGGCTGATTATCTGCTGCGCCATCCTGAAATCGAGCGGCAGTGCAGCCAACACGGGCAGCGCACCTTCCTGACAACCGATTCAACCGCCGACTTTGACCGGCAGGCGACCGTGTTCTACGGCGAAGCCGTGCGGTCTGACATGCTGGTATTATGATAAGTCACGGCTTTTGCGGTACAGCACGTGCGGGCGCATCGGGTGGCCGACAGGCAGGCGCGGATGGTCAAAATCGTCGGCGGGGTTGCGGCTCATGCCAAGCCGCTCCATAAGCCGTTGCGAACGCACATTAGCCGGAGTGGTGAACGACACAATTTCGGCTAAGCCCAACGTTTCAAAGCCAAAATTCATGGCGGCTTCGGCTGCTTCAAACGCGTAGCTTTTTCCCCAGAAGGGCCGGGCTATGCGCCAGCCAATTTCAATGGCCGGTGTAAAAGGCGCGTCGAATGTTGCGGGCCACAAGCCGCAATAGCCAATAAACGGCTCAATGTCAATGACTTCAACGGCCCAAAGTCCCCAGCCGGTTTCGGTGATGTGCCGGGCCAGCCGGTTCATCTGCTCATCGCTTTGGGCGCGGGTCAGTCGGGTAGGGTAGTGGGCCATCACCTCCGGGTCGGCGTTCATGCGGGCAAATGGTTCGGCGTCGGCAGGTAGCCACGGGCGCAGCCGCAACCGCTGGGTTTGGAGCGTAACGGGTGTATCCATAGACTCACTGCCGGGCCAGCCTGACAGGAATTTCGCGGTTAAAGCGGGGGTTGTCGCTGCTCCAGAAGCTGGAACCGTCGGGTCGGCGGTAGCTGAAAACCAGCGTGAACAGGAGTGCATTGTTGTCCCAGTGACCGTTTTTGGTCAGGTTGATGAAGAAGTTCGGTTTAGGTAATCCCTTGTCGAGCGTCGAACGAAATTCGACCTGATTTAGCTGGTGCATGTCGTCTTCGGTCACGCTTCCCCAGATTTCGTACGGCTCCCGACCCAAGCGGCTCGAAACCTCGGCCATGCCATCGAAAGCGCGTTTGTTGGTTCGCGACCTGCGTTTTCGTTTGCTGAACGCCTTATCCCAGCGTTCATCGTCGGTAGTGGGTTCTCCAATAGTTAGCGAAAGCGTTTTGGCAACACCATCGGGGTCTTTGAACTGACACTGCCATTGCCCCACTAAGATGGGTTCGCTGGTGCTGTAGGCCCACGGTTGCTGGTAACGGTCGATCCATTTGCCGCCATAAAAGCTAATACCCCCGTATACCAGCGATACCAAAATCAGCAGGCCCAAACCCGCCAGACAACCTGTAGACCGTTTCATAGTCAGTGTGAATAAATGGCTGATTATGAACGTAAAGGTAAAAGAAACGGCTGTTTTTTGTTTATAACTCACCCACTGTTCGGGCGGCTTCCCAGCCGAGCATGGCCTGCTTGCGGTCGGTGCCCCAGCGGTAGCCGCCAAATAGACCGGTTTTTTTGATAACGCGATGACACGGGATCAAATAACCAACAGGGTTGCTGCCAATGGCCGTGCCAACCGCCCGCGATGCCGAAGGCTGGCCGATGGATTCGGCAATCTGATCGTAGCTAACCAACCGACCTTCGGGAATTTTCAGCAACGCTTCCCAGACTTTCAACTGAAACGCCGACCCACGCAGCAACACCGGCAACGGCTGATTTGGCCGATTAGCTAACGTACCGGCTACCGGAAAGATTTGAGCAGCCAGCGTCTCCAGCGCGGCTGGATTGTGCTGGTGGTTGGCTTCGGGCCAGGCGGTTTGCAGGAGCGTTTCAGGCTGATTCGTTTCGTCTATAAACTGGAGCAGGGCAATTTTGCCGCCGATAACGCCGAGCAGATACGCACCGAACGGGCTATCGAACACGCCGTAATGCATCACTAATCCGGCTCCGGCCTGTTTAAACTGCCCCGGCGTAACGCCTTCAATGGTTACGAACAAATCGTGAAGCCGCCCCGTGCCCGACAAGCCCGCATCGTAGGCTGCTTCGGTCAGTGGAACGCCCCGGCGAAGCTGCGCTTTGGCATGTTCGAGGGTCAGAAACTGGCTGAATTTTTTCGGACTTACTCCGGCCCACTCGGTGAAAAGCCGTTGAAAATGAAACTCGCTGAGACTGGCCCGCTCGGCCAGTTCGGCTAAGGTAGGCTGTTGCTGATAATGGCCTGCCAGATGCTCGATAGCGCGGGCAATTTGCTGATACGTATACGCGTGGCTGGTGTTCATGAGCGTTTTCGGTCCGACGTTTCGGTTGTGTTGACCTCTACAAAGGTCGGTAGAAACGCAGCCGCACAAAACCCGATTCTTGCGGTGTTGGTTTGCAGACAGAGCCAATGGTATGTAGCTTTGGATACGTCGGCAAAAAAACAGCAGCGTGGATAGATTATACGAATTTCTGGTAGCCAGTGGCTTTGAAGCCGATCAGCAAACAACCGTAATTGGAAAGTTTCAGCGGCAGCAATTGCACAAAGGCGAATTATTCACCCAGGAGGGGCGTATCTGCGACCGCTTAGGGTTTGTGGAACAGGGTCTGTTTCAGTTTTTCTGCGACCGCAACGGCGACGAACTAACGACCTACACCGCCGGTCCCGACGATTTTTTGGTTTCGTTGAGCAGTTTTCTAAAACAGCAGCCAGCCCGCGAATCGATCCGTGCGCTGACCGACAGTGTCATCTGGGTAATTTCCCGGCAGGCGTTCGTGCAGCTTCGCCACGACCTGCCACCTTTTGAAACGTTTTACGTCGGATTACTCGAAGACCAGATCAACTGCATTGAAGAGAGCCGGTATAACTTGCTGACACTGACGGCTGAACAGCGGTATCAAAAAATGATGGACGAAGAGCCGCATTTGTTGCAGGAAGTGCCGCTGCATTATCTGGCGTCGATTCTGGGAGTTACGCCCCGCCATCTGAGCCGTATCCGGGGGCAGATTCGCTGAACCGCCCCTACCGAATTAGACATTTGTCTACGTTTTCGGCTGAACCCGACAACCACCTTTGTACCGTCGCTAACATAAAAAAATGACGGTATGAAATCAATTATTATAGCCGGACTGCTGCTGTCGGTCGGCTCAGCATTTGCCCAGCGTTTTCCACGCAACGAAATCAGTATCAATGGGTTTCGTAATCCATCCATCGGTCTCGAATACCGCCGAAATCACGTTTCGGTTCATGCGGGCTATTACGTCACCAACTTCACGCCCAACACAACAACGCAATTTGTCAAAACGGGCCTGACCTACTGGTTTCTGCCCGTTGGCCGGCGCGAAAATCCGTCGTCATTGTACACGTCGGTGGCTTACCTGCACGGTCTGAATCGCGATTATCGGGATCAGAATGCGGCTTCGGCAGAGGTTGGTTTCCGGTGGATGGTCTGGCGGGGGCTAAACCTGCGGCTTGGCGTGATTGCCATAGCCAGCACCGACAACGATCTCAAAATCAATCCTACTCCCGGCATCAGCTACTCGTTTCACTGGTAATTCACCCATCTCACATAGTCAATGAAAACGGCAACACTTCCGTCTGACCAACATATTGGCAACTTGCTCATTGGTGGGGTTGTACTCATCATGCTTCCCTACACAACGCTGACGATGGTCTTCGACTACCCCGACATTCTGCGGCAGGACCCCGGCATTGTGCTGACCCGCTTCCATGAAGGAGGCAGTACACTCGTTGGGCTATGGTGGCTGTTTGCCATCAGCGGATTGCCCTTGCTTCGGGCGTATGTACTTATCGGTCAGCGACTTGAAGGTCTGGATTCAGCGATTCGGTGGGCTACTGCGCTGGGGATTATCTCGGCAGTGGTACAAATCGTCGGATTGCTGCGATGGCCGTTTGTAGTGCCGGTGTTGGCTGCTCAGTACGTCAACGCTACAGACCCGGCCACCCGGCAAGTCGTGGCAATCGTTTTCAGTGCGGTACACCAGTACGGAGGGGTGGTACTGGGCGAGCATATGGGGCAGCTACTGACCATTATTTATACTGTGCTATTGTCGAGGGCGTTGGAGCGGCTGGGGTTGTTTCCGCACTGGGTAAGCTACCTCGGCTACGGCGCGTCGGGTATTTATCTGCTGGCACAGGCCGAACTCTTCGCGACGGTCATACCCGGCTTCCCGAATTGGGAGCTGGCCGGGTTGCTGGGCAGCACGCTCTGGCTGGTATGGTTGCTGGTTGTAGGCATACAATTCAGACGCATGGATTGATGTTCATCCGTGCTGCCCGGTCATCATCCGTCGCAGGTTCGCCATGTCGACGCCGAGACCCTGCGCAATCGCCATGCCCAGCGCAATGTCGCAGCGGAACCAGTGGCACAGTTGCCGATCAATAATGATCTCGCGGTTAGGGCCACTGATGCTGTTCATCGACGCCACGACATTGGCAACCAGCCGCCTGCGTTCGTCGGCTTTCATCACCCTACGGAACAAGTCGCCCGGTTGACTATACGGGTCGTCGGCTCTTCCGGCGGGGCGTTCATACCAGACCGGAGTGGGGTAATCGGGATTCGGGGCGGGTTCGCTGAAGCGGGTATCAACAGCGGCATCGGCGAAACTGTTGGGAAGAAAGCCCGACTTTTCGTTTAGCTCTACCACGCCCACGTCGATGAGTGGATAATCGATGTGGGGCCATACGTTGGTAAGATCGAACGGGTCGTAGCGGTAGGTAGTGGCTTCGGCTTCGGGCATCACCTGTACTTTCAGGCTCCAGCGCGGAAACTCACCCCGGTCGATGGCTTCGGCGAGGTCGCGCTGCGCGAAGTCAATGCCTTTAGCTTTCTTTTCGGTATCGGCGAAAAATTCTATGCCCTGCGCCGATTTGACGCGTATTTTCGCCCAGAACCGCTCGCCGTTGGCGTTGATGAAACTGAACGTATGTACGCCATAGCCGTTCATGAATCGGTAGCTCTGTGGCAATCCCCGGTCGCTCATCAACATCATCACCTGATGCAGACTTTCGGGGGTCTGACTCCAGTAATCCCACAGCATCGTCGGCGATTTCAGATGAGCGGGTGGTGTGTGAACGAAATCGCTGAATTTTTGCGGATCGTTCACCGAAAAAACGGGCAGGTTGCTACCGGCTATTTCCCAGTTGCCCTCGTCGGAATGAAATGTCACGGCAAAACCGCACATGTTGCGTTCGGTATCGGTAGCATCGTTTTCAGCGCCCACCATCCCGAAGCGTACCGATACGCGGGTGCGCTTGCCCACTTCACTAAACACCCTGGTGCTGGTGTAGGCCGACACGTCATGCGTTACGATAAACGTGCCGTAAGCTCCTGACCATCTGGTGTGTAGATAGGACTGGTCGCTCTTATCTTCGGAATGCGGACGGCCCGGTGCGGGCGTGAATTCTTGAGGCTGACTTTCCATATGAATAGAATTGGCGGCAATATGCTAAAATCCGCGAGAAACGAAAATCTGTTAAAAATCAATTTTCTGATTGACGCCGGTCAGGATTGGGGCAGCTACCTGTGTGTTGTTTTGTATTGTCAACGAAACGATAAACAATCATGGCAACGCTCGCACAATCGACATACACACATCCCCAGACAGAAACCCTCAACTGGCTTTCTACCTATAAACAGTTTGCCGAAAAGGCTGATTTTAACCGGGCTGGCTGGGCAGCAACGATCCTCACCGTTCAGGGCTGTTTGCTATCGCCGGTAGCTCTGCTCACGATGTTTTATTTTGGCGGTGGCGATTGGCAACTGCTGGTCTGTAACCTTTGTTTTCTGCTGGCATTGGTGCCCATTCTATCGGCCCAGTCGATGAAATACGTTTTTCCGGCCTTCGCCGTAAGTGCCGTGGTGCATCTGGGCATCATGTTAATGAACGTGCTGTAGCCATTCCGTAAGGGGGCGACTACGCGTCCCGGAATTAATTCGCCCCCTTACGGAATGGGCGGAATAACGGCTTATCGCCCATATAATAACCGACTGGCCCGAAACGGCGTGTCGGCAGCTTGCAGCAGTTTGTTTCGCAAACGCGGGTTGTAGTTCGGGCGGTCGGTTAGAAACTGGCGAATTAGCGCGGCCACGTCGGGCGTTTGATACGCGCCCAGCGTGGCCCGTAGCCATTGTTCAGGAAAGAAAATATCGCCCGTTCGCTGTATTTCGTCCAGAAGGTCAAGACTTTTGGGTAGATATTTTTTCGACGTTTCGGCCCGGAGTGGGTGGTGCAGATAGCCCAAAGCCGCCGTAACCCAGGCTTCGCGGTCGCGATTTTTATCTACAGCCAATCCCGCAAAAAAAGCGTCGCGCTCGGCCATGTCGGGCGAGAGCGCGGGCATGAGAAAGGCCAGCCGTTTTTGTCGGTCGGGGTTTTTGACGCGGGCCAGTTGACGCGGTAAAATCATATCGGCGGGATAGTCGCGAACGGCCAGCGCAAGGGCCAGATTCGTGTAGTCGTCTTCGGTCAGCGTAACCCCTGCCGGAGCGTTTTGCGTTTCCCAGATACCATAAAGCCGCTGTTGGGCCGTGTCGGTCAGGGCAACGTTCTGATACAGTCGAAACAGCAGCTTGCGTAGGCCGGGCGTTTTAGCCTGGTTCATGGCCTGCCATGCAACTTGCTCCACCGCAACAGCGCGGGCAGGTCGGTCGGCGGGTTTGGTGAAGTGCCAGACAAGATCAGACAATTGCCCCGTCAGCAATCGCAGTGCTAATTCATCGGCTTCGTCGGCAAGTTGTTGCTGATAAAAATCCGCTAACTGATTCGGCGAGATACCCTTCCCCGCCAGCATGTTTTCATACAGATTGATGTAAGTGGCCGCGCGGGCAACCGGGCTTTTTATGCGTTTCAGGTATGCCATTACGTCAAGCAATGGCATACTTGAAACGCCAATCGGAAACCGCCCGTAGCCCTGCCCCGACGTATTGAACAGCACAAACAATGGCGCGGCTTTTCCGATGGCTTTAGCGACCGAAACCGTTCGGGCGTTCATGTTCACGGTTAGTTCCTCAACCCGGTCGGCATACACCAGCGCAACCTCGAACAGTTGCGGCCAAAGCCGCGCCGAACCATCTTCGCCCATTTGCGAAATCGTGAACTGCGTGATGCGTCCGCCCTGCTGGTTTAACTGGTGCGAAAACACGGGTCGGCCCGTTTCGCTGACCCAGATACGGCTCCACGCAGCCAGATCGACGGGCGTTCGTTTGTCTAAAATCGTAATCAGGTCGGTCCACGTCGCGTTGCCGAAGGCGTAGGTTTTCAGGTACTCGCGCAGGCCGTCGCGGAGGGCGTCTTTTCCCATCAGCCGCTCCAACTGCCGCATCATGATCGGTGCTTTGTGGTAGATAATGCCGCCATAGAGTGTACCGGCTTCCTGCAAATTGGCGAGCGGTTGCCCGATGGGATTGGCCCCGGCGGTGCGGTCAACGGCATAAGCCGCCGGAAAATGATCGACCACAAATTGCAGGTCATAGTTAGCTTCGGAAGAACCCGATGCGTCGGTGCTTTTTTCTACAATCTTATCGGCTATGAAATTAGCGAAGACTTCTTTCAGCCACACATCATCGAACCACCGCATCGTTACGAGGTCGCCAAACCACATATGCGCCGTTTCGTGGGCAATAAGCGTGGCCCGGCTTAGCTTCTGGTCGCGGGTGGCTCCATCGTCTAAAAACAGGGCCGACGAGCGGTAATCGATAGCTCCGACGTGTTCCATGCCGCCGTACTGAAAATCGGGAATGGCCGCAAAACCGAACTTCTGAAACGGATACGGTAGCTGCGTGTAGTCTTCCAGAAATCGCAGCGCGTCGGCGTGCAGCGTGAAAATCGGGTCAAGGCTCAGCCGGAGTTTGGTGCTATCGGTTTCGCGGTGCAGCAGCGTCATAGACCGTTTGTCTATTGTTCGGGAAACGGGCGTAAACCGGCCCGCTACGAACGAAAACAGGTACGTCGGAATCTTTTCCGAAGGCACGAAATCATAGGTTAGTCGGCTTTTGTCTGTATTGTAAATTGTGTGCCGAAGCGAAGCATTGGTCATGGCCTGCCAGTTGGCCGGAACAGTAAGCGAAAGCTGAAAGGTAGCTTTTAGATCGGGCTGGTCGAAACAGGGAAAAACGGTACGGGCGCGGTCGGGTACGAGCAGCGTGTAAGCGTAATCGTCGTTGCGGTTGAGCGAAAGATTACCGGCAATAAACTGAATGTCAACGCGGTTCGGTCCGCGCTTCAGCAGGTCGGGACCGATGAGCAGGTGTTCGTTCTCGAAAACAATCGGGACCGACGCGCCGTTTACCGAAACAGCCTGAATGTGAGTGCGTTCTTCTTTAAAATCGAGCTGAACCGGCTGGCCGTTGGGCTTCCAGTCGAATGTAACGGTTTCGCTGGCTGGAATGGGCTGGTTTTTGTCGGCGGGAATGTCGAAATTTAATTCGTAGTCTACGTTGCTGATGCTTTTTTGCCGGGCAACGGCCAGCGTTTTCGAGACACCCGCTTCGACAGGTACGGGTTGGGCAATTGAGAACGGGCGGGCGAAAGCCATACAAAGTAGCAACAGGAGTGAGCCGTAACAGAATGTGTGCATGAACGAAACGAATTGCGAACACAATAAAGGTAAGGCGAAGCATGAAACGACACGTCTCTCTCTGGCTGCTTTTTTCGATTGGCTGCTGCGCCCTGTGCGCACGGGCCAACTCCGTCCTGATTCCGATGGACGACCGACAGGCCAACCACCTCAAAGCCTACGGTATTGCGTATAAATGGCTGAAAGACGATCAGGAAGTCGACTGGCTGCTGAATTACCGGGGCGGTTCGTTTCTGATTACCAGTAGCGCGGCTCTCGAAACCGAGTGTCGGGTGCGGGGCGTATCGTTCGAGACGCTTTCCGATGCGCAGGCGGCCTCGCTCCGGCAGCAAATTGGCAACCCCGACGTGAACATGAATGTCGTGACGTTGCAGAAAGCGGCTAAAATCATCGTCTATTCACCCGTAAAAGTCAGCCCGTCGGAGTTTGAAAATACTGACGCCGTATTGCTCGTGTTGACCTACGCCGAGATTCCTTACGAGATTGTTTACGACGAAGAGATTCTGAAAGGCGACCTGCCCAAATACGACTGGCTGCATTTGCACCACGAAGATTTTACCGGGCAGTTTGGCCGCAGCCTGCACCGCATGACGCTGGCCGATATGAAAGCGCAGGAAGACATCGCCAAAAAATACGGATTCTCGAAAGTCTCGCAGATGAAATTAGCCGTGGCGAAGGGCATTAAATCGTTCTGCACGGGGGGCGGCTACCTGTTTGCCATGTGTTCAGGTGCCGAAACGCTCGACATTGCGCTGGCGGCTGAAGGTGTCGATATTGTCAGCAGCAGCTACG
The DNA here is from genome assembly GCF_001988955.1 of Spirosoma montaniterrae. Classification (NCBI taxonomy): domain Bacteria; kingdom Pseudomonadati; phylum Bacteroidota; class Cytophagia; order Cytophagales; family Cytophagaceae; genus Spirosoma; species Spirosoma montaniterrae. The sequence continues at coordinate 2,309,064 of NZ_CP014263.1, read as the reverse complement.
ACGGCGACGGCATGGACGCCGACGCGCAAAGCAAACTCGACTTCGACAAAACGCTGGCCTTTCAGAATTTCACGCTTGAAGGCGACAATGGCTACCGGGGCTTTTCGACCTTCTCCGACATTAACGCAACGGGCGGACGCGGCTACGATCAGCCGCAGGGATTTTTTCAACTGTTCGACTTTTCGGCCAAGTGGGACGTTATTCCGGCCATGCTGACCCAGAACCACGAACACATCATCAAAGAGTTTATCGGCCAAACTACGGCTTTTCGCAAAACAGCCGTGAAGCCGAGCGCACTCGTGATGGGCGAAGGCAAAACCTCTGACCGCTACATTTACGGTGAAGTAGGGCGTGGGCAATGGACGTTCTACGGCGGTCACGACCCCGAAGGCACACGCGGGGGCGGAAGCTGGCGCACCCCCACCGACCTCAACCTGCACCCTCACTCGCCCGGCTACCGGCTCATTCTCAACAACGTACTGTTCCCATCGGCCCGGAAGAAGAAACGGAAAACGTAGGAGAGAATAGCATTTACGGTCGGCAAATATGCCGAATTTCGTTGGTGGCTGGGTCGCGGCAAACGATGCAACCGTGTATTTCACTGATGGGCGGGCACACCGGGATATCCATTTGGTTCTGCTCCATTGTCCAGAGTGTTATCTTTTCAGCATCCGAAAATATATCGGCTGGCGGACTACTTTTAAAGGTCAGTTGCTCAATAGATACCTCTGATATGTCATAATCAGATAAAATTTGTTGTACTGCTTTGGTTAGTTCGGGCAACGCCTGATTAAGCTTTTCGGTCTGGTCGTTCATGAGATTTTATGGAGTTGGTGAATTCGTTGCCGTTGTTTTTGCAGATGGGGCCTTCGATGACGTTATGGCTCCCACTAAGTCAGACAGGTATTTTTTGACATCGAGGTCAAAGGATATACCGATAACCGGAAAGCTGGTTAGTTTACGCAGACTATCTTCTCGTTTAAAGTACCAAGTAAAGCCCCCTGTAAGCTTCACAGTGTTACTAAGCCGATAACTCAATCCGGTTACGAATGCGCTTTTTTCAAAGAAATTATCTCGGGGCGGATTGGCTGTGCTGTCTTTGAGCGATACGAGCGTGTAGCCCAGCGTCAGGCCAAAATTCTGCCAGCAGGTTTTGTTTCGGATGAGGTGGTAAGGCACGTCGCGGTCGAGCGGGGCAAAATTAATCGTAGCACCCACGAATGGCATCAATAGATAGTTGCTGCCCGGCCCAGCGGAAAATCGGAAACCAAACCAAAATCAGGTACCAGACTGTGTTTTGTACGGGTTTCAAAATTAAAAATATAAGTATCGCCACCCGTAAAATCGGTTGTCATGAAACTTCCATTGTCGGCAATGGCCTTGTTTATCTTTGTTTGATTATCTACCATTTTTTTCAGTACTGCCCGGTTGAAAGCCAGATCAGTGAGTAGCTGAGTTAGTTGCCTGTCAAGATCGGCCAATGTGGTTTTCTGAAGAACTAAAAGCTGGTTCAACAAACGCACCCGATTAAGGTCAGCAACGGTTTCTTCGATATTTTTTATGCGTCCATCAAGATTACTTTTATTAGTGTTCACGCAGAACTCACACAAGAGCGGTCGTAGGCCACCAAGTATATCATCATGAGTTTGCCCGATTAGGCTCTTAAGTTGTTCAAGTGTACGCAACACCCGGTTATTGTCATGCGTAAACATATCCCGGAGTTTACTGGCCGACAGGGTGTCGTAGTTTAGGAATAACCAACCGAGTGTGTCGAGCAGGGGTCTTGAACTGCTGTGAAAACTGGTTCGGCGGCTAACCTGCACGGCACTGTCTAATGTTTTTTTGAGTGTTGAATCGGCCTTGAATAATGGTTTTACGTTCTTTTGATGATAATCAGCTAATGCTTTTACGTCTATTATGCCAGAGTCATATGTTGTCAAACTACCTGGATTACCCGCAACTGGTATCCACTTAAAGGATGATTTAACCACTCCGCTTGATTCGAAATCAGTACCGGATGCTGTGACCAGCTTTGCAGAATCTGGATAACTGAGTCGGGTCATCCCAAAATAGACTGAACCTTTTTTACTCTTCTCCGCAATCTTGTTGTACTCATCTACCGCTTTCCGAATTAGCAAAGCTCGGGCTTTTAGAGAAGTGGCGGGCAGCGAGTCCGCTTTGTGGAGGTAGCGAAAGACTTTGGGCGCGTCAGGGTGTGCTTTATAGTAAATAGCAATCGTATATTGTGTGGACGGTTGAAGGGCAACGTTATCCCGGAAATTGATGTAGAGATACGCTTTTTCGCCTTCTTTTCGGATGAAAAAGTAATCTTCAGGAATTCTTCGAGGGTTGTAATTCTTTGGTCTGGAAACCGTTTTTGGATTTCCGTCTGCATCATAAATGACGATACGCTCCTGGGTTCGCTCAATAATTGTTTCGTCCAGTGTCTTATTCCGTTTGTGATCGAATAGACTAATAGCAACGGGATTATCTTTACGGGTGAGAAGTTTTAGAAAAAAAGGTCGATGGAATGGTAATGTCTCCGATGGAACGCCCGTCAGCGTATCGATTGTAATAATCTTCGGTTGAGCGGGGCTGGGATGAGATAGTGTAAACAAAAATACAAGTAGCCCGGCGAGCTTTTGGAAAAGGCCGGGTTGAGAAACATGCTTCATAGCATACGGGGGCAGAAGGTTCAGAGCCAGAGCGGACACGAACAAAACTATAGCAACCTTTTGCTCGTGGCAATGGGGTTTTTCCCGTATTTATTCTGCTTTTCCCCGTATCCCTCATTCATACATCCGCTCAAACGTCCACTGCGTTCGTGGTTGCTGATACAGGGTCCAGAAGGCGTCGGCGATGCGGTCGGGTGAGAAATGGTCGTTGCTGCCGACGGCTCCCATAATGGTGACGGTGCCGACCCGAATGCCGAGCGGTTCGAGCGTCTGGCGCACACACTCGGCCATGTTCCGAACAGCCGCTTTGCCAACCGAGAGCGACGTTAGCGGGCCATACGGTTGTAAGGCCGTGCTGCCCCCTGTTACCAGCACCGTGCCGCTCCCGGCTTGCTGCATGGCAGGAGCGACCGCCTGAACGGCTACCAACAGCCCGGCCACGTCGGTACGCATATCCTGCATGAACAATTCCGGGTCGAGGGTCAGGGCGTCGGCTTCCCGATATACAGATGGGTTATAGAGCAACACCGTTGCCGGGCCGCGTTCGGCCAGTACGGTCAGCAGCGTTTGGCGAAGCTGATCGAAGTTGGCAACGTCGGCGGAGTAGTTGCCTACGTCAACGCCATCAGTAGCGAGTTGCTGTTGCAGATTCTGAAGCGATTCAATCCGGCGGGCAACGAGCGACACCCGAAAATTCTCGCGGCCAAAGCGTTTGGCTACACCGAGGGCTACGCCCGGTCCTGCGCCTACAATCAGCAGATGATTAGACATGGTTGATTTTCCAGTTGCTCGGTAGGGTGAAAGAAAAGATTCGGTATGTGCAATTTTTGGCCTAACCTTTGCTATATCGTCCGTATCATAGCAACTGGTAAAACGTCATGAAAGTTATATCGCTCTTTTTTATGCTTCTGGCTCTTGTTTACGTAACCGTCCGGCATCAGCAACAGGTATTGGCCCGGCCTGCTGAGCCAATCCGTACACAGGTTGCCGCCCCTGTTTTACCGATAAACTATCCGCTCGTCTGCTCACTTCAGTAGCTACGTATTGGGTATCAAAAACAGCCCCGGCAATACGCGAAATTACGTATTGCCGGGGCCGGGCGTTTCAGGAAGGGTGCGGAATCAGTCAGGAAGATGGTAATAGGCTTTTACGGCCTGATAATTGCTCATGTCGACGGCTGCTTTGCGTCCGCCTACGGTTGTGCCGCCGGGGATAATCACATAGCGAACGCGCTGGTTTGGTGAAGTGGCATAGTTAGCCGAAAACTCAATGCGTCCTACATAGAAACGGGCGCGGAAAAAGCGGGTTCCATCAAGATAAGGTAGTTGAAAATATTCGCCCGTCGTGAAATTGATATAGGCGAACACAGCAGCCTGATCGAGTACGGCCTGCGTGATAGCCGGGGCGTTCAAAAACACCGAGTACGACGTGCCACTTCCGGTGAGTGTAATGGTACTCCAGGGGGAATACTGTACGTTTGCGCTACCTGCTGGTCCGGCTGGCCCAGCGGGTCCGGCTGGTCCCGCTGGCCCGGCTGGGCCTGCCGGACCGGGTTCGCCATCTTTGGGCTGACACGCCTGGAAGTTAAGAGAGCCGAAAATGATGGCAATCATCAGAATGCCAGTATAGATAGATTTCATAGTGAAAGAGATTTTGTTTAACAGCTCTTTGGTCGCGCCATAAACCGTGCTGGCAAACAACTATCATTAAATCAAGTAAAACTACGCAGCCAATAACTATTTGAGAGTCAGGGTATTTACCTGATGTGAAGTTACTGTTATGCTGTTTCTCCGGTGTAGGCTCTTATTTGTTTTCACGTTGCGGTAGATGTAGCCGACATGTGGCTTATAATGCGTAAGATTCGTATCGTACTAAAAAACTTTATTCACTCCCATGAAGCGTTCTGTTCTGACATCTATGCCGCTGGTTGTTTTGTGTTGTATTGCCTTACTACCAACAGCGTGGGCGCAGGTTGGTGTAGGCGCGAAGCCCGTTGCCGGGGCAGAGGTGTTTTTCGACGGAACCCGGCAGATGCTCGATGAGAAATGGACGTACTGGGATGGCCCGCGCCTGAGTACGACCCTGCCCATCAAGTGGTTTCTGGTGAAAGACCCCGTTGATGGCGACCAAACGCAGCCCGACCGAACGCGGCCCGGCATGGTGCTGAATACCAACGACCCGGCAGCAGCGGGCGGTAAATACGGAGCCGCCGACATCGTGACGAAAAAACAATTCAAAGACTGTCGCGTACATATCGAATTCCTGATTCAGAAACCGGGCGGCAATAGTGGCGTGTATCTGCAAAGCCGCTACGAAATTCAGGTTCTCGATGGCGACACCACCAAACATGGCATGGGCGCAGTTATCAACGAATCGCCTTCGCCCTACGCAGCTTATACCGGGCTGGGGAAATGGAACGCCTACGACATCGTGTTTCGGGCGGCCCGGTTCGAGAACGGCAAACGCACCGAACCTGCCCGGATAACGCTGTATTTCAACGGTAAAAAAGCCCATACCAATTTCCCGATCAATCAGGTCTGGGGCGGAGCCAACTCGGGCATCGACGGCGGCAACGACGATGGCAAGGGAATTACCGATACACCCGGTGGGCTGAAACTACAGGCCGAAGGCCATGACGTACTCTACCGCAACATCTGGATTCAGCCGCTGGAACTCAAAACGGCGAATACGGATTTTTGAGTGTATGACAACCGAAGACATTTATAACGTACTGACCGACGCTATCAGCTCGACCATTGCCGACGAGTGGCTCATTGCCCGCGTAGACGTGCGTATGCTGACCGACGGGCAGGATATTGAATTTGAAGGAACCTACCTGACGCCAGCGGGCGAGGCCGAGCAGCTACCCACCGACTGGCCCGTTGAAGTGGCGGAAGCCGTACAGGCGTTGTACCTGATTCGCGTCAATGAAGGGCACCCCCACGCCAACCGCCTGCAAATCGACCTGACCGCGCAGGGCCAGTTTACGACCGAGTTTAGCTGGGATCAGGAGTTGCAGGACGAAGACGACCATTTTGCCAACGGCGGCACCGTGCGCGAATGGGTAGCTATCCGCGAGGCTAAATACGGTTCATCACTTTAGCGGGCTACGTCGATTTTGTACTTTTTGCCTTTCATTTTCTGCTCGTTAACCCGCGCCAGCAACGGGCCAACCTGTTCGGTTTTTACGGCAGCAAACGACATCGTATCGTTCACCACAATCAGGCCCAGGTCGCCCGGCGCGAGTAGCCCTTTCTGCGAGAAAAAGCCTACAATATCCACTTTGTTGAGTTTGTTCTTTCGCCCGCCACTGATGTAGATCGTCTGAAAAGCAGGTGGGTCGGGCAGCGAAACGTCGGTAGGGAGCGGCCATTCATCGAGTGGGTCGGGAAGCCAGTTGGGGCGGGTTTCGGTGGTGTGCAGCAGCACGTAGGCCGTGCCCGATGCCTGCATCCGGGCGGTGCGACCGTTGCGGTGCGTAAACTCGTGGAGGTGAGCGGGCAGGTGGTAATGAATTACGTGCTTCATTTCGGGAATGTCTAACCCACGGGCTGCCAGATCGGTCGTAATCAGATACCGGGCACTGCCATTGCGAAACTGAATCAGGGCGCGTTCGCGGGCGGGCTGCTCCAGACCACCGTGGTACACTAATGAGTGAATGCCCCGCTCGGCCAGCATCGCGCTCGTGCGCTCGGCGGCATCGCGGTGGTTGCAGAAAATCAGGGCCGCTTCGGACCGAAACGAACACAGCAGCCGAACCAGCGCGTCGATTTTGTCTTTGTCTTCGGAGTATACGGCCTTCAGCGTCAGCGCGGCAGGTATCTCTTCGTCGTGGCTGAACGTAAGTATGGTGGGTTTTTGGAGCCGGACAAAATCGGGAATGTCGATACCCGCCGTAGCCGACACCAGCACACGATTACGCAGATTCGGCAACGCATCGACAATGTACGCCATTTCCTCATGGAAGCCCAGCGTCAGCGATTTGTCGAACTCATCGAGTACGAGCGTATGAACGGCATCGAGCGAAACCGTTTGGCGGGAAATATGGTCGGCTATTCGGCCCGGCGTGCCAATGAGCAGGGCCGGTGGACTGCTCAGGTTCCTGACTTCAACGTCCATCGGGTGGCCGCCGTAGCAGACGTTGACCTTGTAGCCGGTACTCATCTGTTTCCATACCTGTTCGATTTGCAGAGCCAGTTCACGCGAGGGCGTCAGAATCAGGCATTGTATGTCGGTGTGGTCGGGTTGCAGCAGGTGCAGCACGGGCAGCAGAAACCCGACGGTTTTGCCCGACCCGGTGGGCGCAATCAGAAACGTGTCGGTATTGGGCGCAATGGCGGTCAGGGCGGCCTCCTGCATGGGGTTGAGCGCGGCAATGCCGAGTTTGGCCAAAAGTTGCGTCTGCTGTTCGGGGCTAATCATTCCACAAACATACGCCGAAAGCAGCGGGGAATTGGTCTGGTGTTGAGATGGTAAAGTTATGTTGAGTCTCTTACTTTAGATTTATTCTACTCGACCCGAAACGGTCTTTGGTAATGTTCATCTCATTTAGGCCAGAATTTTATACCACTTGTTTTTGTTATATGGCTGTATAACTCTCTGTCTGACAGGCTCACTAACCGAGGTATGTTTTTTATATTTTTGTCAACGTCGGCAAAAGGTAAGTTAGGCGGATTTTGATGTGCTATAGACTCACATATGCTTAAAAAGGATTTTAACATAGTTTCAGAGTCTGTTTTGCCTTTCGTGTTAATCCTTGAAATAATGTTGGGTATTCCTAATCTCAGGAAAAGAGCCTTTTTATTTTCTACACCCGGGTATTTTACGCTAAAGCAGTGAAAAGCCTCGTCTTTGAGGGCGGACGGTTAGCCCCTGCCAGATGAAATCGGACTGGCGTACCAGCGACAGGCGTGGCCTAATCGGTGCGCCGACCGGGTTTGTTAACGTTCAACATTTTCTATTATTAATGTTAAATGGTTTACCTAACTTTGGCCGTATCGACGGACCGCTATGTTAACCGCCTATCGCTACCGGCTATACCCGAACGCTACGCAAACTGAGTTGCTTAACAGGCACTCTGGTAGTATGCGGTACGTGTACAATTGGGCGTTAGGCATCAAGGCCAGAGTTTATCAGTCCTTAGGTAGTCGTTGAAGCAATAATCCTCCGCTAAAGCGGGGGAGGATGTCAATATCTTTCCATCGGATATGAACACGCGGATACTGTCGATCTTACTTGGCTTGGTCTGTTTGCTAAGCTTTTGCAGATCAACAGTTTACTTGTGGGCGCAGTCGGTTGACTTACCTCAACCTGAAGTCATTACCGACCGGCAGGGGTTGCCTCAGGCCTTCGTTCCCGCTATTCTTCAGGATAAACAGGGCTTTATCTGGGCCGCCACCCGCGATGGTCTCTGCCGCTATGACGGGCATCGATTTAAGGTCTTTCAGCCCGACCCCGACGGGCGTCCCTCGCTCTCCTTTGCTGGGTTGACCCAAATCGAACTGGATCGGCATGGGCGAATCTGGGTCGTTTCCGAGCGGGGCAATATCGATGTATTCGACCCACGGACCGAAACGTTTACCAACTTTTCCCGGCAAGCCGCTTTTCGCCGATTAGTGAAACCCGGCGCTACGTATTTTTTGCGCATCGACCGAAAAGATCGGCTCTGGCTGATGGATGGCAATGGTGTCATTTGCTGGGACACCCACAAAAAGCAGGGCCACTGGTTTCGTCACCAGCCTAATCGAGTCGCATCGATCAGCAACGATAAGGTGTATGATGTATCGGAAGGAGCGGATGGGACGATCTGGCTGGCTACCGCGAACGGATTAGATCGATTTGAGGAAGCCACTCTCAGTTTCAGGCACCTGCGCCACCAGCCGGGCAATTCCCAGTCGCTGCCGGAAGATTCGTTAGCCCGCGTATACCTCCGCCCGACCGGAGAACTCATGCTCTTCTCCCGGCACTACCTGACACTGCTACAGCCCCACACGGGCCAACTGCGCTCACATCGACTACCAGCCCAGGGAAACGAATGGTTAGGTACTCATGTAAGTATCGACCGGCAGGGAGCGGTGTATTTCGACCAGGATAACATGCTGTTTCGATTCACGGACCGGCAGGGCGTCCAGATCGTCACTCGCTGGAATGGGCGTAACAATGGGTGTAGCAGTCTGCTCATTGATCGGACCAATGTGTTATGGGTTGGTACCAATGGATCGGGTATCCGCTTCTACGATCTACAACCTAACCCATTTCGGAAACGCCCCTATCACCGCAACTTTTATGAGGATTTACTTACCAGCGATTCGCTGGGGCTATCCCCTGTTTCTCCGACTGCTTTAGTACGCTTGAGCGGGTTGAGTAGCTATAATTTTCGATCCACCTTCGATACCGCTGGCTGCTTCTGGTTTAATGTGGGTAGCTCGGATATCTATCGGCTGAATCGAAAAACGGGCCAGACAGCGCATTTCCCGTTGCCGATTGCCTTTCGTTGGGACGCTCCGGGGCACGTCCCCTGTCCAATGACTACCGATTCCCAGGGACGCGTTTGGGCGATCTATGACTCAACAGCTTTTTGGTTTGATGAGACCAGTAAGCATTGGACCCGGTTCCCGTACCCAATCCCTGTCCAGCCGACCAACAAAATCACCGAAGTAGTAGCCGATGAACACGCGCTTTGGCTGGCCAGTCAGATGGGTGGATTATATCGGCTTGACCGCCAGACGGGTCATATCCGGCAATTTGTCAACCGACCCGGCGATGCGACCTCCCTGAGTAGTAATTCCCTCTACTGCCTGTCTGCCGATCCCGCCGACGCAAATCGGCTGTGGATTGGCACCTTTGGTAGTGGATTGTGTCTGTTTGATAAACGAACGGGTCTGTCCCGCCGGTTTACCCAGGCCAACGGCCTGCCCAACAACGTCATTTACTCGGCCATACCCGACCGGTACGGGTATTTGTGGATAGGTACCAACAAAGGGCTATGCCGGATGAACCGCCGAACCTGTACGACCCAAACCTTCACGCGCGATGATGGCATTATGGCCGACGAATTTAACCGGTCTCACTACGTCCAGTTCCCCGATGAAAAAATACTGATGGGAGGACTGGAAGGCTTCACCTTCTTTCACCCCCAACAGATCGATCAGGATGCCTTTCAACCAATCGTAGAACTGACGGAATTACAAATCAACAATCAGGTCGTTCAGCCCGATCTGCCAGGCCCTGACGACGCAGCCACTACCGCGTCCTCCAGGCGATCCGTTCTGGGCACCTTACCCATTCAGGCCAGCACTCAGCTTACCTTAGCCTACAACCAGAATTACCTGAGCATTCAATTTGCTGCCTTACAATTCAATCGACCAACCAAAAACCGCTACCGCTACCGATTAGACGGACTGGAAGAGACATGGAAGGAGACAGTCCGGCCCGAGGCCATTTACACCAACCTGCCACCGGGCAATTACGTACTGGTACTCAACGCGTCCAATACCTCAGGGCGGTGGAGTCGGCATGTGCGCAAACTGGCTATTACCATTCAGCCACCCTTCTGGGCTACGTGGTGGGCCGTTATTCTTTATAGCCTGATTGGTGTAGGAATCGGCTGGGGGCTACTTCGGGTTTACCTGAATCGGTTACGGCTTAACCAAACCATTCGGCTCCGCCAGCAGGAAGCCGACCAGCTCCGGGCCGTCAATACGATAAAGACAAACTTCTTTACCAATATCACCCACGAGTTTCGTACACCGCTGGCGCTGATTCTGGCCCCAACCGAACAGATGGCAAGTGAGAATCCAGAACCTAAAAATCGTCGGCGGCTGCAAACGATTGAACAGAACGCGCATCAGCTTCTGGGGTTGATTAACCAGCTCCTGGATTTGTCCAAGCTGGAAGCCAGTGTTATGCCCATTCATGAATCGAGAGGGAGTCTGACCGAATTTATCCGTCACTGGCTAACTCCCTTAACCGATCAGGCAACCGCTCAGGGCCTTACCCTGACGTTTGAGTCCGACGTGACGGGCGACTACTGGTTCGATGCTGAAAAGCTGGAACGGATTGTATATAACCTAACGGCCAACGCGCTAAAATTCACCAAAGTCGGCACCATCACCCTATCGTTGTCGGATGCGTCGGGACGTATTCGGCTAACCGTTACCGATACGGGCGTTGGTATTCCGGCCCAGCATCTGCCCCATATATTCGACCGCTTTTATCAGGTCGGGCCGCGTTCGGTCGGGGATACGATTACTACGCCGGGCACGGGCATCGGCCTGGCACTGGTACAGGAGCTGGTTCAGTTGCAGGGGGGGCAAATAGCGGTTGAGAGCCAGCCAAACCAGGGCACTACGTTCGTTGTGGAGTTGCCGTACCGACGGGCTGATACGTCGGAAGTTAACCCGGATGAAGTTTTTACGTCCCGCATAGAAGTCAGCGAAGACTCCTCGACAGTCTCGGATGAATCAGACCATCCCCGGTTGCTGGTAGTAGAAGATAATGATGAACTGGCCCGCTTTATTGCCGAAAGTCTGCCCCAGCACTACCGCATTCGGCGGGCCGTTAACGGACAGGATGGGCTGGGACAAGCCCTGGAACACCTGCCCGACCTGATTATTTCGGATGTGATGATGCCCCTGATGGACGGCTTTACGCTCTGCAATCAGTTGAAAACCGACGTCCGTACCAGCCATATTCCCATTATTCTGCTGACGGCCAAGTCGTCGGTTGAGAATCGGCTGGCGGGCCTCTCGCTGGGGGCCGATGATTACCTGACCAAGCCCTTTCAGCTCACCGAACTTCAGCTCCGGGTGCGGAATCAATTGGTTAGCAAACAACGGCAACGCGAGTGGGTGCAGGCCAGTCTGAGCAATCCCGATCCGGCGTCGTCCCCACAGGCTCCCGAACCCACCGACCCTTTTCTGAGCCGCTTGTACGCCTTGTTTGACGCCAACCTGAGTGATTCCGGCTATGGCCTCGAACAAATGCTGAGTGAGCTGGGCATGAGCCGCACCAACCTGTTCCGTAAAGTAAAAGCCCTGACCGGGCTGACCGCCCACGAGCTACTACGCAACTACCGGCTCAAACGAGCGACCCAACTCCTGCGGTCCGGCGTCTCGGTGAGTGAATCGGCCTATCAGGTGGGCTTCGAAAGTCCGGCCTACTTCAGTAAATGTTTCCGGAACCTGTATCAGATGAGTCCCAGCGAATTTGTGGCTCAAGGCTGATTAGCCAACCTTATTGCACCCTGTTTTTGGCGTTTTGGCTCCAATTGAACCATTCCTTATCGGATTTGGACGATTTCTTATCGCTGCCCGCCAGCGGGGTCACCTACCTTTGCCCCATCCTCTTCTAAACCGAATAGTACCATGACATCACAAAATACACCCAATCTGGTAAGTCGAAGAAACTGGCTACGTAATGCCGCCTTTGCGACTACGGGTGCCGCTGTGCTGCCCTCACTTCTTACCAGTTGTAGCGATCATAGAATCCCGCCGGGTGTAGGAATAGGTGCCCCAGCGGACGTGCCACTAACACCGTCTGAGTTGAAAAGCGCGGCACAGAACCTGCTTCATATGAATGCATGGACACAGGATTTATACCCCTTTTGCATTGAATATGAACTCGCAGTATACGCACTCTTAAAATCAGGAGAGAAGCCAACGAACTGGACAGACTTTATTATAGACGTCTTTGTTGATATAGCGATTGGTCTATTAGAAGCAGCATCGGTAGAAAATCCTTTCGCTGAACCGGCAATTGCCATTTTGGGTGCAAGCATTAAACAATGGATATCTGCTTCCGAAAGACCGGCTGTTTTAGACGGTCGATTCGCAGAATTCGCGCTGGGGCACAACCGAATGCAAAAAGCCATTTCAGACACGCTACTTATACTGGCCGACGAAACCGACAATTACAAGAACCTGCGGGAAGGGTGGAAAGGCGAGATTGAATTTAATGGCAAAAAATACACCCTCAAGGATTTGGCAAACTCACAATTCCCAACCCTTGATAAGGGTAAAGAATACACAAGCCTACGGACTGTTGCATACGATCAATTCAAAAAACATCTCTGGAATGTGATGTTTATCAAAGCTGGTTCGATGACCTATAGTGCTTATTGGTCTATACCTGTTTTCTCTAAAACGCCCAGTAAATACGGACGAGATATTCATTACAAAGATTACCCGGCAACTTACTTGCGAGGCTGGTATGAGCATGTTGGATTGCGTTATTATTTCCGGTATTGGTATTTCACGTTCGATGGCCGCGAATTATCGACTGAGGCTGCACATGAATTATTTAAGGACGATAGCCCGCAGAACATTATAAACCCCGATGGTTTGTTTAATCGCGATTACGTATTTAAACAATTTCATACGGAAAAACCTGATTTTTTTGGCTACCATGAATTGAGAAAAGACGCCAGTGAATTTCCAAAGTATGATAATGAACTGGATTTTGATCTTCCGGATGACTTTGTGTTCACCGGAGGAGATTTCCCTATATTAACAAAACGTTGAGCTGTCAACCATGTTACTCAATTCCTCTTCCCCGAAAGCCGTAGTACGTCTGGCTGTAGCAGCACTCAGTTATGGGTTGTTGGCGAACTGTTCGTCCCTGCTCGACGACCATCGCCCGATTGGGTCTCCGCCTAACAGTCAGACGCGGGTACAAAGAGCGGTTGATAGTGTTCGCACCGCTCTGGAAAAAGACCTTGGCAATTCAGTACCCTCGCTGAATCTGTATATTCAGACGCCCACCGAAAAAATCTTTGCCTCTTCGGTACCGGCTGGTTATTTCCCTATCACCGAAGCTACCAACTTTCGCTTCGCCAGCAATACCAAAACGTTTACCTCTACTGCCATGCTGACTATGTATCAGAACGGCTGGCTAAACTATAAAGCGAAAATCACGGATAATATTCCAGGCACCAACACGCCCTACGTACCCAATACGCCCGAATGGGATTTTCCGAATAAAAATGAGATTACCATCGAGCAACTGTTACAACATAGCGCGGGGGTGTACGATGTCGATAATGACCCGGTTCCCGGCTTCAATGGATTATCCTACACGGCGTTTGTTCAAGATGCTGAACCGAACCATCAGTTCACAACCGAGGAAATGGTGGGTCAACTTGTCAAGCATAAGTTAAAATACGATTTTTCTCCCGGCACCGGGTATCACTATAGCAATACCGGCTATTCCATACTCGGGTACATTATTGCCCGTGTTTATTCGCTGAAAAGTGGCAGCACCAAAACCTACGAGGATTACTTGCAGGATTTCGTAGTCGGCCCAGCCACGAAGGTGCCTCTGGCACTGCGGTTCCCGGTCCTGGCCAGCGACACGAAGATGCCGGTACCCTTCTTAGGGGGCAATGAGCGGCTTCCCGGAAAAACGCCGATTATATTCGGTGACTACAATATGAGTGCTCAGGTAGCAGAGGGGAATGGTTACGGCACGCCGGTATCGCTCAATACGTTCATACGGACGCTGATGAAAGGCGAGAACGTGCTGAAACCCGAAACCGTGAAGTTGATGCAATCCGATGTTAACCTTAAATCCCAGAACACGTATGCGCTGGGGTGCTTCTACACGAAGAATCTGGGATTTGGTCATAACGGCGAACGTTGTGGTACACTTTCGCTTGCCATGTATGACCCCGCTACCGATGTGTCGGTCGTAGCGTTTATCAATCTGGTCGATAAAACGAGGGGTGGAGAAACGCAGGGCAGCACATTTGCGATGTGTTTCAATGCTATATACGGTGCTGCTTACGGGGGCAGGGCGGCTTTGGGCTATCCGGGCAGGCCGTAGCGATTACGTATAGTTCCAGCTTATTGGAGATCGATTTTTAGCCATTCCTCTTAACGCATCCTGCCATGAAACCTGCGCACTTATTTGTCCTGGTGGCCCTCTTTATCGTGGGTAGTACAACGCTTCAGTCCTGTTTCACGGATCATATACAACCTACCGATGTTCGTGCCCAACTCCAACAAGTGAGTGATAGTCTCTACCAGCACTTTAATGCGAAATGGAAAATCGAAAAAAATAAAGGAGGCTTTTTTCTACAGGTCAACAGCCCGGCTGGTTCGAATCTGGTTTCCAGTAACATTGAGCCGGGTGTTCAGCGTGATTCACATTACCGAATCGCCAGCCTATCCAAAATCTTTACGGCGGCAGCCATCATGCTCCTTCAACAGGAAGGTAAATTGGTCATCACCGACTTTATTCCGGCTTATCTGCCTGCTACACCAGCGTATGATATTCCTTATAAAGACAAGATCACCATCAAACAATTGCTTCAGCACCGGGCGGGCGTATTTGACGTCACCAATCAGGACATCCCAACTACGGTCAATCAGCCCTACGCCGGCAAACGATACGGTGAGTATATCCGGGACGACCTCAAGCAGGATACCCATACCTTCACCTTTGATGAACTGGTCGGGGTGGTGGCGCAGAACAAGTTGTCCAATTTCTCACCGGGCACTACGTTCGGTTACTCGAATACGGGCTATAACCTGCTGGGTAAAATTATTGAAAAGGCTTCGGGCATGTCGTACAGCGATTTTATCCGCACCCGCTTCCTGGAGCCTCTACGGCTGACCAATACGTATAATGTGTGGCAAGGGACCGATACACGAATGAAAGACCCATTCGTTGGATCCTACCTCTACGTACCCGGCACGAGTCCGACCAGTACGTTTGAAGACAATATGTCGATTCATGTTACGGAGGGCGATATGGTTTCATCACCGGCTGATATCACCAAATGGATCGAGCTACTGCTAACGGGCAAAGCCGGTATAACGCCCCAAACAGTGTCCATGATGGAAGAGATGCAGGTGGCCGACGTATCGCATGGGGTGTACGGATTGGGGCTTACCTTCAACGATGGACTGGGCTACGGACACGACGGTGCCCATCTAAGCTATATATCCACTCTGCGTTATAATCCGGCTACGAAGACGACGGTGTTGATGGTGGCTACTTTATTCAAAACGGGTAACACGCCGGAAGCAAGCTATACCGATTTTCTGGAGTTAGCTTATGGCGTACGGAACACGGCCTTACGGGCAGCTCAAATCGCGACTAAATAATGGTTTGCTAACTACCTCGCACTAACCAAGATGAACGCTCTCTCATTTACGCCCCTGAGTAAGTGGCTTAGCTTCCCGCGTACCACTATCTATACAGTTTTTGTCCGCTGTTTGCTGGTTGGCGGACTGATCGGGTTGCTACTTGGCTGTAGCCGAATCGACCCGGCTGATCAGCAGGTTCCAGCGATGCAGCGGGTTCAGGAAGCCGTCGACAAGGTACGGGCCGGCCTGGAAAAAGATCTTCAGAAACAGGTTCCTTCACTCAATGTGTATGTTCAGACACCTACCCAAACCTACTTCGCATCCTCGGTTCCCGAAGGGCGACAACCCATTACGCCTACTACGTTCTTCCGGTTCGCCAGCGTCACCAAAAACTTCACCGCCACGGCTATCCTGAAGATGCATCAGGACGGCTGGCTCGACTACAAAGCCCGTATCATCGATCTGATCCCAGGGACCAGTCTGCCTTACGTACCCAATACTCCGGACTGGAATATTCCGGCCAAAAATCAGATCACCATTGAACAACTACTCCAGCACAGTGCGGGCGTATATGATGTCGATAATGATCCGGTGCCGGGTTTAAACGGGGAGAGCTACGTCAATTACGTTCTATCCCGAGACTCGACGCACCAGTTCACCGCCGAGGAAATGCTCAAACCGATTCTCGACCACCAGCTTCAATACTTTGCGCCCAGCACCGGCTACCACTATAGCAATACGGGTTACGTCATGTTGAGCCGGATCATCGAGCGGGTTTACTCGGCCAGGCGTGGTAGCGCGAAGACGTATGCCGATTATCTCTACGATCACATCACCGGACCAACCAGCCGGGTGCCTCTGCCGATTTCGTTTCCCTACCGGGCCAACGACGTTCAGTTGCCTCAACCAAATGTAGCCAGCCTGCTCTGGCGAACATCGGGCCGGCTTGATAGCTTTGGCCGCTTCAATATGAGTGGCCATGTGGGCGAAGGCAACGGCTATAGCAGTATGGCAAGCCTGAACACCTATGTGCGCTCGTTGATGCAGGGCCAGAACGTCTTGCAGCCGCAAATGGTCAAGCTGATGCAAACCGATGGCTCGGTAACCAGGCCCAGTTATGCGTTGGGAACCTCCCTGTTCACCAATCTGGGCTACGGACACAACGGGGCCATTGCGGGCTATCTGACGTTGATGGTGTACGACCCCGCCACGGAGGTATCGCTGGTGGCGATGCTGCCGTTTTGGGATCTTACGCAGGGACCGAATGGCGATACCTCGTTTGGAAAATGCTTCAATTCGATGTACGACGCAGCCTATGCAGCCCGAGTAGCCTTAGGGTATCCGGGCAAACCCTGATATAGAATAAGGGGCATTAACGCAGAACACAGATAATCTACAGTAACAAAAAGCTTCTCTGCTACTTCAACGCTTCCGGATACTGCACCAAATCGACTAAATCTCTCTTGCTCAGCGATTCGCCGAAGCCGGGCATGAGCGAGGTATCGAGCTTTGCGCGGTCTTTGATAGCGGCTTTAGCGATTTTTTGCGTTGTACCGCCAAGCAGCTTCAGCGTTAGGTCGGTGGAGGTTTCAAAGCCAATAACGCCAATGTAGGTATCACCGTCGGAGGTCTGAATCAGGTATGTTTCATACCCGTGGTTAACGCCCTCGTTCGGGTACAGAATGGCCCGGTACAACCCCTCGCGCGCGAATTTTGCCCCAATCTTGGTCAATTCCGGGCCAAAGTGGGCTCCCTGCTTCTATATAACATGGCACACTCACCAGACTCGCCAATTGCTCCGGCTCATGTTGGCCAGCCAGCATGGTCTCGATGACAGCCGTGCCCGGCAGCCCGGTGATGTCGTTGAGGTTGCGTGGGGGTTGACAACCTGAAAGGTGATGTCCTGAGTCTCCATAATAAAGTGGTAAAAAGCCTCAGGAAACATACGGAATGAATAAGAGTTTTTAGCTTGGGATTCGTTAGACGATCACCAGTGAAAAGTACGGACTGAGCGGGTTCGTTGTCTCCGGTATTCAACAAGGCAACCCTTGTCGATTGATTTTAGAATGTCGCGCTCTTGTTCGGTTAGGCGCAGTTGCTCCCGCAGTATGCTTAAACTCTTCGTCGTACTTTCGGCGTGGTATTGCCGAGGTTTGATTCTTGGCCATGATATAGCTGGCATTGTGTTTGTTTACAATTGATACGCCAGCAGGTCAGCGAGAGTTAGCTGGAGGTCGCGTTCTAATTGGCGGAGCGTGTCGGTGGCTCCGTACAGGTACGTCGTTTCCAGAATATAGGCTACTGTCGTGAGTTGCCGCAGCCGGAACGACGTATCCAGCAGGAGAAGCGTATTGGTGTCGTCAAGGGCCTGCCGGTACTGCGCCAGGTTGGTTTCCAGCGTCTGGGCCTGCTCATACAGTTGCTGATTGCGGGCAACATGCTCTGTGCGGTGTTCCATCACCCGGCTTTCGCTGGCCATTACACCCGCCTGTCCCGCCCGAATGATGTTGCGCTGCTGCCAGAGCGGAATACTCAGGCCCGCATGAATACCCTGGTAGCACACCCCCAGTAACGACTGAAAATGGTAGCCAACCTGAAAGCGGGGCAACGTTAGCGCACGGGCCAGAGCCACCCGCTGCCGGTCAATGGCGACCTGCTGCCGCACAACAGCTACGGCGGGGTCAGCAGCTTCGATCAGGCTGTCGAGTTGGGAAAAGGGGGGCAGTTGGGGCCGGGCCGGATAAAGCGTATCGGGCAGGCTGATGGCTTCCCCGCCATTGAGTTGGGTGAGTCGCAGCGTCCGCTGACGGATCTGCTGGGTATTCTGCCGAAGGTCGTTTTCTAAGCCTAACCGTTGCAGATCGGCTTTGCTCACGTCCAGCGCGGTGGCCGTACCCCCACGTACCTGTTCACGTACCCCCTCGGCCAGCCTCGTCGCCCGCGCCAGCCGCTGCTGCAAATCCCGTTGCCGGATGTTGTGGTAAATCAGTTCCAGACAGAGTCGTTTGGCTTCCAGCAGCACCTGTTGCCGCCCTACACGTTGCTGGGGCGTGGTTAGCTCGGTTTGCAGCCGGGCGACTTCCCGTCGCCGTTTATAGGCGGTCGGAAAATCGAACCCCTGCGTCAGGCTGATTTCCTGCTGTAAACCCGCACCTTCGGGTCGGCCTGGCAGGTAATCATATTCGATGAACGGATCATCGGGATTTAGGCCCGTCTGCAACGTAGCGCGTTGAGCGGCATACGCCTGGCTTTCGGCCCGGAGCGTTTTGTTGTTCTGCCCCACCGATTGCAGCACCCGCTCGATGGACGAGGACGATTGGGCGTACACCCATCCAGGCAGGGCCATGAGGAGAAAAATCAGGCTATGTTTCATGCGTTTGAGGTAGTATGGGTTGTCGCTTCATCACCCGCCCATATACGATGGGGATGACAAACAAATTCAGCAGCGTGGACGACAGTAGCCCGCCCAAGATGACCTTTGCCATTGGGCTTTGAATTTCGTTGCCCGGTTCACTGCCAGCCAAAGCCAGTGGAATCAGGGCCAACCCCGCCGTGAGTGCGGTCATCAGAATGGGGCTGAGTCGGTCCACCGAGCCGTGAATGACCGCATCGTGCCGGGTTTCGCCAGCCGCTTCCAGCGTCCGGTAGTGGGCTACCAGCAGAATGCCGTTGCGCGTGGCTACGCCAAACAGGGTGATGAAGCCAATCAGGGCAGGAATGCTGACAATGCCTCCAGTTAACCACAGGCTTACCACGCCCCCAATCAGGGCCAGCGGCAGGTTGAGCAGAATGATACCGGCCAGCGACGGTTTACGAAACTCGCCCACCAGCAGCAGAAAAATCAGCAGCAGCGATACCAGCGAAGCCAGTGCGATAGTCTGGGAGGCCCGGCCTTCGCTCTCGAACTGCCCGCCGTACTCGATGCGGTACCCTTCGGGCAGTTTGATTTGGCTATTAATCCGGGCTTGTACGTCTTCGACCACGCTCCGCAAATCACGCCCGGCGACGTTGGCCGACACTACCACCCGGCGTTGTACGCCTTCGCGGTTGATGGTGTTGGGGCCACTGGTCGAAATCACGTCGGCAACCAACCGAAGCGGAATTTTACCGCTTGTCGGCGTGTCGATCAGCGTGTTGGGCAGCACTTCTAAGCGGGTGCGGTAGGCATCGGCGTAGCGCACGATGAGGTCATAGCTGCGGTTGCCCTCGAACACGTCGGCCACTTTTTCGCCCGCCAAAGCCACGTCCACGAACTCGGTGAACTGACCCATCGTGATGCCGTAACGGGCCAGCATCGGGCGGTTGGGGCGGATCTGCACCTGGGGAATCTCAATCTGCGGCTCAACCGACAAATCGACCAACCCATCGGTGCCATCAATGGCTGCTTTCACACCGTTGGAGAGGGTGAACAACTGCCCTAAGTCCGGGCCGTATACTTTGATGGCGAGATTCGCCCGCGTTCCCGACAGCATGTGGTCGATGCGGTGACCGATGGGTTGGCCGATGGTGATGTTGAGGCCCGACAGTCCGGCCAGTTTCTTCCGCACGTCGGCCATAAACTCCTCGCGGGTGCGGGTCGCCAGCACAAACGGCGCGTCGATTTCAGCGGCATTGACCCCCTGTGCGTGTTCGTCCAGTTCGGCCCGGCCCGTTCGGCGAGTAGTAGTCTGAATTTCAGGGATCGTCAATAACGCCCGTTCGACCCGCGTTCCGATGGCGTTGGATTCATCAAGCGAAATACCGGGCAGACTCACCGCGCTGATAACCAGAGAGCCTTCGTTGAATTCGGGCAGAAAACTCCGCCCCATCTGCGAGAGTAGTCCCAACGCAGCTACCAGCAATACCCCACTGGCAATCAGCACGGCGTTCCCGTGCCGGAGGGCGCGGGTCAGCGTTCGGCTATACCAGCCATTGAGCCGACGTACCAGCCACGACTCGTGGGGGCGGCCATCCGCTTGGCGGTCGGCCAGCATGTTGGACGATGTCAGCAGGAAACTACACAGGACGGGGGTAATGGTGAGGGCCACCAACAGCGAAGCCAGCAGCGACACCACGAAGGCAATGCCCAGCGGTTGCAGCAATCGGCCCTCTATACCACCGAGGAAAAACAGGGGCAGAAAGGCGGCAATAATGATGAATGTCGCCGAAATGACCGAAGCCCGAATTTCGACCGAGGCATGATAAATCACGTCCAGCACGGGCTGTCGGTCTGCTTTCGGTAGTCGGGCATTTTCACGAAGTCTCCGGTACACGTTTTCTACGTCGATGATGGCATCATCCACCAGATCACCGATGGCGATGGCCATGCCGCCCAGCGTCATCGTATTGATGGTCAGCCCCAGCCCGCGCAGGGTAAGAATCGACACCAACAGCGAGAGCGGAATAGCCAGCAGCGAAATGAATGTGGTGCGGACATTCGCCAGAAACAGGATCAGGATCACGACCACGAACAGCGACCCTTCCAGCAGGGTCCGTTGCACATTGCCCACCGATGCCGAGATAAAATCGGCCTGCCGAAAAATGCGCGTGTTCAGCTTTACGTCGGCGGGGAGCGTTTTTTGCAGGTCCACCACCGCGCTGTCGATGCGTTCGGTCAGGTTGAGCGTGTTGGTTTGGGGCTGCTTCATCACCGTCATTATGACGGCAGGATCGCCCCGGAGTGCCCCCGAACCGATTTTAGGAGCCGCGCCGGTACGTACCTCAGCTACGTCGGCTAACCGAATGGGTAATCCATTCTGCAACGTCACCACGCCACTGCCCATCTCGGCCACGTCGCTGGTGCGGCCCAACCCCCGAACAAGGTATTCGTTGTGGTACTGGTACAATAATCCTCCCGACGTGTTGCGGTTCACGTCGCGGCTGGCTTCCAGTACGTCGGGCAGCGTTACGCCAAACTGGTTCATTCGCATGGGGTCCAGCAAGACCTGATACTGCTTATAATCGCCCCCGATGGTGATGACCTGCGCTACGCCCGACAGCGACAGCAGCCGGGGCCGAATGGTCCAGTCGGCCAGCGAACGGAGGTCCATCGCCGAGGTTTTGTTCGCAGGGTCGCCTGTCGCCGGATCGCCGGCCGCCGTTAGGCTGATGAGCATGATTTCGCCCATGATCGACGATTGCGGGGCCAGCGTCGGTACACCCACGCCCTGGGGCAAGTTGCCCGTGATGGTCTGCATTTTCTCGCTGACCACCTGCCGGGCGCGGAATACGTCGGTCCCCCAATCGAATTCTACCCAGACCACCGAGATGCCCGCCGAAGATGACGAGCGTACCCGGCGCACCTGGGTCGCTCCGTTCACGGCGGATTCGATGGGAAAGCTCACCAGCCGCTCGACCTCTTCGGGAGCCAGCCCGTGGGCTTCGGTAAGCACGACAACGGTGGGCGCGGTCAGGTCGGGAAACACATCGACATCGGTTGTGCGGGCCACCTGCCAGCCGCCGATCAGAAGCAGCAACGCCCCCACCAGTACCGGCAGCCGGTTGTGGAGGGCCACATAAATAAGTCGGTTCAGCATGGGCGATTAATGTTCATGGCCGTGCGCGGGCAACGTACCCGATAGCGACGACAAGCGAATTTGATAGCCTCCCTTGGTCACCACGCGCTCACCGGATGCTACGCCCGACAGCAGTTGCGCCCGGATGCCATCGCGGGTGCCGAGTTGAACCAGCCGTTTCTGGAACGATTCGCCCCCCGTCTGGACATAGACGTAAAACTGCCCCTGCTCTTCGATCAGGGCCGATTCGGGGACGGTCAGGGCCGCGCCCTGCGGAGGGGTTTTGAGCCACACATCTACCAGCGTTCCGGGTACTAACCCGCCGACGTTGTTCACTTCCAGCAGCAGGGATGTAAAGGCCGTTTCGGCCTCAGTACTCCGGCCATAGGAAAGTACCCGCCCGCCGAGTTCCGCCAGTTCGTAGCGACGGTTATCGGCGATGGTTCGGAGGGTAGCCGACTGAATGCGGGGCAGCAAGGGCGCGTACTGCGGTGGTACGTCGGCCCTGACGACGAGTTTGCGGTTGCGGGTCAGGCTCACCAGGGGTTGCCCAGCCGCCACAAACTGACCGGATTTGACGAAGAGTTCGCGCACGTACCCACTCACGGGAGCCGTCAGGGTTTTGCCCCCCGGTCCGTAACTACCCGACAAGGCACTCAGCGCCGTACGGGCCGATTCGTAACTGGCCCGGATGCGCTCAAAATCATTGCCCGCAATAAGCCCGCTTTTATTGAGTTCCTGCGCCCGGTCATATTCAGCTTTGGCCCGGTTCAATTCGGTGCGGGCCTGTATCAGCCGGGCATCTAAATTGCCATCAGGCAGCGACCGGCTCGTGAGCGTGACCAACCGGTCGCCCGCCCGCACCGCCCGGCCCGCCACGAGCGCGGGGCCGTTGAGTTGCACGATGCCGTCGAACGTAGCGGACACGACGGCTTCATCCGTCGGTGCCGGTTGAACGCGGCCCGTGGTGCGGATAACCTCACCGAAGGGTTGCGGACGCAGCGGTTCGTTGGCGAACTCGACCTGCCAGGCTTGCTCTTTCAGGTACGTTATCTCCGGGGAGCCAACCGACGATTCGGGTTGCTGGGCCGCCATCGCAGTTTTCTCGTCTGAGTAAACAGGTACGTTCTCGATAACGAGTTGATCGGTGAAGGCGGGCGTTTTGATGTCGAACACCACCCTGCCCGTACCGGCTGCGACGGGGCTGAGGGCCAGCCGGTAAATACCCGGCTGACTGGGTACGTTGGCCGACTTTCGCAGACCCCGTTCGCCTACCAGCAGACTGACCGTCACGGTGCCTTCAGAAAGGGCCTTGAACGATTCCCCCAGCACCGTAACGTGGGTAGCAAAGCGTGATTCCGTACCGACCACCAGCGGTTTAAATTCCACAAAGACCTCGGCGTGGGGGCTGTATAGCGTGTAGGCCAGTGATTCCAGACCGGCTTCTTCGTGCGGATGGTCGTGGGGTTGATTCTGGCTGGAACGGTTGCAGCCCATCAGGCCCACCACGAGTAGCGCGGTGAGCCTGATTCGTTGTTTGGTTAGCATCTATTCGTGCTTGTGATCGTCGCCATGTGCGTGATCGTGTTTCTCCCCGTCTTTGTGCGTGTGCGGCTTGGCGGCTGTTGTGTCGCTGCCGACTGTAAATTCCTCCTGCTTTGTTGTATCGCCTTTGACATGGTCGGCATGGACGGAGCCATCGTCGTGCGTGTGCGTACCAGCTTCCTTTAAGGAGCCGCCGGAGCAGCCCAGGAACAGCAGGGAAGAAAAGGCAAAGGCAAATAAGGTCGTTTTCATTGACTTGGTTTGATTTGTTAGATGGACAAGAATAGCCGATCTATTCTCTGGTTGCGGGGAATGAATAAGCCAGCGACACGACGATCCATTGACCCAGACGGGCAAACGGCCACCAATGCGAGGGGCTGCGGCAACTCCTTGAAAAAGATAAATGAGAAAAATGAGTCGGGTCTGAGCGACCGACTACGTACCTGAACCGATCCTGAGCAGGACTACCCGGTTAGGCAGGGAGAGAGAATAAAGGGGGGGCGCGTAACGGACGGAAACGATACGGTACGGGCGGAGCTTTAGCCTGCGTGGGGGGCCAGCCAACGGTTTGCCCGACCCACCGGATGACAACGGCAAACCGGGGCAGTGTAACGGCGGTAAGCTCGGCGGCAACCGGAGCCTGGTACTGGTCCGACGCGGTTAACTGACTAAATTCGACACCCGGCGTATGCTGATGCCCAAACCACCAATCGGCCTCATCGGACGCTTCCTTTGAATCGTGGTCATGGTCGTGGTCGCTGCGGTCGGCGGTCCGATCATGATGATGCTTGGCCCCCGCATGATGGTGGGCGATCTGTCCCTCGTGGTCGTCGCAGCCGGCGTTCCGGTGGTGATGGTGCGGCAACAGGCTGTGACCCAACGAGAGTACGTAGGTCAGCCAGAGCAGCGCGACGATGAGAGGACGGATTGGCATTTGGTTGTAAAAGTAAGCAGTTTTTTGTGAAACTTCTCTGGTCAAACCGTATCATACTCGTCAAGAAGACAAGTAATCGGTGTTAAATGGCTAATTTCGCCCTATGATTAATCAGGATGAATTACGGCGTTTATTGATGGATAGCGAAAGCGACCGGGTAGAGCGCACTATTTCGACCAAAAACACTGATAAATTCGGCGAGGCTATTTGTGCGTTTGCCAATGATCTTCCCAATAATAATCAGCCTGGCTATTTATTTATCGGGGCCAATGATGACGGTTCAATTGCGGGTGTTTCAATCACGGATCAACTTTTGCAAAATCTGGCGGCTATCCGCACGGATGGCAATATTGTCCCTCCCCCTGCTTTGTCTGTTCAAAAAGTTAGCTTCGAACAAGGCGATTTGGCCGTTGTAGAAGTGCAACCGCACCACCTGCCCCCGGTCCGATACAAGCAGCAGATATGGATTCGGAACGGGCCACGCCGGGCTACCGCAGGGGAAGCCGAAGAGCGTATTTTGAACGAAAAACGTTCGCACTATGCCCGCAGCTTTGATACCTTACCTTGCCGGGGGAGTAGCCTCGCCGATCTGAGTCAGGCGTTTTTCAGGACAACGTACCTGCCATTGGCGATCACCGACGAGGAGCTAATCGCTAATGGTCGTGTGTTGGTCGAACAAATGGCTTCCCTCAAATTTTACGACCTCACGGCTGGCAGCCCAACCTTTGCCGGTTTGCTTGTCTTTGGCACGAATCCACTTTACTTTCTTCCGGGTGCTTACATTCAGTTCGTTCAGTTTGCGGGTGATTCCCTAAGTAGTGATGTTGTCAACGAAACATTATTTTCCGGCCCCCTGATTACGTTGTTGAGCGACCTTGACTCATTTGTTAAAAACCAGGTAGTCCACCAGCGTCCGGTAGGAGCCAGTTATCTTCGTGAGCAACAACTTTTTGATTTTCCATACATTGCTATTCGGGAGTCGTTGATGAACGCCCTATTACATCGTGATTATCAGAGTAATTCACCTATTCGTTTTTATCAATTTAGTGATCGAATCGAAATTCAAAATCCAGGCGGTTTATTTGGTGCCGCTCGCCCTGAAAATTTCCCAAAAGTGAATGATTATCGTAATCCGGCATTGGCTGAAGTGATGAAAGTAACGGGCTACGTGAACCGATTTAATCGGGGAATTAGCCGCATCCAAACCGCCCTGGAAACGAATAAAAGTCCCGCTCCTGTTTTTGAAAAAGATCAGCCTACTTATTTTGGCGTAACGCTTTATCGACACCCAGATTATGAAAACGCTGATCTTCTTCAATAACAAAGGCGGGGTTGGCAAAACAACACTGGTATATCACGTTGGGTATATGCTGGCCCAACTCGGTAAACGGGTTGTGCTGCTGGACCTTGATCCACAGATGAACCTGACCTCCATGCTGTTGACCGATCAACGGCTGCTGGCTATCTACGATATACCTCAGAACCGTCCCACCATCATGAATAGCATTCGTCCGGTGGTACGGGGGATCGGCGATATAAACCCCGCTCAACTGGAGACGATAGCGGAAAATCTTCACCTGCTACCCGGTGATTTGGATTTGTCTGGTTTTGAAGACCGATTAAGCGACAATTGGACCAAATGTTTGAACGGCGATGAATTAGCCTTTCGAACTGTTTCCGTCTTTTATCGGGTACTTCAGGAAGCGGTCAGTCAGGTGCAGGCAGATTATTGTTTGATTGATGTAGGACCGAATTTCGGGGCTATCAATCGAGCCACCC
This sequence comes from Spirosoma montaniterrae, assembly GCF_001988955.1. NCBI lineage: Bacteria > Pseudomonadati > Bacteroidota > Cytophagia > Cytophagales > Cytophagaceae > Spirosoma > Spirosoma montaniterrae. Next base: position 2,282,549 of record NZ_CP014263.1, on the reverse strand, counting down.
TCATAGCCGCCGACCATGTCATCATTCCAATGGCCGCCGATTTATTCTCGCTGCAAGGATTGAAAAACGTGGGAGCCACCCTCACCACCTGGCGACGGGAGTGGGCCGACCGTCGCAACCGAAACCCGGAGCCAACACTTGCCCTGCCCGATGCTATTATGCGCCCATCAGGGTATATTGTCATGCAACACGCGGTGCGTGATAATCGCCCGGTGAAAGCATATACCACATGGGCAAATCGTATTCCGGGTGCTTACAGTGAATTTGTGCTTGGTTTATCGACACCTCCGCCAGCATTACCTGATGATCCCAACTGCCTGGCCATTCTGAAGCATTACCGTAGCCTGATGCCTATGGCTATGGAAGCGCGTAAACCGATTTTTCTATTGAACCCATCAGACGGTGCCATTGGTGCCCATTATCAGGCAGTCAAAGAAGTGTACTCCCACTTCAAGAGCCTGTGTGAACGAATTATACGGCTACCATAGCTCACTCATACGCCAGCACTTCGCGCACCGGTACCTGCAAACTGCGCCGGGTGGTTAGCCATACTGTTAGCAGCGTTACGGTTACGGCCACACCCAGCCACAGGGCCAGCGCGTCGAGCCGGAAGACAAACGGGAGCGTGACATACAGTCCGTGTGCGCCAACGACTTTACCGGCCCCGGCAGTCAGAGGTAACGACAGCAACACGGCCAATCCTACGCTCAGGGTCGTCATAACGAAGCCTTCCGTGAGCAGGAGCCGGAACACGCTCTGGTTGGTGCCACCCATCGCCCGAATCACGCCAATCTCGCGCCACCGCTCGATGACGTTTAAGGATAGGCTCGTTCCCATGCCGAGCGTACCCACTAGCAGTACCGCAATGGCCGCGCTCGTCAGGCAGATGAGCAGGATGACGATGTGGTCGAGCATGCTTTGTCGCAGTACAGCGTTGGTCATGGCCACCAACGGAAACGCCCCCCGGCTAACCAATACCTCTTCGATTGCCCCCGCTACGTCGTTTTGACGACCCAGCTCGGTTTCGATCCGCAAGGCCCCGGCTAAATTGGCATCGATGGTCAGTTGCGACAGCGTAGCGGGAGTGGCATAGAGGGCGGGTTCGGCAATTTCTTCGATGACCGTTACCACCCTTACTGGCAGACGTTTACCACCTGCCAGCAGCGTAGCCGAAGCACCAAGTTGAAGGCCCGGCAGTCGGCCCTGCATCCCCCGGCTTACAATGAGTGCCCCTGCTTGATTTGGGTTGGGTAACGTACCCCCCACCACGACCGGATGCCAGTAGCGGCTGTTAGTAGGCGGAGCCAGCACCGAATAACGCACGCTGCCAACGGCAGGCCCCCGACCCGAACCCGTCGTCAGCTCGACGGAAGCCAGCACACTGCCCCAGGCTTCGGCGTAGGTCACGCCCGGCACTGATTGTGCCAACCGTCGAAGCGAATCGGCGGGCATGGGCCGCAACAACCGCAGGTCGATGGTATCTCCCCGGTTGGCTAAGTTGGCATCCATCGCCCGTTCGATGGCCCGGTACAGGTTCAGCGCGGTCAGCAGTACCGCTCCGCCAACCGACAGAGCCGCGACGGTCAGCACCAGCCGCCCCCGCCGACGAAATGTGTTGGCAACTGCCAACTGAAGTTGAGGAGTGCGAAATAGCCGTGTTAGCCACCCCCGTTCCCCTCCCGTTCCAACAGTCGCACCTGTGTAGCTGAGAGCTTCGCGTGTGGACTGTCTAAGTGCCTTGCGGATGGGTAGAGCCGCAAAAAGTAACGGAATCGTGATGCCAATCAGGAGTTCAGCGATCAGCGTCATGGGCGATACCGACCAATTATCGAGTTCCAGGTTGAGCATATCGGCAGCCATCGTGCAAAACGCATTCGCTACCCAAGTACCCAGCGGCAGACCAAGGACTACGGCGGGTGCGGCCAGCCCCAGCAGTAGCCGTCCGTATAGCAGCCCCACCGACCGGGCCGAACCACCCACCGCCCGCATGATGCCGATTTGCCGGGTTTGTTTAGCCAGCAAGGCCGACAGCACATTAGCGACTAACGTACCACTGAGCAGAATCGCCAGCACGAAAAAGAACGTCAACAGCGTCACCATCGCCTGCATCTGATCGGCGTGAGGGTGTTTGCCCTCCGACACCTCCACCCGGCCAACAAGTTGACCATGCTCAGTCAGCCACTGACTCAACTGGTTAGCCTGTTGGCTAATAGTCACTTTGTCGAGGGTGGCCGCGCCGTTGGTCAACTTTACCCGGAGTTCATCAAACGGGCGGTCGCTGCCCAGCCAGGCTGCTGTTTCGGGCGTGAGGTAGGCATAGCCTGCGTTGTCCTGCCAGCCGGGGGCCAGCCCGGCATCATGCACGATGCCCGCTACCAGTACGTTCCTTAGCCTTCCACCCGGAACGCGAATCGTCAGCGAATCGCCCTGCTTCACGTTCAGCACCGGCAGGGCCGACCGCTCGATGAGTACCTCACCCAATCCCGGTCGGGTTTTGCCCGATACAGGACGAAAGGTTGAGACGCGCAGGTTGGCAAACTCCGCAATCACATACGTCCGTAGGGGTCGCCAGTCAGTAGCATTGATCTTAGCTCTGGCCCGGATAGTTCGACGCAGTTCGGCATCGGCTACGAGGGGCAATGCGGCCACGCGCCGGGCGATTGAATCCGTTGCCAACGGACTCGCGTCGAGCCAGAACGTAACGTCGGCAGGGGACGTACCCCAATAGTTCTGGTTCATGGTGCGGGTCATCACCGTGCGCGAGGTAAAGGCAGTCGATAAGGCGACGGCTCCGATCAGGATGGCCAGAACGACCAGCCCCAGTTGCACGGGATTGGCCCGCACATCGCCCCGAATTTTTCTCCAGGAAGTGTTCATGAGGCAGGAGTGGTTAGCGTATCATCGACAAGCTGCCCATCGCGTAGCCGGATGGTGCGGTGCGCGCGCCGGGCTACGTCTTCATCGTGGGTCACGATCAGCAACGTAACGCCTTGTGCGTTGATCGACTCGAAAAGAGCCAGAATCGACTCGGTCGTTTGTGAGTCGAGGTTGCCGGTAGGTTCGTCGGCCACCAGCAGGGGTGGGTCGTTGGCTAAGGCCCGCGCAATGGCTACGCGCTGCTGCTGCCCGCCCGACAGCGTTTGCGGCAATTTATCGGCCTGATCAGCTAACCCCACCCGGTCAAGCAGATTACGAGCTTTGTCTTCGCGCTGACCCGTTGGCACGATACCGACCAGGTCCATTGCAAAGACGATGTTTTCCAGCACTGTCAGCGTGGGCATGAGTTGGAAAAACTGAAAGACGATGCCTACGTGTTTGCCCCGCCAGCGGGCCAGTTCATTTTCGGATAATTGGCCGAGCAGTTGTCCGCCGATCAGCACAGTACCATCCGTAGCCTGATCGATGCCGGTCAACAGATTGAGCAACGTCGATTTGCCGCTGCCCGATTTACCGATAATCGCCACGCGCTGCCCGGCAGGTACGTCGAGGCTTACCCGGTTTAGGGCCATAAAGGGCGTACCGTCGGGTCGGGTAAATGCTTTACTTACATTGGTTAGTCGCAGTAAGGAGCGGGATGCGTCTGTCATGATGGTATAGTGTGTTGATGGAATGAATAAATGGCTTCCCGAATCGTCGGATAGCGAAACGAGTAACCCAACTGTATGGCTTTCTGAACACTGAGCCGATGGGAGGCTAATAGAAACTCGCTTTTTTCGCCCAGCCGCCACCGCAGTAGTCGGGGTAGCCAGACGTCGGCCCAACGCCTGAGCCAGCGTTTTGACCAATACGTGGTTGGGTACGGGGTTAGGAACCACCGCGTTCAATGCTCTCTGCCAGTGTTCATCCCGAAGGGCATGCTCAGAGTGACTTTGCAACAATTCGGCCTTCCGGGTTGGTGTCCAGGCTCCGTCGGTGATACGTTCACCGGTCAGATTGATGATTGCGTCGGCCCACTCGACGGCCCTGGGGGCAATCTGCCCCGTCGCCTGGTTCCACTGGTAGTGCGGATAAATGCCGGAAGTGGCCCGGCGGATTAGGATGGCCACCTTGTGCTCACCTTTTGTCAGATGCTGCGTCAGTGCCTGTCCTACAAAGCCACTGCCACTAGCCAGCAATACGTCTCTAAGTTGATCGGTCATTAAAAGTCGAACAATCTGTCTATTTTTGAACACGGTGTTCGATTGGCCAAAGGTAGCCTCGTTATTCCCTCGCTGTCAATCCACAGAAATCGGTATCTGTCTGTTACTGAACAAAACGGCCCAACTGTCCATGAAAAAAGCCCCTTCCGACCGTCGCATCGACCGAACCCGTAAGCTACTGACGGATGCCCTGATCGAACTGGTACTGGAGAAAGGCTACGAAGCCGTGACGGTGCAGGACATCATCGACCGGGCGAACGTAGGCCGTTCGACCTTTTACGCTCATTTCGAGAACAAGGAACAACTGCTGTTCAGTGGTCGTGGCTGGCTGACGGAGGATCTGTTCGATGAGTCAGGTACATCGGCTGACCAACTGACGCTGGGCGTAAACCTGTCTGCCCTGTTCCGCCATGTGGTCGATAATCATCGGTTGGCGAAGGCGATGTTGGGCAAAAGTAGTGGTGAGTTGGTTATCAACCACATCCGCGAATCGCTGACCATGCAGATGCGTAAAGCCCTTAAAGTGCAGGTTGGTGGCATCGCCGAGGTGAACGCCAACCTAACGGCTCAGGCATTGGCTTCCATGCTCATCGGTCTGCTTAGAAGCTGGCTTGAACAGGATATGCCTATCTCGGCTCAGGAGGTAACGGACTTGGCGGAGCGTTTGATAAAGAGTAGTTTAGCCGGTTGAACTCACTCTGATAGGTACTCATTATGCTCTGTATATACTAAGGCTTTTGTGACTTGTCCTAAAAAACGTTAACCGTTTAGATATGCTTTACAAGTCTGGGTTAGCCAATACGATTTTTATCCACATCAGGATGTATGCCCGCCTGCTGATTTTGCTCTTCCACTGGTTGCCCACTCTACTAAATACCCACTTTTTCTCTCGTTCAAAAACGCGCTGCGCTTATTGCGCCCTAGTCTGGCCGTTGTGTTTCTGGCTTATACACTCGTGCGGGTTGCTAATGATTATATTCCTCAATTCGGACAGTTTCTGACCACCAAAGGGTTGTTTACCGGTGCGTTGCCCGTATGGCTCATCACCGCCTTTGAGATCGTGGGCGGACTGCTGGCACTGGGCCGCTGCGTGTGGTGGCTCTGGCTATTGCTCATCAATGCGTCGCGGGGCTGGTTTGTGGGCGTATGCGGTAGGGGCGGCAGTGAATACAGCGTTAATGAAAAACGCATTCGACAACCTCCGTCAGTGAAAGGGTAGTCTCAAGTCCACGTTGTCCGATTGTCAACTGTGGCAAAACCATTGCTTCGGCGCACCGATTTCGATCATAGCTTTGCTGATGATTCCCATACTATGTGTCTTGAAAGTTCGCACCGCACAGGCGACCCTGCTCAAAATTTACACAGCTTTGGGGGTTTTTTGCTAAAGTTTAAACAGCTTCCTGGGTGTGGAAGAAGCGTTTGAAAGTGAAGATGAAAAATATACTCAAAACAATTAGCATGGATACGGCCAGTGTTGATATCCTGATGAAAATATGAAATAGATTGAAACCAATCATGTACAGGCTGGAAGATGGGTATCAACTTGAGATTGGTAACTTAAGCGTTGGCTGAGTTCCCCGGAGTAAAATTGTTGATTGAAGAAGGCAAAAACGGTTGGCTTCAGCAATAAGCAGATCGGTAGTAAGGACAATAGGCATTGAGTAGACATTGATAAGACACAAACTTACTCATTTTAAACGTTTTGGTAGTTTTTGCATCCAAGCACTAAATACCATGACCATGAAAAAAATAGTGCATAGCTGGATGGCAATTGGCAGCGTGGTGGCTCTGGGCCTGTCGATGAGTTCGTGCGTTACGGCGCAGCCAACCTACAACCGACCGGAGTATAGCTATGACCAACCCGGCTATAACCAGCCCGATTACTCGCCCAACTACGACCCGTCGTACAATCAGCCCTACGACCAGCCGGGCTATGCGCCAAACTTTCGGGACGAACTAAGCCAATATGGTCAGTGGGTACAAACGCCCGAATATGGCATGGTCTGGATGCCGAACGTAGAACCGGGGTTTCAGCCCTACGCCACCAATGGCCGCTGGGTCGTTACGGAGTACGGCAATACGTGGGTGTCTGACTACGCCTGGGGGCGGACCCCGTTTCACTATGGACGCTGGTATCTCGACCGCTTTGGCCGCTGGGCCTGGGTGCCTGGCACCGAGTGGGGACCCGCCTGGGTGAGCTGGCGGTCGGGTGGGGGCTACTACGGCTGGGCACCGCTCGGACCTGGTATCAACGTCAATGTAAATGCCAACATTCCGCCTGCATGGTGGGTGTTTGTGCCGCAGACATACATCACCAGCCCACGTCTGTTCAGCTACTGCGTGCCACGGCAGCGGGTTGTCAACGTCTACCAGAACACTACCATCATCAACAATGTGTATCGGGTCAATAACCGGGCCTATGCCTACGGGCCGCGCCGGGAAGAAATCGAAACCGTAACCCGGCAGCGCGTGCCGGTATACCGGGCGCAGGAAGTTAGCCGACCGGGCCGGACGTTTGATCGCGACAACACCGCTGGCCGCTACGGTCGTGGTATGGACGGCTATTCGCGGCCAGAGTATCGCTCAGACAGAGGTACTTACAACGGAAATACGCGAACAATGCCAACACCCGATGCGCCGACTTATCGGCAGCGGGGGCCGATAGAGGGGAGCCGAAGCCGTGGACCGCGCTACGAAGCACCAAGCCAACCAGGCCAGCCGAGTCAGCCGTCGCAGACACCCGCGCCCTCGCCTTTTGAACGGCGCGAGTCGGCTCCGGCGGGATCGTTCAACCGGGGCAATCGCCCTGATTTTACGCCACAGCGCGTTGAAAATCAGCAGCGTATCGATAATCCGTCGCGCACGGATCAGCCGCGTATGGAGCCGCAACGGTTGGGCGGATATGAGCCGCGCAGCCGCGCGCAGTCACCAGCAGCACCCGGCGCGGGATCGTTTCCCGGTCAGCGGAGCGGTTCGCGCGGGCCGCGCTAACGTCGCCAGATCATAAAAGGCATCAGATATAGGCGTACCTTTGTGGTTTGTACACCACGACGGTACGCCTATGACATTCAACGACCTCAATTTAACCAAGCCGCTGCTCAACGCCCTTACCGACATGGGCTTCGCTACGCCTACCATCATTCAGCAGCGCGTTTTTTCGGTGGTTATGTCGGGGCGCGACGTGTGCGGTATTGCGCAGACCGGAACCGGCAAAACGATTGCCTACCTGCTGCCCTGCCTGCGTCAGCATCAGTTCATGAACGAACGGCACCCGCAAATCCTGATTCTGGTGCCCACCCGCGAATTAGTGGTGCAGGTAGTTGATACCATTCGGCAGCTAACGGCCTACATGAATGTGCAGACAGTAGGCGTATATGGCGGAGCCAACCTCAAACCGCAACTGGCGGAGGTGCAGCAGGGAGCCGATATACTCGTTGCCACGCCGGGCCGACTGACCGATATTCTGCTAACGGGTACGGTAAAACTGAAAAGCCTGAAACGCCTTGTAATCGATGAGGTAGATGAAATGCTGAACCTCGGCTTTCGAACGCAGCTCAAAACCATTTTCGATCTGCTGCCTGCCAAACGGCAAAATCTGCTGTTTTCGGCCACGCTCACCGCCGATGTCGAAAGCCTGCTCGATACCTATTTTACGAATCCGGTGCGGGTAGAGGCCGCCCCCGTAGGTACGCCCCTCGACAATATTCAGCAGTCGGCTTATCATGTTCCTAATTTTTACACAAAAGTTAACCTGATCAACTTGTTGCTCCGGCGTGACCCAGCCATGACCAAAGTGTTGGTGTTCGTAGCAACGAAAGCACTGGCTGATTTGCTGTATGAAGAAATCGAGTCTGGCATGAGCGGGAGCGTTGGCGTTATCCACTCCAATAAAGCGCAAAACGCCCGGTTCAATTCGGTTAACGAGTTTAAAGCCGGCACCTACCGCGTGCTAATTGCAACCGATGTTATTGCACGCGGCATCGACGTGTCCGATGTGTCGCACGTCATTAATTTCGACCTGCCCGACCTGCCCGAGGCCTACATCCACCGCATTGGCCGCACGGGCCGCGCCGACCGGGCGGGTATCGCTATCGCCTTCATCAGCGACAGTCAGCAGGACCGGCAAGCGGCCATCGAGCAGCTAATGAACTACGCCATTCCAACACTACCGTTACCCGACGAGCTGGTAATTTCCGACGAACTGATCGAGGAAGAAAAACCAACCGTCAAGATGAAGGTCATCGACCTGACACCCAAACGCGACGACGTTGGTCGGAATGCCGCATCATCAGCTTTTCACGAGAAAGCACTGAAAAATCAGAAAGTAAACGTTCGGCGCGACATTGCCGCCGAGAAACGCCTGAAATACGGTCGCCCGATTAAACGGAGCGGTAAAAAATAAACCAAGTCCTATGTCATTTTCTTCGCTCGGCCTGTCCGACCCCCTGCTCAAAGCTGTTGCGGCTCAAGAGTACACTAAGCCGTATCCCATTCAGCGCGAGGCCATTCCGGCTATTCTGCGGGGTAAAGATATTCTGGGCATTGCCAAAACCGGGTCGGGGAAAACGGCCAGTTTTGTGTTGCCCATTCTCGAACTCTTTCATCGTACCAAACCCGACCCCAAAAAGCCGCTGGCAGTGCTGGTACTCGTACCCACGCGTGAATTAGCCGTACAGGTAGCCGAGGTGTTTCAGACGATGGGGAGTTACTTGCCCACGCCCGTCAAGACGGTAGCCGTATTTGGGGGCGTGTCCATCAACCCGCAGATGATTGCCGTTCACGGAGCCGAAATCGTGGTAGCTACGCCCGGTCGGCTGCTCGACCTGCTCAACAGCAACGCCCTGCGACTGTCGGCGGTGGAGGTGCTGGTACTCGATGAGGCCGATAAAATGCTCGAACTGGGGTTTGCTGAGGAGATGAACGCCCTGTTTGCGCGGCTCCCGAAAAAACGCCAGACGATTCTGTTTTCGGCCACGCTCGGCGACGCCATTCAGGACATCAACCAGAACCTGCTGCGCACGCCCGTCAAAATAGAAATCGCGGAGGAACCCGAAGACATCGACCAGATTCGGCAACGGGCCTACCGCACGTCGGCTGAACGCAAGGGGCCGCTGCTGCGCTACCTCATCAAAACCGGTGCTATGAAGCAGGTGCTGGTATTTGTGTCATCGACCCGCACGGCTGACAACGTGGTTGGCAAACTGACCAAAAACGGCATCCGGGCAGCGGCTATTCACGGCGACAAAACCCAGGCCGCCCGCACCGACGCCCTGCGGCAGTTCAGGGCCGGAACCCTGCCCGTGCTGGTGGCTACTGACCTTATTGCGCGGGGAATCGACATTCCATTGTTGCCGCACGTCATTAATTTTGAGTTGCCGCGTTCGCCCAAAGACTATATTCACCGCATCGGTCGCACGGGCCGCGCCGAAGCGTCGGGCGAAGCTATTTCGCTCATCACGCCCGACGATGAACACCATTTTAAAATCATCCAGAAAAAAATGGGCAAGCGCGTCGAGATGGTCGAAAGTGAAGATTTTGATTTAATGGGTTATTAGGTTCGCGGCCCGGTTGTCTTCCGTAGTAGATAACCACTTCAACGACTCGACTCCAAATGAAAACGCTCGCTATTTCTCTGGGCCTGCTTGTTATGGCACTGACTGCCGCGCTGCAACCTGCCAAAACCGCCCTCGACGGAGCCTGGCGCACCACCGACGCGTCGGGAGTTACTGTTATGCTAACAGTAGTTGATAACTACCTGATGCAGACGACGTATGAACCCAACCGGTTCATCGGTACGCGTGGAGGTGTATGCCAGCCCTCCGACGACGCCATGACACTAACCGTCGAGTTCGACACGCAGGACAGCAGCCGGGTTGGGCAAACTGAAACCTATAAACTCGCGCTCAAAGCGGGCCAACTGACGCTAAACGGACCGTCGGGCAACCGAACGTTTACCCGCGTAGATGAACCGTCGGCTCAGACGCCAATGGCCGGTTTATGGCGGATTACAGGCCGCGCCAACGATGCCGGGCAGATTACGACTATGCAGCGCGGGGCGCGAAAAACCATTAAACTGCTCACCGGAAGCCGGTTCCAGTGGGCGGCTATCAACCCGCAGACGAAACAATTTTCGGGAACGGGCGGAGGAACCTATACCGCTAAAGACGGGCAATATACCGAAACTATCGACTTTTTTTCGCGCGATAACAGCCGCGTAGGTCGCTCACTTACGTTTGGCGCAGCGGTCAACGGCAACGAATGGCGGCACACCGGCCAAAGTTCAACCGGCGGCAAAGTCGATGAAATCTGGACGCGCGAGCGGTAGGGTGTTTTATGAAGAATGCGTTGCCGACCTGTTTTTCCGGGTCGAAAGTAATAGGGGCAGCAAATTGGAATAACCAATTAAACCGAACACAACGCCAAAAATGCCGAACACAACCGGCAGCAACCAGGCATCGACCCCCTCGAGCGTGGCCTCCTGCGGGTTGTTGGGCATATACCAGATCGATACTGTTTCGCCCACTTCGGCCTGAACGGGCGATGTGTAAGTTTGTGAGTAGTACGTAATTGACATACCATCGGCAGTGCGAAACTGAACCACTGGAGCCATAGCCGTTGAGCGGGATTTCAGGTTAATTCGCTCTTTATATCGATTTTCGATGACAACGCCCTGCGTCTGAATGCCGTTGCGAACGATAGAATAGGTATTGTCCCAGCTTCTATAGGCAATAATGGCGAAAAGCGTACCAACGCCGGCAAACAGCAGACAGAATCCCAGCCATGCTTTGTCTTTTCCTGTCATAATTGATCGACGTAATGAGTTAATGGTGAGAAATTTATGTTAAATATATCATCACTTTCCAAAATCCGCCAGCGCATGCGTTTACTCGTTTTATTTCTACTTTGTGCGCTCACAGCCGTAGCGCAGGACGTGGTCAGCAACCGCCCGCGTGATATTGTATTTCTGTCGGTCAACGTGATTCCGATGGATCAGGAGCGGGTGCTTCAAAACCAGACCGTTATTGTTCGCAATGGGCGCATCACAGCGATGGGCGATGCCGGGCGAGTCCGGTACAATAAAGCCGCGCTGGTGATTGACGGGCGTGGCAAATACCTGCTGCCCGGCTGGGCCGAGATGCACGCCCACGTGCCGCCCATCGATGATATGGAGCCGATGAAAGACGTGCTGACACTCTACCTCGCCAATGGCATCACCACCATTCGCGGGATGCTGGGCCACCCGCGTCACCTCGAACTCCGCAGCAAAATCAACAGTGGCGACGTGCTGGGGCCGCACTTTTACGCCACCGGGCCGTCGTTTAACGGGCAGTCGGTGAAAACCGCCGAGCGCGGGGCGCAGATGGTGCGCGAGCAGAAAACGGCTGGCTACGATTTCCTGAAACTGCACCCCGGCCTGACCAACGAAACGTTTCCGGCCATTGCCCGCACGGCGCAGGAGGTGGGCATTCCGTTTGTCGGCCACGTGTCGTTCAACGTGGGCGTTTGGCGGGCTATCGACGCCCGCTATTCCTCTATCGACCACTTAGACGGGTTCATCGAAGCCATCACGCCCGGCAGCGACACGCTTGTAGAGCAGGAAACGGGCTTGTTTGGAGCCTGGATAGCTGACCGGGCCGACGCGGCCATGATTCCGAAATTGGTAAACGCCCTGCGCGAGAAAACCATTTACGTAGTGCCAACGCAGGCACTGGCCGAACGCTGGCTATCGGCCCGCCCGGCGGAAGAATTTACCCGTGCGCCCGAAATGAAGTACATGAAAGCGCAGGACCTTCAGAACTGGACCCGAGCCAAAACCGACTATCTTAACAACCCGAACTACTCGAAAAAACGGGCCGACGCGCTGGTGCAGATTCGCCGGAAACTGATTTACGAATGCCAGAAGGCCGGGGTGCCGCTGCTGCTCGGCTCCGATGCTCCGCAGGTGTTCAACGTGCCGGGGTTTGCCATTCATCACGAAATGCAGTACATGGTCGACGCGGGGTTGTCGCCCTACGAAACCCTTCGCACCGGCACCGTGAACGTGGCAACCTACCTCAACAAAACCGATGCGGGCACTATCAAACCCGGCAATGTCTCGGATTTGGTGTTATTGAGCGGCAATCCGCTGGCCGATATTGCTCAAACCCGCACCATCGAGGGCGTGATGATTGGCACAAACTGGTTGCCCAAAGCATACCTCGACAAAGAATTGAAACGATTGGAAAAATAACAAAACACTATATTCCCAACCAGTACCTGACCCATGAGTCTGAATCGTCGACTTTTTCTACAACAACTTGGTTTCGGCATTGCCGGCCTGACTTTTGCGCCTGCCAATACGGGCTGGGCCGTACCGACTCGTTCAGCAAAACTGCCGCGTAGTTTACCCGAAGCGCAGGGCGTGGCATCGGGCGGACTGCTCAATTTCGTGAATGCTGTGGAAAAAGCCGATCTTAATCTGCACAGTTTGATGGTGGTGCGCCACGGGCGGGTCATAGCCGAAGGCTGGTGGGCACCCTACGCGCCCCAACGCAAACACACCCTCTATTCGCTCAGCAAAAGTTTTACGTCAACCGCCGTAGGCATGGCCGTAGCCGAAGGCAGGCTGACGGTTGACGACAAGGTGACTTCGTTTTTCAAAGACGATTTGCCCGCTACCGTCAGCGATAATCTGGCCGCTATGCGGGTAAAAGATTTGCTGACGATGAGTACCGGCCACGAACGCGACACTACGGCCACCGTGCGGGCTTTCGGCAATAAAAACTGGCCAAAAGCTTTTCTGGCGCAACCCGTTCAGCGTCAGCCCGGTACGCACTTTGTGTACAACAGCGGGGCCACCTACATGCTCTCGGCCATTGTGCAGCAACTGACCGGCCAAACGGTGCTGGCTTACCTGAAACCGCGTCTGTTCGATCCGTTGGGTATTGAAGGAGCCGATTGGGAGGTTGACCCTACGGGCGTCAGCACGGGCGGGTGGGGGCTGCGCGTGCGTACCGAAGACATCGCCAAATTCGGGCAGTTGTATTTGCAGCAGGGCGTTTGGCAGGGCAAACGACTGCTGCCCGAAAGCTGGGTTGCCGACGCCACCCGCGAGCAGATTCTGCAACCCGGCACCGACCGCGCCAACAGCGATTGGCTACAGGGCTACGGCTATCAGTTCTGGCGGTGCCGCCACGATGCCTACCGGGGCGATGGCGCGTTCGGGCAGTATTGCGTGGTGTTGCCGAAGCAGGACACCGTTATTGCCATTACCTCCGAAACGGCCAATATGCCCGCTATTCTGAACGTCGTTTGGGAACACATTCTGCCCGCGCTCGACGGGAACGGCCTGATAACGGCCCGAGCCGCTGCCACACCGCTTGTGCAGAAACTAAAAAGTTTATCCCTGCCCTTGCCGACCGGGGCCGTAACCTCGCCCATAATCCCTACCGTCGGCGGAAAAACGTACACATTCGATACGAACACCCTGAATGCCAAATCAGCCGCACTGACATTCGGCAAAGACGAATGTGTATTCACCCTCCGCGACGACCGGGGCGACCACCGCGTTATGTGCGGGCTAAACCGCTGGGCCGAAGGCAGCACTACATTCTCGACTATGCCACTAAAATTGGTGCAGACGCCTGTGCCCGGCGAAACCCAAAGCCCTGTAGCCGCTACTGGCACCTGGCAAGACCCCAACACGTTCGTAATGACCTGGCGTTTTATCGAAACCGCTCATTACGACACCGTCACCTGCCACTTCGCCGACGACCGCCTGACGGTAGCGTTCCAAAGCAGCCTGTCGAAGATCAACAAAACGAAGGATGCCAGGCCGGAGTTGGTGGGGAGAGTGGGGCAGGGAGGTCTACGCGGATAATTACTGAGATTATTTTTCAAAATAATTTGCCGTTGCTTTTATGAACAGCCGGGCAGACTCTACTGCCTGTTCAGCTTCTTCACCTGTAATGTGTTCGTCAAAATCATAGTCGCCGGCCTGTCTTAGCTCCCAAACTTTATCTAGCCATGTACTTGCTTTCTTTTGAAACTCACCCGTCTTTATATACAACTCTCTAAATTTCGCATGGGCACCCGAATGACTTTTGGTATTAAGATGCTCTTTCTCGTATAGCAGAACAGTAAGCGCGTAAAAGACAGCGTAGTAACTCCGATTCACGGCTACGAGGTATCGTTCATCCTGTAGGTTAGCAGTGGCGTCGTCCAACGTTTCTACAGCCCGATTCCAGACCAATTCACTTATTGGTTTCATACTGCAATTCCTTCCAGACGGGCAAAATGATATACCGGCAACGGCGATTGACTGTATTTGGTGCGGGTGACGGGCAAAACTGACACCGTGACGTTGTGCTTCAGGCTCAGTTCCGATTGTGTTTCGACAAAGCGGTTAATTTCCTCGATTCGGGAGATTTGCTCATCGTTTAGCACCAGCATAAAATCAATGTCAGAGTCCGGGGTAGCTTCGCCACGAGCATATGAACCAAACAAAACAACACAGTCGAGCCGATGACCGTACAGTTTTTGCATGGCCTGTTTAAAATCATTCGCAATGTTTTTCGTTCGATTGTCCATTACAAATACGCTTGTTGAACGAAAGTAAGATTTATCGGGAATTTGCTCAACTATTTGTAGTGGAAATCTGGTTTATCTCCGTTTCGCCAACTCATCGAGCAGGTAGTCTAAGCCGTTAATTCGGATTTCGTAGAGGGTTTGCAGCAGCATACCCAACTTGCCGGGCGGGAAGCCTTTTTTGGCAAACCATTCCAGATAATACGTCGGCAACTCGCGGAGCAGGCGACCTTTGTATTTACCGAACGGCATGGGGTAGCGCAGCAATTCGAGCAGCAGTTCGGGATTGGCAGGGGCAGGTGTGCCGGGGGGCAGATTGTTGGTCATGATAACGATTCATCTAACGGGCGTAGCTCGTAGTTTGTGCTTCTGCCTCCGGCGTTTTGTTTAATCAGGATGCCCTGGTCTACCAGGTGCTGAATGTCGCGAAGGGCAGTGTCTTGTGAAGTTTTGGCAATTTTGGCCCATTTAGAGGTCGTAAGTTTACCGTCGAAACCGTCTAAGAGTTTGTTGAGTAAAAGCCGTTGACGTTCGTTCAACGATTTCGACGCCAGCCACTCCCAGTACTTAGCTTTGGTTAAAGTACTGGTCAGCATAGTTTCTGTGGCCGTCAACGCCCGGTTTAAACAGTGTAAAAACCACTCAAGCCAATCAGTGATGTCTAAGTCGCCCCGTTGTGTGCGTTCAAGTGTATTGTAATAGGTATTTCGTTCTTTCCGAATCTGAGCCGATAAGCTGTAAAACCGCTGCGAACTGCCGTCGGCCCGTGCCAGCAGCATATCGGCAATTGTGCGGGCAATCCGTCCATTGCCGTCATCGAACGGATGGACAGTAACGAACCATAAATGAGCTATGGCAGCTTTGAGTACAGGATCGATAGCAGTAGCGTTATTGAACCAGTCGAGAAATGTCTTCATTTCAGTGGCCAGAACGGCTGCATCGGGTGCCTGAAAATGTACATACTCACGGCCAATGGCTCCCGATACAACCTGCATCGGCCCTGCTTCGTGGGTGCGCCAGTTTGCCACCGTGATTTTATACATGCCGCTATAACCTGTTGGAAACAGGGCAGCGTGCCAGCTAAATAGCCGGTCTTGCGTGAGCGGTTCGCCGAATTTTTGCGTAGCATCAAGCAACACGTCAACTACGCCCTCCACGGCTCGGTCGACAGGCACTAACTGAAACGTATCAATACCTAACCGACGAGCAATAGAGGAGCGGACCTGCTCAGGGTCAAGTACTTCGCCTTCAATTTCGTTCGACTTTACAGCATCCAGTGTGAGTGTTTGCAAGATAGCTTCAGAACGTAATGAGAACCCCAGCGAGGCCATATGACCAACCAGTTTTCCCTGGCGGTAACGTATGTTTGCCAGCAAAGTAGATAGTTTTTCGTGGCTCCAGTGAAAAGTAGGCCAACCGCGCCGATGGTAGATATACATACTATTCACCGCATAATTTGCGGTGAATATAAACAATATTTACCGCATCAATCGAATAATGTAGTCAGCATTCGTGAAAATTCGGGCTGAATGGGTGCTTCTACGGTGATGTCTTCGCCCAAAACGGGGTGCCTAAACCGAAGTTGTTGGGCGTGGAGTAACATGGTGTTCATTTGAAACTGCTCCAGAAACAGCCGGTTTTGTTTGTTGCATCCGTGCGGACGGTCGCCGATGATGGGGTGCAGAATGTGGGCCATGTGTTTACGCAGTTGGTGCATACGGCCTGTTTCGGGCGTTAGTTCAACTAATGAATAGCGCGAGGTAGCGTGTTGGCCGAACGCCAGCGGAATCTCGGTTTGCCGGCGTGTTTTCAGATGCGTGACAGCGTCCTGCATTACGATGGTTTCGGGTTTACCGTTCCCGTCGTCGCGCCGGAGCGGATAGTCGATGGTCAGTTCGGCGGGGGTGTAGCCGCGCACGATGGCGAGGTATGTCTTACGCACCTGCCCGTCCATGAACTGTTGCTGCATGGCCGTGTTCATAGCTTCGTTGAGCGCGAACAGCAATGCTCCGCCCGTTTTGCGGTCGAGCCGATGCACCGGATACACGCGCTGCCCCAACTGATCGCGCAGTAGCTGCACAGCGTACTCAGTGGCGTCGCTGGCAATGGGCGACCGATGCACCAGCAACCCGTGCGGTTTGTTGATCGCTACCAGGTCGTCGGATTGGTACAGGATGGATAAGCGGTCGGGCATCAGGCAGGAAAACCGGGGCTGCTTTTAACCTCCTCGATTTGCTTGCGATGGCGTTCGCCGTGGGCGGCCAGCAGCAGAATGGCCTGATAAGAATCGAGCCAGCCGAGTGCTATGTGTCTGAAATAATGATGTCGGAGATCGCCATCAACGGTCTGTACATACTGAATAGCCGTTTCGCGCTGGTTGTCGAAGGCGCGTAAGGCTTCGGCAATGTCGGCAAATCGACCCGTTGGCACAAACGGTTCGGGGGCGGGCATCGTAACGCTCCGGCTCCGAACGGCTTTAATCACGTCGACGTCCGACACGCGGATGTCGGCCCGTTTGGCGGGGTCGGCGGGGTAAGTCATTCCTTTCAGAATACCCCCAAAAATACCGGCTTCCACCAGTACGATATGTTCGACGCACTCGGCTATCGACCAGCGGTCGGGCGAGGGCTTGAAAGCTACCTGTTTGGCAGAGAGACCGTTAACGGCGTCGTGCAGGGCTTGCCGGGTGCTGTGCAGGGCGTCGATGGCGTAGGCGCGTTGCTCGTTGGTAACGGTATCGGTGGGGCCGGGTTGTAGAGACTGCATAGGTGTCTGGGTCAGGATGTTGATTGGCAAAGGTACAATAACTTCATTGGGCTACACTCAATCTGAAACTACCGAAGGTGCGTATGAGTTAGTAAAACGTAAACAAAAATCTCATGCCCCACCTTCATCAAATCGGTGCGCTGTTGCTGCTCACCGCATTGGTTTTCGTTGCCCACAACACACTTTCGGCTATTCCCAGTCGGCGCATCAAAAATATTTCATACCTGACCACCACAACGCCCGACACGGCGGCAGAGCGTCACTTGCTCGACGTCTATACCCCGCGCAAAAAGTCGGAAGCCCTGCGGCCCGTAGTGGTGTTCATTCACGGCGGCAACTGGACCAGCGGCAAAAAAGACATCTACTGGTTTATTGGCCGTCGGCTGGCAAAGCAGGGCGTAGTGGCCGTGGTTATCAATTACCGCCTGTCGCCCGCCGTACAGGTGCCTGCTATGGCCAACGACTGCGCCCGCGCCGTGCAATGGACAACGCAGCACATTGCCGAGTACGGGGGCGACCCCAGCCGCATTTACGTCATGGGCCACTCTGCCGGTGGCGGATTGGCGGCCCTGCTCGCTACCGACGACAAGCTGTTTACCGACATCGGGGTGGGAAAAAATCCCGTGAAAGGGGCTATCCTGAACGACCCCGCCGGTATCAATATGTACGACTACCTGTTGAAAATGGAGTACCCCAACGATAAGCAGTACCTCACTTCATTCGGGAGAAACCCCGAAGGCTGGCGGGACGCATCGCCTTTATACAAAGTCCGGCCCGGCCTGCCGCCGATGCTGCTTTACACCGGTGAGCGCACTTATCCCAGCATCATTGCCGGTACGAAAGCGTTGCAGGAGAAATTACAGGCTGTGGGCGTTCAGAGTCAATACCGGATTATTCCGCGCAAAAAACACGTTCCGATGGTTGCCCAGATGTTCTGGAAGCGCAATGTCATCTACCGTGATTTGCTGGTATTGGTGAAATGACCCCACCCCCGTCCCATCCCCGTTAAGCAGGGGTGAAGCACCCAGATGATTTGCCCCTCCCTAACGGGGACGGGGGTGGGGTCACTCCGCCGTTAGCCGCAGAATTCGGCCCGGCCCTTCAACCGATACGTAAATAGCACCGTCGGGGCCTTGTATCACGTTCCGAAAACGGCCCTGCCCGTCGAGCAGGCGGCTGACGTTGGTGACGCGGTTGTTGCTGATTTCGGCCCGGCTCAGGTGCGTCAGTGCTAAGGCACCCGTCAGCAGGCTGCCGCGCCAGGTGCCGAATTGTTCGCTTGTGATAAACGCCAGTCCGCAGGTACCGATGGAGGGTGTCCAGGCATAGAGTGGAGCTTCGATGCCTTCACGAGTGGGGCTGGCCGAAACGGGTGTACCGTCATAGTTGACGCCGTTCGAGACGAGCGGCCAGCCATAGTTTCTTCCGGCCTGCACCAGATTGATTTCGTCGCCCCCACGCGGCCCGTGTTCAGTAGCCCAAAGCTGGCCCGTTGCGGGGTCGAACGCCAGTCCCTGCGGGTTGCGGTGGCCGTAGGAGAAAATGGTGCCGGGAGCGGTAGTGCCGGGCAGAACGGGATTGCCAGCCGCTATACCCCCGGCGTCGGTCAGGCGGTGAATCTTGCCCCACGGGTTCTGAAGATTCTGCGAATTTTGGTTCGGGGCCGTCGCTCCGCCGTAGCTACCCGACCCGCCTTCGCCAATACTCAGGTATAACAAACCGTTGCGGTCGAAGGCAATGCGCCCGCCGTAGTGCCCGCGCCAGGTATTCGTAGCCGGTGTCTGAAAAATGGTTTCAGTACTGGTGATGGCATTCCCGTTGAGCTTGAAGCGAACCAAATTCAGCCGCGCTCCCTGACTACCCGACGGCGTGCTGGAATAAGCCGCATACACCCAGCCGGTAGACGCATAGTTTGGATGAACGCGCACATCGAGCAAGCCACCCTGCCCGCGTGCGTCAATATCGTTCGGCAGGCCGGTTAGCTGCGTGGCCGTGCCGTTCGAGAAGCGGTAAATACGCCCGCGTTTCTCGGTAAACAGCATATCGCCGTTGGGCAGAAAGTCCATCCCCCATATAATTTCGTAGCCCGTCAGCAGCGTTTGCGAACGAAGGGTGGGGGTAGTGCCGGTAGCTGGTGGCGTTGTTGTATTGTCGACCGGCGTGTTGTCGGCTTCACGGCAGGCGACCGATAAGAACAGGAGCGAAAGCAGAACGAATAATTTCATCTGTTGATGGTGTTTAAACGCAGAGGGAACGGAGGTTGTCGCAGAGGACGCAAAGTTCTCCGTGTTCTCTGCGACAACCTCCGTTCCCTCTGCGTTTAAAAACGATGGCTTTAAAGGCTTTGTTGCCGAAACCTTCGCCACTGGCGCAGAGTTGACAAAAGAAAAGTTTGTATTCTCATGGCAGATCACATCCGAACCGCGCTGATTACGGGCGGCTCCAAAGGTATTGGCTACGGCGTGGCCGAAGTTCTCATTAAACAGGGCATTAAAGTTGCCATCACCAGCCGGTCGTCGGTGGCGGCTGAACTGGCAGCGGCTAAACTCAATGAAATAAAACCGGGTTACGCGCTGGGCGTAGCTGCCGACGTGCGCGATCTGGCGTCGCAGCAACGGGCTGTTGCCATGATTGCGCAGCAGTGGGAGCGGCTCGATTACGTTATTGCCAACGCGGGCGTCGGACATTTTGCGCCTATTCAGGAATTAACCCCGGAGCAGTGGCAGGAAACCATCGACATCAACCTTACCGGCGTATTTAACACGGCCAAAGCAACAATCGACGAACTGAAAAAGACCGAAGGCTATTTCATCACGATTGCCAGTCTGGCCGGTACAAATTTCTTCGAGAAAGGGGCCGCCTACAACGCCAGCAAATTTGGGCTGGTCGGCTTTTCGCAGGCCATCATGCTCGATTTGCGGTCAGATGGCATCAAAGTCAGCACCATCATGCCCGGTTCAGTGGCAACGGAGTTTGCCAACCACCAGCCGAGCGAAAAAGACGCCTGGAAAATCCAGCCCGAAGACATCGGCCACATCGTTTACGACCTGCTGAAAATGCACCCCCGCACGCTGCCCAGCAAAGTAGAAGTGCGGCCAACCAAACCGGGCGGCAGGTAGTTTGGGCTACTTCGCCCGTTCGTATTGCACCGGCCAGCTTACGTCATCGCCCAGCGATTTGGCGGCATGGAGCGGAAAGTACGGGTCGCGCAGAAACTCGCGGGCCAGCAGAATCAGATCGGCCTGACCGTTGGCGAGAATGGCTTCGGCCTGCTCCGCCGACGTGATCAGGCCGACTGCTGCCGAGCCTATTCCCGCTTCTTTTCTGACGCGTTCGGCAAATGGCACCTGATAGCCGGGGCCGGTTGGGATTTTGGCGCGGGGTACGTTGCCACCCGACGAGCAGTCGATTATGTCTACACCTTTAGTTTTCAGAACTTTAGCCAAGTCAACGGAATCGTCGGCGGTCCAGCCGCCCTCGGTCCAGTCGGTGGCGGAGATACGCACAAACAACGGCAGATTTTCGGGCCACGCGGTTTGAACGCTATCAACAACGTCGAGCAATAGGCGGATGCGATTGTCGAACGAGCCGCCGTACTCGTCGGTGCGGTGATTGCTCAGGGGCGACAAAAATTCGTGGAGCAGATAGCCGTGTGCCGCGTGAATTTCGACCACTTTAAACCCGGCTTCCAATGCCCGGTGGGCAGCGGCTGCGAAATCGGCACGAATTTTTTCCAATCCGTCGGGTGCCAGTTCGGCAGGAGCGGGGCCGCCTTCGGCAAAGGGTACGGGCGAGGGAGCTACGGTCTGCCAGCCCATCGGCTGATCGGGCGCAACGGCCTTGCCACCTTCCCACGGGCGCGTGTGGCTGGCTTTGCGGCCTGCATGGGCGAGTTGGATGCCCGGAACGGCTCCGTGTTCGGTCAGAAACTGAGTGATGCGCCGTAGCCCTGCTATGTGTTCGTCGGTCCACAGGCCGAGGTCGTGCGCCGTAATGCGGCCTTCGGACGAGACGGCGGCTGCTTCGGTAAAAATCAGGCCCGCGCCACCCACGGCCCGGCTTCCCAGATGCACCAGATGCCAGTCATTGGCGAAACCGTCTTCGCTCGAATACTGACACATAGGTGAAACAACGATGCGGTTTTTTAACGTAACGCTTTTCAGCGTGAGGGGTGAAAAGAGAAGCGACATACTTTTTGTCATTCCGACGGAGGAGGAATCTTAGACTGTAACCCGTCTAACAGATAGCCACTATTTAAGATTCCTCCTTCGTTGGAATGACAAAAATACGCTAACTTATCCGCGCTAATCTGAGCCCAAAATCTGCGTAAATCTGCGAGTTAGCGATCATTTAAAAATAACAAAAATGAAAAGATTTAACTCCATAATTTTAATGATGTTTTTTACGACAACATCATTCGGCCAGGTTTCAAATGAAACCGATAAAACACGTATCAAAAATTTAATAATTGAATCTTTTGACGAAATATGGTCTAAACTAAATTCTAAAAACATTGATAAATACTACACTAAAGACTTCCTGCTTTTGGAAAATGGAGAAGTTTGGAATAACGACTCTATTACAAATTATTTGAATAACGCCATACTTCGGAAACCGAATCCCAAACGAAATAATACAATTGAAATTATTGAAATTAAAATCGCAGACAGAATGGCATGGATTGCGTACCAAAACTATGCAACATTCTCAACTGATAATAAAATCATTAGAAAAGTTCATTGGTTAGAAAGCGCAACGGCAATTTTAACGGAGAATGGATGGAAACTGGAAATGCTTCACTCAACTCGAATTAAAAATGAATAAATTATACTGCGAAACACCTCTAAACCTATGCATCGCATTCTCCTGTGCCTATTCCTGACAGCTACCACTGTTCGCGCTCAGTACCAGCCACCTATTTTCGCCGATGCCGACCGGCTCGAAAAACTAAAAGCTGCCTTCCCGATTGTTGAAAAACTCTACCGCGACCGGTTCGAGAAAGCCCATTATCCGGGGCTGGCATTTGGCATTGTGTTAGATGGTAAACTCGTCTATTCGGGTGGGATGGGTTTTGCCAACGTAGCGAAAAAGCTGCCTGCTACGCCGAAATCGCTGTTTCGGATTGCGTCGATGACCAAGAGCGTTACGGCAATGGCGATTCTGAAACTCCGCGACGAAGGCAAACTCCGGCTCGATGACCCCGCCGAACAATATATTCCCGAACTCAAAAAGCATAAATACCTGACCACCGATTCGCCCCGCATTACGGTACGCAACCTGATGACGCACTCGGCGGGTTTCCCCGAAGACAATCCCTGGGGCGACCGCCAATTAGCCGACTCCGATGCTGATTTACTGAACCTGATCAAAGGTGGAATCACCAACTCAAACGCGCCGGGTGTAGCCTATGAATACAGCAACCTCGGTTTTGCGATGCTGGGCCGCATTATTACGTTGGTGTCTGGCAAACCTTACCAGCAGTACATTACCGACACTATTCTGAAACCGCTCGGCATGACCGATACGCAGTGGGAATACGACCGCGTTCCCGCCGACCGGCTGGCTTTAGGCTACCGCTGGCAGAACGACACCTGGCTCGAAGAACCACTTTTACGCGACGGCAGCTACGGCGCAATGGGCGGGCTGATTACATCAATCGAAGATTTCAGTAAATACGTGGCGCTGCACCAGGCGGCCTGGCCCCCGCGCAGCAACGCCGATACCGCCCGGAATGCCGCATCACCTGTAAAGCGCAGCTCGATCCGCGAGATGCAGCAACCCTGGGTATTTTCGGGTTTGAATGCGCAGGCGAAAAATGCCGCCGGGCAGGTGTGTGCCGTTACGAGTGGATACGGCTATGGATTAGGCTGGAGTCAGAACTGCACTGGCCGGGTGGCGGTGGGGCATAGTGGTGGGTTGCCCGGCTTCGGCAGTCAGTGGCGCATTCTGCCCGACTACGGCATCGGCGTAATTGCCTACGGAAACCTGACCTACGCCGGGCTGGGCAGCGCAAACACCGCCGTACTCGATACGCTGGTGACGATTGGCAGGCTACAACCCCGTCAACTGCCCGTTTCGCCCATTCTGGCCCAGCGCAAAGCCGAGCTGGTACGACTCCTGCCCGACTTCACCAACGCCGAGCGCAGCGGCATTTTTGCCGAGAACTTCTTCCCCGACAAGTCAGCAGACACGCGTCGGAAACAGGCACAGGCCCTGTTCGCGACGATTGGGAAAGTACTGAACGTAGGGGAGTTAGTGCCTGAAAATCAGCTACGTGGCACGTTCGTAGTCGAAGGGGAACGCGGGAAGATTGAGGTCTATTTCACGCTCACACCCGAAAATCCAGCTCTGATTCAGCAGTTGGATTTGGATAAGTTGTGAAGGGGAACGCGATTCAGTAAAAACACACCGTCTATCTTAATCCTTTGTTTAGCTACTCCGTTTCTACAATATTTGAGTCTTCATCGATGGCCGTTGGACGATGTTTATTGGTGGGTTCACGACTGACTTTCAGGTATGTTTGTTCAGGGCAACGCTTCCTTTTTTCGAGTTTGTTGCGCTAACTGGAGGGGCATTGGTACTGGCCGGTAGGGTTTCGCCGGGTGATAACGGTTTGCGCACAGATGGTAATCCGGGCAGACGCTTGAGCCGGTGGGGCGGTATCTGTTTGCCGGGTCGCTGCTGGTTTTTGGCGGGCTGCACTTTCTGTTTGCCCCGTTCATCGCCACCCTGATTCCGGCCTGGATTCCGTGGCCGTTGTTCTGGGCGTATTTCGTTAGTGTGGCGTTCGTGGCCACGGCCATTAGTTTATTCCTGAACCGGGACGTGTCTATTTCGGGCGTTTGGCTGGGCAGTATGTTTTTGCTATGGGTCATGATGCTGCACGCGCCCCGCGCCGTGGCTAAGCCGCACATCGAGCCGGAGTGGACGAGCCTGTTGATTGCCTTAGCGATGAGTGGCGTTGCGTTTGTCATAGCCGGTTTGTCGCATCGTGCAGACCGGCCCCTGTCTAAGCAAAATCAGACCCGTAGCAACCCGCGAAATCCTCTGGAGCCATAGTACGATTCTGCTCCGTTGTGATACACGAAAACATGCCCGTAGCGGTGGTCAGCAAAGAGGGCACCACCGAGTTGTCTTATGTCGGCGGGCGTTTTCACCCAACTCGATGTTTTCGCATCAAACGTTCCAAGTGTCTGCAACGCCCGGTATTGTTCTTCCGTCAACAACTCGATGCCCATTTCAGCCGCCATCTCTGCCGCACTGGTTTGGGGTTTGTGTTCTTTTCTTGAATCCAAAGCTTGCTGGTCGTAACAAACACTTCGACGACCTTTAGGACTCTCTGCCGAGCAGTCATAAAAAATGTATTCGCCCGTCGCGTCATCATAACCAACAACATCCGGTTCACCGCCCGTTCGTTCCATTTCGTGGAGTGACCACAGCTTGTTCTTGTTCGCTTCCAGCTTTGCCTGCATGGTAGTCCAGTCAAAACCGTCATGGCGGCTTCTGTTTTTCTCAAAACGGACTTGCAACGTGTTAATGAATTCGGCCCGTTGATCTGGTGATAAGTCCTTTTTCATGTTGTTGATTTATTGGTAAGTCCTAATGATTCTTTTGTCGGCGGGTCTGAAATACCACGATACCCCAATCAGACCGAGCAATACCAGCGAGGGCAGCAGGGCCGTCACTGGGTCGCACAATCGCTACTACGCCAAGCAGTTTCCAGACGCCAATGATGTACAACAAGTACAGGGGGTAACCCAGGTGAGCCAGAATGTCCACGTACCCTTTTGTCTGAAATAACTGCGCCAGCCCTTGTGCCAGCATACCAAACGCCAGGAAGCCCGTGGCAACTCAATAAATGATTTTGTCTCTTTTTGTCATAGCGCGTTAGCTTTTACCTGGCCTACAAGGGTCTGTAATCGGTTGTGGGCTATGTTCAGCCCTTGTGCGAAGGGTAATCGCAGCATTTGGTCTCTGGCCGCGACCAATCTGTACACAACTCCCGGCCATTCTGCTCCTGTCGGAGCAATTCGCAATCGGCAAAGATTTGCAGGTGCTTTGAGACTGTTGGGTCGGCGATGGCCTCGAAACCGTCTCGTCTTAAATTCATCGCGTAGTCATTTGGCTACAAATATACGCGTAGCTATTTGACTACGCAAGCATTTCCGAAATTTTGGTCATTGGTTCGTTGATGAAGCTCGTCACAACAATGCTGCGTCGTGGCTTATTCAGGCGATTTAACGGGCCAAATCGGTTGTGTATCCGGGGCTATCGGCTATGTTCGTCGCTCAAACTTGGATTACTACCCGGCACATGGGTAGTTCGTGACCACCTTGTCTACCATCAACAAAACACGCTCTAAACACCAGCTTATTTCAGGACGGGTCACGCATCCAATGCCCGGAATCTGTTGTTTTGTGATAACTGCGTACCGGTCGCACCAACAAATCTTCATCCCGTAAGCAGCTAAATAAACTGTCCCGGCCTACTTTGATTCGTTGTTGCTGAAACGGCTCTTTCAATAAATAGTATAGCTTGCGCGTACCCACCCTGGGCATGAGCCGCCGTTGTTGCTGCACTAACGCAATCACTTGAGTCTTCACCTGCTGGCAACGCTGCTGGGCCTGGTAATAGCTCTGGCGGCTCATCCCGAACAGTTGACAAATGTAGGCCAGACTCATTTGCCGCTCTTGCCGGAGCCGATGGACTCTGCGGGGGAAGCCTTTTTTCGGATGGTGAGGCCGTGCTCCTTCTCGGCTACCTCAAATAAGCGTCTTGTAAGCCAGAACCCGGTCCTTTTCTCGTTGTAGAGCGGCTTCTAACTCTTTGATGCGTTGCTCAGGGGTAGGTGGCCTGGCCACAGGCGGTTTAGCTTTCATACTGGGACGAGGGGGGAACTGCCAGTCCAAGCTACCAAATTTGCGCAACAAAACCAACACCGTTGAGCGACCCTGTATGCCTTGAATTTGTCAAATTAACGTGGGTTATCAACTTTTGACAAACAAAATCAGGCACTTATTTCAGCAAATCACACTCAAAAGCGTCGTATTAACCCTCACGATTCCTGGCTCTGCCGTTACGTTGTGCCGTCAGGACACGGACTCGACCATAAGCCCAGTAGCGAACAAAGGAGTCCTGTGTCATAGAAGTACAGTTCAGGCGATTTGATGAGTCGTTTGCTGAAGTTCTCATAATAGGGCGGAAGCAGATAGACCACGTAATTCGTTAGGAAGCGGGTGAACGTACTGAGGTCGGCAACGTTTTTCAGTGACCCTATATCCCGGTCGAGATAGGTTTGGATGTAGCTGGGACAGAAGTCGGCGGGTGCTAAGTGACGAGATAGCTGAGGGGCAGCAAGCGTAAAACGGCGATTCGGTCTGCGGACTTTGGTTGATACTTTCCAGCAGGAGGAAGTTTTGGGAGCCTGTCAACACAAAGGGCTGTTGAGCCGTCTGCCGATCTACGATACCTTATAAATAAGCAAACAGATCCGGCACCCGCTGAACCTCGTCAAAGATGGCCCCGTTGGCGTAATTGACCAGAAACCCGCGTGGATCAGTTTGAGCCAGGACTCGAAACGTTTTTGTTACAAAAGTATACGTATCGAAGTAATCGCCACTATGCTGTTGCAAGTTCAAAGCTGATATTTACCAAACTTAGTTCTTGGTTATTTTTTAGCATGCTATTAGCACAACATATACCTTCCAGTATATTTTTAAAAGCATTGAATTTATAAATATTAGATTTCACACACCTAAGGGATCTATAATCCACTGATGGTACAGAAGTATTCATCCTTTAAACCTTTAAAACTATGGCCGAGGGTAGTGAAAAACTGCAACAAACGATTGACAATGTCCATTCAATCGTTAAAAAGCATGTCGAAAGCGGGGCTATCGATGATTTGGACAGCATGTCGGTTAAAGAGCTGAAGCTAAAAGTCTTCGGCGAGACCGAACGGGTATTGAGCAACGACGAAAAAGCCAGCATTATTTCGGTCGTTGTGTATATAGCCGTAACGTAGGTATTATGACCAATGCGTCGATGGCTGTATAAAACAGAGAAACTGTTTTCCTGTTTTATACAGCTTCTTCACTAATTTAGGTACAGAACGCTTTATTGATAAATAACAATGGTTGAGTAAAGTTAAAAGAATCAACTATGTGAATGAATTTGTTGTCGAATAACTTTAGTGTCTAAAATAGATAAATAATGGACAAGAAAGTGTTAATAGCCCTTATGCCATGGGCCAGTATTGATTTTCCGGGGCTGGGGCCAACCCTTGTCCATTCAATTCTAAACCAGCAGGGTTATCCGTGCGAGATGATGTATGGAAATTTGGCTTATTGTCATTTCCTACAGGGGGATCGCTTTGTTATTGAGCAGGTTTCAAAACTGCCTATTTCAGAGATAGCATTCTCTCCGCTTTATTTCGCGGTGAGTAAGCAAACGGCTGCTGACAAACTTGAGCGTCACGTAGAAGGAACCAGTCAAAAAGGAGATGAAAAACGTAAATCGAGCGCATATTACCTCAATATTGTCGAACAGGCAGAAAACTGTATCAATTATTTATTCGAGAGTACGCCTTGGGGAGATTACGATGTGGTTGGTTTTTCCGTGATGATGCAACAGACCGTTGCTTCGCTGGCCTTAGCTAAGAAAATTAAAAGACACTACCCCACTATTGCCATACTGTTTGGGGGCCCCAGTACAAGCGCTCCAATGGGCGAAGCCATGATCCGTGCTTTTCCCGAGATAGATTATATTTTACAAGGTGAAGTCGATGCTACTATTGGGCCTTTCGTGCAGGAGCTCCGGCAGGAGAAGAAAGACTTGAGACAAATTCACGGCTTACTGTATCGGAACAATGACGGAACGATTTCCAGAACCGCGCCGAACCGACCTTTCGTTAAATTGGATACGCTTCCAGTACCTGATTACGGGCCTTATTTTAGCCAGCTTAGCCAGTATGGCATTACCAATATCGAACCCTATTTACAGATTGAGACGTCGAGGGGGTGCTGGTGGGGAGAAAAACACCACTGTACGTTCTGCGGTATTGAAGACGAGATTCTGAAATATCGAACTAAATCGGATGATAACGTACTGAACGAGATTATTACGTTATCGAGTAAGCATCGGGGACTTGAGTTTTTTCCGGTAGATAGCATCATCAGTCACGGGGCGTTTAACTCACTACTACCCAAGCTTACTCAGCTACGTAGCGAATTTGGCTATGATTTCAGTTTCTTCTTCGAGTGTAAATCCAACCTTTCTACGCACCATGCTACTCGATTCAGAGACGCAGGAGTACGGTCGGTTCAACCGGGTATAGAAAGCTTCAGCGATAATATACTACGTATGATGGATAAGGGCACAACAGGAGCCAAGCAGGTGCAATGCCTGAAACTGTGTGCTGAACGAGAGATTGTCGTAAACTGGAATCTGATCTATGAAAATATAGGTGAGCGCGAAGAGGATTATGAAATAATGATTCGGCTGATTCCATTCATCACGCACCTGCCGCCCCTACATGCCGAAGGAATGATTCCGGTACAGCTCAATCGCTACGCGCCTTTACACAACACGCCCGAACGTTTTGGTATAGTAAATATTAGACCTAAGGGATATTACTATGATATTTTTCCGGACGAATCCATTGACTTCGATAATCTGGCTTTCTACTTCGATTTCGACAGAAACGATAAAATAACTCCCAAACTCAAAGCTTTGCACAGTCAGCTTCACGACCGGCTCGAAGCGTGGCGGGAAAATTATCAGGAACGCACTCTTGTTCAGCGCAGAGGCCCCGGCTTTATCGAAATTATCGACCAGCGGCAACTTGCTTATACGGGTAAAGACCGTCTCACTGTAGGTCGTATTGTGCTTGAAGGTATCGAAGCGGAGATGTTTTCGGCCTGCGATGAAGTGATTCGGGAAGATAGCCTGGTCAGGCTATTCATCGACCGAGTTGATGAAGGCGAGATTCGGCAATTTGTGGACCGGATGGTTGCCTGCTACCAGATATACCGGTCAGAGAGTGATCAGTTGATTAATCTCCCGCTTCGTCTTGACATTCCTAAACGCCCGACAGGTGCAGACGCTAATGAAGGAAAAAATTCTGATTATAACATCGCCCTGCTCGAGCTTCGTTAATCATGTTGATCGGGCTGTTGTCCGCCTGACACAGTTATTGAAACAATGTCAGATTGAGTACACCGTCACACTGGGCGGGTTAGCTTTCAAACAGGCTCTGGGCGAGTATGCACACACTGACATGGTCGCGTTCAACACGTGTGAAGCGGAGCATCTGACTCTACTTGATTCCCTGATGACTAAGTCTGAAAACAACAGTGCCATCTGGTTTGTGCAGGACGAGACCGAGCTGGACCTTAGCTTTTCTGAGCAATACATTACGCATCTCTCTGCCGCTTTTCCGAGCATTGAATTAGTGGTATTTACCAACGGGCTGTCGTCAAAAATGTATCGGGCCTGGTCGCTCATCAATGTGGTTCGTGTTATACCCAAAGCAATCCTGCACGCACTATTGACCATTGATATTCAGCGGATAACAGCCAATGCAACCAGTAGTTTCACCACTGCGCTGTATGATTGCCTGAATACTTACAGTTCAGGCGAATTGCCCGCTGATAATACGACGGATTGCTTCGACCTCGATGCGACCGTTGATTATAGTCTTCTGCTGAAACAACACAGAGACCAGACAAGCTTTAGCCAAATTGTCCGATTACCCGTCAGTTTAAACGAATTAGTATCAGAACAACTCACAAACCATATTTTAGGGTATTCGCAACAATACAAAATACTCGATTTTGATCTAGGATTTGTGGATTTAGACAATCCCGAAACCCGCGTTAAACTGAATGAAATAGCCACCGTCTTTACATCCTTGTCATACAGCTTTAGATTACATTGCACCCTGCCTGCCGACAGCCCGGCTGAGTATTTTGCGTACCTACAACGGGCCAAAGTTGACTCGGTGCATCTGCTGCCAGTTGTAGGAGCACCGGATAGGCCAGCCAATGACGAGGAAACCATACTGTTGAATCTGCGCCAAATCAGTCTGGTTAAGCGATTGCATGGATTGGGGATAGAGGTACAGTGGCGGCTGTTGTTGTCTCGGATCAACCTTGGGAGCGACTTGTGGGTGAAGTTTATTAATGAATTACCCGTTTTTTTCGGCTTTCCCGCTCCAATCGGAGTGTATTGGATGCAGCCGAAGCCACCGGTATCAAATGCAGCGTCTGATACTGCCGACGACGCAGCGATACTTATCGCTGACGTACTGAACGGGTTGCGTACTTGTTTGGGCGACTGGCGAACGCACCCCAAGGATCGCTACCTGTCGAAGGGTACCGGCCCCGCGTTTGCCCGACTGTTCGACCGGCGTGGTGCCATAGAAAACTGGCGTTTTCTGAATTTGAATTCGGCTCAGACAGAGTTTTACCAGCAGTTAGATGATGTTACCCAGGCCGCACAGATTAAGGAACGGATGGCGCATATTCCAGCAGATAAGATAGATAATTTTTTGTCGTTTCTGGAGCATCATCGCTTGATTGTATCGATCAATAATGGTCAGTATTTTCTTAATGCTTCTCAACGGAGAGACTTTACGCAGGCTTGGGCTACCGCCGAATTATAAATATGCGTACCGATCAACTTGTCAAAAACGGCCTTGTGCTGGCTCCTTACTATGCATGTCGGCAGGTAGGGCTTCCAACCGACGCTATCTGGAAATTAGGTAA
This sequence comes from Spirosoma montaniterrae, assembly GCF_001988955.1. Classification (NCBI taxonomy): domain Bacteria; kingdom Pseudomonadati; phylum Bacteroidota; class Cytophagia; order Cytophagales; family Cytophagaceae; genus Spirosoma; species Spirosoma montaniterrae. The sequence goes on along the minus strand of NZ_CP014263.1, from coordinate 2,251,312 downwards.
TTTTCAGATAGCCCGGTTATGCGATGAGTTGACGCATAAAGAAGCAGAACTCAAATGGGCAGCTTCTCAACTGGTTGACGCGCTTTATGAGCTGATAAAATACACAACGGAATCAGACCAAAGTAATCAACTACTTACCCTAAAGCGGGCTATTTACAATAGCCGACGGGTTGATGAACAACATGTCAAAAAAAGTTTGCCGATACATCTTCATACACTATTCGACAACTGGAGCGGTCGGCTGAATCAGTTGAACGAAACGAAGCAAGTGGCTGAAACGGCTATTGGTCAGTCGCTTGCTGCGCTGAATCAGGCGTTTGGTTTATTATTTGGCGAGTCATCTGTTCAAACGGCCATATGCCATGCCCAACCCGAGTTATATCGTAAACTTCTTGAACTGCCTAACGCCCAAAATCTGAACAGCCAACAACGCAAAGTATTGCTGTCGGGTACGGCTTATGCTTACCGAATGGCTACTAAAACCAGCCCCTTCAGTTATTTTACCAGAACAGGCTGCTGGCCACTCAATCAGGACGAGAGAACATCCCCCGATCAGCCGTCATCGGTGGAAGAAGTAAACGTACTGAATATTCGTATTGGACAGCAACTAATCGACGCGCTGCTGAACCAGAACTTATATAGCAATAAACTACCCCTGCTCTGGAATCCGGCATCGGTACTGACGGAAGACGGCTGTTACGTGCTACGTACCGATTTGTCGTTGGCAAACAATGGAGCAACGTCGACCGAATCGACGGTCGCTATGTCCGCTAACCCCATTTTATTTCTGGTAAAAGATATTTTTTCTGAGCGCATCACGCCCATCGACCAGCGCGAACTGGTGGCCTTATTGATAGAATCATTAGCCTGCGATGAAGAAAAAGCACAGCGAATACTGACCAAACTGCTGGAATATAAACTCATTATTCCGACACTGGGTGTTGATCAGAATCGGCTCGACTGGCCGGCTGCTCTTGCCGAAAGCCCCTGCGTAGCGCACGTATCGAGTGCGTTAAGCAATCAGCTTGCCGGGTTGGCATTGCACGTAGACTCGCTGGCCAAAACAACACCTGCCAATCGGCTAAACGCACTACAGACACTCGCTCAGAACAGTGAGCGCGTACTGGCTTCGGTTGGTGTGGTAACGCCGGTTGGAGGAATCCAGAAAATTGTTCATAACAGTGTGTATCTGGCCGCTCCGCCAACTCCGGAACCAGACCAATTCATTGAGCAGTTCCCCGTTTTCGATTCCCTACTACGTGTTCTTCCGCTGTTCAATAACGACTACGCGCTTCAACAGTGGGTGGCTGGTAGGTTGACCGATACCGATACGCCGTTGCCCGCGCTTATTTTTTTTCATCGACTTTTCGAGTCTGCTATCGACGCAGACCCAAATACGCTGAACGAGAACCACCCCCTGCTAAATCCGCAGGCTCTGGTCACGGGCAACGCCATGCAGCAACAAATCACCGTTCAGGATCGCTTTGTATCCGAGATTGCTTCGCTGCTATCCGAAACGTCGGAGCAACTTACGCTCGACTCCTTTTTCTGGGCGAAGTGGGAGGAGGAAGCATCCCCTTTCAATACGCAGTCGCTTCCGCTGTCGATGACCGTAATGGGTCAGTTTACGAATACATGGACAACTGACGCCCCTCGTTTCGTTGTCAATAAACTATTTGCGGGGTATGGTACAATGTTTACCGAACCGCCATTGTCAGCCCGGAGCTACCGGTCAAACACGATGATTGAGCGACAGTTAATGGATATAGAGCCAGCCTGTGAGTATGCCGACATTATAGCGACAATGGGGTTTCAGGGGCAGATCAGACTACCGGTAGGCAGACGAAGTTTATACTATCCCGGCCAGCAGGTGAGTGATCCGGCCCGGCAGTGCTTTTGCTGGGACAACTTGTTTGTTAAACGCGATGCGGCTGGTAACCCTGTGCTTATCGAAGGGTCAACCGGCAAGCGAATCGTACCGCTGCACCGGGGTACGTTAGCATCAATCTATTTTCCGCCCTTCTACCGGTTCCTGACCACGCTTGGGCCATCGTTTACGCCCGATTTTTCGCTGTACGAACGGTTGCTGAACCAGGCCGAAACACAGCGCGTAGAAGGCATACGCCATTATGCCCGCATAGTGAGCGGTGGGGTTGTGTTGATGCGTCGTGCCTGGTCGGTGCCGCTTGCTGAGGTGCCCAGACAATCGGCCAAACAATCTGATTTTGCGTATTATCGACAGGTAAGAGCATGGGCATCAGAGGTGAGTATGCCCAAAGAAGTGTTTGTTATACCCATGCATTCTGCTACGTATTATTCAGAAGATGGGCGTGGCCTGGCCTTCAAACGTGTACACAAACCCGTTTATCTGAACTGGGACGATTACACCAGCTTTCGGCTGTTTTTACGATATACGGTATTCGAGGCTGGCCGAATGAGCTTTATCGAAGCACTACCGATACTCGACCGCGATAAGTTAGGTGCAGACAATCGGGTGGTTGAATATCAGATAGAGATGTACCAAAACGACCGATTACCATGAATCGTGCCGTCACGTCGATCCATATCTATTATCGTGGCCATCAGGATGCGCTGCTGCTGGATTATGTCTTGCCAATACTGGTTAACTGGCAGAAAAACGGACGTATCAGTCAATACGCGTTTCTGCGGTACTGGAATGGGGGCGATCATCTGCGGCTGCGGCTGTTCGCCTGTACCGACGAAGCCGATGCCCTTGCCCAGCTTGCCAATTCCTTCTCAGAACATCTACGATACCATCCGCACGTAGCTCAGCCGGTCCACGATTACAATGCGTATGCCAACAACATGCGGGCGTTGTACGATAAACTTGGCGCTGTTGAGGTTGAAAATATTGAGCCGCTACGCCCGGAGCCGGGTATCGAACTGCATCCGTATCGGTTTGAGAAACACCGCTATGGAACTGACGAAGCACAGGCATTGAGCGAAGATCATTTCGCGTTTTCGTCAGTGTTTGCCGGACGGTTGTTAAAGTTGACGCGGGATAATCTGCCCGCCCGTATTACCCTGCTTATGCATCTGTCGATGATGATGGTTGGTGTTATCGATGATCAGCCAGGCGCGATTGCCGATCTGTTCCATCGGGCCAGCCAAACCGGACTGCTGCTTAAAAATCATCCTGATGATTCGGTGGAAGATACCTATGTTAGTCGTGGTTTCCCCACATTTGACGAGCAAATTGCCGACCTTGAACCCGTTCTAACTCAACTACAATACTGGTTGTCAGGCTCAGACATGTCGGCTCTGATGCATGTGCCCGGCCAAAGCCCCGCCGTACAAGCTTTCTTGCACCAATGGCAAGTGGAACTGCGGAAACGGTGGGTGAGTTTACAACAGCTCGATCAACGGCAGTTGTTGCCCATCAATCCTTCGGCCATTCTGATGACGTACCTCCACCTGTTGTTCAACCGGCTCGACATAGCCTTTTCGTTGGAGTGCTATACTTATTACCTGACTGCTAAGGCCATAAACCATTTAACCGAGCTGAATCATGTCATACGTTAGTGAGGACATTATATTGGACGAAAGCCCTACAAACAGGGCGGCTGAGGTGCCTAATTACTGGGGCCCCTTTGCTCAGTTAAAAGAACAGACGAACGCTATTCTTGAGGTGGCAAACTATAACGGCTTGATGGCCGAACTCAACGATGCGCTTTTCATCGACCGGTCCGATATTGCCTACTATGTTGATCTGGCTAAGGAAGCAGGCGGGCCCATCCTGGAGCTTGGTTGTGGTTCGGGGCGTGTGACACTGCCCCTGCTTAGCGGAGGATACCACGTAACGGGCGTCGATAATTCGCAGGATATGTTGGATATTCTGAGCAAACGCATGCAGCACCGCTCCAGAGAAGAACAAAGCCGATTGACGATGTGCCGGGAAGATGCCCGAAATTTTCAGCTTGGTAACGCTTTTTCACTCGTTATTTTCCCCTATTGCTCACTGCTGTTGTTTACCGACCCCGCCGACCGGAAAAGCATCTTAAAATCAGTCAGGCGGCACCTTACATCGAGCGGCCTTTTTGCGTTTGATGCGCCCGTACAGGAGTCACTGAATCAGGAGCGAATTTTTGAACTTGATCTACCCATCGAATCGGGTAAAACCGTCGTTACGTTAGGAATCAAAACCTACCATGAGCAGAAGGTGATGCTGGAAAACTCGCTGTTTCAGGTTGCCAAAAGTACCAATAAACGATACACCATTTTAGAATATAAAAAACTGGCACTGTTTGCTGAGGGCGAACTGGAGCAGGAGTTGCAGGAGGCCGGTTTTTATGTCTACAAACGCATACCGACTTTGTCGGACAACGGCAAAACCCTCCGCTACTTGTACGTATGCGGCAAAAGCGATACCGATACGTATCCGCTCTGGCACCCCTACATGCCGCACAATCAATTGCCAAACCATGTCCTGACACTGGTGAGCGGGCAGGGCTGTAGGGTGACGGATCAGCATGGCAAAACATACATCGACGCATCGGGCGGTTTGTGGAGCGTGCAGTGCGGTCTGGGGAATACCTACATCATCGACGCCATAACGAAGCAATTGTCAACACTATCGTACGGAACGCTGTTTGCGGGTCGTGGCAATGAGCCCGCGCTGGCACTGGCACGAAAGTTAGTTGAACTGGCTCCCTATCCGCTGGAGTGGGTTTACCTCACCGGATCTGGTTCAGAAAGTGTCGAATTATCGATTAAGTTGGCCCGGCAGTTCTGGCACTTCGCGGGGTTAGCCAACAAAAATCGCATTGTTTATCTCGATCAGTCCTATCATGGTACCTTTTTTGGAAGTATGGGTGTCTCCGGGCTGTACCCTGCTAAGGAAACGGTTGGCCCCGGTTTGCCCGGCCTCGACTGCATTAATGCCCCCAACCCCGACAACTGCCCGCCCAATCAGGACTACGAGACGTATGCGCTAACCTGCGCCGAGCAATTAGAAACCGTTGCTCGTTTGAAGTCAGACCAGATAGCCGCCTTCATCATAGAACCCGTGCTTGGTTCGGCGGGTGTCGTGATTCCACCTCAGGCTTACTTCGACCGCATCGCCGAAATCTGCCAGCGTCATAACATCTTGCTGATCGTTGATGAGATCGCAACGGGTTTTGGGCGTACGGGCGCGTGGTTCTGTTCTACTCATTTCGGAATCAAACCCGACATCATGCTTTTGTCAAAAGGCATCACCAGCGGATACCTGCCATTGGGGGCAACGCTGTTCTCTGCCGAAATTGGTAATCGCCTGCTGGCCCACGGAGCCGGTATTATGCATGGTTCCAGCCACAACGGAAATCCGGCCTGTTGTGTGGCTGCGCTGGCAACTATCGATGTGCTCACAAACCAGCAACTAATCAAACGGGCAAGGGAAGCAGGTCATTATGTCAGAGAGTTACTTGAGCAAATGAAGAACGAGCAACCTAATGTTAGCGGGATCAGATCGCTTGGGTTGATGGCAGGGGTTGCGCTGTGCCAGAACGACCATAAACCAGCCACGAAAGAGCAAGTCGCTGTTATCTATGAATTACTGAAGAGAAAGGGCGTTTTAGCTTATCCGGCTGTATCGAGCGTCGTTTTTTTTCCAGCCTTGACTATTACCGATGATGAGTTGCAGACGGTTGTTCAGAAGTTAGGTGAGGTGTTGAGCAGCGTGCAACTGGTTAATAACGGAACACGTATGCGCTGAGGTTACTGCCCAACCCGATTAACGTAAACAAGCATATGCACGTACTAATTATTGGTGGTACAGGATACGTTGGTAGTCGGCTGGTTGATCGGTTGCTGGCCCGTCACATGGTAATTACGGTTCTTGCCAAAGAGCCGATGCCCGGGCTGACTGCTCATGTCCGTGTCATAATAGGAGACCGCTCGGATCCGAACATTCTAACCAGACTGGCGCAACTGAAAGTCGATGCCGTAGTTGACCTGATAGCGTATCGGCCCCAGCAAACCCGCGAGTTGGTGAACGCCTTTGCGGGCCGAATCCGTTGCTACGTTCACCTAAGCACCATCGCCGTTTACGCGCATCCCTTTACATTTCCCCTACAGGAAGATCAGGCTACGTTAGTGAATAACGGCGGACATAGTTACAGTAATCTAAAAGCCGACTGCGAACGGGTGCTGACGGATGCTTACCAAACCCAAAGATTTCCAATGGTTATTCTACGTTCTACGCCTATTATGGGACCCTCTGACCCGGTGTCTCGTGAAGTGTACATGCTGAAACGCCTGCTTAGAAAAAAACCATTAATTACCCCTTTGCTACGGGATAGCTTCATTTTAACCATATTTATTGATGACCTGATCGAAGCGTTTTACGCAACCCTGACAACACCTTCAGCTATCGGCAATGCCTATCATTTGTCGGCAGGAGACTGTCCAACGGTTAGCGAGTATATGCAGGCAATAGCTACCTGGGCAGGCGTCCAACCTATTCACAATGACCCAACGGATACCCAAACGCTGCTTGATGGGGGTTTTTCGGTGTACGCATTTCCGTATGCTCCCGGCTCGCCGGGACGATTGAACATCGCCAACGCTCAGCGCGACTTAGGGTTCTCGCCAACGCCGTTCCGGGAGGCCTTAGTCCGCACATTAGACCCGGTTTCAACTACTATACGTTCGCTCCAGATGGTGCCGGCCTGGCCCGGTCGAACGGCTACACAAACGCGCTTGTGCGGAATACATGAATTACTGCATGAGCAGGCAGAGCAGTGCTGGTATGACCAGAAAAAACCGCCAGCCGTACTGACAGTCGATGATTTGCTCAAAAAACTGACTCAACAGCCAGACGCCCTCGTGCTTACTGATCGTGAGCGTTGGCTTCAGAGCGAAACCTGTTTTGAGCCGACCTGGCACAGGTATGGAGAAGACGATCCGATGCCTGTGTTGATAATCCCGACTCAGCTTACATCGCTGCTTTTGGGCAGTGAGTTGAGTGCTGACCCGCTTCCAACCTGTTGCTACAAAGAAAGCTGCCAGTTAGTTGGTGTTCTCGAACCGGTCGAGTCGGTCCCTGACAGCTATGACTGTTTCTTACACCAACCGCTCAGAAACCGGGTTGATTATACGCATGACAATTTCCCGGCCAAACTCTACACAGTCCGGTTTGAACACGTGCGGCAACTATCGTTAGGTGAAAAAGACCGGGCTATTGTGCATGGCGAATTTGCTGACTGGCTACTGAGTCGGCTGAACAAACAAACCATGACCGATGTCAATCTTGATTTGTTCAGCAAATGTTATTTGGCCGATGACTATACCGCTTTTGCTAATTGTCTGTCAGACCAGCGCGAACTGGAAGTGTTGGCAGATTGGGTGCACCTGTTTGGTTTAGCGAGACTCCTGATAAAAGCAGGCCACATGCACACGCACCAATTGTTTATTGGTAGAGCCAACCACTGTTGTTTCACACGGACCGAACCCGATCAGTCTGTTCCGGTTAACGGGGCATTCTTGGATTCAGCGTTGAAAGTGACGGTTAACAACCAGAATTACCTATACGATATAGCCAGCCAAACACTCTGCTCTGTGCCTAAGCCGTTTGCTATCCTGTTGGATTATGTTGATCCTTTTATGGTATCGGCCAGTCTGCTTGAAGAGATATTTGACCTCGATGCCGTCAAAGCCATCGAGGTTTATGAGGTTTATAGAAACGAGTTTGTCAAACATGTCAAAATGTTCTGCAAAGAGCAAATTATCAGATCATTGGTGCCACACTAAACCCTTTTACATATGGCTCATTTCATACTGACTCCTAAGCGGTCGGCTGCTGCGCAATCGCTTCAGATGGCAACCGATACATCGAATGAATTCTGGCAGCATAAGGTGCATAACGTAATGTCGTCGGAGCTAAACGCGCAAAAAACAGCCCATCACAAAATATTACACTTTGAGGCTTCTCCCGATGAGGTCGCCCAGCAAAAAAACAAGCTGGACCCCAACTTTCATATAGAGCCTAAGATCAAGCACGTCCACTGGCACGAACCACCCCAACAGCAACTGCTCAAAAGTCCGCCCAAAGCAACTGCTCAGCCACCGGCAGGTGCCAATGCTGTGCAGGTACACGTAGTGGGTGAACCCGGGGCAACACAGCCTGAGGCAATCTATGGTGCTTCGGTAACAGCCGTTCTGGTTCAGGAAGGTAAACTCCCTACCACTAAAACGAAGCAGACTGACCAAACGGGACGGACAAACTTCGTGCTGACGGAGGCTACCATGCAGGTTGGGATGATTACCTGTGCGCCAGCCGGGGTTTACTGGAGCATGGGCGATGCCACCGTTGAGACAACCTGTGAGATTAATTGCCCTGCTCTTGGTGACGACGGTCCATTTGGCTGGTGGCAGCAGCTAATGGGCGTGACTACCTACGACGAATCGCGGGGGAAAGGGATGCGGGTGGGCGTTGCCGATACGGGCATGGGGCCTAATCCCTGCCTTGATAACATAATCAATCTCGGCTCCATCATTGACGGTATTCATGACAGTGAGGGCGGGGCCGACATAGATATTCATGGCAGCGCGATTTGTGGACTAATCGGGGCACAGCCAAAAAAATCAGGGCAGTACGCTGGTATGTCGCCCGGAGCTACCATCTACTCCCTGCGTGTATTCCCCGAAGGCGATGGCAACGCTAACCAGGGCGACATTGCCAGTGCCATACGGATGCTGGTCGATGAATACCAAGTACATCTTATTAATTTGAGCTTGACAGCGTCCGCACCATCAGCTATTGAACATGATGCGATTCAGTATGCATACGAAAAGGGAGTTGTCTGTATCTGTGCATCGGGTAACTCAGGGACAACAGTCGCCTACCCAGCCGCTTTTCCCGAAACGATTGCCGTTGGCGCACTGGGACTTACCACATGGGGGCCACCCAATTCGATTACGCAGATTATGGTGCCACCCGACCCCACCCGCATATCAGCTCAGGGATATTACGTTCCAAACTTCAGCAATTCGGGCGATGCACTGGATTGTGTGTCACCGGCAGTCGGGCTTATTTCGACCTTTCCCGACCGGTATGGACTAACGGAAGCATACGGCGATTTGGCGGGAACTTCGCTGGCTACCCCCATGGTCGTATCTTTGCTATGCATTCTGTTAGAGAATGATGAAACGTATCAGGCTATGACGCCTGACGCGTCGCGATGCGAGTACGTCCGGGCTACGCTTCGCAAAATCTGTTCAAGTTTGAATCTTCCCAAAGAACTTGAGGGCAATGGTGTGCCGATTATACGCTAATGCTACACCAGTCGAAACAAATGTGCTGCTTTTCACCACTCCAATAGCAAACACAATGAGCATGTTTGCTATTGGAGTGGTGAAAAGCAGCACAAACTGCATCAAAAGCTTTTCTGATGAGCTTCTTTATGCATCAATAATATTTGTTGGTAGGCTTCAGGCTTGATGCTGATCGAGCCTGTAAACGGGTAATCTAACAAAACAATGATGTAAACGAGCAACCCGATAAAAGCACCTAATAACCCGTTGATTATCAAGTGTAAATTTAGATTTTTAAACTCTAATACTGTTGCAAAGCCAATAATCAATATGCCGCCTAACATTAAAGTCATCCATATTGGATATGGAATATTATTAACAGCGTCTAATTGTCGTAAACTACGGTAAGTGGCGAGTTCATTTAAGGTCTTAAATATTTCCTCCATTCGATAATCATTACTCTTATCTCGTTCTATCGTAGAAAAAACCTTGCTGAAGGCATACCTATCTTCCGAAGAGGTAGGTTGGATTTTTTCCATGTGTGAATATTCGTATTCAATAACATAATGAACATAGTCGATATAGGCAGACATCAACGGAGCAATCTTAGCAGAGTCAGGATAGTAATATATATCGCGGTACAAACTTCGGGCTAAGCTACCTTCACGGTCAGCGTTGGTCTGCGCGGTATTGAATGAATCCCATACCAAAAACACGACGAAACCCATCAATAGACCATATATGGCAGTTATTGCTACAAAAACGTCACCTAAGCCGCCATTATCACTATGTCTTATATTTATTCGACCATAGCGTTTGAACAACAGCGTTAAACCGGTACTAAACAGAACGAACAAGCCAATAATAACCACAAGTAAGATCACAGGATTCATCTGTAGGGCATAGTACACTACTGGCATAGTTTCATTTATTTGGTTGCAGGTGGTTTCTGGCGAGGTAACTACGAACACCAATCAGGAAAATTAATGCTGCGTAGTAAAGTCATCAAATATATAATGCTTTAGCACAATATTCCAACACATTATCCAGATGGGTTTCATCGCTTCCGACGTTGAAACCCATCTGAATCGGGCTTGCGCCGACAGTATTATTTAGCAGTTGGAATGCCACGAAACCTATCGTTAGTCTGTTTGCCGATGTGCAGGCTTCTCTCCGGGAAATAGCCGAATCGGCCCTGAAACGCCTGCGTAAACTGGCTCGCCATCACGGCAAAGTTATCTCGCTGGTTTCGCTTCGTACCAAACTGCCCGCTCAAACGTTGAGGTGGGGAGAGCGTGGCTTGATTGGACGGAACTTGATATAACAAGCCATAAGTCGCTCTTGAAAGCAATAGGCAAAAAACTCTCGACCCCGATCCCTTTGAATACGCTGAATAGGGAAAGACATCTGCTCCAACAACCGATCCAGAAAAGCAATTGAGTTCTGAATGGATTTTGTGGCAGATCAGCTTTTTGGCGGGCGAAGAATCCGGACCTTATCTGTACGGGGCCGTCCGTGTGGTGGTAATTATAGTCGTCAATGCCTGGCCATTCACGTACTAGCGATAAAACAGTCCGGTTATGGATATGGTTAAGACGGCTTATCTTTGTAGAAGGGGTTAGAGAAGTACTTTCATTGCGACAATTGCGAGCGAAAGTGCCAGTCGTTAGATTACCAGACGCCCGCCCAACGATACGTCAAAGAATCAAGTGGGAAAGGGGAAAGTACAATTTTCGGCCTATACCCTCCAAGTTTGAATTAGGTTAAAAGCTGACTAACTAAGCAGGAACACCATAGTGAATTACCCTGAAAAAAATACATTCTTGTATTGTTTGGGCGTAGTTCCTTTAATATTTTTGAAATGCCTGTAAAAATTAGAGGTGTTTTCAAATCCGCTGTCCAGGGCAACATGCGCTATCGTGTAGTCCGTTTTAATAAGTAAACGGCAGGCATGGCTAAGGCGTACCTCCGTAAGGAAATCAAAGTACGATTTATTAGCTGTCATTTTAAAGTAGCGGCAAAAAGAAGTAACACTCAGATTTGTGAGCTTTGCCACATCCTCAATCAGAATTTTATTCCTGAAATTTTGTAAGGTAAATGAAAGTACCTTTTCCATTCTATTTCCATCAAGTTGATTGGATTTTGTGTATTCAATAGTATTCGATAAAATCTCATACTCTCTGCTTTCCAGTAAAATAACGTAGATTCTAAGCAAGTAAACCACTTTGTTCAAGCCCGTCTCCTGTAGCATCCGCCACATAAGCCGTTTAATTTTCTCTTTCGAATTTCCTTTGATGACCAGCCCAGTTTTAGCTTGTTCAAAGAGTTTCGAAATCCCTTGAGTTTCGTATACATTAAGAAATTCCTTTCCCAGACATTCAGGATGAAAGTGAAGTACCAAAGCTTCTACATGATAATCTGAAGAACTGGGGCTATTACATTTCCAGGTATGTGGCACATTTGAGCCCATAAGAATCATATCATCCTGCTGGAAATTGCCTATACTATCCCCCACGAAACGAATTCCTTCACCTTTTATAAGATAATGAAGCTCGATCTCAGGATGGTAATGCCAGATAGAGCCAAATTGTGGCACTTTATCATGACGAATACTAAACGCATTGTCAATCTGTTTAGGAACAATATGAAGTTTAGGCACCATAGTTAGTTATGTTCACAGTTATGTGTGTTTCAGCCAAAGTGAGTTCTTCATCACTTTCGGTGATACCCGGCCTGTTTACTCATCTTAACGTCATCACCACCAGCCAACGCGAAGAACCACTTTGGCCGAAATACTTAGTTATATACGAAGCTATTAATATCCAGCCATTTTTTTATTCAATGTGATAATATGTTGGATAAGTTGGAAAATTTAATGAATTCTTTTCTGATACAAGCATTCAATCTTTGTACTATCTCAAGAGACAAGGAAAGATGGAGCACAAGTATGCACTTCTGGTCTGTAGTGGGGACCTCAGGCCATCGGCTAACCTTAAGTGTTGGCCGATGCAACAAAAAATGGAAGAAGACCTGGCAGCGGCCTTACGTAACTATTCCTGGGAAATCAAAAGAGCCCACGCATATAATGAAGAAAAAGGGCATGGTTTTATCGATTACCAGCACATAGGAATAAAGATCTTCAGAGAAATAGACAAAATGCGGCCTCTGATAGTAGCCGAAAGCGTATGGCAGTACAGTCACCACGTTTTGGCCGGACTCATTTCGCATAAAGGTCCCATCTTGGTTGTAGCCAACTGGGATGGCACCTATCCTGGGCTTGTTGGTGCTCTTAACCTTACGGGTTCATTAACAAAAGCCGGTGTGAAATATAGTTTTTTATGGAGTAAAGACTTTGATGATCCATTCTTCACCGCAAAATTAAACGAGTGGCTGGACACCGGTAAGGTTATCCATGACCTCTCCCATGTAAATCCGTTTGCTATCAATAATGTAGAGGAGAGAGACCTAATCATAGCTGAAAAACTTGCTACCCGCATTAAGGACGATAAAGTAATTATGGGGGTGTTTGACGAGGGCTGCATGGGTATGTTCAATGCCATCGTACCTGATGATTTAATACAGGCTCTTGGTATCTATAAGGAGCGATTAAGCCAGTCGACCTTATATGCTACCATGCAGACCGTTTCGGATGCAGAAGCAAACGCAGTGCTGGATTGGATGCTCCAAAAAGGAATGAAATTTGTTTGGGGAACTGACCCGGTCAATGAACTTACCAAAGAGCAAACGCTGGAACAATGCAAAATGTACATTGCGGCTGTTAGACTGGCTGACGAATTTGGTTGCGACACGATCGGTATTCAATATCAGCAAGGTTTAAAGGAACTTACAGCAGCGAGTGATTTGGCAGAAGGGCTGCTAAATAATACGGATCGCCCGCCGGTTTTTACTGGTAAAGGGAAAGAATTATATCCGAAAGTAGCATTGCCTCATTTCAATGAGGTAGACGAATGTGCTGGTATAGATGGTTACGTTACCTATCACCTCTGGCGAGAACTTGGACTTAATGGCGATAATACCCTACACGATTTACGGTATGGTGAAACCTTCACTATAGATGGCAAAGAAGAGTTTGTATGGGTTTTTTTGATTTCGGGAGCGGCTCCTGCATCACATTTTAAAGGTGGTGGCTATGCCGGGGCAGTTAGTATGCGTCAGCCACCTATGTTTTTCGGAAAAGGCGGGGGTACACTTCGCGGAGTGAGCAGGCCCGGAAAGATTGTATGGAGCAGGGTTTATATTGAAAACGATAAGCTTTGGTGTGATATCGGTACGGGTAGATGCGTAGAATTGCCAGATGCGGAAGTTGACCGTCTCTGGAAACTGACCGACCCTCAATGGCCTGTAATGCATGGCGTTCTTGACGGAGTGAGCCGTGACCAAATGATGGCTAAACATAAAGCAAACCACATTCAGGTGGTCTATGTTGACGGAGATTATGAGGTACGTAAAGCCGCAGAAATCAAAGCCGCAACTTTCGTTAATCTGGGAATCAACGTAAATTTTTGCGGAATCTGATCCTATGGAAAAGAAGCTCGTGATAGGACTGGACTTTGGTACGGATTCCGTTCGGGGATTGCTGCTCAACCCAGTAAATGGAGAAGAAGTAGCAGTTGGAATTTCGTACTATAAGCGATGGAAGGCCCAGCTATACTGCAACCCGGAAAAGGACCAATATCGCCAGCATCCTTTGGATTATATAGAGTCTATCGATGAGGTATTTGGAAAACTTTTTGACGTAGAAAGCGCTACCAATGTTTTGGCTATTGGTACTAATACGACCGGTTCTACACCTGTGGCAGTAGATGCGAAATGCCGCCCATTGGCCTTGTCAACGGAGTTTTTAGAAAATCCTAATGCCATGTTTGTCCTCTGGAAGGATCATAGTGCCATTGAGGAGGCCGGGGAAATAAATGCGCTTTCAAAAAAATGGGTGGTGGATTACACTAAGTACAGCGGAGGAATATACTCCTCCGAATGGTTTTGGTCGAAAATTCTTCACATCAACAGAACGGACAAACATGTATTTCAGAAAGCATACAGTTGGATGGAACAATCCGACTGGATTCCTGCCTATTTGTGCGGAACCGATAACCCATCTGCTGTAAAGAGAAACCGTTGTGCCGCCGGGCATAAGGCCATGTGGAACGAAGCGTTTGGGGGCTTGCCTTCTGCAGCGTTTCTAAATGCTATAGACAATACATTTGAAAAGCTGAGCAACAGGTTCTATACCGAAACCTATACGTCCGATCAGGTCTTTGGAACTATTGCTCCTTATTTTACCAACAAGTTTGGTTTTAATCCGGCGACAATCGTAACTGTTGGAGCCATTGACGCCCACCACGGCGCGGTAGGCGCAGGAATCGCTCCCTACACCCTTGTCAAAGTAATAGGAACATCGACTTGCGACATGCTGGTAGTGCCAGCATCAGACCAATTGCCTTTGGTTGAGGGCATTTGCGGGCAGGTAGATGGCTCTATTGAACCTGGGATGATTGGTTTTGAGGCTGGGCAGTCGGCTTTCGGGGATATTTTCAACTGGTTCAAAAAAATGATACTGGAACCTACCCAGGTTATTATTGGCGATCAGCTAAGTGTGGAACTGGCGAATAAACTGGACGATAAATTTTTTGGGTATGTTACTGGTGAGGCCAGCCAAATAGAGGTAACAGAGTCAGATCTGGTATTTACCGATTACCATAATGGGAGACGAACACCTGATGCTGATTTTGGGGTTCACGCGTCGGGGTACGGTTTTAGCCTGGCTACGCAGGCAGGACATTTCTTCAAGGCGTTAGTTGAAGCAACGGCATTTGGTTCAAGAGCCATCCTGGAGCGTTTCAGAGCCTTCGGTATTCCAATTGAGCATGTGATAGCTACTGGAGGCATACCCAATAAATCACCCTATGTCGTACAGGTTTTGGCGGATGTTATGGGTGTGGAAATTCAGATAATAGACAGCGAGCAGACCTGCGCGTTGGGTTCGACTATTTTTGCCGCCACTGCCTGTGGAATTTACCCCACTATTGAGGAAGCTAAAAAGACAATAGCGGCAAAAATCGTAAAAACGTATAGCCCTAATCCGGAAAAGCAGAAAACGTATGATGCCCTGTATAACCGATATAAAAAATTAGCTTATGACTAATTTACCGATATTGGATATTGCCATTATTATTGCCTATCTAATAGCAATGGTATTGGTTGGCGTTTACTTTTCCGGAAGAAACACCTCAGCCGATGAATTTACCCGAGCGGCTGGTCGGATTCCTGGTTGGGCAGTAGGCATATCGATTTATGCTACCTTTCTAAGTTCGAACACTTTTCTTGGCGTGCCGGGTAAGGCTTTTGGAGGTAATTGGAATGCCTTCGTGTTCAGTCTCTCTATGCCTTTGGCCGCCTGGTTTGCCACTAAATACTTTGTCCCATTTTATCGGAGTACCGGAGAGGTATCTGCTTACACCAATCTTGAAAAACGATTCGGTCCATGGGCCAGAACCTATGTAGTGGTCTGTTTTTTATCCACTCAGCTAGCCCGGATCGGATCTGTGTTTTTTGGAATTTCATTGACCTTGCAGGCTCTCACAGGGTACAGCATGGTGACGATCATGGTGGTGACGGGAATCTGCATTATAGTATATACCGTGATGGGTGGCATTGAAGCCGTAATCTGGACCGAAGTCGTACAAGGTTTGTTGAAAACGTTGGGTGCAGTAATCATTATTTACTTAGTGGTGAACCAAGTGATGGGGGGATTCGACGGCATTCTTACCATAGGAGCGGCAGCTAATAAATTCAGCCTTGGTACTATAGAGTTTGATTTTGTCCGTTCATCTTTCTGGGTTGTGCTGCTATACGGCTTTTTTATCAATCTGAATAATTTCGGAATGGATCAGAACTACATCCAGCGTTACCACGCAGCCACCAGCACCAGAGAAGCCAATAAGTCGGTATGGCTTTGTGTGTGGATTTATGTTCCTGTGTCTCTCCTGTTTTTTAGTATAGGAGCCTGTTTATACGCGTATTATATGCAAAACCCGGAGTTACTCCGGACCATTAAACTGCAGGCGGCTTCTGAGCAACTCGGTCTGGCGATCAATAAGCCGGAAGTAGCGCAACTGGCAACAATGATGAAGCCATCAGATTATGCCGATAAAGTGATGCCGCACTTTATGGTGCATATGATTCCAACCGGTCTTTTAGGATTGATTGTCTCTGCCATTCTGTCTGCGGCTATGAGTACTATAAGTTCTGGCATGAACGCTTCGGCCACAGTCTTTACAGAAGACATATACAAGCGATATGTCAATACGAGGTCAACCGAAAAGAACAACTTGAAAATCCTTTACATCGCCACGGTTATAGTAGGCTTAATTGGTATGCTCTGCGGCATAGCCATGATAGGTGTCAAAAGCCTTTTGGATGTCTGGTGGACACTTTCTGGAATATTTGCAGGGGGCATGTTGGGGCTCTTTCTACTCGGTTTAATGAGCAAGAACACTACGAATAAAGATGCTCTTACGGCTAGTTTGATTGGTGTCTTGATTATTCTCTGGATGAGCTTCTCTTACCTCATACCAGATCAATACAATTATTTACGATACCCCCTACATGCGAATATGATTATTGTAGTGGGTACATTATCGATTTTCCTCACGGGTAACCTCACTCAAAAACTAAGAAGGAATTTAACCATATGACAACTAAAAAATTTGTACCTGTCATGCTCACTCCATTTCAGGATGGAAATGCTATTGATTACGAAATCCTGGCAGACCTGATCGAGTTCTACCTGGAAGCAGGAGCAGCCGGACTTTTTGCCAACTGCTTGTCGAGTGAAATGTATCATCTTTCCAAAGAAGAAATGCTGGCTTCTGTGTCTTTTATCGTGCAGAAAGTGAATGGAAGAGTGCCTATAGTAGCCACAGGTACTTTCCCCGACAGCTTAGAAAATCAGGCCGCTTTTGTAAAGGAGATATATAGCACGGGAGTCGACAGTGTAATTGTTATTACAAGCTTGCTGGCCGGAGAGATGGATTCTGAAGACGTGTTTGAAGCCAGAGTAAAACAATTGCTTGCTCTAACGGGGGATATTCCCCTTGGGTTTTATGAATGCCCTCTGCCCTATAAACGGATTTTAAGGTCTGAGTTGCTGGGGCAGTTAGTCAAGACAGGACGGATTAAATTTCACAAGGATACATCACTAAATATAGACAGTGTACGGGCTAAGATTGCTGCCAGTAAAGACGCCGAGGACTTTGTTCTTTACGATGCCTACATGGTGCATGCGGTGGATTCAATGAAAGCCGACTCGGCAGGTCTATCCTGTATCCAGGGAAATTATTTCCCTGAGCTGATTGTCTGGTTGTGCAATCATTACGATGATGACTCAGAAGACGTAGACAAAGTGCAGCAGTTTTTTGCTCAAAACATGGGGGTTATGCATGACACCTATCCCGCCAGTGCAAAATATATTCTCGAAAAACGAGGTCTGGGTATCACCCAAATTTGCCGCAATGGAAGTGAGCTAAGGACCACAGCAGATCACGATAGCCTTGACGCGCTGTTCTATAAATTCAAAGAATTGGCAAAGGAGATCAATTTAAACATGATAAGCCTATGAACAATAAAATGTGATCCAGTCAAAGAACAGTAACACTTCTCTAAACTGACTTGCCTTTACTTTAAAACTATGAAACGAAATCTACTCAAATTTCGGCTGGTAGGGCTAATGCTGTTTTTTTCGATAACGGCCTTAGCACAAAATGTAATTACCGGAAAGGTAATTGATGCCAAAACCAGAGAACTCTTGCCCGGAGCCACCATTCAACTTGAGGGAACTACCGTGGCAACGATCACTAATGCAGAAGGAACGTATAGTCTTACCGTTCCCAGGCTGAATGGCAAAATCACGGTGAGTTATGTAGGTTTTTTAACTAAAACAGTTGATCTCCTCAACCGGAAAAGCATAGATGTAGAGCTGGAACCAAATGTCTCGTTACTCGACGATGTCGTTGTAATTGGGTATGGAACTGCTAAGAAAAGTGATATAACCGGATCGGTGGCCAGCCTAACCGAAAAGAGTTTCAACAAAGGTGTCAATGTCTCTGCCGAACAACTAATAGCAGGGAAGGTCTCAGGTGTTCAGATTATTCAGAACAGTGGAGAACCCGGTGGTGGAATTACGGTGAACATTCGAGGTATGGGGTCACTTAATGCTGGCAATGCACCCTTGTATGTAGTGGATGGTTTTCCGATTGATAACTCAACTACCGTGAGTGGAACAGGAGCCAATTTTACGGGAATGCGTACAGCGAGAAATCCATTAAACTCAATTAACCCGGCTGATATTGCCTCAATAGAAGTTCTGAAAGATGCTTCGGCAACGGCAATCTATGGATCACGAGGAGCGAACGGGGTGGTTTTGATAACCACCAAACGAGGTAAAGAGGGCGGGCTGAAAGTAAGCTATGATGCCTACTACGGGGTTCAAAATATTATGAATGACATTAACCTGTTGAGCGCGAACGAGTATAAAACCGTGATGAACAGTTTGATTGACGCCGGAGCCGGAAATGTCAATTTGAAAATCGGTGAATTTTCGGGCGGAACAGACTGGCTCAGGCAAATGTACCGTAAAAACGCCCCAATCAACAGTCATAATATCTCATTTTCAGGCGGTAACCAGTCAACGAAATATTTCACCTCGCTAAATTATTTCGATCAGGACGGCGTGCTGATAAACTCGGCCAATAAACGTTACAGTGCCCGAGTCAATCTTGAGCATACAAACAAGAATTTTACTATTGGTACAAACATTACCTCGGCTTACGTAGCTGACTCCTACGTTGCCAACGGGATGGATCTGAACGAAAGAGCGGGTATAATTTATGCTGCCATCGCCTATGAGCCTACACTTTCCGTTTTTGATCAGAACAACAACTATGTTCTTTCGAAAAACATGAATATAGACAATCCGCTTGCCATAGCAAACGGAAAAACTTCTACGTCAGATCTTTATCGGACATTAGGAAGTGTTTATGGCGAAGTCAAATTTTTGACGGATTTTACCGCGAGATTAAACTTGGGTGCTGATATATCCACACAACGCCGGGATACGTATGTGGATAGACAAACCATAGAGGGTAGAGCCAATGGAGGCATAGCCAGCATTTTGACAGGCACCAACAACAGCTTTCTGTCTGAATTCACGCTGAACTACAAAAAACGGTTTGGTCGACAGGATCTGAACCTGCTGTTTGGAACTACAGCTCAACAGTTTGATACGAATGATCAGACATCTCAGGCAAGTGGTTTTCCTTCAGACGCAACAAAAACAGATAACCTTAGCTTAGGCGACCCCACTCGCTTTATCGCAACTAGTTCAAAATCAAGAAATAGTTTGTTATCCTATCTGGGGAGAGTAAATTATAACCTCTCGGATAAGTACTTATTGACGACCTCTTTACGGATTGATGGGTCTTCCCGTTTTGGTGAAAATAACAAATATGGCGTCTTCCCGTCCGTCGCTTTTGCCTGGAGACTTGAAAATGAAGAGTTCTTTAAGAACGCAAAATATATTACTTCATTAAAACTAAGATCCAGTTGGGGACAAACAGGAAATCAGGCGATTGATAACTATCAGTCATTGACTACGTATACAACTGGGCAAAAAGCTGTAATCGGAAATCAGCAGGTAAGCGCAACCACGCCCAACCGATTGCCAAATCCTAACCTGAAATGGGAAACTTCTGAGCAACTGAATTTCGGACTGGACTTTGGTTTCTGGGGTAACCGAATTACGGGTAGCCTGGACTGGTTTACCAAGACGACGAAAGACATGCTCCTGAATTTGCCTATCCCCCGAACCACAGGCTTCTCGACCATGATGACCAACATAGGATCCGTTCGTAATGGTGGGTTTGAAGTTTTGATAAACAGCAACAATCTCTCCGGGCCTCTGAGTTGGGAAACGACCCTAAACATGACCTGGCTACATAATAAAGTCCTCGACTTAGGAGGAATTCAGAACATTTTTACCGGAAGTGCAGGGGGCACAGCGAACGTATCCATCATTAAAGAAGGATTACCCATGTATTCATTCTATGGATACACAATTGATGGAGTATGGCAAACGGAGGATGATTTCACCACTACAAAAGACAACGTGAAGCCGGGTGATTTCAAGTACCGGGACTTAAACGGAGACAAGGTCGTTAATGCGGATGATCGTCAGGTAATCGGGAATCCATTTCCCAAATTCATCGCTTCATTAACGAATAACTTTACCTACAAGGGCTTCAATCTTAACATTTTTCTGGATGGCTCGTGGGGTGCGAAAATGTTGAACAATAATTTAGTTGACACTTATTTTCCTGCTAACCTGATGAGAAACCGTTTATCGGAACCATTGCTCAACCGCTGGACCCCATCAAACCCGTCATCGGTTTACCCATCATTTATTAATCCGCTGGGGCAAGGCAAGAAAGAGGTAAATACGTACACAGTTGAAAACGCAAACTTCCTCAGGCTGAATACGATCAGAGTGGGCTATGATTTTGCCGTCAAAAATTTTGCCATCAAAGGCTTGGGCGTTTTTGTTACGGGACAAAATATGGCCATGTGGACTAATTACAGGGGATATGACCCCTCCATAAATCCGAATGGTGGTGGCGTTAGAATAGACTGGAATGCATTTCCAACAGCCAGAACGATACTCTTTGGCGTGAACATAAATCTATAGCATCATGAAAAAGACAATAAACTACATCCTGACAGGACTGATTGTCGTCGGTACACTGTGCTTAACAGGTTGCAAGGACTTTTTGAAAGAGGAGGTGTTTTCACAGTTGGCTCCTGAAAACTACCTCAAAACGAAAGAAGGACTGACGTCGGTTCTTTATGAAACGTATGCTAAGGCTGCCAACATGAATAGTAACAACTCGATTTATGTGCTGGGCCCGCAGGAGTTTGTGACGGATATTTTATATCAGAGTGGTGATAATGTAGAAGCCACTATACGAAATTTCCGAGAGTTTAACTGGGACCCAACCATGGACTTTCTTACACAGAACTGGGATTCCTACTACCAGTGCATACGAAATGCCAATATTATCATCGAAAATATTCCGAGCTCAAACCTGTCGGCTACAGAAAAGACTGTATACGAAGCCGAAGCCCGGTTTTTGAGAGCAGTCAGCTATTACAAACTGTACTTCTTCTTTGGAACAGTACCTTTGAGAACAAGTAGTTCGCAGGGGTTGAGTTTGCCAAGAGCTTCAGAAATTGAACTGAAGCAATTCATAGATACTGAACTAAAGTTTGCACTCGAAAAATTACCCAATCCAGGCGCTGAAGTGCAGAAGTACAGAGCCCATAAGGCTGCTGCGGCTGGCTACCTGCTGAAATTTTATCTAAACACGAAGAACTGGAATGAAGCTAATACCGTCTCCGCTCAGTTTTTGAACTCGTTTAAGAACTATTCCTTATTTCCTACCTATAAGGATATGTTCAAAGTCGAAAATAAAAACAACAGTGAATACATTTGGGTAAGGCCAGCTTTCGCTTCCTCTGATCGTACAACAGCAAACAGTTGGAGTAATGTGTCATTTCCGGATAACTTCAAATCCGCGCCTGAAATAGGGCTTGTGTTTAAATCTACCTGGCTCAACTGGCCAAACGAATTCAGAATTTATGACAAGTTCTATAATACGTTTGAAGCTGGTGATAAGCGAAAAGATTTGATGATTACCTACTATATAAACACATCCGATCAGCGGGTTGAACTGCGTGGTAAAGACAATATCCGTTCATTTAAATATTGGCCAGATCCAAACAATGTAGGAGCGGCTCATGGAAATGATATTCCCGAAATACGCTTAGCCGACATCTTTCTATCAAGGGCCGAGGCACTTAACGAGATCAATGGGCCAGGGCCCGAAGCCATTCAGCTCGTCAATCAGGTTAGGGCCAGGGCTGGACTCGTAAACTTAAAACTCGAATCCATCACTACAAAAGAGGCCTTCAGAGAGCTGATACTGTTGGAAAGAGGGCATGAATTTTTCAATGAAGGACACCGACGAATGGATCTTATTCGTACGGGAAAGTTCATTTCAGACGCACAGGCAAGAGGTAAAAATGCGCAACCTTTCCACCTGGTTTTTCCAATTCCTCAGGTTGTGATTGATTCTGATCCGGTTATTCAACAAAATCCGAATTATTAAAAAGATGAAAAACATAAAAAGCAAAGCGATTCTCATCGTATGTTTTTTGGTCAGTTGGTCTGTAATCCAGGCTCAGACCGTGCCGGGCAATATTGTTTGCTATGAACCAAGTTCATCCCAAAAATATATCGGTTCGCCCAGTTTGGTAACGTTGCCCAATGGAGATTACGTGGCATCACACGATTTTTTTGGACCTAAAAGTTCTGAATGGCAGCAAGCTGTTAGCCGAATTTATACGTCAAACAATAAGGGGAAAACATGGCGTTATCTTACTGAAATCAATGGGGCATTTTGGAGCTCACTGTTTGTTCATAAAGGGGAACTCTATCTGCTGGGACCAGACAGGCATCATGGGACGGTTCTTATAAGAAAGTCAACCGACGGAGGTAATACCTGGACTAAACCAACAAACAAAGAAAATGGTGTATTGCTTACAGGAGAGTTTCACTGCGCTCCCATGCCGGTAATGGAATACAACGGCAGGCTTTGGAGGCCAATGGAGACGGCACATGGACCTGTATTACAATGGGGTAAACGATATGGAGCGATGGTGATGTCGGCACCGGTAGATTCGGACCTTATGAATTCGAAATCCTGGCAAAGCAGTACGCCTATCCTGTATGACAGCACGTTTAACAATGGCGATTTTGCCGGATGGCTGGAAGGAAACTTTGTGGTTGATAAAGACCAGAAAATGTGGGATATGCTCAGAGTGGCCAACAAAAAGTCGACTGAAGAGAAAGCGGCCATGGTGTCTATATCCCCTGACGGCAAAGCACTGGACTTTGATCCTAAGACGGGTTTTATACCTTTTGATGGCGGTAGTAAAAAGTTTGTGATAAAGTACGATACACTCAGTAAGAAATACTGGACTCTCGTCAATATAATACCCGACAAATATCGAAAGCAGTTTCCAGAACGTAATCCTTCCGGTTTTCGGAATATTTTGATGCTAAAATGTTCTGCGGATTTAAAAAAATGGGATGATGTTAAGGTTATCCTGGAACACGAAGATGTTATTTATCATGGGTTTCAGTATGTAGACTGGTCATTTGAAGGAAATGATATTATAGTGCTTTCCAGAACGGCTTATTTTGATGGGATCACCAACGCCAAGAATAACCATGATGCTAATTATTTGACGTTTCATAGGGTAGAAAACTTTAGAAAAATCAAGAGTAAAATTTAAGAAAGGTACCCCGATGTATTAAACACCACTGAATGTTGCAGCAGAGGTGTGCAACATTCAGGTTAACTTCTTCCTGCAAAGGGTATGTAATTCTCTAATAGCTATGAAATGGCTCTGGATAATCGCTCTTGTTTTGTTAAATAGTTGCATGACATTAACTACTACTAGCCTGACAGTTTCGCCAACAGGCCACACGTTACACCATAATGGTGTGTTTTCAAATGATGGACAATGGATTGTTTTCGATAGTAGGAATGATGACACTAAAATTGGAGAAACTTCTACCATTGGTATTGTCCACGTAAAGACCGGGGAAGAGAAGATAATTTACAAAACCTCGAACCAAACCGTTTATGGACCGGGTGTGGGAGCGGTGTCCTTTAGTCCGTTGGAGGATAAAGTGATTTTTATCCATGGATTGTCTAATGCGAATGGTGAAAAACCGTATGCCATGTCTCGAAGAACTGGTGTTGGCATCAATATTAATTTTCCTTACAAGTCTTTCTTTTACGATGCCAGAGATATACATTTTCCATACACACCCGGATCGCTCCGTGGTGGAACACATTCTCATTGCTGGAGTGGAGATGGACAGTTAGTCAGTTTTACATATAACGATGAATTGATAGATGCTGATCTAAGGGTGGTGGGCGTAATGCTCCCCTTCCCACAGGGCGTTAAGGTTGATTCTACCAAAGGAAACAATAATGGGATAATGTTTTCATCTATTGTAGCAAATGTAGTGAGAAATCCTAAGCCTGGTTCTGACGAAATCAACAAGGCGTTTGACGAGTGTTGGGTAGGGAAAAATGGCTATACACTGAAATCAGGTAAACGTATTCCGCACGCTATTGC
Organism: Spirosoma montaniterrae; assembly: GCF_001988955.1. Lineage (NCBI taxonomy): Bacteria > Pseudomonadati > Bacteroidota > Cytophagia > Cytophagales > Cytophagaceae > Spirosoma > Spirosoma montaniterrae. The sequence goes on along the minus strand of NZ_CP014263.1, from coordinate 2,226,778 downwards.
TTTTCAGGGCAACGTTTTAAACCAGGAGGGCAAGCAAATTACGGAGGTTTTCATTGTCGATATTGATTCAGAAAAGATCCTGGCGGACTCCTTAGCCGTTGGAAAAATAGGAGAAAGGCCCCGCGTACCGATTGGGATACACCAAAGACGGATTACATTTTCTGATAAAGGACTTTCGGATACCCGGCATTGGTTGCGTTCGAGTCCTGACGGAAAATTTATCTATGCTTTGGCTAAGGGCCAAAATGAATACAATCAGCTTATTGAAATTGAGGTTCAAACGGGCAATATGAGGTTTCTAACCAACAATGACTTTTCAATTGACTACTCATTTAATCTAAATAAAGATGGTAGTAAAATAGCCTATGTAGCGCAAAATTCTATCTATCTTTTCGATCTGATAAAAGGTGTTTCGACACAAATTGTCAGCAAAGAAAAGGGGAAAATCGTAGGAACCCCTTCTTTTTCACCTCTTGATCATGTATTGGTTTTTAACCAGTACATTAAAGACCGAAAAGGAAATGATTTTTTACAGATTCGAAAGATTATTCTATCTGAATAAGCCAGTAATCTGTCATGGTTCCATAGATCTGCTACATCTTACTCACGCAGAAATGTAGCATTTTTCTAAGTCACTTTCTGTCGCCGATAACGAGCAACTTGCTTATCGAGGCTGTAGGCTTGCTCTCGTATCCGCTTTTTCAAGGCATCATAACGAGCAACCACGTTATTCCCAAAAATACTTCTAATACCTACCTATACCAGTCGACTTTACTTGGTTTATCCTGATTAATCTTCCGGATAGGGAATATATACAAATCCGGCAAAGTCGCCGTGAACAACGAACAGGCAGCAGTATTCGTCGGGCGTTTTGTAGTTTTCTTTCCAGAGTTCGACCGATTCGGGGCCGATGAGCGCACGCTGAATGAACTCGTCTACAAACGACGCTTTGTAATTCCACTTGTTTTCCAACTCGGTTGCGCCAATGAGCAACTGCCCCACCGGCACCTCCCGGCGTGACGCGACAAACACCGGATAATCCGAAAAACCGCGTTTCCGAATCTGATACGACGCTTCCTTTAACTGATCGGCTACTTTGACAAAATCGGACGAAATTTCGCCCATCAACTGTTTGTTGACGTCATACGAGTTGGCATCGTCGAGTAGCGTATTTTCGTTGCTGTGGTTAATCATAATTTTATTGACGTTGCGTTGTATGGCTGGCGCACGTGGAGACGCAAAGGGTTGCGTCTCTACACGGGATGGTCAATTGTAGAGACGCAACCCTTTGCGTCTCCACGCGCGTCAGCCATACAGCCATACAACACACATAAATACTATTTCGTGTTAAAACCGTGCGGCCAGCAGTAACTGCAAATCTTTGAACCGCATGTTGAATTTGCGGGCGATGTATAGATTGGTCAGCGTACCTCTATGGGCATAAACACCTTTCATAAACCAACGGTTCGCATACAGCATCTGCTCGATGCCGCCGGTGGTGCCGGTTTCCAGCAGGAAGGGCAGAAACACGTTGCTTAGTGCCATACTGGCCGTATAGGCCACGCGGGCGGCAATGTTTGGCACGCAGTAATGAATCACGCCCATGTGCCGAAAAGTGGGCTGCTTGTGGGTGGTCATGCGCGACGTCTCGAAGTTGCCACCCTGGTCGATGGACACGTCGATAATAACGGAATCGGGTTTCATGCGCCCCACCATTTCTTCGGTTACGACTACCGGACTCAGGCCATCGTCGGCCCGCATGGCACCAATCACCACGTCGGCGCGTTGAACGGCTTCGGTCAGCGTGTCGGAGTCGATAATAGACGTGTAGATATGCTGCCCAACGGCGTATTTAAGCCGTTGCAATTTGTATAGATGCCGGTCGAACACCTTAATGTCGGCTCCCATGCCGAGGGCTGTGCGAACGGCGTATTCGGCTACCGTGCCCGCGCCGAGCAACACCACCTTCGTAGGCGGAACGCCCGTGATACCGCCCAGAATGATACCCCGGCCATTGTCGGCGTTGCTGAGGTATTCGGCAGCAATAAGCATGACCGTACTACCCGCAATTTCGCTCATCGACCGAATAATGGGCATATTACCAGCTTGATCCTCAATGAATTCGTAGCCGAACGCCGTAATATTTTTTTCGTTGATTCTTTCGAAATACTTCCGCTCATGCGTGGGTAAATTCAACGCTGAAATCACCGTACTGCCCGACCGAACATGCTCAAACTCGGCATCGACCAATGGTTCGATTTTTAGAATCAGATTGGCTTCGTACACCTCTTTGGGCGAATAAGCAATTTGCGCCCCCGCTTCGCTGTATTCCGAGTCGGTAAATTTAGCTTTCTCGCCTGCGCCCTGCTCAACAATCACGTTGTGGCCGTTGCGCACCAGAATTGCCACCGCTTCGGGTGTGAGCGCAATCCGGTTTTCCTGAAGCGATACCTCTTTCGGCAGGCCAATAAGCAAACTATTCCGGCTGGTTCTTACGGCCATCGGAGCTTCTTTGGGGTAGAGTGCCGTTTGCTTGGCTAATTCTTCAAATCCAGTCACTTCATCAATGTTTCGTGTTCAATGCACAACGTTCAATGTTGTTTCCCTCAGGAAAACGTTGAACCTTGAATGTTGAACTAATGAACAGTAGTCGATTCCACCGTTCGCCGTTCGGTTTCGTCGGCGGTAAGGTGGATGTGGTAATACGCTGGCGGCCAGAGCGATGCGATACGTTCGGGCCATTCGATAAAGCAATAATTACCCGAGTCGAAGTACTCTTCGATGCCAATGTCCAACGCTTCGGCTTCGTTGCGGAGCCGGTAGCAGTCGAAATGGTAAACCGAATGACCTTCGTGGGTAGTATACTCGTTGACAATAGAAAACGTTGGGCTTTGCACCATGCTCACTACGCCCAACGCCCGGCACAGGGCTTTGATGAGCGTAGTTTTACCCGCCCCCATCTCACCCTCAAACAGCCAGACCGACTGTTCGCGCCCGTCGGCAAGCAGCCGGTGGGCAACGGTATCGAGTTCGTCGAGTTGGTGAAAGTGCAGCTTCATAAGCTGCAAAGATACGGAATTTTACACCGCCCACTCCTTTCGCATCGGGCGGCTCAGTAACGCATTCGCTTCGGCGTCGTTCTCAAATTTTTCTTTGGCCGGATTCCAGCGGAGCGGACGTTTGAGCCGGTACGCTATGTTGCCAATAGTGCAAACGGTGGCCGTGCGGTGGCCGGTTTCCACGTCGCAGATGGGTGTTTTGCGGCTGCGGATGGCGTCCAAGAAGTTTTTGTAATGGTTATCGCTGAAGTATGCCCTGCGTTCGCCTTCGGCTATTATCTTGTCTTTCAGTGTGGTTGGGGTGGTGATCAGTTCGCCACGGGCTACTTTAATTTCGCCTTCGGTGCCGATAAAATGGCAGTGTTGTTTGCCTTCAACGGGCTGATGCCGCATTTCGACGCTGTTGGCATAGCGGTAAATCAAGCCCTTGCTACTGCTGTCCGAAGCGTCGGACCGGGTAGGCGGAACGATGTCGACCGGGCCAGATTCGTCCATGCCTAAGCCCCACTGGGCGATGTCGAACATGTGTGCGCCCCAGTCGGTCATGCCGCCCCCGCCAAACTCGTCGATATTGCGCCACTGACCCCAGAAAGTATCTTTAGGCGTGGGCAGCAGCACACTGTTATACGGTCGGGCAATGGTGTTGGGACCGAGCCAGGCATCCCAGTTGACCCCGGCAGGCACGGGCTGTGCGTCCAGGTCCCACGGGCGTGGTGGCCCACCTACGTTCACGTTGATAGTTTTGATTTCGCCAATGTAGCCCCCCCGCACCAGTTCAACCGCCTGCCGAAATTCATTCCACGACCGCTGCATACTGCCCGTCTGGAACACGCGCTTGTGCTTGCGGGTGGCCCGCACCATGTCGCGGCCTTCCTGCACGGTCAGTGACAGCGGTTTCTCGCAATAAATGTCTTTTTTGGCTTTAGCCGCCTGAACCACCATAACGCCGTGCCAGTGGTCGGGCGTAACGATTACCACAGCGTCTATACCTTTGTTATCGAGCAGGTTGCGGTAATCGTCGTAGCGTTCGCAGCCGTTGTAGGTGCCTTTGTCGGTTTTGCTGGCATAATGCGCGTTTACAGCATCGGCAAACGCTGTTACTTTCGACGCGTCGACATCACACGCGGCTATGATGCGGGCGTCATTTTTCAGAAACTGCCCGCGCAGGCCGCCACTTTGTTTGCCAACCCCGATAAAACCAATCGTAATCTGGTCGCTTGGGGCCAGAAACCCGCGCCCAAGTACGTGGCGGGGAACAATTGAAAACACCGACAGCGCAGCAGCCTGTTTGAGAAACGTTCGGCGGTCAGAAGAAGAGGGGTTGTTCATGGCGATACAGTTTGCATAAAAAGAGCGTGACCAACAGCCTTTACTTACTGTAGTCACGCTCCCTGCCAATACGAACCACTACTGGCTGTTACCTGCTGACTGTTACCTGTAATCAGTAGCCCGGATTCTGCTTCAGCGTTTCTTTGCCGTCGAGTTTGCTGTTGAAAATTTCCTGAACCGGCACCGGGAAATACTCATGCTTGCCTTTCACAAACGTAACCCCCCGCAGATACGTGCGTTTGGTTTGCTCCACGCGGTAATACTCGTTCATGGTTTGCTCAACAGTACCCCAGCGCACGAGGTCGAAGAAACGGTGGCCTTCCATAGCAAACTCTAATCGCTGCTCGAACCGAACGGCCTGCCGGGCACGGTCGCGGTTGCTGAAGGCCGGGTGGCTGGCCGGATACTCGCGAATAACATAATTAGCCGCCGGAGCACCAGCCGCCGTTCTGAGGAAACCGTCGGGGTTGGCGGCCCGTCGGCGAATCTGATTCACCAACTGCCGTGCCCGCTCAAAGTTGCCCTGTTCTACCTCAACTTCGGCCAGCCACAGCAGCACGTGCGACAACCGAATCATGCGGTAGTTGTTGGCATTCTGGCGGGGGTTGCCGCTCCAGGTCCAGCCTGCTGCCGCGTCGGAGCGTTGTGGCACGTGCTTCTTGGGCGAATACGGTCCGGCATAGTTCTGGTTACGAATCCAGTTCCGGCCAGGGTGAACGCCCCAATCGAGGAACGGAATACCCCGGCGTCCTACGGTATGATCGAGCCGGGGGTCGAGCGGGCCAGCGAAGGGAGTGAATGCCTGATCGCTCAGAATGTTCTGGTCGTTGGTAACGTCGGCTTCATTGAACGTATCGAGCAGGGGTAGGCCGTTTTCGTCGGTTTTAAATGCATTAACCAAGTTCTGCGATGGCTGGAAAAAGCCGCAGCAGGTGGTTAATGCACCAGCTCCCATCGGGTAGTTCAGCGTAGCACCCCGGTTGCCATTGTTACTGATCGAGGCTCCGTCGTTGACCGAAAACTGCACCTCAAAAATCGATTCGGCATTATTGTTGGTTCCGATGCGGTGGTTATCCTGATACCGATCTACCAGCCGATAGCGGTTGCTGGCTACGATGGCTTCGAGCAGCGGTCTGGCTTCGGCAAACTTGTTCTGAAACAGCATGGCTTTGGCAAGCATAGCCCCAGCCGCCCATTTGGTGGCGCGGCCCCGCTGGGTTTGCGTTTCGGGCAGATTGTCGTAGGCGAATTTCAGATCGGCTTCAATTTTGGGCCAGATATTTTCGTTGTTGGGAACTTTGGTGCTATTCGGGTTCGACGGATTATAGATGGTTTCATCGATGTAAGGGGCCATGTTCCACATCTTCTTGGCCTCGAAGTGGTAATGGCCGCGCAAAAAACGAGCCTGAGCGCGTGCCTGGGTTTTCTCGGCATCGCTCATATCGTTTACCCGTGCGGTCATCAACATCACGTCGTTGGTGCGGGCGATGCCGTCATACATGGCCCGCCATTTGCCCCGAAAATGGTTGTTATCAGCCTGAATGTTACGGGTTTCGATAAAGGTAATTTCGGGCTGATCGGTTTCAATCGAGCCTTTGTAGGCGTCGTCGGAGGTGACGGAGCCATATACCCAGTTATCGGCGGCACCGTGCCAGTCGGAGAACGACGAGAGTGCCTGTACGCCGTCGAGCATGGAGTAAGCACCAATCAGCAATAGGTTCAGCCCCTCGCGGTTGGCTAAGCTGGCATCACTGAGTACGGCAGTAGGCTGCACCTCCAGAAATTTGTCGGAGCAGGACGTCGACAGGGTCGTGAGGGCGGCTGTTGTCAGCATCGCCACACTGTATTTATGCAATCGGTTCATGATAGTTCGTTTTTCTACTATAGATTAAAAACCAAGACTTAAACCCACCAGCAACGCCCGCGACGCCGGATACGCGCCTTCGTCAACGCCCAATTGCCGGTCTTGCCCGATGCCGCTCGAACTCCGTAGGTTGATTTCGGGGTCGAGGCCGCTGTACTTCGTGAAAGTCAGCCAGTTTTGCGCCTGAACATACACGTTGGCATTGCTCAGGTTCAGGCGACTGAACACGGTTTTCGGCAGCGTGTAGGTAAGCTGAATGTTCCGCAGCCGCAGAAATGAACCGTTTTCGAGGAAATAGGTCGACGGGTTCGAGTTGATGTTATCGCTGGAGCGGGGCAGCGGCAGTACGGCGTTGGTACTGCCCGGTCGCCATGATTGTTCGAGCATCCGGCGGCTGCGGTTGCCAGCAAACGTTGGGAAGTCGGTCCAGTATTTTACGTAGTTGAAAATCTGGTTGCCCTGTACACCCTGCCCAAGCAAATCGAGCCGAAAGTTTTTGTAGCCTACGTTCACGTTGAAGCCGTACATGAAATCGGGATGGGGGTTGCCGATGATGGTACGGTCGGCGGCTGTAATCAGGCCATCGTTATTGATATCGCGGAACCGGAAATTACCCGCCCGGTTGGTAACACCGTCGAACTGACGCGGGGCAGCCGCGCCTTCCTCGTCCGACTGGAAGATACCGTCCACAAAATAGCCAAAGAACGATGCCAGCGGGAAGCCCTGCTGCGTAACGCTCACAGTGCCAGTTGGTAAGCGCAGGTTTGAGAAGCCGAAAAACTGCGTAGCCGGGTCGCCGTTGGTACGGGTAACGAGGTTACGGTAGGTCGAGAAGTTGACGCCGATGCCATAGGTCAGATTACCGCGCAGGGCTTTGTCGTTATAATTCAGGCCCAGTTCAACCCCTTTATTAGTCATCTCGCCGATATTCTGGAATGGATTGGTGGCTACGCCCTGTGTGAACTGCACTTCCACCGGAAACAGCATATCGGTGGTTCGGCGGTTGAACCAGTCGAAATTGAGGTCTAAGCGACCTTTGAGCAACGTAGCATCAAGGCCGATGTTGGTAGATGTAGTAGTTTCCCAGCGGGCGTTTTCGTTGCCAAACTGCGCCAGTTCGTAACCCTGAAACGACGACGTGCGTGAGCCGGTCAGGTCATAAAACGACGATTCGGGCGATGAGGCATATTGCGTGGCGAAGTTATAATCGCCAATCGACTGGTTGCCGGTTCGGCCCCAGCCTGCCCGCAGTTTGGCATCGGTCAGCCACGACAGCCGCGACAGAAAGCCCTCGCGTGATACGCGCCAGCCCACGCTTGCTGCCGGGAAAATGGCCGTGCGGAAATTGGGCGCAAACCGCGACGAACGGTCACGGCGCAAGGTGAAGTCAACCAGATACTTGTCGTCGAGTGCGTAGTTGATTCGGCCAAATTCCGATGCCAGCCGGTAGTCGACAAATGGCCGACCGTCGGCCCGGATAATATTGCGGCCTGCAAACAGGTAACGGTTGGTGAGGTCGTCGGAAGCAAAGCCCTGCCGTTCGGCCAGAAACCCTTCGCCAAAGCTTTTGATGGCTTCGGTGCCCAGAATGACGTTGAAGCGGTGCCGGTTGGCAATGGTCATATTATAGGTCAGCGTGTTGTACCAGGTCCAGGTGTAGTCGTATCGGTTTTCCTGAATCAGCGAATTCGACCCGGCCTGTTCGTTCGACTCTACGTCGATGGCCCGATACCGCCGAACGTTGAACAGGTTATAATCAACGCCGAAACTGGTGCGGAAGGTCAGGTTTTTCAGGATGTCGAAATCGGCGTAGGCGTTACCAAACAGCCTGATTTCCCGCTCTTTATTGTCTTTGTTTCGCCATAGATCGGCCAGCGGGTTGCGGGCGTTGTCGAGGTCGGCCCCCGACGTACCGGCAAAGTAATTACGAATGTCGTAGACCGGTATGATGGGCTGAATACGGTAGGCGAACGACACGGGATTAGCCTCGTTCTGGTTGCCGTTAGGTTGCCCGATACGTTCGCCATATGATACCTGGAAGTTTTCACCGATGCGAACGCGCTTAGTCACGTTAAATTCGGTGTTGGCTCGCAGTGCATAGCGTTTGTAGCTCGTATACTCCATAATGCCTTTTTGATCGAAGTAGTTGAGCGACATGGCGTAGCGGGCCGCTTCGGTAGCCCCCGATACGCCAATCTGGTGATTCTGAATAGGGGCGGGGTTGAAAATAACGTCGTACCAGTCGGTGCCTTCCTGATTGGCGCGGGTAATCAGGTTGCGGGCCGTGGGCGTGTTGTTGTAGAGCGCGTCGGCAGCGCGTGGGTCGTTGGGGTCGGTGCTGCCTGCGGGCAGAATCCAGTAAGGAATTACAGGCCGGGCACCGTTGCCAAACTGGGCATGGCGGGGGTATGTTAGCTGCCCATTGGTGCCTGGCTGCGGCACACCGTTGCGGAGCGGGTTGAGCGAATTTATGCCTGCTTCCCAAACCAGATTGGCGTACTCCTGCGTGTTAAGCAGGTCCAGGAATTTCCAGGCACTCTGTTGCCCGTAGTAAGCGTCGTAAGTCAGGCGTGGTTTACCGGCTTTTCCTTTTTTAGTGGTGATAATAACAACCCCATTACCTGCCCGCGACCCATAGATGCTGGCTGCCGACGCATCTTTCAGAATTTGCATCGACTCAATATCATTCGGGTTGATGGTGTTGAGGTTGCCCTGCGTTGGTACACCGTCGATTACGTAGAGCGGGGTGTTATCGTTAATAGTACCAAATCCCCGAATACGCACCATGATGCCCCCGCCCGGCGAGTTATCGTTGCTGACGTTCACACCCGCAATGCGCCCCTGCAAGCCCTGAGCCGCGTTGGTGATGGGCACCGCCAGCAAGGCTTTCGAGTCGATAGAGGCTACTGCGCCCGTAATGTCTTTCTTCGATTGGGTGCCGTATCCCGTTACAACAACTTCGCTCAGCGTTTTTATGTCGGGGGTTAACGTAATGGCGAGATCGCTCTGATTGCCAATGGTAGCTTCCTGGGTTGCGAAGCCAATGGCCGAAACCGTCAGTACGGTACGGCCCGCTGGCAGTTGCAGCGTGAACTGCCCGTTGGCGTCGGTAACTACGCCCGTTTGTGTTCCTTTGATAACAACGTTGGCCCCTGGTAGCGGGCTATTGTCGTTACCGTCCAGAACCCGGCCTGTTAGTCGCCGGTCCTGTGCAAAAGCGGTTATGCACAAAAACCAGCTCAGGAGCAAAACCGGTAGTGTACGTTTCAAAGGCGGGTATACGTTTGTCATAATGTAAGAAATAGGTTGATTAAACTGTTTGGTCAGAACTACTTAAGTGCTACTGCTCAAAGTAGCAAGGTCGACAATTCTAATTTTTATTTCAATAGTGCTAATCGTTTGATAACAAATAAAGCCGAAAGCGAAGGTTGTTTGTGCAACCACCCGCTTTCGGCTTTATTCAGTCACTGAATCAGATAGACCTTACACGCCCGGATAGCCCGGATTCTGCGTCTTCAGGTTCGGGTTGTTAAGCAGTTCAGGCCGGGGAATCGGGAACAGCAGGTGCTTCTCCTGATACGGCGCGTTGGACGACGGTGAGATGGCTCCCACGAAGTTAACAAACTGGCGCGTAGTGGGGTTGAACGACCGCCGTAAACGAACCATATCGTACCATGTAATCTGCTCGTAGCACAACTCCCACCAACGCTCGCGCCAAACGGCTTCGCGGAAGGAAGCCTGCGTAAACGTACCGATTGCCGGCGTGGTCAGTTTGGCCCGGTCGCGAACGCGCTTATAGGCATCGTAAGCGGCCTGCGTAGGTGGCCCCAGTTCGTTCTGCGCTTCGGCGTAGGTCAGCAGCACTTCGGCATAGCGAATCTGCGGCACGTTCAGGTTGTCGTTGCGTGTACCCGGTATGCCTTCTATTCCGTTTGCTACGAAATTAAAGTGCTTGAAAATGTAGGGCGCACCGAGGTTAAATCGCGCTCCATTGCCATTCGTGAAGTAGGTTGTATAGAACCAGCCCTCCTGATCTTTGGCCCGCAAATCACCTGTTTCATACGAGTTGTAGAAAGCCGCCACCGGCACCGTACTTCCCGTGCCGCCGGGCCCGGCAAACGTTACCGCCTTGAAGTTGGGGAACATGTTGCCCATCGGATTTCCGGCTACGACCACGTTGTATTGCAGCGAGAAAATATGCTCCAGCCGGTTTTCGAGCCGCTCGTCGTGTACGTTCATGTAGGTCGGAAACAGCCCGATAGCGGTTGGGTTGGCGTTGGCATAGGTTATTACTTCAAACGCTTTGTCGGCCGCCAGTTTGAAGTGGGTCGCACCTTTGCTGAGCGGGAAACCGGCCATTGTCAGGTACACTTTGGCTAACTGCGACTTCACGGCAGCCATACCCACGCGTCCGTTCTGATTCATCCAGGCAAGAGGAGCTTTCTCGGCCTCTACCAGATCAGCCACAATCTGATTGTATACCTGCTCCTGCGGGGTGCGTGCGGGATTAAAGTCCTCGGTGGTAGTATCCTGCGGCTTGGTAATCAGCGGCACATCACCCCACAGACGCACGGCATGAAAGTAGGCGTAAGCACGCAAAAAGCGGGCCTCAGCCAGAATCCGCGCTTTTTGGTCAGCATTCATCGGTGTGATGCCCGGCACTTTGTCGAGTACGAGGTTAGCGTTGGCGATAACCCGATACAGGCTGCCCCAGGCGTTGATGATATGGGCTGTGTTGCCGTCGTACACCAGCGAGTACAAATTGTTCAGGTCAGAGTTCTGAGCTGTCTCGGTAGTAGACGTGCCGGTAGGGGCTTCGAGCATCTGCCAGGTCGAAGAGAAAATACCGGCTCCGCCATACATACCCCGCAGGTCAGCATAGACGGCTGCAATGGCTGCTTCGGCATGGTCGGGAATGGTATAGAAACTGTCGGGCGTAAGGGCCGACGGAGCCTGCTCCTCTAAGAAATCTTTACAACTGGTTGGTCCCAGTAGCAAGGCCCCGCTCAGGAGCAGCATGCTTAGTGGTTTATGTAGTTTGAAAGTCATAATCGTGGTTGGGGTTTACAGGCCAATTTGCAGACCTATCATGTACGTAGTTGGACGGGGATAGTTGTGCCAGATCATTCCCTGCGAGAACGCGCTGTTATTATCTCCCTGGTTGGTGGGCGTAGCCTCAGGGTCGCCAATCACGTCTTTGTGGGTCAGCAGGAAGAAGTTCTGCACGGTAGCATACACCCGGAACTGATTCATCTTCCAGCGGCTGATGAGGTTGCTGGGCAGCGTGTAGCCAAGCAGCAGGTTGCGGCCTCGCAAAAACGAGCCATCTTTAATCCAGCGTGTATCGACATTGGTAACGTAACCAGCACGGGTGTCACGGATTTCGGCAATCTGCGAATTCTGATTGGTAGGTGTCCAGGCATCCAGTACTGTTTTGTAGCTGTTGGCTAAAGCCTGCCGGTCTTCGCTCGGGTGCAGGGTCATGTCCATAATGTCATTCCCATACGAGTACTGCAATTCGACCGTCAGGTCCAGTTTTTTGTACCGTAGCGTATTGCTCATAGCTCCCCACACAAACGGACTACCATTCCCGATAATGCTGCGGTCAGCATCGGTGATGGCAAAGTCACCATTTACATCGAGGTACTTGATGTCGCCGGGCAGAATTGTCAGGTTATTGCGGTAGCTGCGGAATCGGGCGGCAGTTTCGCGCTCGGCTTCACTCCACACACCTAAACGCGTCAGTCCCCAGAACGAACCTACTGCCTCGCCAACCCGAATTACGTTGGTTGGGTTGGTGAAGTTTGGCCCACCCACGTTAAAGATGTCGGCGGGCGTGGCCAGCGTTAACACCTTGTTGCGGTTCATGGAGAGGTTAAAGTTGGTCGTCCAGTTAAAGTCGCTTGTCGCTACGTTAACCGTGTTAAGGCCCAATTCGATACCCTGATTCTGCATGGAGCCAACGTTCCGGCGAATGATACCATATCCGCTCGACAGCGGCACCGGGGCATCGAGGAGCATGTCGGTGGTTTTCCGGTAATAGTAATCAGCTTCGATGGAGATCCGGCCTTTAAACAAGCCCAGTTCAACGCCCACGTCGGCCTGTGCGGTGCGCTCCCAGCGCAGGTCGGGGTTAGCCAGACGCGATACACCCGTACCGGACACCCGTGCATCGTTGAAGATGGTGGCGTAGTTTGAGCTAAGCAGGGGCAGCGAGGTGTAGGGCGGAATCTCGGAATTCCCCGACAAACCATAGCTCGACCGGATTTTCAGGTTAGAGATTACTGAACTGTTTTTCAGGAACGGCTCTTCCGATACCCGCCAGGCTACAGCCGCCGAGGGGAAAAACGCAAATTTGTTGTTGGCCCCGAACTTTGAGGAACCGTCGGCCCGGCCCGTGAACGTAAACAGGTACTTCTCGTCTAAGCCATAGTTGAAACGACCGAAATACGAGTTCAGGGCCTCGCGCTGGGCGAACGAACCAATACCGCCCAGAATAGCTGCTGCACCGAGGTTATTGAAGCCAAAATAGTCGGTGGCAAATGTACGAACGTTCGAGTTAATGCCGAAAAGGTTCGTTTCCTGCCACGACAGACCCAACAATCCGTTGAACGAATGGCGGCCCACCTGCTTGTTGTATGTCAGGAAGTTCTCGAATGACCAGAAGGTGTCTTTCCGGTTTGAAACCGACGCGTTGCCCTGACCGCCTAAATCGAGCGTACGGGTCGTTGACTGATTAACTTCCCGCGTCATAATGTTGGCACCTACGATTGTTTTGAATACCAGCCCTTTCGCCAGCGTGATGTCTGAGTTCAGGCTACCCGTTGTGGTCTGCGTGTTCATAATAAACCGGCGACCCATCAGGCGGTGTACCGAACTAAACGTTCCTTCAGCCTGTGGATAATCGCGGTTGTTGGCAAACGTACCGTCGGGGTAGCGAACCGGCAGGAAAGGAAAATCTTCAACAATCTGACGCGCCACGGCATCGTTGATGTCCACTAAGTTCTCCGACTGATTGTTGTAGCTGAGCGTACCGCCAATTTTTAACCACGACTTCACCTGGTCATCAATGGTGAAACGGCCCGAATAGCGTTTCATGTACGAAGTCTTGATCAAACCCTGATCGTCGCGGAAACCCAGCGAGAGCGAGTACTGCGTGCGGTCGTTACCTCCGCTGAAGTTCAACTGATGGTTTTGCGACAGCTTGTTCTGGCTCGACTCCTTAAACCAGTCGGTATCGTACCGGGGATTCAGGTTCTCGTCGAACACGTCCGGGTAGAGTGCCCGCATCTGCGTCCGTTTCAGTACAGGGTTTAGGTTGGCATATCGCCCGGCGGCCCAGCCTACCGGGTCATACTTCTCAATGTTCTTGTATGAGAGGTCTTCAACGGCCATATATTCCCGTGCATTGAGCACTTCGGGGCGGTTGGGACCGATGGTGTTTACGCTGAAATCAGCGTTGTACGAAATACGGCCTTCACCCGATTTGCCTTTTTTAGTCGTTACTAAGATAACTCCGTTGGCGCCCCGCGCTCCGTAGATAGCCGTTGACGAAGCATCTTTCAGCACCTCTACCGATACAATGTCGTTCGGGTTGATATAGTCGATGGCGTTGGTAAACTGATCCTGATTGCCAACCGGCAACTGCACCCCATCGACCACATACAACGGGTTGTTGGAGGAGTTAATCGAACTAAAGCCCCGAACCCGAACCGTTGTACGGCCACCGGGCCGGCCCGAGTTGGTATTCACCTGCACACCGGCCATGCGGCCTGCCAACGCCTGATTGAGTGAGGGCGCGGGCCGCTCCAGCAATTGCGATTGTTTTACGCTTGCCACAGAGCCGGTTAAATCTGATTTTCTGGCCGTACCGTACCCGATAACTACAATCTCATTCAACGTTTTGTCGTCGGCCTGTAGCGCAACATCAAGCGAAGACTGGCTGCCCACGGCAATTTCCTTAGATACATAGCCTACATACGAGAACACAAGCCGGGCGTTGCTGCCCGGTACGGCGAGGTTGTATTTGCCCTCGGCATCAGTAGTGGTTCCCTGCGTAGAGCCTTTCAGCACTACGCTGACACCGGGCAAAGCAGACCCGGTTTCATCTTTGACAACGCCCGAAACACGACGGTCCTGGGCCACTGCAACCATACACAGTAGCCAGCTCAAAACGAGTAGGGGCAACGTGCGGTACGTTCGGTGTAAAATGTTTTTCATACTTTTCTTGAATGAAATAAAGTTCATCTATAACATTCCATAGGAGAATGCTACCTGTTAAAGTAGGAGGAGGCTGGGTTCTAACTGATAGATATTTAATTTTTTTAAAATCTTGTCGGTGTGTTTGTTAATATCCACGTAAAAAGCCCGGCTAAACATGGCCGGGCTTCCTGATTTTAATTATATTACTAACTGATAGGTTATGATAAGTTTAGGTCATCGATTACACGCTGCACTTTCGCTTTTAACTTGGCATAGGTGTCATCGAATGCTTCGTTGCTTTCCAGGGGCTCGTTCACCGACACGTAGAACTTAATCTTCGGTTCGGTGCCGCTGGGCCGGGCCGATACTTTCGTGTTGTCGGCGGTAAAGAACTGGAGTACGTTCGAGGATTCGATTCCCATCTTACCTGCTTCGATTGGCGTAGTGTTGCCCTCGGCGTCAGTGCGTTGCAGCGTTTTGTAATCGTCAATTCGCACCACGGGCGAACCGGCGATTTCTTTCGGCGGGTTGACCCGGAAGTCGGCCATCATCTGCTGAATTTCTTCGGCTCCGGTTTTGCCCTTCTTCGTCAGCGACACCAACGACTCGTAGTAGAAGCCATTTTCCTGATACATTGCCATCAGCAAATCGAACAGGCTTTGGCCCTTATCTTTAGCGTAGGCAGTTAGTTCAGCAATCATGGCGCAGGAGGCAACCGCGTCTTTGTCGCGTACAAAATCGCCGATCAAATAGCCGTAACTTTCTTCGCCCCCGCCAATAAACTGCTCCTTGCCTTCCAGTTCGCGAATAACTTCGGCAATGTATTTGAAGCCGGTCAGCGTGTTGTAGCACGTTACGCCGTAGCGTTCGCACATGCGGTCGATGAGGTCGGTTGTTACGATGGTCTTCGCCACAAACTCCTTGCCTGTCAGCTTGCCTGCGTCGCGCCAGGCGTTGAGCAGGTAGTAGATAATCAGGCTCGCCATTTGGTTGCCGTTCAGCAACTCAAATTCGCCGTGGTGATTGCGGGCACCCGCGCCCACGCGGTCGGCGTCGGGGTCGGTGGCAATTACCAGATCGGCGTTTTGGGCCAGTGCCTGATCGAGTGCAAGCTGCATGGCGGCCCGTTCTTCGGGGTTTGGCGATTTCACCGTCGGGAAGTTACCATCGGGCGTAGCCTGCTCCTGCACGATGTGTACGTTTGTAAAGCCCAACGCTTCCAGCGCACGAGGCACCAGCGTGATGCCCGTGCCATGAATAGGCGTGAAGACGATGTTCAGGTCGGCCTGCCGCCGGATTACGTCAGGGTTTACAGCATTCGTTTTAATACGCTCGATGTAGGGCGCATCAATCTCTTCGTCAATCAATTGAATCCGTTCGGGTATGCCCTCAAACTTGATGTCGTCGATAGATGTAATCTTACTTACTTCGGCAATAATGGCCTTGTCGTGGGGCGATACCACCTGCGCCCCGTCGTTCCAGTACACTTTATAGCCGTTGTATTCGGGCGGATTGTGCGACGCCGTAACTACAATACCGCTTTGGCACCCCAATTGCCGAATGGCAAACGAGAGTTCGGGTGTGGGGCGGAGGCTGCTGAAGAGGTACACCTTGATGCCGTTGGCCGAAAAAATATCGGCCACTAACCGGGCAAACTCAGGACTCATCCGGCGGCTATCGTGAGCAATAGCAACTTTCGGCTGCTGGTCTGGAAAGGCTGCGTTGATGTAGTTAGAGAGTCCCTGTGTGGCTGCGCCAACAGTGTAGCGGTTCATGCGGTTGGAGCCAACGCCCAGAATGCCGCGCAGCCCGCCCGTACCAAATTCGAGGTCACGGTAAAACGAGTCGGTCAGTTCGGTGTAATTACCCGAATCGAGCAGATGCTGGATAGAGGCTTTTGTATCGGCGTCGTAGTTGCCGCCGAGCCATTGGTCAACGCGCTGTTGAGTGGCTGTGTCGAGGGTTTGCGTTGTCATAAAGAAATAGAAAAGGCACTGTTTATTGGACGAAACGATATGGGCAAAATTACGACTCCCCGCCAAGCTGCCAAACGCACAGGGTAGATTCAGAGATAATTACGAACTAACTACAAATACCGCTCGGTGATATGGGCTGTGCGCTCGGTGGTTTCTACCAGCAGCGGATGGCGGGGCTGCGTTAAGGTCGCTTCTAATTCGGCAATCGTTTCTTTGAACAAACAATAAACCGGGACTTCGTGGCTCTCGGTTTTGTTTTTGATGTACTGCAACACGGGCCGCACCGTGCCCGACGCAGCCAGTTTGTGATAGTGCTGTTTAGCGTCGGTAAAGGCTTCGTCGCTTTCGCCGAACGAGACCACGCATTCGGGCAGCGGGTTGGCTTTACGGGCGGCCAAACGCGCGTCGAGATTGGCGAGCAGGCGTTTGAGGTGGGGCGTGTTTTTGCCGGTTCGGATGCGTTCGCGCAGTGATTGCCGAATCAGGTACGTTAGCGAGTTGGCGAGGTTCATGCCGATTTCGGCCATCTGCTTGAAAATCAGCGACGAGGGCGACATGCCCGGAATTGTATTCGGGTCGTGGAGCAGCACGCGCTCGTCGGGCGTCAGAAATCCGTCGATGCGTGAATACACGTTGATGCCCAAGCGCGAAAAGGCGGTTTCGACCGCCAGTTGAATCTTGCGGTTATTTTCTAAACTTGTTTCAACCGGAATGCGCTTGCGGGCAACGTTGGTTTTGTATTTGGTCTGAAAATCAAACGCTTCGGCGTTGTAAATTTCTGTAGGCGGCAGGGCAATGGCGTTTTGATCGTCGTCTTGTATGACCCCACACGAAAACTCCTGACCGCTTATGAACTCTTCAAACAGCACTTCGTCTTCGGCGTTGACCGACGAGAGGTTGACGGGTTGATTAGTTGATTGGTTGAGTAGTTGAATGAGTTGGGCGGGGTGGCTGATGATTTCGCCGGTCTGCTCGATTACGACCGGAAAACTGATGCCCGAGTCCAGGCTTACCATCTGTTGAGCCAGATTATGTTTCTCTTCGGCAGACAAATCGTTCCATTCGCCCAGTTTCGACCAGCCATCCGGTTGAATGCTCATCGTAAAAAAGCACTGTTCAACAGCCCGGCAAAACGTGTTCAGGTCGGCCTCGCGCACAATGGCTACGCCAATGCTCGACCCCTGATGCGGAGCTTTCACCACAATCGGCAAACCCAAATGCGCCACCAGCGACTCAAAAAACTGCGCTTTATCGGCGTGTTCGTAGGCGTCGCGGCTAATGGTCGTGGTTTTCTTTTGTTGGCCCGTTGCCAGTGCAATCAGTTCGTTTTGCAGGATTTTGTTGATACCCACCGCCGACCCAACCAGCCCAGGCCCGGTATAAGGCAGGCCATACCATTCGAGCAGTCCCTGAATGGCACCATCTTCGCAGTTGGGGCCGTGCATTGCTAAAAAAACCAGATCGAAATAGTCGCGGAACTGTTCGGGTCGCAGTTCGGGCAGGGCAGCGTCGAGGGCGTTTTTCGGCAGCGATTCGTCGTAAACTGAAAAGCCCGATTCATCCTGCGGCAGGGCGTCAAGCAATGATTCGTGGTTTAAAAAATCGGGCTGAACGAGCCGAAATCGTCCGCGCCCGTCAACAAACACCAGCACTGGCTCAAACAAGCCTTTATCTAAATTGGCGAGGGCCGTGCGCCCACCTGCAAACGACACCTCGCGCTCACGCGCTGGTCCACCAAAGAAAATACCAATTTTCACAATAGTCAGGGGAAAGTAGCAGCCGCAAAGAAACGAAAAAACGCCTGATTTGGGCGTTTATGGTTTTACAATGGTGGCACCGGCAGGCAAGGCTTGTTGTAACAAGCTAAGCAAATTTGGCACTGTTTGTCGCAAGACCAGGTAGGCGTTGGTATAAGTGTCAAGCACTACAACAGGCGTAGTGTATCTACTAAGGTTTTGTTGAAAACGAAGATTCTTGTCACAGGTAATCAACGCATCAAAATTAAAGTCAACCAGCAATTGTAACACCTCTTCATCTTCTCGGCCATCCCGACGTAGCTCTCGTACTGTGTAAACTGTGTGACCGGTTAAATCTTGTTTGAGTTTAACAGGAACGTTTTCATCAAGCAGCAGCCGCATAGATACTTGTTAGGTTGGGTGCCGTCAATAACCGTTCCGCAATCTTCAGGACACCCATAACCTGTTCTTTTGATACACTGGGGAAGTCCTCTAAAAACGCATCAACTGTAATCCCCAATTCAATATGATCGAATAACGACTGAATCGGCACACGGGTCCCTGCGAACACGGGGGTACCTCCCATGACTTTAGGATTAATTGAAACAACGTCGGCGAGTGAATTCATAGTGTTTAAAACGCTGGCGTGATGTTCACGGCTTCCACTTTCCTGATTTCCGGTACGGCCCGAAGAATGGCCTCTTCCAGACCGCCCTTAAACGTCATGGCCGACATCGGACATGAGCCGCAAGAACCCATCAGTTCGAGCCGAACGGTGCGGTCTTCGGTTATTTCCAGAATCTTTACGTTCCCGCCATCAGCAGCTAAATAGGGACGCATTCCATCTAATGCCCGTTCAATTTTCTCGGTAAGTTGTTCGTTGTCAACGACCGTCTCCATGACTACTTTGATTTACGGTAAAGTTACAGAATAACCAGATTTTATTCAACTCCGTTCTGTATCGCCCTCTGAAGAATCGATACAGAAACTACGCCACTTCAACGCGCTGTGTGCGGTCGAGGGTAGCATTACGGATGGCAACCTGTTGGGCGAGTGCTTCGGCAGTGGCCTTAAAAGCAGCACTGGCAACCGGTTCGCCAGCACTGATAGCCGGTCGGCCCTCGTCGCCAGCTTCGCGGATACTCTGTACCAGCGGAATCTGCCCCAAAAGTGGTACGTCGAACTGTTGGGCCAATTGCCGACCACCCCCTTTGCCAAAAATAAAATACTGGCTGTCAGGCAGTTCGGCAGGGGTGAAATACGACATGTTTTCGATAACCCCTAATACAGGCACGTTAATTTGCGGCTGTCGAAACATCGCCAGCCCCTTCGTTGCATCGGCTAAGGCCACTTTCTGGGGTGTTGTCACGATAATGGCCCCAGTTACAGGTACGGTCTGCACCAGCGTCAGGTGAATGTCACCCGTGCCCGGCGGCAAATCAATGAGCAGATAATCTAATTCGCCCCAGTCGGCATCAGAAAAAAACTGCTGCAAAGCCCGGCCCGCCATTGTACCGCGCCAGATAATAGCCTGCCCCGGTGCTACTAAAAAACCCATCGACAGCAGTTTAATGCCGAACTGCTGAATCGGTTCCATGCGCGTTTGCCCGTCGACCTGGAAAATGCGCGGCTGCATCTCCTCGGCCCCGAACATGGTTGGTATTGACGGACCGTAAATATCGGCGTCGATGATGCCGACTTTTGCGCCCGATTTATGCAGCGCAATAGCCAGATTGGCCGTTACGGTCGATTTGCCAACGCCCCCTTTACCCGACGATACGGCGATAATGTTTTTGACACCCGGCAGCACCGGCGCATTGCTGCGCGTTGACGTTACATCCGAAATCATGTCGATAGTTACCGTAATATCGGAACCAACGTGTGTATGGATGGCGTCTTCGCAACGTTTGCGAATTACTTCTTTCAGTGGGCAGGCGGGGGTAGTAAGCACTACCGTGAAGCGCACCGAACCGATACCCAGTTCAATGTCTTTCACCATGTTGAGCGACACAATATCGCGCTTCAAATCAGGCTCTTCAACGGTGCTCAACGCACGTGTTACGGCTTCTTTCGTTAGTCGGTAGTCAGACATGAGAATTTCTCACTTCACTTAAAATACATTTTTTCAAACGCCCACGTACTTCAGTCAGTTCCGCCGAAACGTCAACCCGTTTCGAAAGTGTTTCCAACTGGGTCAGTAATTTCGTTAAAAACTGCTGGTGGGTAGGGCTATCATCGCCATATAACGGGCGGTGTGCCAGCGATTTGCTGATAGCCGTCCATTCGGCAACGAAGCTGCGAAGTTCGGCATCAAAGGTGCATTCGGCAAACTTTCCAAAAATATAGTCGTGTGCCTGTGCGTTGGGGTGAATCAGATCAGCTTCATAAAAGCGGTAATCGCGGAGGTCATCGACCATCAGTTCGTAGGCAGGAAAATAATGGACCCAATCATTCCAGGTCGTCAGTTCGTGAGCCACTACGCGCAGGGTTGCTTTACTCGCGGCATTCAGGGGTAGCGTGTCGCGGGTGTGGCGCACGGGGCTTACTGTCAGCAGCATACGCAGCTTCGGATTGGCCTTCCGCAGTGTTTTTAGCAGTCGCTTCAGGTCATCAATCAGGTACTCGTAACTGTATAAATATTTCTCGAAAAGCGTGCCGGGCATTTTATGGCAATTGGCTACTACTTTGCCCGTTTCGATATGCCTGTATACCACTGCCGACCCCAGTGTAAGCAGCAGAAAATCAGCCTGTCGGATGGCATCTGCCGTAGTAAGCAAACACTGCATCAATTGCTCACGCAGGTCGTTGCGACTACGGGCATGGTGCGATGAATGAAAGTCGTAATGAAACCATACGCCATCGCGCTCTACGTAACGGTTCTCATCGGGCGCGGTGCCGTTAAGGGCCATCGTCAGCAGTTTGGCGATGGACACGGGGTTGAAAATTGTACCGAACGGGTTGTTCAGTACCGTCAGTTTGTGGGCGGCTAATCGATGGCCCATAACCTCGGCAAAGCAGGAGCCAATGCTCACAATCCGGCTGGTGAGAGCGATGCGATGGGGGAGTGGTTCGGGCGTAAATTCGGTATGGAACTGCATACCTTATTAACAAAAAAACGGCCCGTTTGGGTCCGTCTTCTGAATTTATTTTAGATATGTAATGTGCTGATAATTAATCGGAAAGGAGCGCGGAAAGCGCGTTTACGTTGGCTACTTCATCGAACATCGCCAGCAGCGGAATACGGAAGCCCAGAACCTGTTTGGCCGCAAATTCCTGCGTATTGTCGAACGTGCCGACGTGTTCGTAAGCTTCCATTTCGGGATCGAGCGAATACTGTTCCAAGGTTTGTTTACCGGGATTCACAATCCAATATTCGCTGATGCCGTTGATGGCGTAATCGGTAAATTTAACCCCTCTGTCGCGCCGGGCCGTACCTTTCGACAATACCTCAACTACCAGATCGGGAGCGGGTAATTTCATCTGTTCGGCAGTGAACTGTATGGCTTTTTCCTGTTTCCAAAAACACACGTCGGGTTCATAATCATTACGCAACAGGGCAATCAGAGCTTTCTCCGAGGCCACGCGGCCTAACTTATGTTTCAGCGCATAAGTACGTAATAGGCTATAAATGTTACCAACGGTTGTCCAGTGGCGTTCTTTCACAGGCGAATGCATTACAATCTGCCCGTTAATAAATTCAGCTTTTACGTCTTCGCGCAGCCACGCGTAAAATTCGGTTCGCCGACGTGCTTCGTCGCGTAGCGCGTCCTGCGCCTGTTGTACTAACTGGGGCAGGTTAGGGGCTTCCAGCAGTTGTTCTAAATCGAGAGCCATTAGCAGTTTTGCGGAGAGACCTCAACCCCTGAAGGGGGCTGAACCATTTGGGTTTAATAGCCTTCTTCAGGGAGTTGGGGTAATGACCCAAATATAACAAAAAAACCGGCCAACCGAGTGCTACTCAGTTGGCCGGTTCTATGTACGTTGATTGGCCGATTACTCAGCCGCCACTACGTCAACCGTTACTTTGTGCTTCACCTCTTTGTGGAGGTCGAGCGACGCCGTATAAGTGCCGAGGTTTTTTACCTCATCGATAGCAATTTTCTTGCGGTCAATGTCGAAGCCTTTTTCGCGAAGAGCGTCGGCGATTTGAGTGCTGGTTACACGACCAAAGATTTTGCCGCTTTCGCCTGCCTTCGCCGGGATCGTCAGTGTCAGCTCGCCAATTTTTTCAGCCAGTGCCTGCGCATCGTTGCGGATTTTCTCGACTTTGTGAGCCGCCTGACGAATGTTTTCGGCAACGACCTTCTTATTCGATGGGGTTGCCATCATCGCAAATCCCTGCGGAATCAGGTAATTGCGGCCATAGCCCGGCTTCACCGTAACGGTGTCGTTCTTGTAGCCCAGGCCGGCGATATCAGTTTTAAGAATGATCTCCATTTTTTGAAAAAGTTATAGAGTTGTAGAGTTATAAAGTTGTATTGTTGATGAATGCGGTGGCAAACTTTAGAACTCTACAACTTTACAACCATACAACTTTATTTTAGTGAATCGCCGACGAACGGCAGAATGGCTAAATGACGGGCGCGTTTCACGGCCTGGGCTACTTTACGCTGGTTTTTCAGGCTGGTGCCGGTCAGTCGGCGGGGCAGAATTTTGCCCTGCTCGTTGAGCAGCTTCAGCAGAAAGTTACCGTCTTTGTAGTCGATGTACTTGATACCGGCTTTCTTGAAGCGGTCGTATTTTTTGCGATTCTCGGTTTTCGAGACAGATTCGTTTTGCAGGCTCATGGCTATTTCTCAGCGTTTTCGGTTTGTTTTTTCTTACCCACCAGTCCGTTGCGTTTACGGTCATTGTACGCAACAGCGTGCTTGTCGAGCGCAATCGTCAGGTGACGGATCACGCGTTCGTCGCGGAGATACTCGATGTTGAGTTTCTCGATGAGCGTACCGGGAGCTTTGAACTCAAAAAGCTGGTAATAGCCCGTATTCTTGTGCTGGATCGGATAGGCAAGCTTACGCAGGCCCATGTTCTCTTCGTGAACCAGTTCCGCCCCATTGTCGGTCAGCACTTTGCGGAACTTATCAACGGTGTCCTTCATCTGAAGATCAGATAAAACGGGAGTTAAAATGAACACCGTTTCGTAGTTATTAAGAAACATTTATCTAATTGGTTTGAAATGAGGGCGCAAAGATAGTGAAAAAGTTATAAAGTTATAGGGTTGAATAGTTATAAAGTTGGCTGACGCATTAGTCACACGAGCGTCAGCCAACTTTATAACTATTCAACCCTATAACTTTATAACCCTTATTTTACCGTATCGTAAACTCACCTTCGCCAATGCGGAAACCTTCGCAGTAGACCTCTACAGTATGTTTGCCCTCTGCAAACCGCTGACCACCACGCCCGTAGAGGAAGTTAACCGTTTGGCGGCTGTTGTCGAAGGTAAAACGTTGCATAGCGGTATAAATCATGCCCTGCCCGTTGTACGTAAACTCGCCCGAACCTGTCGCCATATCCGAAATAACGGCCCCACTGGGGTCCACAATCCGAATATAGAGGTCTTTTTCTTCCTGCTTGGCTAATCCGTTGGGTGCCATCCGAATGGCTACCTTGACTTTATCGACCCGTTTTGCTTTGAAGCTTTCGCCTTCGCGTTCTTTGCCGCGCGCATTAATAGCCGTGATGGTCACGTTTTCGGCTCTGAGCGCGGCTGCTATCGTTACTTTTTCGGCCAGTTCCTGGTTTTTAGACGACACCGTAGCCACTTCGTTGCTCAAACTGTCTCTGGCCGATTTCAGCCCCGTATTCTCCTGAGCAAGCGTTTGGTTTTGCTGCGTCAGCATCCCGTTTTCTTCTTTCAGCCGGGCAATTTCCTGATCTTTCTGGGCCAGTAACGTCTGGTAGTTTCTAATTTTCTGCTCGTACTTTTTCGCGTCGAACGAGTTTACGTTGCGTAGTTCGCGCTTGTCAACTTCCAACTGTTCTTTCACTTTTAACAGCGAATCGACGCTGCCGCCAAGTTGCTGGATTTCAGCGATCTTGGCGTCTAACTGTGCTGAGATAGAGTCGAGTTTGGTTTTGGTTGTGAGTACCTCCTCTGTTTTGGCAGCAATGGTCGCATCTTTGGTTTTGTTGTCCTGCCGTTCCTGATAATAGAAATACAGCAGCAATATGTTTAAAGCCGCCAGAATCAGCAGTGCAGCTAATAAGTAACTCCGACTGTTGTTTTTGGGTTGAGGTCTGGGTTCCATTGACGTCATGTTTTAATCGAGGGTTGCTGGTTGTGTTGGTAGCTAAACTGAACCAGCAAGTCGTTTATTGTACATTAAATTGGTTTGCGGCCAAAAACTACGCGTTTTCACGTAGTTCTCAAACCTATCTTTGCACTTTCTTCATAAACGGTAAGTTTCTTATGTGTGCCGAAACTGCAAAAACGAATGATTACCAACGCCATACTGCAAATTGAAACTGAATTACAAAACCGAGCCAGATTAATTGCCGTAACGAAAACAAAACCCGTTGCATTACTGCGCGAAGCGTATGACGCCGGTTGTCGCCGGTTTGGCGAGAACAAAGTGCAGGAGATGGCCGATAAACAGCCCCAACTGCCCGCCGACGTTGACTGGCACTTAATCGGACATCTGCAAACCAACAAGGTTAAATATATTGCCCCGTTCGTTTCGCTGATCCACTCGGTCGATAGTCTGAAACTCTTACAGGAAATTAATAAACAGGCGGCTAAGCATAATCGCATTATCAACTGCCTGCTCCAGATTTACATCGCCGACGAAGATACTAAGTTTGGCCTTTCGCCTGATGAAGCCGAAGCCCTTCTCAACGCTCCCGAACTCGACCAACTGCCCAATGTATGCATTATTGGTCTGATGGGGTTGGCTACCAACACCGACGATATGGAGCAGGTGCGCCGGGAATTTCGCGGTCTGAAACAGTTGTACGACAAACTGGCTCAAACGCAACGCCCGAACGTTCAGTTTTCGGAATTGTCGATGGGCATGAGTGGCGATTACCAGATTGCGGTCGAGGAAGGCAGTACGCTGGTTCGGGTGGGCAGTGCTATTTTTGGCGCGCGTCTTTGAACCAGGATTAGCCTGGATTGTCAAGATTAAACAGGATTGACAATCCAGCAAACTCAGCAAATGAAATAAGCGAAGCGTAGCATCTTGTTTAATCTTGACAATCCAGGCTAATCCTGGTTCAGATGGTTCAGTTATGAAATTATTCTTACAAGCCGGCTCGATTCTGGGCCTTTTGGGAGTTGCACTGGGTGCATTTGGTGCGCACGCGCTGCGGGCTATGCTCGACGCGTCGGGTAGGGCAGCTACGTTCGAGACCGCCGTTAAGTACCAGTTTTACCACGCGCTGGCGTTGGTGCTGGTTGGCCTGCTGATGCATACGTTTGGCAGTAACCCGACTATCGTGAAACTGCTCGGCTGGGCAGGCTATTCGTTTTTGGGCGGAGTGCTGATTTTTTCCGGCTCGCTCTATGTGCTGTGCTTCACGGGCATTACATGGCTCGGTGCCATCACACCCATTGGGGGCGTTCTGATGATTGCAGGCTGGGCCTTGCTGTTCTGGGCGTTTCTGTAAAGTGATGAGTGATGAACGATGAGTGATGAGTGCTAACGCGAAAACAGTACTCATCACTCATCGTTCATCACTCATCACTTTATTTCGTATTTTTGTGGTTTGATTCTGAGAAAAATGCAAACTAATATACAGGCTGAAACCGCTCGTCGGCGGACGTTCGCCATCATTAGCCACCCCGACGCCGGAAAAACTACGCTTACCGAAAAGCTGCTGCTGTTTGGTGGTGCTATACAAACCGCCGGAGCCGTAAAATCCAATAAAATCAAGAAGTCGGCCACGTCTGACTTCATGGAAATCGAGAAGCAGCGCGGTATCTCGGTAGCTACGTCGGTGATGACGTTCGACTACAATAATCTGAAAATAAATATTCTCGATACGCCCGGCCACAAAGATTTTGCGGAAGATACATACCGGACGCTAACCGCCGTCGACAGTGTTATTCTGGTTATCGACTGCGTGAAAGGCGTTGAGGAACAGACCAAACGCCTGATGGAAGTCTGCCGGATGCGCGACACGCCAGTAATTGTTTTCATTAATAAACTTGACCGCGAAGGGCAGAATCCGTTTGATCTGCTCGATGAACTGGAAGAAAAGCTGAACATCCGGGTGCGGCCCATGACGTGGCCCGTCAATATGGGGCAGAACTTTAAGGGCGTTTACAGCCTGATCGAGAAAAAATTATATTTCTTTAAAGTCAATAAAACTAAAGTTGAAGACGACGTACTCCCCATTGAACTGGCCGACGACCTGCTCGACCAGAAAGTGGGCGAACGCGATGCCGCTCAACTCCGCGAAGACGTTGAACTGATTGAGGGCGTCTACGACGACTTCGACCGGCAGGCGTATCTCGATGGTAAATTAGCTCCGGTATTCTTCGGCTCGGCGGTCAATAACTTCGGTGTGAAAGAGTTGCTCGAAGGCTTCTGCCAGATTTCGCCCGAACCCATTGCCCGCCCAACCGACAAGCGCGAGGTGTTGCCGGGCGAGAAAAACTTCAGCGGTTTCGTCTTCAAAATTCACGCCAACCTCGACCCGCGCCACCGTGACCGCATCGCTTTTCTGCGTATATGTTCGGGCGTGTTCGAGCGCAACAAATTCTACCACCATACCCGGCTCGACAAAAACGTGCGCTTCGCCAGCCCGTTTAGCTTCATGGCCGATAGCAAAAGCGTCGTAGAAGAAGGGTTCCCCGGCGACGTGGTGGGCTTGTACGACACCGGAACCTTCAAAATCGGCGATACGCTGACCGAGGGCGAAGATCTCCAGTTTCAGGGCATTCCGAGTTTCTCGCCCGAAATTTTCAAGGAACTTGTCAACCTCGACCCCATGAAGTCGAAGCAGTTGGAGAAGGGCATTCAGCAACTGACCGACGAGGGTGTAGCACAGTTGTTTTCGCTCGAATTGGGCAACCGCAAAATTGTGGGTACGGTGGGCGAACTTCAGTTTGAGGTAATTCAGTACCGGCTCGAAAACGAGTATGGAGCCAAGTGCCGGTGGGTGCCGCTCAACTACACCAAAGCCTGCTGGATTACTGCCGAAGACCCTAAAAAACTCAACGAATTTATTCGGTTGAAAGGCAACCAGATTGCCTACGATAAAGATCAGAACCCCGTGTTTCTGGCCGAGTCGGACTGGATGCTGCGCATGAATCAGCAAAACAACCCCGACGTGACGTTCCACCTGACATCGGAGTTTAAGGTAACGGCGTAGAAACGGTAGTATTTCGGCACTCACTTTGACAATAACCTTTGACAGCTCAGGGGTTATTTTTTTGAACTACAGTCGCTGAGTAGAGTTGTATTGGAAAAACTCAACGACTATGAAAAAAGTACTTTTCACTGCGGCTGTGCTGCTCTGGATAGCGGGTACCGCAGTAGCCCAGCAAAACACCGGGCAAAACGATAACGGCAGCACCAACGCGGCCCGGCCCAACTCGTCGGGCGCAACGGCCAACAGCAATACCAACGCCACGGCGGGTACGGGCAACACGCTCGACCAGGATAGCGGTATCAGCACTACCGACAACACCAAAGCCAGCGGCTCAGGCATGACCAAAACTACCGATGCCCGCAGCAGTACCACAACAGGAGCCAGTAACGTGAAGGCCCGTACGCTCAGAAAGCGGTCGACCAGCAAGCAAAATTGAGCATAACCCGTTCTCTTGGTAGGTTCATCAAAAACAAACGACTATGAAAAAGATGCTGATGGCAGCGATTGCCTTCCTGATGATATCGGGAGCCGCAGTTGCACAGGACAATGTGAAGAAAGAAGCGAAGGCCGCCACCAAAGAAATGAAAAAGGAGGCCAAGCAAATGAAGAAAGATGCCAAGCGGGCCGGTAACGAGGTGAAAGAAGACGCGGCTAAAGAAATGAAAGATGCCAGCAAGGCCATGAAGAAAGAAGCAAAGAAAGTCGACAACCGCTAATTCGACGCTTCGGTGCTATTGATAGCTCCAGCCAAATGGCTGGGGCTTTTTTTATGCAAAAAAAATCGTCCATCCATTTGATAGTACATTTATTTGCCTTACTATTGCAGTGTACTATTTATGTAATACACTAAACCAATGTAGCGCATGATTGACATTCAGCGTATGTCGTTCCGTTACCAGCGCAATCGGCCAATTTACGACGCGTTGACCCTGACGCTTTCGCCGGGTAACGTATACGGATTACTGGCACCGAACGGAGCCGGGAAATCAACCTTACTGCGGCTCATGGCGGGGTTGCTTTACCCGACATCGGGGCAAATTCGTGCGGGAGATTACTCGCCCGCCGACCGCAAACCGGCGTTTCTGGAAGATATGTTCTTTGTGCCGGAAGAGTTTTATCTGCCACCCGTCAGAATCAGGCAGTTCATTGACAGCAACGCACCCTTTTACCCGCGCTTCGACCGGGCACAGATGGCGCACTACCTCCGTGAATTTGACCTGACCGATAACCTGAAACTGAGCGAACTCTCGTATGGTCAGAAAAAAAAGGTGCTGATCGGCTTCGGGCTGGCAACCAATACGGCAGTGCTGCTGATGGACGAACCCACCAACGGCTTAGACATTCCGTCGAAAAGTCAGTTTCGGCGGCTCGTGGCCGGAGCCATCGACGAACGCCGGACGGTGGTGATTTCGACTCATCAGGTGCGCGACCTCGAAGCACTTATCGACCCCATTGTGATTCTGGCGGGCGAGCCGGGCGGGGTTATGAATGTGGGGCTGAATGCATCGGTCGAGGAAATTTCGGCCCGGCTGTGGTTTGGCCTTACCGCCGAATTAGACCTGCACCGGCCCATTGTTTATTCCGAACGGACCGTGGGCGGCTATGCCATCGTAGCCGAAAACCACACGGGCGAATCCAGCCGACTCGATCTGGAGCGGCTCTACAATGCCGTACAGACCAATCCGGCGCGTATTAAGCAACTGTTTTCGTCAGCCAACATCACAACTAACGCATGAACCAGACATTCTCACTGCTCCGCTTCGGGCGGCTTCTACGCACGCATCTGTCTGAAAATAAGGGACAGTCGCTAACCAGCCTGGCCCTTATGACGGGACTAATGCTGGCTTTTGCCGTGCTTTTTTCACGGGGCTTTCCGTTTGCTGTAGAGCGCAACCGCTCGATTATGTTTTTCCTTCTCGGCTGGCCGCTTTGGTTTACGTTTATCTGGCTACAAACCGACGTACTGAATCAGCGCGAACGGGCATTTGCCTACCTCCTGCGTCCGGCTTCGATGGTAGAAAAATTCCTGCTAATCTGGCTGCTGACGGGCGTGGGTTTTGTGATAACCTACCTGCTATTATTCACGCTAATCGACGCTGGGCTGATTGACTATGTGAACAACCGCGAGTGGTCGGCTGCGGAGTTGAAGCAGATAAAGCGGTGGGGAAATATCAGAACGATGAGGCCCTTTTACCGAACGCCTGATTTTTGGCCGCCCGCGCATAATCTGGTGTTGACTGGATTGTTGCACCCGGTTTGTGTATTCTTGTTTCTAACCATAAAACGCTACGCACTACCAATTGTAGGGGTGCTGATTCTGGCAATTTTGGGCGGGGGATACCTACTAAATTCTTATATGATAACTCAACTCTTGCACTTGCCGGAGATGTTGAGTGCCATGCCGTTTGAGTCGGTGTTCGTCACGGACCAGAAGCAATCAACGGGGCTTGACCTTGATTTGCCGCAACCGCTCGGCAATCAACTGCGCTATTTGCTGGGTATTACAGTCGTGATTTTGTTGTATTTGACAGCTTTTTTCAGGCTTAAAGAACGGGAGGTGTAACGATGGATTTTCGCGACAAACAAGCCATATATCTGCAAATTGCCGAACACGTCAGCGAACAGGTGCTGCTGAGCCGCTGGCCCGTGGGCGACAAAATTCCGTCGGTGCGCGAACTGGGCAGCGAGCTGGAAGTGAACCCCAATACGGTGATGCGCTCTTACGAGTTCCTGAGCCAGAAAGGCGTGATTAGCAGCAAACGCGGCATGGGCTATTTCGTGACCGACGACGCGCCCGATAAAATCAAAGCCTACCGACGCGAGCAGTTTCTGGAAACCGACCTGCCCGTATTTTTCAAAAATCTCTACCTGTTGGGCATCGACCTAACCGAGATTGAAACCCGCTATAACCAGTTTATTGCCACGCATTACCAGCCCCAACCATGAAAACCAGCCACATTTTGTTTGTCATAACGGTAGCCATCACGCTCATGGGTATGGTTGCTACAAATGTATTGCTCAAAGAACAATACCGGAAAATCGACTGGAGCGACGCCTACCAGAGTTTCGAGAAAAAGCCGCTACCTCCGGCCCGGCATTTGATTGTTCGGTCGGCTCCCACAGCCGAAATTGTCATTGAGAAAAGCAGCGCGACGCAGGCATTGCTGCTACCCTCCATGGCTCAGTCTTACAAAACCCGGCAACAGGGCGATACGCTGTTTATTGATTTTACAATGAACTACGACAGCAGCCCGCGCGACCCGCATAATGACATCAACGATGAGTTACCTGCCGGATTGGTACTGCGCCTGCCTGAGTTGCAAAGTTTACGGGCTATCGACACCCGCGTTACGCTACGCAACTTCGCACCCGACCGCCTGAACGTATCGCTCCAGAATACACGATTGAGGACCCACAACCTCACAGTAGGTGGGCCTGTCAGCCTTACAGCCAGCCAGAATAGCTTTGTTGTGCTGGGCGATGACCGTTATAAAGCATTGCAACTCACCATTCAGGACTCCAGCGGGGCACAGTTAAACAATACCCAAACCGATGCGTTTACGCCAATCGTTTCGCCGAAAAGTGAAGTACAATTACGGGGTAAGGCGTTGCATTGGTTGACCCTAAAAAAGTAGTACCGGTAATAAATTTGATAGTAATACTAACAAATTCGTTTCTGTGCTGTTTATTTGTGCAAACTTTCCAATGCACATGAACAAAACACCCATTACAGTCGCTTACGGGGACGGTATCGGTCCCGAAATTATGCAGGCCACGCTCGACATTCTGACGGCGGGCGGGGCGCAACTCGACATCGAAACCATCGAAATTGGTGAGAAAGTCTATCTCAGCGGCAACTCGGCGGGTATTGCACCCGAAGCCTGGGAATCGCTGCGCCGGACAAAGGTGTTCCTGAAAGCACCCATCACCACGCCCCAGGGTGGGGGCTTCAAGAGCCTGAACGTTACAACCCGGAAAGTGCTGGGTCTTTATGCCAACGTGCGGCCCTGCGTGGCCTACGCGCCCTTCGTAAGCACCAAGCACCCCAAAATGGACGTGGTGATTGTGCGCGAAAACGAAGAAGACCTCTATGCCGGTATCGAACACCAGCAAACACCCGAAGTAGTGCAGTGCCTGAAGCTGATTTCGCGGCCCGGCACCGAAAAAATCGTTCGCTATGCGTTTGAATACGCTCGTGCGTATGGCCGTAAAAAAGTGACCTGCTTCACCAAAGACAATATCATGAAGCAGACCGACGGCCTGTTTCACAAGGTATTCGATGAAGTAGCGAAAGAGTATCCCGACATCGAAAATGAACACTGGATTGTGGACATCGGTGCGGCCAAACTCGCCGACACGCCCGAAGCCTTCGACGTAATAGTGATGCCAAACCTTTACGGCGATATTCTGTCTGACGTAGCGGCTCAGATTGCCGGGTCGGTGGGTCTGGCCGGAAGCTCGAACATTGGGCAGGAGGTCGCTATGTTCGAGGCTATTCACGGGTCGGCACCGCGCCGGGCAGGGCAAAACTTAGCCAACCCATCGGGGCTGCTGCTGGGGTCGATTATGATGCTCGTACACATCGGACAGAGCGAAGTTGCCGAGCGCGTGCATAATGCCTGGCTCAAAACGCTCGAAGATGGCATACATACGTATGATATTTACGATGAGGCTGTTAGCACCGAAAAAGTAGGCACCAAAGAGTTTGCACAGGCCGTTATTGCCCGGATGGGTCAGAAGCCTTCAACACTGACGCCAGTGAGCTACGCACAGGCAAAAGACGTGAACTTTAACACAACGCCAACGCCACAGGCACCCGTAAAAATCGATACGGTAGGCGTAGATATTTTCCTGCGCTGCGACGACCGCGACCCCAACAAATTAGGCGAGGCTCTGAAAGATTACACGGCAGGCAATATGCACCTGAGCATGATTACCAACCGGGGCGTGAAAGTATGGCCGAACGGTTTCGCCGAAACGTTCTGCACCGACCACTGGCGTTGCCGCTTCAAATCGGATGATCTGGCACCATCGACGTATCAGGATATCATTCAGTTGCAACAGGCCGTAACGGAAGCTGGCTACGAGATTATCAAAACCGAAAACCTTTGTACGTTCGACGGTCAGCCGGTTTTCTCGGCGGGTCAGGGTGCCTAAACTAATCGTTCCGATGGACGGGCAATCCGTCCATCGGAACGGCAAACGCAAAAAACATGGCTCATACATTCCAACTTATTGATGGCCGCTTCAGTGCGGGCGAGGCCGAACTGCTGCTGACCGAACTGGCTCAGGCCAAAATTCAGCACCATATGCGCCGAATGGCCTGGCACGACCATTCGGAAGAGGACATTAAAGCAATGGAGAAGCGTATTCGCGAAATCGAGACCGATCTGCGTTCAACGCTTGACTATATCAAAACCAACGCATCGGCAGATACCGGTGTTGATATTGAAGGAACGATTGCGCTTACATTGCCCGCCAAACGATAAGCATCAGGACGTGATAGACACCGAGTCGGCGTTATTGGGTACGGTTGAAGACGCTGAATACGTTGGCAGCGTGATTTGGAACGTAGTGCCTTCGTTGATGACCGATTGAACGCTGATTTTACCCCGGTGCAGATCGATAATGCGCTGGGTCAGAGCCAGTCCAATGCCGTGGCCTTCCGTAGTAGCAGTAGAGTCGGCCCGGTAAAACGGCTCGAAAATGTGGGGCAGGGCGTCGGCAGAAATACCATATCCGTGATCGCTTATGGTGAGGTGAATCTGCCCCGTTTCTATCCGAATCCGAACCAACACGCTGCGGTCTGCCGAGTATTTGCAGGCGTTTTCCATAAGGTTCTGAAAGGCTGTTTGTAAGAGCGATTCTTCGCCTAAAACTACCAGATCATCTTCCTGATCTGGTAGTTCATCAAAGTCGATGCTGATACCATAAGCTTTGTTTTTCTGCATGAGCTGACTTTGCGCCTGCCACAGTAATTCATCGATTCGAACGGGCAGCCGATGAAACGTGGTTCCGTCTGAACTAATGTGGGCCAGTTCGAGCAGCCCATTTACGAGCCGGATCATGCTTTTCACTTCATCGAGCAGCGCATCGAATGCCACCTCATATTCGCTGCCAGAGCGCGGATGCAGACGGGTCACTTCAATCTGCCCCATCATCACGGTTAGCGGTGTCCGCAATTCGTGCGATGCGTGAGAAACAAAACTTTTCTGAACGATAAACGCGTCTTCGAGTCGGGCCAGCAACGCATTGAACGTGCGGGCCAGATCGGCCAGTTCATCGCGTTGACGACCCACACTCATGCGTTTATGAATGTTGGTGGCCGAAATAGCATTGGCCTGACTAATCAGCTCGGTAACGGGGCGCAGCGCGTCGGTAGCGAAAAGATAACCGGCTAAGCCAACGATAAATAGGCTCAGAAGCCAGCCGAAAAATAGAATTTCGCGCAGGCGGTCGAGCTTCGACAAACCATACCGGTCATTGGCCGATGCTACTATATAAAGCGGTTCGGTACCGGGTCGTTGATAGAACACACCCACCGCTTCAACATCGCCCCTTCGCAGGTAAGAAACGCGGTCAGCCGTAATATTGCGTAGGAAATCGGTAGAAATCAGAAATTGAGGTCGTTGATTTTTATAGTCATACAGCACCTGCCCCTGCTGGTTATATACTGTTACCTGCTCATCGGCCAGTACAGGCAGATCATCCTGGGGTATTTCGCCTACATCTTCGCGTAAACGCACCGTCGTAACCGCTTTTTCTTCAAGTCGTTGCTGAAACTCCTGTTGCCGAAACTGATCGTAGAGATAATAGATCGAAACCGTAAACAGGAGCATAATTGACGCTACCAGCAATACAAAAAGGAGCGTTAGTCGGGTGCGAATAGTCATTCTTCTTTTAGCATATATCCCATGCCAATTACGGTATGAATGAGTTTTTGCGGGTAATCTCTGTCGATTTTTTTGCGAAGGAAATTCACATAAACATCAATTACGTTGGTGCCGGTATCGAAGTGAATGTCCCAGACTTTCTCCGCAATATCAACTCGTGATACCACCCGACCCCGATTACGCATAAGGTACTCAAGCAGGCCGAACTCTTTGGCCGTCAACTCAATACGTTTTCCGTTGCGCCGGGCTACTTTCTCGCCTAAATCCAACTCAAGGTCGGCAACTTTCAGTATAGTGGTTTGCACACCGTTGTCGCTGTTTCGTTTGGAAAGCGCACGCAAACGGGCCAGTAATTCCCGAAACTCAAAAGGTTTTACCAGATAATCATCGGCACCGGCATCAAAACCCGTCAGTTTGTCCTCAACCGAACCCAACGCGGTCAGCATGAGAACAGGAGTGCCAATTTGCGCCCGTCGAAGAGACTGAACCACCTCAAAGCCGTTCATTCGGGGCAGGTTCACATCCAATATAATCACGTCATACGAATTCTGGAGTGCCATAACTCGCCCAGTCTGCCCATCGTAAGCCAGATCAACTTCGCATGATTGTTCTTCCAGCCCTTTTCGCACGAATGAGGCCAGTTTCGGTTCGTCTTCTACTACTAAAATCTTCATATCAGCAACATGTATAATGCTTCCCTGAATTGTTGCCTGAAATACACCTTATAAAGTTAAAAGTATGTAAAAGCGAAATTAGAATACTATTAGAGTCTTTCAGAACAGGCGACTCCACGCAAAACGAATGAGGACGAGCAGGGTAACAAAACCGATGAGCAGATAAACAAAGGGTATATAACTGACAGCGTAAATACGAGTGCGGTCAATGAGCCACAGAACGCCTATAAGAGCTGCAATCAGCGTCATAAAGCCCGACAACTTACCAAAACCGGGCACGTAGTCGAATGGAATTTTTCGCCGAATGAGCGTTAGTGTTGCAATCATCGTCAGGATGGGAAATACCTGCACAACCAGATTCATGTCCCACACACTCTGCCGCTCGAACAGAAACAGGTAGATGTTCAACGTAACGGCGAAAATGCCGGGAATGCAAGCTAAGTACACCAGTACGGCGTAAACATATCGCCATTTCCAGATTTGTTCAGCGGTTTCGCCTGACCATTTATTTGTCAAAAATGCTCCTGTCGGAATGGCCGACAGGAGCATAAATAAAAGCGCAGGCTGGGCCGAAATGGCCTGAAAAACATCGCGAAGGGTCATTTCAGCGTCAACAAATACCCAATCGTGAAATTAGCGTCCCAATCGAAGACAAACTGATCGCAGCCGGTGGCATCGGCAATGGCTTTGTAGATGTTCAGGCCAGCTTTCGATTTGGCGTTTTCGAGTTTGTAGGCCGAAGGTGCATCCAGCACGGTGTAGCGTTCTTTCCCATTGCGAACGGCTTTGGCTAACTCAAACGGCACTCCGCCGATGATAAAACACGTTTTGCGGTGGCTGGTGGGTACTTGCTTGGCTTTCGCGCCTACTTCCGAGGCTACCGTTTCGTCGCTCATACCGTTCTGGAAATATTTCGATCCGTGGGTTTCCACGGCTTTGGTCTGACCGTTTTCTTTCCACGAAATCTTGGTATTTCCCGATCCAATATCAACGACAAACGAGTTATCGGCATAGTCGGCGGGCAGCACGGCCCGTAGGCCCAGCGAACCTTCCTGCTCCGGCGTTACGGTGTTCACCACGTAGTTCAGCGACTTCAACGCCTTGATAATCTTCTGCGTACCTTCGGCTTTTACCGCGCCCGACGACACCACGAACTGAATGTCGCGCCCGCCCACGCCAAAATCGAGCATCTTGCCGATATAGCTTTTCAGCCCCGCCCGAATGTCGTCGTCGGTCGCCATGTTTTCCATCACGAGACTGTTGCCAAACTCAGCTTTCTCAAGCTTCCAGTTTTTATCGGCATCAACCCGTACAATGAACGAATTGAACCCACTGGCTCCCAGTTCAACTACCCCTTTCAGCTTACCGTTTTGCGGAGCCGGGGGCGTATAGGTAAACGTCCGGCGCGCCCCACTGCTGGCCGATGACTCGTCTGATGAGCCAGCCGATGAGCCATTATCAGACGCCGTTGATTCGTCTGCCGAAGTTGATGACGTCTGGTCTTCAGCACGGGGCATGGTGGCCGATTCCGACTCCTGCTTTGGCGAATCCACGCCGGGAGCCAGCTTACGCAGGGCTTCGCTGCCACCGAAGTAGCGAAAACCAAAGAAAATAGCGGCTAAAATAAGGGCCGTAATCAGCAGCCGGCCCGCGACAGTTAAGCGTTGCATAATGATGTTTTGTTGAATGATTGAATGGTTGAGTGGTTGAATGATTGAGTGATTGGATGGTTGAGAGATTGAATGGAACGCTGAGGTAGTACCCTCATTCAATCATTCAATCACTCAACCATTCAATCACTCGGTAGTTAATCTAAAAGGTTGCGGTACCCTGCATCTTTTGGCGGATTGAGCTGGCCGGGTTGCGGGGCGGTAATGGGGTTTGCTTTGGGGGCGTCTAATTGTACCATCTTAAACTCGCCTTTGTTGTAGGCTTCGAGCAGAGCCTGCCCCTTGTCGGACAGGATACCGTTCTGAATATCAACGCCGTTGATGAAATCCATCGACAGGTCCATAGCCCGCTTCATCTCGCCGAGTTTGCGGCTCATGTCGTCCTGAATATATTCCATCGACTCATCGAAGTAAAACTTCTTGTCGGGGTCGCCTTTAAAGATGCTCACGGCGGTTTTGAGCGCGTTCGAGCTTTCTTTAACAATCTGATATTCAGTTTCTTTCAGCCGAACTTTGATTTCGGTTTCTTTAATGATGTAGTCGGCACTCTGGTTCACTTTTTCCATGAAGGCCAGCACCATCTGAATATTCCGTTGCAGGGGCAGCAGTTTTTCATTCATCTCCTGCAAGCCCGCGCCTTCGATGGTGGCGAGTTGTGCCTGTTCGCGCATACCGGGGCGGTCGGCCATGTTGTTGGCTTTGTTGGCCTCGGCAAATTTCTGCTTTATGCTTTCGTTGTTATCGTTGATGCGTTTGTTGAGTTTCACCAACTGCCCCGCCAGCGTATCGATTTGTCCCTGCATCTCGCGCCGTTTTTTCTTCAGGTCGTCAATGTAAATCTTCATGATGGCAATCGGGTTCAGTTGAATAACCGTACCCGTTAATGTGCGCATGAGCGATTTGAACAGGAAGAATACAGCAGTACGCACATCGCGGCTGGTTATCAGGAAGATAACTACGCCCAACACGCCCAGCAACAGAGCCAGTTCGAGCACATTGGAAGTAGCCCGAATCAGAAATTCTAAAATTTGGTTGACGTTAACGAGGGCAAAGCCAGCCAGCCCGGCCAGCGCAATCATGCCCAGAATACCTTCGGGGCGGCTCCAGAACGATTTTTTTTCGGGTTCTGTATTGCCGCCTAATTGCGAGAAATCGGGAGTAGCCATTGCTTGAGAGTTATAAAGTTATAGGGTTGTAGCGTTGTATAGTTGGTTTGTTGAAGCACCGTTTACGCTCACGCGAATCGAACGGTACAACTTTACAACTTTATGACCATACAACTCTATTTCAGGTATTGCGTCATCTTGTTGATGTCGGCATTGATCTGGTTGGTGAAGTGGGCGAACGTGGCGTCGTAGTTTTCCCGATTCTGGTTGATTTTCGCGCTTTGTTCGGCAATGTCGCCCCCGATGGCCCCCAGCCGGTTGTTATTGGCGTCGATTTGCTGTTGAATCGCCAGCAGTTGTTTCGCCAGTGATTCGTTTTCGGTTTGCAGCCGTTTTTGCTCGTTCTGCAAACCGCCCACGCGTTCTGAAATGGCCGCTTCTACGCTCTTGCCGAAGCCGTCGCGGTCTTTGTTCAGCGCGGTCAGATACTGTTTGGCCGTGTTGGTCAGCAGGTTGATATCGGCGGTTCCGGCCAGTGCTTTAAAGCTGGCCCAGGCCGCCTGATACTGTTTTTCTTCGGTCAGGCCGAGGTTGCTCAGGCTCCGCAGCGTTTCGCGAAACTCGAAGTAATCAGGACCGGGCGGGTTGTTCTGCGCCAGCACGTCGGCAAAATGTTCGGCAAACTTCGTATCGATGCTGCCCGGCTGGGTTGACGGCGTTGGCGCAGGGCCGGTTGTGGCAGCGGGAGCAGGCACCGCAGCCGGGCGTGGCGACGCCGGTACGCTGGCGGGCGCAGTTCCTGTAGCGGGTTTATCGGCGGTTTCTTCGGACTTGATGAAGAAACTCAGGATTTTACGGCCAAGTGATGGCTCTGGTTCGGGCATGGGCGTCAGTCGTTGGTGAAAGACGTAGCAATGTTACGAGGTTCCCAACAATCGCACAATACCTGATTAAGCCGAACGGCATTTTTCAATGAACAGCCGTAGATTATTAACGATGAGTGATAAGTGATGAGCGATGAGTGGCTGACGCTTAAAGCACTCATCACTCATCACTCATCACTTATCACTCTTTCAGCCACGCGCTCATGCGTTCTTTGAAATGTTCGACTTTCGGCTTCGAGACGGTCTGCACGTATAACTCGTTCGGATGCAGCCGGTAATAACCCTGATGGTAGACTTCGGCGGGGTAAAAGGCTTTGAACGGCACGACCTCCGTAACAATAGGCCGCTGGTGCCGACCCGACGCCGTTTCGCGTTTGATGGCTGCGTTGATGGCTTCCTTTTCGGCGGGGGTTCGGTAAAAGGCTATCGAGCGGTATTGTGTGCCAATGTCGGGGCCTTGCCGGTTGAGTGACGTAGCATCGTGGCCCGCAAAAAACGCCGTCAGCAGCGTATCGAACGGAATAATTTTGGGGTCGTAGTAAATCTGTACAGCTTCGGCGTGGCCGGTCTGATCGGTGCCAACCTGCTCGTAGGTTGGGTTTTCAAGATCACCGCCCGAATACCCTGACACCACTTCGCGCACACCCCGCAGCAGTTCAAATTCTTCTTCGATGCACCAGAAACACCCGGCGGCAAACGTGGCTACGGCTTCGCCCGGCTGCAACGCAGGGAGTTTGGCCGGGCGTGTATCTTTCTCGGTAGTTGCCTGGCTGGTTTGTTGCCGGCAGCCCGCCACCAGAACAAAAACCAACAGCAAAGATGTAAGTGCTTTCATGCGTTTAAAACCCTAAATCAGCCGCATAAGTTGCTTAACTTTGCCTCTACAATATATGCCAACTGTTGGTTGCTCATTGTTGACTGTTCACTGAAAAAACCATGTCATTAACCACCCTCGGTCTCGAACTACCCACCGACCCGCGCTGGGTGAACATCGCCGAAATGAACATTGGCGACATTCTGATCGACCATGCGTATTGCGAACAAAAAGCCGCATCGTCGTGTATCTCGCTCATTGTCAGTTATTCCGACAAAGAAGAATTAGTTGAAACCCTTACGCCCGTGGTGGCCGAAGAGTGGGGGCATTTTCAGCGGGTGCTCAAGGAACTACGTAAGCGCAATATTCCGCTTGGTCGGCAGCGGAAAGATGAATACGTGAATCAGTTGCGGAGCCGCCTGCGCCGGTCAACGGGTGATCAGAACGAGCAACTGATGGATAACCTGCTCATCAACGCGCTCATCGAAGCCCGAAGCTGCGAACGGTTTAAACTACTGTCGGAACACATTGCCGACGAAGGGCTACAAAAATTTTACCGCGAACTGATGATTTCGGAAGCGGGTCACTACCGCAATTTCATTGAACTGGCCGAAACCTATCTACCCGCCGAGCGCGTTCGCCAACGCTGGAAAGAGTTTCTGGCCGTTGAAGCCGACATCATCGCCAGCCTCGACCTCCGGGGCGACCGGATGCACTAAGAGCTATAGTTTAGAACCTGATTTCCTGGGTCAGGTAGGTGGCCTGTTCGTCGCCGTTGATGCGGACGGTGGCTGTCAACGGTTTTTGCTGCCAGTTTATCGTAATCAGGCCGTAGTTTAGTTTGGTTATCATGTTGCCCACCCGGTGCCGGTTCGGCTCGTCGTGCGGTTTGGACACGTGGGTCAGGCCGCTGCTCGTAATGTCGAACAGGTCATACCCTAATCCTGGTACGCTTTCGCGGGAAATTTCGGCAATATGACGGTCACCACTGATAAGTATTGCTCCTTTCGGTTTGGTTTTGCCCAGGAGGTTCATTAGCCGCTGGCGGGCGGTCGGAAAGTTAGCCCACTTTTCGTAGGGGTGTTCTTCGGGTATAAACTGAATGCCGCAGCCGATAATGTGAACGTCGGCATCGGAGTTGGTTAACTGTTGTTCGAGCCACTGCCACTGTGCTTCGCCGAGAATATCGCCCGATGGGTCAGGTACGTTGACTTTACCCTCTTTCTTCAGCGGGTCGCGAAAATACCGGCCATCCAGCAAAATTACCTTTACGCGCTGACCTACAGGCCCATACACATGCGACGAGTAAGCACCCTCCTGGCTGCGAAGCGGGCTGTTGGCCGGTTCGTCCAGAAAATCGAGCATCAACTGCTGGCTCTCCCGTCGGCGCGGATACTCTTTGCCGCCGTCGTTAACGCCGTAATCGTGGTCGTCCCAGATGCCAATGACCGAGGCCGACTGGCGCAGTTGCCCATATACGGGGTTGGCTTTTTGCCGGGCATACTTGGCGGTCAGCGTATCCATGTTTTCTGAATCGCCATAAATGTTGTCGCCCAGCCAAATCCAGACGTCGGGTTTTTGGGCTACAATATCGTCCCAGAGCGGCTGTGGGCGTTTCTGATCGCTGCACGACCCAAACGCAATAACAGACGCCCGCTTTGGTGGGGCCGCTGAATTGGATTGCGAAGTTCGACAACCGGAAAATAGAAAAGATGCGCACAAACTGAGCAGAATAAGGTTCTTCATAAAGCAGAGTTTTCTTTTTTTTCGCAATAGTAAAGACGT
Source organism: Spirosoma montaniterrae (assembly GCF_001988955.1). Lineage (NCBI taxonomy): Bacteria > Pseudomonadati > Bacteroidota > Cytophagia > Cytophagales > Cytophagaceae > Spirosoma > Spirosoma montaniterrae. The sequence goes on along the minus strand of NZ_CP014263.1, from coordinate 2,185,468 downwards.
TTTGCCTTACCTGATGCCTGTTTCATTATTTGTTAACAGACGATTTGAGCGTTCGACGCAACTTATATGACCACCGACATACTGACCGATTACCTCATCACCCAATCGCCGAAGGCTTGTTTGCGAAAGCGGCTGGAACGGGGCGATTACATCTATAAACCCGGCGACGACGCTCCCTACGTTTATTTGCTGGAGAAAGGTGTCGTTAAAATTGGAAGTCTGGGACCATTAGGCGAACGGGTAGTTTACGACGTTTTACGACCCGGTGAAGTATTCGGTGATCTGGATTATTTAGACGAGGTCGAGTTTTTTGAGTTTGCGCAGGCCGCTACGAGCCTTTCTATCGTGGTGGTTCAGTTGTCGTTTTTTCGCCACATCATCATCCATGATCCGGTAGTGGCCGAGTGGTTCAACGAAACGATTGTCAGGCGTTGGTACAAAGCCGAAATGCGGCTTCTGCACCGGGCGCACGAAACCGTGGAGAACCGGCTCTATCGGCTGAAAGAACAACATATTCAGGTGGTGAAAGATGCCGATGGACTGGCGCATCAGGTACTTCAATTACTATCGCATCAGGAAATAGCCGATCTGGTTGGTGCAACCCGCCAAACAGTTTCCAAAAAACTGAGACGTATGCCGGTCTGACCTGTGTTACCCAAATACGTGACACATATTATGCTATTGCTATATTTTTCGGCTATCGATTGAGCCTTTTTAAACATATTGTTAAGGATTGGCACGGTGTTAAAATTTAACGTGCCTTCGCAACCTGGGTGGGTGAGTTTTGGGGTGAATTGTTAACCAATCTTCACCCCTTATGAGACATAACTTTATTCAATTCATCGGTTTGCTGGTACTGATTGCCGGTATGCTGTCGATGCCGCTGACACTGTTTGGGCAAGCTACCGATGCCACCATTGCCGGTTTGGTTAAAGACGCTGCCGGGAGTCCGCTGCCCGGTGCTACCGTTACCATCAAAAACGAATCGACGGGTTTCCGCACGGGTACGCAGACGGGCGTAGATGGCCGGTTTTCTATCAAGCAATTGCCGTTGGGTGGCCCGTACACCGTTACATTTTCATTCATCGGCTTCACGAACCAGACGCGCACGGGCTACCAGCTCAATCAGGCCGATCTGGTTTCCATCAACGTTACGCTGGCCGAGAGCGACCAGAATCTTCAGGAAGTAGTCGTAAAAGAAACCGGGCTGAAGAGCCGCATCGACCGGCTGGGTGCCACAACAGCCATTACCGCCGACAACATTGCTAAATTGCCCGTCTTTAACCGGAGTTTCACGAACCTGATCGCGCTCTCCCCCTCAGTAACGGCATCAGCGTGGGCGGCCAGCTTCCATCATCGACCAACTACCTGATCGACGGAGCCAGTGCGCGTAATAACCTGACCAGCGGACAGTTGGGTAATGGCCCGTTTGCCCTGTCGCTCGAAGCCATCCGTGAATTCGAGATTGTTGCCAATGAATACGACGTTACAAAAGGGCGTCAGGGGGGCGGCACGGTCAGCGCGGTAACTAAATCGGGGACCAACACCATCACCGGAACGGTTTTTACCTACTATAACGCTGACGGGCTGTCCAGCCCACGCGACATTCGGGGTAATGTCAGAACGGTTGATTTCAGCCGGTTTCAGTACGGCTTTAGTTTGGGCGGGCCAATTATTAAAGACAAACTACACTACTTCGTGGCTCTTGACCGGCAAACCGAATCGGCTCCATTCTACATCGCCGACATTCGACAGGATGCCGACGCCAACGCGTTGGGTATCAGCAAGGCCGTGCTCGACAGCGTCATTACCATCGGTCGGCAGAAATATGGTCTGAGCAACGCGCAGCAGGTGGGTGAATTCAACCGGGAAACGGTTGCCAACACGCTCTTTACCCGGCTCGACTGGCAGATCAACGCCAAAAATACGCTGACCCTGCGCAACAATTTCAGCAACTGGAATAACCCCAACAGCGTTAACGACAACTCGGCCATTAACCTCTTTGAGGTGTTCAGTAATTTCAAATCGCTGGAGAACAGTACGTTGCTTTCGTTGCGGTCAACCTTCAAATCAACGCTCGTCAACGAGTTGAAGATTCAGTACCAGCACGCCACCCGAAACTACGAAACAAACAGCCTGCTGCCATCGGCCAACATTCCGCGAGCCATTGTTACGGTGCGGTCGCTACTGCCCAACGGACGTACCGGCACTACGTCGGTACAGCTTGGCGGTCAGCGGTTTACGCCGGAGCGTAACACAGAAAACCAGCTTCAGTTGGTGAATACGCTGTACTGGAACCGGGGGCGGTACAACTTCACGTTTGGCACCGATAATACGCTAACCTATCTGGATACCTATATCTCGAACGAGCAGAATGGCCGGTTTGTCTTTAACAGCCTTCGGGAGTTCGACGATCTGAATCCGTCGCGTTATGCCCGTGAAGTACCCATCGACGGTATCCCGTCGGTGCAGCAATACGTGCTGAATGCGTCGCTGTTTGGGCAGGTGGCGTTTAACCCACATCCCGACCTGGCCGTGCAGGCAGGGCTGCGCTGGGACCTCACGAGCTACCTGACCAAAGGCGATTATAATCCCGTAGTCGACCGTGAACTGGGCCTGCGGACGGATGCCAACCCAACCGACTGGAATAACTTTCAGCCCCGTTTGCAACTGACCTGGAATCCTGGCGGCAAAAACCGGGACATCTTCCGGCTGGGGGGCGGTGTTTTCTCGGCCTACGTCATCAACTACGCTCAGGTGAACAACATCCAGAACAGCGGCACCAAAGTGGCCTCTATCGACGTGACCCGACCCGCCAACGCCAGTCAGCCGAACCTCGTGCCGCGCCCCGACTTTGTGTCGTACCGCACCGATCCGAACACCGCGCCGGGCATACCTGCTGGCGCTAATTTCGTCTCGACCATTAACCTCAACGACCCGAATTTTCAGGTGCCAACCATCTACAAAGCCAACCTGTCGTACAGTCGTTTCTTCGGCGACAACATACGGCTTGGGGCTAACCTGCTTTACTCGCGAACGGTCAATAACTACGTGTATTTAGATCGCAATCTGGTCGATCAACCCTACTTTACGCTCAGTAACGAAGCCAACCGGGGCGTGTTTGTGCCAGCCAATACCATTGCTACCAACAGCGGACAAACCAATAACGTACTGGGGCGCAAAACGCAGGCTGTGGGTCGAACGCTGATTCTGACCAACGGAGCCAGACTTCAGACGCTGACGTTTGTATTCGACGGCGAAATTCGACTGCCCCGCAACGGCTCGCTGGCCTTCAGCTACACCTGGAACGATGCGCAGGACAATACCTCCTACAACGGGAATGTGGCTAATACGTCAACGTTTCGACCCATCAAAAGTGACCCGCGCAGCCTGAGTGAGATCAACTATTCCGATAATCACTTCCGGCATAAGCTGGTGGCTTTTGGCTCAACGCCTGCCGTTGGCGGGGTGGTGCTGAGCGTTCGGTTTACGGGGCTGGGCGGAACCCGTTACTCCCTGCTGGTCGATGGCGATATCAACGGCGATTTTGTGGGAGGCCCCGGCAACGACAACGACCTGGCGTTTATTTTCAACCCCAACAGCCTGGAGGTAGCGCAAACGGTTCGGACGTCGATGCAGCGCGTGCTGGATAACCCCGACAACCGGGCCGCCGATTTTATCCGCAACAGCATTGGCACCATCTCAGACCGGAACGGGGGCGAAAATCCATTCGCCGGCACGTTCGACGTGCGGCTCGCCAAATCGATCAAAACCTTTGGAACGCAGCGGCTGGAGGTTAGCGTAGACGTGTTCAATTTTGCCAACCTGCTGGGCCAAACGCTCGATGGCGTAACGTTTCGGGGGGAGAAGCTACCTCCCGCCGGAACTGGGGCGGAAACTTCAACCTCAACAACCAGACGCTGCTGGTGCCAACGGGCTTTAATCCAACCACGCGCCAGTATGCCTATCGTGTCAACGAAAACGTAGGCGTCACCCAGAAAAACGGTACACCCTACTCGGTGCAGCTTGGAGCGCGATACTCATTCTGACACAGCCGGAACAGAACCGCCAGCGTAGAGAAACTTCTCACAAAAGACCCTGCTCAGGCGGGGTCTTTTGTGTTCTGATCCGAACAGATGTAGGGCGGCACATAGAGTTCCGTTATCTTTACAGAATGACCTTTCTCCAGCAAACGGCTCAACGCATCTATGAAGCCCACGGTCCCAGTATGGCCGACGTGTGGGTGATTCTGCCTACGCGCCGGGCCGTGTCGGTTTTTCTCGATGAACTGGCCGCGCAGTCCGACCGCCCGTTTCTGGCTCCCCATGCTATGGCCGTCGATGATTTTATTACGCAGGCGGCTGGCGTACAATTGATTGACTCGGTTAGTTTGCTCTTCGAGCTATACGACGTGTTTAAAGACATTGACCCGCAGGTTGAGTTTGAGCAGTTTATCGGCTGGGCAACCGTGCTGCTGGCCGACTTCGACCGTATCGATCAGTACCTCGTCGACCCGCACGAACTGTTCAGCTATCTCACAGCCGCCAAAGCACTCGAACGCTGGCAGGTGAATGTGCCGTCGTCGGCCCAGCCCATCACCGAAACGCTCGGCACCACGCGCTATTTCAAATTGTTCGAGAATCTGCACACGACCTACCACGCGCTCCGCCAACGCCTGACCGAACAGGGGCTGGCTTACCGGGGCATGGCCTACCGGTTGCTGGCTGATAACGTAGAATCGCTGATTCGGGACAATTACGCCTACGAGCGTGTGTATTTCGTTGGTTTCAACGCGCTGAGTGCGGCTGAAGAACACGTCATTCGCGTGCTGGTCGATGCCCGGAAAGCCGAACTGTTCTGGGATGCCGACCTGTATTACATGAACGACCGCCGACAGGAAGCCGGTCAGTTTCTGCGTCGCTATCGCGAAAACGGCTGGTTTTTTGCGAAACAGAACCACGCCGACCTCCGCGATCTGTCGAATAATCTGCTGAGTACCGAAAAAAACATCCGCGTCGTGGGTGTTCCCAATGCCAGTATGCAGGCGAAGGTGGCGGGGGCATTGGTTCAGTCGGCAGGTTCCGGCAAAACGGCGATTGTGCTGGCTGATGAGACGCTGCTCGTGCCGGTATTGTACGCACTCGATGAGAGTGTAACCGACCTGAACGTAACAATGGGTCTGTCGCTGCGGTCGTCGCTGCTGTTTACGCTGGTCGATACGCTGTTCGAGATGCAGCGAACGGTGCATGAGTTTCGGACCAAAGACGGGCGTAATCTGCGTTTGCCGAAGTTCCACCACCGGCACGTGGTGAAGGTGCTGAACCATCCGTTTGTGAAGCAGTACGAACGAATCAGCGGCCTGATGGGGCCGGAAGAGGTGAACGAAAAAGGGGAGGTATTGCCCCCAGAACCGTTGTTTCAGTGGATGGCGAAAGACATCGTAAAACAACAACGGGTTTATCTGACCGAACGCGACCTCCGCGAGATGGGCCAGAACGACCCGCTCGTTCGGGTGTTGTTTGCCCGCTGGCCCGACGATAAGCCCGACCGCGTTATTCGCACGTTCTACGATCTGGTCGATCTGCTCCGCGATGTGTACCGGGCCAGTCAGGACGCCATCGAGATCGAATATCTGTACCTGTTTTATACGCTGCTGCGCCAACTCGAAACGACACTCGAACGGCAGGCACTGACCCCGGAAGGCCGTACTCCGGTGACGGTGAAAAGCTTCCGGCAGTTTCTATACGAACTGATTCGGCAAACGACCATTCCGTTTACCAGCGAGGGCAACAGTCAGTTGCAGGTAATGGGCATGCTCGAAACCCGCGCCCTCGATTTCGACCGGGTCATTATTCTGTCGGTAAACGAAGGCGTTTTGCCACAGTCGCGTCGGCTTAACTCGCTGATTCCGTTCGATATAGCGCATGAACTGAAGCTGCCCACTTACCGGGAGCAGGAGGCTGTAATGGCGTATCACTTCTACCGGCTCTTGCAACGGGCGAGTGATATTGTGCTGATTCACACCACGTCGACCGATGCCTACGGCAACAGCAAAGGCGAACCGAGCCGCTTTATTCGGCAAATCGAGCATGAATTGGTGCCACTATCGGGAGGCCGCATCCGGCTTAGTCGCCCAACCGTGCGTTTTGGGCAGATGAATGCCGCAAAAGTGGCCGACGTCAGCGAATTGGAAGTGCCTAAAACCGAGAGCATTCGGGATGAAATTCAGAAGTTACTGACGACGAAAGGGTTATATCCGTCGTATCTGAACCAGTTTTTACGCTGTTCGATGTCGTTCTATTTCAGCCGGGTAGTGAACATCAGTGAGGAAGAAGACATTGAGGAAAAAATGGGCGCGGTCGATTTCGGGAACTGGATGCACAAAGTGCTCGAACGCTTGGATATAGAGTACCGACTGAAAGAGTTGCCCGTCGAAGAACCGCTGGTTATCAGGCTTTTGGAAGAGGAATTTTCCAATACCATGAAAGGCCGCGTTATTGAATCGGGCATGAATCTGCTGCTCTACGATCTGGCGAAAAAGCTGATGCTCGACTTTCAGAAACAGCAGGGCAATTTGCCCGGCCTGACGGTGATTGGCACCGAGCAAACGCTCGAAACCTACTTAGACGTGCCGATGAACGGTCACGAACCGCTGCATATTCGCATCGCCGGAAAAATTGACCGCATCGAACGCTTCGGCGATCAGATTCGGATTGTTGATTATAAGACGGGGAACGTTAAACTGTCCGATAAAACGCCCGCCAACCTGCGCGAGAAGTTGCTCGACGATGGTAAAGAAGACAAAATGCGGCAGTTGTGGCTATATCGGTATTTAGCCATCAAAAACATCCGCGACCACGGTGGCCTGCCCCGCGACAAAGCCAAACGCGACATTTTCCCGGCTGCCGGTATGCCCGTCGAAGCCGGGTTTTACTCGTTCCGCGACGTACAGGGCGGCTTCAAAACCAACCCCGTCCGGTTTACCGCCACCGACGACCCCGACCAATACATTGCCGATTCGGAAGACCTGCTCCGGCAACTCATTCACCGAATGCTGGATATGAACGAACCCTTTCGCAAAACCGACCAGCTCGACCGCTGCGAATACTGCAATTTTAAAGGCATCTGCGGAAGGTAATGGAACACGGATAGTACGGATGTTACGGATTAACACGGATGAGATAAAAAATCTGTGTTGATCCGTAACATCCGTACTATCCGTGTTCCATTTTTGCAAAAAAAGCTGGTCGTAGTGCGGCCAGCCTTTTTGGTTTGAATACAACCTGAATTGAAAATAAAGACAATCTTGATGCCATCTGTCAGATCAGCAAGTGCATCAAAATTGGTAAATAAAAAGATTTTTTACAACTATTCTGGTAGATATAAAAAAATAGAAACCAACGAATCGCTTAAAAGCCCGACATACGTAGCGTTACTCGCGCCAACCCGCTGGCATAAATGGCGTTCGGCTGTCGCTCGGTTCACACACGGCAGTGGGGGGGCGGCTCTGGTTTTTGGTGCCGCCTACGAAGTCGGGTGCGGGCTTGCCCCGGTCGTTGTTGGGGTCAACAAGAATATCTTCGGGCGAAGGTTCCAGATTGTTCAGAGCCTGAAACAGTCCCGGTGGATTGCCAGTAGCGTCTAAGCGGTCTAACCAATAGCGTTGTGCTGATATGCCTGCCGCCGTAAAATACCCCACTACTGCTTCTGCCTGGTTCGTCTTATTGCGTATGTTGCCGATGGGAGCCGCCGGGGGCGTATCGGCTAAACCACCCGAATTCTGAGTCTGCTGCTGCAACTGCTGAAAATACCGATGCGCCTGCCGGGTCAGCGACGCCTGCCGAATTTCGACTAAACAGCCCTCGCTTTGGTAGAAGGGTATCCGGGCCACAAGCCGCCCGGTTAGCTGACCGCCGTTGCTGAAAGCGTCGTCGAACAGGTTGATGTCGTAGCCGTACAAAATCTCCCAGCATGGCGTTCGGCATCGGTAGTCGTTGATAAAATAAGGTGGGCTGGGGCCACTTACGGACCCGGTATTCTGAAGTGTGTAGCAGTCTTCATACAGGAGGTTCGTGTTGTTTCGGTTCCAGATCAGGTAATATCCGTTGCCGCAACTCCGGCACCACGCCTGACGTTCCCAGAGAATCCAGTTCCACCGGTAATAGTTGACGGTGGAGGGCGGGTCCTGCCAGTCTACAAAAATATCGGTTGCGTCGCGTACCCGGCTGGGTTGCCCGTCGGGTCGTTTGGCAGGCAGGCTGTTTGCATTGAACCGGTGCGACAGGCGGCTAATCGGCACAACGGCGGGCATCACCTCCGGCGTCGATTCGTAGCGCGTACCATCGTCCAGCGTAAACCGAAGCTGATACGATGCGCCCACTTTCCCTTTAAAGTCGGAGGGCAACTGATAGGTGCCGTTCTGCGTCTCAACCAGCGAAAGCGTCTGGTCGCCATTCACGATGATGTCAACTTTCGCATTGCGGATGGGCAGTACCCCAAACCGCCCCGTTACCGGATCGGCCCGCGAACGGTTAAGCTGAATAACCTGCGGTTCGGGCAGGTTGTTGATCGTGCCATCGACCACAACGACATCGACCGTCGCTTTAAAGTCGGGCTGGTACGGATCAACGCAGGCAACTGCGATGAACAAAAGCAGAATAACGCTGAGTAGTATAGTGATCCGGAAATTCATAATGAGTAGGTAACTAAAGCGCAATTAATTCTTTAAAGAATGATAGTACGTTAATCTATCGTTTATGTCTCGACGTCTTCTGTTCCTGATTTTGCTGATGAATCTAACCGGTCTGGCCCAGGCCCAGATTCTATACACGCTAAGCGGCACCGTCCGGGATTCGGCCACGGGGCAACCGCTTGTTCGGGCGGCCATCGTGCTGAATTACGAAAAGGCATCGTCGGGGACATACACCGATGACGAAGGGCGTTTTTCGATTAAAGTAGCTGCCGGTCGGCACGTGGTGGTGGCCCGGCACGTGGGTTATGTGCCGTTTCGACAATCGCTGCGCATTCGGGGCAATACCATGCTCGATGTGCGTTTGCCCAGCGTAGCGAGTCAGTTAGAGGAAGTGGTCGTGACCAGCAAAGGCTTCGACCGCACGGTGCGCCAGCCGTTGCTGGGTGTCAGTCAGATTAGCTTAAAAACCATTCAGAAACTGCCTACAGCTCTCGGCGAGGTCGATATTTTACGCAGTCTGCAACTGCTGCCGGGCGTAACGAGCGTGGGCGAAGCGGCCAATGGCGTCAACATCCGGGGCGGCACTACCGACCAGAACCTGATTCTGTTAGACGATACACCTATCTTCAACCCAACCCACATGTTTGGCATGTTTTCGGTGTTTCCGGCAGATGCTGTTAGCGGGCTTGACCTCTACAAAGGCAACGTACCGGCGCGGTACGGCGGGCGGGCCGCATCGGTACTCGACGTTACCCTACGCAATCCCGATCTGAACCAATTCCGGCTGACGGGGGGCGTTAGCTTGGTCTCGAACCGGCTAACGGCTGAGGTGCCTATTATCCGCCAGAAGATGGCCGTTATGGTATCGGGGCGGGGGGCAGTCAACGATTTTTTACTGCCCTTGGTGTTGCCCCGTTTCGATCAGATACGGGCCAGATTCGGCGATCTGGTCGGTAAGGTTTTCTGGCGGATGAACGACCGGCATACGCTTACGGCAACGGGCTACGTTAACCGCGATATTTTCCAGACCGATTTGCTGGGCAGCATCGCCAACATCAACGCAACGGCTACGCAGTACGACAACCAAACGGCCAACGGCATGGTCCGGTGGTTCTGGGCCATCACGCCCCGCCTGAACCTGCAAACCTCGGCCATCGTGGCCCGTTACACCCCACGTATTCTGTCGATAGAGCCGCCCACCGATCCGGCAGTTGCGGCCAACAAGGTAGTGCTTGAACAATCGATCTGGCAACGGCAGGCCAAAACGAATCTGGGCTACCAGACTGACAATCATAAGCTGGAAGTGGGGCTGAGTGCTACGCATTACCGGCTCAATCCGGGCGAGTTGCTTCCCGGCAGCAGCACCAGCGTAAACCGCCAGGCCACCCCGCTCGAAAACGGTCTCGAACTGGCCGTTCATGCCGAAGATGAATGGAGCATTACGCCCCAGTTGGCCGTGTCGGCGGGGTTACGGTACTCGTATTTCCTGAACGTCGGCCCGTCCTTAGTGCGTCAGTACAGGCCCGGAACCTTGCCCGACGAAACCACCGTTACCGACTCGGTGCGGTACGGAGCCGGGCAGGTCGCGCAAACCTACGGTGGGCTGGAACCCCGGCTGGGGCTGCGCTACGCCGTTGGAGCCAACGCGTCGGTCAAGGTGGGCTACAACCTGATGCGGCAATATTTGCAGGTTATCAGCAACACGACCACGCCGTTGCCTACCGCCCGCTGGAAACTCGCCGACCCGTTCATTCGCCCGCAAATCAGTCAGCTATGGTCGGCGGGCTGGTTTCAGAATCTGAAGAGTAATATCTATGAACTGTCGGCAGAGGTTTACTGGCGCAGTACGCAGAATGTAGTCGATTACCGACCGGGGGCCAATTTTCTGTTGCAGCCGTATCCCGAAACCCAACTCTTACAGGGGCGGGGCAAAGCCTACGGCGTTGAACTGATGCTGGCGAAAAAGAAGGGTGAGCTGACGGGCTGGGTTAACTACACCTTTGCCCGAACGTTTAATCAGGTAGCCGAAGGAGCCAGTTTTCAGGAGCGCATCAACAACGGCAACTGGTACGCGGCCAACTTCGACCGCCCGCACAGCCTGAACCTGAGCCTGACCATCAACCAGACCAAACACCATAGTTTCTCGTTCAATTTTGTGTACAGCACCGGGCGACCTTACACCGCACCGGAAGGGTTTGTCCGCTATCAGGGTCGCAACTACCCGTACTACAACGAGCGGAACCAGTACCGCCTGCCCGACTACCACCGGCTCGATTTTGCCTGGAACATTTACAATCCCAGCCTGAAGGGACGTCGGTGGCAGGGCCGCTGGACGTTTACGGTTTACAATCTATACGGACGCAAAAACGCCTATTCCATCTTTTTTCGCACCGAAGGGCAGGCCACCAACCCCTATCGGCTGGCTATTTTTGCCGTACCCATTCCCAGCCTGTCGTATAATTTCGAGTTTAAATGATCTTGATGCATGGCTGACTGACGTGGAGACGCAAAGGGTTGCTGACGCAGGTGGAGACGCAAAGGGTTGCTGACGCACGTGGAGACGCAAAGGGTTGCGTCTCTACAATTGACCATCCGGCGTAGAGACGCAACCCTTTGCGTCTCCGCTCGCGTCAGCCATGCGTCAATGCAACGTCAGCCAGCCATACGCCACACCTGATTCAATTTTGTACAATTTCGACTTGAAATGACCTTGATGACCAAACTGATTCGGCTTGTACTGTGGCTGCTGGTTATAGCTGTCAGCTTAGCGGCCTGCATTGACCCGTATGAGCCTGACGCGAATTATAACCTGGACGTGCTGGTCATCGACGGTTTCCTGACAGACCTCGATGAGCCGCAAATAGTGACGCTGAATCGCTCCCGAACAGAAAAGCTAACAGGGCGTTTCGGCGTGTTGCCCGTGAGCCGCGCTGCGCTAACCCTACTGATTGACGGGCAACAGACAGTGGCGTTTTCGGAGACTGCCCCAGGTACGTATCAATTGCCGACGGGTATTCGGGGGCAGGCTGGTCGCCGGTATCAACTTCAACTGCTGCTGTCAGACGGTACTCGCTATGTGTCAACAGAGGAGGTCATGCCTACTGCCCCGGCTATCAGTCGGGTGTATCAGCGATTCAACTCCGCCAGTATTGTAGCTACCAACCCTGCCCGTCTGTTGCCCGCCAACGACTTCTTCATCGACACGAACGATCCGGCTAAACAGCCTAACTTTTACCGCTGGGATTGGAAAGCCTGGGAAAAGCAGCCCTGGTGCCGAAGCTGTTATCAGGGACGCTACCAAATCTTTGACGATCAGCAGCGGCTGGTAGAGGGCTGCGTTACCAACTTTACCATTCAGGGCTATCTGGATTACAGTTGCCGGACGCCCTGCTGGGAGATTCTGCAAAGCACACAGCTAAACCTGCTTGCCGATATTTATACGGATGGTCGCACAATCGGTGGCCGGTTAGTAGGACAAATTCCTTATTTACACGCCGGTCCCTGCTTAGTCGAAATCCGGCAGGTTGCCCTGACTAAAGAAGCCTTTATGTACTTTCGTCAATTAGAAGTTCAAACTCAAAATGCGGGTGGACTTGCCGATGTACCACCAAACGCTCCGATTGGCAACGTGCGCAATCTGGCTAATGAGCGGGAGGCCGTAGTGGGCTATTTTGGAGCTACGTCGGTAGCCCGTGTGCGGTACTGGCTCAACCGGTCGGCCAACACCGGCCCCCCTATTGCGAACACGTTGTTTGAAGCCCAAACGGGCCGTATACCCCAGGAAGACGGTCGCGTAGCGGCACTATGCGTACCCGGCCCTACCCGAACGCCGATCAAGCCCGAAGGCTGGCAGGAGTAAACAAATAAAAAATTTTGTTTAATTTGGTCAGCGTCTGCCCTTATCGTTGTGAAAAACCCTTACCTGATCTTGTTTGACTATTCCCGTCAGGGCAATCGGTTCTGGGCGTGTTGAGTACGTCTGTGTGGACGTATCTATGGGGCTATGAAAGTCAGGCAACGATAATTTCGAGTTTAAACAAGCCAATGAAGCCCATCGCACGATATGCTGTTATCGCCTTTTTGTCAATGCTGATAGGCTGCATTGACCCTATCGCGCCCCGATTCAACCTAACCGCCGATGTGCTGGTGGTCGATGGCACCATTACTGACCGGGCCGAACCGCAGCGTATTCGGCTCAACCGCTCTGCCGCCGACCGGTTTACGGGCCGCTTTGGCGACACACCCCTGACCGGAGCGCGGGTTACAGTGCGAGTGAACGACGACGAAACTATAACGGCGAGGGAAGTCAGCCCCGGCACGTATCAACTGCCCGACGGCTTCCGGGGGCGGGTGGGCAACCGCTACCAGTTGCAACTTGAATTGGCCGATGGTATGCGCTATGCGTCGTCAACAGAAACAATGCCCGCCGTATCCCCAATTTTGACTACTACTGATGTTTACAATCCGCGTAGTTTAACCGGCCAACTATCTCCGCTCACAGCCGCTAATGACCTGTTTATCGACACGCAGGACCCGGCTGGTACGCCCAACTATTATCGATGGGATTGGGTATTATGGGAAAAGCAGGATTTCTGCCAGACCTGCGGGAATGACCAGGTGTATTACGAGCGCGACGACGCTGGCAATCTGGTCGAAAAATGTATGCCAAACCGAATCGTTCCCCTGCCGTTCCCTCGTCCCCAAAACATTGATTATGAGTGTCGAACTCAATGTTGGGAAATACTCTATAGCTCACAGCTTAGCTTATTTTCAGATGCACTCAGCGATGGGAAACGCATCACAAATCGACGGGTGGCCCAGATTCCGTTTTATCAGTACTACCCAGCTTTGGTGGAGATTCGTCAGTCGGCACTGACGGCAGAGGCTTACCGATACTTTCGGCGTTTAGATGAACAAAGCCAGCAAACCGGTGGCCTGACCGACACGCCCCCGGCGGCTCCCGTTGGTAACATTCGCAACCTAAGTAATGACCGCGAAGAGGTTGTCGGCTATTTCACGGCGTCGGGTGTGTCGGCTGTGCGTTACTGGCTCACCCGGCGAAATGTGACAAATGAGCTACCGGCATCGCCTGCCGACCCAGACCGGCCTAAGCTGTTTACCTACTTAAACGGACGGACCCCCTACAAAGAACCTGTATCGGGCATTCGGGGTCGCCCGCCTTTGGCACTATGTGTACCCGGCCCCACCCGAACGCCGATCAAGCCCGAAGGCTGGCAGGAGTAAGCAAATAAAAAATTTTGTTTAATTTGGTCAGCGTGTGCCCTATCGCAAAGATAGGGCACACGCTGACCAAATTGCTGTCCTTACCGTTGTGAAAAACACTTACCTGATCTTGCTAATACTCTTTGCTGGTTGCCGAACGACCGAGCCGGTGCCGGTGGTAGTGCAGCCGGACCCCGTTACGGCTTCGCAGGCATCGCTGGTGAGTGTGCAGGCAACGGGGGCTTCGTCGGCAGAGGTGATAGTGAAAAGCATTCGTATGGAGCCGTCGGGCTGGCGGCTCACGGCCCAAACCGGGCAGGGTGGGGTAGTGCCGTTCACGGTGGGCGAAACACAGACGTTGCGCGATTTCATGTTAACGTCGCTACGGCTGAGCGGTCTGACGGTGGGGCAGACGTATCAACTACGGCTGGCGTTTCGCTTTGCCGACCGCGACTCGATTACGGCTCTGCGCACGTACACGCACCGGCTTAACAACTCGCCCACCGGCGGCCCCCGCTGGACGCGGCTGGCCCATGCGTCGTTCAGCGGGGGCGACTACACGACCTGTCCGGTGGCAGTCGATGGCATCTGCGGGTCTAATCCAATGAACGGTTGTGGAAACCCCACAATTGGGGCTTACGTGGGAAATCAGGTACAGGTGGTACGATACGCAGGGCCTACTCAACCGTTTATGGATGTGAAAATCTACAATCGTCAGGCCGATGAATGGCAGTTACTGTCGGCTGACCGTCGGACGCCCCGGCATGGATTTGTGCAGTATAATGTGTTTTTTCAGGGCGTTGACCGTCATCAATTTAGTGGATTGGGGTATATTATCGAAGAGCGTTCGGCCAGTAAGTATTTCTTTTTCCGGGGGATGGGGGCTATTTTTCCGGTTGGTGGCAGTCCTGTTAATCCAAGTTATGGGGGCGAAGATGGGGAACTGGTATTTTTCACCACCACCGACGAAGCCTACTTTCTAACCCAAAATGGCTCACCAGCCATGCGGAGCATCGACGCTGTATTCACCCAGACCGTGCGTGCCCCCCTGCCCGAACCCCCCGGCCTGATGGCTACTTTTTCGATTCGCAACATCGGTTATGTCGTCAATCAACGCCCTGGTCAGCCTACGCGCCTGTGGGCCTACAACCCCGCTACCGATTCGTGGACGAAGAGAGCCGACTTTCCCGGCGATGCCCGGCAGCGGGGGGTGGGCTTCGCTATGGCCCGCCAGGGCTACTTCGGTCTGGGCGTAACGGCTGAGGGCCGGGGCTGCGCGACCTCTGGCAGTATGACCCTGTGGCCGACCGCTGGCAGTACATCACGGACTATCCGGGTCAGGGCAATCAGTTTGTGGCCGTCTTCAGTGCACCCGACGGGGCCAGGCCTGAGCGGGCTTATGTGGGCTGGGGCTACGAAGCGCAGTTGACGAGTGAGGGCTTTAACCGCGTCGTAGGATGCACAGACTGGTGGGAACTAACGCCATGAATTTTTTGGGACACAGATATACACAGAGACAGTACCGGTACGCCGGAGCGGGAGATGCACAGAGGAAAAAAAGCTTTGTGTATCTCTGTGTCACAACTTTTTTCTGTCTCACAACTCTTTCCTGCATTAACGAAGTGCAGCTACCCATTCGGCAGATGGAGCGTCGATTAGTGGTCGATGGCCTGATTACCGACGAACCCCCGCCGTATCCTATCAAACTGACGTATTCGGGCAACCTGAGCCGGTCGCTGCTGATTCCCGACGAGTTGGCTATCAACGGGGCCGTTGTATTCGTTGACGATAACCTCGGCAATCGGACGCAGCTACTCCAGGACCCGCTCAACCCGGCCTTCTACTGGCTGCGCGATGCCCGGTTGCGGGGTGTGCCGGGGCGTTCGTACACCCTGCGCGTTACCCTGCCCGATGGCACGCGCTACCAGTCGCGCCCGGAGCGGATGGCCCCCGTACCCGAACTGGAACGCGTTTATGGCGAGTACCGCGAATCGGATCGGAACACCTCCCAGCTAAATACGTTTCTGGTACGCATCGACACCCAGGACCCGCCTACGCCCGGTAACTACTACCGCTGGCAGGCCATGTGTTACATGCCGGTCTGGAGCGGTAGTGACCCATTACGGGGCCGGGGTGCGATTTCCTACGCGCCTTTCTACGGGCTACTGACCAATGTGCTGAGCGATCAGCTTATCAACGGCAACCGCGTTGCGGGGAGGCTGGTACTGACACCGCCGTTGGTAGGGTTGGGGGCGCAGTACGTGGAAGTGCGGCAGTACAGCCTCTCGCGCGAAGCCTACCAATACTGGACCCGCTACGAGCAGCAACTGGCCCGCTCCGGCACGCTGTTCGACGCTCAGCCCGCCAGCATTGAAGGTAACGTGTATGCTGCGGGCGACAGCACCCGGCTGGCCCTCGGCTATTTCGGGGTATCGGCGGTGAGCCGCCGACGCATCGTTATGGAAACGGACACGCTGGATTACAACGATTTCGTAGCCCGCTTCGGACCGGTGTTGTTCAGCAATACACCCCCTTCGGTGCCCGGTCTCGCCCGTGAACAAACGCAGGCAGCCCCGCCCCCCAACTGGCTCACATATGGTCGATAAGCAACCACCAACGCGTACCATTCTACCTGTGTTTCGTTATTCTGTACGAATAAGTATGAAGAAACTCTGTATTTGGATGCTCTTGCTACTGGCGGTCAGTTGCGGCCCCACTGAGCCGGTGCCACTGGCCGAGGTGCTGCCCAATATTCTCTCGCCTACGCTGGTGAGCGTTAATACTACGTCGTCAGAACAAGCTGAGGTGGTACTCAAAACTGGCTCCGAGTTCGGCGCGACTGACTGGCATCTAACCATGACCGACGCCAGCGACCGACCCGTCGCGCTCAGTATTAACCCCGTTCTGCGGCTCGGCCTCTTCAACATTGTACCCTGCCGGGTTACGGGCCTGAGACCGGAGCAAACCTACCGACTGCGAATGCGTACACGCAACGCTGGGGGCGACTCGGTGCGTATCGAGCGCACATACACCCACCGCACCAGTGGCCCACGCTGGCTACGACTCGCTCACGCTCCCATTGACCAGGGCGACTTTGCCGGAACTGCCATGAGTACGGATAACATTACCGAATCGGAGGAAACCAAGCTACTGTCGGTAAGTCAAAACGGATTCTATGCCAAGCGACTTGATTATCTTGTGCCGAATAACGAGTGGGTGGTGCGATCTTCTACCACTGGAGGACGGTCACACCGAACGGTACGTTACCGATTACAGGCAGAAGCCGGGCTTGTCTATGACTTTGCCGGGTTGGGGTTTCTCTCCGACGAGCTAAGACCTGGACAGCGGCAGTACCTGAAGAGCATGGTTAGTAGTGGATTAGTGGTACCTTTTTACGCCGGACCCGATGGTGAACTACGCTGGTTCGCTACACGCGACCGGGCCTATCAGCTTACCGATGGCTCACAAGAGTTGTGGGTACGTCAGGGTAACTGGGCACAGTACCGCACCGCCGACCTGCCCGAACCAACTGGTACGCTGGCTACTTTCCGCATTGGTAGCACTGGCTATGCTGTCAACCAACGCTCAGGCCAGCCCGCTCACCTGTGGGCGTTCGATACTAAAACAGAGCAGTGGAGTCGCCGGGCCGATTTTCCCGGCCCGGCTCGCAGTTTGGGCGTAGGGTTCACCGTTGCCGGAAACGCTTATTTTGGTTTGGGTATCAACCCTAACGAAGAGACGTTACGGGACATCTGGCAGTATGACCCTCTGGGCGACCGCTGGCAATACGTAACGGATTATCCCGGCCAGGGTAGTACCTACGTGGTGGTGGCGCAGATGCAGCGGGGTCGCACGTTTCTGGGCTGGGGTTACGAGCAGCAACCCACCGGCGTGGGGGCATTCGGTTGGTAGGGTGTTCAGACTGGTGGGAGATTAAGCCATGAATAAACTGCTAATAGCTTGTCTCTGCGTGTTGCTCATGACCTGTGTGCAGGAGGTACAACTGCCTATCCGGCAAGTAGACCGGCGGTTAGTGGTGGAGGGGCTGCTGACCAACGAGCCGTTCCCGTGGGTGCGACTGACTTATTCAGGGCGATATAATTCCAACAATCCGTCGCCCCCGCAACTTGTCGTGAACGACGCGTTGGTAGTACTGCAAGATGACCTGGACCGCAGCGTTCGGCTCTTGCCCGACCCGTTCGCGCTTTCGTACTACACCCCGCGCGACAGCACCTTCCGGGGTGAAGTGGGTCGTACATATACGCTCTATATCACCCTGCCCGATGGTACCCGCTACGAATCTCGTCCCGAACGGCTCAACCCCGTACCGGTACTCGAACCGTTACGGGCTACGCTTCGGCAGGGTGTACCCGAAACGGGCCAACCCGATTTCTATGACATCCGCATCGACACGCAGGACTCGCCTACACCGGGTAACTACTACCGCTGGTCGGCCCTGGGCTGGGTGCGTCGCTGGGTGCAGTCAGACCCCAAAAACCCAAGGATACCTTGTAACACCTGTTCGTGCTGGATACCTGACTATGGCCCGCCGGGCGATGTGCTGAGTGACGCGCTCATCAACGGCAACCGAATCACCCAGCGACTGGTTTATAGCCTGCCAGTGCTTGCCATTGCCCCGCAGTACGTGCAGGTGGAGCAGTTTTCTATCACGCAGGCTGCTTACCAGTACTGGACGCTCTTTGAGCAGCAGCGGACTCGTACCGGGTCATTGTTCGATGCGCAGCCCGCCAGCATCGAGGGCAATGTACGGGCAGTGAATGATACTACTATTCGGGCGTTAGGTTTCTGGGGGGCCTCGGCGGTGAGTCGCCGACGCATCACCATTGCGGGCGACACGATCAACTATGACCGATTTCTGGTGCGCTACGGCAAGCTGTTTATTCTGCCCACGGGGGATTGTTTCAGCAATTTTTCTAATCCGATTCTGGTGCCACCCCGAGGCTGGCCAGCGCGGTAATATCAGGCTGTGTTTGTGTCATTTATGTCATTAAGATAACAAGATGAAAAAACTTTATGCGCTGATTGGTTTACTAACCCTGCTGCTGTTCGGAGGGTTAACGGCCCACGCCCAGAAACGCTTCGTTATCAGTGGGGAAGTCATCGATGGCACCACCCGGCAGCCGCTCCCCAACGTGTCGGTGGTCGATGCTAAACAGGGCGCGGGCACCCGCACCGACAGCGCGGGGCAGTTCAGCCTGCGCGTGTTGCCCGGCCCGTATAACCTGACGTTTTCGGCGGTCGGTTACTACGCCCGTAGCCGCTTCATCGACATGAGCCGGGGCGATGCTTACCTCGACATAACACTCAACCCCGACATCCGCGAACTGGCGCAGGTGGAGGTAAAAGGCCGCGCCCCCGATGCCAACGTAACAGCCGCCGAAATGAGCGTGGTGCGGCTCGATATGAAAAACCTCAAAAATATTCCTGTCGTGTTTGGTGAGGTCGACGTGCTGAAGGCGTTGCTTTTACAACCGGGCGTGACGAGTGTGGGCGAAGGAGCAGCAGGCTTCAACGTGCGGGGCGGTGCCGCCGACCAGAACTTAGTGCTGCTCGACGGTGCTCCCATCTTCAATACCAGCCATTTGCTGGGCCTGTTGAGCAACCTCAACGCAGATGCCATTCAGGACGTAACGCTCTACAAAGGCGGTATTCCGGCGCAGTACGGCGGGCGGCTGTCGAGCCTGCTGCTGCTCAACACCAAACCCGGCAACGACGAACGCTTGAGCATAACGGGCGGTATTGGGTTGATAACCAGCCGACTGCTGGCAAACGGGCCGCTCACTAAAAACAAAAAGCTAACGTTTGTGGCGGGCGGACGCGTGGCCTACCCCAACCTGATGCTGGGGCTGTTTCCTGATCCTACCCGACGCAACCGGGCTTCGTTCTACGACCTCAACGGGCGGCTGACCTACCGGCTGGCCGAAGGGAGTCAACTGACCGCTACGGCCTACCATGCCTATGATAGTTTTAAGTTTCCGCAGGATACCGTTTTTGGCTGGCAGAGTACGCTGGCAACCCTGCGCTGGAGTCAGCGGCTAACGCCCCGGCTGAGCCTGAACGCCGGAGCCAGTCATAGCGACTACCGCTTTTTCTTAGACGGGCTGACATCCCGAAACACCTACCGATACCAGTCGGAAATCCGCCAGCAGGATGCCCGGCTCGACTGGCTTTTTACGCCCAACCGCCACCGCTTGGAGTGGGGGGGGAGCCTGACGAGCTACCGAATCAGGCCCGGCAGCATCCAGCCTACCGGCACCGACACCAATATCAATCCCCAAACATTGCCCACCGAGCAGGCTGTGGAGTCGGCTGCCTACGTCTCGGACGAGTGGACGCCTGTGCGGTGGCTGTCGGTGCAGGCGGGGGTGCGTTATGTGCAGTTCACCAACCGGGGGCCGGGTGTGGTTTATCAATACGCCGAAGGTTTACCCCGTTCGCGCGAAACCATCACCGATACGCTGCAAATAGGAGCGGGTCAGACCATCGCACAATACGGCGGCTGGGAACCCCGCCTGACGGTGCGGGCCACAGTGGCGGCCAATACATCGCTGAAACTGAGCTACAACCGCACCCGTCAGTATCTGCATTTGATTTCCAACACAACCTCTATCTCGCCGGTCGATTTCTGGAAACTCTCCGACGCGCTCGTGCCGCCCCAACTGGCCGATCAGTGGGCGGTGGGGCTGTTTCGCAATTTCCGCGAGAATATGTACGAAGCGTCGGTAGAGGTGTATCAGAAGCAACTGACCGATCTGGTTGAGTACCGCAACGGGGCCACGCTGCTCCTGAACCCGGCCTTAGATGCCGACCTGCTGCGGGCGCAGGGGCGGGCATATGGTGCAGAAATGAGCGTGCAAAAAACGCGCGGCCTGCTCACGGGCTTGCTGGCCTACACCTACGCCCGCACATTTGCCAGGGTGAACAGCCCTTATGCCGTCGATCAGATTAACGCCGGCAACTGGTATCCGGCTACCTTCGACCGCCCTCATAACCTGACCGTTTCGACGCAGTGGAAATGGAAACGCGGCTGGACCTTCGGCACCAACTTCGTGTACACCAGCGGACGCCCGACAACGTACCCGGACGGTACGTACCGACTCAACGGCGTGGTCGTACTCGATTATTCGCAGCGCAACGCCGACCGCATTCCCGACTACCACCGTTTAGACGTATCGTTCAGCAAAGACGGTCGGCGCACGCCGGGGCAACGGCGATACAGCAACTGGTCGGTCTCGCTCTACAACGTGTATGCCCGGCGCAATGCGTATTCGATTTATTTTCAGCGGGTTAATACTACCACCCGCAGCTATCAGCTCTCTGTGTTTGGCACGGTAATACCCTCGGTAAGCTGGAATTTGACGTGGTGAGGGGGCTATCCTGCGCGTAGATGTACGTCGATTTAGTGCGGCTTTGCGTTGTCGTTTTGATCGCAGGAACTGGCTGACTTGCCGAGGTGGCCGTAGGCTGTGTAAGACTAAAACGGCTCGGCTCCTGATACTTGGAGAGCGAATTAGCAGGTTTAGTTTTCGAGCTGTCGATAGTCTGCGCCCATCCTGTACAGGCCGACAACGTTAAGAATGCAAGTAGGACGGTTTTCATCGGCTGTTAACAGGTTTTGTGCCATTTAAGCTTCAAGATACTGATTTTAGTCTGTGTTTACGATATACGCTTTATTGACTTTACGTTGCCGCTCGTTGTCATTGTACAAGTCCATGCGGTAAGATTACCGCAAAAGCGACAACTACCGGGGCGGCTGGCAACCTGCCGCCAAACACTGGACAGGGAAGCACTTATAGCCGATGCATCCAACGCGCCGGGAGGATGGTGTGGTACGAGCCTTGATCTTACGGCCTGCACCCTGTTGCCGAAGACCTGACTTACTAATTTTTGATAAGGCCGCGCTGAATTTCTAAAACGAAATCGACACTAACACCACTGTCTTCGGCAATTTCCTCAATTGTGAGCTTACCGCGTTTCAAGGCTTTTGTGACAGTTTCAGTTTTTACAAGTTTCTCTCTACGTTCTTCCGCTTCCTCAATTTTCCGGTTTTCGTTCTCAACAGCCAGTGCATTAGCTGAAAGCGTCATCTCGTAAGCCATTCGCTTTTCCGGCGTCATCTGTCTGGTGTCCAACTCCTTGATGGCCGCTTCTAACCACTCCTCGTTCCAGAACTGCGGAAACTGTTTGGGTTTGGTTGCTTTGTGGGTCGCTTTCATCGTATAAATCAGTTTGTCAAGGTCGGTTTGTACATTGGCTAACCGCTTTTTGAATTTAGCCAGTTCTACCGTAATAAACGTTGTCTGGTCGTCAATCAGTTCGCCTTTTTCGTTTCTCAGCATCGCAACGTTATGATAATCGCCAACGTGGGGAAAAATATCGAAAGCCAAAATGCCAATACAATAAATCCTTGGTAAGCCCTCAAACTTGTATTTGCCTTTACGAACCAGTGTGTTTAACCGATAAAACGAATAAAATTTCATGCGTTGAATGAAGTCGGGGTACTTGCTCAACTGCATCTCAACGATAAACTGGTTTCCCCGCTCATCCACACAGGCAAGGTCGTAAACACCACTGCGACTGTCGCGGGTCAGTCCGGGAATCTCGCTTTCGATAAACTCAACCTGCGTGATAGTCGCCGGCGACTGAATCAGAGCCTGTAACGCCCTACGCAAAAACCTCGTATCGGACTCATTGCCGAAAGTTACTTTAAAACCGTAATCAGAAAGAATGGAAATAAACCGCTCGTTGTCATTGTACAAGTCCATGCGGTAAAGTTACCGCAAAAGCGACAACTACCGAAGCAGTTGGCAACCTGCCGCCCAACGCTGGACAGGGAAGCACTGTTTGGACTATTCGCCCAACGCCCGCAGTGGCTAATGGATAGGGAAGCGAGACATTTACACCCCCCGTCGCGTTGGGAGCTTAAACCTTGTTTCGGGACGTGCAACCTGTCGCCGGACAGCCTGCCCATCAATCTAACCGTAAATCTTCAAGAGTGAGTTTGGTCTTGATGTTGTACAAGTCCTTTCGCATAGCAAGTGTCGTTACGTTATAGCTATCAAGGGTTGGCTCTCGTAAAAACTGTTTCATGGCTCTAACGACATTGTCTGAGGCATACAAAGTCATGTTCGTCCACTCCGCTTTTAGCTCCTCCCATAGCTCCGTTTTATCCGTGAAATGCCGGTTGTTTTGCTGAAGCATTTTATTCTGCTTCTCAAAATCCAGCAATGAATACATCAGTAGAATAATTGCCTTGTAGCGCGTCTGTTTGAAATCATGCTTAGTTTGTTCTTTCGTCTTTTGCCTGTCAGAAGCATACTCAAAAAACTTCGTCAAAATAGCCCCAAGCCCTAAAGCGGTAAGTGTGGCAAGAAGATTTTGAAAACTCATTCTTGGATTTAATTAGAGACTTGATTTATAACAGCTTTTGGTACGTTTATCAAAGAGTTCCCTTTGTCGAACGCTACGTGGCATATGCACTTTTTTGACTGCCTCAACCGGGGCGTTTCTCGTGTCGAACGAAGCTGACTAACGAGCCAAAACCGCCTGGTCTGGGGACGGCCCCCTTGTCGCACGGAAGCCGGACTTTGAAGCACTCGCTGTTTGGCACCACCCAACTACTCATTGTACGTAAACTCGCTTAATATTAACTCTTTCAAAATCAGTAGGTTAATGTTGATCCTACTGATTAGCGACTCCTGCATGAATTCAACGACTGTTGAATTGTACTATGCTATCACAATCATAAGAATCGCCAGTAGAGTATGCGAGAAAGAGACATGCATATTCATACTATTTAACTCCGAATTGACTAAACGGTAGTAAAGGTTTAAATCTTCTCACTCGCCCCGCAGTTGCTTCGTGGTTTTGCGGCTACCGTCGTGGCTCCAGCCGGGTGGGCCGAAGAGGTAGCCGAGGGCGTTGCGGAACGAACCGGCCCGGCGTAGGTCACGCAGGATGTCGGTCCACTCGTGGAAGGCGATGCGGACGGGGTTGTATGAGTCGATATTTTTGGTCAGGCCGTAGGTAGGGCGTTGTTTTTCGGGCGCGAAGGTGCCGAAAAGCCGATCCCAGATAATAAGGATACCGGCGTGGTTTTTGTCTAAATAATCGAGGTCGGAGCCGTGGTGTACGCGGTGGTGCGACGGCGTATTGAACACAAACTCGATGGGGGCGGGGAGTTTGTCGATTAGTTCGGTATGAATCCAGAACTGGTACAACAGGCTGATGGCCTGCATGGTCATGACGGCCACGGGCGAGAAACCCAGCAGCGGCATCCAGAGCCAGAACACCCACGCGCCGGTGAGCGCACCCGTCCAGGTTTGGCGCAGGGCCGTGCCGAGGTTGTACTTCTGCGACGAATGATGCACCACGTGCGAGGCCCAGAAGTAGCGGCTGCTGTGGCTGATGCGGTGAAACCAGTAGTAGCTGAAATCGTCGGCGAAGAACAGCATCACCCATGCCCACCACTGACTCATGTCGATGGTGAACAGCCGGAACTGGTACACGAACGAATAGGCACCGAACACAATAACTTTGCCCACCAGCCCCACAATCACGTTGCCGATACCCATCGCCAAACTGCTGGCGGTGTCTTTGGCGTCGTAATAATCTTTTTGCTGATGCGCCGTTACCAGCACTTCGGCTACCAGCAACACAACAAAGCCCGGAATGGCGTATTGAATCAAATCTCTCATGGCAAAGCAAATGCAACGTACTGATTCCCTTTTTTAGCCCCCAATTTCGCTCCGCCACAGCCAATCACTACGTATTGTTTCCCGTTTACCTGGTAGGTGGCCGGGGTAGCAAAACCAGCCGCCGGAAGCGTCGTTTCCCAGCGTAGTTTGCCTGTTTTCTTGTCGAACGCCCGGAATTTTTCGTCTTTGGTGGCGGCAATAAACAGCAGCCCGCTGGCCGTAACAACCGGTCCGCCGTAATTCTCGGTGCCGGTGTTCCGAATGCCTTTGGCGGCTAATTCGGGTTCTTCGCCGAGCGGAATTTTCCACAGATAATTACCGGTGTTGAGGTCGATGGCGTTGAGTGTTCCCCACGGTGGCGCAATCCCCGACATGCCTTTACTATCTAAGAACTTGTTGTAGCCCGAAATCTTGTACGGCACAAACGGCACTTTACTGACTTTCGACTCAGCCGCGCCTACTTCCTGCTTTTCATCGCCGAACAGAAACGCCACCAACGCCCGTTTGTCGTCGGCAGAAAGCTGCGTGAAACCGGGCATCATGCCTTTTCCGTTGCTGATAAGCTGCTGCACATAGTCGCGGTCGCGTTTCTGGCCGATGTTTACCAGCGACGGGTAGCCGCTGGCCGTGTTGCCTTTGCGGTCGGCTCCGTGGCAAGCTAAACAGTTGAGCGTATAGAGCCGATTGCCGGGGCTGAGGTGTGCCAGTTCGTCTTGTTTGGGGGCTTCGCGCAGGGCAATGAGCCAGGCCGCTTCGTTGCTGTTTACGTATAGAATGCCGTCGGGGTCGGTGGCGGCACCGCCCCATTCGCCCCCGCCATCGAGACCCGGAAAAATAAACGTACCTTCTTTGCTAAGCGGCTGAAAAACACCATTTCGGCTTTTGCGGAAACGTACCTTTAGCGAATCGAGATCGGTAGAATACGGGTTGAGGTCTTTTTCGGCGAACGTCTGCCGGGCAAACGGGGCCGGACGCAGGGGCAGCGGCTGTGTGGGCCAGGCTTCTTCGCCCGGCACGTCGGATTTGGGGACGGGCGTTTCTTTGATCGGAAACAGTGGCTTGCCCGTGACCCGGTCGAACACAAAGACATGGCCCGATTTGGTGATCTGGGCCACGGCGTCGATTCGCTTGCCATTGTGCGTCACGGTCAGGAGGTTGGGCGGAGCCGGAAAGTCGCGGTCCCAGATGTCGTGATGAACGGCCTGAAAATGCCAGAGTCGTTTGCCGGTGCGGGCATCCAGTGCCAGCAGGCAGTTGGCAAACAGGTTTTGCCCCTTGCGATTGCCGCCGTAGAAATCGAAAGCTGCCGAGCCGGTCGGTACATACAGAATACCCCGCCTACGGTCGACCGACATACCCGCCCAGTTGTTGGCCGCGCCCACATCGGTGTTTTTGTATGAATCTTTGGGCCATGTCTCGTAACCGTACTCGCCCGGTCGCGGAATGGTGTGGAACGTCCAGGCTAATTTACCCGTCCGCACGTTGAACGCCTGCACGTAGCCGGGGGCGGCATCGGCTCCTTCCGATAACCGCATCGGCATGATAATCAGGTCATCGAAGATAGTGCCGGGGGTGTTTGAGATCACGAATTTGTCTTTAGCCGATTCGCCCAGACCCGCGTGCAGGTCGGCGGCTCCATGCTCGCCAAAGTCGGAAATGAGCTTGCCGGTCGTGGCATCGAGGGCGTAGAGCTTCGGACCAACCGTGTACAGGATTCGTTTGTCGGAACCGTCCTGCCAGTAGGCAACGCCCCGGCTGGTGCTGTGCCAGACCTTGAGCGGGTCGCCAAACTTCCAGATTTCTTTACCTGTAGCGGCATCGAGCGCAAACGCCTGAACCGTAGGTGTTACGCCGTACAGCACTCCGTCAATAATGATCGGGTTGGTCTGAATCTGCCCGCTGTCGGCAGTGGTATACGTCCAGGCTACCTGTAACTGGGCAACGTTTTCGGGCGTAATCTGCGTCAGAGCCGAGTAGTGGCTGCGGTCGGGACCGCCGAGGTACTCGCTCCAGTTGGTATAGTCGTTGGGTTTGTCATCGGTCAGGTTCTGGCGGTACTGCGACCAGCCGAAAACCAGCAGAGCCATTGTGCCAAGCGGAAGAAGGAAACGTTTCATAGCGGATGGTAACGAACCGACAAGTTACCAATAAATCCGCTATTTGTGCAATTCTATGCTGCCCCAGCCGAGTGTTACCGCATTAAACGGGGGTCGAAGCGATACGGTTGTTTGTCAAGCGTGTAGACCTCCAACGCACGTGGATGAGCCGGATTAACTAAATAATTGTACTCATGCAATACAATAGCCGACGGTACTTTCAACACTAAAAAACGACCTTCCCGAATCCATTCTTCAGTAATGTCTTTGATTGATTCGGGCGGTTGTGTAGCGTCCCATCCGTCGGGAAGATGATCGGCAGGAACGGTTTGCATACTGTCTTCCGGCAGTCTGATAGTCAATACAAAATAGTCTTTCGGCACTGCAAAAATCGGTGCGTGTACCAACACTTCCAGCGTTGCCAACGCCCGCGAACTGCTCGTATACAGTACGGAAATGCCCGGTCGGTTCCAGCGTCCGCCCACTAATTTAGCTCCGGTGCCGCTCAGATCATTGGCATACGGGCCGGTGGTAATCCGAAAAACATCGATCATGCCAATACGCCGTGTTCAATGCGGGTGATTTCGTCATGAATAAGCTGAAAGCCAAACGTAGTATCTAACAAATCGATGGGCCGTTTGCCATTCAGCGCAATGATAGGGTGCGTCATGTACGCTTTAAATCGATCTAAATCGCCAAAAACGCGCTCGCCCCGGTCGTAGAGCCGGGCCAGCAGCAATGCATGTTCGGTCACGTTCTGTGGCAAAAGCTTGTCGTTAGTATACCGCTGCCAGGTACGGGCCGAAACATGCAGAACGTCGAACAAAACAGGCAATGGAATCGACAGCCGTTGAGCAAGCGTATCAACCGCTTTTTTGGTAATCCCTTGCCTACTGAGTAGCACAAGATCGTAGGTCGACCGGATGGGTTGCGCGTTGGTAAGCCCAAGATACGCGTTAATGTTGCTGGTTTGCATAGCTTATTCTCGTCAATTGTCGTAAATGTAACGACAATTGACGAGAATAAGCTATGCAACTTTCCATCACGGCACCAACCATTCCATGCCCGGAAACGGCTCATACCGGAATCTGGCGCGGGTTTGCCCGGCCCGGCTCAGGTGCAGATAGTCCATTGTTAGTACCCGGCATTCAACCACTAAAAAGTTGTTGCGCCCGGCTTCGCTTTCGGCTTCGGTGGGCAGGTTTTCGCCGAACTGCGCCGGGAAGCCGGGATAGGGTTCGGGGTAGGGGAGTCCGGGCATGTGCTCGGATAAATACATTTTGCGGCCACCAACCCACAAACCGGCCCAGTGTTCGCTGGCAATGGCATCGTCGGTGTGGGGTGCCGTGGTCACGCTGAGCCGGAGCTGTATCTGCCGCCGGTTGTCCCAGAAAAGCAGCGTGGCCTTCGGGTGACGACTCAGTTCGCCTACTTTGTCGGAGCGGACGTCGGTATGAAACCAGAGTGTTTTAGCGTCGGCATCGGCTTTCCGCAGCACCACCGTTCGGGCATTGACACCGTCGAGAGTTCGGGTGGCAAGCGTCATTGTTTTGAACCCGTCGCGTTTACGTTTAGGGGCCGACGTCAGCCAGAGCCATGCGTCGCGTTCCAGATCGTTTAATGAATTCACAGAGTAGAAGTTAGAAAGTTGCAGGGTTATAGAGTTGTATGGTCGTAGGGTTGGCATGCTGAAAACAAACTATCCTGAACGGACCCGGCAACTGTACAACTCTATAACCTTACAACCCTACAACTTAAAAAATGTGTTATCACAAATCGCTCAACGTTACGGCGGCTGACCTGCAAACACGCTACGACGCCACCATGCCCGAAGCCGAACGGTTTCAGCCGGTATATCACGCTAATGCCTACGAATTTCCGGCATGGCCCATTGTGACGCGGCAACAACCGGGTCAGTTGCAGTTGATGAAATGGGGCCTGATTCCGCACTGGGTCAAATCGCCCGGCGATGCCGCCGAAATCCGCACCCGAACCATCAACGCCCGCTCAGAAACCATCTACGAAAAGCCGTCGTACCGAACTGCCGCCCAAAAAGGCCAACGGTGTCTGATTCCGGTTACGGGCTTCTTCGAGTGGTACACTACAGGCAAGAAAAAATACCCGTTTTACATCAACGCCATCGACCAGAACATTACCTCTATTGCGGGTTTATGGGACGAATGGCCTGAGTCGGGCGCGACCCCGACTAAAACGGGCGAACTCATCCCGACTTATACGCTGCTAACTACCGATGCAAACCCGCTGCTGGCGGCTATTCACAACACCAAAAAACGAATGCCCTGCCTGCTCACGCCCGAACAGGAATACGCCTGGCTGCACGAAAATCTGTCTGAAAAAGAGGTAGTTGAACTGCTGTCGGCACCTTATCCGGCTGAACGAATGCACAGTCATAGCATCAGTAAACGCATTACCTCGCGCACCGAACCGAGCGACGTGCCGACAGTACTCGAACCGGCTATTTATCCAGAACTGGCTCAGCACCCAGAGCTTTTTACCTAAGTAATCGGGGCCGTTCGTCAACTTGGCGGGCCGTTTATGTAGTATTCCGGGCCGCTACATGCGTTTAGCACGAATTTTGGTCAACAAAGTTGTCTTTTTCCGGGAACATATTCGGCTTCAACCGTTTATACTACTAACACCTGATTGCTTGTTAGATCGCTTATGAAAAACCCATTACTGTTCTTGTTTTTTGGTACAATTGCGCTGTCGTCAGCACATATAACCCTGGCCCAGTTTCCGGGCGCACCGGGCGGAGGACAACAGCCGCCTGCCGCTATCCCCGGCACCAGTACCGACAATTCGCCACGCGGCAACGCCAAACTAACCGGCGTTGTGGTCGACTCGGCCACCAACAAACCCGTCGAATTCGCCAGCATTGCCCTTGTTGATCCGACAACTAAAAAACCTATCGACGGCACCGTAGCCGATGATCAGGGCCGCTTCACGCTCACCAAACTCCCACAAGGCGATTTTCAGGTGTTGATTTCATTTGTTGGCTACCGGAACCGCACCCTGTCGAGCGTAAAACTCGACCGCCGGGGCGACGTAAATCTGGGTCAGGTGAAGTTAGCTGCCGACATCCGAACGCTGAAAGAAGTTGAAGTGGTAGGGCAGGCGTCAATCGTCGAAGAAAAAGTAGACCGTATTGTGTACAACGCCGATAAAGACATCACCAACAAAGGGGGTGATGCTGCCGACGTAATGCGCAAAGTTCCGCTGCTGACAGTTGATCTTGACGGAAATGTGAGCCTGCGCGGGAGCCAGAACGTACAGGTGTTGATCAATAATAAACCCAGCACAATTGTTGCCAGCAGCGTAGCCGATGCGCTGAAGCAGATTCCGGCAGATATGATCAAGACGGTAGAGGTAATTACCAGCCCATCAGCTAAATACGACGCCGAAGGCTCAGCCGGGATTATCAATATCGTTACCAAGAAAAATACATTGCAGGGCTTTACGCTCAACCTCGATACGGGCGTAGGCAACCGGGGAGCCAACCTCGGCCTGAACGGCAACCTGCGGACGGGTAAAATGGGCTTTTCACTCAGTGGTTTCGGGCGGGCCAATTACAACGTTCGAGGTCAGTTCGAGAACACCCAGCGCGTAGGCACTGCGTTTACCGAACAGTCGGCCAACACGCTGAACCGGGGTATGTTTGGGCAGTATACCCTCGGCTGGGATTATGACATCTCAAAGACGAGTGCTATCACGGCCAGCCTGCGCTACGGAACCCGCAACAACATCGTCGATCAAACCAACTTTCTGACAAAATCCACCGGCCCGTATTTCCCGGTCTATAACCTGCGCGACGTGCTGACCAAAGACCTGTCGGGAACGGTCGATGCCAATCTTGACTACACGAAGACGTACAAGCCGCAACACGAGTTCAGCGTGTCGGCGCAGTACAGCCGCAACAATCGTAACAATGATTTCACGGCTGATATTCTCAACTACAGCGACCGGGCGTCTATTATTGCCCGGCAGCAGAACCTGAACGAAAGCTACAATCAGGAAACAACGATAAAAGCTGATTATCAGACGCCTATTGGCAAAAATCAGTTGGTTGAATTTGGCGGCAAAGGTATTTTCCGGCAGGTAGAAAGTGCGTTTGGCTACAAGTTTGCTGCGGGTAATGGCCCACTGGAAACCGACCCGAATCGACCGGCCAATACCTTGAATTATGACCAAAACATTGCTGCCGGCTATTTGTCGTACACGCTCTCGACCAAAAACAAGTATACCATCAAAGCCGGAGCGCGGTATGAGTACACAACCATCAGGGCGTTTTATAAATTGAGTCAGCCGGGCGAACTGGGTGGGGGAGCCGGTGAAGACCTGGGCATACCCAATTACGGGAATCTGGTGCCGAGCATAAACATTTCGAAGACGCTGAAAGGGGGCCGAACCGTTAAATTGGCTTACAACCGCCGGTTGCAGCGGCCCGGTCTGCGCTTTCTGAATCCGAACGCCAACGCGGCCAACCCCACCAACATCACCCAGGGAAACCCGCTGCTGATGCCCGAACTAACCGACAATGTTGAGCTTGGCACCAGTGCTTATGTTAAAAGCGTCTACGTTAACACCACGCTTTTCTACCGGCGTACCAACAATTCGATCACCAGTGTACGCGACACGATCACCAATAGCACCGGCGAAGTTACGAACCCGTCGCTGCCGCGCCCGATTCGCACGTTTTTCCTGAACATTGGCCGCGAAGAAGCGGTGGGTGCTAATATTTTCGGAAACGCCACCCTGTTCTCAAAATGGCAGATTGGCGGGGGTGTTGATGTATTCTACGCCATACTGACCAATAATAGCCCTAACCCAGCCTATCAGGCCAGTAATTCGGGATGGGTCGTGTCGGGCCGGTTGTTTACCAACCTGACGCTGAAAAACGGCTGGGGCGTATCGGGCTTCAGTTTTATACGGGGCCGCGAGGTGCAGTTGCAGGGGTATCAGGGCGGGTTTGCCTTCTACAGCCTGGGTGTTAAAAAAGACTTTAAAGACAAGCGCGGAAGCATTGGCATTGCGGGTGAAAACTTCTTCAACCACCCATTCCGCATCCGCTCTGAAACACAAACGCCGTTGCTGAGCCAAAGCAGCCTGACGAGCCTCTACAACGCAGGTGTCCGGGTGAATTTCAGCTACCGGCTTGGCAAGCTCAGCTTCGATCAGCCCCAACGGCAGCGGGGACGTAACAACGAAAACGACCTTAAAGACGAAGGGAGCGACAGCGGTGGCGGACAACCGCAGGGTGGGGGCAATGCACCCGCCGGTGGCGCACCGGGCGGTAGTCGCCGACCCCGTTAAGCACTCGCCTTACAATAGCGCGGCTCCGAATACGCCCGCGCTGTCGCCAAGCCTGGGCTTCAGAAATCTGGTACTTAGGTTGCCCGAATTGAAGACATATTTTTTAGCCCGTTCTACGCCTTCTGTATACAACAGATCGACATTGCCGACGCCCCCGCCCAGCACGATTACATCGGGGTCGAGCACGTTGATAATTGTTGAAATACCCCGTCCAAAATACTCCAGCAGCCGATCTACCGTTTGGTTGGCTGCTGGATCGTTGCCAGCGGCATAGTGCTCCATGATCTGTTTCATGGTGCGCTGTTGGCCGCTTTTTTCGTGGTAAAATCGTTGCAGAGCCGGGCCGGAAAGCACCTGCTCGGTACAGCCGCGTTTGCCACAATAGCACGGAAATCCGTTCTCTTCGAGAATATTATGGCCCCATTCGCCCCCGATGCCCTGTAGGCCATTCAGCACGAACGGCACGCCGTCGCGTCCGCGAACCACTACGCCACCACCAACGCCCGTACCCATGATGACGCCAAACATGGTCTGAAAATTTGGCGCAGTAACCGGCACGCTGCCCATTGTAGCTTCGGCCAGCGCGAAACAGTTGGCGTCGTTGGCAACTTCAACCGGAACAGCCAGCCGCCGGGCTAAATCCTGCTTCATGGGCTTGCCGTTCAGCACCGTCGTATTACAGTTTTTCATGACCAGCCGGGCCGGGTCGAACGTGCCGGGTGTGCCGAAGCCAACGCGCTCGGGTGTCAGACCCGTTTCTGCTTTCATCAGGTCGATGAGCCGGATAATTTGGCTTATGATGTGATCGTAGCCTTTATGAGCTTCTGTATCAATGCGTTTGCGCAGTAAAACAGCTTCTGGCGATGGAGCCGCCAACACTACGCCCTCGACCTTAGTACCGCCCAGGTCGATGCCCCAAAACGTTTGCATGGATGGATGTATAAATTTATGACGGGGATGCCCGCCCGGTTATAAGGCACGATTTACGATTTTTATAAATACGCAACCGTACCTTTGTACGCACATTCTGTCGCTCAGGCAGAGCAACTCGAACAGTGTACCGAATCTATCTCATAAATTTCTATGCTTTCTCCCGGACAAAAAGCTCCTGACTTCATGCTGTTTAGCAGCGACAAACAGGAAGTGTCGCTCCAGAATTATCGCGGCAAAAATGTGGTTTTGCTGTTTTTCCCGATGGCGTTTACCAGTGTTTGCACCGCCGAACTGTGCGAAATGCGCGACAGCATCAGCACCTATGCTGGTCTGAACACCGATATTCTCGCCGTTTCGGTCGATTCGCCGTTTACGCTTGCCAAATTCCGCGAGGAGCAAAATCTGCCGTTTCCGCTGCTGTCAGATTTCAATAAAGAGGCATCGACCGCCTACGATTCGATTTACGAAACGTTCGTTTTCAATCTTAAAGGCGTCAGCAAACGCTCGGCTTTTGTTATTGACCGCGACGGCGTTGTACAATATGCCGAAGTCCTCGACAATGCGGGCGAAGTGCCTAATTTCCAGGCCATCCAGGAAACGCTGACAAAGCTGAAGTAGTGATGAGTGATGGGTGATAAACGATACTAAACATGAAATGGCCTGGTATCACGACTTTTTTCATGGATTGCCACAAACGGCCTGGAAAGCGGCCCAAACCGACGAGCAGACGCAACTCGATCTTGAACTACTGGTCGAAACGCTTGAATTTGGCCCCGGCGATCAACTGCTCGATGTCTTTTGTGGCTATGGCCGGCACGCGCTCCCGCTGGCGCGTATGGGCGCAAAGGTGGTTGGCGTTGATATTTCGGACGAGTACATTGCTGAATTAAGCCGGGCGGCAGACACCGAAAAGCTGGCATTGACGGCTGTGTTAGGGGATTTTACCACCTTGCCCGATCAGGCACTGGCACACCGGGCTGCCTTCGATGCGGCTTACTGCTTAGGCAATAGCTTCAGCTTTTTTCCCAGAGCTGATATGGTAACTTTTCTAACCCGTATTGCCGAACGGTTGAAGCCGGGCGGGCGGTTTCTGGCGCACACCGAAATGGTAGCCGAATCGGTATTGCCCGACTATCAGGTTCGCAACTGGCAACCCGTTGGCGATAATTTTTTATTTCTGGTCGAGAATGAATACCACCCGCTCGAAAGCCGCATCGAGTCGCGATTGACTTACGTGCAGAATGGCATTGTACAGCATCGTACCGCCCAGCATTATGTGTACACACTGGCCGAACTTTGTCGGCTGTTTACGGAAGCGGGCTTATCAGTGATAACCTGCTATGGCACTGTTGACGGCGAACCGTATGAACTTGGTGATGAAGGTGTGTGGATACTTGCCGAACGGTCTTAAGCAACTTTCAGGGCGGACCTTCCCTGAAAGTTGCTTAGATAAAAAATTCAAATAAATACATGGTATTTTTTTAATAAGTAAGCATAAATCCGTAGTTTTCAGCCAGTATAACACCGTTAACTGCTACCTAACTGCAACAAACTGTATGGAAAGTCTTGAGCGAAAAGTGCGGTCACGCGACCAAGTCCGCTCTGGCATCATGTGTACGGCTAAAACTATTGCCCGATGTGAGGGCTGGCAGGCCGTTTCAATTCGCAAAATTGCCGATGCCATTGACTATAGTGCACCTATCGTGTATGAATATTTTGATAGCAAAGACGTATTGCTGTCCGAAATCCGCGATGAGGGTTTTCGTCACCTGCACACCGAATATGAGCGTATTCTGAAGCTCTATCGCGATCCCGAAAAGCGGTTATACGAAATGTCGGTCAGCCTGTGGACGTTTGCTGTCGAACACCCCGAAAGTTACCAGGTGATGTATAACCTCGATGGTGCTTTCTGCTCGTTGCCTGTCTACCAGTCGGGTGCTACGCAGGACGTTGGTAAGTTAGTAAGTCAGGCTATTTTTTCGTTTATCCCCAAATCGCAGGATAGTATCCGGCAGCTCTATTTTGAGTGGTGGTCGGTGTCGCATGGGCTGATCTCAATGGCGATGTTGCTGAAAGAGGAACAGCCTTTAGAGAAATCGGAACAGATTTTCCGCGACACCATGCGCCGATTTGTACGCGGCCTGCGGTAAACACTTTTTACGAATAAATGTCTCGTCCCCGAATTATTTATGTTTATGACGCCCTGTGCGGGTGGTGTTACGGCTTCAGCCCGGTAATCCGTCAACTCTACGCCAGCTACGGTGATCAGGCTGATTTCGACGTGTTGAGTGGCGGCATGATGACTGGCACGCGGGTTCGGCCCGTATCAGAATCGATGGGGTATATTCAGCAGGCGTACAAAACCGTGGAAGATCATACGGGCGTTCGGTTCGGCGATGCGTACCTGAACGGACTGTTGGCAAAAGGCACCTACCTGTCCGACTCCGAGAAGCCCGGTATGGCGATGACACTTTTCAAAGCTATCAGCCCCGATCAGGCCGTTTTGTTTGCCAGCACCCTGCAACATGCTCTCTATTACGACGGCGTCGATCTGAACGTCGATGCTCATTATGGGCCGTTGGTTGAGCCGTTCGGTATTGACCCCGACGAGTTTGTGGCCCACGTTTCCGATGCGGCCATCAAAGAACAAACCTGGGCTGAGTTCAATCTGGTGTCGCAATACGGTATCAACGGTTTCCCATCGGTGATTGTCGATACCGGGGATAAACTGTATCAGGTAGCGCGGGGGTATTTGCCCTACGATGCCCTCGAAGCCAACGTAAAGCGCGCGCTCAATTCTCCTGAATAACGCCCGAACGGGCCATTTTGCAGTGGACATCGCATTTAAGAGACAATGCTTGCTATTATAGGGGCAACTGGCATGATCGGTCAGCCGGTCACGAACCAACTTATCTGGGCCGGATACGAGGTGCGCATCATTGCCCGCGACGTGGCAAAAACCAAGCAACTGTTCCCGCAGGTCGAGGTGGTATTTGGCGACCTGCGGAAACCCGAAAGTCTGCACACCGCTCTGAGCGGGGTCGACACAGTTTACCTGAACTTATCGGTCAGGCAAACCGAGAAACCGGGCGATTTTCACACCGAAACGGATGGCATGCGTCATCT
The DNA here is from genome assembly GCF_001988955.1 of Spirosoma montaniterrae. Lineage (NCBI taxonomy): Bacteria > Pseudomonadati > Bacteroidota > Cytophagia > Cytophagales > Cytophagaceae > Spirosoma > Spirosoma montaniterrae. Next base: position 2,149,349 of record NZ_CP014263.1, on the reverse strand, counting down.
GCTGGCAGCGGGCAAACAGGCGGGCGTTCGCCGGGTGGCTTACCTATCGTCGCTGGTGATGCGGTATCAGGGCATAAACGGCTTCAACTGGTGGGTATTTCGGGTAAAGCAGCAGGCGGTGGAACTCATTAAAGCATCGGGTTTAGACTACAGCATCTTTTACCCGTCGTGTTTTATGGATTCAATAAATCAGACGCAGCGCGTGGGACGGTTTGTACTGCTGTTGGGGCAGTCGCCCGTGAAGCCGTGGTATATTTCGGCCCACGATTACGGCAGTCAGGTAGTGAGCGCATTGCAGATAGTTAGGCAGGACCAAAACCAGGAATACGTGATTCAGGGACCGGAAGCCATTACACAAACCGAAGCCGCCGAACGGTTTGCGCGGGTCCATACTAACGAAAAGCTGCGCGTCGTAACAATTCCGCCGATTCTGCTTAAAGCAGGTTCGCCATTTTCGGCTCAGGCAAGCTACGGCTGGCACATTGGCGAAGCACTCAACAAATACCCCGAAGTCTTTGAAGCCGAAAAAACCTGGGCCGAGCTTGGCAAGCCTAAACTTACTATTGACGAATGGACTCGGTTCACCTTTTAGTGCAGGGGCCGACTTTTTATTTTGCCGCCCGTTACATCGTCAACGCTATGTTGAATAACAAACGCGCTGGCATCCACTTCGTTAATGATACTCAACAAGCGGCTGAGTTGCAGGCGGGTTAAAACCACATACAACACCCGAACCGTATTTTGTCGGTGGCCCTGTTTGCCGTAGCCCTGCTCGCCGTTCAGCACCGTAACGCCCCAGCCTTGTTCAATGATGCGGGTACGCAACGTTTCGTGTTGTTGCGATATAATCAGCACAGTGGTGTATTGCTCGATGCCGTGAATCACAAAATCGACGGTTTTAGAAGCCGCGAAGTAGGTAATCATGGAATACAACGCCAGGTCCATGCCCAGAAAAAAGGCTGCCGCGCTGAAAATAAACACGTTCATGAGCAGAATGGCATCACCTACTTTTACGGGCAGGTTCGACCGGCTTATGAGTAGAGCCGCAATCTCGGTGCCGTCGAGCACTGCCCCGCCCCGCATGGTCAGCCCAATGCCGAGGCCAATGAAAAAGCCGCCAAAAACAGCAGTCAGCAGCAAATCGGGCGTGATGTCGGGATAAGGAATGAACGTCAGACAGAGCGACAGGCCACCAATGGCAGCCGCGCTTTTGAGGGCAAATAATCGCCCGAACTGCTTGTATCCCAGCAGAATAAAAGGCAGATTGATTACCACCAATAGAATGGCTAAGGGCAGGTGGAGCAGGTCGGCCAGCAACATGGATATGCCCGTAACGCCCCCATCGATAAACCGGCTCGATAACAGAAACCCTTCCAGCCCCAGCCCTGCACTTAATGCCCCAGCCACAATCAGGATGGTATCTTTGATAATGCGATTAGGCGACTTGCTGCGCTCGGCCATCAGAAATAACAGGTTATCTATTCAGTCTTTTTAGACCGCACGTCGGTCTGGTGCTGATTATAAACTAAGGAATACGGCTCAACGCTCTCTGTCAGCCAGACGTTGCCACCAATCACCGAATCGTGACCCACCACCGTATTGCCGCCCAGAATGGTAGCATTCGCGTAGATTACTACGTTGTTCTCGATGGTTGGGTGCCGCTTTTTCTGGGCCATCGACTTGGCAACGTGCGTAGCTCCCAGCGTGACGCCCTGATAGACTTTTACGTTCTCGCCAATAATCGTTGTCTCGCCAACAACTACCCCTGTGCCGTGATCGATGAAAAACGACGGGCCAATCTGCGCGCCGGGGTGAATGTCGATACCCGTTTGACTGTGAGCGTATTCGGTCAGCATCCGGGGCAGCAGCGGCACGTCGAGGTGCAGCAACTGATGAGCAATCCGGTACACGGCAATAGCGTAGAAACCTGGATACACGGCCACAACCTCTTCCAGACTGACAGCCGCCGGATCGTTGCTGGCAATGGCGCGGGCGTCTAACAGCAGCCGCTCGTAAATGGCAGGCAGGTTGTCGAAAAAACGGTCGGCAATATCTTCGGGGCGGCTGGGCAGGTTATCGGCGAGGGGGCGAAACAGGCATACCAACTGCTCGTTGAGCCGATTGTAGGTTTCTTCGACCTGTTGCGAAGCCGACTGACAGTCCTGCGTTACGGGAAACAGCAGCCGCATAAGCTGGTCGATAAACCGCCCGGCATCGGGCCGCGATGGCAGTTTGTATCGATACTGCGCCCGCTGATTGAGCAGATGATCGAGAAACGTAGTTGTGGCGAAGGTCATATGCAGATTGGCCGATGCTGTAGCTGATAATGCCGGTAGTGGAAACGTTGCCCCAGAATGAGGAAATGAACCAACAGGTCGTGATTGATACGCTAAACAAATAACGCGAAATGAACAACGTATTATACTGATTCAGGAACAAATAACGTACCGTAAAGTTCGGCTGTCAAATTTGGTCTCAGGTTTGTTTAGGATTTAGTGAACAACAGTCTATTGAATAGCCATGTTAAGCAAAACTATTGGAATCCTTCTCGTTTCGCTGGTCGCCACTGCCGGGTTCGCCTGGTTGCTGGCGTCTTTCTGTGCGGACGAAGATATACCGGCAAGCACACCAGATCAGGCATCGGTTATAGGAAATGTTTCAATACCCGAAAAAGCAGCAGAATCAACCGTTAAGGCCGTAAATGCGTACCCAAAACTGTCATTCGAGGCTCCAGTCGAATACACATACGCAAACGACGGTACTAACCGTGTCTTCGTTGTGGAACAGGCCGGACGCATTCGTGTCGTTGATAACAATCCGAACACGACCTCGGCACCCGTGTTTCTCGACATTCGTAAAAAAGTGGCATACGGTGGTGAGATGGGCCTGCTGGGACTGGCTTTTCACCCCGATTTTAAACAGAACGGCTATTTCTTCGTAAACTACACGAAAGACAGTCCGCGCGAGACAGTGGTAAGCCGATTTAAGGTCGCTTCGGCGAATGCCACGCAGGTTGACCCGGTGTCGGAAGTGGTTCTGTTTACGTTTAAGCAACCCTATTCGAACCACAACGGCGGTAAACTGGCGTTTGGGCCGGATGGATTTTTGTACGTAGCCACGGGCGATGGTGGCAGCGGGGGTGATCCACAGAATAACGGACAGAACAAACGGTCGTGGCTTGGCAAAATCCTGCGTATTGACGTCAACAGTACGCAAAAAGGCAATTACGGTATCCCGAAAGACAACCCCTTTGCGGGCAATAAAGACGGCCTGCGGGAAGAGATTTATGCCTGGGGACTGCGCAACCCGTGGCGATTTAGTTTTGATGAGCGTGGCCGACTCTGGACCGGCGACGTGGGGCAGAACGAAATAGAAGAAATCGACATCGTCACGAAAGGGGGGAACTACGGCTGGCGTATCCGCGAAGCCAACGAGCCGTTTAACAACCGCGACCCCAAACCCGATGAAACGCTCATCGATCCTATTCATGAATACAGTCATGGGGCCGATGGAAATTCGGTAACGGGGGGTGTGATATACCGGGGTAAAGCCAATCCGTCGTTGCGGGGCAAATATATTTATGGTGATTTCGGCAGCGGTCGGCTCTGGGCGTTGAGTGAATCTGGGGGACGAAAAACCGCTAATCAATTGCTTATCAACCGGGCAGGCAGCATCTCAGCTTTTGGCGAAGACCAGAATAACGAACTCTTTATCTGCGATTACGGCGGCAAGATTTTAAAAATCGTTTCTGAGTGAGATTTTAAACGCAGCGTGGCAGAGGCTAACGCGGAGGCCGCAAAGTTTTTTCTCTGCGGTCTCTCTGTCAGCCTCCGTAACTCTGCGTTTAAATAGTATCTTGGAACAGCAAACCCTGTTCTGTATGAAACGCGCCGTTATACTGTTTCTTCTCCTCTTCTTTTATCGCGCAGACGCCCAGACTCCCGCCCGTTTTTCTATTGATGATGTTCTATCAGCACCCTACTGCTCGAATCTGACTGCCGGTTCAGACCATGTGGTGTGGGTCAGTACAACCGAAGGCGTCCGGAACGTGTATGTCTATACGCCCACCAGCAACAAAACCAGGAAACTCACGAGCCAGACAGTTGACGATGGGCAGGACTTCAGCGAATTTTGCTTCTCACCCGATGGCAGGCAGTTGGCTTATGTGCGTGGAAGCGGCAAGAATCGGGAGGGTGTTAGCCCCAACCCGACCAGCAACCCCGCCGGTGCCGAACAGGCCGTGTATGTTGTTGCCGTGGATGGCAACGGTCAGCCGCGCCGAATTGGTGCGGGTAGCCATCCGACGTTTTCGCCCAGCGAAAATCAACTACTGTTTATGCAGGGCGGACAGGTGATGGTAGCTGATTTGGTAACGAACCAAACCAAACGCAACGGGCAAAACAACAGCGTACCAACCAAACTATTTTCGGCGCGGGGCTTTCTGTCCGACGCAAATTGGTCGCCCGATGGCAGCAGCGTGTTGTTTGTGAGCAATCGGGGCTATCATAACCTGATTGGCGTATACAGGCTGGCGGAGCGTACCATTACGTGGCTGGCTCCGGACGTCGACCGCGACAAGACACCGGTATGGTCGCCCGATGGGAAGCGGGTGGCGTTTTTGCGGCAACCGGGGCAGCGGCATGGCGAGTTGGAAAACATCATGGGCGGCAATCGATTTGCCGTTTGGGTAGCCGACGTTGCCACTGGCGAAGGCCGCGAACTGTGGCACTCGCCCGCCGACGATGGTGGATTTGCCCAGTATTATCCCGCCGAACCACTGCGCTGGACAGCGGCCAATCAACTCCTGTTTTTTTCGGAACATCAAGGCTGGATGCACGTATATGCCCTGTCGCCCGACTCGCCCGGACAACCCCGCAATGTAACGGGTAATGCCGATGGCAGCAGCCACTACGAAGCCGAAGAAACCTGCCTGTCGCCTGATGGCAAAACGCTGTATTTCAGCGCAAATAATCCGGCCAATGATACGCTCGATATAGACCGGCGACACATCTGGCGGGTCAGCACCGACGGGTCAGGGAAACCCGAACTGTTGACGCCCGGCACCGGTATCGAAACCGACCCTGTGCTGGTGGGCGACCGGCTTTTCTATCGTTCGGCAGGCTGGAACCGCAGTACGGGTATTGCTTACCGGAAATTGGGCGAACCACGCGAAACAACCCTGTTTCCGCAACCTGCTGACTTCGATGCCCAACGTTTTCCGACAGCCGCACTGGTCGAACCTAAGCAGGTAATCCTGAAAGCTGCCGATGGCACCACCGTTCACGCCCAACTCTTTCTTCCCCCGCCATCCCGGCAAACCTCGGCTGCCCGTCACCCCGGCCTGATTTTCCTCCACGGTGGCCCCATGCGACAGATGCTGCTGGGCTGGCATTACCGGGGCAGCTACTACGCCAATGCCTACGCCATGAATCAATATTTAGCTTCGCAGGGATACGTGGTGTTGTCGGTGAATTTTCGGGCCGGCATTGGCTACGGGCGGGCGTTTCGGCGGGCCGACAAACAGGGGCCGCGCGGGGCGTCGGAGTATCAGGACGTGCTGGCTGGTGCTAAATATCTCCAGAACCGTGCCGACGTTGACCCCCTCCGCATCGGGTTATGGGGCGGGTCGTATGGTGGCTACCTGACGGCAATGGGCCTGGCCCGCAACTCCGACCTGTTCGCGGCTGGCGTCGATCTGCACGGCGTTCACGACTGGTCGTGGCGGGGTAACATGTTTTCGCCGGGGGGCGGCTGGGGCATTGGCGAGGCCGACATGAAAGTAGCATTCGAATCGTCGCCGAATCATAACCTCGACTTCTGGCGGTCGCCCTGTTTGTTCGTTCACGGCGACGACGACCGCAATGTAACGTTTGCCGAAACGGTTGATCTGGTTCAGAAACTCCGCGCCCGCAACGTACCTACCGAAGTGCTGATTTTTCCCGACGACGTGCATAGTTTTCTGTTGCATAAAAATTGGGTAAAGACCTACAAGGCACTCGATGTATTCTTCGGGAAATACCTGTTGGCATCCGACCGTTCCTCAACGGCAACGAAGTAAACGATAGTACACGCTATCGTTTAAAATGTGATTAACTTTGACTCACCCAACTCCACCAACGAAACGAAGTGGTTTTGCGCTCGCGTTCATGGAACAGCTTATCGATTTTTTTCAGCGTCTTTTTCAAACGAATGATTGGCCCCCGCGCTGGTTTTGTGGCCGCTGGACCGACTTTCACGGCTGGCTTTATATTGTTTCGGACTTAACAATCTGGCTGGCTTACATGGCGATTCCGTTGATTCTGATTCGCTTTGTTGTTCTTAAAAAAGGAGTACCGCTGCCCGGTGTTTTTGTCCTGTTTGGCGCGTTTATCCTGCTCTGCGGAGCTACGCATCTCCTCGATGCCATGATGTTCTGGTGGCCGGCCTACCGCTTCAGTGCCTTTATCCGGTTTCTGACGGGCGTAGTATCAGTAGCAACCGTTATTGCCCTGATTCGGTATTTCAACGAAGCCGTAGGGTTGAAAACCTCGCGTGAGTTTGACCGCGAACTGGTGTTTCGGCAGCAGGCCATGCAGGAACTGGCCCGCTCCAATCAGGAGCTTCAGCAGTTCGCCTACGTAGCCTCGCACGACCTTCAGTCGCCCCTGAAAACGATTGTCAATTACCTGACACTGCTCGAAACCAAATACGGTAATCAGTTAGATGGCGATGCCCAGCGGTTGATTGACACGTCTACGGCGGCTGCCGGACGAATGCGCATCCTTATCAACGATTTGCTTGATTTCTCACGGGTGGGATCAGTTACGGAATTTCAGCCGGTAGATATGAATCAGCTCGTTGCCGAAATTCTGACTGAACATCAGGATGATATAGAAACGGCCAATGCAACGGTAGAGGTTGGCCCGTTGCCCGTGCTGACAGCGCATCGCACTGATCTGAAACAGGTGTTCCAGAACTTGATTACCAACGGGTTAAAGTACCGACGTGTCGATGTGCCCACCAAATTGAGCATTCAGGCTACCGATCTGGGCGATGCGTACCAGTTTGCCGTGGCCGACAATGGCATTGGTATTGAGCCACAGTATCATGAGCGGGTATTCCAGATTTTTCAGCGACTGCATGGGCGCAATGAGTACCCTGGTACGGGCATTGGTCTGGCAACCTGCAAAAAAGTAATCGACATTTATGGGGGACAAATCTGGCTTACCAGTATACCCGGTGCTGGCACAACTTTCTATCTGACCATACCAAAAGAAATAAAAACCGTTCAGCATTATGCCCAAACCAATTCATTGCATCCTGTTGATTGACGATGATCCCGACGATAATTTTTACCACCAACTTGTTATCACGGAATCGGGCCTGTGCGAAACGGTGCGTATTGCCGAAAACGGTATGGCCGCTATGCGCTATCTGGCACAGCCGGAAGCCGCTGATTATGAACGCCCCGACGTTATCTTCCTCGACATCAACATGCCCGGTATGAACGGGTTCGAGTTTTTGGAGGAATACCACAGGTTGCCCGAAGAATTGAAAAGCCTTGTTTTGGTGATGATGCTTACGACGTCAATAAATCCCGCCGACCGGGGGCAGGCTGCGGCTTTTGAGGTAGTGAGGGGCTACTATGCTAAACCCTTGACTACCGGCATATTGGCCGAAATTGTTGCCAGATATTTCCCTGAATAGCGATGACTGCGTACATGACTTCTCCGGTAGGAACAGTGCGTATCACGGGCGACGATGCGGGCGTGTCGGTCATTGCGTGCCTGAACGAACCTGCCGAATCAACTTCGCCCGACAATCTTCCCGAACCCGTTCAGCAAGCCATCGCCCAGTTAACCGAGTACTTCGCCGGTACGCGCCAAACGTTTGATTTTAAGCTAAATCCTGCCGGTACTCCCTTTCAGCAGCGCGTATGGCATGCCCTGCTGGAGGTTCCGTTCGGTACGTCGCTGTCGTATCTGACCCTGGCTCGGCGATTGGGCGACGAAAAAGCGATTCGGGCGGTGGCGGCTGCGAACGGCAAAAATCCGCTCTGGATTGTTGTACCCTGCCACCGTATCATCGGCTCCGACGGTTCGCTGACGGGCTACGCAGGCGGCCTTTGGCGCAAACAATGGCTGCTGGAACATGAAGGCATTGCGTCTGGCAAGGCTGCACCGGGGCAGATGCGTTTGTTTTGACGGGTAAAATTTAGTTATTACACAGAGATACACAGAGCGAAAAGAGATGCACGGAGAAGCCAATAAATCAGCGCGTATCTCTCTGCGCAACAAAATCTTTTTACGAATGCAGCGATTTATTGTCTTGTTGATGCTAATGGCTTCCTGCGCCCCGCGTTATCGTGGCCCTATCACCGACCACTTCAACGGCAAAAAATTCAGTAACCCCAACGCCCCTGAGCGGTCAGCAAGTGTTTGGGAATGGCTGCTACACCGCGACAAAGGCGCGTGGCCCAAACAGCCCAACGCCTTTGTTGGTCCGCGCCCGGCTGCGCGGGTGGAGGGCGATAGCTTAGTGGTTACGTTTGTAAATCATTCAACGTTTCTGTTGCAAACCAACGGACTCAATATTCTGACCGACCCGGTTTGGTCAGATTTTGTCGGGCCGACCCGCTGGCTGAGCGTGAAGCGGAAACGCCCGCCGGGGCTGCGCTTTGATGAATTACCGCCTATCGACGTGGTGTTACTCAGTCATCTGCACTACGACCATCTTGACCTGCCCACGATTCGGCGGTTGGTGAAAGCCTTCAACCCGCTGTTCGTAACGCCCCTCGGTGTGTCGTATCTACCCAAAAAGGCTGGTGCCCGCGTTGCCCGCGAACTCGACTGGAACGATACGTTACGCGTTAATGACCAGCTAACGCTGACCTGTACGCAGGCCCGGCATTTCAGTAACCGGGGCATGGGCGACCGCGACCGAACGCTTTGGGTGGGCTATCTGCTGCATACCTCATTTGGCACAACCTATTTCTGTGGCGACAGCGGGTACGGTCCTCATTTCAAGGATATCGCCACGCGATACGGTCCTATTGAATTGGCCTTGCTGCCTATTGGTTCGTACCGCCCGCAGTGGTTTATGGCTCCTGTTCACGTCTCGCCCGAGGGAGCCGTTCAGGCCCTGCTCGACCTCAATGCCGAACATGCCGTAGGTATTCATTTTGGTACTTTTCAACAGGGCGACGATGGCCTGACCGAACCCGCCGACGATTTGAAAAAAGCGTTGGATGCCCGCTTTGTACCAGCCAGCCGCTTCATCGTGCCGCAGGAAGGCCGGGCCATGACCTTCGGGAAGTAAAATCGGCCCGGATATTGTGTAATTTTACGGCATGGAATTAGTTGACACAGACGTGCCAGTGGTTGATTTGCCCGGCGAGCAAGTATCCAGTGTGGAAGTACCCGGTATGGACATTCAGAAAAGCGACCGCTTAACCCATTTGCAATACGACATTCGGGGCCCGATCTATGAAAAATCGCTCGAACTCGAAAGTCAGGGATACAAGATTATCAGCCTGAACATCGGCAATCCCGCAACCTTCGGTTTCGACGCGCCCGACGAAATCGTTCACGACATTATCCTGAACATTCGCAATGCACAGGGCTATTCTGATTCGCGGGGGCTGTTTGCTGCCCGCAAAGCCGTGATGCACTATACCCAGAACATTGGCCTGCCTGGCATTACCATCAACGATATTTATATTGGAAATGGTGTCAGCGAGCTTATTATGCTGGCCATGCAGGCGTTGCTCAATGAAGGCGACGAAGTGCTGATTCCCACACCCGACTACCCACTCTGGACGGCTTCTGTGGCATTCTGTGGCGGCAAACCCGTACATTATGTTTGCGATGAAGCCGCCGACTGGAATCCCGATCTGGCCGACCTCGAACGCAAAATCACCCCCCGCACACGAGCCATTGTCGTCATAAACCCCAACAACCCTACGGGTGCCGTCTACGACAAAGCCGCGCTGGAGGGCATCGCCCGTATTGCCGAACGGCACAAGCTGATTGTGTTCTCCGACGAGATTTACGACCGGATTCTGTACAACGACAATGTGCATTACCCGATCTCGAAGATGGTAAACGACACGCTCTGTATTACGATGGGGGGGCTGTCGAAAAATTACCGCGCGGCTGGTTTTCGGGGGGGCTGGCTGATTCTGAGCGGAGCGCGGCACCGGGCCAAATCATACATCGAGGGACTGACGCTGCTGGCGAGTATGCGGCTCTGCGCCAACGTGCCAACTCAGTATGCTATTCAAACCGCACTCGGTGGTTATCAGAGTATCAACGACTTAGTGCTGCCTACAGGGCGGCTCTACCGGCAGATGATGCTGGCCTGGGAGCGCATGGTGGCTATTCCGGGCATTACGTGCGTGAAACCCAAAGGAGCTTTGTACATCTTCCCAAAAATTGACCTGACACAGTTTGACTTTGTTGACGATCAGGATTTTGTGTTGAAACTACTGACTGAGCAGAAGGTGCTGGTGGTAGCCGGAACGGGCTTCAACTACGTCGCTAACGATCATTTTCGTATCGTGTGCCTGCCCACCGTCGATGAACTGACCGTGGCACTCGACCGTATCGCGCAGTGCCTCGAAAACCACCGGCGGTAGGGGTAGGGGCGTTCACCGCTGGTCACAAAAATTTAAGAAACGTTTTCATGCATTTCGTCGTTATCCTATTCCGCCTGTGTACAAATACGGGTCGATATGGCTGTCGGCTGGGTATTTTTTGACCAAACGAGCGGATAAATAGTTGTTGAACATAGCGAGTACTGACCGTACCCACTACCTTTTACAGTAAAAAATGGAAGCAACCAAAGAGAACGTTCAACGTTCTGATGCGCAAAGTACCGAACGCCTTACACAAGACATTCCCAAACGCGACGAATTACTACTTACCCCCGACGAACAACGCATTAAAGAAGCGTTTCAGGATCACAACTGGAACGAAATCAAAACGGCAGACTCGTGGGTCATTTTCAAAGTGATGGCCGAGTTTGTAGAGGGCTTCGACAAATTAGCCAAAATCGGCCCCTGTGTATCGATTTTTGGCTCAGCCCGTACCAAGCCCGACAATCCGTACTACAAGATGACGGAGGAAATAGCCGCCAAACTCGTGCGGCATGGCTACGGCGTTATTACAGGCGGTGGTCCCGGCATCATGGAAGCGGGCAATAAAGGAGCCTACGAACAGGGCGGCAAATCGGTCGGTCTGAATATCAAACTGCCGTTCGAGCAACACAGCAATATCTACATCGACCCCGATAAGAGCATCAACTTCGATTTCTTTTTCGTGCGGAAAGTGATGTTCGTGAAATACGCGCAGGGCTTCATTGTGATGCCCGGTGGCATGGGCACACTCGATGAGTTGTTTGAGGCTCTGACGCTGATTCAGACCCGCAAGATTGCCCGGTTCCCCATCGTGCTGGTGGGACGTACCTACTGGCAGGGTCTCATCGACTGGATTACCGAGGTAATGCTGGGGCAGGAACACAACATCAATCCCGAAGACATGAAACTCATCAGCATCGTTGACACGCCTACCGATGCCGTAAAGGTGATTGACGAGTTCTACAGCAGATACCTGCTAAAACCGAATTTCTAATGTAACGCGGCTGGAAAGCCGTCCCGAGCATCAGCCGAGAACAGCCGAAATGTGCATTGCTGACGCTTAGGGCGGCTTTCCAGCCGCGTTACTCAGAACGGTGTTTCCTGACTGGGGTCGGCGTTGCCGAAATTGGACAAGTTATTGGCTTTGCTTTTAAAGACACTGCCGCTGGCCGGGGGAGCGTCGAAACTGCTCAGGCCGTTTACGTCGGGCGCGAAGCCCTGCGCCTGTACTGGCTCGAAGTACGTATCGAGGTCGCAGAATTTGGTGTATTTGTTGATGAACCGGAGTTGGATCGTATCGAGCGAGCCACTCCGGTTTTTTGCAATGATTACCTCGCCAATACCCGCCGTTGAATTGCCACTTTCATCCTGGGTAATGTTGTAATACTCAGGCCGATACAGGAAGCAAACCATATCGGCGTCCTGCTCGATGCTGTTATGAACGATAATATCGTTGGCAACAAAATTGTGTACCGAGGGTACGGTGGCGTCATATACGTCTTCTTCGCCAAGCGACTCTATCGATACAACCTCATCCCAAAGCACGTCAGATTCGGCCAACTGCTTCAGTACGTCGTAGGGCATGGCTTCGTAGAGCCGGGCCATGCGCTGCCGCGATACGCCCGCTTTGAACAGGCTACTGCCCGCATATTGCATACCGATTCGGTCCGACAATGTACGCCAGCTAATCTGATCATCAGTTTTACAGCCCGTTATCACGGAATGCCAAACCTCCTTCGGAATTACATCGACATTTGTATTTTCGGCAACTTCATCTAAAGCTGCCAATAATTCAGGAGCTAACTCACCCCGTTGCCCGTAGCTGTTCACCAGTGTCAGGAAAGCCTTTTGCTGCGTCTTTCCCTGAATGTGAACATGGTACATAGGCCGGTACTCCCCGGTCGACGATGCCTGTTTAACCGTCGACAGAACGCCCAGCCGCAACAGCAGGTGCTGAACGTCGCGGGCCAACTGCTGACTCGAAGACGCGTAATAAATGGCCGCACCCGGTTTTCGATCTGGCAATCGTTTCCAGCTAATGTTGCCATCTGTAGCCCACAAATGGTGCAAAAAGAGTGCTATTTTGGCTTCATCGCAACCGAAAACTGCGTCGGGAATGCGTTTCTCATAACTCCTGCTCCGCGCCAAACCTAAACGATTATACCAATCCGTGATGGGGTGACGCTTACCATGCGTGAGCCGGTAGGGGGCAGGCAGATACGTGTGCTGCCAATTCCCCTGGGCCACCCGGCGTGGTTCAATGCCGAATAGCGCGTTTGCCGTTTTTTCAACGATGGCGAGGTTGGCCTCGTCGGCACTTGTGTAATGATAGGGCTGTTTGGGCAGAATGCAACCATCGCCCAACAGGTGCGCCAGCAGTATCAGCTCATTGTCAGAAAGTGGGTTCTGCGGAGCCGAGACCCGAATTTTGCGGGGTACGGCAACGTGGTCGCCAACACTCAGTTCGTCTAAGCGATACCAGCCGGTTAGCTTCAGAAACTCGTGATTATCCGTTGCCTTTATAGTTCTGCCCGAACGCGTTGTAAGTTTGAACACCGGCTTACGACCCGTACTAAATACATGCGTAACCCGCTCAGGGCCAACAGTCCAGCTTTCGCTCGTGCCGGATATATAAAAGTTGTGTGCGTTGGCTTCGGCCAGTTCGCGGATGGTTGTTCGTTGGCCCGTAACGGCGTCTACCAGAAGCGTATCCCCCGTCAGACAGCCCGATTCGCGAAGGTCGGAGAGTTGCGGCTTTTTGTCGCCACCGCGTGTTTCAACGGCCCGGCTTAACTGCGAAAGCGCGATAACCGGCACGTTCAACTCCTTTGCCAGGTTCTTCAACGCCCGCGAAATCGACGCAATTTCCTGCTCGCGGTTGCCACCGCCCCGCCCGCTCGTATCGCCCGACATCAGTTGCAGGTAGTCGATCACCACCATCTGAATATCGTGTTGGGCTTTCAGACGTCGGCATTTGGCCCGCAGTTCCAGAATGGAGAGGGCCGGTGTATCGTCAATAAAAATCGGGGCTTCGGTCAGCCGCTGAATCTTGTGGTGCAGTTGGGTCCACTCGTGCGGAGCGAGCGTTCCTTTTCTGATTTTCTCGGAGTCGATTTCGGCTTCAGCAGAGATCAAACGATTGACCAATTGCACCGACGACATTTCGAGCGAGAAAATTGCCACCGGCTTGCCATGATCCACAGCCGCATTCCGCAGGGCACTAACTACAAAAGCAGTGTTGTGCGTTACGGTCATATCTTCGAGCAAAAACAGGTGGTTTCCGTCGATAGTGAAGCCGTAGTAATCATCAACTTGGTCGTACTCCACACGAATCCCTGTCACGCGCCAGTCGGCGCGGGCACGTAATGGCCGTGCTCTTTTTCGTTCGATGCGAACAGGAATCGAGTCCAAATTACCGAAGATTCGTAGCCGGTAAACGGTTGATACATAGCCACGTGTGGTAATAACGGCTTGTTTTTCCTTCAACGAACAACGGAAACCAAGCGTGTCGCAGAGATATTTTAGCTGTTCGGCCAGTTCTTTATTCTTCTGGGTAATCTCGTAGCAGTTGAACTGTTCCTGATAGTGCCCGTCGCTGTCGATTAATCCGGCCAGCAGTTTCAGCCGATTTTCGGTCGAGTTGATCAGGTACGAACGCGGAATGTGCTTGTTTTCAAGTACCGAAAGCCCGCGAAGCTGCTCCTGCACGTTGAATATCTCCAGCCGATTGCCGTATTGCGCCCCGCCACGCTGCCCCGACGTAATAGCGTAATTGGCCGTGCGATTGGCCTGCTGATACGTTACCATTTGCAAGCCCAGGCCATCGGCATATTCCTGCAAATAATCAATGACTTCGGGGTCTGTGTTTGTGATCCGGGAACTGTAACTATGACCGTCGCCGAGCCACAAACCCACGAAATACGGGTCGAGGGGAACGGTCTGTTCGGGAAACGCAACGGCTACTTTATAGCCTTTGTAATTCGTTTTAAACTTGTCGGATTTGGTCAGGTAGTCGCGTACTGAAATATTTAATACATCGCCTTTCCGGTGCGGTCCTTCCGTGCGCGACCGCTTCAGTGACAGAATGTGACTTTCGTTCACCCGGTAGCTAATGCCTTTGTTCTGATGCACCCAGTACATCCGCTCGCGGCCCCGTGCAATGCTCAACACCCGCCGGGGGGTCGAGTCGTCGCCCATCAGCAATTCGCCCTCGCGAACATCTTCAACCTTGCGCAGCGAACCATCGAACATGACCACTTTGGTGCCTTTGCCGAGGCATTTCCCCATCGCGGGCCTGGCTGCCAGAATAATCAATTCGGTGGGTTGCCAGCCCGACGTCACGCGGTCGAGGTTGGTAAAACCCGACGGAACGCCCGTCAGCCCTTCCTGGTTTTTCTTGGTTTCGAGTTCGTTCAACGCCATGCGCACAATGGTGCTCATGTCGGCGTAGTTTTTCTTGATGTTCGATTCCGAAATCTTGAAGAGCGATTGCTCAGTGCGGTCGAGCAGTTCAAATACGTCGGTCGTATCTTCGTAAGCATCGCGCAAAATCGTTGACGACATGGCGATAAGTGCCCGTTTCAGGGCCTGCTCCGACACAATCCGGGCGTGGTATTCAATGTTGGCTGCCGAATTTACCCGGAATGTCAGCTCCGATACGTAGCCGCCCCCGCCCACCAATTCCAGTTCGCCAATTTTACGCAATTGTTGCGTAACGGTCAGCAAATCAATAGGATCGGAGTTGCCGAACAGCGTTAGAATAGCGTTGTAAATGCGCTGATGCGCTTCTTTATAGAACGTTTCGGGCTTAAGAATGTCAACCACCGATGAGAGGGCGTCTTTCTCGATCATAAGTGCGCCCAATACCGCTTCTTCGAGGTCCAATGCCTGCGGAGGCAGTTTGCCGAGGCCCGTATCGAGCCAGGCATTACCAGCCTGCTGACGACCACCGGCAAAGGCGGAAGGCTTACGAAGATGTTGGTTGGGTCGGGGGTTCTGTTCCATAAATCTCTACTGCAAGTTTACGAAATCATACCCCCATAAGGCAAGTTCCGTTCGGTCAGCGTATAGACATCAGGGCGTTCATTTGCCGCGTAACATTCTGGTAATCTTGACGCTACCTCGCTCAAAAAAAACACGTCTTTTTTTGCAACGGTACATAGTCGTGTCAGCGTATGGATTATGTGACGAAATTAACTGACTTTGGCTGAGCAAGATAACAATTGGCTCACAATTTGTTGTGCGAATCGAAGATTGTTTTGCATTTGATAAGAATTCGCCCAAAACGAATAAATTTTTGACGAACGGTGTTGTGAATGAAGTGGAATCACTTACTTTTCGGAATCATACATTTAACGCATATCATCGTTTGGTCGAAAAAGTCATTACCCTCGACAATGTCTCGCTCATCGACTTTCTGGGCGTAGAGAACCACAACATCAAAGAAGTGGCTGCTGCGTTTCCGATGAGCAAAATCATCTCACGCGGCAATGAAATCCGCATCAAAGGCACCACGCCTGAGATTAGCCGCATCAGCGATATTCTCGACTCGCTGATGGAACATTACCAGAGATACGGCAAAATTACCCACGAAAACGTGCAGAGTTACCTCAGCCACAGTGGCATTGCCGTTAGCGGTAATCCGGTGCCACCTGCCCCGCCCAACGATGACGAAGTCATTGTGTATGGCAACCGGGGCGTAGTTGTCAGGGCCAGAACCGACAATCAGAAACGATTGGTGGAAGCCGCCGAAAAACACGACCTGGTGTTTGCCATCGGTCCGGCGGGTACGGGTAAAACCTACACCGCCGTAGCTATTGCCGTGCGTGCCCTGAAAAACAAAGAGGTCAAGAAAATCATCATTACCCGGCCTGCCGTTGAAGCGGGTGAGAATTTAGGGTTCCTGCCGGGCGATCTGAAAGAAAAAATCGACCCGTATCTGCGCCCAATCTACGACGCGCTCGACGACATGATTCCGGCGGAGAAGATGAAATTCTACGAAGAGAATCGGATCATTGAGATTGCTCCGTTGGCGTATATGCGCGGTCGAACGCTGAACAATGCTTTTATTCTGCTCGATGAAGCCCAGAATACAACGTCAATGCAGATGAAGATGTTTCTGACGCGGATGGGGCCAACCTCGAAGGCCATCATCACCGGCGACCGTTCGCAGATCGACTTGCCCAATAAGCAGAAGTCGGGTTTGATTGAATCGATTGACATTTTGAAAAACATCAAAGGCATTGCTTTTGTTGAACTCGATGGTCGCGATGTGGTGCGGCACCGACTCGTTCGGGAAATTATTGTGGCATATGATAAAGCGGGTCAGTAATCGGGTATACCAACGAATCAGAACCGGGCGGCTTTGGCTGGCCGGTTCTTTTATGCTTATTGCCTGCCAACTGACCTACGCGCAGATGCCAGGCAGTACGCGGGCGTTTGGCATGACTCCCCACCGCTGCGGTTTGGTTGAACATGAGCGCATTCTTCAACAACGCGACCCTAACCGGCTGCGGCAGGTAGAAGACCTGAACCGAAAAGTAGCGCAGGCGTTGTTCCAAACCCAAAATCTGCGTCAGCAGGCCGATCAGACCATTTACCGAATTCCGGTGGTGGTACACGTAATTCACAGCAATCCGTCGGGGCAGATTGGCGGTCCGAACAATGTCAATATTTCCGATGAGCAGATTCGGTCGCAAATTCAGGTGCTGAACGAGGATTACCGGCGAAGAGAGGGAACAAACGGGTTTAACACCAACCCGCTTGGGGCCGATGCCATGATCGAGTTTTACTTAGCCACGACCGACCCCAGCGGCCAGCCCAGCAACGGCATTACCCGGCATTACTACGCCGATAAAGCGTCGTTCAATGTTTTTGACGATGATGTGCTATTGTCGCAAATAGCCTACTGGCCGTCAGACCGTTACCTGAATGTCTGGGTAACGAAATTAGATGATTATTTGGGATACACGCAATTCCCGACAGCCGCCGATACGCTCGGCGGTCTTCCGGCGAATACCAACGAATTAACCGACGGTACAATTATCGACTATCGGGTGTTTGGCCGGCGGACGGGTACGATTACGTTGCCGCTTTATCTGCTTGGTCGGACGGTCACGCATGAAATCGGGCATTGGCTGGGGCTTATTCACACGTGGGGCGATGGAGCCGGGTGCAACGAAGATTACGTAGCCGATACACCACCCATGCAGGACGGTTCTGTTGCACCCCAATCGTGTCGGCAGACGTTTTCCAACTGCAACGGGCGCGGCCAAACCCGCGACCTGATGGAGAACTATATGAACTACTGGCCCGATGCCTGCATGAATATGTTTACGGCGGGGCAGGTGGCCCGGATGCGAACCGTACTGACCGTTAGCCCCCGCCGGGCGCGGCTGATTCGGGCGGCTGGTACACCCCTGACCGAGTCCGAAACGCTCGACGTTTTTGTGTACCCGAACCCCGCCAGTTCAGACCCGGCAGTGGAAGTGCGGCTGAAAGGATTTCAGTCGTTTACCGTCGACGTATTCGATGCGTCGGGGCGACAGACGTACACGATGGCGTATTTCGACGTGCCGAGTACGCGCCTGACGATTCCCGTTTTCGGATTGCCGAGGGGCGTTTACGTGGTTCGTGTTAAAACGGACAGCGAAACGGCGAGCAAGCGGCTGCTGGTTTTGTAGGAAACAAGCGCAGATATGGGCCGGAAAGCGTATGTTGGGCATTATTTTTTTAACTTGCCCGCCTATGATTACCGTTGCACCCATATCCAGCCCCACCGATCTTGACATTGTTTTTGGTATTCGCCACACCGTGTTTGTGGTCGAGCAGCACGTAGCCCACGACGAAGAATACGACGAGTTTGAGTCCATCAGTACCCATTTTCTGGCCCGTGTTGGCGTCACCCCTGCCGGAACCGCCCGCTGGCGACGCACATCCAATGGCATCAAGTTAGAGCGATTTGCCGTTTTGCCCGCGTTCCGAAGGCAGGGGGTTGGGCAGGCATTGGTACAGGCCGTGCTGGACGATGTTTTCGCACAACAACAGACCGCCGAACCTACCGAAAGCATCTACCTCCACGCACAGCTAACGGCCATGCCGCTCTATGCCGGTTTCGGCTTTGCGGCTGTTGGGCCAATGTTCGAGGAAGCGGGCATCCAGCATTACAAAATGGTACTCACCGGCTCCGCTTATCCCAACCAATGAAGGGCCAGCCATTTGTGCGCTACGCAGCCGGGCTGGTTGCGGGCATTTTGCTGTACGTGAGCTTTCCCAACGAATATGGCATTCCGGTAACTGCGTTGCTGGTGGGCGCGGGACTGCTCATCTGGGGGTTCGTTCGTTATGCCAGCCAAACAAGGAAGCCCGTTCAAACAAGTCAGGGCATCGGCGGCCTGCTGGTGTTGCTGGCTCTCGGCTGGGCCATCACCTACCAGCGAACGGCCAGCAATTGCTCCGACAACATCGTGCATTTGCGGGATACCTTGCGGACATATGAGGGCGTCGTAGCTGCTCAGCCCGAAGAACGCGCCAAAACCTACCGCGTTGAACTGGAAATCAGCCGGGGCCGCTGGTCCAGCCGCACCGATTCGGGACAGTGGCATCCGCTTAGCGGGCGTGTTATTGTGTATGTCGATAAGGCCATTGGCCGGCTACCCCGCTACGGTGAAGTCTGGCTCGTGAATGGCCCACCCCGGCCTATCGACCCACCCCTGAACCCCGGTGAGTTCAACTATAAACGCTACCTCAGTCACCGTAACATCTACCACCAGCAGTACCTGCGTCCGTGGCAGCGGCAGGTGGTGGCCTACAACCCGCCCAACCCTGTCACACGGTTAGCCACACGGGTAAACCGCTGGGCCGATAGCGTGTTTATCGACCGGATTGGCACCCGTGCCGAATACGCTATCGTCAACGCTATGATTCTGGGCGTTCGCGATGATCTGGATACTGAGTTGTATCGGGCCTACTCGGCAGCCGGGGCAGTACACATCCTGTCGGTGTCTGGAATGCACGTAGGTATTTTATTTGCAGTGCTGACGTACCTGCTCAGTTTTCTCATCAAACGGCCCCGTGGCAAGCTGCTGATGGCCGCGCTGCAACTGCTCATTTTGTGGTTCTACGCGCTCGTTACGGGGCTGTCGCCCCCGGTGCTGCGGTCGGCGGGCATGTTTACATTGCTGATTGTTGCCAACGCAGCCGGGCGGCAGCAGCAGTTGCTGAATACATTGGGAGCATCGGCATTTTTTATTCTTTGCTTCGATCCCTACGCGTTGTTCTCGGCAGGCTTTCAGCTATCGTATGTAGCCGTGGCAGGTATTGGTGCGTGGCAGTCGTCGCTGGTGCAGTCGCTGACGTTTCGGTACAAAGCTGCGAATAAACTGTGGGAACTGACCGCCGTGGCGTTGGTGGCGCAACTGATTACGTTTCCATTAGGCGTATTTTATTTTCACCAGTTTCCGACCTACTTTTTGCTGGCAAACCCGGCAGTGATGGGCCTGTCGTTTATTTTGTTGCCGCTGGCAATGGCGACGCTGGCGGTTAGCTGGGTGCCATTGCTAAACGATGCGCTGGGCTGGCTGTTGCAGAAAACGGCCTGGCTACTCAACGCCGTAGTCATGCAAACGAGCCGCCTGCCCGGTGCTGCCTGGGATGGCCTGTGGCTGTCGCCCACTGCGCTCGTGCTGGTCTACGCCGTGATTCTGTTCGGCGTGGCTGTATTGCTGACCCGAAACCGGGCTTATCTGTGGGCCACGAGCGCATCGGCTCTGCTGCTGACGGGCGTTACGCTCTGGAACGACTACGAACAACGTCACCAACGACGGCTGGCTGTGCATTTTCTGCCGCACCGCACGGCCATTAGCCTGACCGACGGGCATACGAGTACGTTGCTTACCGACCTTGATACGGCAGATACGCGTTCGTATGATTTTTACCTGAAAAACACGTTCGGGCAGTGGGGCGTCGACGATCTGACAATTGCCAACATTCGAGCCGATTCGCTACAATTAGTTCCGGCCTATAAACGGCACAAAGACTACGCGCTGTGGGTATGGCAGGGCAAAACCCTGCTGATTGTGAATAAACTGGGAGGCTATTCACGCTGGCGACTACCTGCCGTGGTCGATTACTGCATCATCCGCCGAAATGCCCTGCGCGACTGGAACGACCTGAATGGCCGCATCGTGGCCCGGCACGTTATTTTCGACGACTCCAACAAAACGCCCCTGACTGACCGGCTATTAATCGAGGCCAAAGCACGGAACATTGCCTGTTATTCTGTCCGGCAGATGGGCGCGTATGCAACAGAATTTATGCCCTATTGACATTGCCTTGCCGTATGGCTGGCGCGAAGGATTGCTGACGCGAAAGAGACGCAAAGGGTTGCGTCTCTACATTTGTTCGTCCCACGTAGAGACGCAACCCTTTGCGTCTCACCCGCGCCAGCTATTGGCATTCCAGCCTTCACGACAAATGGTGCATCACTGCTTCGCTGAACCCGCCGAATCGGGCCGGGCCTGCACAGATTTCGGGGCCGGGGGCCGGAAACCACCGATGTCTTTCTGCATCTGCTCTTTTTTCGACTGGTACAACGTCCACTGGTCCGGCGTCAGAATCGGTTTCAGCTTTTCTTCCTTTTCTTCGTTGAACATCAGCATTACCTCCCGAATCTGTTGCATGGTTTCGGGCGAGGGCCGACCATCGGCACCGGTATTCGCTGACACGATGTCTTTGATGGCGTCCTGCTGCATCTCAGCGTATTCATTATTCAACTTCTTCACGGCTTTCCCCTGGTCTTTAGTCAGGGCGAGGTTATCTCTCAGCCAGTTGGTTTCCTTATTTGCCATCTCGCCCGCAATGTTGGGCACCGATGCACGCGGGCTACTGGGCATGGGCGCCATTTGCCCGCGCCGACCCATACCACCCATGCCGCCCATACCACCACCGGGCATAAACTGCCCATAAGCCGATACGATAAACAATATGGTCAGGCCCATTGTCAGGGCCGTTGTTCGTAACGATAATCCGTTCATTGCCAGGTTAGTAGTGTTTGTTAGTTGCTATCGTTGGGCAAAGTTCGAAAAAAATACGCCAAAGTTTCTGAAACCCCAGCATAAGATTAGTGCTGTTGAGGTTCGGACAGATGCTGGCAGAAACGGAATTTCTTTGTGTAGCGTCTATTTTGATGGCGGATAGCTCTAAACTTTTCGGCGATACAGTCCGTTAGCTAACTATATGGAAACGCTCGAAAAAATCCGTAAGTCGTACACCGAATACGTACTTGAAAACGGTAAACAACCCACCTCCGTCTTCCAGTTTGCCAAAAAGCTGAAATTGGCCGAAGCCGAATTTTATACCTACTACGCGTCGTTCGATGCAATCGAAGCAGATATCTGGCTGGCGTTTTTTCAGGATGCGAAAGCCACTGTAGAAGCCGACCAGACGTATCAGGGATATTCGGTTCGTGAGAAACTGCTGGCCTTTTATTACACCTGGATCGAATTGCTGAAAGCCCAGCGGAGCTTTGTGGTCTACAGCTACAGCCATCTACAGGAAGCATCGGCAACGGCCTCGCCGGTAGCCAAAGCCCGGATGCGGGCCGGTCAAACAACTGCCAACAGCCGTGTGCTGATGCCGTTCAAAGAAGCGTTTTTCGACTACGCCCGCGATTTGCTGGCCGAGGGACGCGAAAGCCGGGAGGTGGAACCCCGCCCGTTTGTAACTGACCGCTACCCCAATGCACTCTGGATGCAAACGCTGTTTGTACTCAATTTTTGGGTGCGTGATGTCAGCAAGAATTTTGAGAAAACCGATTCTGCCATCGAAAAAGCGGTCAATACCTCCTTCGACCTCATTGGCCGTTCGCCCATTGATACATTGATTGACTTTGCCAAGTTCATCTACCAAAATAAATGAATGATTGAATTGTTGAATGATTGAATGAATAATCAGACCCCTCTACTTCATTCAACAATTCAACAATTCAATCATTCAATCATTCAATCTATGAAAACCCAGAACTCCGTTCCGACTACTAAAGTTGCCCGTGCCAGCCAATTCGTGAAAGCCGGAGTGAAGGTAGGCGGCAATTATATCAAGCATTACAGCAAAAAACTGCTGGACCCGGATCGCTCGAAAGAAGAACTGCATAAAGACAATGCGGCTGATATTTACGACGCCCTCAGCGAACTGAAAGGCTCGGCCCTGAAAATGGCGCAGATGCTCAGTATGGACCGGGGCTTGCTGCCCGTAGCCTATTCTGATAAGTTCACGATGGCGCAGTACTCGGCCCCCCCGCTATCGGGGCCGCTGGTTGTTAAAACGTTTCGGACGTATTTCGGTAAATCGCCGGGCGAGTTGTTCGATAAATTCGACATCAACTCCGTGAATGCAGCCAGCATTGGGCAGGTGCATCAGGCATGGAAAGACGGAAAAAAGTTAGCCGTGAAAGTGCAGTACCCCGGCGTAGCCGATGCTGTTAGCTCCGATCTGAAGATTGCCAAACCATTAGCTGTGCGGCTCCTCAACCTCGACGAGCGGCAGATCGACCGGTATATGGGCGAAGTAGAAAGTAAACTGCTCGAGGAAACCGACTACGAACTCGAACTCCGGCGCAGCATCGAAATCTCGCAAGCCTGCGCCCATATCGACGGGCTGGTGTTCCCAAACTACTATCCCGATTATTCCTCGAAGCGCATCCTGACAATGGACTGGCTCGACGGGCTGCACCTCAAAGAGTTTCTGGCAACCAATCCCTCGCAGGATGCTCGTGATCGCATCGGCCAACTGCTCTGGGATTTCTATGACCACCAGATTCATACCCTCCGGCAGGTACACGCCGACCCGCACCCCGGCAATTTCCTGATGCGCCCCGACGGTACGATGGGCGTCATTGATTTTGGTTGCGTGAAGGTCATCCCCGACTATTACTACGACAACTATTTCCGGCTTATCAACCCCGACACACTCGAAGATGAGGCCCTGACGCAACAGATTTTCACGAATCTGGAATTTCTGGTGCCACAGGATTCACCCCAGGATCGCCGGTTTTTTTCGGATCTGTTTGTGCAGATGATCGAGATGCTGGGTGCGCCCTTCGCCGTCGATGAGTTTGATTTTGGCGACAACGAATACTTCACCAAAGTCTACGCCTTCGCCGAAGAACTGTCGAAATTAGAAGAACTGCGTTCCTCGAAAGTTGTGCGTGGTTCGCAGGATGGTTTGTACGTAAACCGCACGTATTACGGCCTGTATGCTATGCTGAACGAGTTGAAAGCCCGCGTCCGCACCACCAAGCCCGCGTGGCTGCGTTCGCAGAAAGCGGTATTGGCGTAGGCTGTTACCAACTTGCATCTTTCCGAATCCCGACATAGAAGCCGAGGGTGTTGTCATACAACTCACCCGCATCGACCGCTACGGAGGCCCGCGCTGTCACGCCGTTAAGGATGTAGAGCGGGGCCGAAACGGTTAGTGCTGATGAAAACTGGTGAATCGGGCGGGGAAACGGCTCTACGTAGGTGCCAAGATTCTGACTGTACGACGCTTTTAACTGAAACCGGAAAAAGTCCATTACCTGTCCCGATACGCCGAGGTGCCAGACCGATACGCGGTTGTTGTTTGTAAACCCATAACGCGGCAGGCCGCTACGGCTGTCGGTGCTGGGGGTGATGAAGGGCGTTCCCAACGTGAGGCCGTAGCGCGACCAGCCATCCTGATATTGCGAGTGGTTGAAATAATTATCGCGCCCACGCAGCAGGTCGCCATCCCCAAAAACGGAGCCACCCTGACTTTGTGTGTACAGGTGTTCGAGCAGAATGGCCTGAATTTGCAGCCCATCGCGGTTGGTTGGGCGCAGATTGCGGATGCGGAGGCCATTTAGCCCGTCGCGAATGTTGATGAGATAGAACAGCGAACCATCTTCGTAAATGCTTTGCCGGTACGCGAAAATAGCGACCGAACCGGTGGTGTAATCAAGCCCCACATCAATCGTGCCGAGGTGATTGCCGATGCGGTTTTCACGGTCGAAGTTGCTGATTCGGGTTGTATCGACATTGGTGCGGTTGGCGAGCGTATTTCCCATTACGATGTCGATGTAATCGCGGAACGTAGCCGGAAGCTGATTGTTTTTGATGAGACTGCCCGGCAACCGTTCGGTGCCGCCCCCCCACATGACCTGGTGATTGATGCCGCCGTATAGTTTCAACCGCCAGTTGGGTTTTCCTACGCGCACATAGAGGGCTTTCTGATGCAGCAGCGTGTTTTTTACAAACCGGTCGCTCTCGAACCAGCCGTGGGCATAAAACCCTTTCACGGCAAACAAACTCCGTTTGGGGGTAAAGTCGGGAAAGCCCATCTGAAATTTAAGCAGCGGGAGCGCATTGCCCGACTGCGCATACGACCCTGAAGTGAGTGTAGAATCGACTAAGCCAATGATTTCGCGCCGACGCCCGCCCCAGGTTTCAAAGCTGCCTATTTTCACTTTTACGTAGGCTTCGGGTATAAGTAGCTTATAGTCATAGCCCGCATTCAGTACGGCCTCGGTACCCCAGCCCCAGTCGACGCGCCGGTTGGCGGCCCGCAGGCTGTCGAGCCGGGTACGTGGTTTATCGTGGTAGTCGACGCGCACCGCCTGCCGAATCGTGAGGATAGCCGCATCACGCGGCACGATACCAAACTGATTCGTGCGTAACCAGAACGGGGTTTCGCCTGATGTTGCGAAATAGCTGCCAACCTCAGTGCCTGTATGCACCGGTTTCAGGGTTTGCCCGAACGAGCAGCCTGCCCAACATATACTTAAGAGTACACCTAATCGC
Organism: Spirosoma montaniterrae; assembly: GCF_001988955.1. Classification (NCBI taxonomy): domain Bacteria; kingdom Pseudomonadati; phylum Bacteroidota; class Cytophagia; order Cytophagales; family Cytophagaceae; genus Spirosoma; species Spirosoma montaniterrae. Next base: position 2,123,921 of record NZ_CP014263.1, on the reverse strand, counting down.
ATGGAGCAATTCGTGCATAAAACATGCCATCTTGTTTTGTGTTTATTCGTAAAATCATTTGTTCATTTGCTATTATCACTAAATTCATGATTCACCCGTTACCGGCAGCATTCTGCCGGCCCAAACAGGGGGGAGCTACTAATCACCGGCCTGTATTTTTCGGAAGGCCATAAATATTGGCTTACCTTTGTGAGAGATTCCCGAACATGCTATCACATTCGGGCGACTTAAGATTAATCAACTGTGACGGCCAAATTCCGTTGTAATGCTTCATTATGGTACCCAACGACGAACTAATTCGGATCATTGATCTGCTCAATACAACCTACGAAAGCGAAGAAGCCTGGCATGGCCCGTCAGTAGTAGAAGCCCTGCGGGGCGTTACGCCCGACATGGCTGGCCGCAAAATCACGCCCAACACGCACTCCATCGCCGAATTGGTTTTTCATATGACAAGCTGGCGGATTTTCTGTGTCAAAAAGATGCAGGGCGACGCCACGTTCGATATTACCACGCCCGACAAAAACTTCGGTGCCCTGCCCGACAAAATCGATGATTTTGAATGGGAGGCTCTGCAAATGGAACTCAGCCTGAGTCAGGAAGAACTTGTCAATGAACTCGACAAGCGCGATGACGATGAGTTTCTGGAAGACATTGTACCCGGTCGTGACTACACGTATTACGATATGCTTCACGGCATTATCAACCACGATCTCTACCACACGGGTCAGATCGTAATCCTGAAAAAAGTCCTGACGTTTAAAGGAGTCGGGTCGAGCTACGCCGAAAGCGACGAAGACGAATTCGGCTCACCTTTCGGCAGCAGCTACGATCAGGACGATTATTATTAATTGTTGAGTGATAGAGTGGTTGGATGATTGAATGACTGAATGATTGGATGTCAGTTCTTGCACTCCATTCAATCATTCAATCATTCAACCACTCTATCACTCAATCATTCAACCTCTCTATCCTTGAATTTCTGGCTTGTAAAGTCCGAACCCGACGTGTACGGGTGGGCACATTTTACGGCGCAGGGACGCGCTGTTTGGGATGGCGTTCGCAACTATCAGGCGCGTAACAATCTCAGTGCTATGCGCTTGGGCGATCAGGTATTGTTTTACCACAGCGTATCCAAACCCGCAGTAGTAGGGCTGGCAACCGTTGTGCGCGAAGCTTACCCCGACCCAACCGTAACCGAAACGCCCAATCGCTGGGTAGCGGTAGAACTGGAGCCGGTGATGGCCTTTGAACAACCCGTTACGCTGGCGCAAATTAAAGCCGAACCCATGCTGGCAACTATCGCACTCATCCGGCAGTCGCGGTTGTCGGTCATGCCCATCCGACCCGATGAGTTTGAGCTACTACTGAAATTGAGTGATACGTGATAAACGATGCGTTTTGTGCGTCAGCCCACTCATCACTCATTGTTTATCACTCATCACTACTTATGAAGCTAATCTCTCCTGCATCCTGGCCCGATTATGAACTGATTGATACGGGTAATTTTGAAAAACTTGAACGCTTCGGCGCGTTTGTGCTGGCCCGGCCCGAACCGCAGGCGATTTGGGATAAGTCATTGACCGACAGCGACTGGCAGGGCATGGCTCACGCCACTTTCCGGCGCGACCGCAATTCGCCCGAGCGGGGCGACTGGCAAACCAAACCCGACATGCGCGATCCGTGGTTCGTGAAGTTTCGGCAGGAGGGGTTGAATCTGACATTCAAGCTGGCCCTCACTACCTTCAAACACGTCGGTATCTTTCCCGAACAGGCCGATAACTGGGTCTATTTGCACAAGGCGATCAGTCAATTGAACACCCCCCGCCCTAAAGTGCTGAATTTGTTTGCCTACACGGGCGGGGCATCGCTGGCTGCGCGGCAGGCTGGTGCCGACGTCACGCACGTTGATGCGGTGAAGCCGGTCATTAGCTGGGCACGCGAAAACATGGACCACAGCGAGTTAGACAACATCCGCTGGGTGGTCGAAGATGCCGTAAAGTTTGTGCGCCGGGAAGTGCGCCGGGGCAACCGCTACAATGGCATTATTCTTGATCCACCCGCCTACGGACGTGGCCCCGACGGCGAAAAATGGGTGCTGGAAGAACAGCTTAACGACCTGCTCAAATCCTGCGCCGACCTGCTCGACCGCACCGATTTCTTCTTCATCATCAATCTGTACTCGCTTGGTTTTTCGGCACTGATTCTTGAAAATATTATGGGGCAGACCTTCAGTAACGTAGCCAATGCCGAATGGGGCGAACTGTTTTTGGCCGATAGCTATCAGAAACGCCTGCCGCTCGGTGTGTTCTACCGGTTTGCATCAGTACCTTTGTAAAAAGAGTGAGATAGTGAAAGAGCGAAAGGGCGAAAGAGGACCGTTGCGGTCTGAAGTTTCATTGAGTGAAAGCCTTATGAAAAAGGCTTCTCTGCCCAACTATGCCTTTCACCCGTTCAGTATTCGTTGCGGCATTCGTTTAGCATCTGTTGCAGCACTCTTTTACTCTTTCGCTCTTTCGCTCTTTCTACTTGCCTGCACCTCTGATAACCGACAGATGGCGCACATCCCCGATGTGCCTAAATCGGGCGACAGCAGTCGAACGCAGTTAGCTTTGCAGGCACTGACACAGGCCATCAACACGTCGTCGCCGGCATCGGCCTATGCCAAACGGGCGGTTATTTTGCTGGCGATGGGCCGCTATGCCGATGCACTTGCCGATATAAACGAAGCCATTGAGCGCAATGACAATGCCGGTTCGTATTTCCTGACGCGGGCTAAAGTGCTGCGGGCGTTGCAGCAACCGGCAAAGGCACTCGAAAATGCGCAGCGGGCTGAGATTCTGGGCGTAAATACACCAGAACTTTATACATTACAGGGAGACTTGCTGCAACAGCAGAATCAGTTCGACAAGGCCAGGCTATACGTAGCGCGGGCGTTGCAAATGGCTCCCTATGATGGGGAAGCGTATTTTTTCAACGGGCTGATGGCAGCTAAGCAGGGCGATACGGCGCAGGCACTGGCCCTCTACGACCAATCGCTGCGGCTCAAACCGCGTTACCTGGAAACCTATAATCAACTGTCGGCTATCTACCGTACACTGGGCAACCTGAACGCTGCCTTAGCCTATAACGAACGAGCCGTGCGGTATTTTCCGAACAATGCCAAACTGATATATGGTCGAGGGCTGATTTACCATACGTCGGGTCGGCTCGACAGCGCGATGATCTGCTATCAGCAGACTATCAAGCTGCAACCAACGTATTATCAGGCGTTTTTTCAGTCGGGGCTGATCAACCAGAAGTACCGGAACTATTACGGGGCATTGGCAAACTACCAGCGGGTGCAGCAACTCCGCCCGCAGTTTCCGCGTATTGATACGTACATTGGCTTCTGCTATGAACAAACAGGACAATATGACCTGGCAATTGCCGCCTACACGAAAGCCTCGCAGCAAAATGCGGGCGACCGGCAGGCTGCGGCTGGGCTGTGGCGTTCACAACGGCGGCAATATGCGCAACAAAACCCGTATAACTCCGTAATTTTGCCCGATGCGTCAGATCCGCTGCCGTCGGCGGTCAACCGGCCTACGCTGGATACCACTCGCGTTAGAATCACGACCATTCAGCCAAAAACACGCGTATTAACCACCGAATCCGACTCGCTCCGGCGAACAGTAAAACCAATAAATTAACAATCAAGTAGCTTACAGTTGTAGGTAGGCTGCGGGTGCCACGATTAACCAACAAATCAATGATTGCGCAGGACGAACAAATCCGCGTCACGCTGCCTGATGGGAGCGTACGGCAGTATCCAAAAGGCTCGACAGGTCTGGACATTGCCACCCAAATCAGCGAAGGGCTGGCCCGCAATGTGCTGGCTGCCAAAGTAAATGGCGTTGTGCAGGATGCCACCCGGCCTATTGACGACGATGCCGCCATCCAGCTTCTGACCTGGAACGACCCCGAAGGCAAAGCTACCTTCTGGCACTCGTCGGCCCACCTGCTGGCCGAGGCTCTCGAAAGTCTGTATCCCGGTGTGAAGTTTGGCATCGGCCCGGCCATCGAAACCGGATTTTATTACGATGTTGATCTCGGCGGACAGGCGTTCTCGCAGGACGACTTCAAGAAAGTGGAAGATAAAATGCTCGAACTGGCACGCCGGAAAGAGCAGTATCTGCGTAAGCCAATGGGCAAAGCGGAGGCCATTGCTTATTTTGAAGAAAAGGGTGATCCATACAAACTCGATTTGCTCGACGGACTGGAAGACGGCACCATTACGTTTTATACGCAGGGCGATTTTACGGATTTATGCCGGGGGCCACACATCCCGAACACTGGCTTTATCAAAGCTGCCAAGATCATGAACGTGGCCGGAGCCTACTGGCGCGGCAACGAGAAAAACAAACAGCTTACGCGCATCTACGCCGTCACGTATCCGAAGCAGAAAGAACTCGACGATTACCTCCACCTGCTGGAAGAAGCGAAAAAACGCGACCACCGTAAATTGGGTAAAGAACTCGACCTGTTCGCATTTTCGGAGCGGGTAGGGCAGGGCTTGCCGCTGTGGTTGCCCAAAGGCACGATGCTGCGCGAACGGCTCGAAAACTTCCTGCGTCGGGCGCAGGTGCGGGCTGGTTATCAGCAGGTTGTAACGCCCCACATCGGTAGCAAACAGCTCTACGTGACATCGGGGCACTGGGAAAAGTACGGCGAAGATTCGTTTCAGCCCATAAAAACGCCCGACCCGAACGAGGAGTTTTTGCTGAAACCCATGAACTGCCCGCACCACTGCGAAATCTATAAAACCCGCCCGCGCTCCTATCGCGACCTGCCGCTGCGACTGGCTGAATTCGGTACGGTGTACCGCTACGAACAGTCGGGCGAGTTGCATGGACTGACGCGGGTTCGTGGTTTCACGCAGGACGATGCCCACATCTTTTGCCGTCCCGATCAGGTAAAAGAAGAGTTTTTGAAAGTGATCGATCTGGTGCTGTACGTTTTCCAGTCGCTCGGTTTTGCCGATTATAGCGCACAGGTTTCGCTGCGTGATCCTGAAAATGGCACCAAGTACATCGGCTCCGACGACTTGTGGGAAAAGGCCGAATCGGCTATTATCGAAGCAGCCGCCGAGAAAGGGCTGAAAACCGTAACCGAACTGGGAGAAGCGGCCTTCTACGGCCCTAAACTCGATTTCATGGTACGCGACGCGCTGGGCCGGAAATGGCAGTTAGGCACGATTCAGGTCGATTATACGCTGCCCGAACGCTTCGAACTTGAGTATATCGGTGCCGACAATCAACGGCACCGGCCTGTCATGATTCACCGCGCCCCGTTTGGGTCGATGGAACGATTCATTGCGATTTTAATCGAGAATTCGGGTGGTAATTTCCCGCTCTGGCTTTCGCCCGATCAAATTGCCATTCTGCCCATTTCCGAGAAGTATGAAGACTATGCCAACGAGCTGTTTTTTGGCTTGCAGGAACATGATATTCGTGGCTTTGTCGATCTGCGCGATGAGAAAATTGGCCGTAAAATCCGCGATGCTGAAGTAAACAAAGTGCCATTTATGCTTATCGTGGGTGAGAAAGAAGCCGCCGAAGGTAAAGTTTCGGTTCGGCGCAAGGGTCAGGGCGATCTTGGCAGCATGACCGTAGCTGAGTTTGTCGGCATGTTCCAGGCCGAAGCGAAAATATAGTTGTTCTACGCGCTATCTGTAAACAGGTTATTGCACAGAGATTCGCAGAGTAAATAGGGGGATTCACGGAGGAGGGTTTAAATCAATCTCCGTGTATCTCTTTTTCTCAGCGCATCTCTGTGTAACAACTTGCCCATCCGGTACACGTAATGCATAGAACAATCAGCCAACTTCTTGCGTGGCATCAGTATTTTCAATACTTTCCCGAACTTTTTGGGAGACAGTACGTTTTCAAAACGAAACAAAGGAGCACACTAAACACAATTTATGGCATTACCCCAGCGCAGACCACCCCGTCGCGTGGTTGAAGAACCCTACAAAGTTAATGAGCGCATTCTGGCCCGCGAAGTGCGGGTGGTCGGTGAAAATGTAGAGCAGGGAATCTACGATATAAATAAAGCACAGGCGTTGGCTAAAGCCCAAAACCTCGACCTCGTTGAGGTATCGCCCAACGCCGTGCCGCCCGTCTGTCGTATTGTTGACTACTCAAAGTTCAAGTACGAGCAGAAGAAAAAGCAGAAAGAAATTAAGGCCAACGCCACCAAAGTCGTTATCAAGGAAATTCGATTCGGCCCCAACACCGACGACCATGACTTTGAGTTTAAGCTCAAACACGCCATCAACTTCCTGAAAGAAGGCGCGAAGGTGAAAGCTTATGTGCAGTTTGTTGGCCGTGCCATTGTATTCAAAGACCGTGGTTTTCAGTTGCTGGAGCGTTTCTCGAAAGGGTTGGAAGAGTACGGCAAAGTAGAGGCCGAACCCAAACTCGAAGGCAAACGCATGAGCATGTTTCTGGCCCCGAAAGTCGTAATCAAGAAATAGGAAATTTTCCGTATCTTTGCGGCCTGTTTACTGAATTTCCCACGTTAAGCGGTCAAACCAATGCCAAAAGTTAAAACCAACTCAGGTGCCAAAAAGCGTTTCAAGCTGACCGGCACCGGGAAAATTAAGCGGAAGCACGCCTTCCACAGTCATATTCTGACGAAAAAATCGACCAAGCGTAAGCGGAACTTAGTTCACGATACGCTGGTGTTTGCGGGTGATGAGCGTCGTATTAAAGTGATGCTCAGTATCTAATAACAAAGAAAGGGCGCGGTTGCGTCCTGGTTTCACGTTTTACCCGACAAAGGGCTTTAAAGTGAATAGAGAGTGAAAAGTGAAAAGTGAAAAGTGGGTAACTATTTTACATTTTTCATTCTACATTTTTCACTGAATCTTCCGCCAGTCGTCAAAAAACAAAAAAATTATGCCACGTTCCGTCAATCACGTTGCCTCACGGGCGCGTCGGAAAAAAGTAATGAAGCTGGCTAAAGGCTATTTTGGCCGGCGCAAAAATGTTTGGACGGTTGCTAAAAACGCCGTCGAAAAAGGATTGGGTTACGCCTATCGTGATCGCCGGGCCAAGAAACGCGATTTTCGCGCACTCTGGATTCAGCGGATCAACGCAGGTGCCCGCATCAACGGTATGTCGTATTCGGTACTGATGGGTGCGCTGAGCAAATCAGACGTACAACTCAACCGCAAAGTGCTGGCCGATCTGGCTATGAACCACCCCGAAGCGTTTGCCGCCGTTGTGGAACAAGTGAAGTAAACAGAGCTTACAATAAACGGAAGCCCGGCCACTGGCCGGGCTTCCGTGTTTTAGGTCTCCACGATTTTTGTTTTCAACCCCGCCCGGTCGCCGGTAGAAAGCCGCCCGAGCAGATAAACGTCGATCTCGTATTCGCCAACGCGGAAAACCTGCTGAGTAGTCAACTGGCTGTCTATAACCGCTTTTAGCTGCTGAAACTGCGCCGTGCGGGCTTTCTCCTCGTCGCCATACCAGTCATGTTCGGTCAGGACTGGCTCCCAGAAGTCGGCCACGGGTACTTCTTCGACGTATACCGATGGCGGCAGCATTTGCCAGTCTTTAATCTGACTGGTCGTGAGCAGTTCTTCCTGTTTTAGATAACAGGCGACAGCGTCGAGTGGCTCGTCAGATTCGCTGGGATAGAACAAGCCGGTCACGAGTGGATTAATCTGGTCAGTAAATGACATTATTTCTGTCGGCTGACTGCAACTTTCGGGCGTTTCGTTCGTCATAAACTGGCAACGTTAGTCATGGCAAATTAATAGGTCGATGGCGAACAAAGCGACCAAAAGCCGTTTAATTTTGCGCGGAACTAACCAAAACAATCCGCAAACCAGCAAAACCTTACAATCATGTTTGAAACCCTGATGAATTTGGTACAACAGCAATCGGGTCAGGCTGTTATTAACAACCCGGCGATTCCGAACGAGCAGAACGACAACGTCATGCAGACGGTGGCAAGCAGCATCCTGAGCGGCTTAGGGCAGCAGGCGCAGGGCGGTGGCTTAGGTAACCTGCTCGGTATGGTCGTTAACGGCGGGAATAACGTACAGGATAACCCCGTAACGGGCAACGTGCAGCACCACGTAGAAGAAAACCTGATGCAGAAATTAGGTATCTCGCCCCAGGTAGCCATGTCGATTGCCGGTGCCGTTGTGCCGATGGTACTGGGTAAACTGATGAACAAAGCCGCTGACCCGAACGACAACAGCGTTGACGGGAACAGCATTCTGGGGGCGGCCACCGGTCAGCAGGGTATCGACTGGATGGGTGCGGCTTCGTCGGCAATGGCCGATGGTAAACTCGATATGAACGACCTCATGCGGGTGATGACACAGCAGGGCGGTGGCGGTGGTGGCCTCGGCGGTATGCTGGGTGGCCTGTTTGGGCGATAAACCAGCCAACAGTTAACAGCCAGCAACCAACCGTGTAGGTTGCCCCAAACCCCCGTCCAGCAGTCCTGGCGGGGGTTTTACTGTAATTAACGGTGTGTTTTGGCCAGTATTGGCAACAGCCAATACCGGTTGGCTGCTGATTATTCGCTTTCGTTGTAGAAACTGACATTGTTGGCTGATGACTGTTGGTTGTACACTGACACGTTCTGCCAATCTGACAGCAAATCGAACAATTTTGCCAACTGGCATTTGTATTGATAGATAGGTCACGTATGTCAGTGTACAACCACAGCAAGAAACTAAACCGCAACATCAGTTGGTATTATGGGAAAGATAATTGGTATTGACTTGGGCACCACGAACTCGTGCGTAGCCGTGATGGAAGGCAATGAGCCGGTCGTGATTCCGAACTCGGAAGGTGCCCGGACAACGCCCTCGGTGGTCGCGTTTATGGACAACGGCAACGGCGAACGTAAAGTCGGTGCCCCCGCGAAACGTCAGGCCATCACAAACCCGAAAAACACAATCTCCTCGATCAAACGCTTCATGGGTAAGCGGTTCGGCGAGGTAACGAACGAAACCAAAAACGTTGCCTATGACGTGGAAAACGGCCCCAACGGGACGCCCCGCGTGCGCATCGGCGACCGGCAATATACGCCACAGGAAATTTCGGCCCTGATTCTGCAAAAAATGAAGCAGACCGCCGAAGATTACCTCGGCCAAACCGTTACTGAAGCCGTTATTACCGTACCGGCCTATTTCAACGACGCCGAACGGCAGGCTACCAAAGAAGCCGGGCAGATTGCCGGTCTCGACGTTAAACGAATCATCAACGAGCCGACCGCTGCGGCTCTGGCCTACGGGTTGGATAAAACCGACAAAGACCAGAAAATTGCCGTATTCGACCTCGGTGGCGGTACGTTCGATATTTCGATTCTGGAACTCGGCGATGGCGTGTTTGAAGTGAAATCGACCGATGGCGATACACACCTCGGTGGCGATGACTTCGATCAGGTAATTATCGACTGGCTTGCCAACGAGTTCAAAGCCGACGAAGCTATCGACCTGCGGCAAGACCCGATGGCCCTGCAACGCCTGAAAGAAGCCGCCGAAAAAGCGAAAGTTGAACTGTCAAGCTCGAACTCGACCGAAATCAACCTGCCGTATATCATGCCGGTGAACGGCATTCCGAAGCACCTTGTTCGGACGCTGAGCCGCGCGAAATTCGAGCAGTTGGCCGATTCGCTCATTCAGCGGTCGCTCGAACCCTGCCGCCGTGCGCTGAAAAACGCCGGGCTGTCAGCCGCTCAGATCGATGAGGTGATTCTGGTGGGTGGCTCGACCCGGATTCCGAAAGTGCAGGAAGAGGTAGAGAAATTGTTTGGCCGCAAGCCCTCGAAAGCCGTTAATCCCGACGAAGCCGTAGCCATTGGTGCTGCCGTGCAGGGTGGCGTGCTGACGGGCGAAGTGAAAGACGTGCTGCTGCTCGACGTGATTCCGCTCTCGCTCGGTATCGAAACGATGGGTGGCGTATTCACGAAGATGATCGAAGCCAACACCACCATTCCGACCAAGAAAACAGAAGTCTATTCGACCGCTTCCGACAATCAGCCGAGTGTGGAAATCAACGTGTTGCAGGGCGAACGGCCTATGGCGCAGCAAAACCGTCAGCTTGGCCGGTTTATTCTGAGCGACATTCCGCCTGCTCCGCGTGGTGTGCCGCAGATTGAAGTAACCTTCGACGTAGACGCCAACGGTATTCTTAATGTAACGGCGAAAGACAAAGGCACGGGCAAAGAGCAGAAAATCCGCATCGAAGCCAGCAGCGGCCTGACCGACGCCGAAATCAACCGGATGCGCGAAGAAGCGAAAGCCAACGAAGCCGCCGACAAAGCCGAGCGCGAAAAAATCGAGAAGGTAAACGCTGCCGACTCTATGATTTTCCAGACCGAGAAGCAGTTGAAAGACTACGGCGATAAGCTGTCGGAAGGCAACAAAACGGCGATTGAAACGGCCCTTGCCGGTCTGCGTACCGCCCACGGCTCGCGCGACGTTGCGGCCATCGACGCGGCTCTCGAAACGCTGAACAACGCCTGGGCTGCGGCCTCGCAGGAGTTATACAATGCCACCAACGGCGCGGGTGCCGACCCAATGGCCGGTGCTGGCTTCGACGGCGGCAACACCAACCCGAACACGCAAGGCCAACCCACCGGCGACAACGTGTCGGACGTACCGTATGAAGAGGTGAAGTAAAACAGTTTGAGTGTAGCCCCGCCGAGGAAACTTGGCGGGGCTTTTTTGATTTACCGAAGATGAAGAAATACTATTCAGAACTGTTAATTGTAGCGTGTACTATAGCAAACGCTTATTTTTCTTTACCGCTTTTAGCCAAATGGGCAAGTACTTGGGTTGGTGAGGATTGGGTTACGAAGTCAGGACCTTTAGGTGATACGTTCGGAGGGTTATTGTCTCCTATCATTGGGGGCTTTAGCATCTATTTAATTTATAAAACGTTTAAGGCTCAGGGAGAGCAATTGGAGGATCAGAAGAAAGCAACTAAGACTGAGAGTGATGCAGTTTATGTTAGTGAACTGAGAAATTTATTAGAAGAAGTAGATAACCAGTTAGAATCAATTCAATACACAGTACCTAATATGATGTTGATGTCTGTTCATAATGGTTTAGAAGCTGTATCAAATTGGGTTAGCGTTCATCAAACGAAGGACGGATTCATTGGCTCATTGACACCACAGGATAAAAGATTAATTAGCGATGTACGTAGATCAGTGGAGTTGTTCTGTTTTGTTGTTGGACGATTGTTCGCTAACAAATCGTTACTGAAAAGAGAATTAGGAAAAATGTTCCAGAAGCGTCTACAACTTGCGGTTGCTCAAAAATTCATCATTATATTAGATTTGGTCCGCACAATACAGTCTGAACTTGAGGTAGTTAACAATAAATCTCAAGAAGAAAACGAAAAATCAAGTGCGTCAGACGAGACGCTTATAAACAATACGTGGTCCCCCAATGTCAATTTTCTAATAGCTGAATATAATGCTCTAAATTCTGCCCTCGACGCTTTGTCAAATTGTGGGATGCTTATGATGGGGGAAAAAAATGCAACTCTCGATGAATATCTTGAAACTGGTGAAGTCAACAAAAATGAACTGAAAAAAATTGATTTTAACTCAGTGTTTGTTATTAAAAAGTATTGACTTGGACACAGTTCTTCTTCAGCCCATGCTACCGTGTAAGCCATTCTTTCGCTTTCTTCATCACCTCAGTATTTGGCACCAAACGGCCTGCGTTGGCCGATGTTAAGGCACATTCCAATTGGGCAATCAGTTCGGGCGACTCGGTAGATTTGCCAGTACGATGATTCAAAAAATCGTTGACCGTCAGCAGCAAATCTTCTAAATCTTCCTCTTTCTGGATGTGGTCGATTTGCTGATGCAAGGTTGTTTTGAGTTCTGTTGCCGTCATATGTATGGCTGTTTTTCTCAAAAAAATGAAATCAACGCCATTACCAAATCCGCCCGTCGTGTAAATCCCAAGTTGGGTAGATAATGTCCCAATCGTCGCCCCATACTAAGTTGCCGCTGTCGATTTTGAACGATTGAAACAGGTCGGGCTGGCGGTATTGGGCGTAATCTTGCTCGTTAGTCCGTCGCGTTAGCGACCTAATGTTTATAGCAATAACGAACCCCGCCAACCCCACCGTCGCGTAGCGACCAAACGAAGAAGGCGCGTAAGGATTGGTCGCTATGCGACGGGAGAAGCCATAGAAAGCGATTTTCTACAAACATTAGGTCGCTGACGCGACGCCAAACGAAGCATAGAGATAATCAACACCAATGTGTGTATCAGAGATCAGACAAATTTCTCAAATGACCAGACAAAATTCCGCATCTTTACCATCATGACAGCGCAAGACCGCACAAATCTTATGTTGCGTGCCTTGAAAGGAATATCGGCAACGGATTTCTTTAAAACGGCTGACATTACCGGCTATAAGCGCGAGCAGTTGGCCGAGGTGTTCGATACGTCGTTGAAAACCTTTCAGCGATACGAGCGAGAACAGAAAAAACTAAATCCGCAGGACAGTGAGAAAGTGCTGAAAATCATGGCCCTTTTCCAAAAAGACGAGGGCGTTTTTGGCTCCGCCGATGCGTTTCGGCGGTGGATGGACAAACCAGCCTTTGACCTTGATGGTCAGGTGCCGTTCGACCTGCTGCATACGTCAGGCGGTACAAACCTCATTATGGATGAGGTAACACGCATCGAATTTGGTGATTTAGCCTGATTAGCCAATACGTGGTTATTGCATCAAGAAAGCCAGGAGACGCAAAGGGTTGCTGACGCAGGTGAGACGCAAAAGGTTGCTGACGCGAAAGAGACGTAAAGGGTTGCTGACGCGAAAGAGACGCAAAGGGTTGCTGACGCGAAAGAGACGCAAAGGGTTGCGTCTCTACGCGGGACGATCAAATGTAGAGACGCAACCCTTTGCGTCTCTTTCGCGTCAGCTACAGCCTATTCGGCAATTGTTACCGCCCGTTTTTCAATTTCTCGTACTCGCGCTCAACCATAGCCTTCTCGCTGCCCTGCGTATAGACCGAGAGATAGTGCGACGCCAGGCCGATGCCCCAGCCTATCATTGCCACCAGCGGCCACGGAAAGCCCGCGCCCCGAAAGTCGCCGAAGCGAAAGCCGTTGAGTACGAAATAGAGTACCCATAACATCGCGTTGACGAGCAGGTACGAACGTAGGTGCATTTTGAAGCCAACGCGCTTTTTGGCCTGTTTCCATAAAAATTCGTCGCGTTGCGGGGTTTCGGGGTATGTTGCCATGATTGATTAGTGGTTAATGAACAGGTCAAAGATGCACCAAAAGCACCCCCGAACGCCCGCAAAATCCGACCAAATGCCTAATTTGCGGAGTAAATACGGCTTCTCCAATGACTAATTCCGAAATCGTTGACCTGCTCGAACTCACGGGCCGGCTGATGGAACTGCACGAGTACGATACGTTTAAAACCCGCACGTTTTCGTCGGCGGCTTTTAACCTCGATAAATCAACCGCCGACCTTGCCAACCTGCCCGTCGAAGAACTCATCAAACTGCCGGGCGTGGGCAAATCCATCGCGCAGAAAATCCGCGAAATTGCCGAAACCGGTCGCCTGACCGACCTCGATGAACTCTTAGCCAAAACACCCGCTGGAGTTCTCGACATGTTTCGCATAAAAGGGCTGGGTGTCAAGAAGATTGGCACCCTCTGGCGCGAGTTGGGCATTACCGATTTGGCCGCGCTGCAAACCGCCTGCGAAACCGGGGAGGTCGCTAAAATCAAAGGATTCGGCAAGGCCACGCAGGACAAAATTTTAGTCGCGCTGGAGTTTTTGCAGGAGCAGAAAGGCAAACTGCGGATGGACAAAGCCGCCATGCTCGCCGGGCTGCTGCACGACGAACTAAAGCCGCATTTCGGGCGGGTAGACATCAGCGGGCAGGTGCGCCGGAAAGCGCAGGAGGTCGATACGGTGCAATTGCTGTTGCAAACCGCTGATCCGGTGTCGGCCATGCTCACGCTCAACAGCCTGCCCAACCTGGCGCAGCACGAAGCCGACTCGTCGCCGTTTGCATGGCGCGGGCAGCGCGAAGGATTCGACGTGCGGGTTGAATTGCTGCTGCTGCCGCCCGAACAGATGGACCGGCAACTGTTTATTCAGACCGCTGCCGATGCCCATTTGCAGCAGGTAGGTGCGGGTGGCATAGCCCTGTTACAGGCCGCTTATGTAAGCACAGACACGTCAGAAACAGCCATTTACGGGCGGGCAGGCTTGCCGTATATCGTGCCTGAAATGCGCGAAGATGACTTCGCCTTCCGCTGGGCCAGCCGCCACCGTACCGACGAACTTGTGACCTGGGACGACCTGCGTGGTACGCTCCACAACCACAGCACCTGGTCGGATGGCAAACAGAGCGTGGCCGACATGGCCGCTTACGCCCGTGAACTGGGGCTATCATACTTTGGTATTGCCGACCATTCGCAGACGGCCAGCTACGCCAGCGGGCTTGATGCCGAGCGGGTTCGGGCGCAGCAGGCCGAAATCGACGCGCTCAACGCCGGGTTTGGCGATAGCTTCCGCATTTTTAAAGGCATCGAATCCGATATTCTGAGCGACGGTTCGTTAGACTACGACCCCGAAACACTGGCAACCTTCGATTACGTAGTAGCCAGTGTGCATCAGACACTTACGATGTCGCTCGAAAAAGCTACGAGCCGATTGTTACGGGCCATCGAAAATCCGTACACCACCATACTGGGCCATCCTACGGGCCGGTTGTTACTGGCCCGCGAAGGCTATCCCATCGACCACCGCGCCATCATCGACGCCTGCGCCGAACATGGAGTAACTATCGAAATCAACGCCAGCCCCTACCGGCTCGACATTGACTGGCGTTGGATTGACTACTGTATGGAACAGGGCGTGATGCTGAGTATCAATCCTGATGCGCACAATCTGGCCGGGCTGCTCGACATGCACTACGGCGTGGCGGTTGGCCGAAAGGGTGGATTGACGAAAAATATGACATTTAATGCCTTGACATTGAGTGAGATGAACATATTTCTGCAAAAACGTCGCAAGCGGATACATGATAATTCGTAGGTAACGCCCTTTATGAGTAAGGCGACTCCTTAACCTCCGCGTATGCGTTTTCTTGTTTTACTGCTTTCTGTTTGCCTGCTCAACGGGGCGTTGGCCCAGCAAAAACCGCAAACGGCTTACTCGGCAACGGGCTACGTGCGCGACGCGAAGAGTGGAAAACCTATTCA
Source organism: Spirosoma montaniterrae (assembly GCF_001988955.1). NCBI lineage: Bacteria > Pseudomonadati > Bacteroidota > Cytophagia > Cytophagales > Cytophagaceae > Spirosoma > Spirosoma montaniterrae. The sequence continues at coordinate 2,108,650 of NZ_CP014263.1, read as the reverse complement.
GGGCGTCAATATCGTAGTAATCGACGTATCGAAAGGATATGTTACAGCCAAAGACGGGTACTACGTAGTTACGATGCTGCCTGGTAAGTATGTGCTGAAATTTACGCACGTCGGCTATCGGCCTAAATATGACACCATTACGCTCGATAAGCTGCTGTTTCGTGAGATTGTGATGGAAGACGCCACCAAAGACCTCGAAGAAGTGGTGGTCACGAGCGAAGCCCCCGACCGCAACGTGCGGAAGGTGGAGATTGGCGTAACCGAACTCAGCATCCGCAGCATCCGCCGGATTCCGCCCCTGATGGGTGAGGTCGATATTGTACGGAGTCTGCTGCTGCTGCCGGGGGTGACGACGGTGGGCGAGGGCGCACCGGGTTTCAACGTGCGCGGGGGTAGTGCCGATCAGAACTTAGTTTTGTTCGATGATGCGCCGGTATTCAATTCGAGCCACCTGATGGGCTTTTTCTCGGTCTTCAACCCCGACGTTGTGCGCGACGTGACGCTGAACCGGGGGGGCGTGGCTGCTGCCTACGGCGGTCGGGCGTCGTCGGTACTCGACGTGCGCATCCGCGAACCAAACACCGACAAGTGGGGTGTTAATGGCGGTATCGGACTGATTTCGAGTCGGTTGGGTGTTGAGGGGCCAATCAGTAAAAAACTGTCGTTTCTGGCGGCTGGGCGGGCGTCGTTCAGTGATTGGCTATTTGCGCTGGGTCCGCCAAATCTGCGCGGTACGAAAGCTAATTTCTATGACATCACGACCAAACTGAAATACCAGCCCAACGAACAGCACACCATCACCCTGACGGGCTACTTTAGCCGCGACGTCTTCAAGCTGGCGTCCGATTCGCTGTCGAGTGCCGAGATTAACGCTTCATCGACGCAGTTCGATTATCAGACACTCAATGGCACCCTGCGCTGGAATTACTTCATCAGCAAGCAGTTGAATCTGGCAACGTCGGCGGTTTTCGCTCAGTACGGGGCCGATTTGTCGGCTCCCGACTCGGCCAATGCGTTCAACCTGCGGTCGGGCATCTGGCACCGGCAGTTGAAAACCGACCTGACCTACACGCCCAACGAAACCCATCAGTGGCAAACCGGCCTGAGTGTCATCGACTACCTCGTGCAGCCCAACACCCGCACTGCTGGTCCGTTCTCGAACATTTTGCCCATCGACCTGCCCCGTGAACGGGCGTATGAACTGGCGGCTTACGTGCAGGATGAATGGAAACTGAATGCAAATGTGGCGTTGCTGGCCGGGCTGCGCTACTCGGCCCTGCTGAACCGTGGCCCCGCCGAAGTACGCACCTACGCCGAGGGGCTACCCCGCGAAGACGAATCGGTCGTGTCGCGGCAGACGTATGACGCGGGGCAGATTTACCATTCGGCGGGCGGTCTTGAACCCCGGCTGGCGGTGCGCTGGTCGGTGGGAGAGGGCAAATCCATCAAAGCGGGTTTCAGCCGGTTGCGGCAATACATTCAGCAGGTTACGAACACCACGGCGGCCCTGCCTACGTCGCGCTGGCACCTGAGCGACGTATACACCAAACCGCAAATTGCCGATCAGTGGTCGCTGGGTTATTTCCGAAACACCCGCGACAATGCCGTTGAAGCGTCGGCGGAGGTGTATTACAAAACCATGCAAAATGCCATCGACTTCCGCGATGGGGCCGATCTGCAACTGGCACCCGCCGTTGAGACCCAGATTGTGCAGGGCAGCGGACAGGCGTATGGGTTTGAGGGATTAATCAAAAAAAATAAAGGACTTTGGACGGGTTTTGCCAGTTACACCTACGCCCGCACGTTTCTGACCATGAACAGCCCGTTTCGTGAAGAGCGCGTGAACAATGGGCGGGCCTATCCGGCCAACTTCGATAAACCCCACACACTGAATGTATTAGCTACGTACCGCCCGCTGACGTGGTTTAGCCTGTCGCTCAATTTTACGTACAGCACGGGCCGACCCATTACGCAGCCCTACGCCCGCGCCCGCATCAACGGCGTGTTCGTGCCGATCTACGTCGACCGGAATCAGCAGCGTATTCCTGACTACCACCGGCTCGATTTCTCGATGACGTTTGAGCAAAACCCCGAAAAGAAAAAGCGTAATCAGAGCAGTTGGGTGTTCTCGGTCTACAACGTCTACGCCCGAAAAAATGCCTATTCGGTGTTTTTTCGGCTGAATCCGCGCTCCCTGTCCGATGCCTACAAGCTGTCTATATTCGCCACCGCCTTCCCGTCGCTGACGTATAACTTTAAATTTTAAGAGCGAAAGAATGAAAGAGCGAAAGAGTGGCACATTCATTCTTTCACTCTTTCACTCTTTCGCTCTTTCACTCATTTATGAAACGCACATTCCTCATTCTTAGCCTGCTCGTGGTAGCAATCTCCTGCGTGACGGAGTACCAGCCCGAAACCATTCGGATTGCGCCCGCGCTCGTAGTGGAAGGCCAGATTACCGATCAGCCCGGCCCCTACACGGTGCGGCTTACGCGCACGGGCGATTTCTCGAACAAGGGCATCAACCTGCTCGAAACCGGGGCCATAGTGAGCATCGAAGACAATGTGGGGAATCGGGAAGCCCTGCGCGAACAGTCGCCGGGCGTGTATCAGACTCGCGCCAACGGCATGCAGGGCGTGGCCGGTCGAAGATATAAACTAACGGTTCAGACCCGAAACGGGCAACGGTTCGAATCGGATGCCGAAACGCTGACGGCGGCCCCGCCCATCCTGAACGTGTATACGGAATATAACAATCAACTGCGGCCCGGAACACAGGTGCGGGAGGAAACCTGGGACGTTTATCTCGATACGAAAGACCCCGAAACGGCGGGCAATTTCTACCGCTGGGAATGGACACACTACGAAGCAATCAACATTTGCCAGAAAACGGAGCAATCGGACGGTTCGTTCAACGGGCTGTTCTGTTGCTCGCCCTGCTGGGACATTGTGCGGTGTTACAACTGTATCAACGTGAGTTCCGACGCAAATTTTAACGGCAGAAACCTGAGTCGTCAGCGCATCACAACAGTGCCTTATACGTCGCGGTCGCGCTATTATCTGGAGATTCAGCAGCAGGCAATCAGCCGGGGGGCGTATCAGTTCTGGAAGAGTGTACGCGGATTGGTCAACAACACGGGCGGGCTGTTCGATCCGGCACCGGCCAGCGTGCAAGGTAACATCCGTAATCTGACCAGTGCCGCCGAACCCGTTTACGGTTACTTTGGTGCAACCGGCATTTCAGAGCGGGGATTTTACGTAGATCGGGGCAACGGGCAGGGCATTCCGCAGGTGTCGCCCCCGGTGGTCGTGTCGCCGTTGGCACCCTGCTTTCCATGTGAGAACTCAATCTATCGAACACCCAACAAACCACGCTTCTGGGTTTATTAAACGGTTTGCAGACCCGGTATAAATCAAATAAATTTGCGTAAATGTTTCGGGTATGGCCTCACCAATGAAACTTCTAATTTTACAAATGTCGTCTATCGGTAATATTGTTCTGTCAACGCCCGTGGTGCGTTGTCTGAAGAAACAGTTGCCGGGAGCCGTTGTGCATTTCTGTACCAAACCCGACCATGCGCCGATTGTAGACAGCAATCCGTACATCGATAAAGTGCATTACCAGGCAGGTAGTTTATACCGCCTGATTCGACAACTCCGGGCCGAACAGTTCGACTGCGTGATTGACCTACAGAATAACTTCACCACCGCGCTCATTAGAAAAGCATTGGGTGTTCAGTCGTATAGCGTTGATAACCTGGGGTTCAGAAAATGGCTCTACGTGCGCTGGAAGGTAAATCTTATGCCGAGTCAGCACGTGGTAGATCGCTATCTGGAAGCCCTGCAACCGCTTGGCGTTAAAAATGACGACTTCGGTCTCGATTACTTTATTCCGTATAAAGATCAGGTCGAAACCGATTGGCTACCGCCTACGCACCGCGACCATTACATAGCCTTCGCCATTGGCGGACGCCACGCCACCAATCGGCTCCCCATTGAACGATTGGTTGAGTTGTGCAGCAAAATAAACCACCCTATTGTGTTGCTGGGCGACAAACGGGATCGCGTAATTGGCGAACAGGTGGAGAAACAAGTAGGTACTAAGGCCATCTACAACGCTTGCGGCTTGTTTAATCTGAATCAGTCGGCATCTATTATTCAGGGCGCGTGGGTGGTATTCAGCCACGATACGGGGTTGATGCAAATTGCGGCAGCCTTTCGCAAGAAAGTATTTTCGATCTGGGGCAGCACAACGCCCAATTTTGGGGAAACGCCCTACAAAACGTCCTACCTGCGGCTCGAAAAATCAGGCTTGTCGTGTCGTCCGTGTTCGCTGACGGGGTCGGGGAAGTGTCCAAAAGGACATTTTCGCTGCATGAACGAACTGCCGTTCAAATTTGAGGAGCAGCAGTCGCGTCAGCAGAAAGAGAATCTGGATTAAGTCGCTCCAGAATGCGCCCGGCTACAGCCGCTACCGTAATGTTGTTTAGACAGGCCAGATCGCCCCGCCAGCAGGGTTTATTGCCAAACACAGAACAGGGGCGGCAGGTCAGCACGTCGGTCGGGATTTGAACAATTGCCTCATCAGATTGCCCCCACGGTCCGAAACCGGCGTCGGGGTGCGTACTGCCCCAGATCGATACCACCGGTACGCCACTCAGCGCGGCTAAGTGCATATTGCCCGAATCCATGCAGAGCATGGCATCAAGTCGCGCAATCAACTGTAATTCTGCCGATAACGAAAGCTGCCCGGCCACCAGAACGGCCTGTGGAAAGCGTTGTCGCAGGCTGTCGAGCTGCCTGATTTCAGCGTCACCACCCCCAAACAGAAATACCTGAAGCGGGCCACGGGCGTAAAGCTGTTCCAGCAGCAGTTCGTAGCGGGAAAACGGCCACATCTTCTGCGCGTGCTGGGCGAATGGCGCAATACCTAACCAGGGCGCATCGGTCACGAGCGTTTGCCGGTCTAAAAAGGCCGATAAGTCAGCCTTTGCCGAGGGGTCCAGGTTAGCAAACCGGAACGTGGGTGCGGGTTTTACCGCCAGATCAGCGGCATCGAACAGGCGGGCGTATCGCTCAACCGTGTGGGGTAAATGGCTCCGTACTTTGTTGGCTTTACGGGTCAGGGCTTTCTTTTCGGCCCTACCTTTATCGATTGTTACGACGCGCACGCCCGACAGCCGAAACAGGTTTTTAAGCACTGCCGACCGTAGATTCTGGTGAGCATCGGCCACTATATCGAACGTTGCCAGTTGCCGCAACTCCCCGAACAACCGCACCAATCCCGCCAATCCGTTATGCTGTCCGGCAAAATCGGCCCCCACTACCCGCACGTTGGGTATTCCGCTAAAAAACGGCGCGAACTTGGCACGGGTCAGCACCGTCACCTGGGCGTCCGGGTAGCGGGCCGTCAAAGCCTGCACCACCGGTGCCAGCAAGGCTACGTCGCCCATAGCCGAAAAGCGGAGAAGGAGAATGTTCATTTCATATGAGTGAAAAGTGAAAAGTTAAAAGTGAACCTGTTACCTCATTTATCACTCTACACTTTTCATTTTTCACTTTTTATACAGCACCGGATTCAGGGTGGGGTCGTTGTACATTTTCATCTGGCGGTAGACCTTCACGTAGCGGTTGCCGGTTTGAATGTCGTCGAGCAGTTCGTCGAAGCAGCGGGCGAGGTCGGCTTCCTGTTCCTGCAAGACGGCGAGTTTCTGGGCGGCCCGTTGCCGGTGTTCGTCCGAAACGTCGGTGCGGTCGGTTTGCTCGGCGAAGTGGTATATTTTCAGTTGTAGAATCGACATGCGGTCGAGCAGCCACGCGGGGGTTTCGGAGTTCATTCTGGCCGTGGGTTTGGGCGTAATCTGCGCGAATTGCTGGTATAAAACAGAATCCATGATTTCAACCACGTCGGTCCGGTCCTGATTCGACTGGTCGATTCGGCGTTTTACGGCTACCAATTCGCCGGGCTGTATATCGGGGCTGCGGATGAGGTCTTCGAGATGCCACTGCACCGTGTCGATCCAGTTTTTGCGGTACAGCAGGTGGGCGAAATCGCCCGATGGATAAGGGTTGTCGATGGGCGTATCAACATGGTCGGCGCGGTGGTAATCCCGGATGCTCTGCCGGAAAATATCGTTGGCGGAAGTAGCGTTCATAATCAGCGATTGGGCCGCAAAGATACGCCTTTTCACCGCGTCGGCCATACCTGAAACGCTTCGCCCGCGCCGAACTCGCTGCGGCTGGCGGGCAGTTCCATAAACGCATTGGTATCGAGCAGGTTGGCAAAATCAGCCGAACCCGAACCCGGCAGCGGATGCGCTACGGTACGCCCGTCGGGTTCTGACGCGAGACGCACGGGCAGAAAATAGGTCAGTGGGGGGCGGAACGTGACGGGCGCGGCCAACTGGGCAAACTGTGCTGGTTGGGGCGGCAAACCGAGCGAGGCCCGCAGATAGGGCAGCACATAGCGATAGCCGCACAAGACCGTTGAGACCGGGTTGCCGGGCAAGCCAAACACCGTTCGCTGCGGTTCGCCAGCGGCCACGCGGGTGCCGAACCAGAGCGGTTTGCCGGGCCGCTGGTCAATTTTGTGGAAAAGTTGCTGTACGCCCAACTCCATCAGAATGCCCGGCACAAAATCAGCTTTACCCGCCGATACGCCCCCGCTTACAATTAGTATATCGTTGGTTTCGAGCAGGTTAGCCAATCGGTCGCGGAGCAACGCTTTATCGTCGCGGATGTGATGCACAGTGGCCGCAATACCCAGCGACCGTAGCGCGGCTTGCAGCATAAACGTGTTCGATTGCCGAATCTGGTAGGGCAGGGGCGTATCGGCAATGCCAACCAACTCATCGCCCGTAGAAATCAACGCCACGCGGGGCAGCACACCAACCGATACATGTACCTGCCCGACCGACACCGCCACCGCTATTTCGGCGGGGCCAAGCTGCGTGCCGACTGGCATCAGTTCATCGTTTGCCCGCCTGTCAGTAGCCTGATGATGAACGTGCTGGCCTTCTGCCAAATCATCGACGGTAATGGTCGCCTGTTTCTGGGTGGTCTGCACGTCTTCGTAGCGCACTACCGTATCGGTGCTGACCGGCAACATGGCTCCGGTCATTACTTCCAGACACGTGCCTGCTTCGGTCAGCGTTTGTTGCGGTTGCCCGGCAAACTGCGTTCCCGTGATCGGAAACGTGCGCTGCCCGGCAGCATAGTCAGCGAAGCGAATGGCGATACCATCCATTGCAACCCGGTGAAACGGCGGAAAATCGCGGTCGGCCCGCACCGGCTGGCGCAACACCCGACCGAGCGCATCGGTCAGCGGAATCGTTTCGTTGGGCAGCGTAAGCAGGTGTTGCTGCGTAAGGGCGAAGGCGTCGAAAACGGAAAGCACTATTTTAGTGATGAGTGATGAGTGATGAGCGATGAATTTAAACGATGAATGTAAAGAAAAAGTAGTATTATTCATCACTCATCACTCATCACTCATCACTCATCACTATGTTCTCTCATCTCAACGCCGATGGCAACCCGGCAATGGTCGACGTGGGCGGCAAGGCCGTAACGCGCCGAACGGCCCGCGCCCGGAGCGTGGTTTCGCTCAACGCCGAGATCATGCAGCACCTGAACGGGGCTGATATTCTGACCAAAAAAGGACCGGTATTTCAAACGGCTATCATTGCCGGAACAATGGCCGCCAAACGTACCGACGATCTGATTCCGCTCTGCCACTCGCTGGGTCTGGATAACTGCCAAATCACCATTACGACCGAGGGCAACGACGCCCTTATCGATTGTCTGGTTTCGACAGAAGGCAAGACGGGTGTGGAAATGGAAGCCTTAGTGGGCGCGTCGGTGGCGGCTCTGACCATCTACGACATGTGCAAAGCATTTTCGCACGACATCGTGATTCATGAAATCAAACTGATAGAAAAAACGGGTGGAAAACGCGATTTCAAACGCGACTGAGCCAACGCTCAACGGATTGGTGCTGACGGGTGGCCGCAGTACGCGTATGGGCCGCGACAAGTCGCAGTTGGTGTATCACGCCAAGCCCCAGCGCGACCATCTTACCGATTTATTGCGGCCCTATTGCAAACGCGTCTTCTGGTCGGTCAATGCGCAGCAGGCGGCTGAACTAAACGGTACGACGCAACCGTACATCGTAGATGCATTCGACTGGCCGGGACCGCTCAACGGTATACTGTCGGCGTTTCGGTACGACTCTGCCGGGGCGTGGCTCGTGGTGGCCTGTGATTTGCCGTTGCTCACGACCCGCTCGCTCGACGCGCTCGTGCAGAACCGCGACCCAACGAAGCTGGCGACGGTTTTCTACGACACCGACGGTCGGCAGCCCGACCCGTTGCTGGGTATTTACGAACCTGCGTTTGCGCCGGTAGCGTTGGAGGCTGTCGCTCAAAACTGTTTTTCGCCCCGGCAGTTACTTATGCAGCACCCCACCCGGTTGCTCATCGCTCCCGACCTTCGCGAGCTAACTAATGTGAATGACCCCATAAACAGGCAATTAGTATGACTCCACTCCGCTCTTTGCTGCTAACGGCGGGTTCGCTGCTGTTTGGTACGGCTACGGCCCAACGCGCCGACCCGCCCGCCGACCTTCGTCAGTTTAGCGAGCAGCGCATTCGTCACCAGAAAACGCTCGGTCTGACATTAGGCGGTTATGCACTGGCAAACATCGCTGTAGGTAGTATTGCCGCCGGGCAAACGTCGGGCGAGACCCGGTATTTCCATCAGATGAATGTGTACTGGAACCTGTTCAATCTGGGAATTGCGGGCGTAGGTTTGCTCGGTTCGCGCAAACGCACGGAGGAGGGTGAAACGCTGGCGCAGGCCATCCGGCAACACGAAAACATGAAACAGGTGTTGCTGATAAATACGGGTTTAGATGTGGCCTATGTGATGGGTGGGCTATATTTGCGCGAACGGGCACAAACCCGCCCCGACCGGGCCGACCAATTGCGTGGCTACGGCACTTCAGTCATGCTACAGGGCGGATTTCTATTTGCCTTCGATTTGGTGAACTATCTGATTTTCAAGAATCGGGGCGACCGGCAGCAGGAACGGTTGTTACAGGCCACGCCGTCGGGCGTTGGGCTGGTACTACCGATTCGCTAAACGTAACGCGGGTGGAAACCCGCACAAGTTGAATCGTCATGCGGGTTTCCACCCGCGTTACTGTATGGAACAAGACGAATATTTTCTTCGACAAGCAATTGAGTTGGCCCGCGAGGGCATGAATAGCGGGCAGGGCGGGCCATTCGGCTGCGTTATTGTGCGCAATGGCGAAGTGGTGGGACAGGGGTGCAACCGCGTTACCAGCACCAACGACCCCACAGCCCACGCCGAAGTGGTGGCCATTCGCGACGCCTGCCAAAACCTCCGGGCGTTTCAGCTTACCGACTGCACCCTCTACACGTCCTGCGAACCCTGCCCCATGTGTTTGGGTGCCATCTATTGGGCGCGTCCGGCCCGCATTGTATACGGTGCGCTGCATTCCGATGCTGCCCGCGCTGGTTTCGACGATCAGTTTATTTACGAACAAATCGACAAACCCCGCGAGCAGCGCAGCATTCCGATGCAACAGCATCTCCGCCCCGAAGCCGACGCCGTGTTTCAGGAGTGGATAGCGATGGAAGATAAGCTTAATTATTAGTGATGAGTGATGAACGATAAGTGATGAGTATTTCTGCGCCAGCCCACTCATCACTCATCACTCATCACTCATCACTCATCACTCATCACTACTTTGTCTTCCCATCACATTGTCCGCGATGAGCAGGAACCGGCCCTGCTGATTGCCAACGGCGAAAGCTGCCACCCCGAGTTGCTCGGCCAACTGCTCGAATGGAGTCCGGTCGTGGTAGTGCTCGACCATGCCATTTACCGCGTACTTGATCTGGACATCAAAATAGACGTCTGGCTCGGTGATTTCGACCAGATTCAGGAAACTGATTTTGAGCAGGTTCGGGCGCGGCAGTATCCGCTTGATATTGTGCATACGCCCGATCAGGACAAAACCGATCTGGAAAAAGGTATCGACTATCTCATTGAACGCGGTTTTCCGGCAGTGAACATCATTTGGGCCACCGGTCGCCGGGCCGACCATGCCATCACGAACATGACCAATATCGTGCGCTACAAAGACCGCATTCGGATTGTCGTGTTCGACGACCACTCCAAAATTTTTCCGTTGGTGGGGCGGTTCGAAAAGTGGTACGCGGCCAAAACGCCTATTTCGCTCATTCCGGTTGGCACCGTAACGGGCATCCGCACCGAAGGGCTGACGTATAATCTGCACAACGAAACGCTGACGCTCGGCTACCGCACCGGCAACAGCAACGAAGCGGCAGAAGACGGTTTTGTATGCATCACCGCCGAATCGGGCGATTTGCTCATTATGGAATGCTGGGATTAGACCCCCTACCGAACCAATAAAATTCGTCCGCTAAGCTTACCTTGCGCGGCATCGGCGATGGGCCACGGTGCGCCCGAATCGCTGATTTGCAGCGTGTAAAAATATAAACCAGCCGGTAACGATTCGCCCGATTCGGCGCGGCCATCCCAAACCAGTTCGTTTAGCCCAATGCGCCCGTGCTGGCGGAATCGACGGATTATACGCCCGGCTAAATCGCTGATTGTCAACAGGAGTGAATCAGGTGCGCGGTCGCCGGTTAGTTGCGTGGAGAATAAAATCTGGTCGCGAAAGGGGTTTGGATAAGCCGTGAAATCGGTCAACAAGCGTTCGCGCAGAATACGAAACTGAACCCGATAGGGCGCGGCCCGATTGCCGAGGGCGTCGTGAGCAGTAGCGAGCAGGTGATAGGTGCCATCGGGCAGGTCTGGCGAGGCATAGCGCAGCCGAAACACGTTATCCGGGCCAGCGGGCCGACTGGTAGACCCGCGCCAGCTCAGCCGCTCGAACGGGCGGTTGGAGCCGGGGCGTTGCAGAAACAGGTCGATGCCCGACGTGTCGCGCCGGAGCAGGGCGCGGTTATCGTCGGCTACCAGCAGGTCGATAATAGGCCGGGCCGACACTACGGCGTCGTTTTCTATTCGCGCACCGTCGATAGCCACTTCGAGCAGCGGCCCGCGTGTGTCGGGCTGCACGGGCAGGGCCAGATTGAGGGTGTTGTTGGCAAACGAATATTCGGGCAGGATGCGCGGGTTGACGGTCAGCACCAGCCGATTCAGACCCGGCAGCGACTCGGTTGGCAGGCGGGTAGTGAACCGAAGCGTATCGCCGGGCTGGGGCGATCCGATGCGCCATTGCTGCGTTAATGGAACTGTTTGACTGGCAGCGTACAGGGTTTGTCGAACCGTCAGCGAGTCGGTAAATGAAACCGGGCCGAGGTTGGCAAGCCCGAACGTAACCGTCACCGTGTCGCCCTGGTACACGTCGCGGAGGGGCGCATTAGCCAGAAAAATGACGCCATCGGGTAAGTGCGTGTTGGGCTGGTTTGCCAGGTTTGGGTCAGAACCAGACACGTTCAGTTCGGCAGTGGCCGTGTTGTTGGCGCGGTTGTCTTCGGCAATATCGCCCAGCGGATTCAACGTAATCTCGAACCGATGGGAGCCAACGGCATTTCGCTCGTTGGGCAATGTCAGCACCAGCGTATCGCGAAATGCTACCGCACGCGGCCACCGCAGGTTGTAGATACCAGTCTCCTGTTCATTCACAAACCGGCGCACCCGCACGGGCAACGACCTGCCCCGAAACAGGCTGCTGTTTTGCACTACCGCCCGTATCCGAACAGAATCGCTCTGTGCCGTTAGCGGTTGGCTGCTGTCGCCCAGAATCTGCAAACCGCCCACCGATATGGCGTAATCGGGCGTTTGGAACGGGAACGGGCGAATGGCCGGATCGCCCTGCAACACCATCTGCTGAACATTGGCGACCGTACCTCCATCCGACGACCGGGCCAGCACCCGCCGAATGGTTTCCTGTTGCAACTGTCCGATAGATTTATGAAGCTGCGTGCTGTCGGTGAGGAGTTTATAAAATTCTGTGCTGTACTGATCGAGGTATTCGGCGTAGCTCAGATGGCTGGGGGCGAGACAGGCGATGGCTCCGCGCCGGGGCGTCAGAATCCAGTCGGCAGAGAGCGTTGGCCGACCGAAGAAAAAGTTACCGACCGCACAGCCGTTGATGAGCAGCACCGGGTAGCGACCCCGATTGCGATAGCCGAGCGCATCGTTTGAGCAAAAACCGATGTCTACATCCGTTACGTCAAGTCCCGAATGGCCGAAAAACGTCATCAGCCCCACGCCCGCGTTCACCGGTCCCGACACATCGACCGGCTCCACAAAATCGGTCGTTTGCCGGGCTACGGTACTGACCTGCGCCCCCAGCGGTTCGGCAGTGGCTCTTGCAGCATAACCATCCACCAGCGACCGGAATAACTCTACTTCGCCGGGCGAACGGCCTCCGCTCAGGTGCAGCCAGTTTTTGCGCCAAAGCTGGTCGTTGGTCTGGTTTTCGTACTCAGTCACTTTGTCTAAATAAGCCAGTACCTCCTGCGGACTTCCGGCGTTCACGCGTCCGGTCGGAATGGCCGGTACATCGGCAGCGAAGCCGTCCAAACCCGCCGTAAATAGCGCGTCGGAAGCCGGAAATCCCATTGTCATAACTAAGTCCAGCCGGGCCTGATCGGGGTTGCGCCGAACGCCGGGCGTGAGCCGACCCCGACCCAGCAGGAGCAAATAGTGCGGTCGTTTGGCCGACTCCCGGCTTTGGTGCAGGAGTTGCCCGGCAAACCGGCGAATTGCCAGCGGGTGCCGTTCGCCATAGCTGAACTGATCGATCAATTGCGTCATCGTAACTGTCAGTGTATCGAAACTGCCCCCGGCTATCGACGCCCGGTAAGCCGCGTAATCGCGCACGGGATTGGCACTGCCAGTGGTAGGTTGCATCAGGTCTTCGTGGCTGATTATCAGATACGTTGGTCGGCGTCTGCTGAAGTCCTGAAACAATACAGGCCGGATGCCCGTAACGTTTAGCGGGTGGCTGCTACTGAGTATGGTTCGGCGTATGTCGGTCCCGCGCACTACCAGCCGGGCCGTAGCGGGTGCGGGCCTTGTATGACCGATGCAGACGGGCGCGTTGGGTTCCGTGATGTCAAAAAAGCGCGTGTCAGGCAGTACGTCGCCAACCACCATCAGCGACCGCCCGGCGGGGTTAGGCGGCAACTCTAACCGATAAAGTGGCTGATTGCCGACCGTGAGCCGCTGCGGATACCGCACCCGAAGATAAGAAATCGAATAGCGGTCGGTTTCGCTCGAAACACCCCGCGATACGGTCGAGAGTCGCAGCCAGTTGCCGGCGTCAATTTGTTGCCAATCAAGTAGTTGTTTAATACGGGCGTTGTCGTACCCCGAAAATCGTATCGAATCGAGCAACCATTGCGGGCCAGTCAGCGGCCCGGCGAAGCACTCGACGTGGTGATTCTGAAACTCACGTCCAACCAGCAGGATCTCAGTTTCGGGGCGCGGGCCATTTCGGTAGGCGTTGGGCATCGGAATAGCCGTGTCATAGGGTTTGTCTTTTTGCTGAATTGGTCCCGTATACCCTTCGCCCGCTTCGTAATGGCTGAACTCGGTTTTTCCAACAAGCCCAGTCGCGTAGCCGGGGTAAGTGTCGGTAAAAACGCGCCGGTCTTCGGCCCAGTGAAACGGCTCCGGCGTCAGGTCCGCGCCGGTGGTGTCGGTGTACGCAGCCATGCGTCGGCCCGGCATCCCGTCGAGCCGCCAGGTCAGAAAATAGGCCGTAGTGTCGCTAAACAGGCTGTAGTAGGTGTGCGGTTGGGCCGACGTGGGCCTGTACAAAGCCGAATCGGCAAGGCCATCGTTTGCGCGGCCATAGAATTCGATATAGTCGTCGGCATCGAATTGCCCATTGGTTTCGCCGGAAATAAAAATCGCCTGTTCAATGCCCCGATGAAATAACTGTATCGTGCGCGGATCAATAGCGTTTGTCGGTACGCCCGCCTGCCGCAACTGACCCGCGCTAATGCGGTAAAGGCCGCTCTGCGCCACCGGGATTTTCACATACGATTGGTAATAGTTGATCCAGCGCGTGGGGTCAGACGAGGGCAAAACAGATTGCGCGGTCAGCGAACTGGTTATGAGCAGTAATGGGAGTACAAAACGAGCGAACATCTTTATGGACAAAGCGGGCCATAAAGATATGCGGTTTCGCGAATTGTTTATTTGTCGGGCTGCTCCGTTTCTGTGCTTTTTAACGCCCAGTAAATCAGGACTGGCTGAAAAAACAAACGTGTCAGCCGCTTCTGGTCAGTATCCAAGCCGAAGGCACTACGCTGATTCATATATTGGGAAATGTTGCCGGGAAAGATGGCCGTGAAAAAAGCGGCAGCAACCCGGCCAACGGCTTTGCGGTGCTTTTCAGGGGTTAGTATCAGACTGCTGCCCAAAGCAATTTCGGCCAGACCCGAATAGAGAACCGTATCGTCTTTGGGCAACGGTACCCAGTCGGGGACTTGCGCCCGGAACGCTTTCCGGGCAACGGTCAGATGGCTGACACCCGCCAAAACCAACGACGTACCTAATACTACGCGGGCTGTTCTCTTAATGACGCGCTCGTTCATTGACAGTATGTTGAGTGAATAAACTACTTAACCCAAAAAAACGGCATAGGTTTGAGCTAAATAAATTGCCACATAACAAACCGCTCGCCCGGTATTATCGACCGCTAATCCATCGGATCGAAATATTTTACCAAAGTACCTTGCATTGCATAGTACCTTATTGTACCTTTGATGCAATAAGTTGTTGAATGATGGAATTATTGAGTGATTGAATGATGGAATGATCGAATGGATAAGTAAACCATCTGAATCGCTGGCTGACCATTCCATCATTCAACCATTCAACCATTCCATCATTCAACCCCTCAATCATTCAACCAGTAATGTCATGAATATAGAAAATGCACAGGTGCAGATGCGGAAAGGAATTCTGGAATTCTGCATTCTGCACATCATATCGCGGGGCGAAATCTACGCGTCCGATATGCTCGACGAGCTTACGTCGGCCCGCATCATGGTGGTGGAAGGAACGCTCTACCCGCTGCTGACCCGGCTCAAAAACGCTGGTCTGCTCGATTACAAATGGGTAGAATCGACCTCCGGGCCACCGCGCAAGTACTACATCCTGACCGAGTTGGGCCGCACGTCGCTCGACGCCCTCAACGAAACCTGGCTGGAGTTGTCGGATTCGGTCAATGCCATCATCAGCAAGACGGAGCAGCACACCAAACCGGCCAACGGCACAGCCGCCCCTATGGAAATGCCCGGATCACAAACACCTCCTTCATCAGCCATCTAACCCTCAACCTAAACCAAAACAGCACGGGTTCACCCCCGCAATACAGACATGAAAAAGACCATCAGCATCAATATAAGTGGCGTTATCTTCCACATCGAGGAAGACGGCTACGATAAACTGAAAAGCTATCTGGCAACGGTTCAGCAGTATTTTTCGACTTATGAAGACAGCCAGGAAATTATCACCGACATCGAAAACCGCATCGCCGAAAAATTGCTGGGTAAGCTGAAAGCGGCTGACAAACAGGCGGTTTCGCTCGAAGACGTGAACGAACTCATTGCCGCTATGGGCACCGTAGCCGACTTTGAGGCTGTAGAAGAGGAAGAGGTTTTAGTAACCAACGGTGGGCGCAATTCAGCCACAACGGCAGGCCGGTCGGCAACGGGAGCGCAAAGCGGCCCAACCGCCGGAGCCTATGGTTCACAGACGGGCGCGGGCGTTGGCGAACAACCCCGCCGACTCGTACGCGACCTGCGTCGGAAAACGCTGGGGGGCGTAGCGGCTGGTCTGGCCTATTATTTTAACATGGACGTCGTGTGGATACGGCTCATTTTTGTGGCGTTGGTGGTGGGGCTGCCTGCCCTGCTCGGAGCCAGTGGGGGCGATGCGTCGGGTGGTCTGAGCGGCTTTACCGTGCTGGCCTACATTGCCATGTGGATTGCCCTGCCGGGAGTAATGACCATCGAGGAAGATAAAACCGTCAAGAAATTTTACCGCAACCCCGACGACGAAGTACTTGGGGGCGTAGCATCGGGTATTGCGTCGTATTTCGGTATCGACACGGGCATTGTCCGGTTGCTGTTCGTGCTGGGTATCGTGTTCTTCGGCGTCGGTTTTCTGCTCTATATCGTACTCTGGATCATTGCGCCACAAGCCAATACGCTCACCGAGAAAATGGAAATGCAGGGCCGACCCATCACGCTCTCGAACATCGAGCAAAGCATTAAACAGAACCTGAATATCAACGAAAATCCGCAGAATGAAAGTACGCTTACCCGCATTCTGCTGTTCCCGTTCCGGGCCATTGCCACCGTTATTGGCGGGTTGAGCAGCGCGTTGGGGCCGTTTCTGAACGGGGTAGTAGCCGTGATCCGGGTGTTTGCCGGTATTATGCTGCTGGTGATTGGTTTCGCGCTCATGATTGCGTGTCTGGCCTTTCTGGGCGCGGCCATCGGGCTGTGGTCCAGCACGGCCATTGGCTCTGGCGGTTTCCCAACCGAACTGATTCGTGCCGACGTGACGCTGCCGATGGTGCTGGCGGGCTTTGCATCGGGCATTCTGCCTGCCTTTGGCATCGCTATTCTGGGCGTTATGCTCGTTACGATGCGTAACGTTATCAGCAGCCGCACGTCGCTCACACTGGCGGGTATCTGGTTAGTTAGTCTGGTGGCATTTTTTGGAATGGCTTCGCCGGTAATCAACAGCTTCAAACGCCGGGGAACGGTCGAAGAAACGAAGGTGCTGAACGTAGCCGGAGCCGTGCCAACTTTCGCGCTGAACGACACTGAAGACGAGTATGAAGACTGGGGTACGCGTCCGTCTATCGAACTGAAAGGCTACGACGGCACGACCATCAACCTCATCCAGCGGTTTCGGGCGCAGGGCAGCACCCGTTCTGAAGCTCAGGAGAACGCCCGGCAGATAACGTATCAGTATACCGTAAAGGATTCGGTTGTGACCTTTAACGACGCGCTGGAGATTCGGAAACGCTTCCGGGGACAGGATTTGGACATGACCATCCAGATTCCCTACGAAAAACCATTCCGTATGACTGCCGAGTTTGCCCGGTATATCCGCAATGTGTTCGGTGAAAAGGAGTTAGACCGGATGCGGGCCAGTTTGTGGAAATTCAGTAAAGTACCCGATTCAGACCGCGACGAACTGATCTGCATTAACTTTCCCCGCGAAAAAGACCGCAGCGACGACAGCGAAGACAACGACGTAACCGACCTTACCGACGACGTACAGAACGCCGTTGCCAGCGAACTCGGCGACGATTTCGATGAGATAGGCGAACATACGCGGCAGTTCACCGTTGGCAAATTCGCTAAAACTGACGTGTCGGGCGCGTTTGTGGTGCGCTTCCGCAAGGGCGATGCCTACAAAGTCGTGGCCGATGGTCGGGAGGAAGATCTTGAAGACGTAAAAGTAGACACGAAAGGCAATACGCTGGAAGTGTACATCGACCGGCAACGCCTGTTCGACTGGGGCAACCGCAAACGTATTGGTCTGACCATCACAGTGCCGCGCATCGAAGAACTGAAACTGTCGGGGGCGTCGAAAGCTCAATTGACGGGATTTGGCAAAGCCGATAAACTGAATATCGAGATGAGCGGTGCCTGTCGCACGGTTTTCGATGGCGACGTTGATAAACTCTCGATTGACCTTACGGGTGCATCGAACGCCGTGTTGCGGGGCCGGGCCGGGCAGTTGGATGCCGACCTGAGCGGAGCCAGCAAAATAGAAGCTACCAGCCTGCAAGTCGATAAAGCAACGGTCGATGCCAGCGGAGCCAGCCGTGCCGATCTCGGTAAGGTCGGCACGCTCGACTCCGAAACATCGGGAGCCAGCAAAGTAACGCGGCAGTAAAGAAGTGAAAAGTGTAGAGTGAAAAATGAAATAGCCGGAAGGCAACTTCTCACTCTACACTTTTCATTTTTCACTACTCGCCACTTCCTCCACTTTCGCTTCGTCGCGGGCAACTTCGTCGCGCTGCTGCCGGTTTTCGCGCTCGAAAACGCCCATCAGCACGATGAAGTACGACACCAGCAGCGGACCGATTACCAGGCCCAGAATGCCGAAAATAGGTACGCCCAGCACAATGCCGGCCAGTGTAACCAACGGGTGAATGTCGCCCATGCGCCTGGCGAGCATGATGCGTAGCAGGTTGTCGATGTTGGTAATCACGATGGCCCCCACCAGCAGAATACCGACGCCCTGCCCGGTGTTGCCCTGCGAGAGCTGAATCAAAGCGGCTGGTCCCCAGACAAGGGGCGTACCCAGCACCGGAATAAACGCCAGAAAAAACGCCACCACGCCCCAGAAGGCCGGGTCAGGTACGCCAAAAATCCAGAGCGTCAGTCCGGTCAAAATCCCCTGTACCAAACTAACCAAACCCTGCCCCAACACGTTGGCGTTCACGTTGTTCTTGAGCGATTCGCCCAGTTCGCGCTGCGTGTCGCGTTTGAAAGGCAGGTACTTTTGCAGACCATTATGAAACGCTTCGTTCTGCACGAACATAAAATACATCGTGAAGAACATCAGGCCGATAATGATAATGAAGTCGAGCAGGCCACCCGCCACCGACGGCAGCAACCGACTGGCATACGAAGCTCCCTGCTGCACAATCTGCCGGATGTTTTGCGGACTGGTAATCTTGAAGCCCGTCAGGTCTTCCCCTTTGTGAATCAGGTCCAGAATCTGCTGTGGGTTCTGACTGTACTGCTGAATCCGGTCGGCCAGCAACAGGCTCAGGGTCAGAAACGGCATCACAATGACCACGAACGAGAAAAGGATAAGCAGGGCAGCTACCAGCGGACGTTTCCAGCCCCGTTTCAACGCCAGGGCCGCGAACCACGGGCGGAGAACCACGTATAAAATGCCCGCACCCAGAAAGGCCGAAATGTAGTTTCGCAGCCCTACGATCATGAACCCGGCAATGATGATCAGACTGGTAATGAGCAGAATACGCTGTTGCTTAGGCGTGTAAATCGTATTGTTTATCATAATTGGTGACGTGTTGAGTATACGCTATAAACCTGAAAAGGGATGCGAAATGTTTAACGCTCAGCATTCTGTTGCGCTCAGGGCCAGTCCGGCTTCGGAAGTTTCTTTGTATTTGGTAGACATGTCGCGGCCTGTGGCTTTCATCACTTTTATGACGGCATCGAGCGAAATTTTCTGGAACGAAGCCGCCCCCGACGTAGCCAGCAGAAAGGCGTTATAGGCTTTCACGGCACCCATTGCGTTGCGTTCGATGCATGGAATCTGCACGTAGCCACCAATGGGGTCGCAGGTCATGCCGAGGTGGTGTTCGATGCCAATTTCGGCGGCTGCTTCAATAGTCTCAATCGAGCCGGTGGGCTGGGCGCAACGCGTCAGGAAAGCCGCGCCCATTGCTGATGCCGTGCCAATCTCGCCCATGCAGCCCATTTCTGCGCCCGAAATGCTGGCGTTGTGTTTCACCAGAAAACCAATCATGGCAGCCGCCAGCATACCGGCCCGCAGCGTGGCCCGGTCATAATGAAAATGGTGCCTGGCTAAGTATGTAAGCCCCGGAATCACACCCGACGCGCCCGACGTTGGAGCCGTTACGACAATGCCGCCAGCCGCGTTTTCTTCCGATGCGGCCAAACAGTAAGCATTCAGGAAAATCAGGAAACTGTCTGATGAATTAGCCATCGTTTTGGCTTGCTGGTACAGCACCGGAGCCTTCCGGCTAAGCCGAATCGAGCCGGGCAGTATGCCTTTATGTCGCAAACCCCGCCGAACGGCCTTGTGCATGAACTCGAGCAGTTGATCAATTCGGGCATTGATGTCAGCGCGGGTGCGCCCTGTCAACGCCATTTCGTTCGCCATCAGCAGGTTATCGAGCGAAAGGCCGTTTTTGAGATGTGCTTTCAGCTCGTTCATCGTGCTGTATGGATACGGCACCGACGCGGCTACCGGGCCATTTTCCGGTTCACCTTTGCGGATGATAAACCCGCCCCCGATGGAATAATATTCTTCTTCGGCCAGTGTCTGTTCGCCCGCTGTGAGCCGCAGCACCATCGTATTTGCATAAGGCGAATCGTAGCGTTTGCGCTCAAAGTGAAGGCTATGCGGCCCAACATGAATCGGCTCATCGCCCACCATCACGGGGTACGTAACAGTCGGGTCTTTGAGCAGGGCGAGGAGCGCAACAGGGTCGGTGGTTTCGGGTTGCCAGCCCAGCAGACCAGCCACTACGGCGCGGTCGGTGCCATGTCCTTTGCCGGTCGCGCTGAGCGAGCCATAGAGGTGAATGTGAATGGCACTGGCTTGCTGCTGCACCCCGGTAGGCAGTTGCCCGATTCGCTGGCGAAAATCGAACGCGGCTTTCATCGGACCAATCGTGTGCGAACTCGACGGCCCCGGCCCAATTTTAAACAAATCGAAGACAGACGTAGTGATGACAGACATTACTTGTAAATAAAAGGGAGAAATACCTATGAAGATACGTGAAATAACCCGTTGACTATCAGTAAAGTGATGTCGTATTTTGACTAAGTTACCGTTACGGCTGGGTTTTGCCTATGTGCTGATGGTACACGGACGATTCTTCACTATTAATTCGCCAGAATTATGTCTTTTTACCTGCTCCCATTCATCTGCCTGGGTATTTACGCAGCCGTAAAATACCTGTTACTTCCGACACTGGAACGCATGCAGTCTGTTTCGGCGTCGAAGCAAATTCTGAAACAGGTAGCGGTGTCATCAGTGCATACCATCAACTCGTTTGTTTTGTTGGCCGCTATCCTTTACGCAGCATTGGGGATTCTGTTTGTAACGGCCCGGTTGCTGGCCGGAGCCGGGTCGGTGGGATTTGTTGGAAATATGCTTCATCTGTTCGATAGTGTAAACAAGGCACTAAGTTTCATCACCGATAAACCCTATTACAGTTTTCTGGGTTTCAGCGTTTTATTTGTCGCGTTTTGTGCGGCTTTATATCGCAACTACAAAATACAATACAGTAAACAATTTGACCAGAAAGCAGCCGCTCTCGCCGAAGGATTTCATCAGGGGACTATACCGTACACCGAATTGCCGCCTACGTCAGACATGCAGGCAATTCAGGAGCGGCTACAGCAATATTCCGACTATTTGAACTATCTGCGCGAGGAATATAAACAGAATCCGTCGCCCGAATTGGCTCAAAAACTCAAAGATGGTGAAGAATTGGTTGGTATATACAGCCAGGCATGGTATCAGTTCGATATTTTTCGGCGGGTACAACTCGATACTGTTACACCCGATAGGCAGTCATCGCTCAAAGACGATGTGTTCTCTTTCCTGGTGAGCAGAGGGTTTGTAGATACCGTTACCTCTCTTACCGGTACACTCTCGAAGGTAACATTGGCCTGTACGCTGGTGTCGTTAATTACCATACAAACCTTACAGGGCAGTCGGCTTATGGCCGATCAGTTGGGCGAAACGTATCTGACCAAAAAATTAGAAGAAGCCCGCAGTTCGTTCGAAGAAACAGTAAGCCGGTCGGCAGCACCCCGCACGGTTACGAAAGAAGACGAGATTGTATTAGACGAAATGGCCTCCGACTACGAGTTGCTGTTTGCCAATAGTCTTTTTGAAAAATCGCCTGCCGACGAAGCCGCTACGTTTCGAGTACGGTCGCTGGTAGTGCGTCAGCAAATTTTGGACGCCTTCGTCAAACTGGCGGCCAACCGCAGCAATAACCCTGACTTCGGCACTCAGCCCGATATAGCCGACAGCTCATACTACGATATTACCATACCCGAAGAACGGACAGCATGGCGGGCCGTTCAGACCTATACACGCCTTGAGTCGGCATCGGCTTCGTTAGAACGTGCGTTCGAGACAAGTAGGCGGCAAACCACCGCAGAGCCAGTCAGGCCAGTTGGCGAAACGATTCGCCGGAAGCCGAAAACGGCAACGGGCGAAGCCTTTAAAGCCCGAATGCGCCGGGATTTTGCCACGCAATCGGATATTTTATGGACGCAGGCGAAGAAAAATTTTGCCGCTTATAAGGCGTCATTCCATGAAACAATTCCGCTTCATGATCTGCGGGGCCGTCTCTTTACCGAGGCTATTGGGAAAATTATCGAACCTGACTTCAAACTGGTTCAAAATGAAACTATCGACAAAATCATCAATGATCTGGTTGGCGAAGCGCAGGGAGAACTGATTAAAAAAGCGAACGATAAGCTGACGTATGAATTCATGGATATGATGGCGAAGGGAGAAGCATACGAAGATATTGTTCGGCGGTTCAATGACCTGACGCCATCAGAAACGTTTGGTGGAAACCACCGAGCTGCTACCATGCGATCAAGTGTGCCAAAACTACCGGCGGGCCTTGCCGACGCTATTGCTGATCATCATCCGCCCAGCCTGAAGCCGAACGCCAGACCTGTTAATGCAACAGCCGCCGAAGAAGCATTGAAAAATCTTGGTGGCGGTACGCTAAACGAGCGGACTACGGCGGCTCTGAACTCATACGAAGATTTTTTTCCCGGTCAGATTGGCTCCGATTCACGGACGTCGGCGGGCAAACTGCGTGCGTCGCTGTTATCGGGAACTGATACCCCGGAGCAACTACTTATAGCATCGGCAGATGAGTATATACCTGCGGGCGGGGGTGGAGGTGGTGGAATCGGTACTGGCGGGGGTGGAGGAGGAGGTCGTAGTATGAGCAGGTCCAGAGCCTCGTTTGTGCGTTCCCGCAGCTATATTCGGCTACGCGGTTTCAGCCGGATTGGGGGCGTACTGATTGGAAAAGAACCCGATAACAGCCACGCAACCGCTAAAGAAACGGGTGCCGATTTTGTCAATCTATCCTGGCACGAAACCGGAGGCAACCTTACGATTTACCTCCGAAATCGTGATAGTTCGGTTGTGCGGGTAGGCACATACCCCAAAGCGATTGTGCAGCAGGCATTAGCTTATGCCGCCGATGGCCGGCTTACAACTGTTACTATGGTTACGGTGCCGCCGGTGGCTCAACTGAAAGTGCTGCTACACCCGTCGCTGGTAAATAGTCAGTTAGGGCTGACGGCTATGGACTTAGACCGATTGGTGGATACGTTCCAAAGTCCTGAAATCGAGCGGGCACGTGAGCGTGTTCAGGTATGGGGCGAACTGTACCGGACGGCTTATCTGGAGCGAACGTTAGCCGCCTTCCCGGCAGTGAGCCAGGACGTTGATAAGCAAAAATACATCGATCAGCTTCGCCAGGCTCAACAGGCTCGCTGGACAGCACTGGAAGGTGCCTGGCCTGAACTACGTTCGGTTATGCCCGCCGACCAGCCGGACCAGTATCCGTTCCGGGAAAAAGCCGCCTACTTTGATCTGGATTTGCTGGATGGCATCCAGCAGGCTATGCGAAATACTACTACGTTTCAAGTATTCAAACAGGCTGTGATTGCCAGCTTTAGTGCAGAAGCGGAGAATGGGCAGGAGCGTGACCCGTTTGGAAGCGAGTTTGAAGTTTGGTCGGGTGTTCGCGAACAGAAATATAGCGTTGATAAAGAACTGAGTTTTCTACAAAATAAGCGCTTAAATCCGTATTACCCGCTCGATTTCATGGTGCAGGTTGCTTTTACGTCGGTAACCAATCCAAACGGCCTAACGGCTGAGACCGACGAAGAGCCAACGGATAACAACCCCTGGCAATTTCCCACACTTGCTAACAGGAATGCTGTGAATGATGCCGTTATGCGCGGAGTAGCCCAGAATCAGAAATATAGCCCGGTGCTGGGCGATATGCAGCAGTTTACCCAATTGCAACGTGTTTTCAGGTTAGCTTTCCGGGGACAGTTAGGTTATGATTTCCCGTTAGATGAATTACTGAATTTATTGCGGTCTACAAATGGAAGCGTTCCGCGCGTAAACACGCCGGAGTGGAACCTGAATCCCAACGCCTACATGGCAGACATGTCCCGCAGCCGCAATAATGCCGATTTGGCTCAATTGATTCAGGCACTTGGCGTGTATCGTCGGGAAGAAGAAAACAATTGAATTATAGTTGTACAGGCTTGATGGATCGTGCCTACCGATCCAACGCCCGAATCTGCGCCAGATACTCGGTCGGTAGCAGTGCCCGCTGCACCACCGACCGCAGCCGGAGTACATTCAGCAGTTTGTACAGGCCGATGGTATGCGAAAGTAACGGCTTCGGTGGTAAGTTCAATAGCTGACCAACCTGTTGTGGTACAAGTAGTGCCTGCGCCTGCCGGAGCAGATCGTATCGCCAGTTGCCCAACTGGTCGCGGTAACGTTGAAACAGCCGGTCGGTAAATTCGCTGCGAGCCAGGTCGCGGTTCAGGTGGGTTTGCCGGTCGGTTTGCCAATCGGCGTAGGAACCGGGCAAATCGGGGACGCCCATGCCCGCGCCCACAGCCCGGAAGGTGCTGAACAATTCATCTTTTTCGGATAGGGTTAGCGGTCGGTGCAGCGTTTGAAAGGCCCGCTCAGAATAATCGATGAGCATGTACAGCACGTCGCGGTAGGCCCAGTCGGGAATTTGATACCCTCGTTTCTGTTCAACCCCTGCGTGAATGGTTGCCATTCGGGCAATGGCCTGTCGGGCGCGGTCGTCGGGGGCAAACACGATTTCCTGTGCATACCGAACCGTCGAAAATAGCCGTGCAATCGGGTCGGCGGGGAGTTTACCCGTGAAAAAAAGCCAGTCAACGGCCCTGTTAAGCGCGAACTCAGCCGACGATCCGGCGAAGACCAGCAAAATCACGTCGGCGTCACCCCAAATCTGCCGAACAATCGAGCCGGGTTGAACAAAATAGGTCATTCGTTGTCAGTTGCTACATTGCTAAGACAACGAATTCAACGCGTCGGTTCTTTCGTTTGTTTTCTTCCGAATCATTGGGGGCGGCTGGCCGACTGTCGCCGTAGCCATTGGCGCGGAGCCGGGTCTCGGTAATGGCGTGGCGGGTGAGGTAGCTACGAATGACCTTAGCCCGATTTTCCGACAGCGCCTGATTCAGCCGTCGGTCGCCCACGTTGTCGGTATGTCCGGCAATTTCAATGACTACATTGGGCATTTGCCGGAGCGTTTTCGCTAATTTATCCAACTGCGGGTACGATTCGGGACGGAGTACGTAACTGCTCTGATCGAAATATACTTTATCAAGTCGAAAGACTTTGTTGACTTCCAGATTGCGAAAAATGCTGTCGGCTTTAGGGTCTTCTTTATCGAGCCGGATGGCGTAGCCATAGTCGGGGCAGGTATCGCACGAAACCACCATGATCTCTTCGGCTTCGTAATAGCCTTTGGCGTTGGCGATTACGTTGAGCGTATCGGTGCGGGTCAGCGTAAACGAAAACGGCCTGCCGGGCTGACTTTGCCCCACCCATTTCTGTTTGGCACTCAGCGCGCTGATGGTGAATGATGCGGGTAGATCGGTGCTGGTTTTAGCATCGACGGCGTTTATCACAAACACCGTTACCGGCTTTGAGGTCTTCGTTACCTGAGCATGAAGGGGCAACGTGCTGCTAATCAGTAAGATCAGAAAAACAAAGCGCATGTCGTTCGTATCAAAAAGTTCTGATACGAACGATATGCAAACAAAGTGCCAAGTCTGAATTAGTTTGTCTGCCTTTCTGGCGCAGGCAGTTCTTCTTTAAATGCCCACTACTGTTGGGCAACACTTGCCCGTATTGGTCTGGCTGGAAGGCGAGGAGGCAGGCTATCGGCTGGGTAGGCGAATAGCCAGAACTGCTCGTCGGTCACGATGCTCCCTTTAAACGAGATAATTGGTTTGAGACCCAGATACCGGGCCGAATCGTTGCTCAAGTACCCGCTAAACACCAGCAGCGCGGGTTTCCGACCCACCTCTTTGGTCATGTTCGTAGCAATCGTAAGCGATGGCAATCCGTTGTTCACCCGCCACATAATGAAGCCGTTGTGTTGTTTCGCAGTAGGATAATACATTCGGAAATCGGGTAGGTGAGCGGCCACGTTCTCAACGGCATAATAGGTATGCCCAGCCCGGAACCAATCGCGCTGGGGCGACTGACGGATGTACTGAGCCGTGGCGCGGGCCATCGAAAACGGGTACTGCCAGTCGGCCAGCAACGCCACCACGGTGGTTAGTATATGAACGCCCAGCACCACTGGCACGAGCCGGTACGCCAGCGTTTCGTTTCGCTTGAGCACAAGGGGCTTTGGCCGCAGGTCAGCCAGATAAGGCTGTATCCACAAGCAAATAATCAGTGCCAGAAACTGGTGTCCGTGATGCCGCAACGATCCTCTATACTGCGAAAACAGGACAATCTGGATTGCCAGACAAATCAGCACCCAGCCCAGCAGGGCCAGCCGACTCCGAAACAGAGGGAGTATAATGGCGTAGCCCATTGCGGCCAGCAGGCTCAGCCCAATAGCTCCCTGTATAGTTTTGTTGGTCTTGTTGCCGATTATGTCGAGCAGGTCGCCATTCCAGAAATGATGAAAACTGTCGGGGAGGGGTAGCAAAGCCTGCTTCAGCGAATAAAGAGTTGCCAGGGCGTTGAACAGTGAGCGGTCGCCATGAACGACCATCGGGAAACTAAGATCGTCGGGCGGAAGCAGGTCAATGTACGTGAGCAACAGGCTGCCGCCCGCCAGTATTGCCCCGCCGACATAATAGGGCCAGTTGGTTTTCCAGACGTCTTGCCGGTAGATGAGCAGTTCGAGCCAGAACAGACCGTACATTCCCAATCCCAGCAGCAGCGCAAACAGGTTGGTTTGCCAGAGCAGTGCCAGCAGCAGGCACCAGCCAATGTGAACACCCCGCTCGTACCGGCGCGGAAACAGCGCACACAGCCCGAAAAGCAGCAGCACACCTACCGCATAATTACGGGCTATAACGGCGTATTCGTAGACAAAAAAATATCCAAATAGCAACAGTACCCGAACAACCCACGGAAACGACGACCGGGTAATGAGCAAATAAGCACTGCCCATTGCCAGCAAACCATGCATGACCTGAACGGCCACCCACGATTGGCTCAGGCTTTTCAGCCCATACAGCAACACGTACCAGCCGCCGGGATGCCCTTCATATCGCTTATTCCAGAATAAATCAGCAATGGATGAACTATGCTGCGCAATCAGCCACGAATGGGTTTCGTCGCGCCAGGGTTCGTGGTGCCAGGCTCCGAACAAGAGCAGGAGCGCGTAACAGAGTAGTACAAAGACTACTGAAAAACGAACAGGAAATGATGTAGAGGAGGATAGAAGACGAATCATATAGCCAACGAAGGACGTTGGCAAATATAAAAAAATGCCTAACCCAATTACACAAAAAAGAGTCAGCTCGTGTGAACTGACTCTTTTTTGTACTTAGTTGATTTTCAGCACCGCCATAAACGCTTCCTGCGGAATTTCGACGTTGCCGACCTGTCGCATTCGTTTCTTGCCTTTTTTCTGCTTTTCGAGCAGTTTACGCTTCCGCGAAATATCGCCCCCGTAACACTTTGCCAGTACGTCTTTACGGAGTGCTTTCACCGTTTCGCGGGCAATGATTTTCTGGCCGATAGCCGCCTGAATAGCAATCTCGAACTGCTGACGGGGTAATAATTCGCGCAGCTTTTCGCAGAGTTTTTTGCCCCACTCATACGATTTCGAGCGGTGAACAATGGCCGACAGCGCATCGATTTTATCGCCGTTGAGCATTACGTCGAGCTTCACCATGTCCGACTCGCGGTTGTCCATAAACTCATAGTCGAGCGAGGCATAGCCGCGTGAAATGGTCTTTAGCTTGTCGAAAAAGTCGAACACCACTTCGGCCAGCGGCATTTCAAATTGAAGCTCTACGCGTTCGGCGGTCAGATATACCTGATTTTTCAGGATACTCCGTTTATCCATACATAGGCTCATAATGCCGCCCACGTATTCCGACTTCGTGATGATCTGTGCTTTGATAAACGGCTCTTCGATGAAGTCGATATAATTCGGTTCGGGCATTTCCGACGGGGCCGACACGCTCATAATTTCGCCTTTGGTGGTCATCACCTCAAAGCGCACCGATGGCACGGTCGTAATGACGGTCATGTCGAATTCGCGTTCGAGCCGTTCCTGCACAATTTCCATGTGCAACATACCGAGGAATCCGCAGCGGAATCCGAAGCCCAAAGCCGCCGATGTTTCCGGTTCCCAGACTAAGGCCGCATCGTTAAGCTGAAGCTTTTCTACAGCCTCGCGCAAATCTTCGAACTCGCTGGTTTCCACGGGGTAAATGCCTGCGAAAACCATCGGTTTTACCTCAGAAAACCCTTGAATGGCTTCTTTGGCGGGGCGGTCAAACTCGGTAATGGTATCTCCTACTTTGACCTCACGGGCTACTTTAATCCCCGAAATCAGATAGCCCACGTCGCCACATTCAACCACATCCTTTGGTTCTTTGGTCAGGCGGAGCGTGCCGATTTCGTCGGCAATGTATTCTTTGCCGGTATTCATGAATTTCACCTTATCGCCTTTGCGAATGCGGCCATTTTTGACCCGGAAAATAACTTCGATACCCCGGTATGAGTTGAAGACCGAATCGAAGATCAGGGCTTGCAGTTCGCCGTCGGGGTTGCCGACCGGAGGGGGCACCCGCTCAACAATGGCGGCCAGGATTTCCTCGATGCCAATGCCTTCTTTACCACTGGCCGGAATAATATCGTCACGTTCGCAGCCGAGCAGATCAACCATCTCATCTTTAATTTCTTCGGGCATGGCACCGGGCAGGTCGATCTTATTGAGTACCGGAATGATAACCAGATTGTTATTCATTGCCAGATACAGGTTCGAGATCGTTTGGGCTTCGGTTCCCTGCGAGGCATCGACCAGCAGCAAAGCACCCTCACACGCTGCAATCGACCGCGATACCTCGTAGCTAAAGTCAACGTGGCCGGGGGTATCGATGAGGTTGAGCGTATAGGTTTCGCCTTTGTAGGTATAGTTCATCTGGATGGCGTGGCTCTTGATGGTGATGCCGCGTTCGCGCTCCAGGTCCATATCGTCGAGTAGCTGGGCCTGCATATCGCGGGCACCAACCGTGTTGGTAAATTCGAGTAACCGGTCGGCAAGTGTACTTTTGCCGTGGTCGATGTGGGCAATGATGCAGAAATTGCGAATATGTTTCACGCGTAGGAAACGATAGGTCTGTGTCTGTTAAACCACAAAACTACGCAAAAAACTCCGAAGGGGGATGGAACACGGATTAAACGGATGCAACGGATTGACACAGATTTCTTTATAAATTAAACGACACAATCCGTGTTTATCTGTGACATCCGTACAATCCGTGTTCCCCTTCAAATCAGTTCCATCAAAAAAACAAACGCCGACCTCAGGGAGACCGGCGTGTCTGATTACACTTCATCAACAAACTAAAAACCAAATGCTGTAGGAGGGGGACTCGAACCGCCCACGGTGCAGTTAGCCACAGTACAAATCCTGGTGGTCAACCCCAGTCGCCCCGGAAGGCGGCATTATGCTGCGTTTATCCCTTATCACCACCCCCGAGACAGGAGGGCACGTCTGCCAATTTCGACACCCTACAGTGTGAGACGTAAAGACATCAAGAAGACCGGCGTGTGACCCCGCTCGATCAACTTGACAATGCAAAGTTAATAGGGAACAAAGTGTATTTGCAAATTTCGTAGCAGTATTTCTTAAAATTTATAATTCATCTAAAAAAACAGTATTTTTGTTGATAATCATGTAAAACGTTGGAAAAATGACCGAGAAAAATTTAGAAATTGATAACGCAGACGTAAAGAAAGTTGATGTTACTGACCTGAAAATCCTGAATCTACTGATGCAGGATGCCAATATGGCTTACACGGAGATTGGTAAGCGCATCTTCGTGTCGGGCGGTACGGTACACGTGCGTATGAATAAGTTAAAACAGATGGGCATCGTGCGCGGGTCGCAGTTGGTTATCGATCATACTAAACTCGGATGGGACATCAGCGCGTTTCTGGGCATCTACTTGGACAAAAGCTCATTGTATGCCGAAGTGTCGAAGCAGTTGGAAACAATTCCAGAGGTAGTGAACATTCATTACACAACGGGTATTTACAGCATCTTTGCCAAAATTGTTTGCCGTGATACGCAGCACCTGCGCGAGGTCTTACACGATAAGATTCAGAAAGTTAGCGGCATTCAGCGAACCGAAACCTTTATCTCGCTCGAAGAAAGCGTGAACCGCCCCATTCCGTTTGGGGAATAAATTGTTTGTCTGTTTGGTTGTAGAATCACGAATCTGCAAGAAACAACTTCATAACTGGTTATAAATGACAATTCATGCAACAACCGTAGTCGGCATTCGGCACAACGGGCAGGTCGCGCTCGGTGCCGACGGGCAGGCTACGATGGGAAATACCGTTGCCAAAAGTAACGTCCGAAAAGTGCGCGTACTGATGGGCGGTAAAATTCTGGCTGGTTTTGCCGGTTCAACCGCCGATGCGTTTACGCTCATCGAACGCTTTGAAGAAAAACTGAATGCCTACGGAGGCAACCTGAAACGGGCGGCCATTGAACTGGCGAAAGACTGGCGCACCGACCGCTATCTGCGTCGGCTCGAAGCGATGCTCATTGTGGCATCGAAAGACGATCTGCTGCTTATTTCAGGCACAGGAGATGTAATCGAACCAGACAACGAGGTGGCAGCTATCGGCTCCGGCGGCATGTATGCCCAATCGGCAGCATTAGCTCTGAAAAAACATGCCGCCAACCTGACTGCCGAAGACATGGTGCGTGAAAGTCTGCATATTGCCGCCGACGTGTGTATCTACACAAATCACAATCTGGTGGTCGAAACGTTGTAAAAGAAGCCGCGTGCTTTTTTTATATTTGTAGCCTACCTCTGTTATCAACGCTATGATGAACCTGCTGCGCAGTTTTCCAGTCCCGATGAATCGGCGAATTGCGCTCGGGTTTCTGGTGGCTATGACACTCATCGCGATGGGCTTTGCACTATCGTTCTATAGCTACAACCAATACCGGAAAGACCGTGAGCTTATTGAACATACGCAGCAGGTAATTGGGCAGTTGGAAGACATACTGTCGGCCATGAAAGACGTTGAGACGGGAGCGCGCGGCTATATGATTAGCAATGATACCCTGTTTCTGGAACCTTATCGGCAGGCATTACCCAAACTGCCCACTATGGTTGACCGGTTGCAGCAACTCGTTTCCGACAATCCGATTCAACGAAAGCGTGCCGATTCGCTGGCGAAGCTCATCGACGATAAGCTGGAAATATCGGCCCGGCAAATCCTGGAGACAAGTCAGCAAACAACGGCTTTGCAGACGACATACCTGCGAATCGGCAAAATCAGAATGGATCGCATTCGGGCTTTTACGGCTCGAATGACCGAGTATGAGCGCATCCGAATCAGCGAACGCTATCAGCAGGCCGACCGTTCGTACCGCAATACCACCCTACTGATCTTCATGTTATCGGTACTGACGTTTCTGGCATTGGCCGCTTCATATCGGTTGCTCGAACAGGAACTGGCCCGGCGGCAACGAACGGAAGATCAGCTACGAAGCTATGAAGCACAGTTGAAAGAGCAAATCCGGCAACTCGAAGCATCGAACGAAGAACTTGAACGGTTTGCCTTTGTTGCCAGTCACGATCTTCAGGAACCGCTCCGTAAAATTCAATCGTTCAGCGATTTGATTATGGATCGGTATGCCAATCTGTTTGATGGCGACAGTCGACTGTTCATGAGCAAGATTTCGGGATCTGCCGAACGAATGTCGAAGCTGATAAAAGATTTGCTGAATTTTTCGCGCATATCCACGCATCGGGAAAGCGCAAAGCCGGTTCGGCTGGATGAAGTAATTCAGCGCATCTTAGACGATCAGGAACTGCGTATCAAAGCCCGGCGTATCGACGTTCAGGTAGAACCGCTACCCATGATTCAGGCTGTACCCAGCCAAATAGATCATTTGTTTGCTAACCTGATCTCAAATGCCATTAAATTTATGAAAGCTGACGGACAGCCCCGTTTGCAGATTCGCGCAACGGCTGTCGACGGCAGTCAGTACGCGCAGGCAGGACTAACGCCGGGCCGACGCTATTTCGAGATTTCAGTGGAAGACAATGGCATCGGTTTTGATGAGAAGTATATTGAACATATATTCAAAGTTTTCCAGCGATTGCACGGAAAAAGCGAGTATGAAGGCACTGGCATCGGTTTAGCCATCTGCAAACGCGTAGTTGTTTATCATCAGGGCTATATTACCGCACGTAGTACGCCCAAACAAGGTACAACCTTTGTGGTTGTACTACCTGAAAGCCAATCCATTTTAGATTATGACCGAACAATCACCGGCGAAGTCCATTCATATATTGCTGGTTGACGACGACGAAGATGACCGCTACCTGACGCGTGAGGCTTTTCATCAGCACTATCCGGCCAGCCGGATTTCATTTGCGGAAGATGGGGAAGATCTGCTCGATTTTCTGCATTACAAAGGGCGTTATGTAGGAGCGGCTCATGCGTTACCTGAACTCATTCTGCTCGACCTGAATATGCCCCGCAAAGACGGGCGTGAAGTGTTGCGCGAAATTAAAGCCAACGAACGCTTTCGCCATATTCCAGTTGTCGTGCTGACTACCTCCGACGCTAAAGACGATGTTGAGACGTCATACTACAACGGAGCCAATAGCTTCATTACAAAGCCGCCGACTTTCCAGCGGCTCAGCGAAGTTACCAAAGCCATCGGCCAATATTGGTTCAATGTCGTCACCGTTTGCGAACACGAGGGGGAGTAGTGAAAAGTGAGAAATGCATAATGAAAAGTGTTTCAGTGATAGACCAAGAGCTTACCTGTACACTTTTCACTTGCCACTTTTCTCACTTACCACTACTTCTTTCCCACTCAGCCCCACAAGTCCCACAAACACTTTCTCCAGTTCCTGGGTAATGGTGCGGTTTTGGCCGGGGGTGAATTTGTTGACTAAAACGCAGAAACACATCGGTTCGCCATCGGCGGCTGTGAAGTAACCCGCATAGGCCCGCACGCCCTCGATTGACCCGCTCTTGGCACGGATGTTTCCGGCTGCGGCTGTGCCCCGTGCCAAACTGCGCACCGTACCGCTCTGCCCTACTATCGGGATGGTTTCGTAAAAAGCCGAGTACGCCTTCTCGCGACTCATGGCGGCCAGAAGCCCCGTCATATTATCGGCGGTGAGTGCTCCTACAGTCGAGAGGCCACTGCCATCGCGGATGCGGAAACCATCGAGATTGACGCCCTTGCTTTTCCAGAAGGCTGTCAGCGCGTCGATGCTGGCGGGTGTCGACCGAACCGATTTGTCGAGGGCCAAAGCCGCCGTGCGCAGCAGAGCCTCGGCGTAAAGATTTATACTCTGAAAATTGGTTTGCTGCGCCAGTGAACTCAGTGGGGGTGAGGTTTGCCGCGCAATTTCTACCCGTTTGCCGTTGCCGGTCAACGCATCGGGCAAGCCGCCACCTACCGAAAGGGGGCCGTTGCTGACGGTTATTTTCTGTTGAAGCATCGCCTGTTGCAACATATAAGCCGTAAAAAAAGCTGGGTCGGGCAACGAACCTTTTACGCTGAATTCGTTGGCGGGTTCGCCCATCGGCACCTTGCCCGTCAGCCATTGCTGATTCATGAACGGAACCCCGTAGATAGTTACCTGATCGCCCGTGTTGGCGGCATCGGTCGTTACGGTATTCCGGTAACTAAGGTAGGGCAGGGGCGGATCAAGGCGCAGAACTTCGGCGGGGCTACCCACCGTTTTGCCGGGCCGGAAAAACACCCGATACAAATTTTCATTGATATTCAGCGCACTCAGGCTGGCTCCGTAGTAATTACCCAGATCGCCAAACGGCCAGGTGTCGGGGGTTGTAATGTCGCCATACAGGCTGGCATCGCCTACCACCCGCCCCTGAACCCGCCGAATACCAGCCTGACGCACGGCTGTGGCCCAGCGGTTCATCAGCGTTGCTATATCGTCATAGCCAGTAAAACGCCAGGTGCCGAGCGAAGGATCGCCCGTGCCGCGAACATAAATATTGCCCGTCAGCACACTATCCTTAATGGTGCCGTCGTATTCGAGCGTAGTAGTATAGGTGTAGGTGCTGCCCAGTACGGCCAATGCGGTGGCCGTGGTGATGAGTTTGAGCGTAGAGGCTGACGGCAGACTCTGACGGGCGTTGTAGCCGATGAGTTCGGTTCCGTCGCGCAATCGCCGAACCGACAGGGCCACCGTGCCGAAACGGGCCGCCGGGCCACCCTGAAACGCTTCGACCTGCCGTAGCAGTTGCTGCGTGGCTAACGAATCGGGCGGGGCCGCAGGCAGGGCGTAGCCTTGAACAGTGCTGGAAAATGTAGTGAGACGTAGTAATATATCAACAAATAAACAGAATTTAATTTGGCTCATAAGGCGCATTTGATAACGGTTAGGCGATTCGGGTCGTATTCGTTACTTTTGCAAACTTACGGAATTCGGACTACCTAACTTGTGTTCTATTAATCTGTATTGTTTAGCAAAATCAAGAGTTCGGAATCTACGTTCTAACGCATGAAAGTATCGTTTTTGGGGGCGGCCCGGCAGGTGACAGGTAGTATGTATTTACTGGAAGTGGCCGACGACTACCGTATCCTGATAGACTGCGGGTCGGATTTGGAGCGATCCTCCTCAAACGGCCAGCCTGCCCCGGCAACTCCTCATGGGAACTTCTTCCCGTTTGAGGCTTCAAGTATCAATTTAGTATTGCTGACCCACGCCCACGTCGACCATTCGGGTAACTTACCTAACCTCTATCGGGAAGGTTACGAAGGTCAGATTTTGTGTACCGAACCTACCTTCGCACTCACCAACGTGTTGCTGAAAGATGCGGCTTCTCTCAATCAGAAGCGTATCAATGAACTGAATGCCAGCAAGAAACAGCGCGTGAGAGAGCGGCAGGCGCAGATGCAGAAAGATTTGTATCTCGACAAGCAGGTTCGCGACGCCATGGAAGGCGTGGTGCCGATTGCTTTCAACCGCAAGTTTCGCGTTACGGAGGGCGTTGAGGTAACGTTCATTCCGGCGGGGCACCTGCTCGGCGCGGCCCATATCCTGATCAGCGTAGTAGAAAACGGCGAACGTAAAAGCATTTGCTTTTCGGGCGATATTGGCCGCAAAAACTACCCCCTGCTGGTTGATCCAGCCCCGGTGCCGCCAGTTGATTATTTGGTCTGTGAAAGCACTTATGGCAATCGGCTGCACGAGAATACGCAAACCCCTGAAGATGCACTGGCCGACGTAATTCAGCGTACCTGCATCGACATTCCCGGTCGGCTCATTATTCCGTCGTTTAGCGTGGGGCGCACGCAGGCACTGCTCTATACACTCAACCGGCTTTATACAGAACGCGACTTCCCGCCCATCAAAGTCTTCTCCGACAGCCCTATGGCGTTCGAGAGTTCCAAGATTTACATGCAGCACGTCAAGATGCTGAGCGGTGAAGCCAAAGCGTTCTACAAGGAGAACGAATCCTTGTTCGATTTTGAAAATTTCCAGTTTCTGGAATCGTCAAAAGCCAGCAAGGCCGTCTCGAACTATGGCGAACCCTGCATCATTATTTCCTCGTCGGGAATGGTGCAGGGCGGGCGGGTTGAGTACCACGTAGCCGAAAATATCAGCAATCCGTATTCAACCATTCTGATTATTGGCTACTGCGCCGAAGGAACCCTCGGCTGGCGGCTGCTCAATGGTCAATCTACGCTGACAATCAAAGGGAAAGAGCATCAGGTGCTGGCGAATATCGAAAAAATCGACGTGTTCAGCGGCCACGGCGACCGCGACGACCTGCTTGAGTTTATAGGCATGCAGTCGCCCGAAACACTTAAACGTATTTTCCTTGTACACGGCGAGTATGGCAGCATGGAAGCCTTCCGCGATACCCTCGCCGAAATTGGCTACCCACAGGTTGTGATACCGAAGAAAGGAGAAAGTTTTGTTTTATAGTGATGAGTGATGAGTGATGAGTGATGAGTTTGCTGGTGCCAGCGCAGGGTCAGTAAATTCATCACTCATCACTCATCACTCATCACTCATCACTACAACCGATGAGAACGTACCTTGACTTTGAAAAGCCCATTGCCGACCTCGAAGCGCGGCTGGAAGAAACCAAGAAACTGGCGCAAAGCAGCAATGTTGACGTTAGTGGAGCCGTAGATATACTGGAGCAGAGCATCGACAAACTGCGGCAGGAAATTTTCCAGAACCTTACCCGCTGGCAACGCGTACAACTCTCGCGCCACCCCGACCGACCTTATACGCTCGACTATATCTCGCTCATGTGCGATCAGTTCATCGAACTCCACGGCGACCGAACCGTGCGCGACGACCTGGCGATGGTAGGCGGCTTTTGTGAAATTAGCCGCAATGACGGACCGGGTCAAACGGTTATGATTATCGGACAGCAGAAAGGGCGTAATACCAAGCAGCGGCAGCAACGCAATTTTGGCATGGCGAACCCTGAAGGCTATCGTAAAGCCCTGCGCCTGATGAAATTAGCCGAAAAATTCAATAAACCCATTATCACACTCATTGATACGCCGGGCGCATTTCCGGGGCTGGAGGCCGAAGAGCGGGGGCAGGGCGAGGCCATTGCCCGCAACCTGAAAGAAATGTTTATGCTCACCGTGCCCGTTATCTGTATCATTATCGGCGAAGGCGCATCGGGTGGGGCGTTGGGTATTGCTATCGGCGACCGGGTGATGATGCTCGAAAATACCTGGTATTCAGTGATTTCGCCCGAATCCTGCTCGTCAATTCTCTGGCGTAGCTGGAATTTTAAAGAGCAGGCCGCCGAAGCCCTGAAACTTACGGCCCGAGACATGAAAACGGCCCGACTCATCGATGGCATCGTTGACGAACCCCTCGGCGGGGCACACAACGACCACGTGGCAATGGCTCACCAACTCAAGACCGTTATTCTCGACACCCTCGCCGAACTCAACGCCCTGACGCCGGAAGAGCGCATCAATCAGCGCATCGAGAAGTTTTGCGATATGGGCGTTGTCCTCGAATAAGCCCCGCCTGTGTCAGGCAAATTCAGTCATTCTTTCCGAGATACTACCGTTTGGAGCGCAGGAGGTTGTGCTCCAAACGGTGTCCGCCTACTCAATGAAGTGACCATTGGAAAGTAGAAAGTCATAGATTTCAGCTAATCAATAGTTTATTGTGAAAGTCGACCCGCCGAAGCGGAGCAATTCGGTGAAGCCAAAATTGTCGAAATTTTAGCCTTAACCAGTCAGGGATAGTCTGTTGAGGACATTTGCCGTCAGTACAACATCGCAACCGCCAGCAGCGCGAATTGATTAAAGGGTAGGATGGGGCGGCTTCACGGCCTTAGCCAATGAGCTGGCAGCAAGTAACTTTCGGGTGGGAGCGGCTTTGAATCTCGGTCAGTACGCCGTGATAGTCCTATGAAAAAACTGCTCCTTCTTCTTTTTCTTACCACCCATCTGCTGGCCCAACCGGCGCAGCAGCCCGTTAAAGTCATCGTTTCGCCCGACCGGGCCGACTGGCTCTATAAACTCGGCGAGCCGGCGCGGTTTACAGTAGCCGTTTACCAGAACAACGTGCTGCTGAAAGGAGCTAAAGTCCGCTACGAACTGGGGCCGGAAAAGATGGACCCCACCAAAAAAGAAACAACTACCCTGCGCGATGGTACCCTCATGCTCGACGGCGGTACGATGCGGACGGGCGGGTTTCTGCGCTGCACGGCCACAGCAGAAGTCAATGGTAAAGAGTACCGCAGCATGGCAACGGCGGGCTTCGAGCCGCTGACCATTAAGCCCACCGTTGAAAACCCCGCCGACTTTCAGGCGTTCTGGGATAAAGCTAAAGCCGACCTCGCTACGGTGCCGCTCGACGCCAAACTAACGCTGCTGCCCGACCGCTGCACGGCCACCGTCAATGTCTATCACGTAAACATTCAGAATCATGCCGAACCCGTCTGGAACAACGCGAAGGCCCGGCTGTTCGGCATCTTGTGCGTTCCCAAAGCCGAGGGCAAGTACCCCGCCCTGCTGAAAGTGCCGGGTGCGGGTATCCGACCCTACAACGGCGACGTAGCGATGGCTGAAAAGGGCATTATTACGCTCGAAATCGGCATTCACGGCATCCCGGTCAACATGGACCCGTCGGTGTACGTAAACCTGCAGGCCGGGCCGCTCCAGAACTACCAGAACATCAACCTCGACGACCGCGACCGTTATTATTACAAGCGGGTCTATCTTGGCTGCGTGCGGGCCATCGACTTTCTGACGACTTTGCCGCAGTACGACGGGCAGAACCTCGCCGTAACGGGCGGCAGTCAGGGTGGGGCGTTATCGATTATCACGGCGGGGTTAGACAGTCGTGTGAAATGGCTCGGCGCGTATTACCCGGCTTTAGCCGACGTAACGGGCTACCTGAACGGGCGGGCTGGCGGGTGGCCGCACCTGTTTACGGGCAGTGCGCTGGCGTTCAATAACAAACCCGAAAAAATCAAAACCGTTGGGTATTACGACGTTGTGAATTTTGCCCGCTTAGTCAGCGTGCCGGGTTATTATTCGTGGGGCTTCAGCGACGAAACCTGCCCGCCCACGTCGATGTATGCCGCCTACAACGTGATTGCCGCGCCCAAAACACTCGACCTGTCGCTCGACACCGGCCACTGGACTTACCCCGAACAGGTCGAACGCATGAACAACTGGCTGGTGGCCCGGCTCAAAGGCGAACGGTAGTCGACTGGTCAGGTGCGTTCGATACCACCAATTTGCTCCAGTAACCAGTCGCGTTTGAGTTTGGTGACGGGCACCTGCGCCCCGTCGGCCATGAGCAGATAGCCGCCATCCTGCCGCACAATTTTGGTTAAGTAAGCTGGGTTGATGAGGTGCGAGTGATGGGTTCGGACGAAGCCGCTGGTATCGAGAGCCTGTTCTACTTCTTTCAGGGTGCGGCAAATCAGCAGCGTTCGATTGTTGGTCAGGTAGATGTGCGTGTAGCTGGCATCGGCCATGCAGCGAACGATGTCGGCAATTTCAACAATGGCGTGGCCCTCGTTGGTAGGCAGGGCAATACGGCTGCGGGGCGCGGTTGTGGGCGTCTGATACTGCTCGCGCAACAGGCTCAACTGGGCTTGATGCAACTGCCGCACACTGCGCTGCTGCCACCGAACAATCACCTCACGGAGTTCGTCTTCCCGAATCGGCTTGAGCAGATAACTCAGCGCACTGTACCGAAAGGCCCGAATGGCGTATTGGTCGTAGGCGGTGGTAAAAATAACGTCGAACGAAAACGGGTCGAGCTGAGCGAGCAGGTCGAAGCCGTTCAGACGCGGCATTTCGATGTCGAGAAACAGCAGGTCGAACGGCGTGGTGCGGAGCGTTTCTAAGGCAACTTCGGGCTGGTTGAACTGCGCTATAATCTCTACGCCCATGCCGAGTTTCCGGAGCTTCAGTGCCAACAGTTCGGTAGCAAGCTTTTCGTCGTCAAGTAAGATAACTTTCATGGTTTCTGAAGCGACAGGGCCAGCCGGTAGG
This sequence comes from Spirosoma montaniterrae, assembly GCF_001988955.1. Lineage (NCBI taxonomy): Bacteria > Pseudomonadati > Bacteroidota > Cytophagia > Cytophagales > Cytophagaceae > Spirosoma > Spirosoma montaniterrae. Next base: position 2,069,025 of record NZ_CP014263.1, on the reverse strand, counting down.
TCATCCGAACGAGTGTGCCGGTTTGTTCATTGCCTTCTAAATCAAGTAACTGCACGTCGAGTTGTGAGGGGTAATTGCGGTTGAAGAGTTCGATGCGCTGCTGCGTAATTGCCATGCCATACGACTTTCGGGCCGAGGCTGAGCGGCTTTTGAGGTCGGCGGCCCGCTGTCGGCCAATGCCGTTGTCTTCAATCTCGAACCGCAGCGTTTGGGCGTCCTGTACCAGCAACCGAACCCACAGCCGTTTGTCGGGCCGCTTACTCTGGCGCAGGCCGTGCCAGATGGCATTTTCAACGAAAGGCTGTAACAGCAACGGTGGCAGCAGCACCTCATCCTGGTCAATGGCCGTGTTGGTTTCGATACTGTATTGAAATTCGTCGCCAAACCGGGTTGCTTCCAGCTCGAGGTAGAGCCGCAGCCCCGTCAGTTCTTCCGACAGCCGAACGGTGTCTTCGTTCGAGTGGTTGAGAATGAGCCGCAGCAGTCGCGAAAAATTCGACAGGTAGCGCGACGCTTTCTCTTCGTCGCCCTTCAGCACAAAATACTCGATGGTGTTCAGGCTGTTGAACAGAAAATGGGGGTTCATCTGGCTTCGCAGGGCCAGCATTTCAACCTCGGCCAGCCGTTTTTCGTAGGCCGTTCGCTGTTCTATTTCCTCAATGTAAGCTGTTTGACTGGCCTGCCGTTCGCGGTCGATGAGCCGGATGCGGTGGGCCATTGCTATGCCAAATACGATGATTTCGAGCAGAATTCCCAGCGGCAACATCAGCAGGTTATCAACGTAGCCCGGCATGGTCGTATCGCGCAGAATGATACCACCCGCCCGGAGCGAGGCCAATATGCCGATGCCCGTCAGCAGCGCATTGCCAATCAGCACGTAGCGCGTCAGTATCGACGGCACGGCGCGGGCTACCCAGCCGAGTATCCAGACGTGCGCTCCAATAAACACGCCCCGGTTGAACCAGTATCCGAGTTGCTGAAGTCCTTCGTCGTTGGTGAGTATCAATAAACCGGCATAGAGTGTGCTGTAAACAACGGCCACGCGGGCGCACCACCGCATCCGGCTACTCACCACCGGGTGGATTCGATTAAGGTCGAGCAGTTCAATTAGAAAGTACAGATAAGCTCCCCAGCCCGCCCAAACAATGGGGTCGAGTAAATGGGCTTTTACCAGCGGAAACTGACCGAACCAGTGGCCCAGCGGGGTGTATGAACGCGTTTTCAGCAGCGAGTACAAACACCCGGCCAGCACGTACAGACCGTAGAAAAGATACAGCCGCTGCCGGTCGTAGCTGTAGAGCAGGACCACCAGCAGCAGAAAAAACAGCAGGGCACCCTGTATCCAGGATCGGTACAGCAACTCCGGTGCGTTTTGCTGCCGTTCGTACAGAATAGTCTGTCTGTAAGACTGTTCGTTGAGCAGCAGTACACCTAATCTGGGCCGGGGCAGGGGTGAGGCCGTGATCGGGTCAAGCACCGACCGCGCCCGTGCAATCTGAATCCAGAGCGAACAGGTCTGACGCGGGGCAAGCCGCAACGGCGCGTAGTGTTCGTTTTCGGGCGTTGGCCAGTCGGCTGCGGGTATCATAGTGCCAAATCGCAGCGAATCGACCCGCGCCGACGTTTCCACAAACGCGCTGACGACCTGGTTATTGGCACTCGACAAATAGACGGTTTGGGCTGTGGGGCTATCGTTTTGTAGGCATACGTGCAGCCAGTATGCCTGCTGCCCGGTGGTGAGCAAACCGGTCCGAAGGGGCTGAGCGGGCTGGGTGCGCACAAAAAGCCAGTCGGCGTTGAGCGGGGCAGGTGTCAGGGTGGCCCGGTTGTAGAGCGAAAGCGGGCGGGCGAGTTCCTGCACCCGGATGGTGTCGGGTAGGGCCATAGCCGCATAACCCGCCAGCAACAGGCCACAAAGCAGACTCCTGAAAATGCCCGGTCTATTCATTGGGCCAATACTACACAAACGCCTTCACTTTCAATAATGGCAATCAACACAGAACGGATGTCGGCCTACGCACAGGCGATTTCAGTTGACGAAACGCTGACGAAACATTGACTCAAACCCGATGCCGATAGACCCAAATGCCCTGCCGATTGGTTAGGCTATCCGCCTGTTCACGAGCCTACTTACGTTCGGGTCATTATTTCACTATACGTAGCAAAAAAACAGAAATGACGAACAACCGACTTATGAGCGTGGTCGTGCTGACAGTAGTTCTGACGGCCCCGGCGGCACTGGCGCAGGTGCGTGTTTACGACCCGAAAGAAACCGCCGAACGCAACGTGGAAGGCCGCGTGAATGGCCGCATCGATCAGGGCATCAACCGGGGCTTAGATAAAGTCGAAGAAGGCATCGGTACTATTTTCAAGAAGAAAGAAAAGAAACCCCGAAGCCAGAAACCTGCCGATGATACCTACGATCAGTCAACGCCGGAAGCCGAAACCAACGAAACGGTGAATGCACCCGAAAAAGCGTCGGGCCGGCAGCGGGCAGGCAGAGAGCCGGTCGCCAGTAGGGCCGACGAACCCCGTAGTTTGAGAGCCTACAGCAAGTTCGACTTTGTGCCGGGCGAAAAGGTAGTGGCTGTGGAAGACTTCGCGCAGGATGCCGTAGGCGATTTTCCGGCCAAATGGAACACCAACGCCAGTGGCGAAGTGGTAACGCTCGACGGGCAATCCGGCAAGTGGCTGGCTGTTACTCAAAACGGCTATCTCTATCCCGAATTTCTGAAGGTATTGCCCGAAAACTTCACGCTGGAAATGAACATGGTTATTACGCCGGGGCTGGATAACAATATGCTTGGCACGGCCCTGTGGTTTCTCGATAGCAAAGCCTATCCCAACCTGCTTCAGTCGGGTACGGTCAATGCAGTACAGGTGCAGTTGCACCCCGGTGGTGGCGATAAAGGGTATAGTTATGTCAAGGCTTGGGATGCCGCCGATGCCGAGCGGCTGACCAACGAACTGTATACGGATCAGTGGGTAAGCGGAAAAAAACCAACGGTTAAATTGTCGGTATGGAGGCAGAAAACCCGGCTGCGCGTTTATCTTGACGAAACAAAAATCTGGGACATTCCCCGCGCCTTCGACCCGGCAACCCCCTACCGGCTGTTGCTGGAACGCGGCTTTTTTACGACCGAGAATCAGGCGTGGTACCTCAGCAATCTGCGCGTGGCTGTAGGTACGCCCGATACCCGCAGTAAACTCATCACCGAGGGCAAATTCAGCACGACCGGCATTCTGTTCGATGTGAACTCGGCTACTATCAAACCCGAATCTTACGGGGTGCTGAAAGAAATCGGGACGGTGCTGAAAGAGAACGCGAGTGTGCAGGTGAAAATCATTGGGCATACCGACGCCGATGGTGACGACGCCAGCAATCTTGCCCTCTCCAAACGCCGGGCCGATTCGGTGAGGGCCGCGCTATCGAAAGAGTTTGGCATCGACGCCAGCCGTATGGATACCGATGGGAAGGGCGAAAGCCAGCCCGTTGGCTCCAACACCACCGCCGAGGGCAAAGCCAACAACCGTCGGGTTGAATTTATTAAGTTGTAGTCAGGCACACAGGCCCAGCGCATGTTTACCCAATCGAAAGAACACGGCAAACTACTGGTGGAAATGACCGCTGGCGACGGGATGCAAACCTACGCAGCGGCAACTCTGGCAAGAGCATCGGCAGAATTTCGCCCGCCTGCGTGTTCATGAAGGCTTACCCGTGTCTGGTAGATAAAAAGGCGAAAACTGCGTGGTTTCGCCTTTTTTTTGTATCTTTAGGGAGCGATAGCTATGAATTGACCGGGCGAAAAAGCCCTGAATGTCCACTGAAAAAGTTCCGCTGCTATTCATGATGCACGACGAAAATTCCGAGCCGATAGACGACGACCTTTTACAACCCGACGCGGCTCTGCCCGCCGATGGTGCCGAACTCGCCGACGCCCCGGAGCCGGTTAATGAACAAACCCATCCAACAGAAGAAGTCCTGCACGATCAAACCGTAGTGTCGGGGCTTTACGAAAATTACTTTCTCGATTACGCTTCGTATGTCATTCTCGAACGGGCCGTGCCTGCCGTTGAAGACGGTCTTAAACCCGTGCAACGCCGGATTCTGCACGCCCTCAGAGAAATGGACGATGGCCGCTTCAACAAAGTAGCCAACGTGATCGGGCAAACCATGCAGTATCATCCCCATGGCGATGCGTCCATCGGCGAAGCTCTCGTTAACATCGGTCAGAAAGAACTGCTGTTCGATACACAGGGGAGTTGGGGCGACGTGCGCACGGGCGACGGTGCAGCGGCCCCGCGTTACATTGAAGTACGGCTGTCGAAGTTTGCGCTCGACACGGTGTATAATGATAAAACTACCGAGTGGCAGCTCAGCTACGACGGTCGCAAAAAAGAGCCGGTCACGCTGCCGGTGAAGTTTCCGCTGCTGCTGGCGCAGGGTGTAGAAGGCATCGCCGTGGGGCTTTCGACCAAGATTCTGCCCCACAATTTCAACGAACTCATCGAGGCATCGATTCAGATTCTGAAAGACAAGCCGGTGCAGCTATTCCCCGACTTTCAAACCGGCGGGCATATCGACGTCAGCAACTACAACGACGGGCATCGGGGGGGTAAAGTGCGGGTGCGGGCCAAAATTGAAGAAGTCGACAAAAAAACACTCGCCATCCGCGACGTGCCGTTTGGCGTAACAACCCCGCAGTTGATCGACTCCATTGTCAAGGCCGCTGAACTGGGTAAAATCCGCATAAAAGCTCCCAGCCGCAACGTAGCCGCCGTGGTTGATAATACGGCCAGAGACGTTGAAATTCTGGTGCATCTGCAACCCGGCGTTTCGCCCGACGTAACCATCGATGCGCTCTACGCCTTTACCGACTGCGAAGTCAGTATTTCGCCCAATGCCTGCGTCATTATTGGCGACAAGCCACACTTTGTGAGCGTAACCGACATTTTGCGCGTCAATACGCATCAGACAGTGCATCTGCTGCAACGGGAGCTCGAAATTCGGCGTAGTGAGCTAATGGAGCGGCTGCTGTATAGTTCGCTCGAAAAGATTTTTATCGAGAATCGCATCTACCGCAAAATTGAGGAGTGTGAAACGTTTGAAGCTGTTTTACAGACGATTGACAAAGCACTGAAACCGCATAAGAAGCTGTTTTACCGTGATATTACGGAAGACGACCTGATTCGGCTCACCGAAATCAAGATCAAGCGAATCTCGAAATACGACGGTTTCAAGGCCGATGAGCTGATGCGGAAGCTGGAGCAGGATCTGACCGAAACAGCAGACAACTTAGCCAACATTACCCGATACGCCATTGCCTATTATAAAGACCTGCAAAAGAAGTATGGTAAAGGCCGCGAACGCAAAACGGAGATTCGGGCCTTCAATACCATTGCCGCGAACGTGGTAGCGGCTGCCAACCAGAAACTATATGTCGACCGGGAGGGTGGGTTTATTGGCTACGGGCTGAAAAAAGACGAGTACGTTTCCGACTGTTCCGACATAGACGACATCGTTGTATTCCGGCGCGATGGCAAATGTGTGGTCACGAAAATTCAGGAAAAGATTTTCGTTGGCAAAGACATCATTTACGTGTCGGTGTTCAAGAAAAACGACGAGCGGAAGATTTATAACCTGGCCTACTTAGACGCCAAATCGGGCATTACGATGGTGAAGCGATTCCCCATTACGGGCGTCACGCGTGACCGCGAGTACGACCTGACAATGGGCAATCCGAAGTCGAAGATCACGTATTTTAGTGCCAACGACAACGGTGAGGCTGAGGTAATTACCGTAAACCTGACCGCACAGAGTTCAGCCAAAATCAAGCAGTTCGACTTCGATTTCGCTACAGTTGGCATTAAGAATCGTTCGGCGCAGGGCAATATCCTGACCAAATACCCGGTTCGGAAGATTACCCAGAAAACGGCAGGAACCTCCACGCTGGGTGGAGTAGACATCTGGTATGACGATCACCTCGGGCGGCTCAACCGCGATGAGCGGGGCAAACTACTCGGCAATTTCGATGCAAAAGACAGCATCTTGGTCGTGTATAAAGACGGGCAGTACGAGCTGACCAACTTCGACCTGACCAACCGATATGAGCCGAACGACATTGCCGTGCTGATGAAATTTGATCCCGAAACCGTGCTGTCGGCGGTGTACTATGAAGCTAATCAGAAAGCCTGGTACGTGAAGCGGTTCAAAGTAGAGACGACATCACTGGATAAGAAATTTAGCTATATTGGTGATGCGAAAGGCTCGAAAGCACTGGCCGTTACAACAGACCGGTATCCGCGCATCGAGCTGGTGCATCAGGTAAAAGATCGGGCTCCCATCGAGAAAATGGTGTTGGAACCAGAAGGTTTCATCGAAGTGCGGGGCTGGAAAGCATTGGGCAACAAACTACCGTTCGCTCGGGTAAAGGAAGTTAAATTATTGGCGCCGAAAGTGGTGAAAGAGGTGAAGATAGAGCCAATTGTAAACGTGGTAGCAGAAGAAAGTGAAACGGCTGAGCCGATACAGTTAGGATTATTTTCGTAACCGACATTACACCTTACAGGCTCAATATGGGGTCTGTAAGGTATTTACTTAATGCACACGACCTTGTCCACCGACTATTCAAACGAGACGCCCCGCGAAGCCGCCGGGGTGCGCGTAGTCAAGCGGACTATAAAAGTAGGCATTGCCATAGCCTTTTTTGGGGCTACGGTGATTCTTGCCTGCAATTGGTGGGTCGTATATAATACCCGTAATCAGATTTATTTTAATATTCACGAACTGCCTGCCAATGATGTCGGGCTGGTGTTGGGTACGAGTAAATTTGTGCGGTCGGGTAAAGAAAACCTGTTTTTCCGCTATCGTATGGAAGCAACGGCCCGCCTTTGGAAAGAGGGCAAGGTAAAATATCTGATACTGAGTGGAAACAATGATTCTGAATACTACAACGAACCGGCAGATATGCAGCGGGCGTTGGTAAAACTGGGTATTCCGGCATCGGCAATGACGCTTGATTATGCCGGATTTCGCACGTTCGATTCGGTAGTACGCTGTAAAGACGTTTTTAATCAGGAGAAAATCACCATCATCTCGCAGAACTTTCATAATGCCCGCGCGTTATTCATTGGCAACCACGAAGGAGTAGAAGCCATCGCTTTTGCGGCTCAGGACGTGCCCGACGGGTACTCCCTGCGAACGTTGGTGCGTGAGTATCTGGCTCGCCCTTACGCTATATTAGACGTTTATTTTTTTAGGCCACAGCCAACAAAGGAGAATCGGGAGAAAAGTAAAAATTCGTAATGACTATAGCATTCTGGGGGTCAGAAGACATTTTTCTGCTAAATAAGTTGGTTTTGCTGCTACTTTTGCCATAGTTGTACGTCATACAAATATGAAAACCTATAATACCCTTATCATAGAAGACGATCCGAGCGACCAGACAATACTTAAGCAAAATATTCAACGCTTACCGTATTTAACGGTGACAGGTGTGTTTGCCAATCCGTTGCATGCGCTGCCTATATTGGCTGATCGGGATATAAATTTGCTTTTCTTAGATGCCTCTCTGCCCGATATGAATGGGCTGGCATTTCTGGAATCAATCACTCATCGCCCTAATGTGATACTCGTAACCGCCGATCCGTCGTATGCGATAGCTGCTTTTGAGGTAGGCGTTGCCGACTATGTTGTTAAACCGTATACCTTCGCGCGGTTGGTGAAGGCTGTAGATCGGGCACTTGGGCATCGGTCAGAAACCCCCGTTGTGGAGAGCAATCCGTATATCTTTCTTAAGATGGGCCGGGAGTTTACTCGCATTCTTGTCAACGATATACAATTTATAGAAGCATTTGGCGCATTTAGTAAAGTGTATACACCTACTGACGTTATGATTGTCAGCGAACTTTTGTCGGATTTGCACGCACAATTACCGGAAGGTTCGTTTCTACGTATTCATAAATCATATATTGTCGCCAAGCAGAATGTTATGCGTATATCGGCTCGATTTATCACGATAAACAAAAATCAGTTGCCTATTGGAGCGAAGTATCGCCAGGAAGTAGAAAAATCACTGCGTTAAATAAAGCTGAATGTAGCTGGCGCATTGCGGCAGATGCTATTATGTTGCCTATACTGACGGGCAAGGAAGTGAGTTTGTTATTTTTTTTCGCTGTTCATATGATAATTAGCGTGTTCGTTTGGTTAGCAGCGGTCGACTGGATACGATAAGTGCCTGGTGTGTAACTTTGAAAAGTTGCATATACATCCTATTCCGCAATGACCCACCTCACCGACCACGAATTAGTATCATTGTACATTACAACGGCTGATGATCGTTATTATTCAGCACTATATACCCGTCATTATTGCCGGGTTTATCGAAGGTGTTTATCGTATACTGAAAGCGTTTTCGATTCAGAAGATTTCGCTCAGGATATTTTTGTTCGATTAGCCGATAAGTTACCCGCTTTTAAAGGCGATGCTCAGTTTACTACCTGGCTGCACGCTATAACGGTTAATTACTGTATCGATCAGAATCGGAAACGACAACAGGAGCAACTCCGGTACAAAATGTACTTTCGGGACATTTGTGCTGCTCAGGAAGTAAACCCGGATTCAGACCGGCTTCAGGCAGGTTTAGTTGAGAAAATATTAGACCGGCTATCGCGTCAGCAACGCGAGTTGTTGCTGGCTAAATACAAGGAAGGGAACCAAATCAAAGACATTGCCGAACAGCAGGATCTGACCCCGAGTGCGGTGAAGATGCGCATCAAACGTGCTCGTGACCGTGCCCGCTATCTCTATTTTAAGCTTCAGTATCAGGAGGATTAGCCAAGTGTTGCGGCCTTTAGTGAATGATTTTTATTATTGGTAAATAAGAAACAAGAATTTTTGGGCTATGTTGTACAATCTGAAAGAAAAGATACCGTTTAATCAACAAATAAACGCGCTTTTCTTTCTATGAAATCTAATTACCTTTTGGGCGTTGCTGCCTTGTTATGGACTGCCACGGCCTGCCAGTCAGATCAGGAAACGAATCAGACACCCGCGCCAGTAGCCTCATCCGTACATGCCGAGAATTCGTCGTTGGGCGAGGCAGCCCCGGCCATGCCAGACCTGACCGGAGCGCGGGTTGCAGCCGCATCGACTACACAACAGCAGGAGATTCTTACGTACATCAATCAGGCCCGCTCCAAACCCTGTCAGTGTGGCACAACAACGTACCCTGCTGTACCGGCACTCTCGCTGAACACCCAACTTAATGCCGCGTCGGATAAGCACGCGCTCGACATGGCTACCAACAATTACTTCAGCCATACCGGGCGCGACGGTTCGCAACCCTGGGATCGTATGACCCGCGAAGGGTACGTTTGGCGGGCCGCTGGCGAAAATATTGCAGCAGGCTATACAACAACCCGCGCAGTGGTCGATGGCTGGCTGCGGTCGCCGGGGCACTGCCGGAATATCATGAGTGCTAATTTCAAAGACCTCGGCGTTGGCTACGCTTATTCAGCAGGGAGTACGTATCGTCATTATTGGGTAACTAATTTTGGCACGCGTCGGTAAAACGCACACTTTTTCTACAATACATGGGCCAGTCAGCAGATCGCTAACTGGCCCATGTATTGTAGAAAAGGCTTATTCAACCGGTCTATATAATCGACGGATTTTGTCTCGAGTGCGTTTAAGTCGCATCTTCACTGCACTATCTTTGAGTGAAAATTGCGTAGCGATGGCCTTAATATCAAGACCATCTTCGTATTTAAGGCGTAGTAACTGCGTTTCTTCAGGGCTGATAGCGTCCATCGCCTGATTCAGTTGCTGAAGTTGCATCTCCAGGTGCTCATGTTCGCTGGTATCGTTCCAGAAAAGCTCATGTTCAGCTTCAAGTTCGATTGTAGCGGTTCGGTGGGCATAACGGATTTGATCCATGCAGTAGTTGTACGAGATAGAATACAACCAGGTGGAGAACGTAGAATGAGCTTTAAAGTTGCTCAGGTTACCATACACGCGCAGAAAGATGTCGTGCGTAAAGTCTTCGGCCTTGCTGGAATCTTTAGTGAGCGATAAGCATCGGCGATACACTTTACTAACGTAACGAGTATACAGCGTCTCGAAGTAGTTATTCTGCTGGGTATGCAGATACATTCGGATGAGTTCCTCATCTTTAAGCTGATAGTAATTCGTCATTGTTGGGTTAGAGTTGTAGAGAGTTGGCAAAAGAGGACCTGAGATTTAGTTCAGGAATGCTGTTTCATAGGCATCGGCGGGAGTAAAAAAGTGACGTGTGTGAACGTTAGCCAGCGGGGCAGATTGCCCCAATGCTTATTTTCTACTTGTAAAGTAGCTTGTTTAAGTAAAACTTAAGTTACGTTGACCCAACATTTGTGTCAAGATTTACTATTCGGTAGCCTAAATAACCACTTAGACGGCTGTATACGCGTTGAGGAATAACAGCTTTCCTATAGAATAAACTGGCTCATATCGCGGTTTTTTACCAAATCATTTAATTTGGTACTAACCATTTCTTTAGTAATCACAAGGTGAGCGTTGGCACCGATAACGTCGGGAATATCGAACATGAAATCGTTCATAAGATGACTCAACACGGTCTGTAAACGGCGGGCACCGATGTTTTCTATTTCGGCGTTCACCTCAAAGGCAATCCGGGCCAGTTCGCGCAGGGCGTCGTCGTTGAAGGTCAGGCCCACGTTTTCGGCCTGCAACATGGCTTCGTACTGCTTTGTCAGCGCGTTTTTAGGTTCTTTTAAAATCTGATAGAAATCGTCTTCCGACAGGCTTTGCAGCTCTACCCGAATGGGGAAACGTCCCTGCAACTCGGGAATCAGGTCGCTGGGTTTGGCAACGTGAAACGCGCCCGCAGCAACAAACAGGATATGGTCGGTATGAATGACGCCGTATTTTGTATTCACCGCACTGCCTTCTACAATCGGCAGCAGGTCGCGCTGGACGCCCTCGCGGCTAACGTCGGGACCACCGCCCCCGTTGCCCGACCGGGCCGACGCTACTTTGTCGATTTCATCGATAAAAATAATCCCGGCGTCGGCGGCTTTGCGAATGGCCTCTTCCTTCACCTCGTCCATATCGATGAGTTTAGCGGCTTCTTCTTCGAGCAGAATTGTGCGGGCCTCGGCAATGGTCACTTTGCGCTTTTTGCCGCGCTTGGGCATCATGCCGCCAATCATTTCCTGGATGTTCATCATCGACAAATCATCGACCGAGCCGCCCATAACGCCAATGCTGGGCATTTGACTCTGCTGCACGTCGATGTCGATTTTACGGTCGTCCATTTCGCCGGAGCGGATTTTGTCGCGGAAACGTTCGCGGGTGCGCTCGTTTAGCTCCGAATCCGAATCGGCAGGAATGGTCTCAAAGCCAACGTGTTGGCCGTTGGCGGGTTTAACGGGCGGAATCAGAATGTCGAGAATGGCATCTTCAACAGCCTGCTGCGCCCGTGCCTTTACGGCTTCTTTCTTGGCGGCCCGAACCATATTTACAGCCTGCTCGACTAAATCGCGCACCATACTTTCTACGTCGCGGCCCACATAACCGACCTCGGTAAATTTCGATGCTTCAACTTTTATGAATGGCGCATCGGCCAGTTTGGCGAGCCGTCGGGCAATTTCGGTTTTGCCAACGCCCGTGGCCCCAATCATCAGGATGTTATTGGGCGTGATTTCGCGCTGCATATCGTCGGGAGCATTCATCCGACGCCAGCGGTTGCGCAGGGCAATAGCTACGTTACGCTTGGCGTCGTGCTGCCCGATAATGTATTGATCTAATTCGGCAACAATCTGCCGGGGAGTCAGGTCTTTCAGTACTTCAGTCATTGATTCTTTAGAGACGTTGGGTGTCGCTACGGCTTAGAAACATCATAAACCGGAAAATGTGCGATTTGGCTGGGTAAATTTTAAAAATAGCTGTAAACTACGCCTGTATTATCGCCCAACCGAGACCGACATGAGTGAAATTAAAAAAGAAGACATCAAACAGGAGGTGTTTGATTTGTACGACGACTATGCTCACGACCGGATCGACCGGCGTGACTTTGTGCAGCGGCTATCAGCTTATGCCGTAGGCGGACTAACGGTGTCGGCTCTGATGGGCTTCCTGATGCCCGATTACAAAGGCGGGATTAAAATCAAAGCCGACGATCCCCGCCTGCAATCTGACTATGTTACGTATCCATCGCCCAAAGGGGGCGGCTCCATCAAAGCGTTGGTGTCGATGCCAGTGAATACGAGCCAGAAATTGGGCGGCATTGTGGTTGTTCACGAAAACCGGGGCCTGAATCCGCATATTGCCGACGTGGCCCGACGGGCTGCACTCAGTGGATTTGTGTCTGTTGCCCCCGACGCGTTAACGCCATTGGGCGGGTATCCGGGCAACGACGACGAGGGCCGTGCGCTGCAAAGCAAACGGAACCGCAACGAGATGCTGGAGGATTTCATTGCTGCCTACGACTATCTGAAAACCCACAATAACTGTAACGGTAAGATTGGCGTGGTTGGGTTTTGTTTTGGTGGCTGGATTGCCAACATGATGGCCGTGCGGATTCCCGGTTTGGCTGCTTCGGTGCCGTTCTATGGCGGGCAACCCGGCCTTGAAGACGTGCCGAACATAAAAGCTCCGCTGCTGCTGCATTATGCCGAACTCGACACCCGCGTAAACGAGGGCTGGCCCGCTTATGAAGCCGCGTTGAAACAGCATAACAAAGCCTACACGGCGCATATGTATGCCAATGCCAACCACGGCTTTCACAACGATACCACCCCCCGCTACGACAAAGCAGCCGCCGAACTGGCCTGGCAGCGCACCGTCGATTTTTTCAAAAAGAACCTGACGTAGCCGTAGTTAAGCGTGCTACACGCTACCTAATTTAGCTTCGATGATGAGTTCGGCGAGTTCGCGCAGGCAACCTTGCCCGCCCCGCATCTCGCAGCAATAATCGACAATGGCTTTGTTTTGCCGGGTGGCGTCGGCGGGGCAGGCCGATAGCCCTACAGCCTGTAAAATGGCGAGGTCGTTTACGTCGTCGCCAATAAACGCTACTTCGCTGCCGTCTAAACCTTTACGCTCCAGAATGCCCCGCAGCAACGACAGTTTGTCGCTGGCTCCCAGATGCAATTCCGTGATTTTCAACTTGGCGGCCCGCGTTACCACCGAGGGCGAGGTCTCGCCCGTGACGATGCCCGTTTCTACACCTACCAACTCGCGCAGGCGCACTACGCCCATGCCATCGCGGATGTTGAATTGTTTGAATACTTCGCCGGTTTCGCCGTAGAAAACGCCCGCGTCGGTCATAACACCGTCGCAGTCGGTCAGTACTAATTTGATGCGGGCCGCTTTTGCCCGGAGTTCGTCTGTCATAGGTTTTGCTGAGAAACTACTGCATAATTCGTTCAAGGTCCACGCGCAGGGAGAGTTGGCTGGTTCCGGCAGTGGGAGCGGCTGCAAACCGGGCGTAGGTCAACTGAAACGCCCGCACCTGCACCGACGCCCCCAGCGAAATACCGGCCAGTCCTCCGCCCGTGGTGAGCCGCCCTTCCTGCCGCTTCTGGTGATTGTATCCGGCCATCAGATGCACGTTCGGACTAATCAGAAATTCAACGCCTGCACTCAGATGCCGGGCCGCTTTCTCTACCGGGCTGAGCGTTTGCGGAATGGGATTGCCGTTCAGGTCGAAGCGCACGTTCAGGTTGGGGTCGTTATAGCTAATGTCGAAACGCTGGAGGTGGTGAGCCGTGATGGTTAGCCGGAACGGGGCGTAGCGGGGTTTGAGCGTGACACCCGCCTGTAAATCAAACGGCAGGTTGGCATCGGTCGGGCCGAAGTTTTTGATTAGATAACCGAAATTTCGGGCGGTCAGCCCAAATGTAAGGTTGCCGCTGGGATGTCGCCAGACCCCGCCGAGGTCGGCCAGTATGCCAAAGGCGGAATAGGTTTCGATAGCTGAGCCGACCATTTTTACGGTAGCCCCGAGCGAGAAATTACCTTCGGTACGGGCGTGGGTCAGGCCGAGGGCGTAGTCGTTGGCCGAAAATGTACCAAGCGTATTCCCCAGCGGGTCGGTCAGTGGCATCTGTCCGTAGCTTAAGTACTGCATCCCAACGGCCCACATGCCTTTGGTTTTTACGGGTAGACCATAGTGCAAGGTGTAGTATTTGGCCGCTGCCAGATACGGCATCAGGCTGATAGTCAGTTCGTTCTGGCGTAGCGAATCCGCTAAGGCAGGGTTGTTCAGGAAGTAAGCCGCATCGGGCCGGATGGCGGTGGCGACCTGCCCGCCGAGGGCTGCTACGCGGGCGTGGGTCGGCAGGTTCAGGAACGAAAACACGCGTTGCCCGCCGAGCGGCTGTGCCCAGCCGGATTTGGCGAAACCAATAAGCAGCGTGACAAGGAAGAAGAACCGGCCCAAAAGTTATTTAGGGTATTAAGAGATTGTTACACAGAGATTCACAGAGTAAGCGGGAGATACACAGAGATTGTCTGCAACAAAAACTCCGTGTATCTCTTTTATCTCGGTGTCTCTCTGTGTTATAACCTCTTCATGATTCGGCAAAGGTCTGAAAACCGCGTCAGAGCGCAAAACCGAACTTTAGCCCGGCGGTCAGGCTGGGCATAATCGCCGTACCGGTCTGCTCGAACGAGCGGCCAAAGCCACAGCCGCAGGTGGGAAAGGGGTTTGGTGGTGGAGGTACGTCGTTCATCGCCCAGCGCACACCGGCACCGAAGTAGATGTCGAGCAGGGTGCGGGTAAACACTCGTCGCTGCGGTTCGTAGGATGAAAACTGACGGCCTATTTTCAGGTGAGAGCCAAACACATAGCGACTGATGGCCCGTTGCTGCGTGCCGATGATTACGCCTGGAAAACTGCTTTGCGATGACGCTTCCCGGCTGTACAGGTTGTCCTGTTTCACTACGTTGATCTGCTTGTACAACCCCTCAACGGCCCAGTAGTTGCCCAGCGGATAACTGCTCCGAATGGCGATACCTTTGCGCCGGTTAGTTCGGTATCGGCCCGAGTAAAACCGCACTTCGGCCCGGCCCCGCCAGATTTCGGCACTTACGAAATCATCTAAATCCGTCTCAAACGGCGACAGCCCCTTCCAGCCGTAGCCAAACTCGCCCTGAACAGACGTTCTGATGCCAGTGCGGTACTCCAGACCTGCCTGAAGCGTGGCGTCCTGCTCAAGAAACGCGAGCGGAGCCAGTTTGAATACGGCGCGGGGCTGATACCGGAGCGCGATAGTAGAATCCTGCGCGAAGGCAGATGTAACGGTTAGAAGTAACAGCGAAAAGAAAAAGTTTTTCATAACGCATAACCAATTTTAAAACCATACGCCAGGCTTACGACGGGGTAGGGGCGGGGTGAAAACGCATCGAACAGGCTATAACCGGCTGATTCGTAGAAATATGCACTGCTGCTGGGGCGTTCGTATCGGTTGATCTCGCTTTTGCGAAAGCCCAGCCCCACGTAAATGTCCATCAGCCAGCGGTCGTCGGGGGTGAGCGCGAACTGACGACCTGTTTTGGCGTGCATCCCCCATACATACTTCTGAACGGGTTCGCGAAATATACGGTAATATTGGCACGGCCCCGACTGACAGCCAACGCCGTAAGTGCCGCTTTCCAACGCGTTTACCTGCTTGTAAAACCCTTCAACCGCAAAATAACTGCCGCCCAATCGGCTCGTAGGGTGGTAATAATAACGGTACTCGGCCCGGCCTCGCCAGACTTCGCGGTCGCTGTATCGCTGATTTTGACTGTTTTGCCAGAGGTTTATGCTCTGCCAGCCGTAACCAAACTCGGCCTGTAGCGCGTGTCGCCCACCCAACCAGCGTTCGACGCCGAACTGAATGGTGTTATCAGGGTCGAACAAACTCAACGGCGCGACTTTCACGACCCAGGCCCGTTCGCGCACAAACCGGTCCGACGAATCAGGGTTTGGCGAGTTGATCCGTTGCTGGGCCACCAACGAGCCGCCAGTAAGCAACAGGCTGACAATCAGATAAACGGGGCGCATCATTGAACCGGGATTTTGCTGAGCAATGTCAGTTGTTTCAAATCAGCGTAACCATACTGATAGATGCCATTCGGCCCGGTCACGATTAGCCGCTTCTGGGTTGGAATCACGTCGTAGGTCCGCACACTGTCGATGTACTGCATCTCCCGCACGTCGAGCGGATTGCTGACGTCCATTACACGCAGACCGTAGTCGCCTTCGCCCACAAACAGCAGCGAACCATCGACACCCAGCCCGTGCGGATTTTTCATCGCGTAACTTTTGATAAGCTTTGGACTGACGAGATTACTGATGTCGATTACATCGAGCGAGTTGATAGTAGTAGCTCGGCAGGTTGTGCCGGAGCGGAGCGTCACATAGGCGTAATTGCCCTGCGCCACCACCGGGTCGCACGCCTGAATGTGGGTATAAACGCCTAACCGCAGCGGGTTGCCCGGTTGGCGAACATCGTAGATGAGCATACCCGTTTGTGTGCCGATGAACAGGTTGTTCCGATACGGAAAAATGGTTTCAACGCCGTTGGTCCAGAGGTCGGTTTTGTTGCCGGGTTTGGGGTCGCTGCTCTGCGTGATGTCGTAGGCGTGCAGGTCGTCGTTATGAATCAGGTAGAGCGTATTGCCGCTGACGGTAAAGCGGGCCGTTGAACCGCCAATCCCTGCGCCGGGCGACGGGGCCGAGTTGCCACTATCCTGAGCGCAGGAGAACAGCAACAATGATATAAAGAAGTAGAGCGTTGGTCTCATGGCAATCAGCGATAACACTGTGGATTCTTCACATCGGATTTTTCCCAGCGGACAACCACACCCCGGTCGGGGTCGGCGCACTCGAACCGAACGTTGGTAAACTGCGGAAAAGCGGGGTATGGAAATGCGTTTTCAATACGCTTCATCACGCGAATGCTGCGCGGATTGGCGATGTTCAGGGCCACCAGATCGAGCGTATTGTCGGCATACAGGATACTGTCTTTCACGGCCAGTTCATGATTGCCGGGAATCGAAACGAACGATAGCCGTACCGGATTGGCTGGGTCGCGGTTGTCGACTATATGGATACCGCTGCCGACCTCGTTGATAAACAGATAGTTGTCTTTTACGTAGATTTTGCCTACGTTTTTGAGCGGTTGCGGAGCCAGCGTCTGCACCGACCGAACGGTAGCATAGGTGGCATAGACCGGGCGGTAGGTTGCGCCGGTTGTGGGCGGAGGAGGGGGCGCATAATGCTTACACCCGTCGAGCAGCAGACAGCTAAAAAGTAGCAGGAGAGAAGGGAATAGTCGGGTCATATCGCACCTACGGTCTGAAGGCCGAGTTTTTTGTGTAATTACGGCTATGATACAAAATGAATCGAAACAGTTGGAATCGTAATGAATAATTAACTTTGCCGACACGTGATTCGACAGACCAATTTCCATGCAGACCGAAACCCAGCCCGCGCTTAATGCCAGGCTCTCCAACGTTGACATTCTGGCTCAGAAAAACGCCGAAGCCGAACTCGGTGGCGGGCAAAAACGCATCGACGCCCAGCACAAAAAAGGTAAACTGACCGCTCGCGAGCGCATTGCCCTATTAGTCGATGAAAATTCATTTGAGGAAATCGGAAAGTTCGTGATGCACCGCACCCGCGACTTCGGTCTCGACAAAGAACATTACCTCGGCGACGGCGTCGTAACGGGCTACGGCACCATCGACGGGCGATTGGTCTACGTGTTCGCGCAGGATTTTACGGTGTTTGGGGGCGCACTGAGCGAAACCCACGCCGAAAAAATCTGTAAAATCATGGATTTGGCCCTGCAAAACGGTGCCCCCGTCATCGGCCTGAACGATTCGGGCGGTGCCAGAATCCAGGAGGGCGTGCTATCATTGGCGGGGTATGCCGACATTTTTTACCGCAACACGCGTGCGTCGGGCGTGATTCCTCAGCTTTCAGCTATTATGGGGCCGTGTGCGGGCGGGGCCGTGTACAGTCCAGCCATCACCGATTTTATTTTCATGGTCGAACAAACGAGCTATATGTTTGTGACCGGCCCGAACGTGGTCAAAACTGTAACGCACGAAGAAGTAACGGCGGAAGAATTAGGCGGAGCCAGTACGCACAGCACCAAATCGGGCGTGACGCACTTCGCCTGCGCGAACGAACTGGCTTGCATTCAGCATATTAAGCAGCTACTAAGTTATATCCCGCAAAACTGCGAAGACGACGCGCCCCGATTGCCTTACGAACCGGGCGACGAATCTCGCCCCGCGCTGAACAGCCTGATTCCCGACAACCCGAACCAGCCTTACGACATGCGCGAGGTAATCGATGAGTTGGTCGATGGTGGGTCGTTTCTTGAGGTACACAAAAATTTTGCTGAAAATATTGTCGTAGGTTTTGCCCGCATTGGTGGGCGCAGCATCGGTATTGTAGGCAACCAACCGGCGGTATTGGCGGGCGTTCTCGACATCCAGGCCAGTGCCAAAGCCGCCCGGTTTGTGCGTTTTTGTGACTGCTTCAACGTGCCCCTGTTGGTGCTGGAAGACGTGCCCGGCTTTTTGCCCGGCACCGACCAGGAATGGAACGGCATCATCACCAACGGGGCCAAGCTGCTGTATGCCTTCTGCGAAGCGACGGTGCCGCGTATCACGGTCATCACGCGCAAAGCCTACGGCGGTGCCTACGACGTGATGAACTCCAAGCACATCGGAGCCGACATGAATTATGCGTGGCCGTCGGCAGAAATTGCCGTGATGGGCGCGAGTGGGGCCGCCGAGATTATTTTCAAGCGCGAAATTGCCGAAGCCGACGACCCGCAGGCCAAACTTCATGAGAAAGTGCAGGAGTACACCGAGAAGTTTGCCAACCCGTATCGGGCCGCGCACCGGGGCTACATCGACGAGGTGATTATGCCCGACCAAACCCGGCAAAAACTGCTCCGGGCGTTCGGGATGCTGGAAAATAAAGTAGCAACTCTGCCGAAGAAAAAACACGGCAACATTCCGTTGTAGGGTTTTTTTGCCACAGAGATGCACCAAGACGCACGGAGATACACAAAGTTTTATAAGATTTCTCCGTGAATCTCTGTGCGTCTTGGTGCATCTCTGTGGCAAAAAAACGGTTTTAACACATAAAGAATTATGACTCAGAAGCCCGGTAGTCTGCTCCGAACCGTACTCATCGGCTTAGCCATTATTTTCGGTATTGCCCTGCTCGTCGGGCTGGCCGCTACGTATTTTCCGTAAACACTGTCAATTAAATTTATTAATGCACCTTGCAGGTGTGTACATAAGTGGCTATAAAAGCCCTCTTTTTTTCAACGTTTATGATTCGGATCGCGATTTCTTTTCTTTTGCTCGTGTTTTATACTTTGGGCAGTAGTACATTGGCGCAGCAGCCGCCCAAAATACAGATTATGCTGCTTGGGAGTAATCACTTCGGTCAGGCAGGTTTTTATAAAGATGCACCCCTGGCAGACCTATTTATCGAACGGCGGCAGCAGGAGTTGCAACAGTTGCGCGACCAGTTGGCGCGGTTTAAGCCTGACCTGATTCTGATTGAGCGGGAGCCTACAGCACAATCTACCACAGACAGCCTTTATCGTTTATACACAGCAGGTAAGCTGGCACTCACTGACCTCGACTACGGACGGGCCGAAACGTATCAGATTGCCTACGCGCTGGGTAAAACATTACGGCACGACCGCATCTACGGCGTCGATTATTACGGCGGAACATCAAACCGGATCCTTAACCAGGGGCAGGGAATCGAATACTATCTCGATGAACTGAAGACGTTTAATGTGCTGGGAAGCCAGATTAATGAACCTTTCCGGCAGGGGAAAACTACAGTATCTGGTTATCTGCGGCAACTCAACGCGCCAGAGGTTCTCCAGAAAACGTACCACCTCATGTTCGTTACTCCCGCCAAAGTACGCCGTGGTCTGCTGAACACAACCGACCGAACACTCGACAGCAGCCGCGTTTCGTATGATTACGTAGGTGCCGACTTTATCAGCCACTTCTACAACCGGGAGTTACGTATCTACGCAAACATTGTGGCTACACAACTGGCCCAGAAAAAGCAACGTATTCTGGTTGTGATGGGGCAGCGCCATGCAGCGGTTCTGACCAAGATATTTGAGAATGACCCAGATTATACGCTGGTGCCTGTTGGAGACTATTTGAAGTAGGGGCTATCTTGCTATCTGAAAAATGAATGCCATTGCTTTGAGTAATGGCATTCATTCCGCTCGTGTCGGTCAAATCGCCCCCAAAATCACCGCACAGGCTTCGCGGATTTGTTCTTCCGTGATAATTAACGGCGGGGCAATGCGCATGGAATTATCGCAGAACAGGAACCAGTCGGTGATGACGCCCGGCGTGGACTCGCCCGGCGTAGATTCGCCGGGTTGTATGGCCCGGTCGATGATAGGTTTGAGTACGTCGAACGACTCGAACTCGACGGCCAGCATCAGCCCCTTGCCACGTATTTCCCGAATGGCGGGGTGAACCAGCAACTGCCTGAACAACTGCCCTTTGGCTTCGGCATCGGCGTATAATTTCTCATCCCGAATCACCTGCAATGTTGCCAGCGAGGCCGCACACGACACCGGGTGCCCACCAAAGGTGGTGATGTGGCCCAGCACCGGGTTGTTTTTGAAGACGCTCATCACCGCTGCCGAACTAATGAACGCACCGATGGGCATTCCGCCCCCCATGCCTTTGGCACATAGCAACACGTCGGGTACAACCGCTGTGCCGTTTTCGCCCGCGCCCTCAAAGGCCCAGAACGTGCCCGTTCGACCAAAGCCGGTCTGAATTTCATCGAAGATCACTAGCGCACCCATATCGGTGCAGCGTTGCCGAACGGCCTGCAAATAGCCCGCATCCGGCACCCGAACGCCCGATTCGGCACCGACTACTTCCATCACCACGGCGGCAGTTCGGCAGCTAATTTTCTCAATGTCAGCCCAGTTATTGTAGTTGATGTGCCTGACTCCGGGCAATAACGGGCGGTAGTTACGCTTGAAATTTTCATCGCCCGACAACGATAACGCGCCCTGCGTAGCACCGTGATAGGCGTTCAGGCAGCTAATGATTTCGGTGCGGCCCGTGTAGCGTTTCGCTAATTTCATTGCCCCTTCAACGGCTTCGGTGCCAGAGTTGGTGAAATACACGTTGTCTAAAACGCCAACCGGGCCAGTATGAGAAGCAAGCGTTTGCGCGAGCGCGTGGGCCAGTTGCGTCTGCGACGACTGCACGTATTCGCCGTAGACCATCAGGTGCAGGTATTTATCTAACTGTGTCTGAATCGCTTGCAGTACGTGCGGGTGACGATGACCTACGTTACTGACGCCAATGCCCGAAATCAGGTCGATGTACCGCTTCGGCTGTTGGGCCGCGCCTTCCGCTGAACCGCCGAGTGTCGGACCATAAATAAATATGCCTTCGGCCCGGTCGATTTCCAACGCTAAAGGGAAATCAGAGGTCTGTGCTATATGCTGGAAAAATAATTGCCGGTGTGTAACCGTTTGCATGACAAAACTTCATTATTAACAATCCACTAACACCCTCAACCGTGAAAACAGTTCTGCTTGGTCTATTTGCGTTTTTACCATCGCTACTCTTCGCTCAAACCTACAAAGTAACGCCCGACGACCTGGCCCGGCGGCAGTCGTATCTGCTCATGCGCGATGGTTCAACCGTGCGGGGACAGATTCTGCGGCAGGATAGCATACTTATCAGCGTCAGGAAACGCAACGGCAACATGAGTTTTGTTGAGGCCGATCAGGTAATTCGGGTGGTGGGCGATGCGGCAGCCGTACCCAAACCGGCGTTTGGTTCCGAAAATACAATACTGCCCTATCAGGTGTTTGTGATGCGCGACGGAGCGCGGGTAGAAGGTACGTTCGTTCGGCGCGACAGTACCATGATAACGGTCAGGAAACGGAATGGGCAGCTAACCTACTTTGAGCCGGAGCTACTGCTGCGTACCGATACGCTGTCGATGGAAACAGTCGGCGAACTGACCGGCATGTCCCCAAATCGGTTTGCGCCATGGCTGCTGACCGGAAATACGGCTCACAACGCCGAAAAAGGGCGTTTTTATTACCGAAACACCTGGCTTTCGCGCCATGAACTTCAATACGGCATCACCCGGTTCTGGAGCGTAGGAGCCACGTTCATCACACCAATTCCATACCTTGCCACAGCCGAAAATTATTACGGCAGCGGCCTATATAGCTGGAATATGCCCCGGCTATACACCCAACTGAGCGCGGGTGTCGGCCCGCTGTTCCGGGCGGGGGTGAATGCGTCGTTTACGGCCAACCAACTCATTGGCTCCTCGAAAACGGGCGGGCAATTTACGCTTCAGGGGCTGCTGTCGTTTGGCAGCAGTCAGAACAACGTAACGCTGGGCTATAGCATCGCCGTGCCGAAGTTCAAATACGTACTTTACCCGGCATGGCCAAGCTTTTCATCGTCCATGCCACCGCAACCGGTGTCCGTCAGTGTTGCCAATCAGCAGCTTTTGTCGTTTGGGGTGATTAAAAAAGTAAGTCCGAAGCTAACGGTCGTTAGCGACAACTCGGTTAGTTTAGGGAAGCAATACCGCTATTATTCATATGCCGACGGGCGGGCGCGGGTGTCGCTCGCCCTCCGTTTCGACCGCAAACGTCACGCGTTCGATGCGGGTGCCTACATGCTCATCTACGAAAAACCCTTTTTGTGGGAAGGCGACAAAAAAGCGCGTCTCTTTCCCTACATCGGCTATAACCTGATTATCGGCAAGGATTGATGTTTACGGCATAGTTTCCCTAATTTCGCCGTTAATAGTAAAAGACCCTGCCGTTTCATGCCCGAAGACTTTCCCGACCTGCCCCCTTTTGTTCGTTCCTGGCGTCAGCTATACTCTATCGTGTTAGGTAGCTTAGTAGCTGAAATTTTATTGTTTTATTGGTTAATGCGCTGGCTGTCATGAGCATACTGGACTGGGGTGTGCTCGTGATAACGTTGTTTGGCATCATTGCCTATGGCATGATTCGGAGCCGACGTAGCCGCAGCATGGACGATTACCTGCTGGCGGGGCAGTCGCTGCCGTGGTATCACGTAGGGCTGTCGGTGATGGCGACGCAGGCGAGTGCCATCACGTTTTTGTCGGCACCGGGGCAGGGCTTTGTCGATGGAATGCGGTTCGTGCAGTTCTATTTTGGTCTGCCGCTGGCGATGGTCGTGCTGTCGATTACGTTCGTGCCGATTTTTCACAAGCTGAAAATTTTCACCGCTTACGAGTTTCTCGAAACCCGCTTCGACGTGCGCGTCCGAACGCTTACGGCGGGGCTGTTTCTGTTGCAACGAGGTCTTTCAACGGGCCTGTCGATCTACGCGCCGGCCATTATTCTGTCAACTATTCTGGGCTGGAATATCTACTGGACCAACCTCCTCATGGGTGGTATTGTGCTGATTTACACCGTTACGGGCGGCACGAAGGCCATCTCGCACACGCACCTCCAGCAGATGCTGGTTGTAACGCTGGCGATGGTGGTGGCCGGATTCCTGACGGTGCGACTCCTGCCCGAAAGCGTCGGCTTTGTCGATGCGCTGCAAGTGGCCGGAAAAGCCGGGCGCATGAACCTCATCGATCTGAAGTTTGACCCCGATAACCGATACAATCTGTGGTCGGGACTGATTGGCGGGTTCTTTCTCCAACTGTCGTATTTCGGCACCGACCAGTCGCAGGTGGGGCGGTATCTGACGGGGCAGAGCATCGGGCAAAGTCGGTTAGGATTGCTCATGAACGGCCTGCTCAAAGTACCGATGCAGTTCTTGATTCTGCTGGTAGGCGTGCTGGTATTCGTGTTTTACCAGTTTAACCCGGCTCCGGCTTTTTTCAACAAACAGGAAACCGACCGGCTCCGAACCAGCCCCTACGCCCGCGAGTATCAGCTTACCGAAATACGGCATCAGAACCTGGCCGCCCAACGCCAGCGGGCCGTACTCGATATGCAGGTGGCTCTGAAAACGAACGATGAAGCCGGGCAACAGGCCGCCAACGCGATGCTTCAGGAAACCGACGTGGCCCTGAAAACCGTTAAAGCCGACGTGGTGAAGCTAATCGATAAGAATAACCCCGCTGCCGACACGAACGATGCCAACTACGTGTTTCTGCGGTTTGTACTCGATCACCTGCCACACGGCCTGATTGGACTGCTGATTGCGGTCATCTTCAGCGCGTCGATGGGGTCGATAGCGTCGGCCTACAGTTCGCTGGCGTCAACAACGGTGGTAGACGTGTATAAGCGGTTGGTTAGCACAAACGGTAGTGATGCCGATTACCTGCGGGCGTCGCGCTGGGCCACGGTAGGGTGGGGAGTATTCTGTATTGTAGTCGCGCAGTTTGCCAATCGCATGGGCAGCATGATCGAGGCTGTCAATATTTTGGGATCGCTGTTCTATGGCGTCATTCTGGGCGTGTTTGTCGTGGCGTTTTACATGAAGCAGATTGGCGGGCGGGCCACGTTCTGGGCCGCGCTCATCGGGCAGGTATTTGTTGTGTTGAGCTGGTATTTTGACCTGACGGCCTTTCTCTGGCTTAATGCCATCGGCTGCGTGCTGGTAATGGGCTTTGCGTGGTTGTTGCAGCGGGTGTTGGGGGCAGATCGTTCGTAGAAAGGTTGACTTTTGATTAGACCACGTTAGGGGCTGGCTTTAGATGGCAAATCAACGTTCACCGCATCGTCTCATGGCACTAAGCAGGTCGCTCCGAATCTTTTTCGTTTTCAGTTGTTTTGCTACCCTAATCGCCACGGCTCAAACCCGTTCGTCGGTAGCACCGTACCTGAACAACCGCGCCCCGCTCCGGCCCAATCCGTATATCGAACTGCCATTGGGAGCCATCAAACCACAGGGGTGGCTCAACGAAATGCTGGTTCGGCAGAAAACGGGCATGACCGGGCAGTTGGACAAGCTCTATCCGCTGGTAATGAACCAACGAAACGGCTGGCTGGGGGGCGATGGCGACCAATGGGAACGCGGCCCGTACTGGATCGATGGGCTGGTGCCGTTAGCTTACATTCTGAACGACAGCACGTTAATTGCCAGGGCGAAACCCTGGATCGAGTGGACCTTGAACAGTCAGCAGCCCGACGGCTATTTCGGCCCCAAAACCGACTACCCGCACGAACGCGGCATTCAGCGCAACAACAGCCGCGACTGGTGGCCCAAAATGGTGATGCTGAAGGTGCTCAAACAGTACTACTCGGCTACCAGCGATAAGCGTGTTATTCGCCTGATGACCAACTACTTCCGGTATCAACTGAAGGAGTTGCCAACTAAACCCCTCGACCACTGGACATTCTGGGCGCGGTATCGCGGGGGCGATAATTTACAGGTTGTGTACTGGCTCTATACCATCACTGGCGATAAATTTCTGCTCGACCTGGCCGACCTGATTCATAAGCAAACTTTCGATTATACCGGCGCGTTTCTGGCGGGCGACCTGCTAACGACGCCCGGCAGCATCCACTGCGTAAATCTGGCGCAGGGATTTAAAGAGCCGCTCGTGTACTACCAGCACCGGCCCGACGCTCGCTACCTGAACGCGTCGAAGAAAGGGCTGGCCGACCTGCGCCGGTTCAACGGCATGGCCCACGGTTTGTATGGGGGCGACGAGGCTCTGCACGGCAACAACCCCACGCAGGGGTCTGAACTGTGCAGTGCCGTAGAGATGATGTTCAGTCTCGAAAGTATGCTGACTATTACCGGCGACGTAACGTATGCCGATCAGTTGGAGAAAATTGCGTTCAATGCCTTGCCCACGCAGGCCACCGACGATTACATGGGGCGGCAGTATTTTCAGCAGGCCAATCAGGTGATGCTGACCCGGCACGTTCGCAACTTCGACGTCAACCACGGCGGCACCGACCTTTGTATGGGATTGCTGACGGGCTACCCGTGCTGCACCTCGAACATGCACCAGGGCTGGCCCAAATTCGTGCAAAACCTCTGGTACGCTACCCCAGACCGGGGGCTGGCCGCGCTTGTGTACTCGCCGAGTACGGTAACGGCTACCGTTGGTAACGGAACCCGCGTGATGGTTGACGAACAAACAAACTACCCATTCGGCGAAAGCATCCGGTTTGCGCTGACGCTGAACGGCGGCAGTAAAACCGTGTCGTTTCCATTTCATCTGCGGATACCAGCCTGGTGCCGCAAAGCAACGGTGCTGGTAAATGGGCAGGTTGTAAAGGAATCAGCAGGTAATCAGATTGCGGTTGTGAAGCGTGTCTGGCAGTCGGGCGACGTGGTAGAATTACGCCTGCCGATGCATATTTTCAAGAATCAGTGGCACGAGAATTCTGTATCGGTGGAGCGCGGCCCATTGGCATACGCGCTGAAAATGGGGGAGGAGACGCAGATTGTCAGAAATGATAAAGACCCCATCGAGTTCGGAGCCGAGTACATCGAAGTGCGGCCCACTACCCCCTGGAATTACGGCCTGATCGAGACCGATAAGCAGCCGGTAGAACAGAATGCCCGATTTAGTTCCAGAGAGACCACCTCTGATTACCCGTGGAACGTTGCCAACGCCCCGTCTGAAATCCGGCTAAAGGCCCGGCGAATCCCGTCGTGGAAACTGTACAACGAGATGGCTGGGCCAATTCCATTCAGCGTTATCGACTATATGGAGGTAGCGAAAGAGGAAGAGGAAATTACGCTGATTCCTTACGGCTGCACAACGCTTCGGATATCGCAGTTCCCTGTAGTGCGATGAGGAATCGCCGTACCGACAAAAGTTTTTATTGGCTCAACAGCGTCAGCCGTTTCTGCTTTGTCTGGCGAATGGGTGGGGCGTCGGGGCGTTGGAACAGGTAGCTCAACTGCCAGGTGTAAACCGCTGTGGCGCAGCGTTCGCCCTGATACGTACCATTCCACCGAAAAGGCGGCTGGTCGGTATGGAAAACGGCTTCGCCCCATCGGTCGTAAACCGTTAAGGTCAGAAAGGTAATGTCGTTGCAGGCAAACGGCTCAAAAACATCGTTCAGGCCATCGGTGTTGGGCGAAAAGGCATCGGGCGCGTACACCTGACACGAGCAGCCGCTATAATCAATCAGCACGTCGTCGGTGCGTGTGGCACAGGCATTCGTTACCGACGCCCGGAAGATGCCCGACGCGTTGACGGTTCGCTCCACATCGGCGAAGGCATCGAGCCAGCGGAATGTGCCGTTGGCAAACGTAGGGCGGATAGTGTACACCTCGGTTCCGCACAACTGCTGATCGGCTCCTAAATCCAACTGGGGAGGTCGGCTATACCGCACGGCGATTGTATCAGCTACCATGCAGTTTTTATTTGTAACCTGAACAACATACTGCCCCGCTCTTTCGACCAAAAACGTGTTTCGCCGGGAACCATCCTGCCATTGGTAGGTGCCG
Source organism: Spirosoma montaniterrae (assembly GCF_001988955.1). Taxonomy (NCBI): domain Bacteria; kingdom Pseudomonadati; phylum Bacteroidota; class Cytophagia; order Cytophagales; family Cytophagaceae; genus Spirosoma; species Spirosoma montaniterrae. Next base: position 2,041,565 of record NZ_CP014263.1, on the reverse strand, counting down.
GGCGCATCGACGTGCAGCATCAGGGTTTTACCCTCGCAAAGCGTAGTATCGGCACCTAAGCTGAAATCAGGTGGATACGTAACAGTGATGGTGTCGCGCAGGGTTTTGCAGGGCGTTTGCACCGTTACCCAATAGCGGCCCGGTTTTGCTACCTGTAGGGTGGGTGCGTTGCTGCCCGTGTTCCATTCATAAAAGATAGCACCGGGGGTTGTCGCATCGAGTAGAAGGGTACTTCTCCGTCCGCAAAGCGTGGTGTCACGACCCAGGTCGAGCCGGATGGGTTTCAGCGACACGTCGTCGATGAACAGGTAATAGTCGCCTAAGGTGCTGGGTAGTGCGGCAAAATTGCCGATAACGACGTGGCGTTCCCCACCTTTCGCAAGCAGGCAACCGCCCATTTTCTCCCACTTCAGCCGCTGCGTCAGTCGTCTGGGCGTATTATCGAGTACCTGGGGTGGATTGTCGAGCCGCAGCAGTGTTTTGTCTGCCGAACCAACCGGCTGATTGGCGAAATAAGCCCCGAACGACCCAATCGGATATTGGGTCGGTTTTGGCGAGGCCACGTACAGTTCAAACTGGTAGGTTTCGCCCGCCAGCAGGGGTTCTTTCAGCGGGGTAGCCAGATATTCGGCCCAGCCCAAATCCATAAATAGCCGGGCCAGTCCCTGCCCTGAATGGGGCGGAAGCTCCATCTGAGGGGTTGGAAAACAGCTATGGTAGAAATCGGGTGTGGCCGTGTTGGGGTTGTACCAGGGGGTAGCTTCGGAGAGCAGGTTGTCTTTCCGGGGGCAGGTTGCGTAGGTCTCAAAGCCGCCATTGGGTATCAACTCCTGCCCGAAAGCCCGGACAGACGTCCATAGCGATAGACACACGATCAAGCCCACCGACCAGCGCATGACAGAACAAGACAGATAAGTTGCTGTATATCACAATATCAGCCGTACCAAAAAAGAGCCAACCGATACGCTAATCTACTCATTCTGAGCTATAAAAAGCGCGTTTCTTTACCTGTTATTCACTCCGTAAACTCTTCACCGGATTCATCAGGGCGGCTTTCACGCTCTGGAAGCTCACCGTCAGTAACGCGATACTCACCGCCAGCAAGCCCGCCAGCGCGAACACCCACCAGTCGATATTGATACGGTACGTGAAATCCTGGAGCCATCCATTCATCAGATACCACGCAATAGGCGAGGCAATGAGAACGGCAACCAGTACGAGTTTGAGAAAATCTTTGCTTAACAGAGCAACGATACCAGCTACCGATGCACCCAGCACTTTACGTACCCCGATTTCTTTGGTGCGTTGTTCTGCCGTGAATGCAGCCAAACCAAACAGACCTAAGCAGGCAATGAAGATCGTTAGTCCGGCGAAGACGCGGTACAGCAGACCCATCTGTTGCTCGGCTTTGTAGTAGGCATTCAAGGCATCCTCATAAAAACGACCCGTAAAGGCTACTTCGGGGAAAACACGGGCGTAAACAGCCTTGATACGCTCCACTGTTTGCGGCAGATTTTGCGAACGAATTTTCACGCTGCCCGCATAATAGAACTTATCGGACGGCGTAAGCAGCAGCGGCTGGATTCCCCTGGTGCGCGGCCCTCCGTCGTCTCGCGCCGAGTTCGTATGAAAGTCTTTTACAACGCCCACAATGGGGCCGGTAACATCACCTAATCGTAGGTTTCGGCCAATAACCGACGCCGGATTCTTCACACCCAGCTTTTTGAGCAGCGTTTCGTTGGCCACGAACTTAGGCAACGTATCACCGACCGCGTAGGATGCACCCGCCACAAAGGTTATTCCGTGCGTTGTAAAGTAGTTGCCATCGGCCATCTTCATGGATGCGGTAAAGTCCTCATCTTTCGAGAGATTGGCAAAGGCAAATGTGCTTTGCCACCGGCTGTCGGACGAGGGAACGTCCGATGAAAACGTAACGGCGGAAACGCCGGGCACCCGTAGGAGTTCATTACGCAAGGTCGCGTTTCGGGTGCGGTATTCGGTATCCATGCCGAAGTTGAACACGCCTTCCTTGCTAAAGCCCGTGTCCATCCGGCTCAGGTAGTTCATCTGCCTTAGGTTGATGACCGTGCTGATTATAAGCACTAACGCCGTTGCAAACTGGAACACAATCAGACTTTGGCGTACCGAAATGCCACGTAGCCAACCGCGTGCTACCCGCTTCCGAAATACGTCGAGCGGAGAAAACGACGATAGTACTAAGGCCGGATACAGTCCCGCCAGCAACGTGAGCAAAACCAGCAACCCCAGCAGGGCCAGCCCCAGTTCCGGCTTGAAATACAGTGAAGCATCCGCCGGAATAGCGAACAGCGTGTTTAGTAGCGGCAGGGCAACATAGGCCAGCCCAATGCCCAGCATCAGCGATGCCAGCACCATCAGGAAGGTCTCGGTGAGAAACTGCCCGACCAACTGGCTTTTCTGACTGCCCAACACTTTCCGAACACTCACTTCTTTAGCTCGGCGGGTCGCCAGTGCTGAAGCAATATTGACGAAGTTGACGCAGGCCATCAGTAACAATAGACCACCCACCAAAGCCAGATTCCAGATACGTTGGAAGGGGACGACGGCAACTTTGGTCGTAAACGTATCGAACCGGTTATCGTGGTGCAGATCGGCCAGTGGACTGAGAAAATGCGTCTTTTTGCTTTCATCTCGCCCATCGTAGTGTTTGCGCGAGAACTTCTCCAGCAGTGCGTTGGCCGAAGCTACCGGGAGGTTGCGCGGCAACCGAACAAAAATCTGGTCCTGGCTCGACGTACTGCCCCAATCGTCAAAGGAGCCGAAGCCAAACCGCTCACCTTTGTCGGCTTTCTTCGTGGCATACGAGATTACCAAATTCATGGGGAAAGACGTGTTGGGGGGCGCATCGGCCAGCACACCTACTACGCGCATGGTCGTGTGTTTGTTGATACGCAGAAACTTGCCCATCGCCTGTTGTGGGCTGCCAAAATACTTCTCCGCAAACGTTTTCGACAGAGCCACTACGTTCGGTTGCGTCAGCGCGTCGGGCCGACCGATGAGCCAGGGGAAGTTGAACAGCCGGAAAAATTCCGGCCCCACAATCATGCCCTCGTCATCTTCCAGGAATTTGGTCGTTGCGTTGGTTGTTTTGGGATCGCTGCCAAGCACCGTCACCTGCGGATCGAGCGTTCCGAAAACCGAAACAACGTTTTCGAACTGAGCGACGTCGGTTTTAAGGGCGTCTGCCACTGGCAACGGATTTCCCGGCGTTACGTCTCTGTCGCCGTTCGTCAGAAACTGCTCGCGAACGACACGGTAAATTCGGTCGTGTTCCGGGTGAAACGTATCGAAGCTGAGTTCGTAACGTACCGTCATGAACAACAAAAGGGCTGCGGCTATGCCTACACTCAGGCCCAGCACATTCAGGCCGGTAAAACTTCGATGCCGCAGTATGCTCCGCCAGGCGATTTTCAGATGATTCTGGATCATGTCCGTATTTGTTGGATTAGGATATTCGTTCGCTTTACGTTTCACCACCCAGGGCCGCATAAACCCCAGCACGTCGCGCCAATACTGCCACCGCGCCCGCCGAACACCCATTCGCCCGACCTGGTAGGCGAACTCCTCGTGCAGGTCGCCCTGCAAGGCTTCCAGCCGGTGCGGAGCTACGAACCATTCCAGCAGGCGGTCGGCAAGGCGGGGCGGGCTTGGTTTCATAAGCCAATGGCGAGTTTGGGTGTGGTAGGTACGGCGTTCCACAGTTGTGCCCGCATCACTTTGATGTCCTGCAAGGTCCGGTAGCCATAGGCCGTTACGGTGAACAGCAACTTGCGTCGGCCCCCGCGTTCGGGCGTGGGATCGCCCAGCCGCGAGGCCACCATGCCTTTCTCTTGCAACCGGTGCAGGGCCGCATGGACCTGATTGAGCCGTACCGAGCGGTCGGTTTCCTCGTTCAGCTTGTGCGTAAGGCCGACGCCGTAGGCTTCGCCATCCATACTTACCACCAGTAGCAGCACAATCTCTTCAAACTCGCCTAAGTAGGTTCGTTTCATGATTTCTTATTAACTCTATTTTTGCTGAGCAAATAGGTTGCCAATAACGCAAAACGGCCTCTCCTGCTCAGAAAAGGCTTTCTGCTCAGAAAAAACCGTTTTGAATTGTCCATTACCGGACAGTATGTGTACGGTTCAGGACAGGCCCCTACTCCGTCCGCAAACTCTTCACCGGATTCATCAGGGCGGCTTTCACGCTCTGGAATGAGATGGTCAATAACGTGATTACCAACGCGCCCGCACCTGAGACGGCAAAAATCCACCACGACAGCTCCGTGCGGTACTCGTATTTCTGAAGCCAGTTCGAGAGGAAATAATACGCAATGGGCGTGGCGATGAAGAAGGAGATAATGACCAGTATGACGAAATCTTTGGAGAGTAACCCCCACAGGTTCAGCACACTGGCTCCCAGTACTTTACGCACCCCAATTTCTTTAGTCCGGGCTTCAGCCATAAACGACGCCAGCCCGAACAAACCCAGGCAGGAAATGAGAACGGCGAGGACGGTGAAGACCAAAGCGAGATTACCGATGCGCTCCTCAGCAGCAAACTTGGCGGCATATTCCTGATCGGCAAACTTGTAATCGAAGGGAGCCGTTGGAATAATCTTCTTGAAAACAGCCTCAATTTTCGGCAACGCTTCGCTGGCACTTATGGCAGGATTGAGCCGGATATTTATCCAGTTATAATTGTCTTCTAAAAAGAAAACAGTTGGGATGGTCGGCTTGTAAGGCGACAGGGCAACCATGTCTTTCACTACTCCTAAAACAGTATACGTTTTTGGCAGCCGCTGCCCAGGACCCCACGTAACCTGCTCACCGACGGGTGTTTTTAGCTCAAGCAGTTTGGCGAATGACTCGTTTATGATAAACCCCAATGAATCGGTCGCCAATGCTTTGCTGAAATCTCGGCCTGCCACAAATTGCCAGCCTACTGTTTGACCGTATTCGGGGCTGACTGGCAGGGTGCCGCACCCGTTTGGACAGTCGAAAGCAATACCTTTTCGCGAAAAACCGCCGTTCCACATTGTAATGCCAGTCGGCGAACTCCTTGATTCAGCCACCTCGACCACCACGCCCGTATTTTTCAATTCACTTCGGAGCAACTGCTGCTTGTCGTTAAAATCAGCCGTTTTTTTCTCGACCATCACCAGGCCCGCTTTGTCGTATCCGATTGGGCGATTTTTAGCGTGTTGAATCTGCCGGTAAACGAGGAGAGTGACAATTATCAACGTTACCGAAACGGTGAACTGCAACACAATCAGGAGCTTTCGGGGAAGAGCCGCAAAACGCCCCTGTATGACGACTCCTTTGAGAACCTTAACTGGCTGAAATGAAGATAGATAAAATGCTGGATAACTCCCTGCTAAAAATCCGGTCGCCAGAACAAACAGAACACACGCCAGCCAGAAGGGAGAAGCGGTCCAGGGGACGGTCAGTTGCTTGGCAGCAATATCATTGAACCACGGCAACGAAATGCCAACCAGCGATAACGATAACATAAAGGCCAATAAAACGACTAAAAACGACTCACTGAAAAATTGACTCATTAATTGCCCGCGCAACGAACCCACCGCTTTACGAATACCTACTTCTTGTGCTCGCTTCACTGAACGAGCCGTACTCAGATTCATAAAATTGATGCAGGCCAACAGCAATACAAATGCACCAATCAAACCAATGAGCCAAACCATTTGTACCGGCCCGTTATCATCAACGTAATAACTGCCATACAGATGCCACCGACTCATTGGGAGTAACGCTATTTGCGGCTGGCGGGCCACCTGCTCCTGCCTGTCTTTCAGGTTCTTGATCTGGTTAATTTCAATATCTTTAATGATAGCAGAAACCTTATCGAAGTCTACGTTCGTCTGAACTTGAGCATATACAGAAAGAAACCAGTTATTCCACTGCTGTTCTCTCACCCAGGGGTTTGCCGAAGTCCACAAGTCGAACGGAGCGAAGAATTTTATCGGGTGAAACTCCGAATTATGAGGTAAGTCCAGATAAACTCCTGTCACTTTAGCTTCCATATCCGCGTTGATTTTGACGGGTTTATCAATTGGGTCTGCGTCGCCAAACAATGCGGTAGCAGCCGATGCGGAAAGCAAAATTGAGTGTGGATCAGTCAACCCGGCCCAAGAGCCTTTAAGCATTGTCAAGGTGAGCATTTCGGGGGCACCTGCTTCAATAAATTGACCTTTTTGGGTTAGTTTCGTTTCACCGGTAGTTAGGATATACTCGCCTGGATCATTAGCAATCAGAATGTGTTTAAAGAAGCGTTGATAGCTGGTTTTTAATTCAGTTGCCAGCGGGTATGGGAGCGATGTGTTTGAATAGTGTTTCCCGTCTTCCCGAATACCATGCTCCCTAACCTGCGCAATGCGGTCATAATTCTGGTGGTATTTGTTGAACGATAGCTCGTCGTAAATCCACAGGCCAATGAGTATCGCGACGGCCATGCCTACGGCCAGCCCGCCAATGTTAATGAAAGAATAGGTTTTGTTGCGGAGAAGATTCCGCCAGGCGATTTTGAAATAGTTTCGTAGCATGGTTGTAGGGGAGTGCCGTGTAGAGACGGAAGATGTTCCGTCTCCCCGCCGGATGGTTTTTTTAATGTATGGCTGACGCGAGGGAGACGGAAGATGTTCCGTCTCTACGCTATTCGCTTCGCAAACTCTTCACCGGGTTCATCAGGGCGGCTTTGATGCTCTGGAAGCTCACCGTCAGCAGGGCAATGCCCACCGCCAGCAGACCCGCCAGCACGAACATCCACCACGAAATGTCGATCTTGTAGGCAAAACCTTGTAGCCAACGATTCATGGCATACCAGGCTAAAGGTGATGCAATCATGATGGCGATCAGCACTAATTTCAAAAACTCTTTTGAGAGCAAGGCTACGATGCTGATTACGCTGGCTCCCAGCACTTTTCGAACACCAATTTCTTTGGTGCGCTGTTCGGCAGTGAACGTGACGAGGCCAAAGAGACCGAGGCAGGCAATGAAAATGGCTAAGGCCGTGAAGATCAGGAGTAGATTATTTTGGTTCTGCTCATTGGTGTATTGTCGGGCAAAATTCTGGTCCAGAAACTGGTAGTCGAATACCCCGCCCGGTTCAAACTGCTCATATGTTTTCTGGATGAATGCTAACGCGGCTTCCGTTTGGCCCGCCCTTATTCTGATATACACGTTGTCCTGCTCGTCGGCAGAGGGGGGCATCTGCAAAGCCAGCGGTTCAATTTTGTGTTGTAGCGAATGGGTATGGAAGTCCTTCACTATGCCCACTACCCGGCGTTCGGCCTGCGTACCCTTGTCATCGACGTAGAACTTTACCCGTTTGCCAATTGGGTCTTTCCAGCCCAGTTCCTTCACCAACGTTTCATTGACCAGAATGGCATTATAGCGGTCGGCGGGGATGGTATTCGAAAAACTCCGGCCCTCCACTAAGCCAATTTCCATCGTTTTCAAGAAGTCGCCGTCTACCATGATGCTGTGGATGATTTTAGACGACGTTGTCATTTTACCGTCAATCTCAAAATAATAGCCACCCCCGCCTAAGTTGTTCGTACCGATAGGATTGCTCGCTACTGCAACGTCCTCAATGAGCGGGCTTTGTAGCAGTTTGGCTTTAAGGACCGGAATTTTAGTGCGCGTTTCATCGTCGTGCAGATGGAAGGTCAGCACCTGGTCTTTGTTGAAACCAAGCGATTTATTCATCGCGAACTGCAATTGCTGGTAGATGATGCCCGACGCGGCTATGAGCGCGACCGTAATGGCGAACTGAAACGTAACGAGTGACTTCCGAAACATAATCGTCGCCAATTGACTGCCCATCTGGCCGCGCAGGGCCGCTACGGTGCGCGACCCCGACAAAAACAGTGCCGGATACGTACCGCTCAACAGGCTCGTTATCACGGCAAATCCGACCAAAATTAGCATACTATATCCTGTCCCGAATCGCCACATAGATAGTTCTTTGCCCGTAAGCTGATTGAAGAAAGGCATCAGCGCGTAGGCCAGCCCAACGCCCAACGTAGTGGCCAATACTGTCAGCAGTGATGTTTCAATCAGAAAAAGCCCTGCCAGTTGGCCCCGCCCTGACCCCACTGCCTTCCGAACGCCCACCTCGCGCAACCGGATGGACGAGCGGGCTGTGGCTAAATTGATGTAGTTGATCCCGGCCAGCAACAAAATCAAACCCGCAATAATGGCAAATACCGATACCGTGCGGTAGCTGCCGTTGGGGCTTAATTCATAATCCAGGTTGGAACGCAGGTGAATAAACGTGAGCGGTTGTAGGCTCATCTCATAGGCAACATTCCCCACTTCGGGCTTGATGTACCGCTCGAAGAAAGCCGGGAATTTAGCTTCTACTTTTTTCGGGTCAGCCCCTTCCTGCAAGAGTAGGTACGTGTGTAGATTGAATTGCTGCCATCCGCTCGTGAAACCCGTCGAGAAGGAACGCAGGGCACTGAACCGGGCGTGCGAATTGGCGGGCATGTCGCTGATAATTCCTGTTACCACATTCGGAAAGTTGTTCTCAAACAGTACAGTTTTACTCATAGCACTGGCTACATCGCCAAACAGGCGGGCAGCCAATGTTTGCGTAAGAACAATTGAATGAGGCTTGCTGAGGGCCATGTTGGGGTCGCCGTGCAGAAACGAATAACTGAACACCTGAAACAGATTCTGGTCGGCAAAGGCGATGTCTTCGGCCTCAACTTTGGTAGTACCGTACTGAATGATTCCCCCGCCTTCAGGCAGTATACGCACGGCCTGTTCAATCTCGGGGTACGTCTGTTTGAGCGTCGGCGCGTAGGGAGCCGAGGTGGGCGCGAGGTTCATGCTGCCGCCTTCCCACGTTGCCCGATGAACCACTCGATAGATACGGTCGGCGCGTTTGTGGTAACGGTCGTAGCTGAGTTCGTCGGCTACGTAGAGCGTAATGAGCAGGCAAGCTGCCAGCCCCACCGCCAGGCCAACAACGTTGATACCGCTATAAACACGGTTTTTCCAAAGACTACGAAAAGCGATTTTGAAATAGTTTCGGAACATGGTTGTAGGGGATTGCCGTGTAGAGACGGAAGATGTTCCGTCTCCACGCCGGATGGTTTTTTAATGTATGGCTGACGCAGGTGTATGGCTGACGCGAGGGAGACGGAACATCTTCCGTCTCTACGCTATTCACTCCGCAAACTTTTCACCGGGTTCATCAGGGCGGCTTTGATGCTCTGGAAGCTCACCGTCAGCAGGGCGATACCTACCGCCAGCACTCCCGCCAGGGCGAACACCCACCACTCAATATCAATACGATACGCAAAATCGGCTAACCAGCGGTTCATAGCATACCAGGCTAAGGGCGAAGCAATCAGGATAGACACCCCTACCAATTTCAGGAAATCTTTGGAGAGCAGGGCTACGATGCTGGCAACGCTGGCCCCCAGTACTTTACGGATGCCAATTTCTTTGGTGCGCTGTTCGGCAGTGAACGCGGCCAGCCCGAACAGGCCCAGACACGAAATCAGCACGGCCAGCCCTGAAAAATAGAGTACGATGCGCCCGGTGCGCTGTTCACGCTGGTACTGCTGGTCCAATTCCTGATCGACAAAGCCGTAGTGTAACGGACTTTCTTTTTCGTATTGTTTGTAAAGCTGTTCGATATGGCGTAGTACGGTGGCCGTTTGTCCAGGGCGGGTTTTCACCAAAAGCTGGAAGTACGGATTGTCGGGCGCGTAGCGGAAAATGAACGGCTGAATCGGGACGTTTAGTGGGCGGAAATGAAAATCGCGCACTACGCCAACAATCGGGCCGACTTTACCCCAGAATTTTACCCGCTTGCCAATAGCCGACTCTACGGTGTAGCCCATGCGCCGGGCCGCTGTTTCGTTGATCAGGTAGGTTTGATTGGTATCCGTAGCGGCTTTGGGCCTGAAGTTGCTCCCCCGCGCTACTTTCATGCCCACCGTCTTTGTGAAATCGGGGTCGATGTTCATTTGGGTGATGAAAAAGTCAGTCCTGACGCGCTCGATCCGGCCCTGCCGCCCTTCCCACTCAATGTCCGATTCATTCGCTACGTCGACCAGCGTTGCTGTGGTGGCCGCAGCCGATTCGATGCCTGACTGCCGCAACAGTTCCTGCTTAAACTCAGCCGCTTTGAATCGCAGCGCACCAGCCATCCTAGCATACAACAATTGCGATTTATCGAATCCGAGGTCTTTCTGTTGAATATAAACCAACTGCCTGTAAATCAAAACACTGCTTATAATTAGTATAAGAGACAAGGCGAATTGCCCCACGACCAGCACCTGCCGGAAGGTGACGCCCGCCCGCACCGTGATAGCTCCTTTTAACACGGTAGCGGGCTGAAAGGACGAGAGCAGAAACGCCGGATAGGCACCGGCCAACAGGCCAATCAAACCAGTCAGCAACACCAGCGCAACCCAGAATGAGAGCCGGCTTACGTCCAGCGTCAGCGTTTTGCCGGTCAGGTCGTTAAAGAGCGGCATCAGCCCACTTGCCAGTAGCAGAGCCAGGCCAACGGCTATGCCCGTCAGCAAAAATGACTCGCCCAGAAACTGGAAAATCAGATGCCGCCGATGGGCACCAATCGTTTTGCGAACGCCCACCTCACGGGCGCGTTGCATCGAACGGGCTGTGGCTAAGTTGATGAAGTTGACGCAGGCAATCAGCAGCACAATCAGCCCGACGGTAGCAAACAGCCGAACGTAGAAAATGCTGCCACGCTGCCCCCAGTCGGTGTTGAAGGCAAAATCAGAATATAGATGAATGTCGGTGAGCGGTTGTGGACTGAGCGTGTTTTTGCTCGTAGGGTTATTTCGGACGTACAGGGCTGTTAGCTTCTGACCAAAGTCGGCCCGGTCGCCCGACCAGTTGGGGCGCATCCGCACGTAGGTATGGTAGCTATTCCAGTCCCAGCTATAACTCGACTTATCGAGTTCTACGTTTTTGAACGACAGCAGTACATCGAATCGCAGGTGGGTATTGGTGGGCAGATCGCGCAGTACGCCCACTACCCGGTAGTCGCGCTCGTTGTTAAGTCGCAACGTAGCTCCGATTACCTTCGGATTTTGTTGCCAGTTAGCCCCGAAATAACGCCGGGCGGCTGTCTCGGTCAGCACCAGTTCGTCGGGGCGGGTCAGGGCTGTGGCGGGGTTGCCCTTTAAAAATGGGAAATTGAAGAGTTGAAGTAAGCCGTTATCCGCGAAGAACAGACTTTTCTCTTCATAAACTTGTCTGCCATACCGCAGCAAACCATTCCAGCGACCAATCCGCCCGGCTTCGACCACGTCGGGCATGGTGGCCTTGAGCGACGGTGCCAACGGGCCGGGTGTTGCGGCTACGTCATACACACCGTCGGGTTGCTGCTGCCGTTCGACCACCCGAAAAATCCGCGACGCGTCGCGGTAATGCCGGTCGTAACTCCATTCGTCATACACATAGAGTGCAATAAGCAGACAGCAGGCCGTACTCAGGGCCAGCCCGCCCAGATTGAGCAGGCTATACAGCGGGTTCCGCCAGAGATTCCGAACGGCGATTTTGAGGTAGTTCTGGAGCATAGCTTTCCGTAAGGAGCCGAATTAATTCGGTCCCTTACGGAAGGTGAGCAAACAACCTGCCAACCTCGAAAAAGGCGTTCTGTCGCAGTTGCCGAATGATAATGGAAAAGGAAGCGTCCGAAATCGTACAGTAAATGTCCGGGGATGGACGCACGGCAATGCCTGAAAACAGCAACGCCCCCGGCTTTCACCAGCGGGCGTTGCGCCTGATAAACTAATCTGCTCTTTACGCTTTCTTGCCTTTTTTACCTTTCAGCGCAGGCATGGCGGGCAGTTTGCTGGTGTATTCAGCAATACTCTTTTCGATGCCGTCTTTGAAGAACGGGAAGGCTGCGTCGTTCGAGGTTTGGCCGAGCGAGAGAGCTTTCTGCGCTACGGGCAGGGCTTCGGTGAACTTACCCATCTTACCCAGCAACTGCGCTTTCACGAACAGGTTGCGGAACGTTTCTTTAGCCGCAATAGCCTTGTCGATCATGCCCAGCGACTGTTCGAGATTACGACCTTTCGAGAGGTTGTAGCTGGCAGCGGCCTGTAAAACAGCCGCGTCGTCGGGTTTTTCGGCTACGGCTTTGTCAACATTGGCGGCTGCATTGGCAGCGGTATTTACGGCTAAGTTGGCCGTGGCTTTGTAGTTGGCCCACATAAAACTCATCGTGGCTGTGCTGTCGGTCAGGTCGCCGAAACCGATGGTGAACGTTTCCGCTTTCTCATTGGTCTCGGTGGGTTGAATCGATACGCGCAGGGCGTCTTCTTCCTGTTTGTACGACTGCTCCGATACGCTGGTGTTCTTGTTGAAAATCAGCGTCCAGTCGTTCTCGGTCGGAATCGACATAATAGCATATGTGCCAGCGGGCAGCGTTTTGCCATTTACCATCAGGTCGGTGGTAGTGGTGAACGCCGTGGCCTGATTGGCACCTGTACGCCACACTTTGCCGAGCGGTACAAAAGCATCGGTGAACGGCGTGCGGCCTTTCAGACTCGGGCGCGAGTATTTTACGGTCAGGTCGGTAGTACCAACGGTCTGCATGATGGTAGCCGCCGGGCTGGGTGAGGGGAGTTTAATCTGGGCGGTAGCCAACTGAGCTACTAAGCACAGCGTGACGCCACTAAGTACGAGCTTACGCATGGTTTTTGTTTTTGAATTGTGATTCGACCGCGAAATTGCGCCTTTTACCCCATAAAAACCAACGCTTTTTATGCATCGACTGCCCCTGCTGACCTTACTCCGTCAGCACACACCCGCCGATACCCACGAACGCGCCATGACCGAGGCAACCATTGCCTTCGTAGAAAAGCACCCCGACTGTTTTGAGCGGTCGTTGCTGATTGGTCACGTTACCGGCTCGGCCTTTATTGTCAGCCCCGACTACGCGCAGATGCTACTCATTCATCACCGCAAACTCGACCGGTGGCTGCAACCCGGCGGTCATGCCGATGGCGACCCCGACGTAGCCGCCGTAGCTCTTCGCGAAGCGCAGGAAGAAACCGGACTGACTCAGTTGCAGTTCGCCAGCCAGCAGATTTTCGATGTTGACGTACACACGATTCCGGCGCGGGGTGACGTGCCCGAACATTTGCACTATGACGTGCGTTTTTTGTTTGTTTCTAATACAAGAGAAAAATTTGGCTTTTCTACAGAAATTAAAAATATCCGATGGTTTTCTCTTGATGAAGCCGATTTCTATACCAACGATTCTGCTTTTTCCCGAATACGGAGTAAAATATATGCAAAACTATAAACATAGTAGTACTTTTTTGTGTTTTTATATTTGGTAAGTGTACTATACATTTGCCCAACAACAAAACCACAGTAAAGGCCATGAAAAAATCAATCTTCACCTTAGCCGTGCTATGTTTACTGGCACTGACAAGCTGTACGATGGCTCAGGATAACAAGCGAAACGATCATACCTATTCGACCGCCAACTACAAGCATGCCAACAAAGCAGCTACAGCCCGGCAGTGGGAAGCCAACAAAGGCGTGGCCGTACAACAGCCAAAACCGGGCGATGCCAGCGTGGCTAACTACAAGCGGCAAACTCCGGCCCAACAACCTGCTGGTGGCGTCACTGTAGAGCATACACCCTCGACCGACGTGGCCGAGCGTAACTATAAAATGCAGCGTCCGGCGCAGTCGGCTACTAACAATGCCGCTATCGCCGGTAAGCGCAAAGGCAAGATGGTTGAAACAACGATTGGTGACTAACCAATCGTTGTGGTCCCGTCGAAAAGCCATCCCAGCCGGGGTGGCTTTTTTATGTCTGCCGATCTTTATCAAACAATACGCTATTCATTCTGTTGGGTTAGTAGTACCAAACTCAACAGAATTATGAATCGCTTTCAGGGAAAACGAGTTATTATTACCGGTGGATCGGGCGGAATTGGAAAGACCACGGCCAAACTTTTTTTGGAAGAAGGCGCAACAGTATTACTCGTTGACCTTGACGAAGAGAAACTTCAGGCGGTTGCCAACGAACTCGGCGACCGCGCTCACTACGCAAAAGCCGATGTAACAAAGGCCGACGAAGTAGAGGCATATGCCAAAGCAGCCGCCGATAAAATGGGTGGTGTAGACATATTTTTCAATAATGCGGGTATCGAAGGTATTGTGAAGCCACTCGTCGATTATCCCGAAGATATCTTTCAGAAAGTACTGTCTGTCAATGTACTGGGTGTATGGCTGGGCCTGAAATACGTAATGCCGATTATGAAACAGGGCGGGGGTGGCAGTGTTATCATCACGTCATCGGTGGCGGGTCTGCGCGGCACTCCCAACGTATCGGCCTATGTCACCAGCAAACACGCCGTAGTCGGCCTGATGAAGGTTGCTGCTTTGGAAGGAGCCGCCGATAACATTCGGGTCAATACCGTACACCCCTCGCCGGTCGATAATCGAATGATGCGCTCGCTCGAAGAAGGCTTTGCACCGGGTGGGGCGGCTCAGGCTAAGGAGCAGTTTGCCAAAGCTATTCCGCTTCAACGCTACGCCGAGGAAACCGACGTATCGAAGTTAGTTTTGTTTCTCGCTTCAGATGATGCATCGTTTTTGACAGGTGGTCAGTTTACAGTCGATGGCGGTCAGACAGCCGCATAAGAAAGGAAATGTTCTTCGATGAGGTGTGTCATCGTTTCAGATGGTGATGTAGCTTTTCACCCGTTCACTGAACAATATCGTCAACTGCTGAAGCGTAGCCGCCCAATTTTGAAAAGCCTATGCCGACCTCGAAGCGCGGCTGGAAGAAACCAGGAAACTGGCGCAAAGCAGCAGTGCTGACGTTAGCGGAGTCGTGGCTGGAATTTTAAAGAACAGGCCGCCGAAGCCCTGAAACTTACGGCCCGAGACATGAAAACGGCCCGACTCATCGATGGCATCGTTGACGAACCTCTCGGCGGAGCACACAACGACCACGTGGCAATGGCTCACCAACTCAAGACCGTTATTCTCGATACCCTCGCCGAACTCAACGCCCTGACGCCGGAAGAGCGCATCAATCAGCGCATCGAGAAGTTTTGCGATATGGGCGTTGTCCTCGAATAAGCTTGGCTTGTGTCGGGAAAATTCAGCCATTCTTTCCGAAATACCGTTTGGAGCGCAGTAGACTGCATTCCAAACGGTATACAGTTGTCTGCTGTATCGCTTCAACCAATGTGGGGTGTTCTTTGCTAAGTTAGGATAATATAGCTATTCGTTGACAGCTTTTGGGGGTTGTGGCAGGTGGGTGAGGACTCATCGGCTGGAATATCTTCCAGTGTAAATTGCTGACGTTGAGTTACTTACGAATGTTCAATAATTTCTGTCAGATCCACTTGTCACAAACCTATGTTGGCGGTAGGTGTTATGTTCGCTTGATACTGTTTTTATCATTTTAGTCCGAGTAAAAAGTTTCTCATGTAAGGCATAAAAACTGGAAATAAGAATGAAAAAGGTTTCATGCTACCTCGCATTACCCTACCAATAAAATGCTGTCCGCCTACTACTTCGGTAAGTTGCCCTAACACTCCAACCGTAGTTTGTACTCTTTTACGTCTAATAGTTGAAAACTCTTTCTCTCTGTTTTGGTGAAAAAGCTCTGAGAAAATGTAACTATCCTCAATGCACATATTCATGCCCTTTCCGCCCAAAGGCGAATGAATATGTGCCGCATCACCAATGATGTGTACATTGCCAACACTATAATTTTGAGCTACCTTTTCACTAATAGTAAAGTTTGTTTCCCAACTTGTTTTTCCAATTTTAGTGTCTTTTGGTAAATAGTTGAGTACGTCTTTTAAATTTCCACCAACTCGCCAAACTCCGTCACGAATATGTAACATAAGCATAGCACCGTCTCTATAAAAGCGATAATGTCCTTCTTTGTGCGAAATAGGGGTTTCTAATTCGATGTCGTACAAAGTATATTCGGTAGGGTGTTCCCAACCTTTCATTTCTACACCAATTTCTTGTCTGACTTTGCTTTTATTTCCGTCCGCCCCAATAACAATTCCGTCTGTTTGAAGGCTAAAATTTGTGTCATTATTGATATTTTTGAATTCCAAGTTCATTGAAGTTCTGTCATTCGATATTTTCAAAAGTTCAACGTTTCTTTCAATTTTAATGCCTTTTTCGCTCAAATAGTCCTCTAATATTTGTTCAGTTTCAAACTGAGGCTGAATAACCATAAAAGGGTAGGGGTGTCTTACTTTTGAAAATTGGTTTTTATATATTAAATCGTCATTGTACCAAAAGTTCATGCAATCTAATCTCCAACCATTATTTATGAATCTTTTTGTAAGTCCATATTTCTCAAAAAGTTGAAGCGTTACAGGATTTATGCCGATTGCTTTTGTTATTTTTACTCTATCTCTTTTCTCAAATATCCTTGGTTTATAGCCCAACGACTCCAAAAATAATCCTGCCGAAAGTCCTGTCGAACCTGCACCAATAATTGTTATATCTCTGTCCACAAATTTAAATTAAAATGGTTGTCAAGATGCTTAATGTTGTCCAAAGGTGTGATTTTTACACTTGCCATCAACGGTTTGGGGCTTTGCGTTCGGGCGGTATTTCGGAGCAAAAAGTTCCATTTTATTACTAAAGTTGATTAGAAGCACAAAGCTTCAAGTTTGCACATCAGCCCGCCTGACACAAAACACATGTTGGCAGCAGCCTTATTTTTAGTCCTCATTTTTCAAGTTGTTTGACTGTAACACAACTAGAAAGTTCTCTTCTTGCTTGGTGTTATTGTTAATATATTTGTCAATTAGATAATTGATAGTGATTAAAATAAGCCTTTCATCATTAGGAATGATGTATAATTTGTCTGAGATAAATTCAAACTCAAATCCAGTATCATTGTTCTCTTCCTCCTTGTCTGGAACAAGAATAGAAATCTCAACTTCATTTGACTCGGTGAAAGGAACAAATTTCAAAACAAAATAGTCGTCAGCAGAAATATCTGAAACGAAATAGGGTCTGTTTTTAAATTTCCCCCTGCCTTTTAAGATTATTACCCCTTCAACAGTAATATCAATATCAGGGTTGTCGCCAACCTTTTTTGAAAAATTTTTTCGTCCAATTCGTTTGAGTATTTTTTTTTTAACTTTATGACTGTCATCGTCTGCTTTACAATTTGAATGATTGGGCGTTTTCCACTTCCCGACCATAAGATGTAGCATAGGATTGTTTGCCATAGTTTAATTTTTGTTTAATAGTCAACGCTTAATTCTGCCTTCAATAGTTGCCATCAACTCCTAAATAGACGCGTACTTTGACTTTTGCGGTCTTTCTCAAAAATTCGCTAAACAAGTTTTATTTTTTAGTAAATATCTGATTGTTAATTAGTTAACATCTTGAAAATTTGCGTAAAATACAAAAATACGCATTTCGCAAATCGTCCCGTCAGCAACATAACATTACGTTGCTGACGGGACGATTTAAACGCATTTACATCGCTTCTACCACGGCCCGAACTTTGTCGGCGGCTTCTTTCAGCAGCACTGCCGACTGCACCTTCAGGCCCGACTCGTCGATGATGCGGGCACCTTCTTCGGCGTTGGTGCCCTGTAAGCGCACGATGATTGGCACCGGAATATCGCCGATAGCTTTGTAGGCTTCTACAACGCCCGTTGCCACGCGGTCGCAGCGAACGATACCGCCGAAAATATTGATCAGAATAGCTTTAACGTTCGGGTCTTTCAGGATGATTCGGAACCCGGCTTCAACGGTTTTGGCATTGGCACCACCGCCCACGTCGAGGAAGTTGGCCGGTTCGCCACCCGACAGTTTGATGATGTCCATCGTTGCCATCGCCAGTCCGGCTCCGTTCACCATACAGCCCACATTACCATCGAGTTTCACGTAGTTGAGGTCGTTGGCCGAGGCTTCTACTTCGAGCGGGTCTTCTTCGCTCAGGTCGCGCAGGTTGGCGAGGTCGGGATGGCGATAGAGTGCGTTGTCGTCTAAATTTACCTTCGCGTCAACGGCCAGAATCTTGTTATCCGACGTTTTCAGCACCGGGTTGATCTCGAACATCGACGCATCGGTATCCACATACGCCTTGTAGAGCGAGGTCACGAACTTCACCATTTCTTTGAAAGCTTCACCCTCCAACCCCAGACCAAACGCAATTTTGCGTGCCTGAAACGGCTGTAGACCAACGGCGGGGTCGATCCACTCTTTAACGATTTTTTCGGGCGTTTTTTCGGCCACTTCTTCAATGTCCATACCGCCTTCGGTGCTCGCCATAATTACGTTGCAGGCTTTCGAGCGGTCGAGCAGAATGCCGAGGTACATCTCTTTGGGCTCCGATGCGCCGGGGTAGAACACATCCTGGGCAACTAATATTTTGTTTACTTTTTTGCCTTCGGGACCCGTTTGGTGCGTAACCAATACGTTGCCAATCAGGTTAATAGCAATAGTCCGTACATCATCGACCGACTTTGCCAGGGCCACACCCCGTTGTTCGGAGCCAACGATTTTACCTTTACCCCGGCCACCCGCATGAATCTGTGATTTTACTACCACGAACTTTGAGCCAGTTTGTGCCATAATCTGTTTGGCGGCTTCAACGGCTTTTTCGGGCGATTCGGCTACAATGCCTTCCTGAATCCGAACGCCGTACTTCTTGAGAATGTCTTTACCCTGATACTCGTGTATGTTCATGGCAACTATAACAAGGAGTGTTGAAAATCGTAATTTTGGCGGCAAGTTAATACGAAGTGATGAGTGATGAGCGATGAACGATGAGTTTTTAGCCAACTCAAGCCACTCATCACTCATCATTCATCACTCATTACTCAAAAATGCCGCTGTTACACGCTTCTGATTTGCGCCGGAATTACGGTAATTTATCTGTTCTAAAAGGGATTAATCTGACCATCGAACCCGGCGAAGTGGTGTCGATTGTAGGGGCGTCGGGCGCGGGAAAAACCACGCTGCTGCACATTCTGGGTACGCTCGACCGGCCCGACACGGGTAGCCTTCAGATTGCCAATCAGGACGTGTTTATTTTGACCGACAACCAGTTGGCTCGTTTCCGCAACGAACGTATCGGGTTTGTTTTTCAATTCAACAACCTGCTACCCGAGTTTACGGCACTGGAGAACGTGTGTTTGCCGGGTTTCATTGCGGGCAAAGATGAACGCACTGTACGGCAACGGGCCGAATCGCTTTTAACTACGCTGGGGCTGCGTGAGCGGCTCGGTAATCTGCCCTCGCAGCTATCGGGGGGCGAACAACAGCGTGTGGCGGTGGCGCGGGCACTTATCAACGAACCGGCAATTGTATTTGCCGACGAACCGAGTGGTAACTTAGATTCGCGAAATGCGGAAGAATTACATCAGTTATTTTTTCGATTACGGGATGAACTTGGGCAGACGTTCATTATTGTGACGCATAACGAGGCACTCGCAGCCCTTGCCGACCGGACCGTTACAATCCGCGATGGTGTGATAGAGTAAGTATATATACTCAAAATAATTTAGAAAAAATTATTTGTAAATAGCTAATCGTCAGGGTATTAGCCTGTTTAATAAAATTTTTTGTTGCGATAGAATCTTTTTTTGCGAATTTTGTTCTATACTTGTGTCGAAAAGAAAAGTTTTTCATAACGTTGAGTAAATCAGAAAGCCAAGAGGGTGTCTCGCTTGGCTTTTTTGTTTTAACGCAACTATCTCTACCTTAGGGTTAATCTGCTATGCCGCCCTGCGCGGCTTTTTCTATTTTTCAACATACTCTTCGCGCAACAGACCGTACAGGTTCAGGTCTACATAGTCGTCGTCTACGCGCGAGGCCCGGCGCAACGTACCTTCGCAAACAAACCCCACCGATTCATACAACGACTTAGCCCGGTCGTTAAATGCCCGAACGTCGAGCCATAGCCGGTTGGCTTTTAGTATTTTAAACGTGTACTGCGCCAGTTCGTGCAGGGCGGCTCGTCCGTAGCCATTTCCTTTCGCCTGTATCACAATTCGCTTTAGCAGCACAGCATTGTCGGGATTCTGCAAATCATAGAGCAGGCAGTGGCCTACACGTTCGCCGTTTGCCATGAATACGAAGCATTGGTAATTGGGATCGGCGAGGGCGTTACGGTATTGCTCGGCTGTCCATTGACCAACAAACCGTCGATTGTCGGGGTGATTTTCGGCATCAATGGCAAAGGCAACGTCGGCCTCAGTGAGGGGTTGGAGAGTTAGGGGCATAGTATGTGAAGATAGCCTGATCGGCCTGCTTATTGATTCAACCAATTCCTGAACTCGTCGGCGCGTTCACGACTTACGAACAGGTCGTCGGGGATGGGTGGCTGCAAATCTACTTTCAAACGACCGTTAAAGTGCTTATGAATGGTGACGATGCTGGTCAGGTTGATAATATACTGCCGATTGGCGCGAAAAAACTGATTCGGGTTTAGCTGTTCGGCGAGTTCTTCGAGGGTTTCGGTTAGCGGATACCATTTGCCATCGGGACATACCAGCCGGGTAATTTTGTTTTCTGAGTAAAAATAGGCCACCTCGCTGGCTGGAATTGTGCGGTAGGTATCGCGATAGCTAATCAGAAATCGTTGCCTATACGTTCGCTGCGATTGATTCAGCGCCTGCCAAAGCTGCTGATAGTCAACGGAGGGCGATTGGGATTGTGTCAATTTCCTGAACTTTGCCAAAGCCGCCTGTAATTCCGTTGCCACAATGGGTTTGAGCAAATAATCGAGCGAGTTCAGCTTGAACGCCTGAATGGCATATTCGTCGTAGGCAGTGGTAAAAATAATGGGGCAACGCGGCTCAACCTGCCTGAAAACAGCAAAACTCAACCCATCGGAAAGCTGTATATCGCTCAAAATCAGATCAGGATGGGGTTGGGTTTGCAGATGCATTACGGCAGCGGCTACACTACCCAGCGCGGGGCCAATCTGTAAGGTTGGGTCGATGTCGAGCAGGAGCCGGGTGAGTCGACGGGCGGCTGCCTGTTCATCTTCAATGAGTAGTACGGTCATAGGAGAAGCGGCAGTTGTACAGAAAATTCGGTCTCCGTTTTATGAACAAGAGGCCGTTGTTGACCCAGCAGCCGGTAACGGTTATCAATATTTTTCAGGCCAATTCCTGATGGCTCCAGGTCGGTCAGATGAACGCCATTGGCAGGTTTCGGCTGGCGATTGTTACGAACCGTCAGCCTGTCGGGTTCGGTACTTTCTATCTGAATATGCAACGGCTTCGATGCTGTGAAACTGTTATGTTTTACAGCGTTCTCGAGCAGCAGTTGCAGGGTCAGGGGCGGCAGTTTCCGGTCATGCCAGGCGTCGGGTACGTCGATGTCGGCGTGAAAGCCTTTGCCAAAACGTTTTTCGAGCAGATACAAATACGACTGCGCTAATCGCAACTCCTGCGCCAGCGTCACGAGCGGTTGTTCCTGCTGTTGCAGAACGGCCCGGTACACCATCGACAGGTTGGTAACGAAGTCGGCGGCCTGCTCGGGCGTTTCTTCGACCACGTTCAGCAGCGTGTTCAGATTGTTGAACAGAAAATGCGGATCGAGCTGGCTTCGCAGGGCTTGCAACTGAGCTTCTGCCGATTCGCGCCGGAGTCGTTCGGCTTCGAGCGTGGTTGTTCGCCATCGGCCAAAAAAGTACTCTCCCGTATGAATTGCATTGATAAACAGGGCCATCAGGCTACCGAATACAATCGTTTGCCGGATACTGAGCAGATCGGTTTCGGTGTATTGATAGGCCGGGTCTTCGAGCCAGGTAATGCCCAACACCAACAGCCAGATCAGGACAATGCTGGCAACGGTCAGCGTTACGAGCTGAACCAGCGCACGCCATGCGGGGTGGTTTTCCCACGAGATAAGCCGATTGAGTTCTTCGATAATCCAGAAACTGGTTTCCGACAGTAGAAAGGCACCGAACAGCGCGGCCACGATGTCGAGGCAATAGGTTTGCCAGGCGTCGTCGCCGTGATAATGGGCATCCTGCTCAAACGAACGGGGGTCGATATAATAGACGGTCAGGTACAGCAGCAGCCCCAGCAACGGCGTTCCCACCAAGCGAAACCATTTGTTGAAGGGTGTTGCCATTGTCGGTATGCGGTCAGAACGTGTACAAAACCTGTGTCAGCAGCGTTAGGCCAAACGCCGGATTATGCGTTCGGTAGCCGCCAAACCGCCCCAGGTCATAGGCGTATTGCGGCTGTACGACAACGCTATATTGTTTGTTGATACGATAGATGGCTCCGGCACCAGCCATAACGTGAAAATACGGGCCTTTGTCGCTCTGAAGCCGGAGCCGCTGCGTAGGCTGGTCGGTTCGGGTAACGATGTTCCGGCCCATCAAGGGCCAATCGGCAAAGAAACCAAGCGAAAAATAGGGTGATAGCTGCTTTTGCGACGACTGAAAATTTAACACTACCGGAATCCGAATTATCCGATTCTGTATCCGGGTAGTACCGTCGTTACCGGGGCGGGTTTGTCGCAGTGTTGTTTGCTGAAACCAGGCTCCCGATACTACCGACCAGCCGGGCGCATACTCGTAATGGGCGGTCAGGCCCGTAGTGAAACCGGGCGTCCAGCGATTACCGACCACAAAAACGGGTTCAACAATCTGGCCGTCGCTTTCAGGAAACAGGTATTGTGGTCGATAAGCAATATGCCGATAGGTGGGCGACAGTGTAGCCGCTACGGACAACTTGCCTAACTTACTTTGTCCGTTGACTGAAACATTACCCAGAACGGCCAAACCTATCCACAGGCATAATTTTCGACTCATAACGCAGGTTGTCTTTTTTGCGAATATCGCTCGAAAGATAAGCCTAACAACGCTATTGGGCTGTTAACTTCGCCCGAAAATTATCCCTTCCACCCTGCGCTTATGCTCTTTCTGGTGCTCAGTATTCTGTTGTCGGTTGCGTTGCTATTGAATTTCAGGCTATTTCCGCGCTTTGGCGTCAACACCTTTCAGGCCATTGTTGTCAACTATTTAGTCTGTTTCCTGACGGGCTACGCGCTGCTTCCTGCCGGTCAATCGTTCAGTATTGACTTCTCCGCTACGTGGACGTGGCTGGCGTTGGGGCTGGGCGTTGGGTTTATAGTAACGTTTCTGCTATCTGGAGCCAGTACGCAGCGCATAGGCATCACGGCTACGTCGCTGGCTAATAATCTGTCGCTTGTTATTCCAGTCAGTTTCAGCCTGTTTGTATTCGGTTCGGCGGGTCGCCCGTTCGACGCGCTCAACTACGCCGGATTAGTACTGGCGGTGGTGGCCGTAGGCTTGAGTACATATAAAAAGGAGCAGGGGGTGGGGGATAAAGGCGTAAGGGCGGGGGCCGACGTGCTGTTGCCGGTGGCGGTGTTTGTGCTCTACGGGGCCACCAACGCCATGATTAATTACATGAACCTGCGCTATATTCCGTCGGCAGACAAAACCATTCAGGTGACGCTGACGATGGTGCTGGGGGCCATCGTAACGGGCCTGCTCATGCTGGCGATCCGGCTCGTGCGTGGGCAGGAGACGTTTCAGGCCAAAAGTCTGGTGGCGGCTGTAACGCTGGGCATTCCGAACTTTCTAAGCTTCTATACCCTGCTGCTGGCTCTGTCGGCCTACGGCGGCAACGGCGCGTTTGTCTATCCCATTTACAACATCGGCGTCATTTTACTGGCCGCGCTGGTAGCCGCACTGTTTTTTCAGGAAAAGCTGTCAACCGCCAACAAAATCGGCCTGGCGTTGGCGGTAGTGGCAATTGGCCTAATTTCGTGGCAGGAGTTGGTGTAATGATGGAACACGGATTAAGCGGATGCTACGGATTTACGCAGATAATCGCTACGCCACCTTACACGTTACGCCCTCCATCGCTTCCAACGCCCGCAGGAAGGTGTTTCCCGGAGATACCTTCAGCGTTCGTGACTGCAAACTAACCTGAATATTTTCCTGAGGATCCACCACGTTCAGCGAGAGTGTACACTGACCGGGGTGTGCGCTGACCAACTCGTTGAGCCGGGCCACCAACTGCGCGTTCAGGGCGTCGAGGGTGAGCGATACGCGGATTTCCTTGCACATTTTCTCCCGCATCTCGTTCAGCAGCCGGATCGACGAGGCTTTGAATTCCAGTTGGTCGGAACTCCATTTGTTTTGCGTTTTGCCCGTAATGTGCAAAAACCGACCCGTTTCAACGTACTGCCCCATCCGCACGTAATCATCGCCGAAGAGAGCAATTTCCATTGACCCTTCGTAGTCTTCCAGCACAAATTTCATCCACGGATTCCCGTTTTTCGATACCCGCTGCTCTGCCGACGACACAATACCCCCAATCTTGATTTCAGGCTGTTTGCTTTCCAGTACCTTGTTCAACGCACAGTTGCAGAATGCATCCATTTCAAGCCGGAACTCATCGAGCGGGTGGCCGGTGATGTAGAAACCAACCACTTCTTTCTCGTACTTCAACTTCTCGATCTGATTCCATTCCGGCACGGTCGGGGCTTTGGGGCGCGGAATCATGGGATCGCCACCAGCCCCGCCAAACAGCGATTGTTGCGCGGCTGCCTTCTCAGTATGGTAATTGTTGGCGTAGCGGATGATTTTCTCCAGAAACGGGCTGTTCTCGGTCGGTGGCACGTCGAAATACTGCGCCCGGTGGTACTCGTCAATAGAATCGAACGCACCGGCGTAGGCCAGCGATTCCCACGTTTTTTTGTTTACCGTCCGTAAATTAACCCGGATGGCGAAGTCAAAAATATCCTGATAAGGGCCACCCGCTTTGCGCTCCTCGATAATGGCTTCTACAGCCGCATCGCCCGCTCCTTTGATACCGCCCAGCCCAAACCGGATTTCACCTTTTTTATTTACGCCGAATACGCGCTCCGATTCGTTCACGTCCGGCCCCAGAACGGGCAGGCCGAGGTTCTTACATTCTTCCAGGAAGAACGTAATTTTTTCGATGTTACCGAGGCAGCTTGTCAATACGGCGGCCATGTACTCCGACGTGTAATGCGCTTTGAGCCAGGCGGTTTGGTAAGCTACGAAGGCGTAGCAGGTCGAGTGGCTTTTGTTGAAGGCGTAGCTGGCGAAGGCTTCCCAGTCGGTCCAGACTTTTTCGCAGATTTTCAGGTTCAGGCCGTTGGCTGCGCAGCCGTCCATGAACTTGCCCTTCATTTTGTCGAGCACGTCTTTCTGCTTTTTCCCCATTGCTTTCCGCAGCACGTCGGCATCCCCTTTGGTGAAGTTGCCGAGCTTCTGCGACAGCAGCATCAACTGCTCCTGATAGACCGTAATGCCGTAGGTATCAGCCAGATACTCTTCCATTTCGGGCAGGTCGTATTTGACTTCTTCGCGGCCATGTTTGCGGTTGATGTAGTTCGGAATGTAGGCGATTGGGCCGGGTCGGTAGAGGGCGTTCATGGCAATGAGGTCCTCGAAGCGGTCGGGCTTGAGGTCCTTCATGTGCTTTTTCATGCCGTCGGATTCGAACTGGAAAATGGCGTTCGTTTCGCCCCGCTGAAACAGTTCGTAGGCTTTTGAATCATCGAGCGGAATACCGTCGATGTCGATCTCAATGTCGTGATTTTGCTTGATGAGCCGCAGGCATTCTTTGATGATGGTGAGGTTACGCAGCCCCAGAAAATCCATCTTGATAACGCCCGCATCTTCAATTACTTTGCCCTCATACTGCGTGATAATCAGGTTGGTATCTTTCGAGGTCGATACCGGTACGATGTTGCTCAGATCGTCGGGGGCAATAATAATCCCGGCGGCATGAACGCCCGTGTTACGCACCGTACCTTCGAGCCGACGCGCCTGTTGCAGCACGTTCTGCACCTTTGCGGTGTCGATGAGCTTCATGGTACGCCCCACGCTCTGATCGCCCGCTTCGAGTGCCCGCATCCGCTTTACGTTCTCCACCTCCTCGGGTTGAATGAGGTTAGCCAGCCCGCCCGGCCCGTCGATGGGGTCCTCAAAAATGCGCTTGAGGGTCATGTTGTAGGTCGGCTTGTCGGGAACGAGCTTGGCGAGCGCGTTGGCATCGTTGAGCGGCAAATCCATCACCCGCGACACGTCTTTAATGGCCGACTTGGCCGCCATCGTACCATACGTAACAATGGCCGCTACCTGCTGCTTGCCGTATTTATCGACCACATAATCAATCACTTTCTGACGGCCTTCGTCGTCAAAATCCGTATCGATATCGGGCATCGACTTCCGGTCGGGGTTCAAAAACCGCTCGAACAGCAAGTCGTACTTGATGGGGTCGATGTTGGTAATGCCGATGCAATACGCCACCGCTGAGCCTGCCGCCGAACCACGCCCCGGCCCCACCATCACGCCGAGGTCGCGCCCGGCCTGGATAAAGTCGGCCACGATAAGAAAGTAGCCCGCGAAGCCCATCGTTTTGATGGTAAACAATTCAAAATCAAGCCGTTCCTGCACATGGCTTTCAATTTCGCCATAGCGTTTGCGGGCACCTTCGTAGGTCAGGTGTTTGAGGTATTCCCACTGGTTCAACACGTTGTCGTCGTGTACCTGAAACGCCTGCGGAATGGGGAAGTTGGGCAGCAGAATATCGCGTTTCAGCTTCAGCGTTTCTACCTTATCGACAATCTCGTTGGTGTTGTCGATAGCTTCGGGCATGTCGTGAAACAGCGTACTCATCTCCTGCGTGTTCTTGAAATAGAACTGATCGGAGAAGAACGCGAACCGCGTATTTTTGGGCATGGCCTCGTCGTCGCTGAACTCCTTCATCGACGGGGTACTTTGCTTTTCACCCGTGTTAACGCATAGCAGAATATCGTGCGCCACCCAGTCGTCGCGGTCAACGTAGTGCGAATCGTTCGACGCAATTATTTTGACGTTGTACTTCCGGGCAAACTTCACCAGCACCTCGTTGGCCTTGATCTGATCGGGGATTTCGTGGCGTTGCAGTTCCACGTAATAATCCTCGCCGAACCGGTCGAGCCACCATTTGAACTCGGCTTCGCCCGCTTCTTCGCCTTTTTTGAGAATCGTTTTCGGCACAATGGCTCCGATGCAGCAGGTCGTGGCAATCAGCCCCTCTTTGTACTGGTCGATAAGGGCTTTCGTGACGCGGGGGTACTTTCCATACAGCCCTTCCATGTAACCCAGCGAACAGAGTTTTGCCAGGTTTTTGTAGCCCTGCGGATTCTTTGCCAGCAACAACTGGTGGTAGCGAATATCTTTCTGTTCTTTGGTGAACTGCTTGCGGGTATGGTCGTCCACGACGTAGAACTCACAACCGACAATGGGCTTGATTCCCTGTTTGCTGGCTTCGGCCACAAACTCGAATACGCCGAACATATTGCCGTGGTCGGTGATGGCAACGGCGGGCATGTTGTCGGCTTTGGCCTTTTTAATCAGCTTCTTAATATCGGCCTGCCCGTCGAGCAGCGAGTATTGGGTATGGCAGTGGAGGTGTGAGAATTGCATCAACTATATACGTCTTTACGGTTGCCAATTTTGACAACCTCAATGATTAACTCCTGATCTTCAACTCAGTAGACAACCCGGTAATCGCCCACACGAATGCTGTATAAATCTGTGTGGCCTTTTAGCTTTTTGCAATTAGTCGGACGTGGGTCTGAAGCTAAGGCATTTACGGATGTCTGTATTCGCCGGATTATGACAACGGGTAGCTTTGAAAGTTCTTTGCTTGCCGACTGTGAAATGATAATACGATACTCAGCCATTCTGCTTTTCGGCTACTATCCGCTCCACGGCTTCGTTGAAATCTTCTTTTGGTTCGGCTTTGCGGGCTTCGGCTTCCAGACCGTCGAGAAAATCTTCCAGTGCTTCACCGTAAGTCTGAATATCAATGACTACTGCCGTCCGTTGCCCGTTGTCATCGGTTAAATAATGAATGCCTCTCATATCTGTAGCGGATTAGCTTCTGTAAATTTGATAAAAAACGGCGAATCTGAGATGGTTTATCCCGACTTTACGCTGACAAATATTCACGATAATTCCAGGTAAAAAGGAAACGAAAAGGCTTATTTCCTGATGGTGACCCGGTTGCGCCGGGTGCGTGTCTCAATTAACCGATGGATTACAGAACACGTTCGGGACAGAATACAAAATAGCCTTGTCGTATGGCTGACGCAAGGGATACGCAAAGGATTGATGGCTGACGCGCGAGAGACGCAACGGGTTGATGGCTGACGCAGGGGAGACGCAAAGGGTTGCGTCTCTCTCGCGTCAGCCATTTTATATGCTCTCGGTAGATCTACAATACTATAATCTTTGCCTGTTTTACGGCTCAACTCGCTATGAAGCTACGACTGCTCAGCAGCTACGTGCTGTTGCTACTGGTGTTAAATGCTTGTCAAAAACCAGATGACAACGCTACGGCGACCTGCCAGCCGCCAACTGCACTGACTGCCCTCGGCCCGTGCGAAAGCGGCATTGGAACAACGTTACTGGTTGCTTCTGGTTTCACGGACGCCCCGAATTCGCAGTTCGTGTTTCAGCTATATCCACAATCTGATACATTGTCTGCCGATGTTTCTATAAAAAGAAATAAATGGGGTACGGTATCAGCCAATCGCGAGCGGACATTCGTTCTCGATTCGGTATTGCGAACTGCACCTAAATTTTTTGTGAAGCTAACAATGACGTGTAATGGTATCCCGCTGGCAACTTCTGCATTCGCGTTTATCAAGCGTCCGGCGCGAGCAGACGATTACGAAAATTGCTACAGGTGGATACCGCAAAAATTGTAACAGACCGGAAGGCGACAGTACTGTGAGAGGTCTCATAGTTTTTGCCGTGCCCAAACGTAACACGAAGTGGTGGACGGTCGTCTGACGAACGCAAAATAGACTGGTCCGCTCTGCTGCTTGGGAATGAATGGGCAATTGAGCAATACACCAACGATAAACTTGGGGGCATCTTTCAGCGCACTTTCGGGAATGATAATGCGCTCGTTCGACGCATTGCCGTAGGTGGTGCGGCCCGGCGAGACATCGTTCGACAGCGTGTCTTTCTGCACAAAGATTTGATACTCAAATTGTACGCCAGTAGCCGGTTGGTGGCCTGACGCAATCAGCAATGCGCCGGGGTAATTGCTTTCGCAGGGAGACTGGGCAATGAGATTTGCGGGTGGCTGGCAAGTTAATTCCTCATTATCAACAACCGTTTTTTTACAGTCGCTGACTGCCATGATTAAAAGCAATCCGGCTGCCCAGAATTGAATCGTTTTCATATCGTTGTGTGTAACGCTAATGCGTCAATCAAAGCAAAGCGTATCAGCTTATTTACTTAGTTCAAAACAACTTCGGGCAGAAAACGTTGAACCTCCAACTTTTTTCGTACCTTTGCGGCCACGTTTTACGCGGGGGGTTCGTCCTCCCATCAAAACCAACAAGCACAAATGGCTGTTAAAATTCGTTTAGCGCGTCGTGGACGCAAAAAAATGGCGATGTACGACATCGTAATCGCTGAATCGACGTCGCCCCGCGATGGCCGGTTTATCGAAAAAATCGGTACGTACAACCCCAACACCGACCCGTCAACGGTCGTCCTGAAGCCGGAGCGTGCGCTCTACTGGCTGATGGTAGGTGCCCAACCGACCGATACCGCCCGCTCGGTATTGTCGCACGAAGGCATCATGTTTAAAAAACACCTGCAAGTGGGCGTCAATAAAGGGGCCATCTCGCAGGAACAGGCTGATGAAAAATTCAATACCTGGGTAGAAGAAAAAGCAGGTCGTAGAGCCACCGCTGCCGACACCAAAACGCAAACCAAAGAGCAGGCTCGTGCCGCTCGTCTGGAAGCTGAGCGTAAGGTGAACGAAGCCCGCGCCGAAGCAATTGCCAAGAAAAACCGCGTAGAAGAGCCAGTTGCTGAGGCTCCTGCAGCCGAAGAAGCTGTTGCCGAAGAAACGCCCGCAACGGATGTTGCAGCCGCTACGGAAGAAACGCCCGCAGCGGAATAGTTTTTCGCCAAACATGGTTATTCCTGAGCCTGTTCAACCCTGAGCAGGCTCATTTTGTATATGACAAAAGACGATTGCTATCAACTGGGGCACATCACCAAAACGCATGGCGTGAGTGGTGAACTGGTCTTATACTTAGACGTTGACCAGCCCAACGAATATGCTGATTTAGAGACGGTTCTGCTGGAAGTAAAAGGGCAGTTGGTGCCGTATTTCATCGAGTCGATTGCCATTGTGAAAGGCAGCCGTGCCATTGTGGCCTTTGAAGACGTCGATACCCTTGAGCAGGCCGAGCGGCTCATCAATTGTGCGGCTTATCTGCCCTTAGACGAACTCGAACCGATCACTGACGAAACCCGGTTTTACTTTCACGAAATCGTTGGCTATCAAATAGTTGATGCCGAAGCGGGCGCGTTGGGCATCGTGCGGGGCGTGTATGCCATGAACGCACAGGACCTGATTGCGATGGATTATCAGGGGCGCGAAGTGCTGATTCCAATCAATAGCGACATCGTTCGCACTGTTGACCGGGCCAACCAGAAACTGAATGTGGCTCTGCCCGATGGGTTGCTCGAAATCTACATGGAAGACAGTAAGGATGCCCCCGATGTTGACGGCGACAAAGACGAAACCGATGCGGATTGATATTATCACCTGCCTGCCGCGGTTGTTAGATAGCTTTTTTGCGCACTCGATTCTGCAACGGGCGCAAACGGGCGGCTACGTCGAAGTGGTTGTTCATGACCTGCGCGATTACACCGCCGACAAACACCGGCGCGTCGATGATTATGCGTTTGGCGGTGGCGCGGGGATGGTGATGCAGATTGAACCCATTGCCCGCTGCATTCGTATGTTGCAGGCCGAACGCACCTACGACGAGGTGATTTACATGACGCCCGACGGCGAACGGCTGAATCAGCAAACGGCCAATGCGCTGTCACTGCGGCAGAACCTGATTATCCTGTGCGGCCACTATAAAGGCGTTGATGAACGGGTGCGGGAGCTGTTCGTTACCAAAGAAATCAGCATCGGCGATTACGTGCTGAGCGGGGGCGAACTGGCAGCCTGCGTACTGGCCGACGCCATTATACGGCTGCTGCCCGGCGTCCTGAACGACGAAACATCGGCTCTGACTGACTCGTTTCAGGACAACCTGCTGGCTCCACCCGTGTACACCCGCCCGGCAGAATGGGAAGGCCATCGCATTCCCGACATCCTTCTAAGCGGTCACGAAGCCAAAATTGACGAGTGGCGGCACGAACAAGCGTTAGCCAGAACGAAGGCCAGACGACCTGATTTACTTGATAATGTACAGTGAAAAATTAAAGTGAAAAATGTTGCTCACCAGCAGGCATTTTTCACTTTTAATTTTTCACTTTCAATTCAACGTCCCTTCTTCCTGCAATCGCTGTTCTTCGCGTTCGCGTCGTTTGCGTTCGCGCCGTTCCTGCCGGAGTTGTTTGCGGGTTTTGACTGTGTCGGTCGGGGTGACTTCGCCGGGTACTGGCTCCGGGCGTTCGGGTTGAACCGTGGTTGGTTCGGTTTCGCGCCGGTTATCATCGTCCTTGCCTTTGAATAGTCGACGTAGGAAACCACCAACGCCGTCTTCGCCATCGTCAATATCACCCTCCATACCGTCGAGCAGCAGACTATCAGATGGGTATAGGCTATCGACAGGAGCAATTTGACGGCGCAGGGCTGGGCGTAGGCGCACGTCGTAGAAGCCGTAAGCACCCGAATCAGGGGCGGTCAGGCCGCGTTTAGCCATCAGCCGACCAATAATTCTAAAATAGCCGCGCACGTTACGAACCTGCAACGAGCCATCGGGCAAAAACCAGTCGAGGGCGCGTTTAGGGCGCGGTACCACAAAAGCCAGAAAAATGCTTTCGCCGAGGTTCAGTTCGGCAGGTGTTTTGTCGAAATAATAGCGGGCTGCTTCGCCGATGCCGTAGATGTTGCGACCCCATTCAATGATGTTGAGATAGACCTCATACATCCGCTCTTTCGGAATCAGCCGCTCGTTTTCAATCAGCCACACAATCAAAATTTCTTCGACTTTGCGCGAGAGCGTTTTATTTCGGTTCAGGAAGGCGTTTTTTACCAACTGCATCGACACCGTACTGGCACCACGCTTGAATGACTTTTCCTTGAAATTAGTTGCTATCGACACCCGAAACGCTTTCTCGTTGAAGCCCTTGTGCGTAAAAAACGTGTAATCTTCCGACGTCAGCAGCGCATTACGCAGATCAGGGGCAATCTGGTCTAAAGGCGTAAAATCAGGGTTTTCGGGGCCAACGATAATCGGGCGAACGGGTTGCCCTTTTTCGTAGGGCGTGTAAACAAACGGGCGGTTGATAGCTGCAAAATCGGTCCGGCCCATTTTCAGAATCCGAAAACCATCCTGCGTTAAAGCAGAATTGAATCTGACGGAATCGGGTAGTTCGGTATCTAATTGAAACGCCAGATCGTATTTGAGTTTGCCTGTAACCTGCATGCCTTCGAGCGACTCGAAAAGGCCCTGCGGAAATGAGTTGAACACCGCCTGCGCGTCCATCGGGTCGGTATGCACTTGCAGTTCATAGGCTTTGGTTGGCGAGAGCGTATATTTTACGAAAGGCCGCGCACTGACTTCACCTAACCGCAGCACCGACGAACTATCGACGCCCACGTAATTTTCGCCCACAAATACATTGGCTTCCATCGACGCCGACGGCACCAACACGTCGGTGCGGGCCACGGCGGGGTGGTTGATACGCAGGTTTCGTACCGACCCGGCTCCTTCCATCCGAAACTCACTTCCGTCGCGGTCAACGTCGTCTAACTTTGCCCGGAGCGTATCGACCTGTAGTTTCAATTTGTACCGTTGCTGAATATACGGCAGTTCGAGCGGGCGCGGCTGACCATTCTGCCCTTCGGCAAACAGGGCCAGGTCATACTCGCGGTCGGCGGGGTCGGCGGTGCCGGTGATGTGCCAGGTTGCAAAATTACCGTTGACCCGAATGGTTGAGTTTACCTCTTCATCATCGATAACCGCCGATTCAGTCAGCAGACTAACCGTAGTTGTGTCTGAGATGCCCCTAAATTCTAAATTTCGGATGCTCAGATCGTCAGGCACTTTCGATAGAATGTTGTCGATGAGATTTTCGGCAACGTCCGAGAGGTCTGTCCGGCGGGTGGTTTGTGTTTCGGTCGAGTCGCGCTTTTTCCGGCGAATCAGGAAATCGATGTTCGTCAACGAATCGCGCTTCACCACCTGAATAAGCCCGTTTTCGAGCGTCATGGCCGACAAACTTACTTTGCCTGCCAGCATCGGCCACAGCCGAACGCCCACCTCTATCCGGTCGATACGGGCCAGACTGTCGCGATTCTGCGGCACCACCGAAATGCCGGTAAACGCTACGGAGCTTAACCCGGTGAACTGGGCCGACGCGATGGTTACGTCGAGATTATAATCACGTTTGGCTTTACGAATGGCCCGGTCGAGTGCTACGCGCAACAGGTTTTCGCGTTTGGAGTAGGCAATACCAGCACCCACCAGTCCTATCAGAAATAGGCTTAAAAATACCCAGCCGGTAATACGGAGGGCTTTACGTTGACGATCCGTCATGCTCAATCACTATTCGGAAGCGCAAAGATAGGGTTTTCAGCCGGGTTAAAAATCTAAATGACAGTTGGTCCAGCCGTTGTCAAAGCGGGTGCCGAATTGCTGGTAGAAACCGATGGCGGGCTGATTCCAGTCTAAAACCTGCCACATCATGCCCGTGCATTTGGTTTCGTGGGCCATTTCGATGGTGGCGTCCAAGAGCAATTTACCGATGCCGTAGCCCCGAAACGCTTCGGTCACGATAATATCTTCGAGATAGAGCCGCTTGCCTTTCCAGGTCGAGTAGCGAAAATAATACAGAGCCATGCCCACAATTTTCTGACTTTCAGAGTCTTCGGCTACGAGCATTCCAAAAAGCGGGTTTGGCCCGAAGCCGTCTTCGGCCATTTGTTCGGCGGTATTGGAAACCTGATCGGCGGCAAGTTCATAAACGGCCAGTTCAGTAACTAAATCGAAAGCTTGCGGAATGTCGGTGCGGGTTCCGGGGCGTATGGAAATCATCTTTTGAGTGATGAGTGATGAGTGATGAGTGATGAGTGATGAGTGATGAGTTAAAAAGCAAAATAAACGAGAATAGCAATTAGTGATATGGCTGAGACGGCTTTTGTTGCCAAATTTTTCTTTTTCGTCAAAATTGAACTTCTTAGCATTTTCATTATTTCTTCAGTGTCTACAGCTATAGAAGTGTATTCGCTTGCAGTCAAAAAATTGGTTTTGTGTAACAGTTCGAGCCAATAAAGCGTTTCGCCAGCTTCTTTCTGAGCTATGCCTAATTTGTGAATAAAATCAACGCCGGTTTCAGCATTGGCGGCTTCCCGAACCATCGCTCCTGGATTTGTACCACAACGCAGTATCTGTTTACTGATAATATACTCATTCTTATCCTGCGCCAAATATCGACTAAGATTGACAATTCTGACCGCCAGATTCAGCGTTTTCTCCTGTAAAGCACTCGGCTGTTTCGATAATTTGTGCATTTTGAAAAAAGTAAAATTATTTTTAAAACTCATCACTCATCACTCATCACTCATCACTCATCACTCATCACTCATCACTATTTTCCGCCATTTCTCCAGCGCGGCCTGGAAGTCGTCGGGGAGGGGCGAATCGAACTGAAGCCATTGTTTGGTGCGAGGATGCTCGAAACCCAGCGATTTAGCATGGAGGGCTTGCCGGGGAAGCAGTTTGAAGGCATTTTCTACGAACGCTTTGTAGCTGCCAACGGGCATACCGCGCTGAATGCGGTCGCCCCCATACATGGCGTCGTTGAAGAGCGGGTGGCCGATATGCCGAAAATGCGCCCGTATCTGATGCGTCCGGCCCGTTTCGAGATTGCACTGCATCAGCGATACGTAACGTAGCGGCTCCAGCGTTTTGTAGTGCGTTACCGACCATTTCCCTTTCGTCTCGTCGTCGTAAATGGTCTGCACTTTGCGGTCTTTTACCGAGCGGCCAATGTAGCCCGTGATGGTGCCGTTGGCGGGTTCGGGTAGTCCCCACACAAGTGCCTGGTAGGTGCGTTCGATGCTGTGGTCGAAAAATTGCCGGGCCAGGTGCGTCATGGCGTATTCGGTTTTGGCAATCACCATCAGCCCCGACGTGTCTTTGTCGATGCGATGCACCAAACCGGGCCGGGCCACGCCGTTTTGGGTGGTCGGCAGGTTCTGAAAATGATAGACAAGTGCGTTGGCGAGTGTGCCGTCCCAGTTGCCGTGGGCGGGGTGTACCACCATGCCAGCCGGTTTGTTCAATACGAGCAAATCGGTGTCCTCAAAAACGATGTTGAGCGGAATTGCCTCGGGCTTGATGTCGGTATCGCGGGGCGGGTGCGGCAACGATACCGTGATAACGTCGAGCGGCTTAATTTTGTAACTTGCTTTGGTAACATTGCCGTTCACGCGCACCGATTCGACGTCGATGGCGGCCTGAATTTTGGTGCGGGTAGCGTTTTGCAGCCGGTCCATCAGAAACCGGTCGATGCGTAGCAGGCTTTGCCCTTTATCGACCACAATTCGGTGGTGTTCGTATAACTCGTCTTCGTCGTCGGTAATCTCGTTTTGCATTTTTCTTTGTTACACAGAGATACCCAGAGACCTCAGTGCGTCTCTATTTTCTCTGTGAATCGCTGTGTAATAACTATTTCCCTCCACGAAGATACAGCCCCATGCCTGATATTCTGCACACTGTTGCCGATTCGCCCCTGCACTATCTGCCCGACCCGTTTCCCGAACCTGTACCAATCCGGCTGTTTCTGAAACGCGACGATCTGCTGCATCCATTAGTATCGGGCAACAAATGGCGGAAACTAAAATACAACCTCATAGCCGCCCGCGAGCAGGATTTTTCTACATTGCTGACCTTCGGAGGGGCATTTTCCAACCACCTCTACGCCACAGCCGCAGCCGGGCAGGTATTTGGTTTTCAGGCAATTGGCATCGTGCGCGGTGATGAGTTAGCGTATCTGCCGCGCAACGCAACACTCGCGTTTTGTGAATCGGCGGGGATGCGGCTCCATTTCGTCAGCCGCACCGACTATCGCCGTAAAGATGAACCGGAATTTGTGGCCGATTTGCTCAGGCAGTTCGGCCCGTGCTATGTGTTGCCCGAAGGTGGCACCAACGACCTCGCCCGGCGCGGCACCGCCGAAATTCTGCCCGAAATCACGCAGCAATTAGGTCAAGCACCCGACTACGTAGGCTGTGCCGTAGGCACGGGCGGGACCGTAGCGGGCATCGCGCAATCGGCCACGCCAGCCACGCAGGTTCTGGGCGTTGTGGTGCTGAAAGGCATAAACAGTTTCCCGGCTGTTTGCTTAAATCTGAACGAATACCCAGAAGATTGTCTGCACCTGCTCACTGACTATCACTTTGGTGGTTACGCCAAAACCACGCCCGAACTGCTGAATTTCATCCGGGCGTTTGAACAGCGAACGGGCGTCCTGCTCGAACAGGTCTATACCGGCAAATTGTTTTATGCTATTTACGACCTCGCCCGGCAAGGTTATTTTCCCGATAACGCTACCGTCGTTGCCGTGCATACGGGCGGGCTACAGGGCCGTAATGTTCCGTAAGAGGGCGAATTGATTCGCCCTCTTACGGAACTACGGAACAAGAAATTCCCCTATTATAGCCTCGAGCGTATGCCGGGCTTCGCTGATTTTTGCTGCATTGCCCGTTTGCAGATGCTCCCGCAGGGTGATGAGGGCTTTCCACAACGCCCAGCCACGTCCGCGTGCCCAGGTAGCATCGTCGGGGCTGAGTTCGGTGCGAAACAGGCGTCGGCTGGGGGCGGGCAGAAACGTCCAGGCGATAGCCAGATCGCAGGCGGGGTCGCCGATGCCGCAACAGCCAAAATCGATCACCGCCGAGAGTTTCCCGTTGTTCACTAATAGATTGCCCGATGCTACGTCGCCGTGAAACCAGACGGGCGGCTGTTGCCAGTCTGACGACAGGGCTTCGGCCCAGATGTTGCGCATCAAGTTAGTGTCTATTTCGCTTTCAAGGGCTTCAAGAGCTGTTTGTGTATCGCTGTCATACACGCTCAGTGGTGCCCCGCGAAAGAAAGAATGCTGACCCGCCAATGGGCCGTTGGTGGTGTCGAGTTGCTGCAACGTTCGCAGAAAGTGCGCCAGCGTCCGGGCGAACTCGTCCATACTGTCGATTGGTCCGGCATGGGCGGGTTCGCCGTTGAGCCAGCGATAGATGCCCCATTGGTATGGGAATCGGCTGTCGGGTTGCCCGGCTGCCACCAACTGCGGTACGGGCAGCGGCAACTGCGGAGCCAGTCGGGGCAACCAATACTGCTCTTTGGCGGCTTGTGGCGTGTAGCCTTCCGCGCTGGGCAACCGCACCGAGAGCGCGTCGCCGAGGTGAAACGTTCGGTTGTCCCAGCCCGACAACGCTACAGGTTTTATGCACAGATCGGTCCACTGCGGGAATTGCGTGTCAATCAGGTGCCGCACTAACGGCAGGTCAATGTCAAGTTTGTCGCTCAAAATGGTCAGCGGTTCATTCGTGTTTCCTGACTTATCTCAGATCAATTATAACCCGTAGTTGCCCTCCCAAACCAAGTTCTACAATTTTTTGAAGTGTTGAAATGCGCACTTCTTTCACGTTGTTCTCGATTTTGGAGATGTATGACTTTGTTGTGCCTACTTTTTCGGCAAGTTCAGCCTGCGTTAGCCCCTTCTCTAACCGAGCTTCCTGAACCATCACGCCAATTTTAAAATTGTCATAGCCAATCTCTAATTCGTCTCGTTTAGGCGTTCCTCGCTCACCATAATGCTTACGCTTAAATTCACTAAGCGTCATTGCCGTATTTTTTTTCGTCTTCATACTCGCTCTTGATTTTGAGTGCTTTGGTTATTTCACTTTTCGGGGTTTTCTGGGTCTTTTTCTGAAAACCATTGGTCAGTACAACTAATTGGCCCTCATCGAAAAAGCTGAATATTCTAAATATATCGCTGCCTTGCTGCACCCGAATTTCATACAGGCCATCGGTATTCTCAATATGCTTCAGGTAGGTTTCGGGTATCTTGGGAAGTTCCTCAATCAGTGTTAACGTCCAGATTATTTTATCTTTCACTTTGTCGCGTTGTTGGATAAAAAAATCCTGGAAATATTCTTTGTAGATTATAACTGTACGATGCTTTGGTGGGTCGCTCATGATTATAAAGATAATAAAAGTAGCACTTACGGGCAACTTTTTTCGCGAATAACTATTATAAACAATACTCCTTACGAAAAAAATACTAATTTTCGGCTATGGAAACGATTTTCACAACCGAACGCGTCCGGCCTTTGCTAAAGCAGGTGCGCGACTTCGTTCACAACGAACTAATACCCCTCGAAGCCGATTTTTCGCACCATGACGTAAAAACCATGCTGCCTGTGCTGGAGCAGAAACGGCAGATGGTAAAAGCCGCCGGGCTGTGGGGGCTGCACTTGTCTGAAGCCGATGGGGGTTATGGTCTGACGCTCACCGAGTTTGGGCAAATCAGCGAACAGTTGGCCCACGCGCCGTTTTTCGGCCATTACGTATTCGGTTGTCAGGCTCCCGATATTGGCAATACCGAACTGCTGCACCGTTTCGCATCCGACGAACTGAAAGAACGTTACCTGAAACCGCTGATGGCGGGCGAAATCAGGTCGTGCTTCTCCATGACCGAACCCGACTACGCTGGCTCGAACCCGACCCGCATGGCAACCACCGCCGTGCGCGAAGGCAATGAGTATGTGATAAACGGGCGCAAATGGTTTACGTCGTCGGCAGACGGGGCCGCGTTTGCCGTAGCAATGGTGGTGACGAATCCCGACGCGCCCATGCACCAACGCGCCAGCATGATTGTAGTGCCGACCGATACGCCGGGCTTCAAAATAGAACGCAACATTCCGGTCTTTGGCGAAGCCGGTTCCGACTGGTTCAGCCATGCCGAAGTGACTTATACCAACTGCCGGGTGCCGGTCTCGAACGTGATTGCGGGCGAAGGGATGGGCTTCCGGCTGGCGCAGGAGCGGCTGGGGCCGGGGCGCATTCACCACTGTATGCGCTGGATTGGCAATGCCGAACGCGCCCTCGACCTGATGTGCCGCCGGGCTGCTACCCGCGAGATCGAAGACGACGTGATGCTGGGCGAAAAGCAGTTTATTCAGGATTTTATTGCCGAAAGCCGCGCCGAAATCGACGCCTGCCGATTATACGTCCTGAACACGGCCTATATGATTGATACGGTGGGCGTTGCCAATGTCCGCGATGCGGTGTCGGGTATCAAATTCTACGTTGCCAACGCCTTTCTGCGCGTCCTCGACCGGGCCATTCAGGTACATGGTGCGCTGGGCGTAACCGACGATACCATTCTCTCAGCCATGTACCGACACGAACGTGGTGCCCGCATCTGGGACGGTGCCGACGAGGTGCACAAGCAAAACTTAGCGGCCAGTATCCTGAAAAAATACGGCCTCGACATCAAGAAAAAAGCCCGCGAATTGCAGGAACTTCGCCGGATGATGCAGTACGCTTCGCTTAAT
The DNA here is from genome assembly GCF_001988955.1 of Spirosoma montaniterrae. NCBI lineage: Bacteria > Pseudomonadati > Bacteroidota > Cytophagia > Cytophagales > Cytophagaceae > Spirosoma > Spirosoma montaniterrae. Next base: position 2,001,929 of record NZ_CP014263.1, on the reverse strand, counting down.
GAAAAGTGAAAAATGTAGAATGAAAAATGCAGTCAATGCCACTCTACACTTTTCATCGCACGGGCGACCCCGTCTTAATTTTTCACTAAAAATGCTTTCTCCCGATTCTCCCCGCCCGGTTCGGCCTGGCGAAGAACTTGACATTGCCGTTTTAAATAATTACCTGCGTGAACACGCGCCCGATATGGGGTTGGTGCTGAACGTACAGCAGTTTCCGGGTGGTTTTTCTAACCTGACTTACTTGTTGCAAACGGCTGATGGTGAGTATGTTTTGCGCAGTCCGCCGTTTGGTGCGAACATCAAAGGCGGGCACGACATGGGCCGCGAATTCCGGGTGCTGTCGCTGCTGCGCGGGCACTACGACCGGGTGCCGAGGCCGGTTGTTTTCTGTGAAGACGTGGCCGTGCTGGGTGCGCCGTTCTACGTGATGGAGCGCGTGTCGGGGCTGATTTTGCGGGCGCACATGGCCCCCAAACTCAACCTCACGCCCGACCGGATGCGGCAACTCGCTGAAGCATTAGTCGATAATCTGGTAACGATTCACGGTCTTGACATCAACACAACGGGGCTGGTGCAGTTGGGAAAGCCTGAAGGGTATGTACAACGGCAGGTTGAGGGCTGGATAAAACGCTACCGGGCTGCCGAAACCGACGAAATCCCGTCCATGAACGCCGTAGGAGCCTGGCTGTCTGAAAATTACCCGCCTGAACAGCCGCCCGCTTTTCTGCACAATGATTACAAATACGATAACGTAGTGCTGGCCGCTGACCCCGAAACGGGCGAGCCGATGCCACTCATCAACGGTGTCTTGGACTGGGAGATGGCAACCGTGGGCGACCCGCTCATGGACCTCGGTGCATCGTTGGCCTACTGGTCGGAAGCGGGCGACAACCCCGCTCATCGGAACTTTAACCTGACGTGGTTGCCCGGCAACCTGACCCGCGCCGAAGTCGTGGCCCGCTATGCCGAACGCTCTGGCCGCGACGTCTCGAATATTCTGTTTTATTATGTGTTCGGGCTGTACAAAAACGCCGTGATTGCCCAGCAGATTTATGCCCGCTGGAAGCAGGGCCACACCAAAGACGACCGCTTCGGGCAGTTGCTGCCAATGATTGTTGAACTGGGTAATAAAGCGGCTGGAAGTTTGAAGAAAGGGGTGATTTAAACGCAGAGGGACAAGAGGTGACGCAGAGTACACGGAGTTTCTCTGCGCACTCTGCGTCACCTCTGTCCCTCTGCGTTTAAATCACTTTTTCACCCGCTTCAGTAACTCGTCCCGCGTGACGGTGATTTGCCGACCGATGGGTTGCCCGTTGCGGTAAGTAATAACGCGCAGGGTGAGCGGGCCTTCGGGTATCTCGAATGGCTGATTGTACAACGTGTCGTAGCGGCCCGGCATACCGTCGTTCAGGGTATAGTAAATTTGTAATCCCGGAATGCCGCCGTCGAGCGAAACCATCAGTTTGTTGTCGGTGAGGGTGGGCGTCACGACGGGGTCGTAGGCTGCACGGGCGTAGTTGATACCGGCGCGGTCGGCGCGGGCCATCTGCGTTTCCATGCGCGGCACAAACCCGGCAAAATTGCGCTGGGCTTTGGGCGACCAATACACCTCCGATAACGCCCACACACGTGGGAAACTCATGTATTCAGCATGGGGTACAGACTGTATTTTTTCGGTCCAGAGATTGGCCTGCCCGCCCAGAATCCGCTGTGGGTCAACGCCTTCGGGAACGGGTTCGAACTCGTAGCATGTCTTCAGCAGCAGCGATGCGTAAATGCGCGGTTCGAGCGTTGGGTCGCCCTGCATGTAGTCGATGTAGGCGAAGGTGGTGGGCGACATCACCACGTCGTGGCCCATTTTGGCCGCTTCAATGCCGCCTTTGATACCGCGCCAGCTCATTACGGTGGCTTCGGGCGCAATGCCACCTTCGAGGATTTCGTCCCAGCCAATCAGCTTTTTGCCTTTGCTTTTCAGAATCTGCTCCATGCGCTTCATAAAATAGCCCTGCAACTGCTCGACGTGCTGCATATTTTCCTGCTTCATCAGTGCCTGACAGCCGGGGTCTTTCTCCCAATACCCTTTGTAGCATTCGTCGCCCCCAACGTGAATGTACTGCCCCGGAAACAGGGCGGCTACTTCCGTGAATACTTTGTCTAAGAACGCATAAACTTTTTCGTCCGACGGGTTCAGCGCGTTTTCGATGTTCATCTTGAACGTACCGTTCGGAAACCATTCGGCAAACGTAGCACCGGGATTTACGCGGGTGTTGGGGTCTTTCGTTGTCGACAGTTCGGGGTAGGCAGCAATGGCCGCCATGCTGTGGCCCGGCACGTCAATTTCGGGTACGATGGTGATGTGGCGTTCCTGGGCGTAGCGAACCACCTCGCGAATGTCGTCCTGGGTATAAAAACCGCCATCGGTAGCTGCTTCGCCGGGTTTGGGCGGTTCGCGTTCGCCCCACTTTCCTACGCGCGGCACCCGGAATGCGCCCACCTCCGTAAGCCGGGGCAACGATTTGATTTCGATTCGCCAGCCTTCATCGTCGGTCAGGTGCCAATGGAACGTGTTGATTTTCAGTTGCGCCAGATTGTCGATGTAGCGCATGACCTGCTGTTTGGTAAAGAAGTTTCGGCTCACGTCGAGCATGAAGCCCCGCCAGCCGAAGCGCGGATAATCGACGACCCGCACCGCCGGAACGGCCCAGGCACGTTTTACAATAGTCTGGTTGTCGACGTCGGGCGGGAACAGTTGCAGCAGCGTCTGTGTACCGTAGAACAGCCCCGCCGGTTGATTGGCTGATAGTACCACGCCCGTTGGCGACACAGATAGTTCGTACCCTTCCCGACCCAGCGTTGCGTTGGGTGTTGGATTAATCCGAAGCAAAACGCTGTTGGCCGACGCCGTTTTAACCGACCGAACCGGCAGTGCAAACCCCGTTGCCCGACGCAGCCGCTGCGCGAGTTGATTGGCCGTTACTTCGGCATCGGGGCGGTCGTAGGAAATGGCTGTTGTTTTGTTCAGGACAAACGAGCCGGTTTTTTCCTGAATTTCAACGGGTTGGGGAATGAGGTAGATGGGCGTTTTCTGCGCCTGTGCGAGTGTAGTAAGCAGTAGGAGAAGATAAGTGAAGGGTCGCATAGGAGGGGAGATATAAGTTTAGGCGTTAAAGGTGAAAGGCAACAGATCTCTACCCTCACCGGGTCAGCAAGCCGGCATCGAGCACAAACTGCGAACCCGTGACGTAACGGGCCGCATCCGATACCAAATACAGCACCATACCGGCCACGTCCTCGGGTTCAACCCACGGCACAGGCAGCAGGTTGCCCGCCGAGCGTTCGGCTATTTCCTGCGTGGTGGTGCCCTCCAGCGCGGCCAGTCCGTCGTTCATGGGCGTGTTGACGCCCGTTGGGTGAATAGAGTTTACCCGAATGTTGTAGGGAGCCAGTTCGATAGCCCACGATTTGGTCAGGCCCACTAACCCCCATTTCGAGGCCGCATAATGGCTCAGCCGGTTCATACCGCGCAGCCCCGCAATACTCGAATTGTTGAGAATCACGCCCGACTGCTGCCGCTGCATCACCGGAATGACGCGCCGGGCCACTAACCACGCCCCTTTCAGATTGATGTCGAGCATGGCGTCCCATTCGGCTTCGGTCAGTTCATGGGCCAGGCCATACGCACAGATGCCCGCGTTGTTGAACAGCACGTCGATCCGCCCAAAACGAGTAATGGCGGCATCAACGGCCCGTGCAATATCGTCGTCGTTACGAACGTCGCCCTGCGCGGTCAGGCACGAGCCGCCAACTGTTTCAATGGCGCGTTGTAATGAATCGAGTTCGTTTTCGGAACCGAAATCATAAGCCGGATAAGTCAGGTTTCTGGCAATGTCGAAGGCAACGATGTTGTAGCCTTCGCGGGCCAGTGCCAACGCCACTTCCCGGCCCTGCCCATGTGCTGCGCCGGTAATAAAAGCTGTCTTTTTTGATTGATTGGTCATGACTGCGTTACGGGGTAATACGGGGCCAGATACCCGTCAATGGCTACGTGCAGGGCATTGTTAAATACGTTCGTGGCAATCATCTGTCCGGCGAAGGCCACCAGCACCACGACTTCGGCGGGGTTGTATCGCTGCCGGACGGGTTCGTAGTGCGCGTCGGGAATTTCGCCCCGGTTGCGGGCCATTTCGCTGCCAAAGTCGAGCAGTTGTTGCTCGGCTTCACTCAGGTGCAGGTCTTCGGGACGTTCGCCGTTTTCGATGATAATCTTGCGGAAAAACAGCGTACAGAGCGGGCAGTTACTGGCTTCCGAAATGGCATGGGCAAACAGGTAAGCCGTTCGTTCGCCCACAATCTTTATCACCTCATAGTACAGCGGATACCATTGCATATACACGTCAAACGCCAGTGGCGAATGGCTCAGCGTGGCTTTCATGTTCGTAATGCGTGAGCCGGGGTAGTCGGCAATATGTTTGGCCCAGGCCGCTATCAGGTCGGGCGGGGCATCGGTTTCGGGTAGGGGGTGAATACGGGGAGTCATGTTTTTTGTTGAGGGGAACACAGAAAAGGGGAACACGGATTGTACGGATGAGACGGATTAACACGGATTTTTAGCCAAAAATAAATCTGTGTTCATCCGTAGCATCCGTACAATCTGTGTTCCCCTTTATTTTCATAATTTACACAAACGCTCAGCGGCCTGAAGCAGCGTGTCATCGTCTTTGGCGAAGCAGAATCGCAGCATCTTGTAATCGTTTTTCGGGCGGGCCGCGTTCGGCTCGTAAAACACGGACGTAGGTATCGATGCTACGCCAATCTCGTGGGTTAGGCGGATGGCGAGGTCGTAGTCGGGTTCGTCGGTGATGCTGGCGTAGGAGACGTTCTGGAAAAAGGTGCCTTCTGTAGGGATAAACGTAAACCGCGAGGGCGCGATGGCTGCCAGGAAGAGGTCGCGCTTTTGTTCGTAGAAAGAGGGTAGGCTTTGATACCGTTCGGGCTGTTGCAGGTACTCGGCCAGTGCGTATTGCATGGGCGTCGAAACGCTGAACGTGACAAACTGATGCACTTTCCGAAACTCGGCGGTCAGCTCTTTCGGAGCCAGACAGTAGCCGATTTTCCAGCCCGTTGTATGAAACGTTTTACCAAACGAGCCAATCACGAACGTCCGTTCCTGCAAAACGGGGTGCGTCATCAATGAATGATGTGTCCGGCCATCGAACAGAATGTGTTCGTATACTTCGTCGCTCACCACAAAAATATCCCGGTCGCGAATCAGGCCGGCCAGCGTGTCGAGGTCATCGCGGGTCCAGACGCGGCCCGTGGGGTTATGGGGCGTATTGATGATAACGAGCCGGGTGCGGTCGGTGATTTTTTCGCGCACTACCGCCCAGTCGATGGCGTAGTTATTGGCGGGTGTCAGCGTCACGTATACCGGAACGCCCCCGGCCAGTTCGATGGCCGGCACGTAGCTGTCGTAGGCCGGTTCAAACACGACAACTTCATCCAGCGGCTGCACAACGGTTGTGATGGCCGCATACAGCCCTTCGGTCGCGCCGGTGGTAACGGTCACTTCGGTGTCAGGATGGTAGCTAACGCCGTAGCAATCAATGGTTTTCCGGGCGATGGCTTCGCGCAACAGCGGCACCCCCGGCATCGGCGCGTACTGATTATGCCCGGCCCGCATCGCTTTCGTCACCAAATCAAGCAGGGCCGGGTCGGTCGGGAAATTCGGAAATCCCTGCGACAGGTTTAGCGCGTTCAGGTCGGTAGCGAGCTTCGACATTACCGTGAAAATAGTGGTGCCAACGCGGGGGAGTTTGGACGAAAGCACGGGCGGAGCGAGAGGAACCATGCAACGGAGTAAAGTATTTTATGGCAAGTTATCAGTCGGAACGGATTCTTGCGTTAATTTGTAATTAATCTAAATACGCACCACCGTACATGCCAATGAATAAACGTAGCGTCGCAGACCTCCGCTTAGGCGAACGGGCTATTATCCAGTCGTTCAATGATGAGCGCATGTCGCTTAAACTGTTGGAGATGGGGTGTTTGCCCGGAGCTGAAATTTGCTTGGACGGGCAGGCCCCGTTTGGCGATCCGATCTGTCTGAATGTGTCGGGCTACTGCCTGTCGATGCGACGCTCTGAAGCGGCTACGATTTTAATCGAGTAATCACAACACCCCCACTATCTTGAGTGCCCCCACCATAGCCCTGCTGGGCAACCCGAATGCTGGAAAATCGTCGCTGTTTAATCAACTGACCGGCCTACGCCAGAAAACGGGCAATTTCCCCGGCGTCACGGTCGATAAAAAATCGGGCGTGTGGCCTATCGACGCGCATACGACGGCTACGGTTGTCGATTTGCCCGGCCTATATTCAATTTATCCAAAATCGCTCGATGAGCAGCTTGTTTCGGATATCCTCGCCAACCCCGCTCACCCCGATTACCCGGACGTAGCGGTGGTGGTAGTCGATGCGTCGAATCTGCACCGTAACCTGTTGCTGTTCACGCAGGTAGCCGATCTGGGCGTACCAACGGTGCTGGCCCTGAACATGCTCGACGTAGCCCGGCAGGAGGATAAAGATATAAATGCCACGCGGCTGGCAATGCGGCTGGGGGTGCCGGTGGTGCGTATCAACGCCCGCAACGGCGACGGTGTCGACTCGCTCAAAAAAGCGGTGCTCGGACAAATGCAAACGCCCACGCTGCCCGGCAAACTTTTCTTCGACCCCGCCAACGACGTGTCCGCGCTCATTGCCGATACAAAAGAAAAATATGGCCTGACTAACAATTACTTAGCCCTGCAATATCTGATTCAGCACGATGGGTTTACGTTTCTGGACCAACCGCAGCAACAGGGCTTAGACGCGCTGATTGAGCGGCATGGGTTTGCTGAAATCAAGTTTCAGGCCAACGAGACCATTGCACGATACAAGCGCATCGCCACTATCGTAGCCGACGCCGTTACCGACAAGCGGCCTGCCGGGCAACCTACCCGAACCCAGAAACTCGACCGCATCCTGCTCCATCCGGTCTGGGGATACGTTATTTTCGGGTTGGTGCTATCGCTGATTTTTCAGGCGATTTTTGCCTGGGCGCAACCGTTTATGGACGCCATCGACGCGGGTGTGGCCTGGCTCAACGGGCAGCTTAAAGAAAGCCTGCCTGCCGGGCCGCTCACCGATTTGCTGACCGATGGAATTCTGGCCGGTATTGGCGGTATTCTGGTATTTATCCCGCAGATTGCTTTTCTATTCCTGCTGATTGCCCTGCTCGAAGAATCGGGTTATATGTCGCGGGTGATGGTTATCATGGACCGCATCATGCGAACCTTTGGGCTGAATGGCCGGAGCGTGGTGCCGCTTATTTCGGGCGTGGCCTGCGCTGTGCCCGCCATCATGGCAACCCGCAGCATCGGCACCCGGCGCGACCGGCTTATCACCATCCTCGTAACGCCCCTGATGAGCTGCTCGGCCCGGTTGCCCATCTACACTATCCTGATTGCATTAGTCGTGCCGAATCAGCGCGTTCTGGGCGTTTTCAATTTGCAGGGCTTAGCTCTGATGTTTCTCTATCTGCTGGGATTAGTTAGTGCGCTGATGGCGGCTTACATCCTGAAGCTGATGCTGAAAACTAAAGAGCGGGGCTATTTTATCATGGAATTGCCTACGTTCAAACTGCCCCGCTGGAACCACGTTGGCCTAACGGTTTGGGAAAGCGTCCGGTCGTTTGTGTGGGAAGCCGGGCGGGTTATTCTGGCAATCTCGATTATTCTGTGGGTGCTGGCAAGCTACGGCCCCGGCGATACCATGCAGCAGGCCGAAACCCGCGTTCGGCGGCAATACGCCACTTCTTCTGCCAGCACGACGGACCAAAACGAGATCGAAAATCACGTAGCTTCCGAGCGGCTCGAAGCGTCGTATGCCGGGCGGTTCGGGCATTTTATCGAACCCGCCATCCGCCCGCTGGGCTACGACTGGAAAATCGGCATTGCGCTACTTAGTTCGTTTGCTGCCCGCGAGGTATTTGTTGGCACAATGGCAACTATCTATAGCATCGGCGACGGGGGCAGTGATGCAGGCGTTACCGTGCGCGAACGACTCCGGCAGGAACGTAACCCCGATACCGGCGGACCAATGTACACACCCGCGCTGGCGTGGTCGTTGCTGGTGTTCTACGTGTTCGCCATGATGTGCATGAGTACGCTGGCCGCTACGCAGCGCGAAACCAAAAGCTGGTTCTGGCCCGCCGTGCAGCTTGCTTACATGATGACGCTGGCCTACGGCGCAGCCTTCCTGACGTACCAGATTCTGAACCAGGATTAGCCAGGATTTGCCAGATTACCGCAAGATTCTACGCTGCGCTTGTTTGATAATCCAGTAAGCTCAGCGCATAAATCCTGTTTAATCCTGTCAATCCCGGCTAATCCTGGTTCAGATTAGCATAGTAGCTGATTCGGCACTGCTCGAAAGCGGGGCACGTAAGTTAGAACAAGCTGATTTTCATTCAGTTGATGAGGAAATAACACTTCAGGTGGCGTAAAAAAAACGCATAAAAGCCCGGCGATTTGTCATCGCCGGGCTTTCTTCTTATAGGCAAACCAGACTTAAAACAGCAATCCCTTCGAAATGAGCGGGTAGATAAAGTGGTAAATGATATAGGCAAACAACGCTACCGTTAGGCCGCCCAGCGCGGTTGTTTGATCGAACGCTACTCGTGGTCGGCGCGAAGGGCGACTGACGCGCCAGTCGCGCTGCATGGTCTGTTTCATAGTGTGTGTCGGTATGAGGCTAAACTACCGATACAAATTTGAGACCGTTACAATTGCCAAAATAGCGCGTAAACCCGCTTTTTGACCAATACGTATAAATACCTGACCATTATTTGGGCCGACGAATAGCAAGATTTCGTAAGCGGTAGTCAGTTTCACTAAAGCTTTTTTCTACTTAGTTGGCAGTGTAGAAAGATTGCTACAGGTCCGTACCAAAAGTTCTACGATTAGTGCCACCGTAGGGCGTCGATGACGTCGGAAGCGGTCATACCGATGGGGCCACGTTGCTCGGCCACACGGTCTCCTGCCAACCCGTGCGCGTACACACCCAGCACAGCCGCTTCCACAGCGTCGTAGCCCTGCGCCAGCAACGCCATCAGAATGCCCGTCAGCACGTCGCCAGTGCCGCCCGTACTCAGCCCAGGATTACCGGTTGCGTTGAAATGCACCTCTCCGTTGGGCGTCGCTACGGCAGAGTAAGCTCCCTTCAGCACCACCACCACTCGATTTTTTTGTGCGAAATCGCGTAATAAATCTAACTTTTCATAGTCATTGGCCCATGCCTGCGTGAGCCGCTCAAACTCTTTGGGGTGGGGCGTCAGAATGCTGTTGGGCGGCAGCTTTTTCAATAAATCCCGGTTTTCGGCGAGCAGGTTGAGCGCGTCGGCATCGACAACAATCGGCTTTGCGAGGGTAGGCAGCAACGTTCGGAGCATCGCCAGCGTTTCGGGTGCTTTGCCCAGCCCCGGCCCTATGCCTACCGTCGTATAAGCTGCCGGTTCGGGACCATCGACAGCCGTTTGGCCGGTCAATACGGTTTCGTGCGTATCGGGGCGGCACATCGCTTCGGGTACAGCGATCTGGAGTATGTCATAGCCGCAGCGGGGCACCTGCACCGTCAGCAGGCCAACGCCCGCCCGCAGACACGCCCGCGCCGACAATACGGCTGCGCCCATTTTTCCGTAACTGCCCGCCAGCAGGAGCGCGTGTCCGAACGTACCTTTGTTGGAAAACCGGTCGCGTTTTCGTAGCAGCAGCCGGGCTTCGTGGGGTTGGGTGAAATAATAGGGTGTAGGAGCCTGATCGATGAATCGTTTGTGAAGCTGAATATCGAGCATGTGCCACTCGCCTACGTAACGGCCATTTTTGGGCAACAGCAGCGCGAGTTTGGGCAACTGAAACGTCAGCGTGTAATCGGGTTCGATAATTATATCGCCCGGTTCGTTGGGCTTATCGGCATAGAGGCCGCTGGCAATGTCGACCGATACCACCGTGGCCGGGGCGCGATTGATGGCTTCGATGGTTGTTTTTACAATACCTTCTGCCGGACGCGACGCCCCCGATCCAAGGATGGCGTCGATAACGATTTCGTTGTGCCGCAACGTCGGAATGTCCTGAACCTGTTCGATATACCTAATCTTGTCGGTAACGAGTTTCAGCCGCCGGTGATTGTGCATAAAATCGTCGGATTCGCGGGGGGCGTGACGCACCACGAACACCTCAACCGGGTATTCGCGTTCGAGCAGCAGCCGGGCAATCGCCAGTCCATCACCGCCATTGTTGCCTAAGCCACAAAAAATTTTGGTAGGGCTGCTATGGGGAAATTGGTCGGCGAACCAGTTGACGAAGGAGAGGGCCGCCCGTTCCATCAGGTTGATAGGAGCGATGGGTTCGTGTTGGACAGTAGCTTGGTCGAGGGCGCGGATTTGATCAACGTTTAGAATTTTCATGGAGTTGGCGTCGGTATTGCGGGGTAATTTTGCAAAAGTATTTTCTGTCAGCGATAAGTTTACTATCTTTGCGGCTCATTTCGCAAATAGTTATCTGGCGATTTATATACGGTCATGAGCGAGTTAATCAAATTAGTGGAGGCAGACAACGCGCAGCGTCGCGCCGAGTTGCCCACGTTCCGGGCGGGCGATACGGTGAACGTACACGTCAAAATCCGCGAAGGTAATAAGGAACGGATTCAGGTATTTACGGGTACGGTGATTCAACGCCGGAATCCAAGCAGCGGTGGTGAAACCTTTACCGTCCGGAAAGTATCGAACGGCGTCGGTGTAGAGCGTATCTTCCCGGTTCTGTCGCCCAATATCGACAAAATTGAAGTCGTTCGTATGGGTAAAGTACGTCGGGCACGGTTATTCTTCCTGCGTGGTCGTCAGGGTAAAGCGGCTCGTCTGAAAGAGCGCAAACCCAAGCCAGTTGCAGCGGCTTAATTATCTGCGCATCAAAACTCTGAAAAGCTGCCTGATGGCGGCTTTTTTTATGAACGAGGTGTAAGAGGCTGTTACACAGAGATTCACGAAGGAACACGGAGATACACTGAGAATGATTGCTGCAAAATCTCTGCGTATCTCCTTTCTCTTAGTGCATCTCTGTGTGATAACCTCTTCACGGAATACACTTATGGGCTATGAATTTCTCAAAATACCAGGGTACCGGTAACGACTTCATTTTGATCGACGACCGGGCGAAAACGTTTCCGGCTCACGATCAGCCACTAATCGAGCGGTTGTGTCATCGGCGATTTGGCATTGGAGCCGATGGGTTGATTCTGTTGCAGACCGATGCCGACTATGACTTCAGAATGGTGTATTTCAACGCCGACGGAGCCGAAGGCAGCATGTGCGGCAATGGCGGTCGGTGCATTGTTCGGTTTGCGCACGATTTGGGCCTGTTCGAGTCTGAAACGCGGTTCATCGCCGTCGATGGCGAACATACGGCGGTAGTATGTGAAGACGATATTTTCCTGAAGATGGCCGACGTATCGGGCATCGAAGACCGCGACGGGCTGACGTTTCTGAACACCGGTTCGCCCCACGTAGTACAGTTTGTCGATGACCTCGAATCGCTCGACGTGGTGGCCGATGGTCGCGCCATTCGCTACGACAGCCGGTTTCAACCCGGAGGAACAAACGTAAATTTTGTGCAGGTAATTGACGACAACACGCTGTTTGTCAGAACCTATGAGCGGGGCGTTGAAGATGAGACCTATTCGTGCGGCACGGGCGTAACGGCGGTGGCGTTGGTGGCGCATCAGCAGCGCAGCATGTCTGACCCGGTATTTATCCGAACCCTCGGCGGCAACCTGCGTATATCATTCAGCCCGCAGCCTAACAGCCGTTTTGAGAGTATCTATCTGATTGGCCCGGCCCGGCGCGTTTTTGTTGGAAGCATAACTCTTTAGCCCCTTCATGCGTTACTTCTGACAGCACCTCAACGTTAGAAATACCGTATGATTCTTTACAAGAATAAAAACTGGCTGTCAGCCCTTTACTATTTCCATACCGGCCCCACGGCCAAATCATTGGTTCGGCGACTGCTTATCGTGGTGGTGTACGTCACGTTTATCACGATTGTCGAGCTAAATTACTTTGACCTGAAGCTGAAAGAAACACCCACGTCGTTTTTGCAGGCAATGGGTATTCTGCTCAGCTTACTGCTGATTTTTCGTACCAATACGGCTTACGACCGTTTTTATGAAGGCCGCATTGCCTGGGGAACGCTCGTCAATAATTGCCGTAATCTGGCTATTTTCTTCAACGCCGTGCTACCTGTCGATGATCGGGAGAATCGCGAATTTTTTGCCAAAGCCATCTCCAACTTTCCGTTCGCCCTCAAAAACCACCTGCGCGACAATCGGGACATAACGGAACTGGAAGAAGCCGGAAAAGGCTCTCTTCAGGAGTTGATAAGTTTCGACCACAAGCCGGCTGCTGTGGCGAATCAGCTTTGGGTACGCACCGAAGAACTCTACCGGCAGGGTAAATTCTCGGAGTCGCAGCATATTAACCTCAATCAGCACCTGACTACCCTGATGGACGTTTGCGGCATCTGCGAACGCATCCGAAGTACGCCCATTCCGTTTTCGTACAGCCTGTTTATCCGGCTGTTTATTATGATGTACGTGTTCGTGCTGCCCTTTACCGTGATCGAAGTGTACGGCTACATGACCATTCCGGCAGTTATTGCCGCTTCTTATATTCTGGTAGGCCTGGAAATGATTGGCGTAGAAATCGAAGACCCGTTCAATTTAGATCGTAACGATTTACCGCTGAATCAGTTGAGTCAACTAATCCGGGTCAATGCCCACGATATACTGCAAATGTATCTGCCACATGTAGATAAAGAAGCGGCCCGGCCCGGCTTCACCGTGGTTACGTAACATCTTCAATAAGGCCGCCTTGTAAGTGGTAGATGGTTTTGCTATCAAATTCAGGCTGACGGCGCAGGTCTTTGGCGGCAATGCGGCTGCGGGTGCCGTTGGTACAAACCATAATGAGGGTTTGGTAGGGGAGAAGTTCGTGTCGGCGGGCGCGAATGTCGGATAGAGGCAGGTTGATGCCACCGAGGTTAAACTCATCATATTCCCAAACGTCGCGCACGTCGACCACGGCAGTGCCGGGCTGTTGGCGCAGCGTTTCCAGTTCGTTGAGGGAGATATCTGTGTAGGCGGTACGTGTCACTATAGCAACTAATAAAATACAAATGTATTCATTCACCAGTGAGATGGGATGAGCTAGTTAGTAGAACATGGATCTTAATACACAGAGGTATAAGTCCAAATGAAACAGCCATAAATAGTGCAACCCTAATGTAATTCAGCGTCTGCCAAAGCGAAGTTCTGTCCATTAAGTCTTTCGTGAGATTTGTTGTCTCAGCAATTCTCTGAAAGTCAATAATGTTTGGCGCAAAATACGAAAGTGTCCAAATCCTAACGGCAAAATGGATTGCAAATAAGATCAGAAGCCAATTTCTCACTGGGTCAATTTGCCAACAGAAGACTATTGCAAGGATGAACGTAATTTCATGTAATGAGTGGAAAATTATCCAAAAGAATTTTAAGCTTGCTCCTCGTCCGTCTATCAGGAGGTTAAAATTGTCAGGTGGCGATGCTACCCATTTGGGAACAAATACAAGCGTTTCAAAAATTTGTGCTCCGTTCATCAAAAAATAGATGAGCGTTGTGACGCAAAGCCATATTTCGGCTCTTGTCAAATAGCTCGCTGTTATATTTTCCATCTTAATCACTTTACTTGTTATTTATAGTATCAGTCACCTCTTTCATTACTAAAGTTGCTTCAACAAAATACCGCTCAATAGCTCGTATTTCTGTTAATGAGAAAGACGCAATAAGGGCTGATGTTCTTTGTTGCAGGTCGTGGAAGAGCGGTTGTAATAATTTCATGGTGTTCTCTTCATTGGGCACTATCATCACTTTGCGTCTGTCGGCCTCCGTAAAGTGCCTTTTAACTAATTTCTTTTTTTCCAGGCGATCAATTAAACCGGTTACTGCACCTGTTGTTAGGCCGGTAATTTTTGCCAGTTCGCCCGCTGAAAGTTCTTTGTGTTGTATAATAAGCCCCAAATATTTATGGTCAGAGCCTGTTAGCCCTGCTTTGCGGGCGATTGCTTCATGCATAAATATTGAGGCATCCGAATATTGCCGACTTACAGTCCTGAACTGTTGGATAATACTATCAGGTTTGTTTTTACTCATTGCCTAAATATCTTAGCGGCAAAGATAAATACTTCGTATGTACAAAACCAAACGGTTAAGCAAACTATTTTGGTAAGCTCAGGGAAGCAGTCGTCCGGTAAATGTTAGCTGGTAGACTGTTACGTCAAGCAACTATTTATTTTGAGTTGGTAGCAACGTTCGGCGACAAGGAGTGGAAAGGTAAAAATTTAGTTATGAAATTAGTCGATGAAATCATGGCATCTGAACATAGCTATAATATTATGACTTAACAATAACATAACATCTGATAGAACTTTGTAGTGATGAGAGCCGGTAGTTTTGTGTCCGAAACACAACTACTCATTCTCTTCATGGGCAAACTTTTACCAAAAGCCATCTCGCTCTGGGCATGGTCTCTTCTACTTTTATGGGCATCAGGTGCCTGGGCGCAGTCGGTATCACTTACCGGGGCCACCTACAGCGAATCGTTTAACACACTGGCTACATCGGGGACAGCGAATACCAGTTTGCCTACCGGCTGGACGCTGGTTGAAACGGGTACCAATGCCAATGGGCAATACCGGGTCGGCACGGGTAGCAACAATGCTGGCGATACTTACAGCTTTGGGTTAGACGGCAACAATGAACGTGCGTTTGGTGGGTTACGAAGCGGCAGTCTTGTTCCCCTAATCGGAGCTTCATTTACAAACAACACAGGGGGTATCATAACCTCTATTACCATCAACTATACCGGTGAGCAATGGCGGCTTGGTACAGCAAGCCGGGGGGCTGCCGACCGGCTGGATTTTCAGTACAGCCTGAATGCTACCTCCCTGTCGGCGGGAACATACACGGATGTTGACGCTTTAGACTTTATAACACCTAATCTAGCGGGAACGGTGGGAGCCAGAGATGGCAACGATGCGGCCAACCGAACCGCTGTTTCCAATACAATTACGGGTTTATCGATACAGCCGGGAGCTACGTTCTGGATTCGGTTCACCGATTTTGACGTAACTAATTCCGACGATGGGCTGTCTGTCGATGATTTTTCATTGACCACCAATGGCACAACCCCTGAGCCGGTTGCTACGATCACCGCTACGCCTAATCCCGTAAACCTGAACTACGTAGCTGGTAGCGGCCCGGCTTCGCAAACCGTGACAGTGAACGCCAGCAATTTGTCGACGGCATCGGGCAACGTAACCGTTACTTCGTCGAACACCGCCGTAACACTCTCGACCGATGGCAATACGTTCGTTGGCTCGGTAACGCTGCCATACAGCAACAGTACGCTCACCAATGCCACACTAACCGCCCGGCTGGTAGCAGGTCTGACTGCCGGACCGTATTCTGCCACGCTGACTTTCGCTGGGGGTGGAGCTTCTACCACCATAGCCGTGGCCGGTACGGTGAGCAATCCGCCAGCCACCACTGTTCGCATCCGCGAAATTCAGGGAAATGGGCATATTTCGCCAGTAGCCGGGCAATCGGTGACGGGTGTAACGGGTATTGTAACGGTGCGACGGAATAACGGCTTCTGGATGCAGGACCCTAATCCCGACAGCGACGATAACACATCGGAAGGTATTTTCGTCTTCACCAGTTCTGCTCCAACCGTGGTCGTGGGCGATGGCGTATTGGTAAGCGGAACCGTGCAGGAGTTTAGAGCGAATAGCAACAACCTGAGTCTCACGCAACTTACCAGTCCGGTCATTACTGTAACGTCGAGCGGCAATACATTACCTGCGCCCACGGTCATCAGTTCGCAGGCCGGAACGGGGGTGCGGGTAATTCCGACGAATAGCATCTCGAACGACTACCCGGCCAGTGGCGACGTCGAGTTGTCGACCTTCGACCCGGCAGAAGACGGGCTGGATTTCTTCGAGACACTCGAAGGAATGCGGGTGCAGATCAACTCGCCAGTCACATCGGGCTTCCGTAGTACTTTCGGTGAATTGTTCGTCATCGCCGACGGGGGCGCAGGAGCCACCGGCTTCAACAGCCGTAAAACCATCACCATCAGCGGTACGAATACCACCAACATTACCGCTGCCATTTCCAACAGCGATTTCAACCCCGAGCGTATCCAGATCGACGACGTGCTGTACGGCACGGGCAATACGCCAAACGTAAACCCTGGTTCGACGCTCAGCACCATTATCGGCGTAGTGAACTACGATTTCCAGAGTTATGAAGTGCTGCCCTCGGTGGCCCCAACGGTAGTAACGCCCAGCACAAATCAGAAGGAAATTACTGCCTTAACACCAACAACCAATCAGGTTACGATTGCTTCGTTCAACGTCGAAAATCTGGGTGGCAACGAAGATCAGGCCAAGTTTGATGGGCTGGCCGCAGCCATTGTCACAAACCTGCGTTCGCCTGACATTATCGGCCTGGAAGAAATTCAGGACAACAATGGAGCCACCAACGACGGTACGGTTGCCGCCGACGTAACGCTGAGCCGACTCATTCAGGCTATTGCAGCGCAAAACGGAGGAACAGGCCCTGTATATGAATTTCGGCAGATCAACCCCGTGAACGGGCAGGATGGTGGCGAACCAGGCGGTAACATCCGGGTTGGTTTCCTGTTCAATCCGGCTCGCGTGCAGTTTGTCGACCGTCCGGGGGGCGGCTCAACCACAAACACCACCGTTAGCAACGTAGGCGGTTTGCCGCGTATTTCGGCCAGTCCCGGTCGTATTCTTGACCCCAACCCGGCAGAAACAGACTCCTATCCGGGTGATGACTTTACCTCGACACGCAAGCCGTTAGTGGGCGAATTTACTTTCAATGGGCAACCCATTTACGTGATTGTCAATCACTTCTCGTCGCGGGGTGGTAGTGGGCCGCTGACCGGGCGTTTTCAGCCACCGGCTCAGGGCGATCAGGAACGGCGCGAAGAGCAGGGTAAAGTGGTCAATGCCTTTGTCGATCAGTTGCTGGCCGTGAACCCGAATACGAACGTAGTCGTTTTGGGCGACTTCAACGAATTCCAGTTCTTCCCGGCGCTGCAATACCTGACGGGCAACGTCAACGCCGAAACGCCCGTGCTGACCAACCTCATCGAGACGCTGCCGGTTGCGGAGCGGTACACCTATATTTTCGACGGTAACGCGCAGGCACTCGACTACATTCTGGCGAGTAATGCCATGAACAGCAAACTCGATGCGTTTGATGCGGTACATATCAACGCTGAGTTCCTCGATCAGTTGAGCGACCACGACCCCAGTGTGGCCCGGTTCACGATTCCGCCTTCGCTGTCGGCAACGCTTGCAGCCAGTGCCACGGGCGTGTGTGTGGGTAGCCCGGTCAATTTCTCGATAACCGTCGGTGGATTAGCCAATGCCGAAACCTATAGCTACACCATCAGCAACGGTACGAATAACACCAGCGCAACGGGTATCTCGGCTACGGCGGTACAAACCAGCCTGACGCCTACCGTAGCGGGTTCATATACGCTAACCGTACTGAGTTCGCCCAGTGCGAGTGCGTCGGCAGTGAGCGGTAACGTAGCGTTGAATACAACGCCCACAGCCTCGCTGACGGCCAGTAGTTTGACCTTCTGCGCCGGTAACACACTGACGCTTACCGCCGGTGGGGGTACATCCTACACCTTCAGCAGTGGGGCCAGCCAGATTGGGGGCAGTAGTGGTAATACCGCTACGGTGAGCCAGAGCGGTACGTATTCGGTGATCGTGGCAAACGCCAGCGGCTGTACGGCCACGGCCAGCCTATCGGTAAGTGTAACGCCCGCTACCAGCATCACGGCTCAGCCCGCATCGGCCAGCACGGTCTGCGTGGGCGGAGTAGTCAGTGTCAGTGTTGGAGCGGCAGGGCAGAACCTCTCGTACCAATGGTATAAAAATAGCCAGATTCTAAGTGGGCAAACGAATGCTGTGCTGAGCCTGAGCAACGTGCAGACGGGGGATAATGGCAGTTACTATGTGGTCGTGACAGGCAGTTGCGGTAGTCCTCAGACCAGTAACCTGTTCACCCTGACAGTTAATCCACGCCCGGCAGCACCGGCTTTATCGGGTGTGAGTCGGCAGGTCAACAGCAGTGCCACGCCAATCTCGCTGACGCAGTTTGTGGTAGCAACGGGCAACGCCTTAAGCTTTTCTGGAGTAAATGGGCTGCTGAATCCGCCAACAGCCAACATCAGCACGAGTGGTTTTCAGAACTTCTCAGTAACGCAAACGGACGGCAATAGCTGCGTGAGCGCGGCTACGCCCTTCAGCCTGACGGTATTGCAAAGTACCACGGCTACCCAGCCCGGCGATCAGACCGTATGCCGGGGTACAACGGTTGTGCTGAGCGTATCGGCGGTGGGTACGAACCTGCGTTACCAGTGGTTCCGCAATGGTACTACGGCAGCTTTCCGGTTAATTGACATCAACGGCGTGCAGCGCGGTACACAAACGGCCAGCCTCACATTGGTAAACGCGCAGACGACTGGTAATTATTACTGCCAGATTACAGGAACGACCGGCACGGTTATCGTTGGACCAATTCGGGCGACAGTCAACACCAACTGTTCGGGTCGGCTGCCGGCTCCCGAAGCAGGTACGGGTCTTTTGATAGACGTAGCTCCCAACCCATTGATTGACGGTCAGTTGCGGGCAGTGATTCGGGGCGTGGCCGGGCAGCGGCTCCGCATACAGGCTACCAACCTGAGCGGGCAGGTACTTCGTCAGCAACAGTGGGAGCAGGCCGACGCCGAACATACCATTGACTGGAACTGGCAGGCAAGACCAGCCGGAACGTACCTCCTGCAGGTAGCTACCGACGAGCAGATGAAGACCATCAAGTTAATAAAACCATAATAGTCAGAAGCTGGGGTAATGGTTGTATATTGCCTCAGCTTCTGCTCTAACCCTCTTATTGTGAGTCTACTACTCTCGAAAATTATGGATAAACAAAGAATACTGACCCTGAGCACAGCCTTGCTGGCGTTCGTTATCAGCGCACAGGCCCAAAACAACACGTCGGTGGTGAGCCAGACCGGCACCATGCAGTCGAGTACGGTAGTGCAGACGGGCAATGCCAGCCAGTCCACAATTCTCCAGTTGACCGGCGCAGCTTCCACGCCCAACACGGGCAACGTGGCCCGTACCACGCAAATTGCCGGTGCAGCCACCGTGGGCGATGTGAATCAGGCGTTCGTTCGCCAGATAGATGGCTCGGACTACAATGAAGCCAACATCAGCCAGACGGCGGGTTCCAATAACATTGCAACCATCGAGCAAACGGGCAATGCCAGCTTCCGCAGTGGAGGAACGCAACTGCGCGGCAGCAATCCAACAACGCCCTCATCGGCCAATGCGGGCAACTATGCCGCTATTAGCCAGGCAGGAGCGGGTAACGATCAGACGTCTATTTTTCAGAACGCCGGAGCCG
The DNA here is from genome assembly GCF_001988955.1 of Spirosoma montaniterrae. NCBI lineage: Bacteria > Pseudomonadati > Bacteroidota > Cytophagia > Cytophagales > Cytophagaceae > Spirosoma > Spirosoma montaniterrae. The sequence goes on along the minus strand of NZ_CP014263.1, from coordinate 1,982,296 downwards.
ATGGCACGAGTCAGGCCAACTATGCCCGCATTCGGCAGGTAGGCGATGCCAACTTAGGTACGGTTATCGAGCAGAATAATCTCTCGTTGGGCAACACCGCCACCATTGACCAGGGCGTGAGTAACAGCGCGGCCACGGGCAATAATGCTGTAGTGGTGCAATCAGATAACAGCCAGTTGAACCAGGCGACTGTGGTGCAGGAAGGAGCCGATAAGATCGCCGAAGTACTACAGTCGGCCATCAGTGACAACAACCAAGCCAGCGTGACCCAGTTGGGTGTGGATGGAATAGCGATAGTATATCAGGTCAACAATTCGTCCTACAATCAAGCGACGGTGGTACAAACCGACATGGCAGGCAGCGGCAACCAGGGCACGGTGAACCAGACCAATCAGAGTAGCTACAACCGGGCCAATATAGAGCAGGCCGGTAGCAGCAGCGGAGCACTGATTAACCAGAACGAACAATCGGCAAACAACGACGCCCTGATTCGGCAAGGGGTGGGCGGCCAGAATAATTCGGCAGTGATTACGCAGACGTATGCCTACGATGGAGCCAGCGCAGGGGCCAGTACGGCATCAGGCAGCGGCAATAGTGCCACCATCAGTCAGAACCAGACTACGAACAGTAGCGTGGGCAACACCGCCGAGATTCAGCAGGGCTTTACGGGCGGCCTCTCAACGATCACGGGTCTGTCCGTCGTGTCGGATAATAACGCAGCCAGTATCAGCCAGGAAAATGACGTTAACGCGGCCAACCTGTTGCAGGGGGGTATTGGTAACACAGCCACCGCCACTCAGAACGGATTCAGCACCTTGCAGGGAGTTACCCCCGACCCAGTATTGCCAAATCCAGCTTTACAGATTGGTAACAACAATGTAATGACCGTGATTCAGACGGGCAGTGCGGGCAACCCGAACGTGGCAAACATCAGCCAGATCGGTAACGGCAATACAGCTACGGTTGGTCAGACCGTGCCAACGCCTTAATAGATCGTTTCAGGTTATAAAACACTCAATGACCCCGGTCTGCTATCTATGGTGGGCCGGGGTTACTGATTTTTTGACTGTCAATCTGTCAGCCCTGATTGATCTGGAACAGGATTTGACGACCGCCCGAATAACAACAATTCCCTGACACGATAGATTATGGAAGCCCTACAGAACGAGCGAGGACAAATCTCGATTCATACCGAGAATATTTTCCCGATTATCAAGAAGTTCCTCTATTCAGACCACGAAATTTTCCTGCGCGAATTGGTCTCCAACGCTGTTGATGCCACGCAAAAACTGCGGCAACTGGCATCGTTCGGTGAATTTGGGGGCGAACTCGGCGAATTGAAAGTAAACGTAGCACTTGACGAGGAAGCCCGAACCATTACCATCTCGGACAATGGTATTGGCATGACCGCCGACGAGATTAAGAAGTACATTAACCAGATTGCCTTTTCCGGCGCATCGGATTTTCTCGAAAAATATAAAGACAAAACGGACGATAAAGGACAGATCATCGGCCACTTCGGGCTGGGTTTCTACTCGGCGTTCATGGTGGCCGAGAAAGTTGAAATCGTTACCCGCTCGTACCGCGACGGTGCCGAAGGTGCGCGCTGGGTCTGCGATGGCTCGACCGAGTTTGAACTGACACCCGCCGAACGCACTGAACGTGGCACCGACGTGATTCTGCATATCGCGCCCGATTCGGAAGAGTTTCTGAACAAAGGCCGTTTGCGGAGCATTCTCGATAAATATGCCCGCTTTTTGCCCGTGCCGATTGAGTTCGATGGCGAGATTGTCAACAATACTACGCCGATCTGGACGAAAGCCCCCGCCGACCTCACCGAGGAGGACTATAAGACGTTCTACCGCGAACTCTATCCGATGAGCGAGGAGCCGCTGTTCTGGATTCACCTCAACGTCGATTATCCGTTCAACCTGACCGGGATTCTGTATTTCCCCCGCGTCAAAAACGAACTGCGGTTTCAGCGCGAAAAAATACAATTGTATAGTCGGCAGGTGTTTATCACCGACGAGGTGAAAGACGTTGTGCCCGACTTCCTGATGATGCTGCACGGCGTAATCGATTCGCCCGATATTCCGCTCAATGTGTCGCGTTCGTTCTTACAGGCCGACGCCAACGTGAAGAAAATCAACGGCTACATTACCCGCAAAGTGGCCGACAAACTGAACGATCTGTTTAACGCCGACCGCAAAGCGTTCGAGGAAAAATTCGACGATATCGGCCTGTTCATCAAGTACGGTATTTTGTCGGACGATAAATTCTGGGAGAAGGCTAAAAACTTCGTGTTACTCAAAAATACGGAAGGCACCTACAACACGCCTGACGAATACCGCGAAAAGATTCAGGCCAACCAAACCGACAAAAACGAGTCGCTGATAATCCTGTACACGACCGACCGCAAGCAGCAGGACGCCTACATCGAGTCGGCACGTCGGCGCGGATACGACGTGTTGTTGATGGATAACGTAATCGATTCGCACTTCATCAATTCGCTCGAATACAAACTCGAAAAAGTGCGTTTCCAGCGCGTCGATGCCGATACGCTCGACAAACTGATCGACAAAGGGCTGAACAATGAAAGCGTACTATCGGAGGCTGACCAAACGAAACTGAAAGAGCTGTTTGAGCAGGTTCTTGATAATAAAACGCTGACGGTCAGCGTAGAAGCACAGCCGACCGACGAACTGCCCGTGACCATCACACAACCCGAATTTATGCGCCGGATGAAAGATATGTCGGCCCTGTCGGGCGAGCAGTCGTTCTATGGTAACTTCCCGATGGGCCACAACGTAGTAGTAAACGCCAACCACCCGCTCACGAGCCGGATTCTGGCCGAAACCGATGCCGATGCCCAGAAAACACAGATCAAACAGGTTTATGACCTGGCTCTGTTGGCACAAAACATGCTGACCGGTGCCGACTTAACGGCCTTCGTAAAGCGCACGGTGGCTCAAATCTGAACCATTAGAACCAGGATTAGCCGGGATTTTCGTGATTAAAACAAGATTTTACGCTGCGCTTGTCCGACTCTACAAATAAGCGTAGCGTAGAATCCTGTTTAATCCTGTAAATCCCGGCTAATCCTGGTTCTGATTCTTTGGCTGATAATCGACGGGTAACTCTTCGGCAATTAATTCCCAACTCCAGTAACCCTCAGTACGAAATCCATCGGGTTCGAAAAACTGTCCGTCGGCCTGAACCGACACGTCTACGTCGCGAAATCGAATGAGCGACGTTTGCGGTTTCTTTTTATACCCAAAATAAGACCGATCTCTTATGGTGTAATAGTCGAATGACTCACTCTCCTGAGTGTATCGCACTTCAAGGAGATGCTTCAAATGCCAGTTCAGTAAAGATGAACGGAATCGGGTTGTGTCAACCAATCGGCGGTAGTGCAGCGTTGGATAGACAATGGGCTGATTTCCAGTTAATGGAGGCAGCGTGGCCGTAGTGTCAGTAGCCAAACTTTTGAGCCAGCGGTCGCCCTGACGATTAAAGTTTTCTTCCATAAACTGGACTACGAAACCCTCCTGCGTTAATTTATTCTGAAATAAGGCCCGCATAAAATGCATAAGCGAACCACGGTAAGCTTTGAGACGCCGGGTAGCCCACTGGTCTGCCTGCTGTGGACTGCTGGCTGTTAATGTATCGAATACTGAATAACCCTTAAAATAGATGTTGTGAGTCGTATTGTTAACCGCAAACGTATCCAACTGAAATTTTATTCGATAACCAAGTCCAAGGTTTTCAATCTGCAACACATCGGTGGTATGGGCTACGAAACCGTCTGATTTATAGTCAAAGTATAGCACTTCTGGATTCAGTAAACGACATAATTTCGCGTTCTCGCTCTGCCCAACAAAATTTTTCGTGAATAAATCAACGTGTTCTTTCCACCGGTTATCCCGGCGTTTTGCCCGGATGGTAATAACGGCAAGCTGGTTTGCATCGGGTTTCAGAACGATGCGATAGGGCTTTGCTACCGGAATTGCTATTGTAGTTGACAGGGTTTTAAAGCCGATGTGCGTAAACACCAGCTTGTAAGTCGCTGAAGGAAGGTTATCCAGTGTGAATCGGCCTTCGGCGTCGGTGGTGGTGCCTTTTTGCGTACCGGCTAAAAAAACTGTCGTGCCGGGCAATGGTGTTTGATCTTCACCATTTACCACTCGTCCGGTAATTAGGTGCTGACCGACACTGCGCCACGACGTCAGCAGTATCGATAAGCAGCATACCAGAAAACAGCAGCGTTTTGTGAATAAGCCAGGTGCAGCACGCATAGCCAGAAAGAGTTATCAGCTTTTTCGCGTAAACCACACGCGTCGTTTTGCCACTAACCGACTAATAATGAAGACAATAACGGCAGCTATCAGCACGGCGGCCACGAGCGGCAACAACACGGTCAGGATAGACAAACCGAACGAGGCTACGTTTTCGCCCGTTGCTACTACCGGGTTTGCCAGCCCACCCGTCGTAGCGGTTGAGCCGAGCCGGAGTAGACTCGTTCCGGCCTGCACAATGCCCGCCGAGCCACCGCCCAGCATCAGGCCCAGCCCCCAGTGCAAGACGGGATTGTCGATAGGTAAGAACGACGTGCTGAGCAGCGTACCGGCAATAATCGACGCGGGCGTAGCTACGGTGTCAAGCAGGTTGTCGAGCCAGGGAATGTAATACGCGCCCACTTCGGCCAGTGTTGCCACGCTCAGGCCAACCAGTGCAGGCCAGCCGCCCAGCCACTCAAACCCGCCGATGGTGCCAATGATACCAAGTTTGGTGGCAATACTCGCAATCAGCATCGGCACAAACACCCGGAAGCCGCAACAAGCCGCCAGCCCCACGCCGATACAGGCACTCATAATCCAGTCGATAGACATTGGTAGTAGTTATTACACAGAGATTCACAGAGAAGAAAGAGGGTCGCAGAGACCTCTGTGTATCTGTTTTAACTCTGCGAATCTCTGTGTAACAATACTTTACCCACTTACCCAAAAAATGCCGGGTTGAAATTCATTAAAAACGCTTCGTCGGTGGCGCGGGTCAGGGCGGTGTAGAGCCAGCGCACAAACTCCTGATTCACTTGTCCGTCGGGCAAATACCCCTGATCGATGAATACCGCGCTCCACTGCCCACCCTGCGATTTGTGCGTGGTGAGTGCGTAGGCAAATTTTACCTGCAAAGCATTCAGATACGGGTCGCGCCGAACGGCCTCGGCGCGTTCTTTCTTGCTTTTGATGTAAAAATAATCTTTCTGTACGCTTTCATACAACGCCCGGTGCTGCTCCGAACTGAGCGAGGGCGTGGGCGAATGCAGCGTGTCGAGAATGATTTTAGCTTCGAAATCGGGCTGTTCTTCGTAATCGACTAATCGCAGCGTAACCGTTGCAAATCGAAACCCGTGCAGCTCTTCTTTGTTTCGGATTTTCAGGACTTCGGCAAATTCGCCGTTGGCTAAAAAACCCGCCGGCGCGTCTTCATCGAGCGTAGTGTAGTTGTTGCGGGCAATCATCAGCATATCGCCCGCGTCAAGTTCTTCTTCGCACTGATCGATCATTCGCCGAACAAACTGGTTGTACTGCACCGCCGTTTTGTTCGACCGGCACAGAATCACCGTATTTTCCCGACCGTATTTATTGTAGGCATACTGAATGCCGTCTTCGAGCTTATTCATCGGCATCTTATACACGTCGCCAAACGACCGAACGTTGAGCTGAATGTTCGGCGCATCGGCAGACTGAGCGGGGGCGTTGTCGTTCAGGAGCGCGTCGAACCCTACGGCTTTGGGCGTCGATTCGATAGGGTCGAGCAGCAGGCGCAGGTTGGTAGCGTTATAGAGAATGCCCGATTCTTCATCCTGTCGCATCACTTCGGTCAGTTCCTGTTCAAACACGGTCATGTCGAACGATGCGGACAGAAAACTTCGGTCGAGGGCCGGGCTAAGGTCGCGGCCTACGGGCGGCAACTGCGCCATATCGCCCACGAGCAGCAGCTTATTGCCTTCATTCTCAAAGACAAACTCAACCAGATCGGTCAGCAGTCCCTTGCCTCCAAAGTCGGCCTCATCGGAAATCATCGATGCTTCATCGACAATAAAGAGCGTATTTTCGTGGTAATTTTTTTGCCGCTGAAAGGCCAGTGTTCCCGACGCAGGGTCGGCCACCTGCCGGTAGATTTTGCGGTGAATCGTCTGCGCCGGTTTCTTGGCATAGTTCGACATCACTTTGGCGGCCCGGCCCGTGGGTGCTAACAAAATAGACTTGTAGCCAAAGCGGGGAAGTACGTTGATGAGCGTGCCAACGAGTGTGGTTTTACCCGTACCGGCATAGCCGCGCAGCAAAAAACAATCGCGGTATCGCTCAAACTCTTCGCGGGTGATGAAGGTGCCGATCTGCTCAAAAAACTGCTTCTGACCGGGTGTTGGTTTATACGGAAAACGTTTCGCCAGCAACTGGGCTGCCGTTTGCGTGTCATTCATACCTCTAATTTACGAAAACTATTCCAGAGAATTACGCATAGACGCGTTTGCGTTCGGCCTAAAAATTTAATACCTTCACCCTGTTTGAAATCACATTAAACCCTTCTCTATTATGAAAATTCGCCAGATACTTCAAGGCAAAGCTGTTAATGCGCTGTACACGGTTTCGTCGGATCAAACCGTACTTGAGGCCCTCAAGCTTATGGCCGACAAAAACATCGGGGCCGTGCTGGTTGTCGATAAAGGTGTGCTGACGGGCATTTTCTCCGAACGCGACTACGCCCGCAAGATCATTCTGAAAGACCGCCACTCCGACGATACCCGCATTGCCGACGTAATGACGGCGCGGGTGATCACCATCGAACCCGAACAAACGCTGGACGAGTGTATGCAGATTATGTCGGATAAGCATATTCGCCACCTGCCCGTCATGGACAAAGGCGAACTGACAGGCATTATTTCTATTAATGACGTGGTTACGGCTATTATACGCGAACAGAAAAATCAGATCAGCTCGCTCGAAAGCTATATCTCAGGAAGCCCTTATTAGAAGTGATGAGTGATGAACGATGAGTTTTCGAGCGTCAGCAAACTTATCACTCATCGTTCATCACTCATCACTAAATCGTACCTTTGCGTCCCGAATCGGAAAAATAGTTGTATACTGTGACGCAAATACTTGATAAGCCCCGGCAGGAGGTGATTAAATTGTACGGAAACCGGCAGCGGCTGCGCGTTTGTGGGTTATATCGGGAAGACAGCCGGCTGCTGATGGTTCGGCATCGGGGCATCGGCCCAACCGATACATTCTGGTGTCCGCCCGGTGGCGGTACGCACTTTGGCGAAACCGCACCCGATGCCCTCGTGCGCGAGTTTGCCGAAGAAACCGGCTTAGACGTAACCATTGGCGAATTGCTGTTTGTCAACGAGTTCATGCAACCTCCGCTACACGCCCTCGAACTGTTTTTTGCGGTGGAGGTTCAGGGCGGTTCGCTGCGGCAGGGTCTCGACCCCGAAATGGCTGATGATGAGCAGATTATTCAGGAAGTGCGGCTGATGACGTTCGAGGAAATCAAGCGGTATCCGCCCCACGAGGTTCACGCGCTGTTTCAGTATTGCGACTCGCTCGACGATGTATTTACGCTTCGGGGGTATTTGCATAAATAAGTCTCTACACATTCACTATACTATCCCGTTACTTTGTTGAACCGGTTAATCTGATCGCTCCTGTGCTAACTGCTGTGTCTCTTGCGCCCACTGTTGCTGTCCGCTCCTCCGTTTTTGATCCGGCTAAAACGGCTCAGTCTGTTTTGTGTCTGGAAGTTGGGCGAGATCGGTTTCGGTTTCTGGTGCAGGACAGCCGTAAGCAGGGTTGTTATCTGGAAGATTATCCGTTTTCATCACTCCTTACCGACCGGCCCCTGACTGAGATGCTCCCCGACGTGTTCCGGCACCATCCCGTACTGTCGGCGGGACCGTGGCAGCAGATCCGCGTCAGCGTTAATTCGCCGTCGTTTACGCTCATTCCTAAACCGTTGTACCGGAAAGAGTATGCCGGTAGCTACCTTTCGCTGATGCGGGGCAATACGCTGCCAGCGCATGAATTTGCCCAGACGTATAGCCACGAGAGCGAAGGCTTTTTGTCGGTGTTTAATCTGGCCCATCCGCTGGCCGACTATTTTTCGGAAGTCTATCCGCTTCAACCGCTAACGTTCGTGCATCAGACGAGCGCGCTGATTCAGGCTACGGCCAACCTCAGCCGACATGCCCTCAACGCGCAATCGCTGTACCTGTATTTTGAAGATGAGTTTGTTACAATTATCTGCCGCGAAGCAGAGCAACTGCGCTACTGCAACCGGTTTGGGTATAAAACCACGCAGGACTTAGCCTACTATGTTCTGTACGTACTAAGCGAACTAAACCTCTCGGTCGAAGATACTGCCGTTTTGCTGTTTGGCGAGATAACTCCATTCGCCGATGCCTACACCGAGTTAAGCCGCTTTCTGCCGAATCTGACCTTCGGTCACGCACCCAACGGCCTCACACTCACCGACGAATTCGATGATTTGCCCGATCACCGGTATCTAAGCCTGTACGGGCTGGTGCTGCTGAACGATTGATGGCTGACGCGAAAGAGACGCAAAGGGTTGCGTCTCTACAAATCCATCCGGTGTAGAGACGCAACCCTTTGCGTCTCTTTCGCGTCAGCCATCAACCTCTCACATCTTTTTCGCGTCAGCCATCAATCACACCTGACTACCGCATTACCAGCCCGGATTCTGTTTTAGAGCCGGGTTCAGGCTAAGTTCGTTGATGGGTAGCGGGAAAAGGTAATCCCGCGCCGGGTCGAACTTGCGGAAATTGGCGGTTTGTACCAGAACGAAATTGTCGGGCGTCAGGTTGACCGTGGCGGGCGGAAACTCCGATTTGAAAAAGTAAATGCCCAGCACCGGTTTGGGAAGCTCAGTTTCGGCGGTTTTCCAGCGAATCAGGTCCCAGTACCGAAAACCTTCCATTGCCAGTTCCACGCGCCGTTCGCGCCGGAGTTCCTCCCGCATGTCGAGTCCGTTGGCGGCTACAAACGCGTTGGTCAGTTTGGCAATGCCCCCGCGTGTTCGCAACCGGTTGACGGTCAGTTCCAGATCGGCGTCGCTGATTTGGTTGTCCAGCTCAAAATCGGCTTCGGCGTAGGTCAGCAGCACCTCGGCATAGCGCAGCACCGGGTAGTCGATGCGGGATGCCTGCGTATTCCAGTCGTCGATATTGGCGAATTTGCGGAACATGTAGCCTGTTTTGTTAAAGGCCAGATTGGCTACGTCGAAAACGGGTTTGGTTGCCATCATTGGATCACCCCGTTTCATAACCGTCTCGCTCAGGCGGTTATCGCGGTTGGCAAAAATTTCCAGCGTTGTAGTTGGCGTCTTATAGAGGGGCGATTTGGTAATGGGCAACCCATCTTTCATCAGATACGCATCGACCAGCACTTTTGTGGGGTTCATGTTGCCGTTTTCGAGCGTTCCCCGGTAGAAACCGTGCGTCGATACGCGGTCGGTCAGCGACACGCCGAACTGCCGCACCATCACGTTTTCGCGGTTTTGCCGGCCTTCGCCTTCGTACTGAAACAGGTTGAAATAGTTACCAAACAAATCGTGCTGCCGACTGTCGATTACGGCTTTGGCTGCGGCTAAGGCTACATTGAGGTGTTTGGCCGGTTCGCCGTAGGTATGAAATTTGGCTCGTGTGCCCTCAAACAAGGCCACCCGCGCCTTGAACGCCAGTGCCGCCGTGTTGGAGATGCGCCCATAGTCGGCGTTGCCAAGTTGGGTAGGGGTGGGCAGTTTCAACGCAGCAAAATCCAAATCCTGATACATCTGATCAACTACCTGTTCGCGGGTGGCTGCGGGCTGCTGTAGTTCCGGCGAGGCATCGGTCAGCGTTTTCAGAATCAGCGGCACCCCGCCATACCGTTGTACCAGTTGAAAATAGCCCAATGCCCGAAAAAAGCGAGCCTCGGCGGTATAACGTTCTATTGCAGACACGCTCGCCGTCGACGCACGCGGAGCCTTCTCGATGATGTTGTTAGCCGCCCGAATCAGGGCGTAGGGTATGTTATAACCACCATCGGTCGCGGGCGGAAGCCGCGACCCATCGCTGACGCCGTTCGATGCCAGCCCGAAGGCATCGTCTGACCAAACGTCTGCGTTGTTGAAACTCGGCATCCATGTATAGAGGTAGTTAGCTGCCTGTTTCAGGTCGGCTTCCGACCGCCAGAACACATCGTCGCTGATGGCTGTTTCCGGTAAACGATCTACCTCGCAGGATGCCAGTAGCAGCAAAGCCGCCACCCCCGCGTACCGAAAGGGTTTGGCAACGGTTTTCGAGAGTATGGTTGAAAAAGACTGAATCATAGTCGTAACAAATTGATGTGAACAAAGCCGGTTAGAATCCGATGTTTAAGCCCAGCGAGGCCGTAGCGAAGAAGGGGTAATCGTTCTCGACGTTATTCCGGGTTTCGGGGTCATAATAGCCTTTGAAGCCGCCTAAAGCAGAAACCGTGAATAAATCCTGCCCGGAGAAGAAGAACCGCGCCCGTGCAATTTTTACCTTTTGGGTCAGCGAAGCGGGCAGCGTGTACCCCACCTGCAAATTTTTCAGGCGCATATACCGCCCGTTGAGTGTCCAGCGGTCCGAGGCCACGTAGTTGTGGGTGGCACCCGTAAACGGACGTGGATAAAGTGCGTCGGGGTTTTCGGGTGTCCAGTAGTCGGCGTGGAGAGCCAGCGGCTGTTTCCACGTCACCAACCGTGGGGCAATCGACTCGGTGGAAGGGCGGAACCAGCGTTCGCCAACGCCCTGGAAGAAAGCCAGAAAGTCGAAACCTTTGATATCGAACCCGAACGTACCGCCAAACAACCAGCGGGGCTGATCGGAGCCGATCAGTACCAGATCCCCAAAATCTTCGGTATTGCCTTTGCCTACCGTTAGCCGACCATCGCCGTTGCGGTCAATGTATTTCAGGTCGCCCGGTCCGGTGCGGTTATCCTGGAAGGCATGGGCTTTTACTTCGTCGGCGGTGCTGAAGAACCCGGCGGTTTGGTAGCCCCAGAATGTGTTGATGGGGTAGCCTTCGATCAGGTTGTTGAACCCGGCATTGACAACCCGCCGACCCGAGAAATTGATGAGACGGTTCTGATTGTCCGACAGGTTGAGTGCCACGTTGTAGTTAAACTCTTTACCAATGCGGTCGCGGTAGCGCAGGTCAAGTTCCCAGCCCCACGATTTCAGTTCGCCATTGTTCTTACGGGGCGTGGCAATGCCAATGGTGGCGGGCAACTGCTGTGGGGTCAGCATGTTGCGGTTAAACTTCACATAGTAATCGAAACTGGCTTGCAGGCGGTTCTGGAAAAAGCCCAGATCAACCCCGCCATTGGTGGTTTCGATGGTTTCCCACGAGAGCGACGCCGACGGAATGAACGTTTGCCCGATAAACGACGTGCGCGTGTCGCCCAACACGAGAGTATTGCCCCGTCCCAACTGATTCAGGTAATCGTAAAAGCCCAGCACGTCGCCCAGCGCACCGCCCAGACGACCCCACGAACCGCGCAGTTTCAACTCACTGACAAAGTTGATTCTGTTGGCAAAAAAGCCTTCGCGGTGCAGGTTCCAGCCGACCGATGCTGCCGGGAAAATCTGCGTGCGCAGGCCAGGAGCCAGCTTGGAACTTTCGTCCTGCCGAACAGTGGCCTCGAACAGATACTTATCAGCGAAGTTGTAGTTGAGTCGTCCAAAAATCGACTGAAACGCATACGTCCGAATCGTTTCGCTGTTCGACTTGGTCAGGTCATCGCCCAGGCTGAGTGTAGGTAAGTCGTTGCTAACCAAGTTATTGGCTTGCGTGAATACGCGCTCAAACCGGAAATCTTCCCACTGATAGCCGCCCAGCAACGCGAAGTTGTGATTGGCTCCAATTTTGAAGTTGTAATCGGCCAGAAACTGTAGGTTGATGTTTTTGGTCAGGTCGCGCGTCACCTGATACGAGTTGACCTGATTGTGGTAGCGCAGAATTCGCGACTTGCCCCAGAGCGGTACCGTGCGAAAAAATACATTCCGGTTTTCGGGGCGATACTGCGTACCGGCCACCGCCCGCAGCGACAGACCTTTGATGAAGTTGGCCGCCCGGAGCGTAAACGTACCGTCGAAGTGGTTCTTAAACAGGTTGTTATAGCCGCCCGATTCGAGTTCGGCGTAGGTCGATGCTGCCGAACCAGCCCCGTTGTAGCGGCCTTCGGGCGTGAAGAACGGCGTGCGGGTGCGGAGTCGGTAAATCTGGTAGATCAGGTTGCCATCTGCCGCCGACGACGACTGCCGGGTGGTTTCATTGGTATAGGCCATCAGTGCTTCCAGCGACACATGCTGCGTTAGTTGGGCACCGAGGTTTACACGCAGGTTGTAGCGAGTGTTTTTGTCTGGCCCTACTTTAAAAATGCCCTGTTTTTCGTAGAAACCACCCGACACCATAAAGTTGAATTTATCGGTGCCGCCACGAGCCGTGATGTTATGGGTACGCATGGAGGTGTATTTCCGTAGCACCTGATCGGTGAGAGCTTCCTGTCCGTAGTATAGATACGTGCTCGTATCGGCGGGGTTCACCACGTAGGGCACGTTGTTCCGAATCTGTTCGAGGTCAAAGTCCGTGTATTCGGGGTTGATGCCTGCATTGCGATTGCCGAGGTTCACGTACAGGGCTTCGTCGAGCAGGCCCATGCGTTTGGGTACGTTAATAGCCCAGTCGGTGCCGTATTGCGCCAGATAGTCGAACGTGACCTTGCCCGACTTGCCTTTTTTAGTTGTCACTAAAATAACCCCACCGGCTGCCTGTGCGCCGTAAATGGCGGCAGCAGCAGCATCTTTCAGCACACTCATGCTTTCAATATCGTTGGGGTTCAGTGTGTTGAGCGTATTGCTCGGAACGGTTACGCCATCCAGAATAATCAGGGGCGGCACTGCACCGTTGGCGGTTGTAACGCCCCGAATCTGGATGTTCAGCCCTTCCTGCCCCGGCTGCCCGGAACTGCGCGTTACAATCAGACCGGGCGTTGTACCTTGCAGAGCATTCGTTACATTCGTGCTGGGCCGGTTCTGAATCACCTTCGAGTCGATAGTTGAGACGGCCCCCGTCAGGTTGGCTTTGCGCTGCGTACCATAGCCGACAACGACGACTTCATCCAGTGCTTTGTCGTCGACCAGCAGCGTTACATCAATGGTCGAGCGACCCCGAACGGCCACTTCCTGCCGCACGTACCCAATGAAGCTAACCACCAGCGTAGCGTTGGTATTGGGTACTTTCAGCGTGTACTGCCCATTATTGTCGGTCGTAGTACCCTGGGTAGTACCTTTCAATACGACGCTTACACCCGGCAACCCTTCCCCACTTTCAGAAGCGGTGATTCGGCCCGATACCGTTTGACCGAAGGTCGCACTGCTCAATCCGAGGAGAACCAGTAAACTGCACAGCAAGCGTTGGGTAACGGCAGTGCGGCACCTAAGTAGTTGTGTTTTCATGTGGAGGCATTTTTGTCTTTGAAAAAAATTGTATACAGACTATTGGGTAAATAAAAGATGAATTAAGGTGGTATTGATATATAAAGACAATCAAGCAAGATTTTTCCTCTACAGATTAGCAGAATTTAAAGTTTAGGGTGATGGGTACGAAAATTTTAGAGACAATAAAGTTAAGTTATGGATCCTCATTTCCCGGCCTTCGTTTGCGGCCAGTCGCGCAGCGAACGAACGGGCGGCAGGGGCTGATTGGCCGTTGCCCCCGGCAAAAGCAGCACCGTTAACGCTCCGCTCGACCCGGCAGGCATCGTTACCTCAAAACCAATCAGCGACATGCCCGGATTGGGGGCGTCGTAGTCGTTTGGCGGCTCGGCTGTCCAGGTCTTCATCGTGACCTGTGCGGGTTCCTGCACACGCAGCGTAAGCGTCTTTCCCTGTTGACGCAGTTCGGCAGAGTTGGGTCCGGTGATGGTCACGTCGGCGGGTGTCAGCATGGTCCAGCGGACGGTAGCGGGCTTTGCTAAGGCCGTAAGTTCGTCGCGCACAACCACATACTGCCCGTTCAGCAGCGCAACCCCACGCCGGGCCGTTTGCAGAGAACCTGCGTATAACGTTGATAAGTTGGTAATGGCATGCTGAAACGAAGGCGTGTCGGCATGGCTGGCAATGGCCGCATAACCGTTGGTACGTTGCAACGAATCGTTGACGGTGAGGGTATTATGCACGTGATTTCGGTAGCGGAACACCTGCCAGCGTTGGGCATTCTGCTCCTTGCCCCAGATGTTCATTCCCCGCGATTCGAGCGAATTATACTCCTGCATTCCCAAATCCGACGCCCAGCGGACCCCATCGGCTTCCATGACGAACGAGCCAACATCCATGTGTCCGTGATTGACCGACGGCGATCCGGCTTTTAACCCTACAAACACCGCCGTAGAATCCTGCCACGATGACCGGAACAGGGCCACCGGGTTTTTGCCACCGCCCACCCAGGCTGTTTGCGTTGGTTTGGGCAGTTGACTCAGCATAAAGGCGTTACCCCAAACAAGCATAGCAGGTAGTACCCGCTCCCGTAGCATACTTTTAGCTTGTGCCGGAGCCAGATGATCGCGCTCGACCCACAGCAGGGATGGGTCTTTTTGTTTTTGCGCAAACCAGAACATAGCCGGTTGAATGCTGCCGCCCCGGCCCGCGTCGGAGTAATTGAACGACGCCCCGGTAGGCCCGGTCATGTGCAGCAGATATTGCGCCGTTTGCCGGAAACCGGGCTGTGCCGTTAGTCCAAAATCGGACCCGAATGCTTTTTCCAACGCGCTGATAAGCAGAACATTGAACGTTGTGCCATAGCCCCAGTAGCTATAACCTTCGGGATAAGCCCCGTCGGGAGCATAATCGGCCATAGGTTTGGTTACGGTGCGGATGGCCCGGTTAATGATATAGGGCATCAGATCGGGCCGGGCCACGTTAGGCCGGGCCGCGCTCGGCTGGTCGAACAGGGCCAGCGCACCGAATGCCATACCGGCATTGCACACCTGATTCCAGTTATGACTGGCATTTTGCCAGCCACTGTACCGGGTTTCGAGGGATGGCTGCAAACCTTTGGTCAGCAGCGCGTCCCGCAGTTTCGTCCGTGATGTTTCCGACAGGTCATTATAGAGCCAGTCGTAGCCGATGGCAACGGCCATTGTCATCTCGGCCACGTCTAAAAAATGCGACGGATTCCAGTCGGTGAACGCCGACACGGCCAGTAGTTCCTGTTCGGCCCGGTCGCGATACGACTTTTGCCCTGTCATCCGATAGGCGTAGGCCAGAAAAAATACCCGACGCAAACACTCGCGCGATTTGTCGAGCAGCCGACGCCCGATTTGAATGCGTTGCACAGGGGCGGTGGTCAGCATCCGGTCGCATTCCTGAAGAATGGTCTGGTGAACGCGCAGCCAGACCGAATCGGTCTGAATGGTTCGCAGGAGGGTTTTTTCTTCGCCTTTCAGCAGCAGCAAACGCGGGTGATCGGGTAGGGAAGTGGTGGCCCGCACCGAATCGGACTGGGCAAATACAGGTTGTAGCATTAAGAGGAAAAAGCCCGTCAGAAGTAGGCGCGTGTACGTCTTCATGCCTGAGAAAGACGAAGCCGCGCCGAGTTTACCCAGCTATTGTGCCGGGTTCAGGTGAGGTTGAGCCGGTTGGTACAGCAGCCAAACCACCCCGATGTGCAGAAACAAGGGCAGGCAAAGGAGAAGTGTCTGTTCCATAGAATCCATAAATGTTCATCGTAATCTTGCATACTGCACCGCCCCCGTACCCATAAACTGGTAGCGCAGACCCATGACCCGCCCCGGCAACGTATCGCCCAGCCGCCCGGCATGAACCAGCCGGTTGTTGACAAAAATCTGCACCCGCCTGTCGGCCACGACGTAGCGGACGGGCACCCAGCGGCTGAAATCGACGCCGAAACCCGACAGGTCTGTTGTTTTGCCGGAGACCGACCGGTTGCCCGTCACTACTGTCAGATTACCGACGCAGCCGGGAGCTGATAGGGGAATCAGATGGAAACCGTCGGTGCAGATGAGCATGATACGTACTGACTGGCAAACGGCATCGCCCCGGCTATATGTACTGCGCACGGCAGTCTCGAACACAAACCGTTCGCCGTTGGCCGTCTGACGGCTATCGACCCGAAACAGGCTGACCTCCGGTACTTTGTCGCCCAGCGCAACACCCAGCGTTTGCAGGTCGGCGGTCGTGATGCTGACTTCGCCGGTTGGCTTTTCTACAACGTTGGCCCTCAGGTAAAGCGGAATGGGTTGACGGTTCACGGTGCCGAGCCAGCCGTTGGAAGCCACAAACAGATCGTGTTCGCGGACGATGGAATCGTTCAGAATCAGCTTGGCGCGGTAGTAGCCGGGGTAGTAATACGTAGTGGTGTATTGCCGACCGCTTTTTTCGACCCGTGTCCGAAGGCTGGGGTCCCAGCTTTGTTGGACAAACACGCTGTCGGCATTGGAGTCGCGGGCGTCGTAATCGAACACCACTGTGTTGGGTACGTCCTTCGCCACGGGTCGGCTCGAAAACGCTACGTTACCATATCGTAGCCTCGTATTCCGCTGGCGATAGCCCCAGATGATAGCCGCCAGGATGAGCATACCCGCCAGTCCGGCCAGCAGCCAGCGGCTGTAGCGACTAAGTGGCTGAGCGGGTAGCATGGCTGGCTGCAAGGCTACCAGCGCGGACGTTTCGTCGTCGATTGGCGCGGCCATTGTGGACAGCGTAGCGGAGTCGCTGGTCCGTAGCGACCGCCAGTTGTCGTAGCCCACAAACTGCGCCAGCGTATCGAGCGTGGTGAGGTTGGGCGAACTCTCGTAGCGGACGCGCCCCCAGAGTCGTTTGAGCGTGCTGACGCTGAGCGATACGCCCGTTTCGATACGTATCTGCTCGCTGAGTTGCTCGAAGTCGCGGTTCTGCCAATGGTCGCTGCTACCCCAGCCCATTTTCTGCTCGATCAATCGGCGGCAACGTGTCCAAATATCATCTTCCGAAATCATTGGTAATCAGCATGAACAAACTTGAACAGACATGAACGACTCCTGAAAACCTGCTTCCGGCGCGAAACGGGCAATTTTGAGCCGTTCAAACAAAACTAACAAAAATGAACCGCAACCTTGCTCTTCTACTCGTCGGGCTGTTTCTGACCCTGACTACCTTTGCTCAGAACGACCCGGCCCAGCGTCCCAGCCCGCCCGCCGAAGCCACCGGTACCGTCAATGGCAAAACCATTACGATCAAATATAGTCAGCCATCCGCGAAAGGCCGCACCGTCTTCGGCGGCATTGTACCCTATGGGCAGGTATGGCGCACCGGAGCCAACGAAACCACGTCTATCGAGTTCTCCGACAACGTAACGCTCGAAGGCAAGTCCGTCGCCAAAGGCAAATACGCGCTGTTTACGATCCCCGGCGAAAAAGACTGGACCGTCATCCTGAACAAAACCATCAAGTGGGGAGCCTTCAGCTATAAGCAGGACGAAGACGTACTACGCGTGACGGTGCCCGCCCGAAAAGCCAAAGCCTTCGCCGAGAAGTTTGCCATCAACGTATCGAATAAGGGCGTAGTGTCGATGGCGTGGGCCGACGCGCAGGTCGATTTTACAGTGAAGTAGGGGGGATGTCGTTCACTTGATCTACCAGATGATACTCATCATGAAGAAGTGCCTGCGAATCATGGGGTTTGCCCTGTTAACGCTGTCAAGTATGCTGGTTGTAGCTCAAAAACCAGCTAAAAAACGGAGCGATGTACCCCCTTCACCAACCGCCGAGATTCGCGTACCCATCGATGCAACAGCATGGCCCATTCAGGCCGGGCAGGTAGAACTGACTACCTTTCGCGACGTACCGGCTGTGCATATCTTACCGAAGGCGAAAACCGTTCCCGTGAGCAGTGTTACGTTCGCCAACGGCACCATCGAGTACGACATCGTGCCGGAAGACCCCCGCTTTGCTGGTATTTATTTCCGGCGGCAGGATTCGACCGAAAGCGAATACATGTACTTCCGAATCACCCAATTGGGCCAACCTGCTATGATGGACGCCATTCAGTATGCACCTTATCAAAAAGGCGTACTGATCTGGGATCTGCTCGATCAGTTTCAGGCTCCGGTGCCGGTCTTCAGAAAAGGGGATTGGAACCACGTAAAATTGGTCGTGTCGGGTGTTCAGATGCTCGTGTATGTGAACGATATGCAGCGGCCCGTGCTGGAAGTGCCGCGACTCGAAGCCGACGCCAAACAGGGCGAACTTGCCTTCGAGGGAGCGGGGTATATCGCCAACGTAGTTGTGAAACCGAACCTGACCGAGGGACTGCCCGCCACCGAAGGCTACGATCCTACCCGTCGTGACCCGCGCTATGTTCGTACCTGGCAGGTGAGTCAGCCACAGCCGTTGCCGATGGGGCAGGAGGTGATGCCTACTCATCTGCCGAAGCCCGAAACGACGTGGCAACCGCTGCTGGCCGAACGCTACGGTCTCGTGAATCTGACGCGGCAGTACGGAAAAAGCGAAGAACGGCGGCTGGTATGGCTACGTACCAAATTTAAAGCCAGTGCCGAACAGAAGCGACGGGTAGTCATTGGTTTCAGCGACGACGTATGGGTGTTTGCGAACGGTCAGCCGGTGTATTTCGACAAGAATATGTACACGGCTCCGGGTTTGCGAAAAACCCCGGACGGACGCATCTCCATCGAAAACGGTACGTTCGACCTGCCCCTTAAAGCCGGTGATAATGAATTAGTGATCGGCGTGGCCAACAACTTCTTTGGTTGGGGTCTCATTGTCCGGCTCGACTCGATGGAAGGTGTTGAGGTGATTCCGTAGTATCACGAATGCCCTTACTGTGAGTGAGGGCATTCGTGACCAGCAGCCAAGTCACCCCGATGCCGCCATACATTCCGAATAGCAGGAGTGACCCAACGCCCACTACCGGTTCGCCCGCCAGGCCACTGCCCAGAAATAATGACAGCAGCGACAGGCCCAGCCCGCCCCCGAAAAAATAAGCCGTAGTTGCCACGCCCGACACTAACCCGTGGTGTGCTTCGGCAATGCCCTGAATCGACAGCACCGTTAGGCCCGAATAGGCCAGCGCAATGCCCAGTCCGTTGGCGCAGGTCATCGCCAGTAACAGCGGCAGGTGGCTATCGGACCCAGATTGAGCAGAAAACAGCAGAAATAATGCGCTGACCGTCAGTGAGATCATGCCCATCAGGGCGATTTGCCGGACGCTGAATCGCTTCAATAAAGCCGGGATAAACACCTTACCCGTAATAGCCGAGAGTACGCTGAACGGCAGGAGCATCAGCCCGGCCTGAGCCGCACTTAGTCCCCGGTCGTTCTGTAAAATCAACGAAATCAGGAACAGAAAGCCTGTAAATGATGCGCCGAGACACACATACACGCCAATGCCGGTCAGGGCCGGGCGGAGTATCGCAAAGTCGATAAGTGGCACGGGCTGAGTAGCGTTTCGCTTTAGAAAAAAATAACTGCCTACCCCTACAATCAGTGTCAATCCCACCAGCAGGCCACCGTGGGTGCGCCAGTTGCCCAGTTCATGAACCACGTAGGAGAGGGCCGTAATCAGCCCGGTCAATAACAGTCCTGAACCCACGTCGGGCGGGGTACTGTGCTGGGGAGCATCGTCGGGAATGTAGCGGTACGCCAGCCCAAGCGTGAGCAGAATAACGGGTACGTTGATGAAAAACACCCACTGCCAGCCAAACCCACTGGCAATCAGCCCACCCACCGACAGCCCGCTGCCCGAACCGATGGCCGCAAACGCGCTCACCACACCAATGGCCCGGCTGCGGGCAGCAGCGTCGGTAAAGGCGTTGGTCACGATAGACAGGGCCGAGGGCATCAGCAGCGCAGCGGCCACGCCCTGCAATCCCCGGAAAAACAGCAGCCAGCCAAACGACGGAGCCAGTCCCGCCCCCAGCGACGTCAGCAAAAACAGCCCCGAAGCGGTCAGAAACACGCGTTTGCGGCCAACCGTATCGGCCAGTCGCCCACCCAGAATCAGCAACCCGCCATACAGCAGTACGTACAGCGTTTGTAGCCACTGTACGCTGTTGGCCGTGAGACCGAAACCGCGCTGAATCAGGGGCATTGTCAGGTTGATAATGGCAATGTCCAACGCTTCAAAGAAGACGCTGATCGACGCAATAATCAGGATAAGCTGCTGGCGGGGTACGTAGCGCATAGTGGAAATTCTTATCGGAGAGCCTGTAACAGCCCGAGTACGTCGCGGATGCTCTCGACCTGTACGTAACCGTTCGGATGCCCGGTCTCGGCCATCCGCTCGAAATGCCACGTCGTGTGATACGGTACGTAGATAGCCTGACCGCCGATGTTGACAACGGGCAGAATGTCGGATTTGAGCGAGTTGCCAATCATCAGAAAATCGGCGGGTTCTACGTGGTAGCGCGACAGAATCCGGCGGTAAGCGGCTTCGTGCTTTTCGCTGACAATCTCTACGTGACTGAAATACTGCCCCACGCCCGACCGCGCCAGTTTGCTCTCCTGATCGAGCAGATCGCCTTTGGTCAGCACCATCAGTTCATGCTCGGCACTGAGCGTCTCAAGCACCTCTTCCACGCCGTCGATGAGGTTAATCGGGAACCGGAGCAGTTCTTTGCCGAGGTCGATAATCTGCTGAATCTGCGTGCCCCGCACCGCGCCATCGGTCAGGCGAATGGCTGCTTCAATCATCGACAGCATGAATCCTTTGGCTCCGTAGCCCATCAGGCGCAGGTTTTCGGTTTGCACGTCGATAAGCGTCTGATTAATTTGCTCGTCGGAACCGAACTGTTTCAACAACAGACGAAGTTCTTCTTCTGCGTCGTCGAACAGCGGCTGGTTGGCCCAGAGCGTATCGTCGGCATCGAAGGCGATTAATTTGGGGAACGAATTCATAAGGGTGCAAAGTTAGCCCTTATCGGACCGGTGATGGTGCCGAAAAACCGATAATAAATTCCGAAAAAGCGATGATTATCAAAGGCGACGAGTTGAGTGACATCCTGGAGCGGACATTTTCGGGCTGCGAACGGGCTACCCGCGAACACAGCCGCTGTACAGACGCGTTTCGGATGCAGTCGCACAAACAGTACGATCAGATGCTGTCGATTGTGAACCTGAAAGGTGGATTCGAGCGACCACTGAGCGTCGTGGACGTGCGCGACGTCGATCACGTAAGCCTTCATTTTCAACTTCGGGGGCAGTCCGACGCGCATATACGGGGCATCCGGGGCAATCAGTTGATGAAGACCGGCCAGATGAATCTCTTCGCCTGTTTCGACCCTGTAGCAACCATCGACTTCCCGGAGCAGAGCGATTACGAATACATCAGCGTCAACCTGAATCCTGGCGTAGCGGTGCAATTACTCGTTGACTGCGGAATGCCCACCGTTGCCGAAAAAGTCGTTCAGCGCGAAGCCACTATGGCCAGTCCGGCCCCGCTACGGTATCGGGCCGAGCAACTCCAGATTTTGCAGCAGTTGATGACCAACCCGTTTCCCGACGACTTGCAACCCGTTTTCCAGCGGGCCAAACTCACCGAACTGTTGCTGTGGTATCGGTGGCAGCACGAGCCGCCGAACGGCAGGGCGATGCCCGTTACGGTATCGGCTACCGACGAAGACAAACTACGGGCGGTGAAGGCGTATTTGGATAGCCATTTCTTAGACGAGATTGCCGTGCCAACGCTGGCGAAGCAGTTTCTCCTGAACAACTTCAAACTGCGAACAGGCTTCAGAGCCTTGTTCGGAACCACGCCCTACCAGTACGTACTGACCCTGCGGATGCGCTACGCCTGCGAACGCCTGCAAGCCGACCGAACCAGCCCGACCGACCTTGCTGCTCAACTGCACTACAGCAGTCCCGGCCATTTTATCTCAGCGTTTAAGCAAGTGGTTGGCCTGACGCCATCGGCTTACGCCCGGCTTTCTGTCGTTTGCTTTTAGACACAACGTTGTATTTTGTTCGTGATGACTACAAGCAGTCCAGAATAAGGTTCTCATAATCAAGATTTTGACTTGTACTGATGATATAGTTTCTTTTATATCAAGAACAAGTATAACTGGTCAGTGAATCGGGTGATCTATTTTTTCTTCTTCCAGATCGAGCCGGGCTTCTTCTTTGCGGATAATGTCGTCATCAAATTCCTGTTTACGCCGAAAGTGATACAAGGCCCGGCGTTTAGCATTGATGACGTCGGTTATGATGTGGTTATAGCGGTTAATCTTGTGTGTATCGCAGTCGAGCGAGTTCAGATGCTGCGTTGTCAGCCGTTGGTCGCTTTCCATCCGGCTTTTCAGGTTTTCCACTAATTCGTTCTGCCGAATGTCGGGTCCATAGTGGTTGTTCAGATGGTCGAGTGCAACTTCCAGCAGTTTCAGCCGGATTGCCGATTCTTGTTCATCTTCGGAAAGTTGCTCTTCGGGAGCGCGGTAACGTACTTTCCGTACCACCATTGGCAAGGTAAGCCCCTGAAAAACAAGCGTTATCAGAATAACCACGAACGTGATGAACAGAATCAGATTGCGCTGCGGGAACGGTTGTCCATTGGTCAGCGTGAGCGGTACCGACAGGGCCGACGCCAGCGATACCACGCCCCGCATACCGGCCCAGCCAACAATGATGGGTGCCCGCCAGCCCGGATTAGTGTCGGCTACGGCCTTTGGTAGTATACTACCAACCACCCGCGTGAACCCTGCCGTGAACAGGGCTGCAACCAGCCGAACGATAATTACCAGGAGCGTAATCAGGCCAGCATACCCAACTACCTCCGTCAGCGAATAGCCGTCCAAGCCGCGCATGATAACAGGCAGTTCAAGCCCAATCAGGATAAATACGGCACCGTTGAGCGCAAAAACTACCGTTGCCCACATCGACGAGCTTTGTAGTCGAGACGAGTGATTTAAAATGGTAGTGCGCTGATTTGCCATAAATAGCCCCCCGCTCACCACGGCCATCACCCCCGAACAGTGGTAATACTCAGCGGCTAAGTAGAGGGTGTAGGGCAGAATAAACGTGAGCAGGATGGTAATACGCACGGGCGATGGTATCCAGCGATGAATGGCATAAAACACCGCCGATACGGCCAGCCCGATGCCAATGCCGCCAAACGTGACCATGAAAAAGTTGGTGACGGCTTCGTGCAGTACAAAGGTGCCCGACAGCACAGCCGCCAGCGCGAACCGAAACACAATCAGTGACGATGCATCATTTATCAGGCTTTCGCCTTCAATAACGCTCATCAGCCGTTTCGGAACGTTGATGCCGCGTAGTACCGAAGTTGCGGCCACGGCGTCGGGGGGCGAGATGATGCCGCCCAGCAGGAAGCCCAGCGCAAGCGTGAAACCCGGAATGAGCCAGCTCGAAAAATAAGCCACTGCGAAGGCTGTAAAAAATACCAGCCCAAACGCCAGCGTGACAATAATGCGTCGCCACCGCCAGAACTCCTTCCATGACGTAAACCAGGCGGCCTCGTAGAGCAGAGGGGGCAGAAAAATCAGAAAAATTAGTTCGGGGTCAACTTCGATGCGCGGAATGCCTGGAATGAAACTGATAAGCAATCCGCTGATAACTAAAAAGATAGGTATAGGGATGCGAAGTCGTTGCCCTACCATTACCAGTACCGAAATGAGCAGCAGTAACGACAGGCAAAGTAGCAGTGTTTGTTGCATGGCAGCGAATGACGGGGTTCGCTCTAAAAATAAAGAAAAGCCCGTTCCGATGCTACAGCAGTACTATCATGGCTTCGGCTGCTGTTGATTGCGGTCGGCGTCGTCGATAATCGTGGGTAGCATCTTCGCCGTGACGTAAAACGTACCGAATGGAACGAACGACAGAGCCAGAGCCAGCAGGGTTTTACCCGTATTCCAGCCCAGTTCGAGCTTGGCCTGAAGCACGTTCAGCACATACAGAATAAACAGTAACCCGTGAATCATGCCTACATTCTGTACCAACCAGGGCTTACCCCAGATGTGTTTGAGGGGTACGGCAATGAAAATCAAGACAATAAGCGAAATGCCTTCGAGCAGAGCGACTAATTTGAGCCGACCAATGCGGGTGGTGAGTAAGTGCATAAATCAGAGCGATTAAAAACTACGAAATAGAGGACGTTGGGCCAGTGGCGAAAACGGCCACGGTACGGCGGCCAGCAGAATAAGCGTGCCAGCCAGAAAATACAACGCTACGGTTCGGTGCTTTTGCGCGTCGGTAGCGGCTCGCTTGCCCAGCGACGAACCGAACGTAAGCACCACCACGGCCACAAGCATCAGGCTAATATGAATCAGACCGAAAAACGTAAGGTCTGATGAGTTCAGCGACTCCCGAAAATTTTCGCGAAAGTAGCCAGTTATAGGGCTTTTAAAGTAGAGCACAAAGCCAAGCAGCAGTTGCAGGTGCGTAATCGAGGTGGCAATGCTCCGCAGCCGGGCGTCAGTGGGGGTGTAGGGTCGGTTGGAGAGCCAGCCTTGCCAGCTTGCCGCCAGCGTAAGCCCCAGAATTATAACCACAAACCAGCGAATAACGGAATGCAGCGCGAGAAGCGTTAAATACATGAACAATCTATGTGTCGTGAATGATGCGGCAAAGTTCTGAATTGATTTTGACTCACTAAGCGGACATTTTCGGAATAGATTGGTACTTTTCAATCATTTTCGCGAAACGACTGGGGAGTAAGTCCGGTACTTTTTTTAAAAAACCGCCCGAAATAGGAAGGGTCATCGAACCCAAGCCGATGGGCAATTTCGCTAACGCTGTGCCCCGAATGTTTCAGTAAAACTTTGGCTTCCATCAACAGCACATCGTTGATGAGCGCGCTCGCTGTTTTGCCAGTAGTTTGTTTCACGCACTTGTTCAGGTGGTTGGGAGATACCCCCAACTGATCGGCATAGAACACCATTGAGGGATGATGACTTATGTATTGCAACACCAACCGTTTAAACTGCTCGGCCAATTCATAGGGCTTACTTTGCTTCGTAGCGATAACGGGTTGATTCGTTGATACGTCGTTACGGATTTCGTAGCAGAGCGTGACCAGATACGCATCAATCAGGCTCAGGTCGTTCTTGGTTTTATATTCGTCCATCAGCCGCTCGAACACTATTTTTACAGCTAAAAATGCTTTGTTTGAAAGCTTTACGCTACCATTTCGCATCAACGCACTTAGTCGAGCCAACTCGCTAACCATGTGTTCTTTATGGTAGAGCTGAATGATGGTGTCCATGCTGAAATGGCAGTAAAAACCCGTTACATCGTCAGACTGACTCTCGATGGTTGAAATCTGGTTTGCCAGCAGCAGATGTACTTCGCCCGGCTCCACAATGACGGTGTTCAGGTCGCAGCCGCGCGTGAGCGAACCGCTCGTGACAAACACCAGTTCATGCACCTGCCGCCGAAATGGGGTAGTAGGGAGTTTGATAAGATGCCGGTAATCTTCGAGCCGAAGGATCAGAAAATCATCGAGCTTTTCGCGGAATGGAATGGGCTGATTCGGGCCATCGTGAATAAAACGCTGCCACAAATCAGCCGTGTTCAGTTGCGGCACATCGAATAAATCAGGCATAGCCATAAGCAGACAAATCAATCACAAAAATAGGCCAGCATAAATTGGCTGGCAAACTATCTTTCAACGGATTCGTTAACAGAGTGCGCTTGCTTCAACTCAACGTTTTTCAATCATGCGACTATTCTTAATTGGTTTGCTGCTCAGCAGTTGCATTACGGTTTGCTACGCCCAGACCGACTCCGTTCGCCGGGCCGTTCCGTCGGGTGCATCACCTGCCAAACAAGTACTGATTCCAGGCGTTGATGCGCCGGTATCGGCACCCGGAACGCTCATGCAGTCGTCGCCCCAACCGAACGTGCTGCCTCCATCTGATACCAAACGTAAAACCAATCCACCCGCCGACCCGCGTGCGTTCGGCGTTGGCATTCCGATTGGCAAAGGCAAAGCCCGTAAAGATTCGCTGTAGCGCGTTTGCTTAACGAGAACTTTTATTTGATCGCAACTACCTCAATTTCAACCAGTACGTCGTCGCTGGCGATTTTCGAGATAGTGCGTGTTTCGGAGATGGCGGGGGCCGCCTGTGCGAAGAAAACCGTGCCCAAACTGGAAAGTTGCTGTTGAGCCTGTGTATTGATCGAACCGGTTTCACCTTTAACGTGGTACGTCACCTGCTTCACGTTATCAACATCCAGACCAACCTCATTGAGGGCTGTTTTCAGATTTGTAAAGACCTGCTGAACCTGCTGAACAAAGTCGCCTTTGCCTACCAACCGGCCTTTACCGTCGAACGGGCGTTGCCCACAAACGTACACGGTTTTGCCTGGCAGGGCGGTATCGACTTTGTAAATATATCCCGTCGTAGGCGTAGTTTGGGCCTGAACAACGGTAGTGGCAAGAAAAAGGGTCAGACCGAGCAGGTAATGTTTCATAGCAGGTAAAGCAGATTAGATACCACGAATTAAAGCACAACGGGTTCTTCTTTTTCGTCGAAGAACAAATAATTCAGCAAGTCGCAATAAGGTTTCAGCAGGCGGCTCCCGCGAACAACTTCATCGGCAAGGCTGGGTTTCGGCATACCAAAACACGCGCTACCACCCCGCAGAGTTCATCTTTGGCCGCATCATAACGAGAGCGGTTGGCCTGAAACCATTAGCGGTTGTTATGTTGAACCAAATCGCGCAGAAACGCAAACGTTGCGGCTGTGAAGGCAGCTTTTAGGGTAGGTTTTGTTGCCATAACTGACCAAAGATAACCAATTGCGCTATTTGTTCGGGCATATCCTCGCTGGCTATTGATAACATATTGACAATCAGCTTGCTTTTTTGATTTCATTCCTGTAAGTTCGGTTCACTACTAAACCGTTTACACGCATGAACCTCTTACACCGCGTTGAACACTGGGGCGATACGCATCACCCCGCCTGGACCGACGCCCTGCGCATCATGCTGGGCACGATTCTGGTGCTGAAGGGCATCAGTTTTATCAGTGATACCACGTACCTCACGCAATTGGTGGGTGGCCTGAAATTCGATTTATGGTCGGTGATGATTGTGCATTACGTGGCGTTTGCGCATTTGATGGGCGGCTTTCTGATTGCCGTGGGTTGCCTGACGCGGCTCATGTGTTTGCTACAACTGCCAATTCTGGTGGGTGCCGTTTTCTTCGTTAACATCAGCCGGGGGTTTTCGACTCTCAACTCCGAGTTGTGGCTGTCGCTGGTGGTGCTGGGGCTGTTGCTAACATTTATTGTGCTGGGTTCGGGCCGGTATTCGATGGATGAATACGTGCGGCAACACGCGAAATAACATAGATTGACTTTAGGGTAAAGCCGGAGTAGCCTCGTAGGTGAACTCCGGCTTTTTGGTTTCTAATTATATTTTAATCATTTGTTAATCACTTACTAATCGCTTTAAGTAACCATCAGTATCTCTGCCGGGTTAAGCTTTCTGTACCTAATCATTCTTTTTTTTATGTCTACGCGTTATTGCCTGCTTACCTTACTTGTTCTTGTAAGCGTTATGGAAACAACCGAAGCCCAGTCTCGTCGCCGGGCAAACCGCAACGTAACACCTGCCACTACTGTTGCCACAATTGACTCGGTCAAATGGCGAAAAGATCACTACGTGGTGAACCGAGACTCGGCCTATGCCGACCCGCGCATCGCGCTTCGCAAACTGATGGGCGGTAATCGCCGGTTTATTGAAGATAAGAGCATCCGGCCCCGGCAAAGCCGGCAGGACCTCACCAATACCGAGAAAGGCCAAAAGCCCTTTGCCGTGATTGTGGGGTGTTCCGACAGTCGTGTACCGAATGAAATTATCTTCGATCAGGGCGTAGGTGATCTGTTCATCATCCGCACGGCGGGTCAGGTAATGGCTGCGGCTTCTTACGGAAGCGTTGAGTTTGCAACCGTGGCACTCGGCTCAAAATTGATTGTGGTACTGGGGCACCAAAGCTGCGGAGCCGTTGATGCCGCCATCAAGCGTCCCGACGTACCGGGCCATATCGTTACGCTGGTAAATAGCATCAAACCCGCAGCGCAGAAGGCCAAAGCTATGGGCGGGAACATGCTTGAAAACGCCATTCGGGCCAATGTAATCGATCAGGTCAACGAACTGCGTGACCTGGAGCCGGTGCTTGCCAAAAAATACCGAAACGGTGAAATCCTGATTGTGGGGGCTGTTTATAATCTTGGCACTGGTAAAGTTGAATTCCTGCCCGAAACGTTGAAAGATTTACCCGAATTCCGCGCTTCGACCAAATGATACAGTCTTCTTCGGTGCAGCGTTTCGCCGTCTACGCGAAACGCTGCATACTGGCAGGCTTTCTGAGTATGCCGCTGATAGTTATGGCCCAGAACACCCGTCTGAACGATTACAACACAATTGGCTGGTTCACCAACACAACCACGCTGCGCTTTTCAAATCGCTGGAGTGGGCATTTCGAGTACCAGTTTCGGCGCGACGAACTGGTGCAGAAATGGCAGCAGAGTCTGCTCCGAACGGGTATCAACTACCACGCCAATGATAAGCTGACGCTGCGGCTCGGCTATGCCTGGATCGAGACGTTTCCCTACGGCGATTATACCATTCAGGCTGCCGGGCGGCAGTTTCCCGAACACCGGCTCTATCAGATGGCTACGCTCAATAATCCCATCGGGCGCGTCGAGATTAGTCACCGGTTTATGCTCGAACAACGCTGGTTTGGCCGCTACCTGAACGCCGACAGCCCCCGCCCCGACGAGACCGTGTACGTGAACCGGCTACGCTACATGTTTCGGGCGCAGATGCCCATTGGTAAACCAAAGCTTGAAGACAAAACGCCTTACGTAGCTGCTTACGACGAAATTCTGTTGGGTTTCGGGCGTAACGTTGGCGAAAACGTGTTCGATCAGAACCGGTTAGGTTTGTTGCTTGGCTATCGGTTCAGTCCCGTGTTCCGGCTGGAGGGTGGTTTCTTTCAGCAAATCGTACAGCTACCACGCGAAATTCAAAACCGAAACGTATTCCAGTACAACAACGGTATTATCGTTAATACGGTCGTTAATATGGATTTGAGAAAGAAGTAAGAACTATCAGAACCAGGATTAGCCGGGATTTACAGGATTAAACAGGATTCTACGCTGCGCTTAATTAATTACTGCGCAGGATTTATAATCTTGTTTAATCTGGCTAATCCCGGCTAATCCTGGTTCTGATGGTTTGGGTATTCAGAAAATATACCGAATCTGACACCACGGAATCTCGTCCGTTATCATCTGCTCGAACACCGCAACCATTTTGCCCTTCAACTGATGGTCGTAGCGGATGTTCCAGCCGCCGAATTGGCTACGTTTGTTCTCCTGCAACTCCGGCACCCACAGCAACTCTTCAGCCTTTGGATTGATGGCTAAATTGGCCTGATGCTGCCATTGATTATGCGTCAGGAAAATGACTTCACACTTTAGCTGTGCCTTCACTTCAGGCCGCAACTGCGCGTCTAATTGCCGGAATAATTCGCGGTAATCATCACGCCATTGTTTCCCCCCGTACACAATTACAGGCGAGAAATTGACGTGAACTTCGTAACCCGCGTCGTAAAAGTCGTTGATGGCCGCAATACGCTTTTCGATGCTATCGGTACGGACGTCAACCAACTTGCTGACATGGGCAGGCATCAGGCTAAACCGAATCCGTACCTTACGCTGCGGGTCGAAGCTGAGCAGGTCAGGGTTGACAAATTTGGTTGCAAACGTTGCTTTGGCGCGGGGGTGGTCGCGGTAAAAGTCAAACACTTGTTGAACACCGTCGGTCAGGCTATAATCAATGGAAATATCTGAGTTACAGCCGATGTCATACGTCCAGAATGTTGGGTCGGTTTGGTTGGCGGGCTTCGGCCACGGCAACGTATGCACGTGCTTATCGACCGTCGCCGTAATCTCCTCAACGTTGGTAAACAGCGTAATTGGGTTGACTTTCTTGTGCCGGTCGACGTAGCAATAGGCGCAGCCGCCGAAACAGCCGTTCGCCAGACTGGGCGCGATGTAATCCGACGAGCGACCGCTCCACTTCACATCCTGCGTTTTCAGCTTGCCCAGCACCAGCACGTCGGATTTTACCTTAAAATGGTTCATGCCCAGTTCGGGCAGGCGGTTGTGCTGCTTCACTTCGAGCATCTCGATGTCGGGGAAATTTGCCACGATGGCCTCACCCCGTTCGTTGAGTGCATCAGCAGTGTACAGAATCAGATTCGGCTTGAAATCAGGCATCAAAAGGGCGTTGAGTGATATATAAACAGAACAGTACAAAGGGGGGTATAGTTCATGAAAAATTGTTTGTAATTAATTGACATACAGTGAGTTGTTGGGTGATTTTGCTGCCTGATTTAGATGACGCAAGTTCAGAATTTAGGCCCATGAGAATATAACTCTGCAACCACTTTGCCGCTGTGGTTATGAAAAAACGACGTAAATTCGGGGCTTTATAGCAGCAGCCTGAGATGATGACCGAAGCCACCAATGAATCCTCGACCGAAAGGTCTCTGAACTTCATCGAACAAATTGTTGAAGACGATATTGCCAGCGGTAAGCACGGTGGGCGCGTACACACACGCTTCCCGCCCGAACCCAACGGCTACCTGCATATCGGCCATGCTAAGTCGATTTGCCTGAACTTCGGTCTTGCCGACAAATACGAGGGGCAAACGAATCTCCGTTTCGACGATACCAACCCCGTTACCGAAGATACCGAGTACGTTGATTCCATCAAGAACGACGTGCGTTGGTTAGGCTTTGAGTGGGAAAACGAGTTCTACGCGTCCGACTATTTCGAGCAACTCTATCAGTTTGCTGAAAAGCTGATTCAGAAGGGATTAGCCTACGTTGACGATTCGACTGCTGAGGAAATTGCCGAACAGAAAGGCTCGCCCGACAAACCTGGAACCGAAAGCCCGTACCGGAATCGGCCCGTTGCTGAAAATCTCGACCTGTTCCGGCAAATGCGGGCGGGTGAGTTTCCCGACGGAGCCAAAGTGCTGCGGGCGAAGGTAGACATGACTTCGCCCAACATGCAACTGCGCGACCCGGTCATCTACCGTATCAAACACGCGCACCACCACCGCACAGGCGACGCCTGGTGCATTTACCCGATGTACGATTTCGCCCACGGGCAGTCGGATAGTATTGAACACATTACGCACTCGATCTGTACGCTGGAGTTTGTAGCGCACCGGCCTCTGTACGACTGGTTTATCGAACAGTTAGCCATTTTCCCCTCGCGTCAGTACGAATTTGCCCGGCTCAACCTGACTTATACGGTCATGAGCAAACGCAAGCTGAAACTGCTGGTGGAAGAAGGCCACGTTAGCGGCTGGGACGATCCGCGTATGCCGACTATTGCGGGCCTTCGCCGGCGCGGTTATACACCCGGCAGCATCCGCGAGTTCTGTGACCGCATCGGCGTTGCCAAACGCGACAACCTGATTGATGTGGGGCTGCTGGAGTTCTGCATCCGCGAAGAACTGAACCGCACCGCCCCCCGCGTAATGGCCGTGCTGGCGGGTGGCCGCCCCGACGAGCAGCCATTGAAACTCGTGATTACGAATTATGAGGAGGGCCGCGAGGAAATTATGCGCATCGAAAATAACCCCGAAGACCCGTCGGCAGGGGAGCGCGAAGTGCCGTTTAGCCGGGAAGTGTACATCGAGCGCGACGATTTCATGGAGAACCCGCCGAAGAAATACTTCCGGCTGTTTCCGGGCGGCATGGTGCGCTTGAAAGGTGCGTATATCGTTAAATGCGAGGAGGTTATCAAAAACGACGCGGACGAGATTACCGAACTGCGCTGCACCTATATTCCCGAAAGTCGCAGTGGTTCTGATACCTCCGGCATTAATGTAAAAGGCACCATTCACTGGGTATCCGTACCGCACGCTGTTGAAGCCGACGTGCGACTTTACGACCGGCTTTTCTCAGTCGAAAACCCAGCCGCCGACGACCGTGGTTTTAAGGAGTTGCTGAACCCCAACTCGCTGGAAGTTGTCCGGGCGTTTGTTGAACCCGCACTGGTAGAGGCCACCCGCAGCGGTTCGCTCACGAACGTGCAGTTCATGCGCAAAGGCTACTTCGTGCTGGACGTTGATTCAACAACTAACCGACCCGTGTTCAACCGCACCGTCACGCTCAAAGACGGCTGGGCGAAGGAGCAGAAGAAGGGGTAATGCTAAGTTGGACGTATGTGCATTGCAATGCACATACGTCCAGCCTAAATATTTTAATTTATGATTACAGAGACACATTTAAAGGATTGTGAAGCACAGGTTCGTGAAGCCATTGACGAATTGTTCAATTTGATAAAGAAGAGAGAACACAACCTAAATGATTATATAGTGTTGCTTGCTGATGGCTCATATAAGGAAAACTATATTGGAACAGTACAGAATCTCAGCCCATACGTCATTGATGATCGCATGGGCCACTACCGAGACTTACATAGACGCGAGTTCTATGTTACATACATCAACCAAGATCGAGAAGTCTATTACAATAAACTTGACCAAGAAAAGCAAGCGGCTTTCTTTCGTTATTGCACCTCTTTAGAGTTTATGATATACACTCACATTTGGGAGTCAAACTGGTTTTTAAAAACTTTAAAACAAATATCAAATCTCGTGGCTGGTAGAGAGTACGATTGGAAGATAGAAAGTGAAATTCCAGATTTTGAGCGAAGAGAGTTTATTACAAAAGAAATAAGAGGAGTTTTTGAAAAGGAGAATTTAAAGATTGTGGAGGTAATGAAATCTTATCATTCACAAATACGCAACGCATTTGCACATAATGCTTATAATTTTAGTTTTCCTTCCGGAATTGGCGGTAAAATCTATTTTAACAACTATACTGGGAAGAATTGGGAATTAAAAAGTACCACTTACGAAGAATGGCATGACCGATTCGCTCTAACTATATCCTTAGCGCATTATTTATTAGAAAAAATACGTACAGAGCGAACCTCTCTGAAAGATAGCATTTATGAAATATCTCATCCAAGTCTGTTAACAGGGGGAAAGTGTCGTAGAACTAAGATTCGCTACAGTGTTGAACACGATAGTTTTACATTCGTGCGAGATTAAAATATATCGGATTTTCTAACATTTCTACGCCTTCAGTATTCCCCTATGCAACTCCTCAACCGGAAAAATCAAATCCCAGTTTTCGCCCCAAACCAAGTTGCCCATCTCAACGGTAAATGTTTTGAAAAGGGCAAGGTCGCGGTAGCGATTATATTGCGGGTGCGGATGTTCGTAGAGAAACGGGCCAAAGTCAATCGTTTGCTCGGTGTTGTCGTTGAAACGGATCAATACCTTATAATCACCGATGTGCCGGGCCTCCGTGACCCGGATATATTTCACAGTTTTTGCGTGATTCGCTCGGCGGTTATTTCTTTTTTCAGAATGAAGAACGCTTCCCATTTTTCTGTGATTTTGTCGTAATATGCCCTAACGAACTTCTCGGCTTCTTTTCGCTTTTTAGCAGGCAATACCGGGCCGCTTCCCGACTTTCGTTGCTGCACATCTATCAACGTACCATCTTCATAGATGAGTTCAAAAATGGTCTCGTACTGCTCATACCTGGCGTGAACGTGAATAGGCAAATGCTCATTTGCGTAAAAGTAAAAAGCGATACCCAGGTATTCGTATAGTTTAGGCATACAGATTTGGTCAGACTTCTCTGCAATCTACCAAAAATAGTACGCTTGTTAGACCGTAACCGTATTTAGGGTATCTAATCCTACAAGAAAACAGCCCGATAACCAATCTGTAGATTAGCCACCGGGCGGTGTAAAATTTGTGTAGTCTGCTACGCCACTTCGATCAGCGACACGGCTTTCGCTTCGAGCAGGCTTTCGCCCATGAGGTAGCAGTCGGCGGCACGGGCGGCTTCGCGACCTTCTGAAATAGCCCACACGACCAGCGACTGACCCCGGCGCATGTCGCCAGCGGCAAATACCTTAGGGTTCGTAGTAGTCTGATAATTAGTTGCTTTTACATTGCCGCGCTCGTCGTACTCCACGCCCAGATCATCGAGCAGACCGTTGTGTTGCGGGTGGAGGAAGCCAGCCGCTAACAGAGCCAACTCGCAGGGAATGTCGCGTTCAGAGCCGGGCAGTTCAACCATCTGCATACGACCATCGCGGTTTTCCCACGTCAGGTCAACTAAGCGGAGGGCTTTCAGATTGCCCTCTTCATCGCCAATAAACGCCTTCGTATTGATGCTCCAGTGGCGTTCACAACCCTCTTCGTGGCTGGTGCTGGTGCGTAGCATCATAGGCCAGTTGGGCCAGGGGGTGCTGTCAGCGCGTTCTTTGGGCGGCATCGGCATCAGCTCAATCTGCGTCACACTCGCGGCACCGTGCCGGTTCGAGGTGCCCACGCAGTCGGAACCCGTGTCGCCCCCGCCAATGACCACTACGTTTTTACCCGTCGCGAAAATATCGCCATCGCCGTAGGTTTCGCCCCGGTGATCGACCTGAACAAACAGCCCGGCTACGCGCTTGTTTTGCTGACTCAAAAACTCCATCGCCGGGTAAATGCCTTTCAGATCGCGGCCCGGAATGGGCAGGTCGCGTGGTACGGTCGAGCCACCTGTCAGCATTATGAGGTCAAAATCGTTCAGCAGTGTGTTGGCTTTGATGTCCACGCCTACGTTGACGCCTGGTTTGAAGATAATCCCTTCGGCTTCCATCACGGCCAATCGGCGGTCGATAGTCCACTTTTCGAGTTTGAAATCGGGAATGCCGTAGCGCAGCAGCCCGCCAATCTGATCGGCCCGCTCAAACACTGTTACGGTATGCCCGGCCTTGTTGAGTTGGGCCGCAGCCGCCAGCCCCGCCGGACCCGAACCAACCACGGCAACTGTTTTGCCGGTGCGTACTTTGGGCGGCTTCGGCACCACGTGCCCACGCTCGAACGCCACTTCGGCAATCGACTTTTCGATGAACTCGATGGCGACGGGCGGTTTGTTAATGCCCAGCACACAACTTGCTTCGCAGGGTGCGGGGCAGATGCGGCCCGTAAACTCCGGGAAGTTATTGGTACTCGCCAGAATTTCATAAGCATAACCCCAGTTCTGCTCATACACGGCGTCGTTGAACTCGGGGATGATGTTGCCAAGCGGACAGCCGCTGTGGCAAAACGGCGTGCCGCAGTCCATGCAACGGGCTGCCTGCCGCTGGGAGTCCTGCTCCGAGAACGGCATCTCAATTTCTTTGTAGTCGTGAATCCGCTGTTGCGGGTCGCGCTTCTTTGGCAGTTCGCGCGTGAATTCTAAAAATCCGGTCGGTTTTCCCATTACAACTTACAGCGTGTACTTTGTGTCAAATACGTCTTCCCAGGTTAACTCAACGTGGTTGGTCGGCAGGTCAGTGTCAATATTGGCTTCGGTGCGGGCCTGCTTCAAGGCTGCTTCCCAAATTGCCTGAATAACGTCTTCGTTCAGTGATGGAGTAAATTCACGGAGTTCGGCAATTTCGAAGCGGGCATTAAGAATTGTGAGCAACCAACTTTTTGACCGCTTTTCGGGTTGAACCTTCCATTTTATTACGTGCATCATTAGCCGGATAAGCTGACTCTTCAACGCTCGTCGCTCCGAACGCGCCATGGTTTCAATTAGCTGATTTAGGCCGTATTCAACGTCGGCCAGGTCGCCGGCATCGAACGATTGTTTGATTTCCTGCGCGGCCAGCAACTCGGAAGTCGATGTTATGTCTTCCCAATTTTTCATAGCTTTCAGGCGGTTTCGAGGGTCCGTTTTGAGAACACGTCATGTTCAGTTAATGGCTCTAGTGCGTCTTCCTCAACAATAAATACGGCAATAGTTTTACC
Source organism: Spirosoma montaniterrae (assembly GCF_001988955.1). Lineage (NCBI taxonomy): Bacteria > Pseudomonadati > Bacteroidota > Cytophagia > Cytophagales > Cytophagaceae > Spirosoma > Spirosoma montaniterrae. The sequence goes on along the minus strand of NZ_CP014263.1, from coordinate 1,946,337 downwards.
GATAGCATTGAAGGCTTCCACGTAATAACCATTAGAAACTCCCGGCTCCGGCGACTCTAAGTATTCAATAGGTGTCACTAAGTCCTTAGCGAGGAGTTTGTGTTCAGGAAAATCCTTCAACAGATCTACCTGTTTATACAAGGGACATTTCTGGGACATGGAGAATCGCTTTCGTCAATCATCTTGTCATCGTTCAAACAGCAACTTCCAGTTGTCTTACCGCATTAGTCAACGCTGCTTGTTTGATGAATCCTTTCAGTGATAAATCCTCATCCAGTTCATCCCAACTAACAGCAATACCGTTGCCAATCAACGAATACTGAAGCAATTGAACGGAAGTAGCATTTTTAAGTCTTTCATACTGTGAAAGCCTCAAATTCAGCACGTTGCCATTTGTTAATAGTATCAGCATTCGATCCATCTCTACGCTGAAGAAAAGCTGTTTAATACGAAGCCCTCTTTCTAAAATTAACTGGTCCACCGGATCGGTCGCTGGTTTGTCAACGATGTTATTTTCCAAAGAAGTCATTCCATTTGCTGATTAAGAAGTCTCGATTTGCTTCTACAAGTTCGCGAATTATTCGACGTTCTCGCACTGTGTAGCCATAAGAATATTCTTCAGTAGCTAATTTATCACCCCTGCGTCACATCCACCGTAATGTCCTGATAGACCACGTTTTTGTCGCGAATCTGTTCAGACAGGGCGATGCCGCGACCGGCCAGTGCCTTGCGGAAGTCTTCGGGCATAACCTTCACAAACTGACCAATACGGGCGTCCCAGTCCTGAATCAGCGCGAGGGCAACGTTGCTCGTCGTGTACTGGAAATGCTTATCGACATACTCGCGCACAATGCTCCGGTCCTCGTCGTTCAGTGGCTCCAGCGTCACCATTTCGGGATTGACCTTACTCGCGAAACTTCCGTCCTGATCCCAGACGTAAGCCACTCCGCCCGACATCCCAGCCGCGAAGTTGCGCCCGGTTTGTCCCAAAATAACGGCCAAACCACCCGTCATGTATTCCAGACCGTGATCACCTACACCTTCGACCACAACTTTTGCGCCGGAGTTGCGGACGCAGAACCGCTCGCCCGCCATGCCCCGAATAAACGCTTCGCCCGACGTTGCGCCATAAAACGAAACGTTGCCAACGATGCTGTTTTCTTCGGGTTTAAACGTAGCTGTTCGGTCGGGATACACAATCAGTTGCGCCCCGCACAGCCCTTTGCCGAAATAGTCGTTCGCATCGCCTTCGAGTTCGAGTTTAATACCGCCTGTTGCAAACGCGCCGAAACTTTGGCCCGCCGTGCCGCGCAGCTTGACATGAATCGTGCTTTCGGGCAGACCCGGACCACCATACACTTTCGAGATTTCGTTCGAGAGCATCGTGCCAATGCTCCGGTCGATATTTTGCACCGTAAACTCGCCGTAGACCGACTCCGCAGCGTCGAGCGCGGGTTTCGCCAGTTCAATTAGTTTGCGGTCGAGTACGTGTTCGAGTTCGTGGTTTTGTTCTTCCTGCTTGTACAGTGCCACGTCGAGGTTGGTCGGCTCTTTATACAGCAGGGCGTCGAAATTAACGTTTTTGTGTTTCCAGTGCGCCAGATCGGAGCGGAGTTCAAGCATTTGCGACTGACCAACCATCTCGTTTACGGTGCGGAAACCCAGTTCGGCCATAATCTCGCGCAGTTCCATTGCCAGAAACGTAAACATATTCACCACGTGTTCGGGCTTGCCCGTAAACAGGGCACGTAGCTCTTTGTTTTGCGTTGCCACGCCAACGGGGCAAGTGTTCAGGTGACACTTCCGCATCATAATACAGCCCGTAGCGACCAATGCCGCCGTGGCTACGCCAAACTCTTCGGCACCGAGCAGAGCCGCAATAGCCAGGTCGCGGCCTGTCCGCATCTGCCCATCGGTTTGCACCGTTACACGGCCCCGCAGCTTATTTTTCACCAGCGTTTGGTGCGCTTCGGCCAGGCCCAGTTCCCAGGGCAAACCCGCGTGCCGGATGCTTGACAGGGGCGAGGCTCCCGTTCCACCATCATGGCCCGAAATCAGAATATGGTCGGCATGGGCTTTGGCAACGCCGGCGGCAATGGTGCCAACGCCCGCTTCCGACACCAATTTGACGCTGATACGGGCCGCCCGGTTCGCGTTTTTGAGGTCGGAGATTAGCTGCGCCAAATCTTCGATGGAATAAATATCGTGGTGGGGTGGGGGCGAAATCAGACCCACGCCGGGCGTACTGTGGCGCGTCCGGCCAATCCAGTCGTCAACTTTAAAGCCGGGCAGTTGACCACCTTCGCCGGGCTTGGCACCCTGCGCCATTTTAATCTGCAACTCCTGCGCGTTGGTCAGGTAGTAGCTTGTAACGCCAAACCGACCCGATGCCACCTGTTTGATGGCCGAGTTCAGGCTGTCGCCGTTGGCAAGCGGGGTGTAGCGCAGTTCGTCTTCACCGCCTTCGCCGGAGTTGCTCTTGCCACCGATACGGTTCATGGCAATGGCGAGCGTGGTGTGTGCTTCCCACGAAATCGATCCGAACGACATAGCCCCCGTAGCAAACCGTTTGAAGATGCTTTCAATGGGTTCGACCTCGTCGATAGAGACGGGCGTACCTCTTTTGAACTTCATCAGGCCACGTAACGTAATGGCTTTCTGCGTCTGATCGTCAATAAGTTTGCTGTATTTTTTGAACAACTGGTAGTCGTTCTTTTTGGTCGATTGTTGGAGCAGGTGAATAGTATCGGGGTTAAAAATATGCTTTTCGCCCCGTTGTTTCCACTGGTAAATCCCACCTACTTCCAGCCGTGGGTTTGCCACCGGAACGGGCGGGAAAGCCACGCAATGCCGCACTAAAATCTCGCGGGCAATTTCGTCTAATCCCATACCGCCAATGCGCGACACGGTACCCGTAAAGTAGCGGTTCACTACGTCGGCATTGAGGCCGAGGCACTCGAAAATCATGGCTCCCTGATACGATTGCAGGGTCGAAATGCCCATCTTGGAGAAGATTTTGAGCAACTCGCCATTAACGGCCTTGATGTAGTTTTTGTAGAGTTTATCGAGGTCGTACTCAACCGCCAATAGCCCTTTTTCCCTCATGTTGGCGATGGTCTCGAAGGCCATGTACGGGTTCACGCCCGATGCGCCGTAGCCAATCAGCGTGGCAACGTGGTGTGTTTCCCAAACGTCGCCCGCTTCGACCAGAATGCCCACTTTACCCCGCAGACCCTGCCGGATGAGGTGGTGGTGAATGGCTGAGGTTGACAGCAGCGACGGAATTGGCGCGTGGCTCGAATCAATGGACCGATCCGACAATACCAGAATCGAGTAGCCGTCCTGAATGGCATCTTCAGCATAGCGGCAGATGCGGTCGAGGGCGCGTTCGAGCGATTTGCCGTTACCATCAGCCGTAAACAGGCAGTTGATGGTTTTAGCCTGAAACTTAGGCTTGTCGATAAACCGTAACTTGTCGAACTCCGGCGTAGTAAGCACGGGCTGATCGAGTTCGACCTGCCGGCAGTGTTCGGGCGATTCGCTCAACAGGTTGTAGGTAGCACCGACGAACGAAATCAACGACATGATGGCCCGCTCCCGAATCGAGTCGATGGGCGGGTTCGTTACCTGCGCAAACAACTGCTTGAAATAATGGCTCATGTGCTGACTCTGTTCCGACAGCACAGCCAGCGGCACGTCGACGCCCATCGAACCGAGAGCTTCCTTGCCCGTTTCGACCATTGGAGCCAGAATCATCCGCAAATCTTCCGACGTGAAGCCGAACGCCTGTTGCATCCGCAGCAGTTTGGCCGGATCATACGGGTTGTACGACCGGATGGGGGCTTCGAGGTCCGAGATTCTGATCTTGTTCTCATCAAGCCAGGTTTGATAGGGCTGACGGGAACTCATCTGCTCTTTAATCTCTTCGTCGGCCACAATCCGACCCTGTTCCATATCAACGAGGAACATTTTGCCAGGCTGCAAACGGCCTTTTTTGACTACTTTGACAGGGTCAATGTCCAGCACACCCACTTCCGAAGCCATAATCACGATATCGTCGTTCGTGACCCAGAAGCGCGACGGACGCAAGCCATTGCGGTCGAGGGTAGCACCGACGATGCGACCATCCGTGAATGAAATCGACGCGGGGCCATCCCAGGGTTCAATCAGGGCTGCGTGAAATTCATAGAATGCCCGCCGGGCGGGGTCCATGTGTGCGTTGCCGTCCCAGGCTTCGGGAATCAGCATCATCATCACGTGTGGCAGTGACCGGCCACTCATGACAAGCAATTCAATAGCATTGTCGAGGTTGGCCGAGTCTGATTGTTTGGGGTCGCAGATGGGCAGCAGCATGTCCATCTCCTCTTTCGTAAACTTGCTCGATTCAAGCAGCCCTTCGGCGGCTTTCATCCAGTTTACATTGCCCTTAACGGTATTAATCTCCCCGTTGTGAGCGATGTAGCGGAACGGCTGCGCCAGTTTCCACGAGGGAAACGTATTGGTCGAAAAGCGCGAGTGTACTACACCAAGAGCCGAAACCACGTCTTCATGCTGCAAATCCGGGAAGTACGGTTCTAATTGTAACGTTGTAAGCTGCCCTTTATAGGTAATGGTACGGCACGATAGCGACGAGAAGTAAAAGTTGTTGACATCGGTTACGGTCTCGTTGATAATGCGAGTACTATAGTTACGAAGAATATAAAGTTTACGCTCGAAATCGTCGGTATTGGTAATGTCTGCCGGGCGTTTAATAAACACCTGTTCCATCTGTGGCTCTGCCGACCGCGATCCTGCGCCGAGATCGCCATTGTTGACCGGCACCACGCGGTAGCAGAGAAGCTCCAGCCCCAGCCGTTTCATTTTTCGATTCAGAATGGCCCGGCATTCTTCACGCAGCCACACGTCTTTCGGAAAATACACCATGCCCACGCCATATTCACCGGCAGCGGGCAGGTGAACACCGAGTTTACGGGTTTCGTCCAGGAAAAACTCGTGTGGAATCTGAATCAGCAGACCGGCGCCATCGCCCGAGTTGGCTTCGGAACCAACGGCTCCCCGGTGTTCCATGCGCCGGAGCATCTGGAGCGCATCGGAGACGATCCGGTGCGATTTTCGGCCTTTGATATGGGCAATGAAGCCAATACCACAATTATCATGTTCAAACTCGGAGCGATAAAGGCCCTGATGCAGCGGCTCCTGCCGAACGGTGGGTTGGTCAACCTGATCAGACATGGTCGTAAACAGTGTTGGGTAAAGCCGTTCAATGAACACTGTTTTTGACAGTTTTTCAAAAAACAAGCCTAATAATTACGAAAATTTAAAATAATACGCTGTGCTCAGAAGAATAAAATCGGCACGTTGCGTGAGAAAAGAAGGGCGTTTGCGATAAAGTCTTGCAATATAATACAAAATATATTTGGCAAAAACCGCGTTTGGCGGAATTTAATAGCAATCAGTAGTAATTATGAATTTGATGATATTTGTTCTTGGAAAGTGACTATTGCCAGCCTGATTATAGAGGAGAGTAGTTTCTGTAATTTTTGCCAGACAGGGATAACAGAAAAACAAAAAAAGCCGCTTCTCTGAAGCGGCTTCGTGATCCGGCTGGGATTCGAACCCAGGACCCATACATTAAAAGTGTATTGCTCTACCAGCTGAGCTACCAGATCGGCACCCGACAAACAACGGGTCGTTGTCGTTTGGGATTGCAAAAGTAGAAGTTTATAACAGTAAACACAAGACCCGGCTTAAAAAAAATTTAGACGCTGGCTTAATTTTATCGCTTCAACAGCTTCCCGAACATCGTGTACACGCAGCACGGAGGCTCCTTTCAGCAAGGCGGCTGTGTTCAATACCGTTGTGCCATTCAGGGCCGCATCCGCCGATATGTTAAGTGTTTTCCAGATGGTTGATTTGCGCGAAAGGCCAATCAGTAGTGGTTCATCGAACTGCTGAAAAGCGTTTAACTGACTAAGTAGCTCGAAATTCTGCGCAGGTGTTTTGGCAAAACCAAAACCAGGATCGAGCAGCACGTCTTTCGCGCCCAATGCCCGAAGTTTCGCCAACTGAACCCCAATTTCATCTACTACATCAACGACCAGATTCTCATAAACCGATAGCGACTGCATGGTTTTGGGATTTCCGCGCAGGTGCATCAGCACATACGGCACACCCAGCCCGGCCACAGTCTCGAACATGAGCGGGTCAAGCGTGCCACCGGCCACGTCGTTGACCATAGAGGCACCCGCGTCTACGGCTTGTCGGGCTACTTCGGCCCGGAACGTATCGACCGAAATCAGCGCGTTCGGATACTGACGCAAAACGGCTTCAATAGCGGGCAACACGCGGTCGGCTTCTTCGGCGGGGCTGATGTCATTGGCACCAGGGCGGGTCGAATAACCGCCAATATCGATGAACGTCGCCCCGTCGGCCAGCATCTGCCCGGCACGTTCAACCAGATCGGCGTTGGCTGAAACCCGGCTCCCGGTATAAAACGAATCGGGTGTTACATTCAGAATGCCCATCACAACGGGCGTAGTCAGGTCAATAAGTCGGCCCCGGCAGTTTAGTGTTTTCTTCGTACCTTTCGGCATTATATATGATTATGTTAACTACAGAGACCGAATATCGGCAGGTTATTCAACGCTGCAAGGACTTATTTCTGAAAAAAAATAAAGATTATGGCACCGCGTGGCGCATTCTGCGGTTGTCGAGCATCACCGACCAGATTTTCATCAAAGCCCAGCGTATCCGAACATTGCAGGAAACGGGGGTCAGCAAGGTAGGTGAGGGCATTGAGCCGGAATTTGTGGGTATTATCAACTATTGCGTGATGGCCCTGATTCAGATGCAGTTGGCAACTGACAAACGCACGGACATTCCGACCGGCGAACTCGAAAAACTATATGATGAACAAATTGGCCGGGTTATTGATTTGTTATTCGCCAAGAATCACGATTACGGCGAAGCCTGGCGCGATATGCGCATTAGTTCAATGACGGATATTATCTTGATGAAGCTTCTGCGAACAAAGCAGATTGAAGATAATGAAGGGGCAACACTCGTGTCTGAAGGTGTTGAAGCGAACTATATGGACATGATCAACTACGCCGTTTTTTGTTTAATTAAAAGTAATGCGGGTGGAAACCCGAATCAATAGCTAAACAGCGGGTTTCCACCCGCGTTACGCATGAATACAGCCACTTCGCAGCCTAAACTGAAAACCGGAACGCCCCCTATGTTGTGGGCAGCCCGGATTGCCCGCTTTCTGGTGGGTGGAATCTTTATTTTTTCGGGGCTCATCAAATTGAATGACCCCGTTGGTACGCAGATCAAGTTCGAGGAATATTTTGAGGTATTCGCTCAGGATGTGCCCCTGTTGCACAACTTCTTTATGGGCTTAGTGCCGTTTACGCTGGCGATGTCGGTGCTGTTTTGCGCAGCCGAGATCATTCTGGGCGTAGCGTTGCTGGTTTCCTACAAGCCTAAAGTTACAACATGGCTGCTGTTTTTCCTGATTGTTTTCTTCACGTTTCTAACGTTCTACTCGGCTTATTTCAACCGTGTAACCGACTGCGGCTGTTTCGGCGATGCCATAAAGCTCAAACCCTGGACGTCGTTCTATAAGGATGTAGCCTTGACCATCCTGATTCTGTTCATCATCGGCCATCGTAACCGCATCAAGCCCCGAAAAACCGGCTGGGTAGTGGTTCTGACTACTGTGTTGACGCTGGGGCTGGGTATTTACGCCATTCAGTTTCTGCCCCCGCTCGATTTGCTGCCGTATGCCGTTGGTAAAAGCATTCCGGCGCAGATGAAGCCGTCCGAACCACTGCGCTATACGTATGTGATGGAGAAAAATGGTAAGACCAAAACGTTTGACCAATACCCGACCGACACGACATATAAGTTCAAAGAAATGGCCCTGGTTAATGAAAACGCAAAGCCCAAAATCACGGATTACCGCGTCTGGAACGATGCGCTGGAAGGCGATTTCACGCAGCAGACATTTACGGGAAGTAAGCTGTTCGTAATCGTAAAAAGTACTAAAGACATCGATTCGGGCAGCATTCCGGCCATTCGTTCGCTGGTCAATGATTTACAGGGTTCATCGGTCGAAACGTATATCCTGACCTCAGTTAGTGACGACGAGATCAATGCATTCCGCACGGAGTATCAATTGCCAGTTAAGCATTACAAAGTAGATGGCACGGTTCTCAAAACCATCATGCGCTCGAACCCTGGCACGTGGCTGTTGAAAGATGGCACAGTACGCGGCAAATGGCACTATAACACTACGCCCAATGCCGATGAGGTTAAGCGTTTACTGAATGATTGAGTGGTTGAATGATTGAATGAGACTATCGCACACCATTCAATCATTCAACCACTCAATCATTCAACCATTATTAGATGAAAAACATCTATCTGATTGGTATGCCTTCTTCGGGTAAGAGTACGCTGGGGAAGCGTGTGGCCGATGCGCTGCATTACCACTTTGTTGATACCGACAAATTGATTGTACGCGAAGAGGGACGCTCGATTGCCGATATTTTTGCGCAAAAAGGTGAAGCCTATTTCCGCGAAGCCGAACGGCGGGTGCTGCGAACGATCCGCCCCGGCCAAAGCTTAGTTGTTTCGACGGGAGGGGGGATGCCCTGCTTTCACGACAACATGATCTACATCAATGCCACTGGCGTGTCGGTCTTTTTAGACGTATCCGTAGAAACGCTGGTAGCCCGGATGCTGCTTCATCAGGCCGACGACCGCCCACTCTATCGACAGGCTGACCCCGATTTGTTCAATACGCTGCAACAACGGTATCAGGACCGGCTTCCCTTTTATTCGCAGGCTCACATCACTGTCACGGGCGAAACCGACGAGGAAGACGTACTTCGGCAAGTGGGGGAATATCTTTGAACCAGGATTAGCCGGGATTTCTACGATTAAACAAGATTTAGCATCTTGCCCCGCAAGATGCAGGTGAGCAACTAAGCGCAGCGTAGCATCTTGTTTAATCGTAGAAATCCCGGCCAATCCTGGTTCAGAAAAATGTTCCTACCGACAGCATTAGATTCGTGGCGTTGTTGTTAATAACAGCCGAGCCGTAATCGGCACTATTGGGCAGGGTATAGGGCGTGGTGGCGGTGGTAAAGGTGCTGAATGTTCCCGACACGTCGGCGAAGAAACGCTCGTTACGAACACCCAAACCACCCGAAAACAACAACCGGCTCCGGTCGATATTGTCGAAACCAGTGCGATAAGGATCGGCTAAGTAGGCAACTCCCCCACGAACACGTAGCACATTGAAGCGAAACTCGGCCCCGCCCCGGAAGTTAATAACATTCTGATAGGTGTTCTGGACGGTGCTGCGGGCACTGTTGCGGAAGTTGCTGTTACCCTGCGCATCTAATTCACTCGTAGTAACGCGCATACCACCGTAGCCCACGTATTCTGCCGTAGCGGTCAGGAAGCCGATTTTACCCCCGCCCAGAAATACCGTAGCTCCACCCGATGCCCGCAACGGTGTCGTAACACTGTAGTTGAAATCGTTGGGTTGAACATTTACAGTGTTAGTAAAAAGATCATTTAATCCGGGAACCGGATTAGGCAGGCGAGGGTCTACACTCACGCTCTGGTTGAATGTTTCCCGAAAACTCATGAACGTCGGCGAGGCAAAAGTGGCCCCAATTTGTACCATCGGACTAAGCTTATAAATCGCTCCCGCTGAAATGTTGAAGCCATTGCCCGTTACGCTCAACTGGTCACGTTGTGAATAGCTGTTGAATACCTGACCACCCTGAATAAATTCGGCCAGCGTAAAATCGGTTGTGTAACGTGCCCGGGAAAGCCCTACGTTCAACCCTAAATACAGTTTGTCGTCTAAATTTCCGGCATAAGCAAACGTCCACTGCGATTGTGCGCCCGTAGCCTCGAACGTACCACGCTGGTCGCGGGGGCGATTGGCATCAAACCGCGTGTAGGGCGGGCCGCTATTTTCCCCATCCTGGTCAACAAAAGGCTCTCCTTCTAATAAGTACAACTGGTAGGCAGCCGCTAATAAGTCGGTTGCCTGATTTGTATTCCGGTCATACTCAGCATTGATTTGGCGACCCGTTACGTTGCGGTCATTAGCGTCTAAGATGATTGGGTCAACAAACGATGAGCGGTTGTTGCGGCCCTGAAAGGCGTATCGGTTGGCGTAGTTGGCGTTCTGGTGGTAGGTTACGCCAAATGTGGTTCTGCGCCACCGGCTACCCCGGTCGCCACCTCCGGCAAACACCAGACCCAGTTGCCCGATTGAAAACTTCGTGCTGTTGTCCGACAGCGAACTGCCCAGAAATGTCGATTGCGTATTTTTCAGATTAATCATCGGGCTGATGCTCAACTCCGAACGGTTATAGAACGCCAGTCCGGCGGGGTTGCCAAACGTGCTGCTGGCATCGCCACCAAGGGCGGTATGGTTGCCACCCAAGCCCCGAAAGCGGGCCGTACCGTTTTGCTGATAGTCTGAAAAGCGAAATGCTTCGGCTGCATAGATATTTTCCTGACCGAAAGATACCCCCGCGTTGAGCAATAGGGCACCGAGAACGAATAGCCGGGTCTTCATGAAAGTAGTGGTTGTATAGTGTCTGCCAACCCTTGGACAAGGTAGCGGGGCAGACGTTTAATTGTTGTTTCTACTAAACGAAAAATCCCGGCATTTGTCGCAAATGCCGGGATTTTCTATCAAATTATCGTTGACATTTAACGCGGGCCACGGCCTCCTCCGCCACTGCTGCCGCCAGAGTAGCCACCTCCGCTGCTACCACCAGAGTAGCCACCTCCTCCGCCACGCGAACCGCTATTTGATGGGGTCGAATAGCTCGGACTGGGTGAGCTATAGCTGCGTTGCGGAGCCGAATAGCTTGGCTGGCTGTAGCTACGCTGCGGAGCACTGTAACTCGGCGACTGGTAACTGCTCCGGCCACTGCTACCGCTGCTATAGCCGCCACCACCGCTGCCTGAATAGCTACCCCGGCTGTTCTGACGTGGTGCTGCGTAATATTCGTTCGAATTGCTTCGGTTATACGAAGGCGTCGAGCTGTTGTACGACGGAGTTGAGTTGCCGCTCACGCGCCCACCTGTGCCGCCGTTGTTTTCGTAGTAATACGAACCCCGGCTGTTCTGACGCGGGGCTGCGTAATAGCCACCGTTGCTGTTGCCGCGATTGCCATACGATGAACTGTTGTTGGTAGCATTGCCCGTGTAAGCAGGAGTACGACCACCGTTGTTGTTGGAACGGGGGTTATTTACAAAACTATCGTTGTAGCGGCCCGATGAGCCACCGTAGCGAGGTCCGTAACTCCGCGAATTACGATACGGGTCGGCTCCAATAACTGTTACGTTGTTGACAAAAACCGGACGACCCCAGCCACCGCCCCAGGTATTCCAGCCACCGAAGCCATTACCCCAGCCCCAGTTGTTCCAGCCGCCGAAGCCGTTGCCCCAGCCACCGCCCCAACCCCACGGGTTATAAGCTAAACTGTTGCCCCAGAACGGGTCGTAAAAACCACCGCCCCAGTTGTTCCAGCCACCACCCCAACCCCAGCGGTTGAAGCCCCACGGACTGCCCCAGCCGCCAAACGAACCAAACCCAACGCCAATGTTGAATCCGTTCCAGAAGCCAGTGTTGTTGAAGCCCCACCGGTTCCAGCTTAGTGCCGAGGTTTGGGCAGCATTGAAGCCGTTCACAAAACCAGCGTTGTAGGCATCAGTACCGTCACTCCAGCCTGGATCGGGCGATAGACCGCGCTTCAGTTTGCGGGCACTCAACTCCGAGTAATACTCGTCGGAGTTGGCCTCGTTATAAGGTTGCTCTTCCGAATAATCTGGATTGGCATTGCGGCTCAGGCGTTGTTGTTGCCGGTCGAACCGCTGTTGCTGCCGCGTTGGCCGTTGCTCAGCAACCGACGACGCGTCGGACGAATTGTCGGCTAAGACAACGGCGTTGGCCGAGTTACCGTACAAATCATCCACTTCGCCAACGTTCTGGGCGGTCTGACGGCTGGAGCTACAACTCCAGAAGCCCATCAGCAACGCCAGCGTCAGGTAGCGATATGCATGTTGTTTATTCATTTGGCAAGGGAATTTGCTGTGTTCAAAAATCTGGTGGTTTCCCGCCTGTGTCTATAACACAGAATGGGCTTTGATTGATTACAAAAATAGCATAAACGTCTATCTTTGCAACTCTTTGCCTATTAGATTCTGATTAGAATTGAAAGGTTTAATCTGGTTTTAAAAAAAGTTGTAGGGCGTACGGGTGTAAGGCTGGAAAGAATATATTGACACAAATGCTTTTCCAACCTTACACCTAAATACCCTATACCCTAATTTTATGGCGAAAGCAATTCCCTCCCGTAGTGAAAATTATTCCGAGTGGTACAATGAGTTGATTAAAAAGGCTGATCTGGCCGAAAATTCTGCCGTTCGTGGCTGCATGGTCATTAAGCCGTATGGTTTTTCGATATGGGAAAAAATGCAGCGGGCCTTAGACGATATGTTTAAGGAAACCGGTCATCAGAATGCCTATTTTCCGCTGTTTATTCCGAAGTCGTACCTGAGCAAAGAAGCCAGCCACGTGGAGGGTTTTGCGAAAGAATGCGCCGTTGTGACGCATTACCGCCTGAAAAACGCTGAAGATGGCTCCGGCGTTATTGTCGATCCTGACGCGAAATTAGAAGAAGAACTGATTGTTCGGCCCACGTCGGAAACGGTCATCTGGAGCACCTATAAAAACTGGATTCAAAGCTACCGCGACCTGCCCCTGCTCATCAACCAATGGGCCAATGTGGTACGCTGGGAAATGCGGACGCGGATTTTTCTGCGCACGTCCGAATTTCTCTGGCAGGAAGGCCACACCGCCCACGCCACCGCCGATGAAGCCGAGTCCGAAACCAGACAGATGCTGGAAATTTATGCCCGGTTTGCCGAAGAATGGATGGCGATGCCTGTGCTGAAAGGTCACAAAACGCCAAATGAACGCTTCGCCGGGGCCGATGATACGCTTTGCATCGAGGCCATGATGCAGGATGGCAAGGCGTTGCAGGCCGGTACGTCGCACTTTCTGGGGCAGAACTTCGCCAAAGCCTTCGACGTGCAGTTCCTGACCAAACAGAACCAGTTAGAATACGTCTGGGGTACATCGTGGGGCGTTTCGACCCGGCTGATGGGCGCGCTCATCATGGCCCACTCCGACGACGACGGTTTGGTATTGCCGCCCAAACTGGCCCCCATTCAGGTAGTTATCGTGCCGATTTATCGCAACGATGAGCAATTAGACCTATTGGCCGCCAAACTGAAACCATTAGTTCAGGAATTAAAAAAGGCGGGTATCTCGGTTAAATACGACGATTCGGACGCTAACAAGCCTGGCTGGAAATTCGCCGAATACGAACTCCGGGGCGTTCCGGTGCGGCTGGCAATGGGTGGGCGTGATCTGGAAAATGGCACCATCGAGTTGGCCCGGCGCGACCTGAAAACGAAAGAAACCGTACCCTTCGACGGGCTGGTAGAACGCATTCAAGTGCTGCTTGACGATATTCAACAGACGATTTACAATAAAGCCAAAGCCTTCCGCGAGGCCAACACCTTCCGGGTCGATACGATGGCCGAGTTTGAGGACCAGCTTGAAAAAGGCGGCTTCCTGCTGGCGCACTGGGATGGTACGTCGGAAACCGAAGAAGCCATTAAAGAGGCCACCAAAGCTACCATCCGTTGCATTCCGTTCGATCAGGAGCCGGAAGAAGGCGTTTGCGTGTATTCGGGCAAGCCCTCCAAAGGCCGCGTCGTGTTCGCACGGGCGTATTAACAAGTACATCGATAAACTCGTTGGTTTATGCGTTTTTACGCGTTGCTGCTGTTAGTCGGGCTAAGTGCCGGAGCCTGTACGTACCTGCCCGAACCGGAATCGGTAGCTGCGGGGACCACCGTCAGCGAAAATCGTACAGCCATTACGGTAACAACTACACGCGGTGTGGCTTCGACAACCGGGTTTATTTTCTATCCTGGTGCGCTGGTTGATCCACATGCTTATGTTGGTCTGATGGAGCTATTGGCCGATGCACCTCCCGGCTACCGGGTTTTCATTGCAAAAGTACCGGCTAACTTAGCCGTACTTCAGCCCGAAGCGGCCCGGTCAATTATGGACGAACACCCGGAAATTCGTACCTGGGTTATTGGCGGGCATTCGTTGGGTGGGGCTATGGCCTGTACGTGGGTTCGGCGCAACCCCGAATCGGTGCGGGGGCTGGTGCTGCTGGCCGCTTACCCGGCTGGAGCCGATAATCTGTCGGGATGGTCGGGGGGCGTTTTGTCGGTATACGGCACAAACGACGAGGTGCTTAATGCAGTAGCTTTAGCTGAGGCAAAAGACCGGCTGCCCAAACAGACCATTACGACTACGATTGCCGGTGGTAATCATGCTTATTTTGGCAACTACGGCGAGCAAAAAGGCGATGGAACGGCCACCGTCAGCCGCCGGGAGCAGCAGTTGGAAACGGCCCGTCAGTTTATCGGTTTTATGAAAACGCTTGGCTTATGAAACTGATTCGCTACGGTCTTTTGCTTGCTGGTTTGTATGCTGCGGCTGTTCAGGCGCAGCCGTCGGCGTTGCAGATTCGGATACAGCGGCTCGGTTCACTCCGCTATAACAACGTCAACGATCTGGGCTGGAACGGCTGGGCATTGCAGGTAGAGAAAAGCCATTCGGCCCCGAACGGCCTGGGCTGGCTGGCTGGGGCCGAGATGGGCTACACCGGATGGGGCAGTCAGGTTTTAGCGAAGGGCGGGGTGCAGTATCAGCTAACAAAATCGTCGCGCTGGCTGAGCAGCGTGCGGGCCTATGTCATGCCGGGTGCGGCTCTGTTCCGGCCCCGTCCTTTGTTTACGTACCGGGTTGGCGGTGAGGTTGTGGGTGCCTACAAACTTGGGAAACGGTTTGGGCTAATGGCAGCGGCTGGCATTGCCTACGCTGCCTGTCCGGCCTACGACCGTTATGGAAGCATTAATCGCTACGTTGATGTGCCACTGTCAGTGGGCGTTTTATTTACGGCATCACAAACTGCGCGATAGCTGTTGCCAAACCGGGTGTAAGGGGCAGGGTAGGGTCGGAGTAGGTTTTCTGCTTATCGGTCATGCTGTCGGTGGCGGCATCTTTCAGTACGTGCGTCATTCGGTCGAACAAAAGCAACTGCGCATCAGGTCGGGCAGCTTTCAGGCGTTCGGCTTCGCTGACAGCTACCTGGAAGTCTCGTTTGCCGTTGATAATTAACACGGAGCCTTTAAACTGTTTGATTTCCTGAGCCGGGTCATACTTCATCCAGGAAATCATACCCGGCTGGAGCGAAGGGCGTAACAAAGACAACAACAGCGGGTTTGGCGACTTGACCAACTGACCCGCCCGGAGCGAATCGAGACTTCGGTAGGCCACTCGACGCAGGGTATCGGGAAGGGTTTGCATCTGTGTTTTCAGCACGTCGGCGATGTTCTGACCCGCCCCGGCTATCGAAATAAAACCGCTGACATTTGTTTGCCTCGCTGCCAGCATACCCACTAAAGAGCCTTCCGAATGCCCGGCCACAACGACTTTGGAAAAGCGTTTGTCGGCCTGTAGTTGCCGGATGAAGCCAATGGCGTCACTAACGAAGTAATCGAACCGGAAATCCTGTTCGGGCAATTGCCTTGCCGCTTTCATCAGGTTGGTGCCAGAATAGCGTTTGTCGTAGCGGGCTACGGCAATGCCCAGCCGGTTCAGGCTATCGGCCAGCATGTTGAAGGCATCGGTTTTCAGGCCGTAGCCGCTGTTGCAGTCGCGGTCGGTAGGGCCAGACCCGGCAATGAGCAGCACCACCGGCACGCGACCTTTAGCATTGGCGGGCAAACTAAGCGTGCCTTCGAGCGTGACGCTGCTATTGGCGGGTTGCGTAATAGCATACTGAATCGGTTCTGTTGTTTGAGCCAGCGTAGCACTCGTCAGCAACAGTAGGAGGAAAGATAGGCAATGGGTCATGTACTATGAGGAAAGTTGCCGCCAAAATAGGCAGAAACAGAATCGACCAGCTTAATTTTTTTGAATAACACTCACGTTACCGCTGCCTTCTAAGTAGCATAGTTTCACTTCTTCGGGCTTTTCAACGCCTTGACCGCGCAACAGGCCCAATAGTTCATCTTCGGTAATCAGTTCCTTTTTCATGGTCTGTCGCTGCATCACGCCGTCTTTAATGAGCAACGCCGGTTCGGGCGAACTAAGCCGGTCGAACAGCACAGAGCGGTAGCCGAGCCAGTTGATGACGTAATCCCACAAAACCAGCGTTCCGACCAGCACGAACCCTTCGGTCACGGATTCATATTGACCAGCCATTGAATTTTGGGCAGCATCGGAAATAAGCGTAATCAGCAGAATATCACTGATGTTCAGTTGGCCCGAACTGCGTCGGAAGAACCGTATGTATAGGAAACAGAACCAGTACGTTATGGTGCCGCGAATAATCATTTCGGCCACCGACAGACTGGGTGTAAACATAGTATCCCAGTCAATCGACAATAATTTATCCATTTTGTGTAGCGTTGAGTCTGCTCGTATTAACTGATTTCAGACCTTTGGGTTTTTTAAGCCACAGTCGTTGTAACACAGAGGTGCACGGAGGTTGCACAAAGACACACAGAGAAAATTAATGAAAGAAGCTGCTCTGTGCATCTCTGTGCAACCTCCGTGTATCTCTGTGTTACAACAACTGTGGCAAAACCAAACACTACATGCTCGAAGAACGCATCCGCCAACTAATCGACAACAAAACCAAACCTCTCGGTGCGCTGGGCCGCTTAGAAGACCTGGCCCTGCAAATTGCCCTTCTCCAACAAACCGAAACGCCCCGTCTCGAAAATCCGCACGTGCTTGTTTTTGCCGCCGACCACGGGCTGACGGCTGAGGGCGTAAGTGCCTATCCCGCCGACGTAACCTTCGGCATGGTGCATAATTTTATGGCGGGCGGGGCTGCTATCAACGTCTTTTGCAAACAAAATGGCCTGAGTCTGCTGGTGTGCGACGTGGGCGTAAACGGCAGCTTTGACCAGGCCGGGCCAACGTTGGTAAAGTACAAAATCAGGCCCGGAACACGCAACATGCGCTACGAACCGGCCATGACGCCCGACGAATGCGCGGCTGCAATGGACGCGGGCCGAACGCTGGTCGATGGGGTGCGGCACCGGGACTGCAACATAGTTGGCTTCGGCGAAATGGGTATTGGCAACACCTCGGCGGCTGCGTTGCTGATGCACCGCTTCACGGGCTTTCCATTGCCGCAGTGCGTTGGGCGCGGCACGGGTCTCGACGACGCGGGTGTTGCGCGGAAATTGGCTGTTTTACAAGCCGTTGCCGAACGTCACGCCGATGCTACGCAGCCACTCGACGTGCTGACGGCTGTGGGCGGGCTGGAAATTGCGGCTATTGCGGGTGGAATGTTGCAGGCCGCCGAAAACGGCATGTTGATTCTGGTCGATGGGTTTATTGCTACGTCGGCCCTGCTGGTGGCCCATGCGCTGAACCCGTCTATTTTGAAAAACTGTATTTTCTGCCACCAATCAGACGAAGCGGGGCATCGGTTCATGCTTGATTTTCTGGGCGCGAAACCGTTGCTGAATCTTGACCTGCGGCTGGGTGAAGGCACGGGCTGTGCGCTGGCCTATCCACTCATTCAGGCCGCCGTTGGGATGCTCAACGACATGGCAACAATGGACGTATTATGAACTTATTTTTCACGGCGTTGATGTTTTACACCCGCCTGCCGGTGCCTAAACACATCGACCACTCACCCGACGCGCTTAACCGGGCTACCATCTTTTTTCCATTTATCGGTTGGATTGTTGGCGGCATTGGCGTTGGCACATACTGGCTCGGCACGGTGCTGTTTCCGCCCGGCAACCTGCCCGTGCTTTTTAGCATGATTGCCACTATCTGGGTTACGGGCGCGTTTCACGAAGATGGTTTTGCCGACGTGTGCGATGGTTTCGGGGGCGGCTGGACCCGCGAGCAAATCCTGAGTATTATGAAAGACAGTCGGCTCGGTACCTACGGCACCATTGGGCTGGGGTCGCTGCTGGCAGTTAAGTTTTTCGCGCTGCAATCCATGCTCTCGGTCGAAGCGTTCGGCTGGGCGGTAGCTCTGAAATACGTCTCGGCACACAGCCTGAGCCGCCTGACGGCCACGACGGTGATACGCGCACTGCCCTACGCCCGCGAAGACATGGACAGCAAAGCCAAGCCTATCGCGCAGGGTATCACGGGCGGGCAGTTAGCCATTGCCGCGTTGTTTGGGCTGGGGCCGCTGCTGGCGTTGATGGCCTACACTGGCCTGTGGATATATGCCCTGTTTCTGATTCCGCTGGCGTTAGTGCGCTGGCGACTGATTGCATTCTTCAAAAAATGGCTCGGCGGCTACACTGGCGACTGCCTCGGTGCCACGCAGCAACTCGCCGAAGTGGTGGTGTATCTGTCGTTTGTGTCGCTGCTGTGGGTGTCAATATGAAAACTATTACACTGAGATTCACTGAGAGAAGGGAGATGCACAGAGTTTTATTTTTAGTCTTTGCGGATCTCCGTTTCCTCTGTGAATCTCTGTGTTATAACTCTTTAAAAAACCTCCCGTGCGATTTTCATAATGTTATCGGCTTTGCCCATCGTATAGAAGTGCAACACAGGCGCACCACCGGCAACGAGTTCGCGGGATTGCTGAATGCTCCACTCAATGCCAACCTGCCGGGCCTGTTGGTCGTTTTCACAGGCTTCAACGGCCCGTACTAAATCGGCGGGCATTTCGAGATGAAAAATCTTGGGCAGAATCTGTAACTGCTTACGGGTACTGAGGGGTTTCAGACCCGGAATAATCGGGATGGTGATGTCATGCTGACGGCATCGGTCGACGAAATCGAAGTATTTCCCATTGTCGAAAAACATCTGCGTCACGATATAATCAGCTCCCCGGTCGACCTTCTGTTTCAGGTACTCGAAATCGATGTCGTGGTTTTCGGCCTCGAAATGTTTTTCGGGATAGGCTGCTACGCCGATGCAGAAGTTGCTGGGTGCCAGTGCGGTATCTTCTTCGTGCAGATAAACGCCCCGGTTCATGTTGGCAACCTGCTCAACGAGTTCGCTGGCGTAGGCATAGCCGTTTTCTTTCGGTTTGAAAGTTGTGAACGGCTTGGCCGGGTCGCCCCGCAGCACGAGCGCATTGTCGATGCCGAGGTAATGCAGGTCGATGAGGAAATCTTCGGTTTCTTCGCGGGTAAAGCCGCCACACAGCACGTGCGGCACGGGGTCAACACCGAAACGGTGCATAATGGCTGAGCAGATACCGACGGTGCCAGGCCGTTTGCGCGTCACAATTTTCTGGATGGTTCCGTCGGGCAGGGGCCGCTCAATGTATTCTTCACGGTGGTACGTAACGTCGATGAAGGGCGGCTTGAACTCCATCAGCGGTTCGATGTTATCGAGCAGGCTTTTCAGGTTGTCGCCTTTGATAGGCGGAATCACTTCAATCGAAAAAATTGGCTTGCCGTTCGCAGCCTTGATATGGTCGGTAATTTTAGTCATTACATCGCAAAGTTAACGCGAGAACACGGCCAATTGCAGGTAAATTCCCGATGCCTGCCCGTTGCTCCAGGGCTGTACGTCGAGCCGCTGGCCCAGGTCGCTCCGGTTTTTCACTTCGTGCAGTTTTGGAATGCCCCAGCCCAGCAGCGAACCAATCGTGGCCCCGGCCAGCAAATCGGTAGGGTAATGTTGTCCGCCTGTGTAGCGCAGCACCGCCGTCGTCGTTGCCAGCCCCAGCGAACCAACCCAAACCACAGGCTTCCATTTCGACTGCGGAAAATAATGCCGGAACACCTCACTCGTAAACACCGCCGTAGCGAAGGCGTTGGTGGCATGTCCCGAAGGAAAAGACTGCCGCGCTTCGCGGTCCAGTTTTTCGGCCAACGGCGCGTCGGGGTTATACGCAAAGGGGCGGGTGCGCTGCACAATGTTTTTAACCGAACGCTGAACGCCATTTGCCAGCAGAACGGTCTCGATATACATCACCCCCACCGTTTTCCAATCCTGCCGCATGGGCTTCGTGCCGAGGGTGAGCAGCCCCAGGCCAGCCACGCCACTCGCCCAGGTAACGTCGCTCAGGCGGTCGTATGTGTGGCTGAATCGGTAGGTGGCCGGGCGGTCAAACGCTGGTATATCGTTACGGTTCAGGCTGTTGATTTGGGCTACGGTGAGGGGCGTTACCTGTTTTTCAAGTACGAGTGCCGTAATGCCCGTTGCCGCCCCCGCGCCGAAAATTGCCAGTTCGCGGCCCGTTTTCAACGCGTAGGGCGATTGGGCCTGAACGGAAATGAAAAATGAAAAGTAAAAAATGAACAAGAAACAAAAGCGGGTTGCTTTGGGGCGAAATGGGTTCATTAGGCAAAGATACCGTCAGATCACTAACTTCTTCATATAGTCGGCGTCGGCCTGCATACTTGCCATCGGCGAAACGGGGTACTGCTCCTGTTCCACCAGAAAGTACTTCATGCCATTGTCTATAGCCGTGTTCAGGATGTGCCGGTAGTTTACTACGCCCTTGCCCAGATCAGCCTGTACAACTTTGCCATCGACTTTGTTAAAATCTTTGATGTGGCAGAGTTCGTAGCGTTTGCCGTATTTTTTGAGGTGTTGGGCGGCATCCTGTCCGGCGGCTTCGATCCAGCACAAATCCAGTTCAAACATTACGTTCTGCGGGTCGGTATTTGCCAGCAGGTACTCCTGCGGAATTTGACCGTCGAGCGGCTTGAACGAGTAGTCGTGGTTGTGGTAGCCAAACTTCAACCCGCCTTTACGAACCTGTTCGCCAGTTTTGTTGAAGTCGTCGGCAATACGTTTCCAGTCGTCCATCGATTTCTGCGGACCAATATACGGGCAGAGCAGATAACTCAACCCTGCGCCGTTTGCCATGTCGATGCTTTTGGCGAGGTCTTTCCGAAAATCGAAGTGCGTACTGACTAATTTCACACCCATATCACCGAGAAAGCTTTTAATTTCTTTCGGCTCCATGCCCCATAAAAAGCCCTGCGGTCCGCCGTAACTCTCAAACTGTTTGTAGCCCATTTTAGCGAGTTGCGTCATAATGCCTTTGGGGTCTTTGGGCAGCAGGTCGCGAACGCTATACAGTTGAACACCAAATGGTTTGATTGATTTCTGGGGCGAAGCGGCCAGTACATCGGAGCCGAAAGCGAAAGTGCCAGCCGTTAGTAGACCGGCCTGTTGAAGAAATGAACGTCGTTGCATAGTGATAAAAGATTTGCCTATACAAAAGTATCTTTGCGTTTCTGAAAAATGACGTATTCCAAAATATATCTGCAAGCCGGGCGCGACGAGGCCGTTCGGCGGTTTCACCCGTGGGTGTTCTCGCGAGCCATTGGTCGGCACGAAGGCAATGTTGCTGATGGCGACGTGGTTGAGGTCTTCGACCGGAAAGGCGAGTACCTGGCTACGGGCCATTACCACGATGGCAGCATTGCCGTGCGACTGTTTTCATTTGCCGCTTCGGCGGGTGGCCCCGTTACGCCCGACGTGCCGTACTGGACCGACAAACTGGCCCGCATCCGTAGCATCCGGCAAGCCATCGTTACAGGCGCGACGAACTGCTACCGGCTTGTACACGGGGAAGGCGACGGCTGCACGGGCTTAATCATCGACATGTACAATGGCGTGGCCGTGTTGCAGGCGCACTCTATCGGGATGCACCGCGAACGCGAACTCATTACCGACGCGCTTCGTAACGTATTCGGCGACGAACTCAGGGCCGTGTACGACAAAAGCAGCGAAACTTTACCCGGCGACTACGGCGCATCGGTCACGAACGGCTACCTCTTTGGCCGAACGCCCGTGCCGCATCCGGTTCAGGAAAATGGCAATACCTTTCTGGTTGACTGGATTACGGGCCAGAAGACCGGCTTTTTCTTAGACCAGCGCGACAACCGGGCATTGCTGGCGCAGTATGCAAAGGGAAAAAAAGTGCTGAACGCGTTCTGCTATTCGGGCGGATTTTCAGTTTATGCATTGGAGGCCGGAGCCACGCAGGTGCATTCGGTCGATTCGTCGCCGAAAGCTATCGACCTGACCAACCAGAATGTGGCGGCTAACTTCGGCGATGCAACAGCGCACGAAGCCCACCCCGACGATGTGATGCATTATTTAAAAAGTCACGACCACCAGTATGACGTAGTGATACTCGACCCGCCCGCGTATGCCAAGAGTTTGCCAGCGCGGCACCGGGCCGTGCAGGGCTACAAACGCCTGAATGCCGAAGGGCTGCGCCGGGTGGCGAAAGGCGGGATTCTGTTTACGTTCTCCTGTTCGCAGGTAGTTGACCGCGAGTTATTTTATAACACCATCGTAGCGGCTGCCATCGAAGCCGGGCGGCAGGTGCGCGTGTTGCATCACCTGAGTCAACCCGCCGACCATCCCGTTAGCCTGTTCCATCCAGAAGGTGGTTATCTGAAAGGATTAGTGCTTTGGGTAGAGTAAAAACCCTACCGAGCGATACAAACTTTGCGGCTTTGCGTTAATTTTGGCGACCCGGCCAACGCGCCGACTGCATCTGTACAACCCGATATACACATACCGTTTATGGCTGAGTTAATCCGAATGCCCAAAATGAGCGACACCATGACCGAAGGCGTCATTGCGGAGTGGCACAAAAAGGTGGGCGATAAAGTAAAATCCGGCGACGTGCTGGCCGAAGTCGAAACCGATAAAGCCACGATGGATTTAGAGTCGTATGAAGAAGGTACGCTGCTCTACATCGGTGTTGAAAAGGGCGCGTCGGTGCCGGTCGATGGCGTGTTAGCCATTATCGGGGCGGAGGGCGAAGATTACAAAGCACTGCTCAACGGCAGCAGTGGCGGCAGTCAGGCCCCAGCAGCAGCCGAATCGCCAAAATCCGAACCCGCCCCGGCACCGAGTGGCGATGCCAACAAAGCCGAAGTAGCCACTAACCTGCCCGACCAGAAAGCCCTGTCGGCGGCACCGGCTGAGAACGTGAACGCGTCGGTGATTCGGATGCCCAAAATGAGCGACACCATGACCGAAGGCACCATTGTAGCGTGGCACAAAAAAGAAGGTGATACGGTGAAGTCGGGCGATATTCTGGCCGAAGTCGAAACCGACAAAGCCACGATGGATCTCGAAGCCTACGAAGAAGGTACATTGCTGTACGTCGGCGTGAAAGAAGGTGCGTCGGTGGCGGTCGATGAAATTATCGCTGTGGTGGGCGAAAAAGGTGCCAACTTTAAAGTACTGCTCGACGGTGGTTCGGGCGCACCGGCTCCGGCAGCAAATGGCAGCGGTTCGGAAACCGCCGGGCAAAACCGTAATGACGGACCGGCACAGGCGGACGTACCTGCCAATGCCGCTACCGACCTGTCGTATGCGGGCGATAAAACGGGCGGTGCCGAATCGAACGGACGCGTGAAAGCGTCTCCGCTGGCGAAAGCCATTGCCGCCGAAAAAGGCATTAACCTCGCGCAGGTGCAGGGTTCCGGCCCCGAAGGCCGCATCGTGAAAAGCGACGTAGAATCGTTCGTGCCCAAACGGTCCGACGCATCGGAAAAAGCGGCTTCACAACCGGCAGCGCAGCCAGCCGCACAACCCGCCCCAGCCGCGCAACCGGCTCCGGCGGCTCAACAAGCACCCACACCAGCCGGCGACTTTGAAGACGTGCCGGTTAGTCAGATGCGGAAAGTCATTGCCCGCCGACTCAGTGAGAGCATGTTTACGGCTCCGCACTTCTACCTGACCATGGAAATCAACATGGACAAGGCGATGGAACTGCGCGGTACGGTCAACACGGTTAGCCCGGTCAAAATTTCGTTCAACGATTTCGTGCTGAAAGCCTCGGCGGTGGCCCTCAAACAACACCCCGACGTTAACGCATCGTGGCTCGGCGATAAGATTCGGAAATACAAGTACGTAAATATAGGCGTGGCCGTAGCGATTCCCGATGGTCTGTTGGTGCCGGTAGTACGCAACGCCGACCAGAAAACGCTTTCGACCATTGCCGCCGAAGTAAAAGACCTCGCGGGCAAGGCGAAAGACAAAAAACTTCAGCCGAAAGATTGGGAAGGCAGCACGTTCTCGATCTCGAACCTCGGCATGTTCGGCATCGACGAGTTTACGGCTATCATCAACCCGCCCGATGCGTGCATTCTGGCCGTAGGAACGATCAAAGAAACCGTGAAATTCGTTGACTGTCAGGCGCAACCGACCAACGTCATGAAAGTAACGCTCTCCTGTGACCACCGCGTGGTCGACGGTGCTACCGGCGCGGCTTTCCTGCAAACGCTGAAAGACTTGCTGGAAAACCCCATGCGGATGCTGGTGTAAATAATCAGGGGTAAAGGAGAAGGGGGTAAGGTGTAGGGGGTTGATTCGCGTCATCCCCTTACACCTTACCCCCTTCTCCTTTACCCCTGATTATTTACAGCGCGGCTTGTAATTTTTGCTCCAGCACGGTTTTGGGAACAGCACCGATCACTTTATCGACCAGTTCGCCTTTCTTGAACACCATCAGCGTGGGAATGCTACGAATGCCGAATTTAGCCGGAATCTGGGCGTTTTGGTCAACGTCCATTTTAGCGATAACGGCTTTGCCTTCGTATTCGCCAGCCAGTTGCTCCACAACCGGGCCGATCATTTTACAGGGTCCGCACCATTCGGCCCAGAAATCGACCAGAACCGGTATATCGGAATTTATTAACTCGTTGAAGTTCGCGTCGGTCGCTTCTACGGCAAGTGATCCTGCTGCCATAATTGAAAACGGTTTGAATTAAGTTGTTCTTGTTTCTCTCGTATAAACCCGCACCGGGCCGATTAGTTCCGACCTGAAATACCTCTGGGAGTTCATCCACATCAGTATCGATAACATCGCTTAAGATATTGGTAGAACCAATATCTTAAGCGATGTTATTTTTGTAAGAGTATAGTGTTTTTGAAAGGGCTGTTTTTTTTGCAAAATTTTTTGTCTAAAGAATATACTAAATTACTTAGTAAAATCAATTAGAGTTAGTGTAGCAAGTAGTTTATCAAAATAACGTAAGCCGCCCCGGCTGACGGCCACTGCGAGGATTGAAACGAATATTAGCCTGAATCTGCTGAGCAGGTCTACATCATCGTTTTAAAAGCTTGATTACCCGTCGTTTATCGCCCGATACAATCGTCATCACATAGAAGCCTGCCGACAGATTCAGGCTGGGCACAGTCAGGGTGCCGAGTTTGCCGGGCTGATAACGATACTGCCACACGGTCCGGCCCGTTAGGTCAGCGAGCGTGGCGTCGACAGAAGCGTTGGCATTGATCGTTTGCCAGTCGATAGTGAGTGGTTCGCCATCACTAAATGGGTTAGGAAACACCACAAACGGGGCCATTGGCTCTTCGGTAGCCAATGGCCGGGCAAAGTTCGGGATGCCATAGCCAAGCTGCGCATCGGGCGCACCGGCCTGAGTACCCGACCGGCGCAGGGCTTCTACCACCTGCACCGCCGTGAGCCGGGAATTTGCCTGCCAGAACCCAGCCGCCAGCCCCGCTACCAACGGCGTGGCAAACGACGTGCCATTGCCCGAAGCAATACGTCCGTCAGGATTGCCGATGATGGTACCCTGTCCGCGAGCTGCCAGATCGGGTTTTACGCGCCCATCGGCAGCCGGGCCGATAGAACTGAACGAAGCCCATTGCCCAGTCTGATTAACGGCGGCAATGCACAGCACCCCGGCAGCATCAGACGGTGCCGAAATGTATCGCCACGCATTACTGCCCTCATT
The DNA here is from genome assembly GCF_001988955.1 of Spirosoma montaniterrae. NCBI lineage: Bacteria > Pseudomonadati > Bacteroidota > Cytophagia > Cytophagales > Cytophagaceae > Spirosoma > Spirosoma montaniterrae. Next base: position 1,920,459 of record NZ_CP014263.1, on the reverse strand, counting down.
ACCAGCCGCTACCACCACTACCATGCCCGTTTCCGAAGCAATCTGCGCGGCCCGCGTACAGAGGGCTGTTTTACCATCCATGTTGGCGTAGGTGTAGTTCTGTGAAGGGTCGTCGAAGGTAGTATAACCTAATGAGGAACTGATGACATCGACGCCCGCGCTGTCGGCGTATTCGGCTCCGAAAAGCCAGTTGGCTTCTTCTACCTGTTGTTCGCTGTCGGCGTCTTCGGTGCGGAGCAGCACAAAGGAGGCTTTGAAGGCTGTGCCGTACAGTTGTCCGTCGGCGGTGGCGGCAATGGCCGCTAAACAAGAGGTGCCGTGCGAGTCGTCTTCGTATACGCTTGTCTCTTTTTTTACAAAATCATAGGTTGCGAGTATCCGTTTTTCATCGAACAGCGGTTTCAGAAAACTGACCTCGTCGGCGTTCATAAACCCGGAATCCAGCACGCCAATCAGGATACCTTCGCCCCGGAAGCCCGCAGCGTGCATGTTATCGACGCCAAGCTGTGTAATCTGCGTCTGCGACGTGCCGTAGTTGATGGCCGTTTGCACCTGCCCAAACTTCGTATCTGTCTCTGCACCAAGGCGCCCACCACTCCGAACGGGTCTCGACAGGGCACGGTTAAACTCCAATCCTGTCACGAACGGCAATCGCTGCACGGCGGTCATTGTGGCGTCGGTAGCCTCAATCAGCACAGCGTTGAGCCAGCGCGAGGTAAACCGGACTTTAGCTCCGGCCTGTTGCAGTTGTGTTACGTAAGCTGGATTTACGGGCAGGTCGCGTTCCAGCACGGCGATGTTCTGTTTCTGCCTGCGCTGAATGGATCGCTGCGATAAAAACTGTTCGGGACGGCTGACACTGTAGGGTGAGCTGACCTTGTCGCGCAGCCGAACCAAATAGGTGCGGGTCGTGGTTTGGCTAAACGACAGGGTATGCGTCAGCAAAAAAACTACAAGCAGCAAAATAGCTTTACTCGACGCCGTAGTCAGTGATGCGGTAGATTTGTCGGATGCCATACTCGATTTGTTTTTTCCCGATGCAGGCGGGCGTGGCCGTGCAGTACGTTAGTTGAATTCGTTCTTTATAAATCATACCGATGCCGAGCGCGTAGATTTCGGTGCGTCTGTCTTGCGAAACAAGTGTTGAGTCATTGCGCTGAACAATGCGTATTGCTGGCGCAAATGGCTTATCTACAACGCGGTACGGCTCATTGGTAGTATGAGCTTCGTAGATGTCTTCGCCCAGATTATTGAACCGGTTGCCGTTCCATCGAAGTCCGGTACGCAGAGGAAACATCAATTTAACATAATCGCGTCCATTTTCTGTGCGAATGGCCGCATTTTCCGTTAGCCGCACCGACCAGATCGAATCGGGATGCCAGGCTTGTGCGGCATCAGCCCGCCGAAATCGCAAGAGCCGAAAGGCAGGCCGACCGCTGACGTCTGTATAGGCTTCGCCCGTGATTTCTTTAAGCTGATACGTCTGCCGCTGAACCAACCGGGCTGGTGCGTACCGTTCTTCGTCAACCGTATATAGTATGTACCGGCCTGTTTCGATTGGCAAGTACGCGGTATCGGGTGGGGCCGCAACCGGGGGAGACAGACAACTGTGGAGTAACAACAATGCTGAAAGCAGCGCGACGAGACGCATAGGGTAATACTAATTGAAGGGATTCTAAAAATACAAAAAAGCCGCTCCGAAACTCGGGGCGGCTTTCCGCTTCTATCCACACCATTTCAAGACCGACGACCGGGCGGCCGTCTAATCTTGATGTTCAACCTTCCCTTTGTAAAGGATTGTCATGCTAAACTAAGCAGTTTCTTTGAGAGTACAATATCTCAGGCAAATTTTTATTTTTCAATAACCCGTATTGTACGTCCTTGCACACCTTAAAATTGGCGACATTACACAATAATAACGCTACCCGAATAGCTAATATTATTAAACGTAGCAAAAAAACAACCCCGCAACTACATTCGGTAAGTCTTTGTTTAAGAGAAATATACTTAAGCTGTTGTTCAATCAAAACATATAGTTACTTGAAGGAACTGCTGGTACATCGGGCGTCTATTGGCATGTCGATTGAAAGTTATTGTATGGAACGTAGGCTAATCGATTCGAGGAGATAAATATGCCGCAAATTGTGTAAATAATAACCCGAATTTTACCAGACCAACCTGGTGCTTTTTCGCGGCAACAGGTGTTATAGGGAAAACCAGATTGTTCTCAATAACAAACAGATTCATGGAAACCGCTCAGTTTAAAACCAATATCAAATGTGCCAACTGCGTAGCTACTGTAACCCCTTTTCTGAATGAGGCAGTAGGTGAAGGTAACTGGCAAGTCGACACGCAAAACCCGGCTAAAGTGCTGACCGTAAAGGGAGAAGATGCGAGCGATGCCCGGCAGGCCGTTGAGAAAGCCGGCTATAGGGCCGAGCTAATGCAGTAAATACCGACGGGCGTGTATGTACCCGCATAACAACCAAATGCCCGACCAATAGTGGCCGGGCATTTGGTTATATCTATTAGCTTAAAAATCAGGCAAATAATAAACTTACTTGCCCACCGTACCGCGCAATGCACGGGGAATTTCAATGCTCGCAACAGGGTTTGATGCCTGCTCCAGCATTTCAATGTTTTGCACGGGAATCTGACCCACGCGAACCGACTTGCCGAGGTCGAGACCCGACACATCGACATCAATGAAATCAGGAATATTTTCGATAGCCCCTTTCACGCGCAGTTTCCGAACGCGTGTTACTAACTTGCCACCTTTCTGAACGCCCGGAGCCGTACCGATCAGCCGAACGGGTACTGCCAGTTTAACCGGCTTACCCTCAATAATCTGCAAAAAGTCGGCGTGCAGCAGCGTGTCGCTAACCGGATGGAACTGGGCTTCCTGTAAAACAGCCCGGTACTCAGTGCCTTCGATGTTCAGCAGCACCTCATACACATTTGGCGTATACAGCAAAGACCGGAACAGAATAGCGGGCGCGGAAAAATGCACCTGCTCACTGCCGCCATACAACACGCACGGAACATTACCCTCAGCCCGAATCGCCTGTGATTCCGCACGGCCGAGATTCGCTCGTTGATACCCTACAATCTCGATTTGTTTCATGTTTGTAAAATGATTGAATTTTGACTGATTGACTGGTTGAATGGCTAAGCGACCGAAACAGTCAATCACTCAATCATTCACTCATTCAATCAATATCGAATAAAAAGTGAACTAATAGATTCATGGTCACGGATGCGGCCAATGGCTTTGGCAAATAACTCAGCCACCGACAGCACTTGAATTTTGGCGTTGGACTGGCGTAGCGGCAGCGAATCTGACACAACCAGTTCTTCCAGCACCGAGTTGGCGATATTGTCGTGTGCATTGCCCGACATCACCGGGTGCGTACAAACGGCCCGCACCGACTTGGCTCCTTTTTCGAGGATAATCTGAGCAGCTTTTGCCATTGTGCCGCCAGTGTCGATGAGGTCATCGACCAGCACCACGTTAGCCCCTTCTACGTCGCCGATGACCTGCATCGACGCAATTTCGTTGGCCCGTTTGCGGTGTTTATCGCACAGCACAATATCGGCATTGAAATGCTTCGCAAACACGCGGGCACGGTTGGCACCCCCCACATCGGGCGAGGCAATCACCAGATTATCAAGGTTCAGACTTTTAATGTACGGCACAAACACTGACGTACCTTCCAGGTGATCGACCGGAAAGTCGAAGAAACCCTGAATTTGCCCGGCGTGTAAGTCAATCGTCATCAGCCGGTCGGCACCCGACGCGGCCAGCATGTTTGCCATTAATTTGGCCGCAATTGCCACGCGGGGGCGGTCTTTGCGGTCTTGCCGGGCATAACCGAAATACGGAATCACCACCGTTACGTAGTGTGCCGAAGCCCGCCGGGCTGCGTCGACCATCAGGAGCAACTCCATCAGGTTGTCGCCTGGGGGCGGGGTCGATTGAATCAGAAACACGTCGCAGCCCCGCACCGACTCTTCAAAACTGGGCGACATTTCACCGTCACTGAACCGACGGCAGGTATAGCCGCCAAGGTCTTTGCCGTAGTAATGCGCGATTTTCTCGGCTAAGTAGGTGGATTGACTGCCCGAAAAAATCTTGACCGGATTGAATGATGCCATTGGTACTGCAAAAATTTCCCGCAAAGGTACGGAAAAAACGGTATGAATGTTTCGTTGTCCTCAAAAACCATTCAATCAGAAAGGTAAATAGGTAGGCCCTTCAGCCAAACAAAGTAGTTGCTCTGCACCTTCTTTGCTTATGACAATCTCAACGTTTACCGCACCCGTTCATACCCCCACTGCCGAAACAAGTGACTCGTTTGGGAAGCGCATCGACGTGCTGGTTTGTCAGTTGGCCGAATCTGCTCCAGACACCGACCGCGAAGACACATTCCCCGTCGAGGCATTCGGCTGGCTGGCCGACGCGGGCTTGCTGGCCGTAACGTTGCCCGGACAGCCAATCGGTAAGCAGCCGGGTCAGACCGGTAAACTTCTCCAACTCCTGAAACGCATCGGCACGGGCAATCTGGCGGTGGGGCGGGTATACGAAGGACATATCAACGCGCTCAGTCTCATTGATTTATACGGAACATCGACGCAAAAACGACATTGGCACGACGACGTTAGCCAACACCGCCGTTTGTTCAGCGTCTGGAATACGCAGGCCGACGATGGTGTGCGTATTCACCCGCTCGGCAATGGGCGTTACCGGCTTGAAGGATGCAAAACGTTCTGCTCCGGCGCGGGCTGGATTCACCGACCCCTCATAACGGGGCAGTTAATGGGCGAAGGCGCGTCGGGGTGGCAAATGTGCATCATTCCCACAGAGCGCGTCAACCTAATTCCGCAGGACAACCGTTTCTGGCAACCGCTCGGTATGCGGGCGTCGGTCAGTTATAAACTCGATTTCACGGGTGTTGAACTAACCGAAGATGACCTATTGGGAAAGCCTGACGATTATTATCGGCAACCGTTTTTTAGTGGCGGAGCCGTCCGATTCGCGGCTGTGCAGTTGGGTGGGGCAGAAGCACTGCTTGAGAATACGCGCTTGTTACTGAGGTCGATGAACCGAACCGACGATATGATGCAACGGGCACGTTTGGCCGAAATGGCATGGTTGGTTGAGTCTGGCAATCAGTGGATTTATACTGCCGGACAGAAAATAGACCAGTGGCTGGCGCAGGGGGAGCAAGCTGATCGGATTGTGGCCTATGCCAACATGACCCGGACGGCCATCGAGGACATTTGCCTGCGCGTGATGCCGCTGGCCGAGCGGTGTGTGGGGGCAAGGGGACTAATGCGACCGCTGCCGTTTGAACGGATTCACCGCGACCTGACGTTCTACCTCCGCCAACCGGCACCCGACGCCACCGTCGCCGATATTGGCCGTTTTGTTTCCACTGACCCAACACATATCCATGACATCTGGCATTGACAAATCCACCGTATTAGACCAGCGTGCCCGTGCTATGCCCACCGGCGATCTCGAGAAAATGGACTCCGTGCTGGTTATTGCTCCGCACCCCGACGATGAATCGCTGGGCTGTGGGGGGACCATTGCCCGGCTTCGCGAACGCAACATACCCGTACATGTGCTGTTCGTGAGCGACGGTACAATGTCGCACCCCAATTCGCCCGGCTATCCTGCCGAGCGTCTGCGTGACCTGCGCGAAGCCGAAGCCCTCGATGCGCTGCGTGTTCTGAACGTGCCGCCCGAAAATGCCACGTTCATGCGCCTGAAAGACAGAAGCGTACCCTTGCCCGATAATCCCGACTTTCCCAGTGCCGCTGCGTTTGTTGCGAACCTGCTGCGAACGTTACGCCCCGCCACTATTTTCGCTCCGTGGCGTCGCGACCCGCACCCCGACCACCGCGCATCGTGGCAGTTGTTGCGGACCGCCCTGGAGCACCACCGCGCCCGACCCCGCGTGTTTGAATACCTGATCTGGCTTTGGGAATTAGGCAGCGAAACCGATATGCCCCGCCCCGACGAGATGATTGTCTGGCGCGTACCCATCGACCGGGTGCTGGAGCAGCGTGATCGGGCCATTGCCGCGCATCGCTCGCAAGTGACGCGCCTGATTGACGACGACCCCGCCGGGTTTTATTTGTCGCCCGAATTACTGACGCATTTCAAGGCACCGAGGGAACTGTTTCTGGAAGAAAAGCCAACGTTATGAAGACGTAACGCGGGTGGAAACCCGCCCTGAGAAGAAAAACCAACGTTATGAAAACATTGCCAACTACCTATTTCGACGACGTGTACCGGGCCAATACCGATCCGTGGTCGTTTGAAACCAGCCCTTACGAACGCGCTAAGTACGAGGCTACCATAGCCGCCCTGCCCAGTGAGCGGTATCAGAACGCCTACGAAATTGGCTGCTCGATTGGTGTACTAAGCGAAATGTTCGCCCATCGGTGCGAACGGCTGCTGTCGGTCGATGCCAGCGAACTGCCGCTTCAAACGGCTCGCCAGCGGCTTGCGCCGTATGCCCACGTAACGGTAGCGCAACACAGCTTTCCGACTGATTTCCCGGATCAGATGTTCGACCTGATTGTTTTGTCGGAAGTCGGTTATTACCTGTCGCTGGACGACCTGACGCGGGCGCGGCAACTTCTTATCGATCACCTTGCTGATGGCGGGCATCTGCTACTCGTACACTGGACACCGTTCGTACCCGATTACCCGCTCACCGGCGACCAGGTTCACGACCTGTTTATGGCTGCAACGGGCGAAGGTCAACCGCTTACGCACCTGCTCAACCAGCGCACAGATAGTTATCGGCTGGATCTTGTATCGCGAACGGTTCATTCGCAGGTACGGACTGACGGATAAGTTTTCTCAATTCCCGAATGGCGTCAACAATCGGCACGGGCTGCCAGCGTTGGCTCCACAAACCGCTCGTCATTTTTTCCTCTATGTTTTCCCAAAGTTCCCCGAAGTAACGGTATTTGCTGATTTCACTGGCTAACCAAAGCGGGTCGATGTGCAAGGTTTGGGCTATAGGTTCTATGTCGTTCAACGAAACGGTTTGAGCCGACCAGCACAAGCGCAGTTGACGCCGGGCGTTCAGCCGTGCCAAAACGGCGTCGGCAGGTTCGGCCAGTTGACACTGCCCGACCCGGCTCATGTCGGACCAGCAGCGCAGTTGCTCCGAGAACCCCACCGCCACACGGCCCTGTATCCGGGTTGACGTAAACACTTTTACGTGCGGACTCTGTCGAACTTTAGCATCCATCCGAATCAAAGCACGGTAGAAGGCTTCGTCTTCCAGAAACGGCTTTACGGGCAAACCGCCTACGCGCTCATACGTCTGGCAGGTAACGGCAATACTGGCTCCAAAGTGCTGAAAATGACGCGGCCAGGGATCGTGTGGGCAAGGGTCGAACAGACTTTCAGCGCGGGCTATCAGGGTGCGGTACGTAACGTCGCGCAGGTGAAACAGCCGAACGTGGCTTTTATCGGGTTGGGTCAGGATGCGACCGCCAACGGCATCGCTGCCCGCCGAAATTTCGCGCACGATATGATGCAGCCACAGTTTATCGACTACCGTATCGCCATCGGTAGACGCAATAATGCCGTTGCGTTTGCCAAGATTGGTAAGCCGCCGATGAGCTTCATCCATAAGCATACGCCGAACCGTACCGATGTTGGCGTGCTGGGGCGGCAACTGAATCTGAGCCACATGCAGCCGGAAATCGGGAAAACGTTGCTGGTAGCGAACCGCGATTTCATAGGAGTCGTCGGTACAATTATTGGCTAATAGCAAGACTTCGAAACAAGCTGGATGTAGTAATAAACCATCGGGGTTCGCCTGCTGCCGGAGTGCATCGAGCGTTTGAGCGAGGTGGTGCGCTTCATTCCGAACCGGAACAATTACGGTGGTATGAAGCCGGGTATTGGGCGGAACAGGAAATAGATAGCGTTTTGCAGGCGTAAAACTTTGATTTTCAGTAACGTTGATGGTCATCAGGTGCATGGTCAGCATAACATTATTGTTCGCTGCCTATACATAATGAACCTGTGTTTATAGGTATTGTTAGGGCTATACGATAAGGTTACGCATCTGCCAGCGTCGGTACAGGGCCACGCAGCCCGCAGCCGCCAATGTGCCTATGCCCGCGCCCGCCAGCAGGTCGAGCGGGTAGTGTGCGCCCACGTACAGGCGGCTATACGATACCCAGAACGCCCACAGATACAGCCATTTAACAGCCGGGTACTGCCGCCCGACCAGCAGCCACACGCCCGTTGCCAGCGCAAACGTATTGGCCGCGTGTGAGGATGCAAAACCGTATAAGCCGCCACATTCCAGTACCGGATGAATCAGTTGTTGCAGAGCCGGTTCGTGACAGGGTCGCAGCCGATGGGTGAGGGGTTTTAGTAGAGCCGACGCCGTTTGGTCGCTGATGGCAACGGCGGCAACGAGGGCGAGAATCATACCGAAGGCCTGTTTGCGGTAACGCACGGCCAGCCAGCCAATCAGCACGGCGTAGAACGGAAACCAGCTATTGCGCTCGGTGGCAAATACCATCGGCCCGTCGAGCCAGGGGGCGTGTTGGCCGTTGAGCCAGAGGAAAAGTTGCGTATCGAGATAGTTCAGCGTTTCGCGCATGGGGCGCACAGATAATAGGAAGCGGTGCGTTTATTTTCGGTTCAAGCCACCTTCCAATAGGATTCGGCTCTTCTTGAAAAACAGATTCTTCCGAAAATCACCCGGTTTATAATCATTCAGCAGCTTTGAGCCATTGGGACTTCTGTCTTTGATGATCTGTTGAAATCGTTCTTCGCTCAAATTGTACTGTAAACTGTCAGTATATTCTGTAATTAGCATCAAGTCGAAGTTGGCTGTAGAATCAGATGCTGTTCTCATTAGTTTATATCCTTTGATATACCCTTTCTCCAGCGCGACTTCCCGATAAACTTTCCAGTTGTTTTCGTAGTAAAAAATAGCCTCCTGCTGCCGTCCGTTAAGGATTTTGACAAAATCAACGATAGCGACAGGAGCAGAGCGTTGCGCCAGCGTAACGGTTGAACAGAGGCAAACGATGACCAGAAAAACGGTGAATTTATTCATAGTTAACCAACGATTTCGTTCAATCTTGTGCTATACGTCGCGTGTCGGTATTCGTATTCATCTGCGGTAAAGATAGGAAGATTGCCCTTGACCATCATAGCACTAAAAACTGGCTTAGGTAGTTTCGGGCGGTTAGGATGGCGGTTTGCACGTCGGCGAAACTGCCTTCGTAGGCTTTGTCTTCTACTTCAATACAGACTGGCCCCCGGTAGCGCACGTCGGTCAGGGCCGCGAAGAAATCACGCCAGCGCACGTCGCCGAGGCCGGGCAACTTGGGCGAATGGTATTCGAGCGGGTTCGCCATGATGCCCACCCGGTTTAGCTTGTCGCGATACAGTTTTACGTCTTTGAGGTGAATGTGGTGCAGGCGGTCGCGGTAATCGTAAATGGGCCGAACTTCGTCCATCATCTGCCAGATCAGGTGGCTGGGGTCGTAGTTCAGCCCCAACGCCCGCGACGGGATAATCTCAAACATGCGATCCCAGACAGCGGGCGTAGTAGCCAGATTTTTACCACCCGGCCATTCGTCGTCTGTAAACCACATCGGGCAGTTTTCGATGCCGATTTTTACGTTATTTTCTTCGGCCGCTTTTACAATGCCCGGCCAGTGGTCGGCAAACAGTTTCAGGTTGTCGGCCATACTGAGCGACGGATTGCGGCCAATAAATGTGTTTACCACCGGCACGTTAAGTTTGGCAGCCGCCCGGATTATTTTCTTGATGTGTTCGCGGTAAAACTCAGCCTTCTCCGGGTCGGGGTCGAGCGGGTTGGGATAGTAGCCTAAGCCCGAAATTTGAACGCCGTGCTGCCGCGCCAGATCGCGTATCTGCCTGACGTTCAGATTGTCGACGTCGATGTGCGTGACACCTGCATACCGGCGGGCATCGGCGTTATCGGCGGGCCAGCACATCAGTTCAACGCATTTGAAACGGTGTTCCGACGCGAATTTCAGCACTGAGTTCAGGTCATAATCGGCGAGAATGGCCGATACAAAGCCGAGAGAAAGCATAGCGTATTGCGTTGTTCGAGGTTAAGGGTTTAAAGTTCACCGTTGGCTCTGATCTACTAACGGTGTTGGTAATCAGCTAAAGCCTAATTTTTCGCGCACCCGACGAATGGTTTGGCGGGCCACGGCGCGGGCTTTTTCTTCGCCCGCCTGGAGTTCGGTTTCCAGCGCGTCGGGGTTTTCGTGCATGTAATAGTTGAACCGCTCGCGCTCGGTAGCATATTTCTGAATAATCAGCTCGTACAACGCTTTTTTGGCCTGTCCGTAGCCGTAGCCGCCCGCTTCGTACAAACTGCGCTGCTCCTGAATCTGCTCATCCGACCCCAGCAGCGAAAACAACTGGAACGTAATATCCGTGTCGGGATTCTTCGGTTCTTCGAGCGGGGTCGAATCCGATTTTATTTTCTTAACCACCTTCCATAACTCGTTTTCAGGCAGGAAGATGTCGATGTAATTGTTGTACGACTTGCTCATTTTCTGCCCGTCGATGCCGGGAATCACCATCAGCCGTTCGTCGATACGCGGCTCGGGCAGTACCAGAATGGCCTCGCCCACGGCCCGGTTGAGTGTCCCGGCAATGTCGCGGGTCATTTCGATATGCTGCCGCTGGTCTTTGCCAACCGGGATGACTTCAGCGTCGTACAGCAGAATATCAGCCGCCTGCAACACCGGGTAGGTAAACAGCCCCGCGTTGGCTTCCAGCCCCTTCTCCGACTTGTCTTTAAACGACGTAGCATTTTCAAGCATTGGCTTGGGCGTGAAGCAGTTCAGATACCAGTACAGTTCAGTATGCTCCTGCACCCGCGACTGCCGCCAGAAGGTACTCCGGTTAGTATCAAGCCCAAACGCCAGCCAGGTAGCGGCAATGGCCCGGACGTATTCGCGCCGGGTGGTGCCGTCGCGCAGGCTCGTAAGCGAATGCAGGTCGGCAATGAACAGAAACGAGTCGTTGCCGGGTTGCAGCGACAAATCAACGGCGGGCTTAATGGCCCCCAGAATATTTCCCAGATGCGGTCGCCCGCTCGATTGAATACCAGTTAAGATTCTCATAGTGACGAACGATGAGTGATGAGTGATGAGTGATAAGTGATAAGTGATAAGTGCTTGTTGCGTCAGCTACTCATCACTTATCGTTCATCACTCATCACTAAAATTTATTTACCTTGCGCTTCGACCACGGCAATCGCCACCATATTGACGATTTCGCGTTCGGAAGAGCCGAGTTGAAGTACATAAACGGGTTTACGAATGCCGAGCAAAATCGGGCCGATGGTGTCGAACCCGGCGGTTTCGCTCATGAGGTTGTAGGCGATGTTGGCTGCCGATAAGTTCGGGAAAATCAGCGTGTTGGCTCCCTCGCCCACGAGTTTGCTGAACGGGTGATTCTGTTGCAGCAGTTCGGTATTGAAGGCTAAGTGCGCCTGAATTTCGCCATCTACGATTAAATCGGGATGTTTTCGCTGTAACGTCTCGACCGCCCGGTTCATCTTCTCGGCGTCGTCGCCCTTCGCGCTGCCAAAGTTGGAATACGTTACGAGGGCGATGCGCGGCTTGATGTTGAACCGCTCCACGGCGCGGGCTGTCATCTCGGTAATCTCCACAATTTCTTCGGCGGTGGGGTTGAAGTTCACCGTTGTGTCGGAGAAAAACAGCGGCCCGCGTTTAGTGAGCAGAATGTACATACCCGCCACTTTCTGCACGCCCGGCTCCTTGCCAATCACCTGCAACGCGGGCCGGATGGTATCGGGGTAGGAGCGGGTCAGACCCGAAATCAGCGCGTCGGCCTCGCCTGTCTCCACCATCATCGCTCCGAAGTAGTTGCGGTAATACATCAGCTTCCGGGCCTCGGTCGCGTTCACGCCCTTGCGTTTGCGTTTGTCGAAATACAGGGCCGTAAAGCGGTCGATGAGATCATTTTGTTCGGGCGAACGGGGGTCGATAATTGGAATCTGGCCCAGATCAAGCCCGCTGTCGAGAATAATCTGCTGTACTTTAGCCACTTCGCCAAGCAAAATCGGGAAGGCAATGCCCTCGTCGCGCACCTGCTGAGCCGCTTTCAGCACTTTCAGATTTTCGGCATCGGCAAAAACCACCCGCTTCGGATTGGTTTTGGCTTTGTTCAGAATCACCCGCGAAATCTGGTTGTCGTGGCCGAGCCGCCGGGCAAGCTGCGTTTCGTAGGCTTCCCAGTCGGTAATCGGCAACCGCGCCATACCCGACTCCATCGCGGCTTTCGCCACTGCCGGGGCTACCGTTGCCAGCAGTCGCGGATCAACAGGTTTGGGCAAAATATAATTGCGCCCAAACATCAGATTATCCTGCCCATAGGCCAGATTCACAATGTCGGGAACGGATTTTTTGGCGAGGTCGGCCAGTGCGTAGGTAGCGGCTAATTTCATGGCTTCGTTGATCTCCGTGGCCCGCACGTCGAGCGCACCCCGGAAAATGTACGGAAAGCCCAGCACATTGTTGACCTGATTGGGGTAGTCGGAGCGGCCCGTTGCCATGATAATATCAGGCCGGGCGGCACGGGCATCGTCGTAGCTGATTTCGGGCGTGGGGTTCGCCATGGCAAACACAACCGCGTCGCGGGCCATCGACCGAATCATGTCCTGCGTGACGATGTTGCCTTTCGACAAACCCACAAACACGTCGGCATCGACGAACGCTTCGGCCACTGTGCGGATGTCGCGATTAGTGGCAAACGGTCGGGTAATGTCGTTAAGGTCGGTGCGGTCGGTGCGGAGCGGGCCGTTCACGTCGAACATCACAATGTTTTCGGTTTTGGCACCGAGGGCCACGTACTGCCGGGCACACGAAATGGCCGCAGCCCCGGCTCCCAGAAACACGAACTTCGCTGTTTCAATCTGTTTATCAACCAGTTCGAGCGCATTGAGCAGAGCCGCCCCGCTCACAATGGCCGTGCCGTGCTGATCGTCGTGCATGACCGGAATGTTCATGTCGCGACGCAGCCGTTCTTCGATTTCGAAACATTCGGGTGCTTTGATGTCTTCGAGGTTGACGCCCCCGAACGTAGGTTCGAGAATCGTAACCGTCCGCACAAATTCATCGACGTCTTTGGTATTCAGTTCAATGTCGAACACGTCGATGTCGGCGTAAATCTTGAATAGTAGCCCCTTACCCTCCATGACGGGTTTGCTGGCGGCTGCGCCAATGTCGCCCAAGCCCAGCACAGCGGTGCCGTTGGAGATTACGGCTACCAGATTGCCTTTGGCGGTGTAGATATAGGCGTCGTCGGGGTTGGCTTCGATGGCGAGGCAGGGTTCGGCCACGCCCGGCGAATAGGCCAGCGAGAGGTCGCGCTGGGTGTTATACTCTTTGGTTGGCACGACTTCGAGCTTGCCGGGCCTTCCTTTGGCGTGGTAGTCGAGGGCATCTTCGCGCCGTATTTTCTGCTGCATAGGTTCCGCGTGTTGACGAGTAGGCTTCGATAAGCCGGTTTCGGGACTGCGAAGGTACGGAAGAAGCCGATATGTGCCGCAATTCGAAAAGAGTGAACCCGGCGCGTAGAGAGACGGACGTAAATCTGAGTTTGTTAAATTCGCAGCACGACGTACCGGTCAATCTGTACCCAGCCGGTCCAGCATAGCAGGAGTAGAAAACTGAGCAGCATCGCCCGCTGATGGGGTTTCGTATGCGTAGGTTCGTAGACGGGCTGGCTACTTCTGACCCGAACCCAACTGCCCTGCCGCACACCAAAGACGTTGACCTCGTCAAAATCACCCGTGTATTTATCGCCAAAGGTCAGTGGCTGGGTCTTCGCTATTTTCTTGCGGTAGTCGCTTTCCCGAATCAACAACTCAATAAGCATACCCGCAACAATGGTTTCTGGCAAGGTGTCGATGGCGGCTTCGTAATGACGGCGGGCTACGTAGAACGTAATCCCGGAACAGTCGGGCGAACAAATGCTCACGCCTTTGAACCTGCTTTTGACGTATTGCGCTTTGACCTCTGCGACCACAACCGGGAGGGTTTTGAGCCGGGCCGGGTTGGGATTCGCTTCATCGTGAGCCAGATAGCCAAATGCCATGTTGGCAAGAATCAGCCCCACCAGTGCAACGATGGCGACTCTCAGCCAGTTGCGTTCCGGTAGTGTCAGCGCGGGCCGATAGATCATTGCTTGCCCATACTGTGTTAACACTGATTTCAGGTACTCATAGTCGGTGAACTCATTCGACCGAACAGCGAACCAATAGCCAGGCAGGTAAATAGTTAACTCGCTGAAACTTCCCTGGCGGTTGTAGTTTGGCCGTTCGTTATGGCTTTGTATCGCCGAGTAGAGAAAATGCCGGGCTGAGCGACCTGCTTTTTTTACTGCAAAACCTTCTGGATGCAGCGTAACAGCCGTTGTTCGCTTGCCGGATTCGTATAGCAGCCCAATCCAGAAAAAACCAGCGATGGAATAACTTGTAAGCAGCAGGTCGAGGTTGGGTGTATTGTCTGTGGCGATTAGAAAAGGAATGAGCAATGTGCTTAGTGCTACTAATCCGATTCCGAACCACCACAGAAATTGGTATTTCAAAGCTGCAATAAAGGGTTCGCTGGTCATTTTCTGGTCTCAGTGTTATTAACCTGCTTACGCGTTCACCACCGCAATCGTGAGTCGGCTGACGCAGACGGGACGGTTCTGCTCGTCGGTGATGCGGATGTCCCAGACGTGGGTGCTGCGGCCAACGTGGATAGGCGTACAGCGGCCATAGACCCAGCCCTCGCGCACCGACCGAATGTGGTTGGCGTTGATTTCCAGCCCAACGGCCCGCTGCGTAGTGGGGTCGGGCAGCATCAGGAACGAGGCTACGCTGCCCAGCGATTCGGCCAGCACCACCGACGCGCCCCCGTGCAGAATGCCAAACGGCTGATGCGTGCGGTGGTCGACCGGCATTCGGGCTATCAGGTAGCCTTCACCCGCTTCGATGAACTCGATGCCCAGATGCCCTACAATGGATTGATTGTGCGTAAAGCCTAAGTTATTCAGGTCGATTCCTGCTTTCATATTGACAGGGTTTTTGTGTAATTTCGCGGCCAAATTGGGTAAAAAATGCCAATAGGCAACCAACCTCGCTTGATACAAAAAACTATTTACCTCATTCGCCACGGCGAAACCGACTACAACCGCCGGGGCGTGGTGCAGGGCAGTGGCGTTGATTCTGACCTCAACGACATGGGACGTGCGCAGGCGCAGGCGTTTTTCGACGCCTACCAACACGTTCCATTTAGTAAAGTGTATATCTCCGGCCTGAAGCGCACCTACCAAACCGCGCTGCCATTCATTGAACTGGGTATTCCCTATGAAAAACTGACCGGCCTTAACGAAATCAGTTGGGGCGTGATGGAAGGCAAAGTACCGGGCAACCTCGATAATGAATATTACCGCGCCCTCATCGAAGCGTGGTCGTCGGGTAATACGGCCCTGCCTACCGATAGCGGAGAAAGCCCGGAGCAGGTAGCGGCCCGGCAAAAAACAGCTTTTAACGTTATCCTCTCGCACCCCGACGAAACGCCCATCCTGATTACTATGCATGGCCGGGCAATGCGCATTCTGCTTTGCTGGCTCACTAACCGTCCGCTGGCCGAAATGGATCATTTTGAACACAGCAACCTGTGCCTGTATAAACTACAGTACGATTACGCCACCCAAACGTTTACCATCGAACTGGCGAACGATACGGCACATTTGCTGACACTGGCCGTGAACAGTTATCAGTGAGCAGCCAACAACCAACAGTTCCGTTCGGTTACATTGGAGACACAGCAACTGTTGGTTGTTGGCTGCTCACTGATAACTGTCACCACTGATATCTGCCGATAGTCCCCATATTCTGCCACTGCTCACTGCCTGCTGCGTATAACTTGCCGAAAACTGTATTTTCGCGAATTATCCGGTAGTGAGCGGATACTATTATGGGGATTGCGAAGCAGAAAATTTATTGGATTTGCCAGTTCTTCGGCTGGACGCTCCTGATTCTGGTGGAGTATCTGGCCTATGTGCTGGAAGACGGCTTCGACCCCGACGCACTCTATTTAGCCATCGCCAATATTTTTCTGGGTATCACGCTCACGCACCTGTATCGGCTTATGATTCGACGCTGGAACTGGGTGCGTTTGCCGTTTATTCAACTGGCACCCCGCGTCTTGTTTTCGGTATTCGTGCTGGCCGTTATTATGACAGTGGTGAACATGCCCTTCGACTGGCAAATCATTCCCGATAAGTTCATTGCCGAACCGTGGCCCGTTATTGGTTATATTTTAAGCTGGGGTAAGGCGATGCTGGCGTGGGTGCTGAGCTATACGGTGTACCACTACGTTGAACAGACACGCAATGCTGAAATCGAGAAAATACTGCTCAAAACCAGTATTCGCGAAACCGAAGCCAAAGTGCTGCGGTCGCAGTTGAATCCGCATTTTGTGTTCAACGCCCTCAACAGCATCCGGGCGTTGGTCTATGAAAACCCTGACAAAGCACAACACAGCATTACCCAACTCTCGAATCTGCTTCGTAATTCGCTGCTGGCCGACCGGCGCAAAACCGTTGAACTGCGTGAAGAAATCAAGACAGTCGAAGATTATTTAGCCCTCGAAAAGGTACGTTATGAAGACCGGCTTACCTCGCACATCGAACTTGATGGGCGAACGCTGTTCTGGCAGGTGCCGCCCATGATGCTGCAAACGCTGGTCGAAAACGCCATCAAGCATGGTGTTTCCAAAGCAGTTAGGGGCGGCTTTATCGTTGTTACCTCAGCTATCGAAGCCGACCGATTGCATATCACCATTCGGAACACGGGTGTACTGGGCAACAAAACAGCATCGGGCGGGTTTGGGCTGGAAAATACGTCTCAGCGACTCGAACTCCTCTATGGTCCCGATGCCCACTTTCAGATCGTTCAGGAAGACGACAGCAGCGATACGCCCGTTGTTCGCGCCGACATTATCATTCCTGCCCAATCGGAAGGACTTTTTAGACGAAACTTAAAAGTGATGAGTGATAAACGATGAGTGATGAGTTGACCAGCGTAAGCTCACTCATCACTCATCGTTTATCACTCATCACTCATCACTAAATATGAAAACTCTTATCATTGACGACGAGCGGCTGGCCCGAAATGAACTGCGCCGGCTGCTGGAAAATTTCCCAAAAATTCAGGTAGTAGGCGAAGCCGCCAATGCCGATGAGGCTTTGCCGATGATCGATGAACTCGAACCTGAACTGCTGTTCCTCGACATTCAGATGCCGGGCAAAAATGGATTCGAATTGCTACAGTCCATCGAGGGCAAAACGCCGGAGGTAATCTTCACGACTGCCTACGACGAATACGCCATCAAAGCGTTTGAGTTCAACGCGCTCGACTATCTGCTCAAACCCGTTGAACTGGCCCGGTTGTCGGAGGCTATTCACCGGGTAGAAGAAGAACAACACGCACCCGAAGCCACCACCCCGGCGCAGGGAACAAAGCTGCTCGGCGAAAACGATCAGGTGTTTGTGAAAGACGGCGAAAAGTGCTGGTTCGTGAAATTGGGCAAGGTGCGGCTGTTCGAGTCGATGGGCAATTATGTGCGGCTGTATTTTGACGATCAGAAGCCGCTGGTTCTCAAATCATTGAATGCCCTCGAAGACCGACTTAACCCGACTACGTTTTTCCGGGCTAACCGCAAACACATTATCAATCTGCAATGGATTGAAAAAATTGAACCCTGGTTTAGTGGTGGTCTGCTGGTGACGCTGCGCGGGGGAGATAAAATTGAAATCAGTCGGCGGCAGGCTATTCGGTTCAAAGATTTACTAAGTTTGTAGCGTAAACAAACGCGGTTGCTGCCGGTCTAAGCTGGTCAAAGCCAGCTTTGTTTGCCGACACTTTGCAAGCGCGTTCCGGCGTACAACGACTTCATGAAGTATATTTTCGCAACGTTATCAATTGCTTTTGCTGGTTTTCTGAGTGCCTGCCGCGAAACCCCGTCAGGGCCGCCGGTGCTTGAACGACAACAGTATGCTTTAGCCGACTCCAATCGCTGCGATACAACCACAAATCAGGGTGTCGACGTGGCGGTGGATTATTTTCTGCTGCGCGATAAGTCGCAGGGAACCAGGCTTATCAACGATAGTTTGCGCCAGTTGGTGGTGAACAGTGTTGTTGGCTGGCTCGATAGTGCGCTGGTTGCCAGTCAGCCCGATGCCCGCGCCGACCTTGCCAAAGCCACGTTGCTGTTTGCCGACAGCTACCGCGATATGGCTCGCGAAATGGGTGGTCTGGAGGGTTGCTGGGAGTTAAAAACAAGCGTCGATACAGCCTATTCGAATGAGCGGGTGCTAACGGCCAAATGTGAAACCTATGCCTATACGGGCGGAGCGCATCCTAACTCAAATCTATCATTTTACACCTTCGACCGCCGAACCGGCCAAACGCTGGACCTGACAGACATGATTTCTGATACAACGGTTCTGCTCAACGTGGTAGAACAGGCATTTCGGAAACAACAGCAGGTGCCATCGCCAATCAGCCTGGAAGAGCGCGGCTACTTTCTGCGCGATGGTCAGTTTTTTCTGCCCGCCAACATAGGGCTGAGCAGGCAGGGAATGATCTTCTACTACAATCCGTATGAAATTGCCGCGTATGCAGTTGGCCCCATTGAAGTAGTTGTGCCGTATGAGCAACTGAACGGCATTCTACGCGAAGGCGTATTGTGATTTTTTCGCGCAGATTTTCGCAGATTTGTGCGAGAACCGACACCGTCTTATGAATCGCAAATCATTTCTGTTCGACCCGGCACAGAGCGGCATTTTCTACTTTTTGTTGTTCGGTGCCCTGATTACGTTTGGGTTACTGTTTTTCGAGGCTCTGAACGGTCATTACTCCATCATTGGCAGCGTAGCGTCGTTTCTGGCGTTCTTTGTGGCGTTTCAAAGCTGGAAAGCCGCCGACGATGCCTCGCGCAAAACGGACGAAGCCATTAGGCAAATCGAAAACATCGCGCAGGAAACACACCGCGTAGCCCGCAGCAATTACGAAATCGATCAGCGGATTCAGATGGCCGTAGCAACCATCTCCGACTCAACGCGCGAACTCTACCGGGGCTATCACCAGATTCTGACCGAAATTCAGCAGTTTCTCGAACAGGGCACCAACAGCGAATGCCTGTACATTATTTCCGACACGGCAGCCATCGGCAAATTCCCGGCACACTATAACCCCGGCCTGCACCACTCGTCGCCCGAACTCGACCGGCTGGCCGACCGATTGCACGAACTGCTGCTCGAACGGGTGCGCGATACCCGCGAGTTTTATATTGCCACCCTCAGCGACGACGAAACGGCGGGTGAAGTCGGGCATACCAACAGTCTGTATCAGCATTACGTGCTGCCAATCTGGCAAACGCTGCACAATGAACCGCTGCCCGAAACGCACTGGCAGGAGCATCTGGGGCTGCACCAAACGACCATCCGCCAGATTCAGGATGCATTTGCCTATTACACCAACCACAAAGAACAGCGTGAACTGGGCGTACCGCCCTGTCATGAGCTGACCACCCTGCCGTTTCAGGCATTTATTCGGGTAGATCTGGAACATCACGAACCGTTTAAAGCCCTGATTATCTTCGTGGGACAATACAACATGAATCGCATTCAGGACGCCCGCGCCATGCTCACCGCCGACCCCGAACTGGTACGCACCTTCATCAGCATGTTTGAATCCCTGACCGGCCTCGACCGCGACCCGCGCTATCTGCAACTCCGCGAGCGGTTGCCGGTGTAATTTTTCGCTCAGTATGACGTTTACCGAATTTACCCAAACGCTCACCCAACCGCAGCCGCCAACGGACGTTCATCCGGTGTTGCAGGCATTGTGGTATGATGCCAACGGGCAATGGGAAGCCGCCCACAACATTGCCCAGCACCGCGAAGGCGAACCCCGCTACGACCGGCTGCACGCGTACCTGCACCGCAAAGAAGGCGACCGCTTCAACGCTGCTTACTGGTATCGTCGGGCCGGTACGTCCTTCTTCAACGAATCGCTGGACGAGGAGTGGCAGATGCTGGTGACGCAAAACCTGTAAAGAAAAAGACCGCCCTCAGGGAGAGCGGTCTGCGTTTGTTTATAAAGTGTAATGAACGTATAACGATGTGTCGTTATGAAATGTTTCGCGCACCACCAACGCGGGTTATGCTTTGGCCGGAGCGTCGATTAAGCGTCTACTTCTTCTTCACGCAGAATCTCTTCTACTGACGTCAGCGGCAGACCGAATGCGTCGGCAACGCCTTTGTAGACCACTTTACCATCAACTACATTCAGGCCCAGTTTCAGGTCGTTATTGTCGCGGCAGGCTTGTTGCCAGCCTTTGTTAGCTAATTGCAGCGCGTAGGGCAGGGTTGCGTTCGTCAGGGCTACCGTGCTGGTGTAGGGTACTGCACCCGGCATGTTAGCCACGCAGTAATGCACAATGCCGTCGATAATATACGTTGGATTTTCGTGGGTAGTGGGTCGGCAGGTTTCGATGCAGCCACCCTGATCTACAGCCACGTCGACCAGCACCGTACCGGGACGCATCAGCTTGAGCATCTCGCGGGTGATGAGGTGCGGAGCTTTAGCACCCGGAATCAGTACAGCACCGACAATCAGGTCGCATACCCGAATCATCTCGCGGATGTTATATTCGTTCGACATCATGGTCTGCACGTTCGGCGGCATAATATCCGACAGATAGCGCAGACGCGGCAGGCTAACGTCCATAATCGTGACGTGTGCGCCCAGCCCGGCGGCCATCTTAGCGGCCTGCGTACCGACAATGCCCCCGCCCAGGACCAGCACATTGGCGGGTTTTACGCCCGGTACGCCACCCAGCAGAATACCCCGGCCTTTCAGCGGTTTTTCGAGGTATTTAGCACCTTCCTGAATTGCCATGCGGCCAGCCACTTCCGACATCGGCACCAGCAGCGGCAAACTACGGTCGGGCCGTTCTACGGTTTCGTAAGCCAAACAAACGGCTCCTTTCGCCAGCATGGCCCGCGTCAGTTCTTCCGACGAGGCAAAGTGGAAATACGTAAACAGCAGTTGATTTTCCTTGATCAGATCGTATTCAGGCGCGATTGGCTCCTTCACCTTCATAATCATCTCGGCAATGCCGTAGACGTCTTCGATGGTGGGGAGCATGATAGCACCGGCGGCAATGTATTCTTCATCGTCAAAACCACTGTCTTCACCCGCGTTGACCTGCACGTAAACCGTGTGGCCGTATTTACGCAGTTCGGTAACGCCTGCCGGGGTGAGGGCTACGCGGTTTTCGTTATTTTTAATTTCTTTCGGAACACCAATAACCATGACGTTTCGGGATGCTTAGGGTTTTATGAACAATAGTGCAAAGGTAAATTTGCCGTATGTGTTTTCTATTAGCTGTCGTTTATTTAGGAAAATAGTACGCATTATCTATAATTTACAGAAAATTAGTCTGTAAACGGCCCCTGATTAGACACCGTTTCCGTAAAACGTTCTGATGGAGATTTTAGACAAAACCGACCGGCAGATTCTGCGGCTATTGCAGGAGGATGCACAACTAACCATTCAGGAAATCGGGCAGCGGATCAACCTCTCGAAAACGCCCGTGCATGAGCGCATCAAACGACTCGAACGCGAAGGGATTATCGAACGATACGTAACAATTATCGACAGGAAAAAGCTGGGCAATCTGCTTACGGTATATTGCCAGGTGACGCTCGACAAACAAACCCGCGATTCGTTTGCCGACTTCGATGCGGCCATCCGCGAACTGCCCGAAGTACTCGAATGCAACCGGGTATCCGGCACGTTCGACTACCTGCTCAAGATTGTAAGCCGCGACATGGAAACCTACAACCGCTTTTATCAGGAGCGGCTATCGGTTATTCCGAGTGCGCTGCATATCAGCAGTTTCTTTGTCATGGCCGAGATAAAAAATACGACGGTTGTGCCGGTGGAGTGAGAAATGGCCTTATTGAAAAAGTAGATTGCGCCGATTCTGGCTTATGAGCGTATAGGCTGATACGTTACTAACTACCTATGAAACGCACGATCCTTCCTCTTTTTATCCTACTAACCACTATCGCCCAGGCCCAAACGTGGCAGCCCGTACAGACGCAGAATACCTGCGACGTTCGGCACGAGAACGCAGCCGCGCTGGTCGGCGATAGCCTTTACGCCATTGGTGGGCGGGGTATGAAGCCGCTCGAAGCCCTGAACCTGAAGACGCTGGTCTGGCAACGTCTGCCCTCGCCCCCCGTCGAAATGAATCACTTTCAGGCGGTTACGTATAACGGCGAGATTTATGTGATGGGCGCGTTTCAGGGTAAGTACCCGCACGAAACAGCCCTGCCAAACATCCACATGTATAGCCCGCGTCAGGGAAAGTGGCGCACAGGACCGACGATTCCGACCGAGCGGCTGCGTGGGTCGGCGGGCGTGGTGGTCCGGCAGAACAAAATCTACATGGTCTGCGGCATTATCGACGGACATTACGATGGACATGTAGCGTGGTTCGATGAATATGACCCCAAAACCAATGCGTGGAAACGCCTGCCCGACGCGCCCCGCACCCGCGACCACATCAGCGCGACCCTTGTTGGCGATAAACTTGTTCTGGCTGGTGGTCGTAACTCCACGGCCCGTATCGGTAAGGTGCTCGAAACCACTATTGCCGAAGTAGATGTCTATGATTTCAAAACAGGCCGGTGGGAAACGCTGCCCGCAACGTCGAACATACCCACGCAACGTGCCGGGGCTACAGCCGTAACGCTGAACGGCAAAGCCTACGTCATTGGGGGCGAGACGGTGCAACTCAAAGCCCATAACGAAGCCGAAATCTTCGACCCTGCGACCAACCGCTGGACCGCCGGTCCTACGCTGCAACAGGGCCGACACGGTACACAGGCGGTAGTTTATGACCGCAAAATCTATATCGTGGCCGGATCGGCTAATCATGGGGGCGGGCCGGAACTGAACACGGTGGAAGTGCTGAAATAATAAATTGGAACACGGATGATACGGATGCGACTGATGAACACGGATTGTTTTAAAATCCTGTTTACACTAACCTGCTGCTTCTGGGCCACGTTGTCAGTAATGGCGCAACCCGACAAGCGCGAGTGGGAGCCGCTTTTCAATGGTAAAGACCTGACGGGCTGGGACATTAAAATTGCCGGACAACCGCTCAACGACAACTACAAAAACACGTTCCGGGTCGAAAACGGTATCCTGCGGATTCGGTATGACGAGTACGACAAGTTTGATGGTAAATACGGGCATCTGTATTACAACAAACCCTTTTCGCACTACATCGTCCGGTTCACCTATCGTTTCGTGGGCGATCAAACTAAAGGCGGGGCACCCTGGAACGTGCGAAATAGTGGCGTGATGGTGCATTCGCAGTCGGCGCAGAGTTTATCGATGAAGCAGGATTTTCCGGTGTCGCTGGAGGTGCAGTTGCTGGGCGGACTGGGCAAGGGAGCACGGCACACGGGTAATCTCTGCACCCCCGGTACGCAGGTCTTTATGGATGGCAAACTAAACTCGAATCACTGCATCGACTCCGACTCAAAAACCTACGACGGCGACCAATGGGTAACTGCCGAAGCCATCGTTCTGGGCGACTCGGTGGTGCATCACGTCGTGGAGGGCGATACGGTGCTGACCTATCAGCGGCCCGAAGTGGGCGGGGGCTTTGTGAGTGCCATTTATGGCTGGAAACAGGCCGGTGTCGATAACGCCGATTACTGGATGAGCCGCCAGAATACGCCACTGGGCGAAGGCTACATCGCGCTTCAGGCCGAGAGCCACCCGATTGATTTCCGGCGCGTCGAAATCCTGAATCTGAAAGGCTGTACCGACCCTAAAGCGTTGAATTACAAGTCGTACTACGTAAAGTCAGATACTACGCAATGCTGGTATAAAAAATGAACCGCATCCAGAGTATCGACGTCACGCGTAGCTTAGTAATGGTCGTTATGGCCCTCGACCACGTGCGCGACCTGCTGCATACGCCCGCTATGACGCAGGACCCTACCGACCTTGCCACTACCACGCCCGCCCTGTTTCTGACGCGCTGGATTACGCACCTCTGCGCCCCCACGTTCGTGTTTTTATCGGGAACGTCGGCTTACCTGTCGTTGCAGAAACGAAATGGCAAAACAACCCGGTGGTTTCTGCTGAAAAGGGGGCTGGTGCTTATTCTGCTGGAATTGACCGTCATCAACTTTGCATTCTGGTTCGATATTCAGTTTCGTACCATTCTATTGCAGGTCATTTTTGCCATTGGGGGCGGGCTGGTACTGTTGTCGGTCATATCGAAACTGCCCGTCTGGTGGGTGGCTATACTCGGCGTTATCATCGTGGCCGGGCATGGCCTATTGCCTCCGGCCCCGTTTACCGACCCGGTGGCGCGTTTCGGCTGGTCGTTACTCTTTGGCGTAAACCTCTTTGCGGTTAGCCCGGCCCTGACGGTGGTCGTTAGTTATCCGCTGATTCCCTGGCTGGGAATTATGCTGTTGGGCTATGCGCTTGGCCCTGTTTTTTATCAGGATTCCGAAACGCGCCAAAAAGTCTTATGGTATTTGGGCGGGATTTTCCTGGCTCTGTTTGCTATGCTCCGGCTACAGAACAGTTACGGCGATCCGAAACGCTGGGCCGTTCAGACAGACACGGTGTTTACCATGCTGTCTCTCCTGAACGTAAGTAAATATCCGCCTTCGCTGCTGTACACGCTGCTGATGCTGGGGCTTGCATTACTGGTGCTGGCAGCGGCAGAGCGGAGCCGTAACGCGTTGACGCAGTGGTTGATAGTGTATGGGAAAGTGCCAATGTTTTATTACATTCTGCACTGGTACGCTGTGCATCTGCTCATGCTGGCAATGGTTTTTTTACAAGGCTACACCGGGGCCGACATCCCCAGCGGCCCGCTCAACTTTGGTCGACCGTCGGGTGCGGGTATTTCGCTGGGCGGGGTGTATCTGGTCTGGGCGGGGTTAGTGCTGGCTCTGTATCCGCTCTGCCGCTGGTATGGCCGCTACAAAGCCGCCCACCCCGAAATTGGCTGGCTGCGGTATGTGTGAAGGTTATCCGTCGAAACCAGAGCATTTACCGAAACGCTGTCGTGCGAGACTGTGCTGGTGGGTTTTGAAACCGTGCTGGCCGAGATATTGGAGTAATAGTTAGAGTGTAAAGTGTTGATTATTAGGTAATTGAAATATAATTATTATTTCTGTCAGAAAAATCATTCACCTTTTCCTGTTTTCACTGATTAAGCCAAGACACCACTATGGCAAGGCTTTCTATTGCTCCGTGTAGATGGCAGACACACTTATTCATTCAGGTAGCTACCGAAAAATCAATTATTACATTTAATTGATAAACGTGGTTGGGTAAAACAGTAAGTGTACGTATTTTTGAAACTGTTCAACTTTTTATCTTATTCTACGTATGACTCAACGTCTATCTATTACCCTGCTTTTTCTGATAATCTCGTCGCTCTGTTCCGAGGTGTGGGCGCAGCTACCAATCAGTACGTTAGAACTTCCAGTAGAATCGGTGTGTCCCGGTTCGCCACTCACTGTACCTTTTAATGCCGGGCTGTCTTATGGCTCAGACAACGTTTTTACAGTGCAACTTTCAGATGGGGGGGACTACAAAAATCTTGAAAGAAAGTCGCTCATATACGATAGTAAGAAGAATCTATTTACTATTGTTGCCAATATTCCAGCTAGTCATGCGGCTGGAACAACCTACCGGGTTCGCGTTGTGTCAAGCAGCCCGGCAGTGATTGGTACGCCAAGTCCAACTGTGCTGACTATCAAAGCAAAACCGGCTGCGCCAAAGCCTAATTTTGTTCAAACCACTTGTGAACGTAGAGGGGGTGGCTCGATGAATGAGTTAACCGCTTGGATTATGGTTCCTACAATTCAGGGTGCTATCCCAAAACTGTATAATCAGAGTGGCGAAGCGGTAGGCAATTATATAGCTCACGCTGGGAATTTTGAGCTTACAAAACCTTATTACAATACGCCCGCTTTCGTGTATCCTGTGAATGAAACCACATACTACGCCACACAAACGGTGGATGGGTGTGAGAGCGAGAAAGTGCCTATTGTCCTGAGAACACTCTATAAACCTGGGAGCGGTCCTTCACCAGCTAATCCGATAGGAGGATTGCATGGCAGACTTTCATACTGTCAAAATGATGTAGCTCTCCCGCTCAACCAAAATGGACACGGTCCTGCTCCTGAAAACTACAGAGTGGCTTATGAACGTGACCAGAACATCACTATGGAACCTCCGGTACCTGATACCAAGAATCCTGGGTCAACTACCTATACAATGAGGTTTATCTCCAATGACCAGCGAGGATGCAATAGTGAACCGACAACACGAACAACTCTTTTCGTCAATGTTACGGCTCGACCTGTCAAACCAGCGGTTCCGGCAAGCACCGTTTCGCTGTGCCAGTATCAGACAAGTGACCCACTTAGCGCGTCGGTCACAGCAAGCGAAGCCTCGTTAGTATGGTATGGCACCGATGCAACGGGTGGCACCGGGTCGGCAAATGCGTCGCGCCCGGCAACTACTAACGCTGGAACGTTCAAATACTATGTGGCTCAGAGGGTTAACGATTGCGAAGGTGAACGGGCTGAAATTACGGTAGAAGTAAAAAAAGCACCCAATGCACCAACTGTGCTGCCTGAAGTTGTCAACTGTCAGAAGGCCGACGGGTCAAATAATATCACCAGTCTCATATCGGTAACGGCCAGTTCGGCAGATGCCGTTACAAAACTATACGACGAAGCTGGTCGCCCGGCTCAGTATGTTGATCGGTCGCTTAGCTCGTTTGTAGTTCCCAAGCCCGGTTTTCCCAGCACAACCATTTACCGGGTTACGCAGGTGTTGAATGGCTGCGAAAGCCGAAGCAGCGAAGTTAGGTTGATTATTAAGCCTAAAGCCAACGTTTATGCCGAACCGATTAATGTGTATAGTAGTGTGAATAGTCTTTGGGGTAAGATCGAATACTGCGTGGGTAGTCAGGCAAAGCCAATTGTTGAGTATGGCGTAAAGCCGCTACCAGCCAATATCACGTTGAGTGTAATTAAACTGTCAGGCGATATTGATCTGGAGACCTCTACTAATTCTCCAACTCCGAAAACTGATAAGGCAGGCACGGCTACTTTAGGGTTCATGACCTATTTAGACGGTTGCCCAGCCAGCTTAAATCCACATAATCAGTTGGTTGTTACGATAAAACCACGACCTGATAAAGCTACCGCTTCCGTAAAATCGCTCTCGTGGTGTCAGGGACAAAAAGCTGAACCGCTGAATGCGTCGGCAACCAGCGGGGCGTCATTGGTTTGGTATGGCACGAGTGCAACGGGCGGTAAAGGTTCAACTGTGGCATCGACACCCGAAACCGCTAATGCCGGAACACTCAACTACTATGTAGCCCAGCAACTAAACGATTGCGAAAGTGAGCGAACGTCTATCGAGGTTGTCATTAAACCCACGCCAGCCGCTCCCGACGCATCGCCCGTAACGGCTTGCCAGCAGGAAACGGCTCCGGTGTTGCGGGCAACGGGCCAAAACCTGCTTTGGTACAACAGCCAGGAGGGTGGCACTGGCTCGGTTGCGGCTCCCGTCGTCAGTACGTCACAGGCCAGCCAGAACAGCTATTACGTCAGTCAGTCGTTAGATGGCTGTGAGAGTCGACGGGCGGTTTTGCCCGTGACGGTCTATGCAACGCCTGATTTGCCGAAAGTTGAACCGGCTGGGCCATATTGCCAGTATACGCAGGCTCTGCCGGTTGTGGCTACCGGGCAGAACCTAAAATGGTATCGTGATGCATCGGGGGGAGCATCGATGGGAAGTACCGTTACGCCCGATACAAAAGAGCCGGGCAGTTTTACATATTATGTTAGCCAGAGCATCAACGGCTGCGAGGGCGGGCGGAGTAGCTTTACCGTGAAAATAACTCCTGCGCCTACTTTGCCCAGTGCCATTACGGCTTACAGCTACTGCCAGAAAGACGCTGCTACCGCGCTGAAAGCCACGGGTAATGCGTTGACATGGTATGATGCAAGCGGAAAACGCAGCGATACAGCCCCGACTCCTTCGACCGACACGCCCGGTACGGTAAGTTATTTCGTGACCCAAACCGTTGAGAATTGTGAAAGTGGGCGCGTCGACATTAAAATTACTACGAAGCCCACCCCCGGTGCACCGGGAACTTCGGCAGTGACAGTTTGCCAAAACGCAAATGCACAAACAGTAACTGCATCGGGGCAGAACTTGCTTTGGTACACCACCAACACGGGCGGAACGGGAGCGGGTATGGCCCCTACTATTAATACAAACCAGTCAGGCCAGACTACTTATTACGTGAGCCAAACGCTCGACGGCTGCGAAGGGCCACGCGCTACGCTCACTGCCACGGTGAAACCATTGCCGCCTGCGCCGGGTGTTACACAACGCGATATTTGCCAGTTCGCCAAACCTGAGCCAGTAACGGCTACCGGAGTCGATCTCAAATGGTACAACCCGGAGGGAAATCGATTTAACGAAACGCCCATCATCAACACCGAAAAAGGAGCTGCCTTTAGCTATCAGGTGTCGCAAACGGTTGATGGTTGCGAGGGGCCACGCGCAACGCTGTCGGTCAATGTGCTGACCACGCCCACGCCAATCGTGCCGAAGACCACCCTCGAATTATGCCAGGGTACTACGGCCCAACCACTTGACGCCACAGGTACGAATCTGAAATGGACCGACCCGAGCGGAGCCACATCAGCCAATGCGCCCGTACCATCTACATCAACGCCTACCTCGAATGCAGATGGGAATGTGTATTACGTCACGCAAACCGGGAACAACGGCTGCGAAAGCCCACGGGTTGTCATTCGGGTTTTTGTGCAAACGACGCCGTCGCTTGCTGTTGGCGGAAGCGCAACAACTAATCTGGGGCTGGAAGTACCCCTAAAACTGACCTTTGCTGGTGTCGGTCCTTACCGTTATCGGCTATCTGCGGAAATTACCGGAACGGCTACCAAAGACACAACGATTTTGGTTTTGCCCGAACGCACAACGACCTATCAGGTTGTGGAAGTAACAAACCGGTGTGGAGTAGGGCAAGCGTTAGGTAGTGCTACCATAACGGTGTTGATACCTACGATTCAAACGCTGGCTTCGGTGTCGAACTCAGTTTGTGTTGGAACCAGTGTAGCAATCGACTATACCACTACCGGGTCGTTTAATCCGGGCAGTATTTTCAAATTGCAATTAGCTAAAGTTGATTCTGATTCAAATAGGGCCAATTTTATGGATATGGCAAATGCTATTGCATTAAACGGGCGGATAACGGGCATAATGCCAACAACAGTAGCGACCGGAACGTACTGGGTTCGGGTCATGGCAACCAACCCGAAAATTCCGATTTATGGTACTATAAGCCCAACCCGCCTGACTGTCAGACCGATTGCTACAGCTACCTTAACAGGTACGCAGTCAATTTACGAAGGCGAAACGGCCAAACTATCCGTTGCACTAACGGGCGATGCGCCCTGGATATTTTCTTACCGCGATAGTTCGGCTACGGGAACAGGCGAAATTCGCTCGGTTCAGACCGACGTAAACCCCTACCAGTTTGACGTGATGCCGCTAAGGACCACAGCCTACTATCTGACAGGCGTAAGCAATGTCTGCGGCAACAACGCTATCAATAAAAACTTGATTGTGATCACTGTATCGCCGTTGCTGGGCGTTGACGACCCAACACTGGCCGAAAGCCTTTCGGTTTATCCAGTGCCAGCCACCTCGGCACTGACCGTAGCGGTGCGTGGGCTTTCGGCTACGCAGTCGGCTTATGCAGAACTGCTTGACGCCAGTGGGCGGGCGATTTTGCGGACAGACATCCGGCGCGAAACAACTACGTTGCCGCTCGATCAGCAAGCAGCAGGAGCGTACCTGCTTCGCATCCGGGTAGGCGATAAAACAGCTACTAAACGCGTCCTCAAACTCTAACTTTCACAAACGCCCGAACCGCTCGTGGGCCTGACGTTCGAGGGCTTCGCGGTGGTCGGGGTGGGCGATGTTGATCAGGGAACGGGCGCGTTGGCGGAGGTTGCGGCCATACAAATCAGCAATGCCGTATTCGGTCACAATGTAATGCACGTGGGCGCGGGTGGTGGTTACGCCCGCGCCTTCTTTTAGAAACGGCACGATTTTGCTTAGCCCCTTGCTCGTCACCGACGGCAGCGCAATAATTGGTTTGCCGCCTTCCGACAGCGACGCGCCCCGCACAAAATCCATCTGCCCGCCCACGCCCGAGTACTGCATGGTGCCGATAGTGTCGGCGCACACCTGACCCGTCAGGTCGATTTCAATGGCCGAGTTGATGGCCGTGACTTTGGGGTTGCGCCGGATAATGGCCGTGTCGTTGGTGTAGCTGGCCTGTTTCATCGCCACGCTGGGGTTGTCGTCAATGAAATCATAGACGCGCTGACTGCCCATCACGAAAGCCGACACAATCCGATAGGGCAATACAGTTTTGTGTTCGCCCGTGATTACACCCCGTTCGACAAGGTCGATGATGCCGTCGGTAAACATTTCGGTATGAATGCCTAAGCCTTTGTGGTGAATCAGTTCGGCCAGGGTAGCGTTTGGGATGCCGCCGATGCCGAGTTGCAGCGTGGCTCCGTCTTCTACCAAACTGGCTACGTACTGTCCGATTTTCCGGTCCTGCTCGCTGATTGCGCCCGGCAGTACCTCGTACAACGGCTCATCGACCTCCACCGCAGCATGAAGCATCGAGACCGGAATCAGACCGTCGCCGTGAGTACGCGGCACACGCGGGTTCACCTGAGCAATCACATACTTGGCCGACCGAATGGCCGCCAGCGAAACATCGACCGACGGACCGAGCGAACAGTACCCGTGCGCGTCGGGGGGCGACACCTGAATCAGAGCCACGTCGATGGGTAACACTTTCCGGCTAAAGAGCAGCGGCACTTCGCTCAGAAACACCGGCACGTAATCGCCAATGCCCTGCGCCAACTGTTTCCGCATGTTGGCCCCGATGAAAAACGCATTCGGATGAAAACTTTCCTGCAAAGCTGCGTCTAAGTAGGGCAGAGGGCCTTCGGTATGGATGTGGCACAGTTCAACGTCGCGCAGGCGGTCGGCCTGATCGACCATTGCCCGAATAAGTACGTGCGGAGTTTGGGCCACACTATGAATAAACACCCGGTTGCCCGACTGGATGGCCGAAACAGCCTCGGTAGCAGTAGTGAAGGGGAGAGTCATGGGGAGAAAGGGGGTAATTATGGTTGAGTGGTTGAATGATAGAATGATTGAATAATAGAGTGATTGAGTGGTTGAATGATTGAATGATGGAATGATTGAATGAGGGCTACTACCTCTGCACCCCATTCAATCATTCCATCATTCAATCATTCAACCACTCAATCATTCTATCAACAATTCCTGAAACCAGCGGCCCGATGCTTTGACGATGCGTTGCTGCGTTCGGAAATCGACGTAGACCAGCCCGAAGCGGGGACGGTAGCCTTCGGCCCATTCAAAATTATCCATGAATGTCCAGACAAAATAGCCCGATACGGGTAAACCTTCCTGTTTGGCCCGCAACACGTTTTGCAGGTAGTTCTGGTGATAATCGAGCCGGGCCGAGTCGTTGACAATACCTTGCTGAACGCTGTCGTAGAAGGCGGCTCCACTTTCGGTGATGTAAATATTCCGAACGCCGTCGTACTGCGAAAACTGCTGAATAATGCGGTACATGCTTTCGGGATACACCTCCCAGCCCATCTCCGTAATGGTTTGCACCCGACGCTGAAGCGGAGAAACTTCCCTGGCCCACAGGTAAGGCATAAAATACGACTGTTCGACCACGGCCCGGAAGTAGTGTTGCAAACCAATGAAATCAAAGTTGAACACCAACCGCTCCATATCGCCGGGTTTGGCTACTTTTTTGGGAATGTCGGCCAGAAAGGGTAACTCCTGCGTTGGGTAGCCCAGTCCCAGTGCGGGTTCGATGTACAGCCGGTTGAGCAGCGCATCGACGCGGGCGGCTGCCTCGCGGTCGCCTTTTGACGAGGAAAACGGCTCCACGGGCGAACACGAAAAGGTGGTGCCAATTTGTGCGTCAGGAATATTCTGCCGCACCATCCGTCCGCCCTCGGCCTGCGCCAGTGCCGTGTGGTGAATGACTGGTAACAGACTCCGAAAACTGCGCCGACCGGGGGCGTGCTGACCCGTAAAATAGCCCAGCACCGACGACGCCAGCGGTTCGTTCAGAATAATCCAGTGCTTCACCTTGTGCCCAAAGGCGCGGGTACAGAGGTCGGCAAAGTCGGCAAACCAGTACACAATTTCGCGGTTGGCCCAGCCGCCCCGGTCTTCCAGTGCCTGCGGCAAATCCCAGTGGTATAGCGTAATCCAGGGCGTGATTCCCAAGGATAAACAGTGGTCGATCAGTTGGTTATAAAAAGCAAGCCCCGCTTCGTTGATG
Source organism: Spirosoma montaniterrae (assembly GCF_001988955.1). Lineage (NCBI taxonomy): Bacteria > Pseudomonadati > Bacteroidota > Cytophagia > Cytophagales > Cytophagaceae > Spirosoma > Spirosoma montaniterrae. The sequence goes on along the minus strand of NZ_CP014263.1, from coordinate 1,887,804 downwards.
CGCCCTCCGCGCAGGGGCGACAGGCCGTCGGGCAGCACACGCGACCACGAAATCGAGAAGCGAAAGTTCTCGAAACCGAGTGCTTTGTGCAGATGCAGGTCGGATTCGTAGCGGTCGTAGAATTCGCAGGCAGTATCGGCATGTTCGCCGGTTTTGATTTTGCCTTTCTGTTTACAGAACGTGTCCCAGATTGACGCCCCGCGTCCGTCGCGGTCGGTGGCACCTTCAATCTGGTAGGCGGCTGTGGCGGTCCCCCAAACAAAATCGGGGCCAAAATCGGAGCGGGACAGCCGTGGGCCGGATGCATGTGATCCGGGCGACGTAATAGGTATCGACAAAGCAGAATAAGTAACTATTCATTAATAACACCTAAAATGGCCCGATGGGTTTAGGCGTAACAAAAACTTAACAGCGATTTCCGTGAGTTCCGTAAGGGGGCGAATTAATTCGCCCCCTTACGGAACTTACGGAAATCGGCGGTGTTTCAGGCAGGTAGAAACACACGGAACGTAGCTCCTTCGCCGGGCTTACTACTGGCCCTGATAAAGCCGCCGTGGTTTTCAGCTACCTTCTGGCAGATTGCCAGCCCGATACCCGTACCGGCATAATGTGATTTGCTGTGAAGCCGCTGAAAGACCTGAAAAATACGGTCGGTATATTTCTCGTCGAAGCCAATGCCATTGTCGGTTACGCAGATTTCCCAGTAAAACCGGCCTGTTTTTTTGCCTGATAGAGAGACATGCATTGGCAGATTATCAGGGCCGGATCGACGGTGGGTAATGGAAATTACCGGCGACTGGTTCGGTTTTCGAAACTTGAGTGCATTGCCAATCAGGTTCTGAAAGAGTTGCCGAAGTTGCCCCGCATCGCCCGTAATGGTTGGCAACTCCTCTACGTAGACCGCTGCCGACGACTCCCGAATAACTAAATCGAGATCATCGAGCACAGTGGTAATCAGCTTATTAAGTGATTGGGGTTCAGATGTTTCCTGCTGTGTTGCCAGTCGTGAATAAGTGAGCAGGTCTTTGATAAGAACCGACATGCGATTGGCCGCCGATTGCATCCGCTGAACCAGATCGATTCCGTCGGCATCAATCTGGTCGGCATATTGGCTCAGCAGTAAATCGCCGAATGACTGCACTTTGCGAAGCGGTTCCTGCAAATCGTGACTGGCAACGTAGGCAAACTGCTGGAGATTTTCGTTCGAGCGTCGGAGTTCGTCGTTCATGACTTCGAGCGACACCTGCGCCTGCTTGATGGGGGTAATATCGAGCGTAGTTGACACCACCGACGACGTATCGAAGGGGGCTAACCGAATGTCGAGCCAGCGTCGAACGCCATCGGCGGCCACGTAATCGAACTCAAATGTTTGCGCCTGCTGATTGTGAATAACGGCAACGTATCGCTCGAAAATGCCATTCCGTCGGTCGTTGGGAAACAGTTCCGATGCCCGATAACCAACAATCTGCTCACGTAGTATACCATGCGGCTGCGCCCCCAGCATATTGACGTCCCGAATCACGAAATCTATAATCTGCTCCGGTTTGCTGTAGTCATAAACCGCTTCTGAAACAAAGACAGCAATTGGTAAACAATCTAAAAGGCGCACAAGCCGTTCGGCCTGCTGTTGTTGCTCGGTTTGCTTAATATCGGTGATGTCGACGATTATGACCGTAACGCTGTCATCGTGAGGGGTGATAGTGATTCGATACCAGCCGTTCTGGCTTAGTTGGTTCGTATACTGCGTCTCAAACGTAACGGATTCACGACGTTCAAGTACCTCTTTGATGCGGTTGAAAGAATTGCTCGGGTGAACTGAGCCCGGAAGAACCTCGCTCATAAGCCGCCCTTCCAGTTGCCGCACGTCGGTGAGGCCGGTGATGTCGGCAATTTTATAGTTAACGGCTGCGTATCGAAAATCGATAAGCTGACCTGTTTCGTCGCGCACGGCATTGGCAATAAACATGCCTACCGGCGAGTCGTTGAGTAACCTGCGGAGCATCTGTTCCGCTGATGTAGAAGTAGACATCATAACCGGTTGAGTACGGTAATATATGATAGCAGGCAAAGCTACTAAAATAAGCAAATATACCCACGGTGGTTGGCCTCGTCGGGTCAGCACTTATCTTTACCCACGCGCCATTCTGGAGTTGACCATGCCTATTATTTCAAAGAAAAAACTGACGTACCCAATCAGCGGGCCGTTACGGTCGTATCTGCAACAGTACAACCGCGAACATACGCTGCCTATTCAGTACGCCGACCTGCTGCGGTACGACAACTCGGCCACGCTCTACGACAAACGCGACCGTGATACGCTCTGGGAAACAGTTTATTACCCGGCTATCGAAACCGATGATATTCTACTGGCACTCAAAACGATCTATGCGATACTGAAAGCCGACGGCGATATGTCGGTAACGGGCCACCTGACCATCGACCGCGTAGACTTGTGCCTGTATGGTAATACGCGCCCGTTTCGGGTGCGGATACGTAACAAGGTGAACGACAATTTCGACTATTTCTACATCAAGAATGCCGACGCGTCGCGTATTTATGGCCTTGAGTTAGAGCATATTCTGTCGCCCAATCGCATCAGCTACCTCACCAGCGGGCAAACGCTCATCGAAGAACACATTGCGGGCGTGCCGGGCGATATGTTCTTCGACCAGCAAATGCGCGATGCCGACATGAACCCGATTCGGTTGAGCAAAGAGTTTATAAAGTTCAACGAACGCTGTTTTGTGCGGCTGCTCGGCGATATGCATTCCAGCAATTTTGTGGTCGATATTACCCCCGATTTCGATGAAGTTTACTACCGCATCCGGGCCATCGACTTCGATCAGCAATCATATGAAGGCCGCAAATCGGTTTATATGCCGCAGTATTACCGGCAAAACCAGCCCATCATCGACCTCGGCACGCAGTATCTGACGCCCGAAAGTGTGCGGCAGTATCAGATTGAAGAACGGTCGCTGATGGCCGGGCGGCTGCGCGTGGAGCAAACCCGCACCGGCGATCTCATGACGGCCATGCGTCAGGATCAAATTGCCCCGGCAACGAATGTCGGGCAACTGAGTCAGGCTTTGAACCGACACTACCGCACCCGCCAGTTCGACCACTGCCACACAATGGGCGATGTCGTGTGGCAAAGTCTGGAACTCGTCAGCCAGCACTAATTGAATGATTGAATGATGGAATGATTGAATGATGGAATGGTTGAATGGGGGCTACTACCTCAGCACCCCATTCCATCATTCAATCATTCAATCACTCAACCATTCAACCATTCAACCACTCAACCCTTGTTGGGCCATTCGCTGTGCCAGCATACTGGCTACAATCAGTTGAAGCGCATGATAGACCATGATGGGCAGCAGGGCAATACCCGCAACGCTGACCGGAAACAGTACGTTCGCCATTACGCTTCCCTGCACCAACGACTTTTTGGAGCCGCAGAACAGAGCGGTAATGCGGTCTTCGCGGTTGAACCCCAACAGGCGACTTCCGAGCCAGATAAATCCGTAGATCAGAAAAAACAGGCCGAGCATCAATCCCGACAGCACCATCAGGTCGCGAACCGAATACCCGGCAAAGAGGTTACGCGAAAACGACTCTGAAAACGATGTGTAAACGATCAGCAGAATCGTAAACTGGTCGAAATAACGCAGGTGTGTTTTGTAGCGGCTGGCAAACCAGCCAAAGCGTTGGTTGAGCAATAGCCCCAGCAGCACCGGTACAATAACTTGCAGGGTTAATTTGCCAATTACACCGCCGAGGTCATAAGAACCATCGGTAGTGGTAAGTAAGTAGCTCATCCAGAGGGGCGTAATAAACACGCCGATCAGGCTCGAAATGCTGGCGTTGAAGATGGCCGCTGGCAAGTTGCCCCCCGCAATAGACACCATCACCACCGACGACGAAACGGTGGACGGCAGCGCAGCTACGTAAAAAATGCCGAGCCAGAGCAGTTCGGTAGCGGGCGTTTGAAACAGATAGCGGGCCAGCAGCACCACCACCGGAAACAGCACAAACGTGGTCAGGTGAATCAGCAGGTGCAGCCGGTAATTGCGCAAACCCGCCCGTAGCTGCCCGAAATTAAGTTTTAGCCCATAGAAAAAGAAGATCAGCGAGACGCCATAGCCCGCCAGTGCCGATACCGACAGCGGCCCCTCCAGAATGCCGGGGCCGGGCCATAGTTTTGCCAGACCAACCATGCCGAGCAGGGCCAGAATAAACCAATCTAAGCCCACACGGGCCAGCAGTGCTGTAAATGATGATTTCACCATAGGTTAAGTAACCGACTACGCAGGATTTCGTTTGGTCGAAAAGCTACACTATTTTGGTAAAGCAAAACGTTACAATAAGCGATACGGCTTTATCCAGACTATCTTTTTATGACATTCCAGGGGCGCAACGGCTGGCTCTTGCCGATACTGGTGCTGCTTAACCTGAGCTGCCACCGCGCGATTCAACCGCTGTCGAAAACGCCGAAACAGGCTGAAAAGCAGCCAGTATTAAGCAACGACTGGGCCAACAAACGGCGGCAAGGTATTGATTTTGTAGCCGTTGGCAGCAGCCCGGCCAAAACGGGTGCGCTGGCCTGGCAACTCGATATTGACTTCGCTAAACAAATACAGTTTCAGGCGTCCGATGGCTACGAACTGCTCGTGCCTGTGCCCAAGCCGAAACCCAGCAGCCGGGGCATGGGCGTGCTACTCGACGCGCAGGCAGAGCCGGTGCTGGCGTCGGCCAGTCGGCGCAAAAACGTGAGCCAGCGTAGTTCAACGGGTAAACGCAAATTAGTTGTTTCCATAGAACCCACAACCTACCGCGACCCGCTGACGAAACGCGATTATGCCTACACCGTTCGGGTAGAAGCCAACGCCCGGCAGTATGTGGGGGCGGGGCGTTTCTGCACGCCAGCCACCGGCTCAACGGCATCTGGACACTCGAAACGTTTCGCGGGCAACGCCTTCGCCCCGAACAATTCGGCGACAAAATGCTGCCCACGCTGGAATTTGACCTGAAAACCGGTAAGCTGACCGGCTCAACCGGCTGGAGCAAACTCAAAGGCGACATCCGCGCCAACGCCGACCAACTGACCATCGACCCGAAAACCAACCCGCGCCCGGCGAACCCGTTTGAAACCAGCTTCGTAGACGCGCTGCGGCAGGTGTCGCTATTTCGGGTCAGTCAAAACCGCCTGACGCTGCTGGTCGATGGTCAGTATGTGATGACGTTACGAAGGACGTAGCTACTACATATTCCGGCGGTACTGCCCGCCTACGGCATAAAGCGCGTGGCTCATCTGCCCCAGCGAACACACTTTAGCGGCTTCCATCAAGCTCTCAAAAATGTTACCTCCGGCCAGTGCCGCTGCCTGCAACTGATGTAATGCCGTCGCTGCGGCTTCGCGATTACGCTCCTGAAAAGCCCGGCAATTTTCGACCTGATACCGTTTTTCGTCGTCGGTGCTGCGAATGACTTCGGCGGGAACAATAGTGGGCGAACCGTTCGGGTCGAGGAAGGTGTTGACGCCCACGATGGGCAGGTCGCCGTTGTGTTTCAGCGTCTCGTAATACATCGACTCTTCCTGAATTTTGCTGCGCTGGTACATCCGTTCCATTGCGCCCAGTACACCGCCCCGCTCGTTGAGAGCCAGAAATTCCTGATAAACAGCTTCTTCGACCAGATCGGTCAGTTCCTCAACCACAAACGAGCCTTGCAGCGGGTTTTCGTTTTTGGTCAGCCCAAACTCGCGGTTTATAATCAACTGAATCGCCATCGCCCGCCGAACCGATTCTTCGGTGGGCGTCGTAATAGCTTCGTCGTAGGCGTTGGTATGCAGCGAGTTGGTGTTATCGTAGATTGCCAGCAGGGCCTGCAACGTGGTACGAATATCGTTGAAGGCAATCTCCTGCGCGTGCAAACTCCGCCCCGACGTCTGGATGTGATACTTCAGCTTCTGACTGCGCTCGTTGGCCCGGTATTTGTTTTTCATCGCCTTCGCCCAGATCCGACGCGCCACCCGGCCCAGCACCGTGTATTCGGGGTCCATGCCATTCGAGAAAAAGAACGACAGATTCGGCGCGAAATCATCGATGTGCATTCCCCGGCTCAGGTAGTATTCTACGAACGTAAAGCCATTGGAAAGCGTAAAAGCCAACTGCGAAATCGGGTTCGCGCCCGCTTCGGCAATGTGATACCCCGAAATCGACACCGAGTAAAAATTCTGCACCCGGTTGTCGGTGAAATATTGCTGAATGTCGCCCATCATGCGGAGGGCAAACTCAGTCGAGAAAATGCAGGTATTCTGCGCCTGATCTTCCTTCAGAATATCGGCCTGCACCGTGCCGCGCACCTTCTGTAGCGTGTCGGCTTTGATCTGTTCATACACGTCGCGTGGCAGCACCTTGTCGCCCGTAGTGCCCAGCAGTTGCAGACCCAGGCCGTTGTTGCCATCGGGCAGGGGGCCGTTGTAACGCGATGTACCCTCACCCCCGGCCCCTCTCCCAGAACGGGAGAGGGGAGACAAACCGGGAGCTCTGCTCCCCTCTCCCGTTCTGGGAGAGGGCCGGGGGTGAGGGGGGAGCGTAGCCATTTCTCACACTGCTGGTCGATGGCGGCATTCAGGAAGAAGGCTAAAATCATCGGCGCGGGGCCGTTGATGGTCATGGATACCGACGTAGCCGGGTCGCAGAGGTCGAAGCCGGAGTAGAGTTTCTTGGCATCGTCGAGGGTGCAGATGCTGACGCCGGAGTTGCCGATTTTGCCGAAAATATCGGGGCGCATGGCCGGGTCTTCGCCATAGAGTGTAACCGAATCGAAGGCCGTCGACAGCCGTTTGGCGGGCATGTCTTTTGCCACGTAATGAAACCGCCGGTTGGTGCGTTCGGGGCCACCTTCGCCCGCAAACATGCGCGTGGGGTCTTCGCCTTCGCGCTTGAGCGGGAACACGCCAGCCGCGTAGGGAAACTCACCCGGCACGTTCTCGGTCAGCAGCCACCGCAGCACGTCGCCCCAGTCGCTGTATTTGGGCAAGGCCACTTTCGGTATTTTCAGGTGCGACAATGTTTCGGTATAGAGCGGTTGCCGAATCACCTTGCCGCGCACCGTAAACTCATAATAGTCAGCCGTGTATCGTTGCTGCATCTGCGGCCACTGCTGCAACAGGGCGCGGGAGTCGGGGTGCAGCCGGGCGTCGAGGTCGGTGTAAAGCTGCTGAAGTTCATCAACCACCCCACCCCAACCCCTCCCCGTCAGGGAGGGGCTAACAGCACCCGGATGGATTAGTCCCTCCCTGACGGGGAGGGGTTGGGGTGGGGTGGGCATTTTCATCACCCCATCCAACTGATACAAGTGCCGGGCAATGGCCGTTTGCTCGTTCACAAACTGATCGTACCGGCGGCTTTCTTCCACAATCTCAGCCAAATAGCGCGTCCGGTCGGGGGGGATAATGGCACTGACGTCCCGGCTATCGATAGCAGACAGACTGATCGCCGGTACGTCAGTGCCAAATACGCTCATCAGTCGGGCAAACAGCGCGTTCATGCCTGCGTCGTTGAATTGCGAAGCAATGGTGCCGATGATGGGCAGATCGTCGTCGGGCGTGTCCCAGCGGTTGTGGTTGCGCCGGTATTGTTTTCTGACGTCGCGCAGGGCGTCGAGTGAGCCGCGTTTGTCGAATTTGTTGATGGCAATGACGTCGGCAAAGTCGAGCATGTCGATTTTTTCCAACTGCGTAGCCGCGCCGTACTCGGCGGTCATCACGTACAACGTTTTGTCGGCGTGTTCGGTAATTTCGGTGTCCGACTGCCCAATGCCCGATGTTTCTACGATAATCAGGTCAAAACCAGCGGTTTTGCACACGTCGATGGCGTCCTGGACGTGGCGGCTCAGGGCCAGATTGCTCTGCCGCGTTGCCAGCGACCGCATGTACACACGGGCCGGGCCGCCGATGCGGTTGTGAATGGCATTCATCCGAATCCGGTCGCCGAGCAGCGCACCGCCCGTTTTGCGTTTCGACGGATCGACCGAAATAATCGCCAGCGTTTTGTCGGGAAACGTTCGCAGATAGCGCAGCACCAATTCATCGACTAATGACGATTTGCCCGCGCCCCCCGTGCCGGTAATGCCGAGAACGGGCGTGGATTTGTTGACTGATTGACTGATGGAATGATTGAATTGGTCGGGGTGGTTTTCGGCGGTCGTGATGAGCCGCGCGATGTCATTGTGTAGAGACGCAAGATGTTGCGTCTCATTCCCCCCGGATAGATGTTGCGTCTCATTCCCGGATGGTTCTTTCCCGGATGGTTGTTGCTGACGCGAAGGAGACGCGAAGGGTCGCGTCTCTACAGGTGGCGGTAATTCGAAATCGCACTGGCGCAGCAGGTCGTCAATCATGCCTTGCAGACCCATGGCGCGGCCATCGTCGGGGCTGTAGATACGGGCGATGCCATAGGCGTGGAGTTCTTTGATTTCGGAAGGGAGGATGGTGCCGCCCCCGCCCCCGAAGATTTTGATATGACCCGCGCCACGTTCGTGCAACAGGTCGTACATGTATTTGAAGAATTCGAGGTGGCCGCCCTGATAGCTCGTAACGGCAATGCCCTGTACGTCTTCCTGAATGGCGCAGTCAACAATTTCGGCTACCGAACGGTTGTGGCCGAGGTGAATCACTTCAGCCCCGGACGCCTGCATCAGCCGACGCATAAGATTGATGGCCGCATCGTGGCCGTCGAAGAGCGAAGCCGCCGTAACGATGCGGATTTTATGTAGAAAAGGTTGAGCCAAAAGCGACTCGGGTTTAGCGGGTTGAGCAATCATATTGATGAAGAAAGTCAGAAAGCAAAGGTACACGTCATAACTTTACTACAAAAAAACAAACAACGCTTACCAATCGCATGAAGAAACAACTGATGACCGGCCTGTTGGTTGCCGGAACCCTCCTGAGCGAGGCCCAGGCGCAGGATAACGCCCTGCTCTATGAAGTGTCGGGCAATGGTCTTACGCAGCCATCGTACCTGTATGGCACCTTCCACCTCGTTTGTCCTACTGACCTGACTATTACCGAAGCTACCAAAAAAGCCATCGGCGACGCTCAGCAGGTGTATCTCGAACTCGACATGGACGACCCGGCCATGATGCAGGGTATGATGAAAGCCATGATGCTGCCCGGCGGCAAAACCGTGAGAGACTACCTGAAACCCGACGACTATACGCTGCTGGATAATTACCTGAAAGACAACATGAAAATGGGCCTCACGCAGGTAGGCATGATGAAGCCTATCGGCATTATGTCGCTCATGTACATGTCGCTGCTCAAATGCCAGCCCGCTTCCTACGACATGACCTTCGCGCAGATGGCCGGGCAAAGCAAGAAAGAGGTGCTGGGTCTCGAAACCCTCGACGCACAGTTGGCCGCATTGGATAATATCCCGATGGAAGAACAACTGAAAGGATTGGTCGACATGGCAAAAAAGCCCGAAGCCGCGCAAAAGGAATTTATGGAAATGCTGGCGGCCTACAAAGCGCACGATCTGGCGAAGATGATGAGTCAGATTAAAACCAGCCAGTTTGCGGGCAACACCACCCAATTTGAAGACAAACTACTGGCCGAACGCAACGTCAACTGGATTCCGGTTATAGAGAAAGCCGCTAAAGAAAAGCCCACATTCTTCGCCTTCGGCGCGGGCCACCTCGGCAATGAAAAAGGCGTCGTGAGCCTCCTCAGAAAGAAAGGGTATACCGTGAAGGCGGTGGAATGATTCCGAACCGGGATTAGCCAGGATTATCAAGATTAAACAGGATTTATCATCTTGCTTTGCAAGATTCAGCTAAGCGAGTAAGCGCAGCGTATAAATCCTGTTTAATCTTGATAATCCTGGCTAATCCCGGTTCAAAGACTATTTTTTAAATTGAATCGCCGTTACGGGCTGAATGCGGTTGATGATGAACGTAGGAAGCCACAATACCAGCGCGATGAGCAGAATGGTGCCTGCGTTCAGGGCCAGAATTGTGGGCCAGTCCCACGAAATTGGAACGTAGTTCATGTAATAATTTTTCGGGTCGAGCGGAATCACTTTGAAGCGGTCCTGCACGAAGCACAGGCCCAGCCCAACCACGTTGCCGATGAGCAGGCCCCAGCCAACCATGTTCAGGCCCACGTATACAAACATGCGCCGGATGAGCGGGTCGGGGCCACCGAGGGCTTTCAGCAGACCAATCATTGGTGTGCGTTCCATCATCAGCACCAGCAATACCGACACCATGTTGAACGAAGCCACAAAGGCAATCAGCGTCAGCAGAATCACCATGTTGCGGTCGAGTAGCACCATCCAGTCGAAGAGCGGGCGGTATTGGTCCGTTACGCGGGTCAGGCGCATGTCGGGGGCCATGCGGTCGAAAACGTTGCCTTCAATCTGGGGTAGCCGCTCAAAATCGGTAACGAAAATTTCGTAACTCCCCACCGAATCGACGCCCCAGCGATTGAGCCGCTGAATCAGCCGAATATCGCCCAGCGCAATGGTTTTGTCAACTTCTTCCAGCCCCGTGTCGTAGATGCCGACAACCTTCATTCGGCGGGCGCGGGGCGGATTGCCCAGAAAATACAGCGGCACGTTATCGCCTACCTTCACCCGCAACTGATTCGCCATATACTGACTCAGCAGCAGTTGCGTACTGCCCGTACCGGTGTCGGCTCCAACATCGGGTACAGTACCGGCCACGAGCGACTCACGCACGAGATCCCAGTTATAATCGCGGCCAACGCCTTTCAAGACCACGCCCGCCAGTTCGTCTTTCGTTTTCAGAATGCCTGCTTTCAGAGCCACCGCCTGCATGTGCTGAATGCCGGGAATCTGGTCGCGTTCCTGATACAGCTTCGTGTTCAGCGGCAGGGGCGATTCTTCATACGAGAGATTATTGGTGAACTTGCCCACCTGCAAATGCGCCCCGAACAGGAAAATTTTTTGCCGGATGGTGTCTTTAAAGCCAAACAGAACAGCAAATGCGACAATCAGAACGGCTAAACCGAGCGCGATGCTGGCAATGCCGACCCGTGTTACCGTAGCCGAAAAACTGCCCTGCGGGGCGTGGCGGACCTTGCGGGCCAAAAAAAGCGGAACGTTCAAGACAGTGAACAGCCAACAGTGAACAGCCAACAGTACTATGTGTACAAACGGAATCAGTGCAGCAACTGTTGGCTGTTGGTTGCCGCCTGTTCACTGACTCGTTTTGTAATCGTCCGTAAAAGTAAGAGTTTTGCAGAAAGCCATCACTAATGATTCACCAGTTCACAAATGTCCCTGAAACGGACACCGCAGTAACCCAGCCCACTGTGCCGGGAAGAACCGCCAAACTTATTAACCGACACCTGCTCTTGTTGCTCACTGTTGGCTGTTGGCTGACAACTGTTCACTGCACAGCACAGTCGCTCCAAACAGGAGCCGACCAAACCAATCTCTATCTGCCCACCCTGGCCGGCAAACGCGTTGGCATGGTCGTAAACCATACGTCGCGCATTGGCAAAACGCATTTAGTCGATAGTTTGGTGGCGCGGGGCATAACCATCAAAACGATTTTCGCGCCCGAACACGGTTTCCGGGGTGATGCTACCGATGGCGAAACCATCAGCGACGGGCGCGATACCCGAACCGGGATTCGAATCACGTCGCTGTATGGCGATAACCGCAAGCCCAAGCCCGCGCAAATGGACTCGCTCGATGTCATTATTTTCGACGTACAGGACGTGGGCACCCGGTTTTATACCTACATCAGTACCATGCATTATGTGATGGAAGCCTGCGCCGAAACCAATAAGCCGCTGCTGGTGCTGGACCGTCCCAACCCGAACGGCCACTACATCGACGGCCCCGTACTCGACCCGAAGTTTAAGTCGTTTGTGGGAATGCACCCCATTCCGGTGGTTCATGGCCTGACCGTGGGCGAACTGGCCCGGATGATTAACGGCGAAGGCTGGCTGGCGGGTAGTAAAACCTGCCCCCTTACGGTGATTCCGGTGAAAAGCTACACGCGCAAAACGCCCTATGTGCTGCCCGTGCCGCCCTCGCCCAATCTGCCCAACCAGCAGGCTATTCTGCTCTATCCGTCTATCTGCTTCTTTGAGGGCACAACCGTAAGCGTAGGGCGCGGCACCGACAAGCAGTTTCAGGTAATTGGTTCGCCCTACACCCAATACGGCCCGTTCACGTTCACACCCGTCGATAAGCCCGGTGCCATGAACCCACCCCTCGAAGGTAAGCTGTGTTATGGGCTGGATTTGTCGAAAATCACCGTGTCGCGGCAGGGGCTGATGCTCGATTATTTCTTCGATTTTTTTAACCGTGCTACCGACAAAAGCAAGTTTTTCCTGCCCACAAATTACATCGACAGACTGGCCGGAACAGATCAGCTTCGGCTGCAACTGCTGGCCGGAGTATCGCCCAAGACTATCCGTAAAAGCTGGCAAACGGGTCTGACGACCTACAAAGTGATGCGGAAAAAGTACCTGTTGTACCCAGATTGAGCGCGAAAATGCTCTACCTTTGTACTTTAGAGAGCAATCCATGACCACCGAACAGATTCTGATTCTGGATTTCGGCTCGCAGTACACCCAACTCATTGCCCGTCGGGTGCGCGAGCTGAACGTTTACTGCGAAATCCATCCCTACAACAATATTCCTGCACTGACGCCCAACGTAAAAGGCGTTATTCTATCGGGCAGTCCTTCCTCCGTGCGCGATGCCGACGCACCCAACATTGACCTGAGCCTGTTCCGGCAAAAACTGCCGCTCCTGGGTGTTTGCTACGGGGCGCAACTGCTGGCTCAGACCAGCGGGGGCGAGGTGCAGGCGTCGGCTATCCGCGAATATGGCCGGGCTAAACTGGGTACGGTTACTGCCGGTAGTCCGCTGATGCAGGGTATCGATTCTCATTCGCAGGTCTGGATGTCGCACGGCGATACCATCACGAGCGTTCCGGCTGATTTTGAGATCATTGCCTCAACCGATAGTGTTCGGGTGGCGGCTTTTCACGTAGCGAATGAACCGACGTATGGCATTCAGTTTCACCCCGAAGTAACGCATTCGCTGCAAGGCAAAGTGCTGTTGCATAACTTCGTAGTGAACATTTGTGGCTGCTCGCAGAACTGGACCGCCGACTCGTTTGTCGAGAGCACGGTGGCGCAGCTACAGCAGAAACTTGGCAACGACAAGGTTGTGCTGGGGCTGTCGGGCGGGGTCGATTCGTCGGTGGCTGCTACGCTGATTCACCGGGCCATTGGCAAAAACCTGTACTGCATTTTTGTAGACAATGGCGTGTTGCGGAAAGACGAGTTTTCGGGCGTGCTGGAATCGTATAAAACGCTGGGCCTGAACGTGAAAGGCGTTGATGCTAAAGAGCAGTTTTATACCGCCCTGACCGGGCTGACCGACCCAGAAGCCAAGCGCAAAGCCATCGGCAAAACGTTTATCGAGGTCTTCGACCAGGAAGCGCATCTGATTGAAGGCGTCTCGTGGCTGGGGCAGGGCACGATCTATCCCGACGTAATCGAGTCCGTATCGGTAAAAGGGCCGTCGGCTACCATCAAGTCGCACCACAACGTGGGTGGCCTGCCCGATTTCATGAAACTGAAAGTAGTAGAACCCTTAAACACGCTCTTCAAAGATGAGGTGCGGGCTGTAGGGCGAACACTCGGCCTGCCCGACGCCATTCTGGGTCGTCACCCGTTCCCCGGTCCTGGTCTGGCAATTCGGATTCTGGGCGATGTTACCCCAGAGAAAGTGCAGATTTTGCAGGAAGTAGACGCGCTGTTTATCAATGGATTGAAGCGTGAAGGACTGTACGACAAAGTCTGGCAGGCGGGTGCGATGCTGCTGCCCGTGCAATCGGTAGGCGTAATGGGCGACGAACGTACCTACGAGCGCGTCGTAGCCTTGCGGGCCGTAACGAGCGTGGATGGGATGACCGCCGACTGGGCGCATCTGCCGTATGAATTTCTGGCCGACGTATCGAACGAAATCATCAACCGCGTGAAGGGTGTTAACCGCGTGGTCTACGATATTTCCTCGAAACCCCCCGCTACAATTGAGTGGGAGTAACAAAATAGATGAAAAACGCCCGGCGCAAACCGGGCGTTTTTCGTTCAGGCAACAGGGTCAGCCACCGGAACCGGCACTATTGCCAGGCCGCACTGCTCCATAAATTCGTTGGTGAAAACGGCCCGCGTGGGCGCGTCTAACAGCCGCTCGCGGGCCATAAGCCAGGCATCGACCCGGCTGCCGTACATCCGACGAATGCGGGCGGCATCTAAGCCGAAATTCACTTTACCCCAGTGCATCGTAAATGGAATATGGAGTGCATCGAGCCGGTTCCAGACGCGGTGCAGAAACGCATTGGTCAGGTTGGATTCGATTCCGTCGAGTTCGAGTACGCAGGTAATCGGAAATTTCGTGAACCCAAGCGTGGCCTGTGTGCCTTTGACCCAGCGCAGGCCCATTACCCCCGGAAAGGCCGATTCGCGGTTGAGGGCGCAGATTTCGGCCAGTACGCGCAGGCTGTCTTTGGCGTCGATGCCGATGGCCGAGCTACACGCTTTTCCCCGGATGTTGGTAGGTGCAAAAAATTCACGCATGGTGCCAACTAAGCCGTCGGTATGTTCAAGGGCCATCGGGTAAAGTTTATTGACGAGCGTTGGCACGAGCATGCGGGGGCGAAGTCTATCCAAAAGCGTCTGAATCAAGCCCAGCGTATCGTCGCCATACGTAAAATCGGCTTTTCGCACGTCGGCCACCGATTCGCCGTCGGGCTTTGCTTTGTGTTTGTAAAGCACCCGCACAAACGGACCTCTATCGTTGTTCTGACCCGTCAGGTCGATCTGGTGTGGGTTGACAATCGTCTGAAAATGATAGGCTTCGCCCGCTGTCGGGTCTGTATCGTCGGGCAGATTCATTTCTGCTTTCAAGGCTGAAAAGTCACACTCGCTCATGGCTTTTTCGAGCGTATTGTACGGCACACTCGTTTTACTGTACGACTTCAGCCAGAATAAATCCTCAACGTCGAGCAACACGCCGTGAATAAAACTGAATGAGCCGAAGCTGACGAGAGCCGCGTTGAACAGATCATCGTCGCGCAGCACTTCTGAAATGCCTAAGCCATCGGTAAACGACTGGCTGACAACCGGATACGTGGCCCGTTCGAGCCATACGTGCCGGTCGGGACCGCAGACAAGGTGAATACCGACAACCATATCCTGCGTGGCCCCGAACCCGAACGCGGCCCCGTGCGTACCGGTCGAGATAGCCCCGGCAATGGTTTGGCCGTTGCTCGCCCCCGACGC
This sequence comes from Spirosoma montaniterrae, assembly GCF_001988955.1. Lineage (NCBI taxonomy): Bacteria > Pseudomonadati > Bacteroidota > Cytophagia > Cytophagales > Cytophagaceae > Spirosoma > Spirosoma montaniterrae. The sequence goes on along the minus strand of NZ_CP014263.1, from coordinate 1,872,464 downwards.
CCGGATCGATTTGCCGATAGCCTCAAGCTTTTGTTCCAGAATATGCACCGTAGTGCCGCATTCGGTAAAAAACAGATTACTCGCCGATTTGCCCGCATTTGTGTAGGCCGGAGCTACCGATGCGGCTGTGAGCGTAAACGTCTGCATCAGCGCATTGGTATCGACCATGCCACCGTTGGTAACGCCCACTTTGGTGAACGACCAGTTTTTGCCGATGGCCCGCAGCCGCAGATTCCGGTCGAGGGCGTACTGGATCAGCCACTGAAAGTTGGCAGTCGTTTGCTGGTAGGCCGCGCGGCTCGATAAGCCGTTGGGAATGCGCAGTTTAAACGATGCGCCGGGCGTGAGCGGCTGGGTGAAATTCTGGTGGCGATTCGTTAGCGAATGCACCGATACCTGTTCGAGACCGTTGGGGAGACTCATGGCGGGAATTGCTAAAAAATTTATATTCAGAGCGAATCGGTGGGTGGGACGTAAGGCGCACAGCACCATTCGATGCGCCGTTTGTTGACAATGCCAAGCGTAACGCCCGACAACAGATACTGCCCAAACGTAGAGCGTACCGTAACTCCATTGAGGTGATAGAACCGTTTATCGCAGGGCGGTTCGATGTCTTTAGGCTGCATTAATCCCCAGAAATAGGCCGTGGCTACGGTTTTTGTGTAGGGTACGCTGGCGGGCGTATCGCAGTCGGGTTCTGTGACAACGCGCACGGTCATACAGCCCGATAATAGCGGAGATAACAACACAACCAAAACAAGACGGAAGACAGGCGGGCATAACATAAGTAGTGCGTATGATAGGTATGTCTGATTAGTCGGAAAACTATCAGACACAGCCTACATTATGGTTAAGAATTTGATTAACCGGATGATACGATTAAAGAGATGTTGATTTTTACCGATTTGTACTTACTGAATAGTGGGTTATGTAGATAATTTCTACAGAATTTATAGAACAAATATGCCGCTCGTCTCTTTATTACTACGAGTAACACTAATACGCCAAATCCATACGCCCAATGAGCGATACCGAGGCAACGCAACGGCCTGACCTAAACCAACTCGACGCGCTGACAATTCCTGTCATCGCCGAACAGCTAACGGTCGATACGCAGCAGATGGAAACAGGTCGAATCCGTATCGTTAAGTCCGTGCAAACGCAGGAGCAGACGGTAGACGTGCCGCTGATGAACGAATCGTATGAGGTGGAGCGGGTGGCTATGAACCAATATGTAGACACGGCCCCGGCGGTTCGTTACGAGGGCGATACGGTTGTGTATCCGGTGTTACAGGAAGTGCTGATTGTGGAAAAGCGGCTGATGCTGCTGGAAGAAGTGCGTGTGACGAAACGCCAGCAAACTCGCGTAGAAACGCAGTCGGTGCCAGTACGAACCGAGGCCGTGACCGTTGAACGGTTGCCGCCACAAATCTGAACGTTCGGCCATAGCGATGGCCTTCGTTATAAATCAAAATCAATTTCTCAACGTAAACCCAGTACAATCATGGCTTTTACAGTAGTCGGCGTATTCGACAACGCCACCGACGCCCAAAACGCAGTAGACGAATTAGTAAGTGACGGTTTCTCGCGCAGCAACATCGATTTATCGGCCCAGACGGGCTCGCTTAGCGATGGCACAACGTATGCCGATACCTCAAACAGCACGGTGCCTGATCGCCACCGGAACACCAGCGGAACCTATGCCGAAGAGGTTGTTGACGACACCAAAGACGTAGGCAGCAGCATCGGTAATTTCTTCAGTTCGCTGTTTGGTGGCGACGATGACGACCGCCGGGAGCGATACACCCGCGTAGGCGAACGCAGCTCAATTGTAACAGTACACGTTACAGGTAATGACGAGGCCGAACGCGCTGCCGACATCCTCGACGACAACGGAGCTATCAACGTGGATGAGCAGGACGAGCAGTACGGCTACAGCAGCACCATGACGGGCACCGACGCTACGCTGGGCGCAACGGGCAGTTCGGCCACGATGGGCTACGGCGCAGCGGACCTGACCACCGACCGCGACCTGACCACCGGCACCGATCAGACGATCAAGGTAATTCAGGAAGATTTGCAGGTGGGTAAGCGTGAGGTAGAAACCGGTGGTGTTCGGGTACGGAGCCGCATCATTGAGCGGCCCGTCGAAGAAAGTGTACGTTTGCGCGAAGAGCGCGTTCACGTAACCCGCACGCCCGTAAACCGCCCGGCCACCGACGCCGACATGACGGCATTCCAGGAAGGTCAGATTGAACTAACCGAACACGCTGAAGTGCCTGTTGTATCGAAAACGGCTAATGTGGTTGAAGAAATTTCGATTGGCAAAGAGGTGAACGAACGGGTAGAAACCGTTCACGAGACCGTCCGCAGTACCGATGTAGAGGTAGAAAATCTGGGTACCAGTACCAATACGGGTACACAGCGAGGGATATAATTTTTAAGGGGAACACGGATTAAACGGATGGTACTGATAAACACAGATTTTTTTGTTAGATAGAATCCGTGTTTGTCAGTACCATCCGTTTAATCCGTGTTCCCCTCTATAAAAAAACTCATCGCTTCTCCGCAAGTACTTCCCGGATGTCGCTGATGAGTTTGCCGGCGAGGTGGTCGGCGGTAGCGAGGGTGTCGGATTCGGAGTAGATGCGAATAATAGGCTCGGTGTTCGATTTTCGCAGGTGTACCCATTCTTTATCGAACTCAATCTTCACACCGTCGATGGTATTGATGGGGTTACGGGCATATTTGGCCTGAATCCGCTCCAATACCGCATCGACATCGATGTCGGGGGTGAGTTCGATTTTGTTTTTGGAAATGTAGTAGTTCGGATACGTCCGGCGCAGCATGGACGCCGACTTGCCGGAGCGGGCCAAATGGCTCAGAAACAGCGCGATACCTACCAATGCATCGCGCCCGTAGTGCAGTTCGGGGTAAATGATACCGCCGTTGCCTTCGCCCCCGATGATTGCCTGTTGCGCTTTCATCATCTCGACCACGTTCACTTCACCCACCGCCGACGCAAAATGCTGCCCGCCGTAGCGTTTCGTCACGTCGCGCAGGGCCACCGTACTCGACATGTTTGAGACCGTATTGCCATTAGCCGGACTGTTTTTCAGCACGTAATCGGCAACGGCAACCAGTGTATATTCTTCACCGAAAGGGGAACCATCTTCGCAGATCAGGGCCAGCCGGTCGACGTCGGGGTCAACCACGATACCCAGATCGGCATTACCTTTTTCCATTTCCTTGATAATATCGCGGAGGTTTTCGGGCAGCGGTTCGGGGTTGTGGGCGAATTGGCCGGTGGGTTCGCAATGCAGTTTGGCAACGTGTTCAACGCCAAGGGCTTCGAGTAGTATCGGCACGGCCAGTCCACCAGTTGAGTTCACCGCATCGACTACTACCCGGAAATTCCGGTTGGCAATAGCGTCGCGGTCAACCAACGGCAGGGCCAGAATTTTCTCAACATGTTTGTGAAGCCAGGTATCGTCGGCCCGGTACTGGCCCAGCTTACGCACCTCGGCAAAATCAAATGCTTCGCTTTCGGCCAGAGACAGCACCTCGGCTCCGTCCTCTGCTGAAATAAATTCACCTGTTTCGTTGAGCAGCTTGAGCGCGTTCCATTGGATAGGGTTGTGGCTGGCTGTCAGGATAATACCACCCACTGCGCCTTCATCAGGCACGGCCATTTCCACCGTTGGCGTAGTCGATAAACCCAGATCAACGACGTTCAGACCCAGCCCCTGCAAGGTGCCGACCACTAAGCGCGAGACCATTTCGCCCGACAAACGACCATCGCGCCCAACAAGTACGGTTTGGCGGTCGGGGTTGCGCTGCCGCAGCCATTGCCCGAAAGCCGCCGTAAATTTCACTACATCTACTGGCGTAAGCCCGTCGCCACTGCGCCCGCCAATTGTACCTCTGATACCGGAAATAGACTTAATTAATGCCACAATACGGATTTAGCTGAAAAGAGTAATTCACAAAGATAACCATTCATGGCTGAGTTTTTTCCCAACTGATGAGTAAGATACATAATGAGTGACTGAAAACGCCGGGTGGCCGGGCACAGTAGACATCTGCGCGTGAAAATGAAGGCTTTTTGGGTTAAGCGGTTTAGTTTTTTCTACCGCTTACTCAAAAGATATATGTTTTTATGAACATTGACTCATAAAGGTAATATATTTTGCTCTGCGAACGCCGTGCCGGGGTTGCTTTCAGTCTGCCCTCCATGACCTACTTGCCAGTTCACCTAAACAACCAACCGCCAGCCCAATGCCAGCCGTTTCCAAAACCGATCAGTTTACGGTCGAATCCTACAAAGTCAGCGTGATTCAGAAACCGGGTGGCCCTGAGCGCACCCTCACGCTCGTTAGTCCGCAGGTGGCGGGGGGCAAGCGTACCACTGCCACGCTGCTGAGTCAGCCAGTCAATCCCTTCGCACCCACCCTCGGTGCCGTTGAAACGAGTTCGGTCGAGTTGGTATCATGGATCAGTCCCGGCCTGTTCGACAGTATGTATGCCATACTACTAACCGAGAAGCCGGTGTTCTGTCGCTATAACTACACCATCAACACAGACCAGCCTAAAACCACAAGCTGGAACCTGAACACGGTAGATATAACAACCGATACCGAAACTCCCGGTGATTTTGAAAAATAGCCCCACGTTCCTCTTCAGACCACTTCTCGCTATTACGTATGCCAACCATCCAGATTACCGTAAAATCGTACAAGGTAACGACCTCGCAGCAGGCCGGTCAGGCCACGCGGGTCATCGAACTCGTCAGCGACTTCATGACTAACAGCTCGGTGGTGAAGGCCACGTTGCTCAGCTTTCCCAAGAACGTGTATGGTCCCGGTAGTGTGGGGCAGGTGGGCAACTACCCGCCCCAGAGCCTGAAGCCCGTTGACCTTGCCGCCTGGATTGACCCGTCGGCCTTTGATTCGTTCTATGCCGTGCTGAGCAACGAAAAGCCCGTCACGCTGCTTTTCGAGTATGCGGCTGACCCAGCCAACCCCAACAGCCCGGTTAAAAACATTCGGGCGGTGGGTTTCAAAACCGGCCCCGAAACCCCCGGCGATTTCGAGAAGTAGGGATATTGTGCTGATACGCAGCCTGTCAGCAACGGAATCGATAATCACAGAACGTAAATCACACTAATTGAAATAATTATAGGGGAATTCGGTTAAAAATTATTTGGAACAATTCTTAATAACTATGTGCATTTCACACAACGATCTGTACCTTTGTTTCAAATCAATCTAAATAAGCTTGTTCGCATGAGCCTTTCCCCACGATTCATTCTTACGGCCTTCATCATGCTGACGGCCCTGTTGCCGACTCAGGCCGGCACTATCTTCGCTGATTCGACCCGCACCTTCGCTGTTCCGACGCTGGCAAAAACACCCAAAGGCACGGTCGCGCTGTCGTGGACCGAAAAAGACGCCAATGGCATGGTATATTTCTACTGGGCCGAGTCTGTCGATCAGGGCCGCACGTTCGGGACGAAGAAACAGATTTTTGCCTCACCGGGCATGAGCGGGTCGCGGCTGATGCGCCCCCGGCTGCTGTTCCGGCCCAACGGCTCTATAATGGCCGTATTTGCCCTGCGTGGCACCGACGTAGCTCCGGCTCAGGCCGATCATCATAACCACGGCGCAGCCCCGGCAGGTGAAAAACCAAAACAGGAGGGACGTGCGGGCGGGCGACCATCCGATTTGCAGATTGTTTATACGACTTCGGCTGATGGCACCGCCTGGACGCAGCCCGCGCCCGTTCATGCCGACCGCACGCCCAACACCGTGCGCGGCTTTTTCGATGCCACCATACTGGCGAATGGTGAAGTGGCCGTAACCTATCTGAAAGATATTCCTGGCAAGCCGCACGAGCGTGATCTACGTCTGGTACGCACAGCGGGCGGCAAATTTGGCGATGAACAGGTACTCGATCCGTTCGTGTGCGACTGTTGCAACATCAGCCTGTTAGTCGATAAAGCCGGTACGCTGCACCTGTATTATCGGGAGAATCAGGATAATATTCGTGACATTGCCGCCATGCGCTCGACCGACAACGGAGCCACCTTCTCGAAAGCCAGTATTTTCTCGCCCGACAACTGGCGGGTCAACGGTTGCCCGCATTCGGGGCCAACGTCGAGCGCAGGCGGTGGGCAGAATCTGGTGGCCTGGTTCTCCGGCGCGACCGATGCCCCCGGCATTCGGGTGGCCGACCAGAATGGCAGGAAATTGGTTGTTTTGAGCGAGGCTACGGCTAAGAACCCGTATTTGGTGCCAACGCCCTCGGCTTCGGTGCTGCTCTGGGAGCAAAATCAGCCCACCGAATCGACGCCAGTATCGACCATTGCCTATCGCAGCATTCAGGGTGGTAAAGTCACCGATATGCAGGTAGTTACGGGTTCGGCAAACGGAACCAATGCCAGCGGGCTTGCTGCCGATGGGCAGTTGGTGGTTGCCTATGAAGTGCGGCAGGCCAACAATAAAAACGCGCTTGGCGTTTCGCTCGTGAAGTTGTAAACTACAAAGGGTAACTTATACCAATTTGACATTGCATTGATGTATTGCTGACGCGAGTGAGACGCAAAGGGTTGCGTCTCTACATGTGACCATCCCGTTGTAGAGACGCAACCCCTTGCGTCTCACTCGCGTCAGCAATACGTCATACCTGATTCAATTTCATATTATTATTCAGAACAGCCTGCCTTCGGATAGGCTGTTTTTTTACACTCATACACATAAATGCTTGTTGGGGATAAAGTAAATAGACATTAAAAAAGAAAATTTTGAATATTAAAAACAAATTAAAATTTTATGCTGTGATATTGTGATAGCGACGAATAAAAACACATAAATTCAATCTGATTTAAAATGTCCCCTCTCAAAATCTATGATCAATCTCTATGAAAACATGTTTATTTCTGCTTGTTCTGACGTTGCCCGTTGTCGCTCTGGCGCAGCAGCGCGTGGTGCGGGGGCGGGTTACGGATGCTGCTGAAAAATCGGCCTTGCCCGGCACGACCATCACGGTAAAAGGCGGTACGCAGGGTACAGTCACCGATGCGCAGGGAACGTATCAGATCAACGTTCCCGAACGAAATGCCACGCTGGTGTTTTCGTCGGTAGGTTTCCGACCGCAGGAAGTCGTCGTTGGCAACAAAGACGTGGTCGACGTTGTGCTGACCGTCGATACCAAGCAGTTGAGCGAAGTGGTTGTAACAGCCGCCGGGATCAAACGCGACAAAAACGCACTCGGCTATGCCGTCACCACACTCGATGCCGCCAAACTCGCCCAACGCTCCGAACCCGATCCACTGCGGGCCTTGACGGGGAAAGTGGCAGGGGTCAACGTTCAGGGGTCGGGTGGGGCGGCTGGCGGAGCTACCAACATCACCATTCGGGGCAATTCGTCGCTGGGCAACAACAACCAGCCGCTGTTTGTAGTCGATGGCGTGCCGTTCGACAACTCCAGTTTCGGCGGCACCGACGGCACCGTGGGCGGGTCCACGATCACCAACCGGGCCTTCGACTTAGACCCGAACAACATCCTGACCATGACCGTGCTGAAAGGAGCCGCAGCAGCCGCGCTCTACGGGTCGCGGGCGGCCAACGGAGCCATAATCGTTACGACCAAAGCCGGAAAAAGTCAGAGCCGAAAAGGGCTGGAAATCACCTATAACACAGGCTATTCCATCGAAACGGTAGCCGGTTTGCCGGAGTACCAGACCCGTTACGGGCAAGGCACCAACTTCGACTACCGGAGTGGCGTGTTTGGGTCGTGGGGACCACCGTATCAGGGCGTATCCAGCCTGATTCCGACGCGGGCTACCATTCCGCACCCGCTTACGACCAACAACCGCTACCCGGTCTCGGTATTTCCAGAGTTCTATCAGGCCGATGGCCGAACACCCGTTCAGGTGCCGTACCAGTCGTATTCACAGAACAACGCGAAGAATTTTTTCCGAACGGGCAACGTCTTCGAGAACGCACTGTCGGTATCGACCGGGGGCGAGAAGGGCAACCTGACCGTAGGACTGTCGCGGACGGGCAATCAGGGGGTAGTGCCGGAAAATGAAATTACCCGTACCGGCATCAACATCGGCGGCAACGCCCAGCTCGACAATAAGTTTTACGTCAGCGGATCGCTCAACTACGTGAATACCAATCAGGTATCACCCCAGGTGACGGCGGCAAACGGCGCAGGAGCATCTATCATGGACATCCTGCTGTTTGTACCGACGAGCTTCGATCTCACGGGCTTTCCGAACACGAACCCGCTGAACGGCAACAATGTGTACGACCGCGTTGGCACCGACAACCCCTACTGGTCGGTGCAAAACAGCCCCACCACCAGCAAGGTAGACCGCTATTACGGCAACATGGTGTTGGGCACCGACGTGCTGCCCTGGCTGAATATTCAGAATACCATTGGCTTCAACGCCTACACCGACCGGCGCGTAGTGGTCAACGGCAAAGGGGGCGACTATTTCCCGAATGGCAACGTTACCAACGATAATATTTACCGCCAGGAAATCGACAACACGCTGTTAATCACCGCAACCAAATCCCTCAGCGAAGACTTCGGTCTGAAAGTGATTCTGGGTAACAACGTAAACCAGCGACTGACGGAGCGGGCCGTGGTATTTGGCGACGGAATTATTTTCCGGGGCATCAACTCGCTCAACAACACCAGCGTGACCATTCCGCGCGTGCTGCCCAACAACCGCAACAACTTCAAACAGCGGTATTTTGCGTTTTTTACCGACATCTCGCTCGACTATAAAAACTACGCCTTTCTGAACCTCGTGGCCCGCAACGATGTGTCGTCAACGCTGCCTGCCAGCAACCGGAGTTACCTGTACGGCGGAGCCAGTGCGTCGCTGATTTTTACGGAGGCTCTCCGACTGCCCAAGAATGTGCTGTCGTTCGGCAAATTCCGGGCGGGCTACACACGGGTGGGCAACGAAGCCACGCCCTACCAGACCCAGACCGTGTACATCGCCAACCCGGTGCTGGGGGCCGGCACCGGCACGGGGGCCATTGCCTCGCCCTTCAACGGGCAGAGTACGCTGACCGAATCGGACCTGCTCGCCAACGCCGAACTCAAACCCGAATTTATTACCGAACTGGAGTTGGGCGCAGAGTTGCAGTTTTTCAACAACCGAATCGGGTTAGATATTACGTACTACAACAAAATCAGCACCTCGCAGATTTTCACCGTCAACGCGGCCCCGTCGACGGGCTACACGCAGAAGGTGATTAACCTCGGCAAGTCGTCGAACGAAGGGATAGAGATTGGGTTGAGTGCTACGCCCGTGAAACTGCCCAACGGGTTTTCGTGGGATATTTCGTCGGCCTTCACCCTGAACCGCAACATCGTGCTGGATATTGGTGCGCTGAAAGAACTGCCCTACGGCGGCTTCTCCGACCTCGGCAGCGTACACATTGCCGGTCAACCTTACGGACAGATTCGCGGTTCGACTTACGCCCGCGACGACGAAGGCAACATTCTCGTGAATCCCAACACGGGCAAGCCAATTCTAAGCGGCAGAACCGGACCCATTGGCAATCCCAACCCCGACTTTATCCTGGGCGTAACGAACACGCTGAGCTATAAAGGGCTTACGCTCAGTGCCTTATTCGACTGGAAGAAGGGCGGAGACATGTACTCGTTCACGGCCTATGAACTCCTGAGCCGGGGCGTTACGCGGGATACCGACGAGCGCGAGGCCATTCTGGTCGGGCCGGGGGTGCTGGGTAACGTAAATACGCTTCAGCCAATTTTAGACGGCGAGGGTAAAAAGATTCCCAACAACATCGGCATTGCCGTGGCCGATTACTACTTCTCCGGCGGTTTCGGGCCGGGGGGCGCGGGCGAAGTCAACGTCTTCGATGCCACCGTGTTCCGGCTGCGCGAAGTGTCGCTGGGGTATCAACTGCCAAAAAAATGGCTGTCGAAAACGCCGTTTGGTATGGCGGTGCTGTCGATGAGCGGGCGCAACCTGTGGTATCTGGCTCCCAACTTCCCGAAGTACCTCAACTTCGACCCGGAGGTTAGTTCGCTGGGTGCGGGCAACTCGCAGGGCTTCGATTTTATCGGAATTCCGACCACGCGCCGGGTGGGTGTCAACCTCCGGTTAAGCTTCTAACGGTCTCTACGTCACTTGTTTCTGACCAAAAAAACGATCATGAATCTCATGCAAACGTTCCGAACGATTTCGCTACTGGGGCTGCTGATGCTGGCCGGAGCCTGCCGCGAATTTGTCGATATCAATGCCGACCCCAACAACCCGACCACGCCCGTGCTGGAGTTGCTGCTGCCCGCCACGCAGGTGTCGATGACGGGTAGTCTGCGCGACGTAAATCAGGGTGCTTCGGTGCTGTCGCAACACCTGTACACAATCGCTACGAGCCGCAATTTTCAGGACGGCACCGATTATCAGCAGTCGTGGAATTCGCTGTACACGCAGGTGCTGAACGACCTGGAAATCATTATCCGCGAAGGCACCCGCCTGCAACGCTGGGATTACGTTGCTATTGCCAAACTGCAAAAAGCGTATGTCTACAGCCTGATGGTTGACCTCTGGGGCGACATTCCCTACGCCGATGCCTCGAAGGGCCTGACCGTGTCGGACCCGACCTTTGAAAGCGGAGCCGCCATCTACGACAAGCTGTTTCTGCTCATTGATGAAGGGCTGGCCGATGCCAATAAAGGCAACTTCGCCATTCAACCTACCACCGCCGACCTGATTTACCGGGGCGACAAAGCGGCCTGGATTCGGATGGCTAACTCGCTCAAAATAAAGCTCTTTAACCAGATTCGGCTGGTGCAGCCCGACAAGGCGAAGGCGGGTATTGCCGCGCTCCTGAGTGCCAATGCGCCCCTCATCAGCACCAACGCGCAGGATTTCTCGTTCCGCTTCGGCACCACCGAAACCCCGGCCAATCGCCACCCCTGGCACCGTACCGAATACCAGGCGGGGAAGAGTTATTACATGAGCCAGAATTTTATGGAGCGACTGTTTGGCACCGACGACCCGCGCATCCGGTATTATTTCTTCCGGCAAACGTCGAACTATACGGTTGGGTTTACGCCCACCGGCAACGGCTACTTTGGCCGCTACACGGGCGATGCTACGGCGGCTCCCAACGACAATGCCCTGAAAGCCACAGTGGGTGTATATCCGGCGGGTGGGCTGTACGACGCCAGCCCGATCAACAACCTGACGGCGGCTAATGTGTTTGTTACCAACAGCGGGGCCACGGGTGCGCCTAAAGTCGTGACCAATATCGACGGGTCGGGGGCGGGTGTGTTCCCGTTTATCACCAACGCCATGATGAAGTTCATACTGGCCGAAGCCGCGCTGACTATGGGTACGGCGGGCGACCCGAAACAACTGTTTCAGGAAGGTATAACGGCGAGTCTGAACAGCATCAACACCATCGCCACAACGTCGGGTAACTCGGCTCCGGTGCTGCCCACGGCCACGATTACGGCTTTTGTGGCAAACCGAACGGCGCAGTACGACGCGGCTGACGCGGGGGGTAAATTAGCCGCCGTGATGACGCAGAAATACATTGCTCTCTATGGCAACGGCATCGAAGCCTATACGGACTACCGCCGAACAAACCTGCCCACTCTGGCCGCGCCCATTGCACCCCTGAACTCGTTCCCGCTCCGGTTAGCCTATTCCATCACCGAACTGGCAACCAACGCCACTGTATCGGGCAAAGCCGATCAGGTACAGACCGCCCAGCAAATCACCCCCGTATTCTGGGACAAATAGCACCCCACCCCAACCCCTCCCCGTTAGGGAGGGACTTACTCGCGTAAGCTTCTTTAGAAGTAAGCCCCTCCCTAACGGGGAGGGTTGGGGTGGGGTTAACAATCAATCGCCATGAAAAAACTGTTTTTATACCTCTTACTGACGTTGCCGGTAGTGCTCGATGCCTGCAAAACCGAAGAATACGTCTGGGAAAACTGGGCATACACTGCCGTGCCGCTGGTAGCGGTCAACACCAGCAAATCGGCCCTGCCTACGGTAGCCACGGCCAACACCTCGTTTTTCGACCTGAGTGCGGCCAATATGGCCGATCAGGTGTTTGAGTACACGCTGCGCTGGGAAGGCTTCGGGAAAGCCGAGGTGCAATCCATTAATGTGTTTCTGGGCTTCGTAAAAGCTCCTGCTACGGGCAACCCGGCTTATCCGATTGTACTGTCGCAGCCGGGCGGGGTGTATCCGAGCGTAACGCAGTACCCACTGCCGAGCCGCGTAGGCACGACCGACAAGCTTTACGCCACCGTAACCGAGTTCCCAAAAACGTTTACGGTAACTGCGGCCCAGTTGGCGGCTTTTACCGGTACTAATCTGGCGACGGTGGCCCAGAACGATTATTTCGTATTCAAATTCACCCTCCTGCTGAAAGATGGTCGCCAGATTGCAGGCTTTCAGGAAAACGTCTGTGACGAAGCCCGTGGCGAAGTGGGTGACTGCCGCGTGGGCGTTCGTTTTCGCCGACGCTGACAGGAAAGGCACGAGCCAACGCCCGTGCCGGTTTGCTGATGAATAACCAAGTATATACCATTTAAACGAACCTCTCAACAATGCGTTACGCTACTCATTCCCTGCTGGCCGTGCTGCTGCTGGTGCTGAACACCACGCTGGCCCAGAAAATCCCTTCGCCCAAAGAACACTTTGGCTTCAACATCGGCGACGATTACCAGTTGGTTACGTATACCAAAACCGAAGATTATTTCAAGAAAGTAGCCGCTGCCTCCGACCGGGTTAAGTTGGTCGATATTGGCATGACCGAAGAAGGGCGGCACCAGTACATGCTCATCGTATCGTCGCCCGCGAACCTGAAAAAAGTAGACCGCTACAAAGAGATTTCGCAGAAGATGGCCCGCGCCGAAGGGCTGACCGACGAACAGGCCCGTGCGCTGGCCGAAGAAGGCCGCGCCATTGTCTGGATCGACGGGGGGCTGCACTCCACCGAAACGGTAGGCATGATGCAACTGATTGAAACGATTTGGCAACTCGTAAGCCGCAACGACCCCGAAACGATGCGGATTCTCGACCAGGACGTGATTCTGCTTACCCACGCCAACCCCGACGGGCAGGAAATCGTGACCAACTGGTACATGCGCGAACCCGTTGCCAACAAGCGCGTACTCGACAACCTGCCGCGCCTGTATCAGAAATACATCGGCCACGACAACAACCGCGATTTCTTCATCATGAACATGAAAGAAACCCGCAACATCGGTCGGCAACTGTTTGTGGAGTGGATCCCGCAGATTATGTACAATCACCACCAGCGCGGCCCGGCGGGGTCGATTCTGGCTGGCCCGCCCTACCGCGACCCGTTCAACTACGTCTTCGACCCACTGATGGTGACGGGCATCGACGCCCTCGGCGCGGCTATGGTGAACCGGCTCAACGTTGAAAACAAGCCCGGCTTTACGCGGCTGGGCGGGTCGGTATTTTCGACCTGGTACAACGGCGGTTTGCGGACTACCACGCACTTCCACAACATGATCGGGCTGCTGACCGAGATTGTGGGTGGCCCTACGCCCGAAGACGTACCGTTGGTGCCGAACCGGCTGATTCCCAACGGCAACACGCCTTTTCCGGTGACGCCCCAGAAGTGGTATTTCAAGCAGTCGATTGATTACTCGCTGTCGCTGAACTATGCCGTGCTGGATTATGCCGCCCGCCACCGCGACCAGTTGCTGTACAACATTTACCGGATGGGCAAGAACTCCATCGAGCGGGGTAGCAAAGACTTCTGGGCCTTGTCGCCGAAGAAAATTGAGGCCATCAACGACGCTTTCAAGAATGATCCGAAGAAGCCCGTATCGACTACCAGCGCGGGGGCTGCGGCTCTGGCGCAGTATGGTATGTTGCCACGCGGGGGCGGTATGCCGGTGAAGTATTACGATACCGTCATGAAAGCCCCGGTCATGCGCGACCCACGCGGCTTTATCATCCCGGTCAACCAGCCTGATTTTGGCTCGGCGGTGAAGTTCGTGAACGCGCTCATCCGCACCGGTATTCAGGTACAGCAGGCCACGGCTGACTTTACGGTAGCGGGCCGCAACTACCCGGCGGGGTCGTATGTGGTAAAAACCGATCAGGCATTCCGGCCCCACCTGCTCGACATGTTTGAACCGCAGGATCACCCCAACGATTTCCAGTACCCCGGTGGCCCGCCCGTGCGCCCCTACGATGCCGCTGGCTGGACGCTGGCTTACCTGATGCACGTTAAATTCGACCGGATTCTCGACAGTTTCGATGGCCCGTTCAAAAAACTGCCCATTGGCGAACTCCAGTTACCCGATGGCCGCATCGACGGCGGAGGCAGCGCGGGCTATGTGCTGAGTGCGCGGGTCAACGACGCGTTTATTGCCGTGAACGACCTGCTGGCAGCGGGCATCGACGTGTTCCGGCTACCGGGCGGCATGGGCAGCAAATCGACCGTCGAAGCCGGTTCGTTCTATGTGCCAGCGTCGGCAAAAGCCAAATCGCTGCTCGATAAGTCGGTGAAAGACTTAGGGTTAGTCGTGACGGGCGTATCGAAAAAACCGGCAGGTTCGATGGTCAAAGTAGCACCGATGCGCATTGCGCTCTGGGACACCTACGGTGGCTCGATGCCGTCGGGCTGGGTACGCTGGCTGATGGAGCAGTATCACTTCCCGATGAAAGTCATCTACCCGCAGGAAATCGACGGGGGCGATTTGCGTAAAAAATACGACGCCATCGTGTTCGTAACCCGCGCCATTCCGCCCGTGGGTGGCGGTGACGAAGACATCTGGCGGGCTATGGAGCGTGAACCGAAAGAAGAAAACACACCCGCCGAGTACCGCCCGTGGCTTGGCAAAATTACCCCCGACAAGTCGATTCCGCAGTTGAAAACGTTCCTCGAAGCGGGCGGCACCATCATCACCATCGGCAGCAGCACCAACCTGGCGTATCACCTGAAACTGCCTGTGAAAAGTGCCCTCACCGAAATGACCGCCAGCGGTCAGGAAAAACCACTCCCCGGTGAGAAATACTACATTCCGGGCAGCGTGTTGCAGGTGCAGATCGATTCGACCCAACAGGCCACATGGGGTCTGCCAAGTCGCACCGACGTGTATTTCGATGCCAGCCCGGTGTTTAAACTGGCTCCCGATGCCATTGCCAAAGGCAGCATTATGCCACTGGCGTGGTTTGGCAGCGAGAAACCCCTCCGTAGCGGCTGGGCCTGGGGGCAATCGTATTTGCAGGGTGGCGTTGCCGCTTTTATGGCACCGGTAGGAGCCGGTAAATTCTACGCCTTCGGCCCCGAAATCACGTTCCGGGCGCAGGCACACGGTACGTTCAAGCTGCTCTTCAATCAACTCTACAACACGGGCCGCAGCGGTTCGCAGAGTGTTGATGTGGTGAGTGAGGATTGATGGCTTTCCATAAAAATATCGGATAATTTTAACTGACTTTGTTAAAATTATCCGATATTTTTTGTTCTGCCTACATCAGTCAGCCTTCGTAAACGCCGTTGCCAGCCCAGTGGTAGCGTCTCGCAGCCGGGCTACCCGAATGCCCGACAATCGCCTGTTGTTCAGTATATAATCGCTGATCGGGTAGGGGGTAATCACTACCTGACCCTGCTCCGACGAGGCATGTAGCAGGTGCATCCGCCCGTTAGGCTGGCGCACGGCAAGACCAACGTGTTTCATGTCGAGACCGGGCCGGGCGGCTGTCAGCATAATAATGTCGCCTTCGCGCAGGGCGGCTTCGGCCTGCCGGACATGCTTCTTCGGCACAAACGCGAACGACTGCTGACTCAGAGCCGCTTCGGTGAGGGCCATCTGTTTCAGCACTGCCGGGTCGCGCAGGGCGGGGTACTTCCAGGTGGCGGTGGTCATGTACGTCACGGGTTTGGCTACCGACATACTGCCCGGCAATTCGCGGGTAATATCGGTCAGCAGTCCCTTCCGTTCATTGTCGTATAGCCAGTCAGAGAAGTAGTGCAACCGGCTGGCATAGCCGTCGATTTTGCCATTTCGGTAGCGTAACTGGGTGAGCAGCCGCCGAAACGTTGCTTCAAACAGGGCGGTTGCGTTGGTTTTGCCCCGTAATTCGTGGTTTGCGAGGGTTAGGGCCAATACCGTTTCCAAATACGTAGTACAATCGAATTCGCGCAGATTGACGACCAACTGTTCCGTCGGGTTTACGTCGAGCGTATGCGGCACGTAGGGCTTCGCCAGTAGTTGCCTGCCAATCGACACGGCGGTTTTGCCGGGAGTTTTTTCACCCGCACTATAGAACGGATGCAGATCGATCGATGCGAGGTCCTGCGCTAAAGACAGATGCGAAACAAGTGACAGAAAAAAAACCGTAAAACGTTTCGTCATAGTACAGCGAATGGGTTAATAAACGATTCTGACGCATTACCAGCCAGAAAGTACCACAAACTTACGCTTTAATTTCGAACACGCGAACGGCGCGGGGCGGCAGCAGTAGCGGAACACCCTCACGTCCAACGGCTTCTACCTGTGTATCGGTCAGAAAAATGTCGATAAAGCGATACGTTCGTGCCGAATTCAGATTCAGCGTTTCAAACGCATGATTTGGAATCCGAACCGTAGTTTCATAGGTGCGTTCATTCGAGAAATTGCAGACAATCAGTAGTTTTTGCCGTTCGGTGTAGCGCAGGTAACTGTAAATCCGGTGGGCATCATAGCCGGGGCTTTGGCCGTTGTCGTTGGCCCATTGGAGGTCATAAAAATAGCCGTTCTGAACAGCGTCGGAACCGCTGACGAGGTGATTGAGCTGGTGGTAAAACGCCCGCAGCCGCTGCTGATCGTCGCTTAGTCCTGCTCCGTCGTAGCGGCCTTTGTTCAGGTAGCCCTGCCATTCGGTAATGCCCCAGTAATCGAAAATGGTCGTGCGCCCATCGTCGCCACTGAAGCCCGACGCACCGTCGGCCCGAACCCCAACTTCCTGCCCGAAATAGAGCAGAAACGGACCCGTGTGCATGGTGGCTGATAGTGTCATGCCCGGCACAGCCGCCCAGGGGTCGCTGGCAAAAAAGCGCGATGCAATCCGCTGTTCGTCATGGGTTTCCATGAACCGGAGCATATGCTGGGCATAATCGCCCGACTGTTGCTGCCACACGCGCGTAAGATCATAGCAGGAGCCGTGGCCTTCGGTAAGTGCCCGCACGGCGTCGTAGAGGCCCACTTTATCGTAGAGGTAATCAAATCCACCCTGAAAAATAAACGGTCGGTACAGTCCGGGGTCGTAGATTTCAGCAATGAAAAGAACCTTCGGATATGCCTTTTTAACCTGATACACAGCCCACTGCCAGAATTCGATGGGCACATAATAAGCCATGTCGCAGCGGAACCCGTCGACGCCTTTTTTAGCCCAGAACAGCAGAATATCGAGCATTTGCTGCCAAGTTGCCGGAACGGGGTTAAAATGCTGGCTACCGTCGAAGATGTTCAGCCCGTAGTTCAGTTTCACTGTCTCATACCAGTCGTTCACGTCGGGTGAGGCCGTAATAGAGCCGGAGCCGGTCACTTTAGCAGGGTGTTCGTGAAAGCCAAACCCCACCGAAACGTCGGACCGCCCCGGCCCCTCCCCAGAAGGGAGGGGTGAATGCTCCGAATGGGTTGCTCCCCTCCCTTCTGGGGAGGGGCCGGGGCGGTCCGACGTTTCGGTGGGGTTTGGCGACACAAACGTTTCGCCGGGCAGGTAATAAAAATTGTTGTTGGGTGCGAAGTTGACGGTCGTGTCGTCGTATTCGCCGAGGTCAGCAACGCCGTCTGGTTTGGCGTCGGAGTGGTATTGGCGGGCGACGTGGTTGGGCACGAAGTCGATGATAACCTTCAGTTTGTGCGCGTGCGTTCGCCGAATAAGTGCGTCAAACTCGGCCATGCGCTTTGGCACGTCAACGGCTAAGTCGGGGTCAACGTCGTAGTAGTCTTTTACTGCATAGGGCGACCCGGCGCGGCCTTTCACAACCGACGGGTCGTCGGGCCGGATACCGAAGGCTGAATAATTGGTTTCGGTAGCGTGTTCGAGTATGCCTGTATACCAGACGTGCGTAGCCCCAAACTGCCGAATGGCCCGCAAAGCCGCGTCGTTGATATCGTTGAACGTGCCAACGCCATTCTCCCCGCGTGAACCGTTGAGGGCGTTGGTTGTATTCTGGTTGCCAAACAGCCGGGTGAAAATCTGATAGATGATGAGTTTATTCATCACAGGCATGGCCGATGTGGTGTTCATAGCGTTGCGGGTCGTTTGTTACGGTATGCGCTAAAAATGGGTTCGCAAAACTATGTTCTTTTTTGCCGAAAAACTTGGGTTATTTTTGCCGAATTGAAACCAACCGATCTATGCTAAAGCGATTACTGCTTCCTGCGCTCTGCACCCTGCTGATGAGTCTGCCGGTGCTGGCACAACCAGCCTCTATTCAGCGCGTAAACCCAACGCACTGGTGGACAGGTATGAAAAACCCTAACCTGCAACTGATGATTTACGGCCCAAATGCCGGTTCGCTGACCTATACGCTCAGCTACCCCGGCGTTCGGCTGGCAAAAACGCATACCGTCGAAAATCCGAATTACGCCTTTCTGGATTTAGTTATTTCGCCCTCGGCCAAACCCGGTACGCTGCGGTTTACGGGCAAACGCGGCAGTCAGACCCTGACCCAGACGTTTGAGCTGAAAGCCCGCGATAACAGCCCCAAAGGGCAGGGCGTGTCAGCCGCCGACTTTATCTACCTTGCCATGCCCGACCGCTTCGCCAACGGCGACGAAAGCAACGACAAATTTGCCGACATGGCCGACCCCAACGCCGACCGCAACAATCCGTTTTACCGGCACGGGGGCGATCTGGCCGGGGCTGGCGAGCGGCTCAATTACCTGAAAGACCTCGGCGTTACGGCCATCTGGTTTACGCCCGTGCTGGAAAACAACCAGCCCCTGACCAACGAAGGCGGCAACATGCGCTCGGCCTATCATGGCTACGGCTTCACCGATCATTATGCCGTTGACAGGCGAATGGGTGGCAATGCAGCCTACAAAGAGTTTGTTCGGAAAGCCCACGCGGCAGGCATCAAGGTGGTGCAGGATGCGGTCTATAATCACTGCGGCATCAATCACTGGTTTTTGAAAGACATGCCCATGAAAAGCTGGCTCCATCAGTGGCCGACGTATACCAACACATCGTACAAATACCAGCCCATTACCGACCCGCACGGGGCCGAAAGCGACCGGCGCGTAACCCTCGACGGCTGGTTTGTACCGTTTCTGCCCGACCTGAATCAGAGTAACCCGTTTGTGTCGAATTTCCTGATTCAGCACGCCATCTGGAGCGTCGAGGAGTTTGGTGTCGATGCGTGGCGGGTGGATACGTACATGTATAACGATCAGCCGTTTATGAACCGATGCAACGCGGCCCTGCTGGAGCAGTATCCCGCCATTCACATCTTCGGCGAATCGTGGGTCAACAATGTTGTCGATCAGGCGTATTATACACGAAACAAGATTGATTTTCCGTTCAAGTCGAACCAGCCCGGTGCGTTGGATTTTGTGGTGTATCAGGCTATGCTCGACGCGCTGAAAACCAATTTTAGCTGGGACGATGGCGTAAATAAATTCTATCAGGCTCTGGCGCAGGATGCCGTCTACGCCGACCCCAACAAACTTGTGACGTTCTTAGACAACCACGATACCGACCGTTACCTGTCGGTGATTGGCGAGGATTTCGACAAGTACAAAATCGGAATGACGTGGCTGCTGACAACGCGCGGCATTCCCAGCATGTATTATGGTACCGAAATTCTGATGAAGAATTTCAAAAATCCGTCCGATGCGGAAGTCCGGCGCGATTTTCCCGGCGGGTTCCCCGGCGATAAGGAGAACAAGTTTGAAGCCGCCGGACGCACCGACCGCGAAAACGACGCGCATCTGTTCGTGCGGAAGTTAGCCACCTACCGGCGCGACAATCCGGTAATGCATACGGGCAAATTGATGCAGTTTCTACCGCAGGACGGCACCTATGTGTATTTTCGTTACGATGGTAAAAAGACCGTGATGGTTGCCACGAACACAAGCGACAAAGAAATTTCGCTCGATACGGCCCGTTTTGCCGAGCGTATGAGCGGGTACACCTCGGCCCGTAACGTGCTGACCGACGCCACGGTCAGCGATCTGAAACTGATTAAATTACCGGCTAAAACGGCAGTAGTGCTGGAACTGCGGTAAGGTAGCTATTCGGGACATAAGTCCCGAACCTAATAGCAGCGGATATGCATCCGCCTAAACAAGTAATGTATGCGGACGGATGTCCGCTGTTAATGAGTTCGGGACTTATGTCCCGAACAGCTACCAGCTACAAGTTGCGGAGATAAGCAACATTTTGGTTAAAATTTAGCTTTTTATACGTTATCAACGTTCTCACTCTCTCGTAGCTGCTAATGGCCCGGCTGACTTCCCGCAACGCCCACGATGATCTTCTGCTGTGGACCCAGTTCCTCGAAGGCAGCGTAACGGCATGGGGAACGCTGCTGGATGCTCACTACCACATTTTATTCAATTATGGGCTTCGCTTCGGGATTGACCGGGAGCGAAGCCATGATTGTGTGCATGATCTGTTTCTGGACTTGTGGGACGGGCGGCAACGGCTAAACGCGACGCTTGATAACGTATCGTTCTATCTGCTACGGGCCTTTCGTAATAAACTGATTCGCGAGAAACAGCACGAACGAACACATCAGGAACTGAACGAGATCACTACGGAACATTTGCAGGAAACGCCCGCCGAAGACTGGCTCATCAGCGAAGAAACCATACGCTATAACGGGCTGCGTCTGAAAGGGTTACTGACTACGTTGCCTGCCCGCCAGCAGGAGGCTATCTACCTGAAATTCTACGCCAACCTGAGCAATAAACAAGTAGCCGAGCTGATGCACCTCCAGCAGCAGTCAGTGGCGAATCTGCTGCATACCGCCCTGCAACGGCTGCGTAGCCTGTGGGGCATCAGTTCGGGTCTTGCACTATGGGCAATTGCCCTGCGCTGGTGGCTCTCGTGATCTGAGTTCGTGACGCAGAGCATGCTCGATTTCGTCAAATAGAAATAATTTTTTCAAGAAAAATACAGTATGGTATCGTTGCTTTTGTCCCTTACGGCAAACGGCTCTAACGCACATACTGATAATGAAGGATTACCAGCAGTTCGACGCGCACGATTTCATGCACGACCCCTCGTTTCGCGACTGGGTAGCGGGCCGGGCCGATGCGTCGGCGTTCTGGGAGGGCTGGCTTCGGACACATCCGGAGAAAAATGAAACCGTGCAACAGGCCCGCGAGTGGTTGCTGGCTATCTGGACAGAGTTCGACGATTTGCCCGAAGCCGAGCGGGTCGACCGGGTTGCCCGTATCAAACTGGCTCGTGCTGCCCGGTTTCGGCAGCCGGTAGTGCGTCGGCTGGGGGGCTGGCGTGGATGGGCCGCAGCGGCAGCAATAGTGCTGGTGTGCGGGCTGGGCTGGCTGGCCTACAACCAGTTGCAACCAACCGATACCGGCAGGTCGCAGCGAATCAGCTACGAGCAGGTATTGGACCACATTGGCGACGCTAAACCCGTTGAACAGCAGAATCCAGCCCGGCAGCCCCGCCGAATCGCACTGCCCGACGGTAGCGTGGTAACGCTGTCGCCAAACAGTAAAATCAGCTACGAGCCGACTCTGGCACAGCAAAAAAACCGAACCGTGTACCTGTCGGGCGAAGCCTTTTTTGAGGTTGTCAAAGACCCGGCCCGGCCTTTTCAGGTGTATGCCCACGGCATAGTAACGAAAGTGCTGGGCACCAGCTTTCGCATCAAAGCCTACGACAACGTTCCCGACGTTACGGTGCAGGTGCGCACGGGGCGGGTGTCGGTCTTTGCCAGCACCCGCGCCAAAAATGCAGCCTCGCTTTTCACTAATCTGGTCGATGGCATCATACTGACGCCCAACCAGCAGGTGGTACTCACGCCCGAAGAAACGCTGGTGAAGTCGATAGTGCCCAAGCCGGTCTTGCTGAATCCAGACGTGGTTCATGCCGGTACGGTGTACACGGACGTGCCGCTGAGCCAGATTCTGCAAAAGCTGGAAGATTCGTATGGTATCGAGATTGTGTACGACGAAATCGCCCTGCGCGAGTGCCTGCTGACCGCCCGCCTGTACGACGAACCGCTGCTGGAACAAATTAGTCTGCTCTGTAAAAGCGTGGGGGCTACCTACGCCGTAACCGACGGACGCATTGTACTCACAGGCGGAGGTTGCCAGTAGTTCAGTTCATTAACCCTAAACCCCTATCACCGGAAAACACAAAGCACCTTAACAAAAAGAAACCGGACGTACTGGCATACATCCGGCTCTCCGGCCCAATCGGGCACCTCCGCGTCGACCCTGGCAGGTCTGGCGGAGTACATACTCGTTTTCAAAGTCGTCTAAACCTCAAAAACAGCCCAATTTATGGAAAAATGGGTGTACAATCGCTCGTTCCTTTACCAACTTATGCGCTTCTCGCTGGTACAGGCTTTATTTACACTTCTGCTCAGTAGCATTGCTTTTGCCCGAGATGGCAATGCACAGGAAATTCTGAGTCAGCGCATTACGCTGCGCGTCGATAACGAACGGATGCGGTCGGTTTTGCAGCGCATCGAAAAAACGGCGCAAATCAGTTTCATGTATCAGGCCAAAGTAATTGGCGACAATCCGCGCCTGTCGCTGTCGGCCTCCAACGAAACGCTGGGTGCGCTGCTCGATCAACTGCTGCTACCCCGGCAGCTTCGGTACGACGTGGTTGGCCGTCAGATCGTTATCAGCCGACAACGCCCCGACCAGTCGGGGCTGGATGGGCCAGCACTTCCCGCCGATAATTTGGCGGAAGCCGTGGCCGACGTGGCGGTATCAGGCCAGATACTCGACGAAAACAATACGCCGTTGCCGGGTGCCACCATCCTGCTGAAAGGAACGTCGGTTGGCACCAGTACCAACGCCAATGGCGAGTTCACGCTTCGAATACCCGACAATGCCACGCGAGGTACGCTGGTTATCAGTTCGGTTGGCTACATCACGCAGGAAGTAGCCATTGGCAACCGCACGCAAATCAGCGTGTCGCTCCAGCCGCAGGTGGGCAATCTGAGCGAAGTGGTGGTAGTTGGCTATGGCACGCAGCAACGGCGCGACCTGACCGGAGCCATCTCGACCGTAACGGCGCGGGACATCGAAAAAGTCCCGGTCGTAAGCCTCGACCAGGCGTTGCAGGGCCGGGCTGCGGGCGTGCAGGTCGTTAACAACAGCGGAGCACCGGGCGGTGCGGTTCAGATTCGGGTGCGTGGCACAGGCTCCATTTACGGCGGCAACGACCCGCTTTACGTGGTCGATGGCGTACCGATCAACAATACCCTCAACGGCTCGGCTGCCGGTGGTAATGATCTGGCAAACGGTTTAGCCAGTATCAATCCTGCCGACATTGAGAGCATGGAGATTCTGAAAGATGCCTCGGCCACTGCTATTTACGGCGCACGAGCCGCCAACGGGGTAGTGCTGATTACAACCAAACGCGGCAAAACCGGCAAAACCCGCGTGAGCCTGAACACCTTCACGGGTCTTCAGAACTTCAATAACTTCTACCCGATGCTCAATGCCCGGCAGTTTGCCGAACTGGTGAACGAAGGGAGCCAATACGCCGGGCGTCCGCCCCGGTTTACCACCACGCCCACGCAGAACACCGACTGGCAGCGCGAGATTTTTCGGACGGCACCGCTCAACAGCGTGAACTTATCCGTGACAGGGGGCGATGAGAAGACGCAGTTTCTGATTTCGGCAGGTTATTTCAATCAGCAGGGCGTTATCATCAATTCGGGATTTAGCCGGGGCAGCTTTCGGGCCAACATCGACCACCGGCTGAGCCAGAAAGTGAAAGTTGGCGTTTCGCTGACGGGAGCCTCATCGATCACCAACCGGCAACGCAACAGTGGCGGGGCGAACGTGCAGGACGTGGGCAACGTAGCCTTCGGCCCCAACATTATTTCGTCGGCATTGGTGGCAAGCCCGGCCTTTCCGGTTTATAACGCCGATGGTTCATTTGGGCGCGATTCGCTGGCTGGCGGCAATAACCCCGTTCAACTGGCCCTGAACTCGCGGCTGCTGGGGCGCGACCTGCGCTTTATCGGCAATGTATATGCCGAGTGGGACATTCTCAAAGGCTTGAAATTCCGCAGCAATGTCGGGGGCGATTTTTCGGCGTTTAACGAAGATTTCTTCTTCCCACCCGACCCCAATGCGGGCCGACCGGGCGGCACGGCCATTTACAGCAACAGCACCAGCCGGTCGTTTCTGAACGAGAACTACCTGAGCTATGCCACCCGGTTTGCCAAAGAGCATACGCTCGATGCGCTGGCGGGTTTCAGCATACAGAACAACAACAGCAACTACCTCACGGCGCAGGGCAGCAACTTCACTACGCCGTTGGTCAGTACGCTCAACGGGGCATCGCAGTTCAACGTCAACCCCTTCAACGACGTACAGGGGTGGGGGATTCTGTCGTACTTCGGGCGGGTCAACTATTCGTTCCGGGATAAATTTCTGCTCACGGCCAACGCCCGCGTCGATGGGTCGTCGCGCTTCGGACCCGACCGGCAATACGGCTTTTTTCCGTCCGGTTCGGTCGGTTATCGCCTGTCGGAAGAAGCTTTTCTGAAGGGTGTTCCCTGGATTAGCGAGATGAAAATTCGGGCCAGTGTGGGTGTGACGGGGAATCAGGAAATTCCGAATTCGCAGTGGCGCGGGACGTTTGCTCTTGGCGGTGGCGACAACAACTACCTCGGGCGGCTGGGTGGCTCGGTGGCCCGGCTGGCAAACCCCAGTCTGTCGTGGGAGAGCAATCTGCAAACCGACATTGGTCTGGACGTATCGTTGCTCAGCAACCGGATTCAGTTTACTGCCGACTGGTTCAACAAGCAGTCGCGCGATATGCTGCTGAGCGTGGCACTGCCGCTGAGTTCGGGTTTTGGCAGCGTGTTCAGCAACGTGGGGCGGATGCAGAACCGGGGCCTCGAACTGGCCCTGACCACCCGCAACACGACTGGCAAGTTCAAATGGGAAACTAATTTTAACATCGCCTTTATTGAAAACAAGGTGCTGACGCTGGCCGATTCGCTGCCCATTCGGGCGGGGGCCAATACGTTTCAGGTGGGCAGCGGCATGTATTTCGCCGTATTTGACCGCGAACCCAACGTTGACCCGGCCACGGGTTTTGTGGTACGCCGGAATATCAATAACGACCGGGGCAACGATGGTACGCCCATTTTTGACGACCGCGACCTGATTAATGCCGGTAGCCCGTTACCGGTGCATTTTGGCGGTATTACAAACACGTTCAACTACGCTGGCTTCGACCTGAGTATATTTTTCCAGTGGTCGTATGGCAACAAAATCTACAACACCACCCGCCAGATTATCGAAGAACTGACGTTTAACGGCACCGTTGGCTCGTTCAATAATAGCTCGACGGAGGCACTCACCCGCTGGCGGCAGGTGGGCGATGTAACGGCGCAGCACCGGGTGTCGTATGATGCGGCAGCAGCCCGCGCCAACCTCGGCTATGCCTCCACGCGCTACGTGGAAGATGGGTCGTTTCTACGGCTCAAAAACCTGAATTTCGGCTATACAATTCCTGGAAAACTGACTAATAAGTTGAAAATGAGTTCGGTGCGCGTATACGTGACGGCCAACAATCTGCTCACCTTCACGAACTACAAAGGCTACGATCCTGAAGTGAGTGCCAATTTCGGCGGCAGCACCCAAACGCAGCAAAGTACGGTAGGGGGGCTGGGTGCCCGCCTGAACAACAACCTGCTGATTGGGGTCGATAATGGCTCATTCCCGCAAACACGCACGTTTCTGGCCGGACTCAATATAAACTTTTAAGACACCATGAAATTCATTTTCACCTATTTGCTATGTGGCTGGGCGTTGATGCTGTTGAGTTGCGAACGCGTACTCGACAAACCACCCGCCAGCGAAATCGACCTGCCCCGTTATTTCCAGACAGCCAACGACGCCGAAACGCTGCTCATTGGCTGCTACTCGCGGCTGTTCGTCAATGCCGGGTTTTATACCGATATCATGTTTGCGGGCAATCGCTCGTCCGACGATATCATCCCGATTCGGTCGGGGCCGGATGCTTTCGACGACCGCACGCTCATGCGCCCCGACGATGGGGGTGTCCGCAGCATCTGGCAACGGTCGTACTTCCTGCTGGCGAATATCAATTTAGGGCTGGAACGCATCACCGCCATGCCCGACAACCTGTTTATTGGTAGCCGAAAAGCCCAGATTCTGGGCGAGTTGCGGGCGTTACGGGCCTTCACGTACTACCACTTAGTGCGGTTGTATGGGGGTGTGCCGCTGATTCTCCGATACCCAACTTCGGCCACCTCGTCGGGAAATGCCGTAGCCCGCGCCACCGAAGAGCAACTCTATGCTCAGATCAACGAAGACCTCAACGCTGCCGAAGCGAGTGTGCCCGCCAGTTACCCGGTTTTGCCCACGCAGGGCCTCACGCTGTCGGTGCCGGTAATCGAGAGCAAGGGGCGGTTTACGCTGGCATCGGTGCGGGCGTTGCAGGCCGACGTGGCGTTGACGCAGCGCAACTACACCCGCGTTGTGGAGAAAGCCGACCTGATTATCAACAGCGGCCTGTATCAGCTCACGCCCGATTTTCGGACGAATTTCCGGGGGCCGCGCACTACGTTCAACCGTGATTTGTCGGTGTATCAGAATACGGTTGAGAGCATTATGGAAGTCCAGGCCATTCCCGGCTCCGATGCTACCGGCGGGCAGATGTTTTTCTTTCTCGACGGGTTTCCGCCTTTTTTCGGTGTCTCGCCCGAATTGTCTAATTTCATCTACCCCGACCAGGGAGCCACGCCCGCGCAACAGGCCGACAGCATCCGCAAAGTTACGAGCGTGGGTATTGCCAGCCCAACCGTGCGCTATGCCACTAAATACCGCGAGTTTTACTTCGATGGCCGCTACAACAACGTATACGGGATTTTCGGTACGCCCAACCCCGACAATTACCACATATTCCGGCTGGCCGAAATTCTGTTGTTCAAAGCCGAAGCCCTCAACGAAGCAGCGTATGGCAATGCCCAGGCGTTTGAGGCTATAAATCAGGTTCGGCGTCGGGTGCTGCTGCCCGACCTTACCCCTGCCAATACGCCTAATCAGGCGGCTTTTCGCGAGGCCGTGCGCCGGGAACGACGCATCGAACTATTTTTTGAAGGCGGCAAACGCTGGTTCGATATTCTGCGCTATAACCGGCAAACGCCCGGTACGGCTAAGGTACTGCTGGGCAACAAACTGCCCGACGATAACCGGCTGCTGTTGCCGATTCCGCTCGATGAACTGCGCCAGAATACCGCCATCAGCCAAAATCCGGGCTATTCGCAGTAACCGGGTCAAAGGTCTTTTACGCACCGAAAGCCAACGTGCATCAGCGCGGTTTCGGGGTGCTGAACGACCGCCCCGACACCCGGTAGCCGTGGCACCAGCCCGGTTCACACAGGAACGAGCCACCCCGCATGGCTCGTTCCTGTCCGTTTTGGGGCAATCCGTTCGCTATATCGGCGTAGTTGAACTTCCAGTTGGCGCACCATTCCCAGACGTTGCCGGTCATGTCGGCGAGACCGAGGGGCGTTTTTCCAAAGTAGCCCACGGGCGAGGTGTTTTTAAACCCGTCGGTATTGGCATTGTAGTCGGGGAAGCGGCCATTCCAGGTGTTGGCAAGGGCTTTGCCATTTCGCTCAAGCGAGTTGCCGAACGGATATATCGAGCGGGTGTTGCGGGCATTGCGGGCGGCATGTTCCCACTCCATCTCGGTTGGTAGCCGTTTGCCCGCCCAGGTGGCGTAGGCCGTGGCATCGTTCCACGATACCTGCGTAACGGGGTGATTATCGGGTGCGGCTGGCTGGTTGGGGCCTTGCGGGTGATGCCAGCAGGCTCCTTTGGTCAGCGTCCACTCCTTGGTAGCTTCGTCAAATGTGCCACCGTCGCCAAAAATTTCGGCCTGGGTTTTGTAATTCGCAGCCTGCACAAACGCCCGAAATTCGGCCACCGTAACCGGATGCTGATCCATCCAGAACGGTTTCACCCGCACCCAGAACATCGGCTTTTCCTGGTCCAGGCCGTCGGCGGCACCGATCTCTGTTTCGCCACCCGGTACAAAAATAGCGTTCTTTGAATTGGTTGACTGTAAGCTGGTTAACGGTGTTAGCTTCGATGGATGATTGACCAAATACGTAACCGTTGGCGTCAGAAGTACGTCTGTTTGGTTGGTACTGGTTTCAGAGCTGCCAGTGCAGCACAGCAGCAGGCTCAACAGGCTTGCGAATAATATGGATTGTACCGGATGGAGAGACATAATAGCTTAACGTATGCGAATGTATGTTTATCAAGCAGCGAATCAGCCAAAACTAATTAAAGCGTTTTCACGCCAGCGGTGTTATCAATATAAAACCTATGGCTAATCAGGATAAGAAAAATAAGAACGCGAAGAAAGAGGCCACTAAGCCCGCTAAAATTGCCGGACAACCTAATCTGCCCAAGTATGCACAGAAAGAGTCGGCCCTGACGCCCCCCGATTCATTTCCCCAGGCAAAGAAAGGCAAGAAATAAATGTCTAACCATTATCTCCATCATGGCTACCAACACCTTACTCATCATCACGGGATACGGCTCCGTTTCGGCTAAGCCTTTCCGAAAAGCGTATCTCAACAGCGATGAGGAAGCCGCCCGGCAACGATTTCTGCGCGACTATCCTAATGCACGGGATACCAGTGTGCGAGTTATTCCATTTGACGACGAACTAACGATCAGGACCAACGGCGAGATTTCGGCCTATTAACGTTTCTTTCAGGCTGGCGTTGTCTGACCCGAAAATGTCAGACAACTATGCTCAAAACTTTCGTCCGGTAAATCCTAATTGTTGCAATTTGTTGGCGTAAGCCCGGCCAACCGGGATAGATTTACCGGCTACAATCACACGTTGTCGGGTAACGCCGTCAATAAAACACTGGGCAATGATGTAGGACTTGTGTATCCGTACAAACTGATCGGCTGGTAAGACATCGGCAATTTTGCCAATAGAACCTTTCATAACGTACCGGTTGGTTTCTGTATGAATCAGCGTATAGTCTTTTAACCCTTTTGCATAAGTAACGGCGGCAAACGGAAGCCTAACGTGAGTAGTACCAGTTTTAATGTTGAAAGCATCTAAGACTATATCAGATGAAACTGTAGGTGGGGGCGTGGTAATTTGGGGTCGAACTGCCAGAGTCATTCCGCGCTGAATGAGGTAGGTGATTAATAGATACCATATAGTAGACACGGTGTTGTAGGGGGTATTGGATAGCCAGCCCTGCCTCTGCTGATCGCCGATAACAAACCCAAACAAATAACGATCATACGCCCCTTGCAGTAGCAGATAAGCCACGATGCTCAGGGCCGTTAGTACGCCATATGCCAGAAACCGCCGATGAGCCAGAAAACCAGCAACCAGCACCCGTAGGTGAATTTGGCAGAGAAGCAACAATAGACCCACCCGTATCACCGCACATTGCACAAAGTACGGCAATCCGGCTTTTTGAATCAGGTACGTGCGTTCATATAGAAACAGCACCGTAATGGCAATCCAGAGTAGCCACATGGCCGAAAACACAGGTCGTTTAAACGCAGAATAAGTCAGTTGCATGGCTTGAGTGTAAGTCGGTTAAAATTACAGAGGTCTGACTGAATCGGGTAACAAAATCGATGAACAACCGCGAGAATCGACCAATGACCCCGAACGGTTCATCTATTTTCAGCGTCGTTGCTCTACTTTTTTTGCCTGAGTTGGTAATAAAAAGCTGATTTGCGAAAAACGTCAAATCACATGTTTTCACCCGCTCTGCTTCTGCTTCTGGTGCTGATGGCCTGTCAATCAGCCACGCAACCGGCTAACGTTGCTTCATCTGTGGCTCGTACCAACGATCCGCCCACCTGCGACTGCTGCGTGTTCGACGAAACAAAATCCCGTCATTGGCAAACCCGGCTAGCTCCCGATTCGGCCAAAGGCCAACCCCTGCGCATTTCAGGTACAGTCTACGAATCGGATGGTAAAACGCCTTCTTCAAACACAGCCATATATTTTTACCATACCAATGCGCAGGGTTACTACGCCAAACTTGGCACCGAACCCCGCACCAGTCATGCGTGGTGGCACGGATACTGCCGGGGCTGGCTCCGCACTGACGACCGGGGCCGCTACGAAATCAATACCATCAGGCCCGGAGCCTATCCGGGCCAAAACATTCCGGCGCATATTCATTTCTACGTAAATGCGCCTTCACAACGTAGCTGTTATTACCTAAGCGATTTTGTGTTTCAAAACGATCCGCTCGTGACCGATTCGTATTGGTATAAGGTTGAGCAAACGGAAGGTTTTCTGCGCTACGGCGGTGTCGCACTCCTGCACAAAGATGGTCTGCTGGTGGGGCAGCGTGATATTGTGTTGCTGCCACAGTTCGACAGAGTACCGGACCAGTCGGGCCTACGCGTGGGCGATGATTGCCCAGCTTTCGATCCGCAGCACGTTTGGGGGCCTGACCAGGATAAACGCACCTGCCCGATGTGTGCTTACGGAAAGCGGCAGGGGCTAATGGTCTGGACGTCGGATTTGACCTCCGAGCAGGCCCTTCAAAACGCCCGACGGTTGGAGCAGGTAAGTCGGCAACGTGGGGCGCAGGCATTTAAAGCTTTTATTATCTACACGAATTCTGACCGAACGCTTCTGCCGATGATAAAACCAAAACTTAAAGCTTTCGCCTTGCAGGCCGGTTTGCGCGATGTATCGGTGCTGTACGTGCCGGGGCCAAACGATAAAGCCAGCACTTTTCTTTACAACATTCACCCCGACGCTATAACAACCGTGCTGGCCTTCAGGCAACGCCGGGTGATTGGCAAGATAGTTGGAACAACCGTAACTACGACTCAGCTAAACCAGTTAATAGCTGATTTATGAAGGCTGCCGGAAAGCCGAACCAAACCCGTATTTTTGCCACTCGTATAACCTGAAAAACGAGTAATTATGCCCATTAAGGCGTTTCTGTTTGATCTCGACGGCGTAATCGTCGACACGGCCATTTATCATTATCAAGCCTGGCGTCGGCTGGCAAACGAGTTGGGATTCGATATTTCGGAAGAATTCAACGAGCGGCTGAAAGGGGTTAGCCGAACCGATTCGCTCGATATCATCCTGGCCCACGGTGGCCTGACCCTGTCGGAGGCCCGGAAAACTGAACTGGCAACCCAGAAAAATGAGTGGTATCTCGAATTGGTGAGTCGCATGACCTCCGACGATATTTTGCCCGGCGTACCGAATTTCTTTTCGCAGGTGCGCAAAGCCGGTTTGCAAACGGCACTTGGTTCGGTTAGTAAAAACGCCCCGCTGATTCTGGAACGCATTGGTATGAACAATGTATTCGACGCCATCATCGACGGCAATAAAATCAGCAAAGGCAAACCTGATCCGGAGGTGTTCACCAAAGGTGCTGCCGAACTTGAGGTTAGCCCAGCCGAGTGCGTGGTGTTTGAAGATGCCGTAGCGGGCGTAGAAGCGGGCAAACGGGGTGGTATGTACGTTGTGGGCCTCGGCTCACCCGACGTGCTGACGCAGGCCGATCTGGTAGCCCCGTCGCTCGAAACCCTGACCGTAGACGAGGTGCTGGCGAGATTTCAGGGGGAAGGGTAAAAGGTATAAGGTTAGAAGGGTGTAAGGGGTAAAGGGGTAAGGTTAGAAGGGGTAAAGGTGAAGAGGTTTTACTAATACCAATGACCTTTCCAACCTTACCCCTTACCCCCTTCCAACCCTCTTTACCCTTCTAACCTAAAACGCCAGCCAACCTGATACTTTAATGGCAAACGGCGTGACGGGAATACCTGCCGGGCTGATGTTGTTGCGGTAGGTCAAGCGGTGGATGGCATCGACGCGCAGGACTTTAAAAATGTTATCGATGCCATACCCCACTTCCACGTAAGGGACGCGACTCAGCGACTGGAAACCGTCAACAGCCTGCCCGGTTGCGTTGGTAGCCGGAATCAGAGCCATGTTGCTGGTCGATACGTTGCCCTCCAGCACTTTCCCCGTGACGAGTTCGCGCCATTTCAGCCTACGCAACAGCGGTATTCGGTTGAACAACAGCCCGTTAAAGTTGTGTTCGACCTGCACCGTTGCCCAGCGGTCGCAGACGAACTCGAAGAAGTTCATCATGTTGAACGCGTTGCCGACGTAGAACGACGATTCGTTGCCGAGGGGAGTGTACAGCAGCGGGTAGGGCACCGTCGATGGAATGATACCCGCGTTCAGCGTGTAATAGGTCCGGCCCAGCACGCCCATTCGGAATGAATGTTTCATGCTGGCCGACAGGCGGTGGTAGGTGAAATCGCTACCCAGCACGTGCCGCAGCCCGACGGCGTAGCGAAACGTATAAATGGGTTTCCGAACGGCTCCGGCACTAACGCGTACGTTGTCGTTCTGTAACATCACCTCGTCAGGAGCGAATCGGGTTTCGGAAATAAATTCCGTCAGCTTATACGCGCTGCGAATCGTCTGGTCGATATCACCAGCGGGAGGGAGGTACGCAAATGAGAACAGTGGGTCGAAGCTGCGGTTGCGGAGTGCCAGCGTTTGCGTAAAACCCCGGCCCAACTCGCGCTGGAAATACACCAGTCGTTCATCCTGAAAATAGGGTCGCCGGATGGTGCCGAAACGCGAATAGGCCGCGAAAAACGAGTTGCCGCCGATGTTATCTGCCGAAATGCCCACCCGTTCGAGGTCGTGGCTGCGCCGAACGCCGATGACCGTCCAGGGTTTGCGGTTCAGAATGTATTCGGCACTGGCACTGTACTTTAGCTGCCGGTCCAGCGTACCGTAAGCCACGTAGCCACTCAGCAGCCATTTGCGGCTGAAACCGGTGTTGGTACGTAGCCCCAGCCGAAACCGATGACCCTCTATGTTGTTGTTGGCATACGAATACAAGAGCGGCCCCAGATCGACATTCAGTTTGCCCAGCGGCTTGTAGCCCAGCACGCCCAGCCTGATAACTTCCCCGGCCACTTTCATAAACGGCACGTTACGCACCGAATCAACGACGCGCATGGCCTGCCACTCGCTGGCTCCCAGCGACGCGGGCCGAACCCGCTGCCAGAACGTGGAATCGGTTTTTCGGTAATCGTCGGCGAGTTCGATGGATGGGTTGTAAAAGCCGACTTCCTTGGGTTCGGTTTTCGCCACATTGCTGGCCGACGTCAGAAACCGGACCAGCACGCCGGGCGCACGGGGCGTTGGTTCATCGGAGTCGATCATAACGCGCGTCTGCGTCGGAAACCGGACGCCCGATGCCAGTAACTCCCATTCCTGCTCGATTCGCAGTTCGTCTACAAAATTGATATTGGCCCGTTTCTCCACCAGCGCGTCGATTTGCGACAGGCCCAGTTGCAGCGTATCGATCCAGACCGTACCCGAAAACGCCAGATCGCTGGCACGTTTGGGTGTGAAGTCGATTTCGTAGCAGGGAGTTGTGCCCAGCAGCACCGTATCTTTCAGCCGGAACGTATATACCGTTTCCCATTGCGCTCCAACGGGCGAGGGAATGTCTTTCTGCAAAATCAGCAGCGAGTTGCGGTAAAAATTATATTGCTGAAACGACGCGCCCGTAAGCTGTGCAATCAGCCCGCCATCGCTAACGCCCACCCCCGTAACGTGCGATTTCAGCACCTGCTCTTTGGTTTTATCGGGCTTCGTGCGGGCGAAAAACGCCGAAAACGTTTCGGAAATAAACACCGGCACTGCGGGTTGCCCGTTCTCGTCGGTAATGGCGGGCAGCTTGCCAAGCAGCCGCCCAACCGGACCGGGCCGTTTCTGATTCCGGCGTTTCTGCGAAAAATTATTGATATAACCTTCAATCTTGGTGTAGCTGTCGTACTGATAGGCGGGCATCCGGGCCGGGTTAAACTGATCGCTCCGCCGGATGGCTTCGCGCATGATGCGGTACGCCGGGTCGCCCCCTTTGGCATAGACTTTTACTTCCTGCAAACGCGTTGCCGCTGAAAGCAGCCGGGCGTTAATTGTTTGGCTCGATTGGTTAGCAATGGCGTAGCGGCCTGTCTGATAGCCCAGACTTTGCACCAGCAGCGAGTCGGCCCGTTGCCGGAGCCGGAGCGTATACCGCCCCTCCACGTCGGCGGTGGTGCCGGTGGTAACGCCCTTCGCTGCAATGCTGGCGAACGGAAGCCCTTCGCCCGTAGCGGCATCGGTCACGCGGCCCGAAATGGTATAGCCGGACTGCGCCGAGGCCGGAGCCAACGCGTACAGAAGCCATACCGAAACCAGAAAGAGAAGGCGTAGCGTGTGTTTCATGCAGCCTTTGAACCTACCGTGATTGCTGACGTAACCCGCACGTAGTCAATTAGGTTTACCTCTTTATCGTAAACCAAAAAAAGTAATAGAACTTCCTCGTAAGAGACCATTTGCCAGCCCGTTCTTACTATCGGTACGTGAAAAGGGCGGGATTCGTTGCAGCCTGATAACAATAGATAACTGATTGTCAAGTATAAAAGGAAACCCTCCCGCAAAGCGAAAGGGTTTACCCGTCAACCTATCTAATACATGTTTTATGACCGTGGCCGTCCACCGCCACCCGACGGGGCCGCCTGCTGCTGACCATCGTTGCCGCCACCGCCTTCGCCTTTCACGTCGTCGTTTTCAATCGACTTGCGTCTTTTCTGCGGAGCGTCGAAGCTCATTTTGCCAATTTTATAGCTGAACGTTACCCGCACACCAGCATTATAGAAACTGTTGCGGCTGCTTTGGCTCAGAATGGGCGAGCGCAGTTCGGTGGTTTGCACAAACGGGTGGTTGAAGAAGTTTTCGGCGGCTAATCCGATGCTGCCTTTCTTCTGGTTGAAATCGTGCCGAACGCCGAGGCTGTAGAAATACATCGGCGTTTGATAGCCCTGCAACTGTACCTGCCGCCCGCGTATGCCCCCGAATGCCTGAACGCCCCAGCCTTTTTTGAGTGTCAGGCTGCTCATCATACGCCCGGCCACTACCCATCCCGAATTGGAAGCCGAATAAATCGGATTCGGATTATTATTGGTCAAACTGACCCGGAACACGTCGACTCCCCCGCCAATCTGCCATTTTGAAAACAGTGTGCCGTTGGCGAAGAGGTTTAGCCCCACAGCCTCTTCGCGGCCTACGTTCTGAAACGTGGTCCGAATGACCTGCTGTAAAACCGGGTTCGCTGCGTCGCCAAAAGCCTGCGTAGCCGTGTCGCGAACTGCCGTGATCGAGTTGTTGGTGCGCCGGGCAAAGAGTGAAGCGTTGATATACAGCCCTTTAATGTTCGCACTTGTCCCCAACTCAATATTATCGGTCAGTTCGGGGGCGAGGTACGGGTTGCCAACGCTGATGTTGGTGGGGTTGGCTGCGTTCAGGTTAGGGTTCAGAAACTGAATGCCCGGACGCTGTACCCGTCGGTTATAGGCTACTTTGACGATTTTGCCACCACCGAGATTTTTCGACACGTTGATGCTTGGCACAAATACACCGTAGTTCGGAATGGAAGCCGCCGGGCCGTTGGCTTCGTTGGAGAAGCGGGCATTGATGAATGTGTATTCGTAGCGGGCACCCGCCTTGATGGTATACTTTTGTTTGGTCGACAGCGTGTAGGAAAAATACGTGGCCGCAATTTCCTGGTCATAGTTCAGCGTATTGGCCGGGCGGCTGTCGTCGGTCACGAACGGGCCGTTGGCACCCGTGGCCGTCAGGTACTGAAATTCGCTGTTCACCTGCCGGAGAATGCCCTTCCCGCCAAACTCGATCAACTGGTTTTTGCCGATGGGTGTCTGATAGTCGATTTGCAGGGTCGATTCCTGGTTGTAGCTGGGGTTGAGGTTTTTCTGCCGGGCCGTAATCGTCTGGAAGTCAGTACCGCCCAGAATGTCGGCCACGAAATCATTGGTGCGGTCATTGCGGCTGTACAGAGCCAGAATGCTGAATTCCTGCTGCGGCTTGTAGATTTTCGTGTACGTCACGTTGGCATCGACCGTGCCCGACAGGTCGGTGGTTTTCACGTTCCGGTTGTTGAGCAGGGGCGAAAGGCTCGTCGGTAAAAACGTCTGTGTAAGCAGGTTGCTCTGGTTGATGATGCCATTTCTGGCCCCGTAGCGTACGCTGGCCGTGAGCGAGGTATTTTTGTCGATGTCGTAATCCCAGCCGAATTGGTAGTTGCCATGCAGCCGCTGGTTGAGCGTACTGGCCGTTTGCAGGGTGCGAACGTTGCCCGTGGGCGAGGCCGTCGTTTGTTCGTTTTCAAACGCGCCCCGCACGTTGTATTCGGCCCGGCCAAACCCGCTGAGCGAAAAGCCCATCTTGCCAGTGCGGTAGTTGCCGTTCAGCCCCAGCATCGACCCCCGGTTGCCCGCAGCCGTGTTCAGGTCGAGGGTCATGCCCTGCAACGTTGTTTTTTTGGTGACGATGTTGATGATTCCGGCTGAGCCTTCGGCGTCGTATTTGGCTGATGGGCTGGTAATTACCTCTACGGTCTTAATCATATCAGCCGGAATCTGGCGCAACGCATCGGCCACACTTTGCGCCATAATTGTGCTGGGCTTATTGTTGATCAGCACCGTTACATTGCTGCTGCCGCGCAGACTTACGTTGCCATCGAGGTCGACCGATAGCATCGGTACTTTTCGCATGATTTCGGTGGCGTCGCCCCCTTTGGCGGCAATATCTTTGTCGGCGTTGTACACCAGACGGTCTACTTTTTCTTCGATGATGGCCGCCTGACCCACTACGTTTACTTCGCTGAGCGTGCGCACGTCGGGCGCGAGTGTCACCGAGCCGACGTTTAGTTCGGTGCCTTTTTCAATGGTAACGAGAGCCGAGCGTTTGTCTTTATAGCCAATAAACGAATACAGCAGCCGATACTGACCGGGTGCGAGTTTGGTGAGGCTAAACTTGCCCTTATCGTCGCTGGTAGTACCATCGATAGGTTTGTTGGTTTGGGAATTAAGCAGGGCAACCGTGGCAAATTCGACGGGTTTCTGGCTGGTGGAGTCGATCAGAACGCCCGAAATTTTGCCATTGCCGCGTGGCGTAGGCTCAGCATCGACAACGGCTGAGTTACGCCGGGACCGTTCGTCCGTCGGCGCACCAAACCCGCCGGGGCCACCCGGACCCTGAGCGAATGCGCTGGCTGCACTGACGATAAGTATAGAAAGTAGGAGCGATTTCATAGTGGTTGACCATGCGTCTAATTGATGGTTCAAAGTTGCCGCCACCAGCTATGGCTACGAAATTTATCTTGCTGAATGCCGGTTTTTGGGTGCCGAATCGGTCTGAACCGGATGTCTGAACCAGGATTAGTCGGGATTTTCCAGATTAAACAGGATTCTGAACCAGGATTATCTTGATTTTCCAGATTAATCAGGATTTTTGTGACGCGCCAGCCCAATCTTGTTTAATCTTGATAATCCTGGCTAATCCTGGTTCAGACATGTCTCGCCCCCGCTTCGACGATATTTTTATGGAACTGGCCGTTAACCTGGCCAAACGGTCGCACTGCATAAAGGCGCAGGTGGGGGCCGTACTGACCCGCGACACCCGCATCATTAGCATCGGCTACAACGGCCCACCCGCCGGTACGCACAACTGCGACGACGAATTTCCCGGCGTAGGTTGCCCGCGCGATTCGAAAGGCTCCTGTTCGCTGGCTCTGCACGCCGAAGAAAATGCCATTTTGTATGCAGCTAAAAACGGTTCGGAGATAGAGGGGGCTACTATCTACGTAACACTGTCGCCCTGCATTGCCTGCGCCCGGATTATCTACAGCATGAAAATTGCCCATGTCATCTACCTCCATTCTTACGCTGAATACAAAGGCATTGGCTCCGACGAAGGTGTTGATTTTTTGCGCCGTTTTGGCGTAAAAGTAGACCGTTACGTGCCGAGCGATGGCTTTGTGCTGCACTCCGAACCGCCCATTCCCCGAAAAGCGGCCCTGCCGACGGTGCCATGAATTTGCTGGCACACGCCTGGCTGTCGGGCCGCGACGAGGGGCTGATGATCGGTAACTTTATCGGCGATTTCATCAAAGGCGATCCGGCTCACCCGCGCCACGGCCTGACTTCAGGCGAACTGGCAGGCGTTCGGCTCCATCGGGCCATCGACAGCTTTACCGACGCCCATCCCGACGTAGCCGCCATCCGCGACATCCTTCGCCCGCGCTGCCACAAATACGCCGGTGCCGCCGTCGATATTTTTTTTGATCACTACTTAGCGGCTGATTTCCAATTTTTTACGACTGACTCGCTGCTTGAGTTTGTGCCGTATTTTTACGACGTTGTGCAAACAAACCAGCACCGCCTGCCCGCCGGAGCCACCCACATGGCCGACTATATGATCCGGCAAAACTGGTTAACCAACTATCAAACGCTCGAAGGTATCGACCGGTCACTGAAAGGATTGTCGCGCCGAACCGCCTTTGCATCGGGGTTAGATACGGCCATTATTGATTTGGAGACGCATTATACGGCCATTGGCGACCGATTCGCGCACTACTGGCCGGCGTTGGTGGCGCACATCGAGGCTGTAAAGCAGCGGCTTAGCGTTTAGCCCGCGCCAAACTCATGGCTTGCGGGGTCATGCCCAGAAACGATGCGATGTGGGTAAGTGGCACCTGCTCGAAAAGTTCAGGGCGTTGTCGAAGCAGGTTTTCGTAGCGTTCGGTGGTGGTATGGCAGCGGAGCGAAAAGCCATGTTCACGCAACTGAATGGCGTAACGTTCGATGAGCAACCGCCCCAGCCGGTCGAGTTCGGGATGGGCGTCGTAGAGTTGTTGCAGCGCGTTGTAGTGAACCGAATAAACGCGGGTATCGTCAATGGCCTGAATCCATTCAGGGCTGGGTTTACGCTCAATAAAACTCGGTAGCGACACCACCATCGATCCGGCCAGGCCGAGCCAGATGGTAATGTCAGCCCGTTCTGTGTGGGTAAACACACGCAACGCCCCCGACACAACGAAATGCGCGTAGCTGGCCGTTTGCCCGGCTTCCAGCAGATAATCGCCCCGTTTCAGCGACTGATGCATGAAACTGGCTGCTACGGCGTCTTCGATTACCGGCGATAGCGGAATGAATTGCGCGAAGTAGGCGAGGAGCGGGTGCGTCATTTCTTAAAAAATTTGAAGGGAATTAGCCTAAAAGCTGTATAATATTACATTTTTTTGATTACAGCGCGCATGGACATCATTCAAGACGACATAAACATTATCCTGGACGCAGTCGGAAACTGGCTGGGTAGCCTGCGCGGTATGGTGAACGATGGGTCGATCTTTTTCCGGGTCATGTTGCCACTCTACGTGCTGATGATTGTTGGCGAATGGGCGGTGTACATGTATCGGCATCGGGACGAATGGAACGGGCGCGACGCCTGGAGCAACGTGGCCATATCGTCGATGAACATGGTGTTTTCGGTTGTTTCGGGGGTGCTGCTGCCGTTTGCCGTCTTTTATTATATATACAGCGAATGGCGGTTGTTTACGCTGCCCGAAACGGGCTGGGGCTGGCTGCTGGCCTTTCTGCTGCACGATTTCATCTACTACGCCAATCACTGGCTTTCGCACCGCACGGGGTTGTTATGGGCCTTTCATTCCGTTCATCACTCCTCGCGGGAGTTTAACTTTACGGTAGCCGCACGGGGAACGTTCTTAGACGAAGCGCAGCAGGCACCTTTCTACGCCCTGATGCCCTTGCTGGGTGTATCGCCGTTTCAGATGGTGGTGATCAATATCCTGACCAGCCTGTTCGGTATTTTTAATCACACGCGTCTGGTTAAAAAGATGGGCTTTTTCGAGCATATTCTCGAAACTCCGTCGAATCATCGCGTCCACCACGGCACCAATCCCCACTACCTCGACCGCAACTACGGGCAGGTGCTGGTGGTGTGGGATAAACTGTTCGGCACTTACCAGCGCGAGGAAGAGGAACCTGATTATGGCCTGATTACCAACATCAATACGTACAATCCGATGCGGGTGCAGGTGGCGGGGTTTCGCTGGCTCTGGCTGCAAATGCAATCTGCCGACCGCTGGCCCGATAAGCTTCGGTATCTTTACAAACCACCCGGCTGGCGACACGACGGCCCCGGCCAGACCGCTGAAGATATACGAAGGGCACACTACAAATTACGAAGTGAGACAGCAACGTGCGATATTTGAGGCCAGTTAAGACATTGCTGGTCGTTAAATCGTACATCGTACTTCGTAAATCAGTTGATTGCCGCCGTTGATTCTCTGCTGAAAGACATCCGCAACAAGCGGATTGCGCCCGTTTATCTCATTCACGGCGATGAGCCGTTTTACCTCGACCGCATCGCCGACGAACTCGAAAAAGTAGCCGTGCCCGTGGCCGAGCGTGGCTTTAACCAGTTCGTACTGTTTGGTAAAGACGCCGACGTCGGTGCGGTGCTGAACTACGCCCGTCGGTATCCGTTCATGGCCGAACGGCAACTGGTATTAGTGAAAGAAGCCCAGCAATTGGCGGGTATCAACGACAAGTCGGCGCAGACACTACTCGAAGATTACGCCCTGAATCCGCTGCCCAGTACTATCCTGATGCTGTGCCACGTGAAAGAAGATGGCAAGCCAGGCTTAGACGAGCGCAAAGCTTGGGTGAAAGCCTTCGGTGCCAAGGGCAAGCTGCTGGCTGTTAAGAAATTGTACGATAATAAAGTGCCCGATTGGGTAGGAGAGTACTGCCGCGAACAGGGGGCCAAAGTATCGCCCAAAGCCTGCCAGCTCTTAGCCGACCACATTGGCAACGACCTGAAACGGCTGGCGGGCGAAATCGACAAAATCCTGATTAACCTGCACGTAGGCGAAGAAATTTCAGCCGCCACGGTCGAACGGTTGGTGGGTATCAGTAAAGAGTACAACGTATTCGAGTTGCAGAAAGCACTCGTAGCCCGCGATGTGGTAAAGGCTAACCGCATTGTCGACTATTTCGCCCGCAATCCGAAAGACAACCCGTTAGTCGTGATTCTGGCGCAGTTGTTCGGCTATTTCAGCAAAGTAATCTTAGTGCAACATTCGCCCGATCAGTCGGAGAAAGGGCTGGCTCCGCTCCTGGGTGTAAGCCCGTTTTTTGTGAAAGATTATCTGTCGGCGGCCCGCACGTTTCCACTGCCCAAAGTTGCCGACATCATCCATGCCATTCGCCGGGCCGATGCCCGCAGCAAAGGCATCGATACCCCCACGCTCACCGAGGGCGACATTCTGCGCGAGTTGGTTTTTGACGTACTCCATTGACACTCCCCCTACTAAAGCAGGGGGATTCTTACCCAACGCTTAGGCTACTTGCCTTACGTTACCGAGTAAAGGCTGAGTCCTCAGCCCAAAGTCCAAAATATTCAGAGCCGCGTTCTGGTCACGCTCCACCGTATGACCGTTCGCACACGTCCAAACACGGTCTGACAACGTTAATGCCTTGTTATGCCAACCGCATATCGAACAGATTCGTGAACTTGGTGCAAAGCGACCGATGCGCAGGATGTTCTTGCCGTACCAGTCGGCTTTGTAGTCCAACATCTGGTTGAACTCGGCCCAGCCCATCTCACCAATGGCCCGGCTCAGCTTGCGGTTCTGCATCATACCCGACGTGTTGAGCGTTTCCAGACACACCGTATCATACTCCTTGATTATCTGAGTTGAGGCTTTGTGCAGAAAATCCCGACGCTGGTTGGTAATGGTTTCGTGAAGTTTGGCAACAACCAACTTTTGCTTGTGCCAATTCTTCGACTGCTCTTTAGCCGGATCGCCGGACCGCCCCTTCTTAAATCGACGCGCCAACGTGCGTTGTTCGACACGAAGGCGGTTGAGCGACTTGCCCAAAAATTTGTGATTGGCCAATACTTGACCATCCGACAAAGTAGCAAACGTCTTAACACCGAGGTCGATACCTACTGCGGTGTCTCGGCTGATAGGTTGCCTGATGGGCTTAGACTGTTGAGTGTCAATCAGAAAGGAAATGTAATGCTTGCCGGAGGGAACCCGGCTCACAGTAACGGTTTTGATGTTGCCTGTAAACGCACGGCTGAATACACAATCAACCCATTTGAGTTTAGGCAGAAACACTTTCCCGTTTTCAAGGTCAACCTTTACGCCCTGTGGCAACTGAAACGACTGCTTACCCCGCTTGCTTTTGAACTTAGGGAAACCCGCCCCTTTGAAGAAAGCGGTGTAAGCATTGTCCAGATTGCGAAGGGCCATCTGTAACGCCTGCGAGGGGCAATCGCTCAACCACTGCGTACCGGCTTTGAGGTCGGTGAGCTGCTTGTTCAACTCAAAATAGTTGAGTGTTTTGCCATACTGTTTGTAGGCTGAAATCTTGGTTTCCAAGCCCAGATTATACACAAAACGAGTACAGCCAAACATCTGCGCCAGTTGGCTTTTCTGTTGGTCGTCCGGCAATATGCAGTATCTGTAAGCCCTGAGCATGGTTATAGATGTAATTCAGACTCTATAAGTTTAGTTCAGGACTACCCTTGTTTTCGGTTAATATAGTTTGCCCTGACAGGCTGACCTTATATCCCCGGCCTGAAGGCACGGGGGTTTACGGTCATTTTTCCTAAACGCAAAGACGGCTTTTTGCGTTATATTGCCGGGCGAATATGGAACCCACCGTCGATAAACCTGATTACATTAAAGAACGGATTAAGTTTGAGACTGAGTTTTTCAAACAATTAGCCACTTTGTTTTTATTAGTCGCTTCTGGGACGACGACTATCTTTGTAAGATTTGTGAATAATGTAAACTGGCTTGATGGTTTAGTTATTCTTACGGGGATAATTGTTTCGGCTGCTATCATTGCCGTTTTGCGCCAAAAACATAAAGTTATTTATAAACTTATTAATGACCTTAATCGGACAGAACCATGAATGAACTGATAATCGGACAGATAGTGGGCGTTAGCGGCTTACTCACGATGGCGGGAATTATTTTATGGTTCCTGCGCGGCATTCAGAAAGATGACCGTGAGATTAACAAAGACTGGTACAAACGTCATAACATGTGACGAACTCATTAGTCTGATAGCCAGCCGTTCCCGTTCAGGAGCGGCTTTTTTGTGCCTTATTTTACCGCGACATATAGCTTTCTACTGCGGCTTTTTGTAATTTTGCAACATTGTTGCATGAAATAGGTTCCCTTTTCGTAGAAATCTGGTGGGAACAAAAAGCATTGATGCAGAACGGTTGGCTAAAAAGGGGAATCGCAGTTGGGCTGTGCCTGTGGGCAAGCGCAGCTATTCATGCCCAGACACCCTGCTCAACCGTACTGACAGGCCAGATTCTGGCCCAAACGACACGTCAGCCTTTGCCCGGTGCCACCGTCTATGTTCGTGAACTGAGCATCGGTGCCGTGGCCGATACGACCGGCACATTTCGCCTGTCAACGCTTTGCAGGGGGAAATATACGCTTGTCTATCAATCGATTGGCTACAAGCCCATTGAGCAGATTGTAACGATTCAAACTGATCTGGCCCAGATTGTATCGCCCGCACAACTAAGGCCCGATAGCCAGACGTTGCAGGAAATAACTGTTACGGAACACCGCTCCGAAGCAAAACAGCTTTTGCAAACACAGGCCGAACTAAGCGGCCACGCGCTCGACGCATCGCGGGGGCTGTCGCTGGGCGAGAGTCTGAAAACGCTGCCGGGGCTGTATTCAGTGCAGACCGGGCCGAGCATTTCGAAGCCAGTGATTCATGGGTTGTACAGCAACCGGATTCTGACGCTCAACAATGGGGTTCGGCAGGAAGATCAGCAGTGGGGCAGCGAACACGCGCCCATGATCGACCCGTTTCTGGCCTCGCGTATCACAGTTATCAAAGGCGCGGCCAGTATTCGCTACGGCTCCGACGCCATCGGCGGGGTTATTCTGGTAGAGCCAAAACCTATGCCCACAACCCCCGGCCTGGGGGGCGAGATAAACGTTGTGGGTGGCACCAACGGGCGGCAGGGAACGGCGTCGGCACTGCTCGAACAGGCAGTTGGTGGCAACCTGACCGGCCTGAGCTGGCGGGTACAGAGTACGCTCAAACGGGTTGGATACGCCCGGACACCCAATTATTTCCTCGAAAACAGCAGCTACCACGAAACTAATTTTTCGGGCGCAGTAGCTTACACCCGCTCACTGCGCACAGGCGGAACGGCGGGTATCGATCTGTTTTACAG
The DNA here is from genome assembly GCF_001988955.1 of Spirosoma montaniterrae. Taxonomy (NCBI): domain Bacteria; kingdom Pseudomonadati; phylum Bacteroidota; class Cytophagia; order Cytophagales; family Cytophagaceae; genus Spirosoma; species Spirosoma montaniterrae. Next base: position 1,828,069 of record NZ_CP014263.1, on the reverse strand, counting down.
CCAGTTTAATACCAAAGTAGGGTTGTTCACGGGAGCGCAGGTAGGGAGTTTGTCTGATTTTTACGCGGCTATTGCCCGGCCCGAACCGCTGCGACAACCCGGCTTCTCCTACGCCCTCGACCGACCTTATCAGCACGTACAGCACGGCTTGCTGCGGCTGCGGGCTTTCCTGCGCTCCGACCGGCTGGGGAATCTGACGTTTACCTATGGGCGGCAGCAGAACGTTCGGCGTGAATATGACTTTTTGTCGTTCAGCCGCGTAACCGACCCCGAACTGTATCTGAAATTAGTAACGCAGACTGCCGACCTGATCTGGGAGCAGAAACCCGTAAAAACAGCTAATGGCGGGCAGTTTTCGGGCAGCGTTGGGGCCAACGGCATTACGCAGGGCAACGTTCGGAAATTCCTGTTTCTGATTCCCAATTACCGCAATTACGGGGCGGGGCTGTTTGCTCTCCAGCGTTACGCCTACAACAACTGGACAGTGGAGGGTGGCATTCGCTACGATTACCGCTGGCTGCGGGCCTTTTTCCTGGACGAAATCACCAACGCCGTTACCAATACCACCCGACAATGGCAGAACCTGACCGGCTCATTCGGCGTGACCTACCAACTTAGTCCACAACTGACCATCACGGGCAACCTCGGCACGGCCTGGCGGGCACCAAACGTCAACGATCTGTATTCTAATGGCCTGCACCAGAGTGCCGTAGCCTACGAGCGCGGCAATCCGAATTTACAGCCCGAACAGGCCCGCAACCTGAACCTGTCGGTCGAGTACACCGGCAAACGGCTTTATGCCGACCTGACGTTGTATAACAACTGGATCAATAATTACATCTACCTCAAACCCGACTCAGTGCCTATTGTGCGGCAGCGGGGCGCGTTTCCGTCGTTTACCTACAATCAGGTACGGGCTACGTTCCGGGGTATCGACGCTACCCTGCGCTACAAACTCGCCGAAGGGCTTACGCTGGTGTCGAAGACCTCGCTTTTGTTTGCCTACGACCACACCAACCGCGATTATCTCGTATACATCCCGCCCAATCGAACGGATAATGGTCTGCGCTATACCCTGCCTGACCGGGGGCGATTTTCGGGTATGTACGTGAGCGTGAGCAGTCAGTACGTGTCTCGGCAGAACCGGGTGCCAACCGTGACGCAACGCGAAGAAGGGGGCCGGATCATCTTTACCGGCGATTTTGCTCCGCCACCACCCGCCTACACGCTCTTCGGGGCTGAACTGGGTTTCAGGTCGCGGATTGGCCGGCAGCCGATCAGCCTCATCCTGACGGGTACAAACCTGCTGAACCGGGCCTACCGCGATTATTTAGACAGGTTCCGCTACTTCGCCGATGAGCCGGGCCGAAATGTTATGCTCAAACTGAAACTACCCCTCTCGTTTGGGCAAAACCGCACCGAATTAGTCTGGAATGATTCTGAATCCTAAAAATCTTTATCAACCTGATGTTTCACAATAAATGTTCATTCGTATGAATCTCGTTCGTAAATCGCTGTTGTTGATTCTTTCTATGGCTGTTCTGATCTCGGCCTGTAATAGAGATGAAGAAGACCCGGCCCCAACCGATGATAACGAAGCCATTACTACGGCTACGCTGACGCTTACCAGTCAGACAACGCCCGTGCAGACGGTAACGGCTACGGTCGAAAACCTGCATACCACCGCCGATTTCAGCCGGGCCACGCTCAACCTGCGGGCCAACACAACCTATACCGGCTCGATTACGCTGCTCGACAAAACCAAATCGCCTACGCTCGACGTGTCGAAAGAAGTAGCCGAAGAAGCCAACGAACACCTGTTGGTTTACACGTTCACGCCCGCTACCGGCTCGCCCGCGTCGATGACCGTTACAGCAACTGACCGCGATACTAACCCCGCGCCGGGGCCGTATCCCATCGGATTAGCCACGCAGGTGCGCACGGGTGTAGCAGGCAGTGGCCGACTCAAAGTTGTGCTCCGGCACCAGCCCAATACCAAAAACGGAACCCCTACGCCGGGTAGCTCTGACCTCGATACCGATTTCAACGTTGTGATTCAGTAATCGCATCATTTTGTTTGTCGAAACTGCCTGACTTACAGCAAGTCAGGCAGTTTCGTTATAAGGCAGTAGCGTAGCCGCGTAACTAATACGTGGCCCGGCCACCGGATAAGTCGAAAATAAAGCCGGTGGTGAAGCTCGCTTCGGGCGAAACGATCCACGCAGCCAAAGCAGCTACTTCCTCGACCGTACCCAAACGACTCATGGGTATTTTAGCCGTCATATAGGCCAACTGTTCGGGGGCGGTGTTGGCGTTCATAGCCGTTCGGATTACGGCGGGAGCCATGCCGTTTACGGTAATACCCGCTTCGGCATACTCTTTTCCAATGCCTTTTATCAGGCCAATCAGCCCCGCTTTTGTTGCCGAATAGCCAACCATGAGCGGATTTCCTTCTTTGCCTGCAATGGAAGCCATGTGCAAAATTCGCCCATACTGGCGCGGCTCCATTGCCTTTACTGCCCACTTGGTCATCAAAAAAGCCCCGCGCAGATTCACGGCATACAGCCGGTCGAAATCAGCGGCTGAATAGTCGGTGATACGGGTATTGGTCGGCCCGACGATGCCCGCCGAGTTGACCATAATATCCAAGCGACCATGCGTGTCTAAAACCGCCTGTACGGCTTCGGCAACCGGTTCTTCGTCCGAAATATCGAGTGTATATCCCGACACTGATAATCCCAGGTCGGTCAGTTCGGCAACGGTTTGGCTGAGCAACGGCCCGTTACGGTCGAACAGGGCTACCGTTGCCCCCTCAGTAGCCAGCCGTTGGGCAATACCTTTGCCAATGCCTTCGGCTCCGCCGGTGACGATGGCGATTTGCTGCGCGAAACGGTTGCTCATGCGGATGGTTTAGGCAAAGTAAGCGGCACACGGGCAGGATTTACTTTCTTCTGAAGCGCAAATTTGATAGTCGATATAGGAGTATTTGCCGGGGGCGTTGCTCTTTTCGGTTATAATCACCTCGATGAACAGACGCCATTTTTTAGCCCAAACAGCCGCTGGTGCGCTGGCTCTGTCGTGGCCGGGACTCGCCCGCCCGGCACCCGCCACGCGCATGGGTATCGTCGTGCATTCGTACTGGCAGCGGTGGCAGGCCAAAACCGACAGTCCGGCTTATCCACGTTTTACGAACGCGCTCGACCTGCTGACCCACTGCCACGAACTCGGTGCGGGTGGCATACAGGTAGGCGTAGATGGCTGGACCAGCGATTTTGCCCGGCAGATACGCGACAAATGCGACAAATGGGGGCTGTATCTCGAAGGCTCCATTGCCCTGCCTAAAAAACCAGACGACACGGTTGCCTTCGAGCAGCAGTTAGTACGGGCCAAAGAAGCTGGTGTTGGCATCGTCCGAACCGTATGTTCGCCGGGCCGTCGCTACGAAACCTTTACATCGCTGGAAGCCTGGCAAACATTTCAGAAAAACGCCGTTGCCATTTTACAGGCCGTCGAGCCAATACTGCAACGGCATACTATGCGCCTGGGTGTCGAAAACCACAAAGACTGGCGGGCGCATGAAATGGCGTTGGTAATGAAGCAGTTGAGTAGCAAATGGATTGGCGTTACGCTCGATTTCGGGAATAACGTCGCCCTGCTCGACGACCCGCTGGACATGGTCCGAACGCTGGCTCCGTATGTGGTCAGTACACACATCAAAGACATGGCCGTGGAAGAATACGCCGATGGGTTCCGGCTGTCGGAAGTACCGCTCGGGCAGGGTATTTTAGACCTGCCTGCTATGATTGCGCTGTGTCGGCAACACAACCCGGCGGTCACGTTCAGTTTGGAAATGATTACCCGCGACCCACTGACTATTCCCTGCCTGACCGATAAGTACTGGACTACGTTTGCCGATACGGCTGAAGCCGGTACGGGCGGGCGCGACCTGGCCCGGACGCTCCGCCTGGTTCGTCAGCATAAACCTGCCGATGGCCTGCCCACCGTTATGCAACGCAGCCCCAACGACCGGCTGGCCGCAGAAGATCGCAACATTCGGCTTTGCCTGGCCTACGGGCGCGAAAAATTAGGACTTTGATATGACAGAACAACCCCTACCCGGTATCAACCAATTTAACCTGACTGGCCGAACGGCTATCGTTACGGGCGGCTCCAAAGGGCTGGGCCTGGCAATGGCTGCTGGACTGGCTTCGGCGGGCGCGAACCTGATGCTCGTGAATCGAAACATTGCCGAGGGCGAACGGGCTGCCAGCCAACTCCGGCAGGATTTCGGCGTACAGGCCGTTGCTTTTGCCGCCGACGTAACCAACCCTGCCGATGCCGCAGCCGCAGCCACCGCAGCGATGGATACTTACGGGCGCATCGATAGTCTGATTAACAGTGCCGGTATCAACATTCGGGGGCCAATTGACGAACTCAGCCCCGACGATTTCAACCAGGTAATGTCGGTGAACGTGACGGGCACGTGGCTCTGTTGCCGGGCCGTAACGCCGTACATGAAACAGGCAGGGCAGGGGCGGATCATCAATCTCGCCAGTACGCTGGGGCTGGTGGGGCTGGCGAATCGCACTCCTTATACGGCCAGCAAAGGAGCCGTGGTGCAACTGACCCGCGCCCTCGCTCTGGAACTGGCACCATTCAATATCACAGTGAACGCCATTTGCCCCGGACCTTTCCTGACCGATATGAACGTATCCATTGCTGACACCGAAGAGGGTAAAAAGTTTGTGGTGGGTGCAACAGCACTGGGCCGCTGGGGCGAACTGCGTGAAATTCAGGGAGCCGCCATTTTCCTCGCCAGCGATGCGGCCAGCTACATGATCGGCTCGATGCTCACCGTCGATGGCGGCTGGACGGCGAAGTAACGGAGTCATAGAGTGATTGACTGATAGAATGATTGACTGTCAATATGAAAAGAACCCGCGTTCGTTATGGCATGTTGGCGTTGGTGTTTGTCAACGTAGTCATCAACTACATCGACCGAACCAATATCTCCGTGGCCGGGGCCGCACTAAGCAAAGACCTCAATCTGACGTCGGTGCAGTTGGGCTATATCTTCTCGGCCTTCGGCTGGACGTATGCGCTGCTGCAAATTCCGGGCGGGTTGCTGGCCGACCGTTTCGTGCCGCGTGTGCTGTACGCCGTTTGCCTGATAAGCTGGTCATTGGTCACTGTTTTGCAGGGGTTTGCCCGCAGTTTTGCGGCTCTGTTCGCGCTGCGGCTCGCAACCGGCACGTTCGAGGCTCCGTCGTATCCAATCAACAACCGAATCGTTACCAACTGGTTTCCCGAAAACGAGCGGGCATCGGCCATCGCCCTGTATGTGTCGGGGCAGTTTATCGGGCTGGCCTTTCTGACGCCCGTTTTAGTGACGATACAGGCGTATGCAGGCTGGCCGGGGCTGTTTTTCGTAACGGGGCTGGTGGGGCTGGTCTGGGGCGTTATCTGGTATCTGTTCTACCGCGACCCGCTCGATCATCCGGGTGTGAACGAAGCCGAACTGACGCATATCGAAGCCGGGGGCGGGCTGGTCAGCGGTCGGCAACCGGCCAAACCAACCGTCTGGCGGTGGGCTAATCTGAAACACGTACTATCGAACCGAACGCTGTGGGGCGTCTATATCGGGCAGTTCTCGGTCAACGCGCTGCTCTGGTTTTTTCTGACCTGGTTTCCAACCTATTTAGTTACTTACCGGGGGCTTGACTTTATCAAATCGGGCTACTTGGCCTCTGTGCCGTTTCTGGCGGCCTGCGTCGGACTGCTGCTGTCGGGCTTTGTATCAGACCGGCTCGTGCAGCAGGGCCGGTCGGTGAGCGTGGCCCGAAAAACCCCCATTATTATCGGTATGTTGCTGTCGGTGAGCATTGTAGGGGCCAACTACACCAACGATACGGCACTGATTATTTTCTTTATGGCCCTCGCGTTTTTCGGCGCGGGCATGGCTCTGATTTCGTGGGTGTTTGTATCGCTGCTGTCGCCCAAACCGCTGATCGGCCTAACGGGGGGCGTGTTTAATTTTATGGGCAATCTGGCGTCGATTGTGGTGCCGATTGTGATTGGCTACTTGGCCAAAGGGGGCGATTTTCGGCCCGCGCTGCTGTTTGTCGGGGCGTTGGGGCTGGTCGGGGCGTTGTCGTACATGTTTATCGTCGGCAAGATCGAGCGGGTTCCGGAGCCGGTATCGTCGCAGCCCGTGAATTTTTGAACGTAATCTCTCCTCAAAATGAGCAACTACACGCGTTGGCGAACAAGGTGTTTCTTCGTTGAAACTGTTGATTTATCCTTGTAAATATAACATTTTGTGTTATAATTGCAAGGATGATACTTCGCGATACTCAACTCGAAATCGCCCAACTCTTGGACGAGTTCCCCGCCGTTGCCGTTCTTGGCCCTCGCCAGGTGGGCAAAACTACGTTGGCCCAGGACATTGCCGCATCGGTTAGCCCTGATCCGATTTATCTTGACCTGGAAAGTCCGAGCAATCTTGCCAAACTGCAAGAACCAGAAGCCTATTTCGATTTGCATCAGGGACAGCTTATTATATTGGATGAAATTCAGCGCGTACCCGAGTTATTTGCCGTGCTACGCGGTGTTATCGACCGACGACGCAGGCAAGGTTTTAAGACCGGACAGTTTCTTATCTTGGGGTCGGCATCGCTGGATTTGCTGAAGCAGGCATCTGAGTCTTTGGCAGGACGCATTGCCTACAAAGAACTGCCAGGGTTAACTGCTGCCGAAATCATCGCCCAAACAACGAGTGATCAAAGCAGGCTTTGGCTGCGTGGAGGCTTTCCTGACAGCTTTTTAGCCAAAACCGACATCGCAAGCCTGCGCTGGCGGCTGAACTTTATCAGTACCTACCTGGAACGGGATGTGCCACAGTTTGGACCACGTATTCCAGCCACTACCTTACGTTCTCTATGGACAATGCTTGCTCACAATCAGGGAACGCAGTTGAATATGGCGCAAGTAGGGGCCGCTCTTGGCGTTAGCATACCAACGACCAAACGCTATATTGACCTGCTCGATGATCTGTTGCTGACCCGCACATTGCGTCCGTGGTCTGGTAATATTGGGAAACGATTAGTCAAAGTGCCAAAGGTCTACATCCGCGATAGTGGCATTACCCATGCGTTGCTGAACCTCACAACGTTAGATGATCTATTGGGGCATCCGGTCGCTGGGGCCAGTTGGGAAGGGTTCGTGATAGAAAACCTATTAACCTGTCTTCCATCCGGTGTTACGCCCTGGTTTTACCGAACCTCAGCGGGTGCGGAGATTGACCTCGTTATCGAACGAAACCGACAACAGCTATACGCTATCGAGATCAAACGTTCATTTACCCCCTCAATCTCCAAAGGTTTTTATTCAGGCTGTGATGACATTGGTGCAACGGGCCGGTTTGTGGTTTATCCGGGCAGCGAGCGTTACCCAATTGCCAAAGATGTTACCGCGATACCATTGGTCGAGATGATGCAGGAATTGCGCGCTGTTCGGTAGCGGGCATTTTCCTAAGCGTTGGTTGCACATAAAAAAACCGTTACACACAACGTGGGTAACGGCCTGACAACTATAGTAGCGGGGAGCAGGATCGAACTGCCGACCTTAGGGTTATGAATCCTACGCTCTAACCATCTGAGCTACCCCGCCGGGTTTGATGCCACAAAAGTACGTATTTTTCCCGCCGATGCAAAATCATACGTTGACTTTCGCGAAAAAATTCGTTTACCTTTGCCCATACCCCATTCGGTGACGGGCCGGATGCTTTTCTGTTGAATAACTATGGACAAAGTAAAATTTGTAGCCGAATATGAGCTGCGGGCATCCCCCAAAATGCTGTTCCCGTACATCAGTACGGCCTCAGGGCTGTCGCAGTGGTTTGCCAGTAAAGTCAATACATTACCCGAACAACGATTCGATTTTCAGTGGGACAATGAAAGCCACTTTGCCCGGCAGGTATCGCTGCGGCAGAACAAAGGCGTGCGCTTCGAGTTTTTAGATACCGGCGAAAACGGGCATGATAATAACTACGTCGATTTCCGGGTCGATCAGTCGGAACTGACACAATCGACTTTTTTGCGCGTTACCGACTATTCCAGCACAACCGACGAAGAAGAATTACAGGACCTTTGGGATGGCCTGATCGATAAGCTTAAAGAAATTGTAGGCAGTTAAAAATGGTTAATCGGGAATGAATAGTGGGCAGCGGTGCGTTTTAGTAGAAGGCAGCACCACCAACGTACCGTATTCATTGGAATGAAGAAAATAGATAAATTAGTACTTGGCTCCTTTTGGGGGCCGTTTTTCCTGACGCTGGCCGTTGTCATCTTTATCTTTCTGATGCGGCTGCTGATGTTCTACATCGAAGAATTCGTATCCAAAGACCTCGACCTGGCTACCTTCGGTCGATTGCTGTTCTATTTTGCCCTGCTGACCGTTCCAACCGCGCTCCCCCTCGCCGTGCTGCTGTCGTCGCTGATGACGTTCGGAAATCTGGGCGAATTTTTTGAACTAACCGCTCTTAAAAGTGCTGGTATTTCGCTCACGCGGGCCATGCGTCCGCTGCTGGTGGTGGCGGTGCTAATCAGCGCGTTTTCATTCTGGTTCAACAACGAAGTCTCGCCCTGGGCCAATCTAAAAGGGTATAGCCTGCTGTACGACATTAAAACGGCAAAAGCTGCCCTGAATCTTAAAGAAGGTATTTTTTATAACGACCTGCCCGGCTACAGCATTAAAGTCGACAAGAAAATCAAAGCCGCCAAAGAAAGCACTACCGGCGATTTGCTGAAGGGGTTGGTCATCTACAAACACCCGACCAATGGTATCGAAACGGGCAACCGCGAGATTATTCTGGCCGATTCGGGGCGGATGTATACCGATAAAGACCGGACGTATTTGGTTTTTGAACTCTTCAACGGCAACAATTACCAGGAATATTCCGACAACAGTACTGTGAATTACGCCAGCACCGGAACGCAGGGCGGGCAGTTTATTCGGAACGGATTCAAGGATTACAAACTCGTCATCAGCATGGAATCGTTCGGGTTGAAGCGCACCGACGAAAACCAGTTTGAGTACCACGAGTACATGAAAAACCTTAATGAATTATCGACACTGACCGACTCGCTGAAGAAAGACTTCAGGCAAACCAGCCTGAGCGTTGCCAGCACGTCGCGGCAGTATTACAATTATCAGTTCAAAACCGAGCAGAATCAGGGGCAGAAACCCAAACCCATCAAGGAAGGCAAATGGATTGATTCGCTGCTGACAAAGCAGAAAATGACCGAACGCGACATGGCTCAACTCGCGCTCAGTCAGGCGCAGAATATGCTGAGTTATGCCACGTCGAACGTAGCCTATCTGAATGAGAAGCAGAAAACCGTCTGGAAATACGAGCTGGAAAGCCACCACAAGTTCACGCAGTCGATCTCTATTTTTGTCATGTTTCTGATTGGCGCGTCGATGGGGGCCATCATCAAAAAGGGCGGTTTTGGCGTACCGGTGCTGATTGCCATCGTCTTCTTTATCTTCCTTTACATTCTGACCATTGTAGGCGATAAATACGCCAAAGATGGATTAGTGTGGGTGCCGGTGGGTGCATGGCTGGCAAATATTGTCTTATTCCCGGTGGGTTTGTTTTTAATGCAACGCGCCCGTCACGATTCGCGTCTATTCGATAAAGACCTGTATATCATAGCCTGGGAGCGGCTGAAAACAGCTATCAACCAGCAGTCAACAGCCAACAGTAAGCATATGGCTTAAGTGACGGATGCACTCTCGATAAAACTGTTGGTTGTTGGCTGTTAAGTGTTCGCTGTTTTTCACTACCTTTGCACCCAAATTAATTTTTTATTCATTTTAGCTGTCTGAAGATGTATCTAACGACCGAAAAAAAGCAGGAGATCTTCTCCACCTCGGGCTTTGCCAAAAGTGCAACGGACACCGGGTCGGCCGAATCCCAGATCGCGCTGTTCACGTACCGGATCAGTCACCTGACCGACCACCTGAAGAAACACAAGCACGATTACGGCACACAACTGGGGCTTTTGAAATTAGTCGGTAAACGCCGTCGTCTGCTGAATTACCTTCAGCGTAAAGACATTATGCGTTACCGGGCTATTATTGCCGCACTTGGTCTGCGTAAATAAGCCATTTATGCCCGAAGGGAATCTACCATTCAGCCACGTCGGTTGAGTAGATTCCCTCATTTTTTGAGTTTTGTTCCTGAAAAAAAGAGGATTGTTGCGGTGACGAGTTGGTAGTAAAGCTGTACGAGAAGACGAAGTTAAAATCTGTTATATGTTTCAAATCACCACGCAATCCGTTGCGCTGCCCGACGGGCGGGAAATTACCATCGAAACCGGCAAACTGGCCCGTCAGGCCGACGGGGCGGTGGTCGTAAAACTGGGTAACGCGATGCTGTTAGCCACGGTCGTATCCAGTAAAGAAGCTAAAGAAGGGGTCGATTTTTTGCCCTTATCCGTTGATTATCAGGAGAAATTTGCCTCGGCAGGCCGCATCCCCGGCAGCTTCCAACGGCGCGAAGGTCGCCTGGGCGATCACGAAATCCTGATCAGCCGCTTAGTCGACCGTGCCCTGCGGCCTATTTTCCCCGAAGATTATCACGCCGATACTCAGGTGATGATTACGCTGATTTCAGCAGACCCTGAGGTACAGCCCGACGCGCTGGCAGCTTTGGCGGCTTCGGCAGCCCTGGCCGTTTCCGACATTCCATTCAACGGCCCGATCTCCGAAGTACGCGTCGCCAAAATCGACGGTGAATATCACATCAATCCTAAAACCGCCGACCTCGAACGGGCTACGCTCGACCTGATCGTAGCGGCCACCGAACGCGACATCTGCATGGTGGAAGGCGAAATGAGCGAGTGTTCAGAGATCGAAGTAATTGACGCTCTAAAAGTCGCCCACGAAGCCATTAAAGTACAGTGTCAGGCTCAGAAAGAACTCGAAGCCAAAGTTGGCAAGACCGAAAAGCGGCAGTATAGCCACGAAACCCACGATGAGGAGTTACGGGCAGCAGTGCGTGCGGCCTGCTACGATAAAATTTATGACGTAGCGCGTCAGCAGAATCCCAACAAAAAGAACCGTAGCGAAGGCTTCCGGGAGGTTCGTGAAGCTTATCTGGCATCGTTCCCCGAAGGCAGTGAGGTGAACGTGGCTTTAGTGAAAACGTATTTCAGCGATTTAGTCTGGGAAGCGTCGCGCCGGCTGGTACTGGACGAACGCACCCGCTTAGACGGTCGGCAACTCGATGAAATCCGCCCTATTCTGGCCGAAGCCGGATACCTGCCCGGTCCGCACGGGTCGGCTCTGTTTACGCGGGGCGAAACCCAGTCGCTGACGACCGTGACGCTCGGTACAAAAGTTGACGAGCAGATTGTCGATCAGGCGATGTACCAGGGCTACAGCAAGTTTCTGTTGCATTATAACTTCCCCGGTTTCTCAACGGGCGAAGTGAAGCCTAACCGGGGTGCCGGTCGGCGCGAGATTGGTCATGGCAACCTGGCTCACCGTTCGCTGAAGAAGGTGCTGCCGCCGGAAGCCGAAAATCCGTATACGATTCGGGTGGTTTCGGATATTCTGGAATCGAACGGCTCATCGTCAATGGCGACGGTTTGCGCCGGAACGATGGCACTGATGGATGCCGGTATCAAAATCAAAGCTCCCGTTGCCGGTATTGCGATGGGTTTGATCTCAGACGGGGAAAAATATGCCGTGTTGTCCGACATCCTGGGGGATGAAGATCACCTCGGCGATATGGATTTCAAAGTGACGGGTACTGAAAAGGGCATTGTCGCCTGTCAGATGGACCTGAAGGTAGACGGGCTTTCGTATGACGTGCTTGCACAGGCACTGGAGCAGGCACGCCGTGGCCGTTTGCACATCCTCGGCGAAATGGCGAAAGGCATCGACGCCGTCCGTGACGATCTGAAGCCACACGCACCACGGGCTACCGTGATCCGGATTGATACGAATCAGATTGGTGCCGTTATTGGGCCAGGTGGTAAGGTCGTACAGGATATTCAGAAAGATTCGGGTGCTGTAGTCAATATTGACGAACACGATAATGCTGGTTGGGTCAGCATTTTTGCGACCAATAAAGAAAGCATGGACCGGGCCGTGTCGCGGGTGAAAGGGATCGTTGCCGTACCTGAAGTAGGGGAAACCTACGTCGGTAAAGTGAAGACTATTCAGCCGTTCGGTGCCTTTGTTGAGTTCATGCCAGGGAAAGACGGTCTTTTGCACATTTCCGAGATCAAGTGGGAACGCTTAGAGACCATGGACGGGGTGTTGCAGGTCGGCGAAGAAGTTACTGTCAAATTGGTTGACATTGACAAAAAGACCGGAAAATACCGGCTGTCGCGCAAAGTGTTGCTCCCGAAGCCGGAGAACAAAAATGCGTAAGGCTTTGTTACTTTTTCGTGTAATGCAACGTCAAAACTGTGCGTTATATAGTCACCCCAACGGGGGAAACGTAAAATGAGACAGCTAAAAATTTCAAAACAGATTACCAACCGCGAGAGCCAGTCGTTAGACAAGTACTTGCAGGAAATTGGTAAAGTGGACTTGCTTACCCCCGACGAAGAGGTAACGCTCGCCCAGAAAATACGTGAAGGCGACCAACTCTCGCTCGAACGACTCACGAAAGCCAACCTGCGCTTCGTGGTGTCGGTGGCTAAGCAGTACCAGAATCAGGGGCTGTCGTTGGGAGACTTAATTAATGAAGGCAACCTGGGTCTGATCAAAGCCGCTCAACGTTTCGATGAAACGCGCGGATTTAAATTTATTTCCTACGCCGTTTGGTGGATTCGCCAGTCAATTCTTCAGGCATTGGCCGAGCAGTCGCGGATTGTGCGATTGCCGCTCAACCGGGTTGGTTCGCTGAACAAAATCTCGAAGACGTTCTCCGACCTCGAACAGAAGTTCGAGCGCGAACCGTCGCCCGAAGAGTTGGCTGCCGTGCTGGAAATTTCAGCCGCCGAAGTAGTGGATACCCTGAAAATTTCGGGTCGACACGTGTCGATGGACGCGCCGTTTGTGCAGGGTGAAGAAAACAGCCTGCTCGACGTGCTCGAAAACGATGGCGAAGACAAACCCGATTCGGGCCTGATCAACGACTCGCTGCGGAAAGAAGTGCAACGCGCCCTGTCGACGCTCACCCAGCGCGAAGCCGACGTGATTACGCTGTATTTCGGTCTGAACGGCGAACACGCCATGACGCTTGAAGAGATCGGCGAGAAGTTTAACCTGACCCGCGAACGGGTTCGGCAGATAAAGGAAAAAGCCATTCGGCGACTACGCCATACGTCGCGGTCGAAAGCCCTAAAGACGTATCTGGGTTAATTCCTGAGTACTTTTTGAGAAGGGACTCCCGCACAAGCCGGAGTCCCTTTTTTGTTGTGCGTTATCGCGTTCATAAACCAGTTGCTGACCGATTACTCAAGCCGCAATCAGGCCATGTGGGTCAATAACAAACTTCTTGGCCGCCCCCCGGTCGAAGTCCTGATAACCACGTACTGCATCGTCAAGCCGGATTACCTCTACATTTACGGCTTTGGCTATCTGGATTTTGTCGTACAGAATGGCGTTCATCAGTTGCCGATGGTATTTCATTACGGGGCATTGGCCGGTCATGAAGGAGTGCGATTTAGCCCAGCCCAGTCCGATACGAATGCTCAGGCTACCCACTTTGGCCGCTTCGTCGCTGGCACCGGGGTCGCCCGTAACGTAGAGACCGGGAATACCAATGCCACCGCCTGCCCGCGTCACTTCCATCACCGCATTGAGCACAGTGGCAGGCCGTTCGGTGACTGCGTCATGACCGTGTCCGCGTGCTTCAAAGCCTACGCAGTCGACGGCACAATCGACTTCCGGCACGCCCACAATGGCCGCGATTTGGTCGGCCAATGGCGTTTCTGAACGCAAATCAACCGTTTCGCAGCCGAATGTTCTGGCCTGCTCCAGCCGTTCGGGAATCAGGTCGCCCACAATCACGACTGCTGCGCCGAGCAAATGGCACGAGGCCGCACAAGCCAGCCCCACCGGCCCGGCCCCGGCTACGTATACAATGGAACCCGGCCCCACGCCCGCCGTTACGGCCCCGTGAAAACCCGTCGGGAAGATGTCGGAGAGTAGGGTAAGGTCGCGGATTTTAGCCATAGCCTGATCCGAGTCGGGGAATTTGAGCAGGTTGAAATCGGCGTATGGAACCATCACGTACTCAGCCTGTCCGCCAACCCAGCCGCCCATGTCGACGTAGCCGTAGGCCGCACCGGGCCGCGCCGGATTTACGTTGAGGCAGATACCGGTTTGTCCCACCTTGCAGTTACGGCACCGCCCGCAGGCAATGTTGAACGGTACGGATACCAGATCGCCTACCTGAATAAACTCTACGTCGCGCCCGGCCTCAACGACAAGCCCTGTAATTTCATGCCCCAGAATAAGACCAGCCGGGGCCGTTGTGCGCCCCCGTACCATGTGCTGGTCGGAGCCGCAGATGTTGGTCGAAACAATTTTGAGAATGACGCCGTGTTCGCATTTGCGACTGCCCAGAGCCAATTCAGGATAGGCGATCTCCTGCACCTCAACCACACCGGGCTGGATGTAGGCTACTCCTCTGTTGGTACACATCGAAAAGACAAATTAAGGGTTCAGAACGTAGAAGTAAACTCAGGGCGATAATTACCCAACTCGCTATAAATGACTCCACACCGGGTAATAAATAGTATTTGATGACCAGTGCATTACCGGGTTAATACGGGGCGAAATCCGTAAATAACCCGTTGTAAATGGTTCGGACGTTAGCGAGTTTTACGACTATCTACGTTACCAAACCAACCCCCTTTTTCATGGAAACTTCACCCCCCGTACACTCCGCACCGAATCGGGCCGATACCAACCACCCCCGTCGACCCTGGTGGGTATTTGCGTATGAAGCGTTCAAATACCTACAGGCCCTGCTTAGTATCACCGCCGTAGTAGGCGTCGGGCTGCTGGCGGTACTGCTGATTTACGGGCTGACGCGGGTCGATCAGTTTCAGGATTTGTTTATCGCCATGATCTCCGACTGGGCCACTGTATGGCGGCATCCGGCTGGCAAAGGCCCTTCGTCTCAGGACATTATGGACATACTGGTGCGTGACGCGTCGTTTCTGGCGGCTTTGGTGTTGTGGGCGTTTACGCTGGCGTTCACGGCCCGCTGGTGTTTGTTTAAGTCGCGGATACCGCCCGTCATGATTCGGGAGTCGTTTGCTTACCTGCGCAACCGGGTAAACCGGTTTCAGGATGCCTTGCTGTTTTACGCGCCCCGCACCCTCGGCCTGCTTCCTTTCGTCGTGATTAGTCTGGCGTTTGTGATGAACTACCGGGGCGTGCAGTATCATAACGCCCAATCGTGGCTATGGGTAGGCGTGGTGCTAACGGTAGGTGGTCTGGTGTGGTATAGCTTTAACCGAATTCATAGAAGTCTGAAACGGCAGGGTATGGTGGCCCTCTCGCCAACGCCCGGCATGCCACAGCAACCAATGGCTTCGGTCTTAACACCTACGTCAGACTATGAAGTGGCTATCCTGACGCGGCAGGCCGTTCAAACCGATCAATTTCCGCTGTTTCAGCGAATTGTACGGGTTATTATTGGTGTGAACGCGGCCATGATTATCTTGTTTTGTTTGCCCAACCACACTCTCGAACCGGCTCACTGGTTTGGCTTCGGAGCCATCACGATTAGTGCTTTTGCGGGTTGGAGTCTGCTGGGTATGTGGGCAAATTACCAACTGCGTCGTCGGACTATTTCGCTGCTGGGCTTCCTGATTGCCGCTGCACTGTTAATCTATTTCTCCGGTGTCGATGTGACCCGGCGGGCCATCCGAACCGTGAGCGATAAGCCCCTTGCCCGGCAGTCGATGGTCACGTATGTCGACAACTGGTTGATCAATCTGGTACGAACCAGCAAGCCCGGCAGTGCGAAGCCGCTACCGGTATTTATCGTTGCTGCAGAAGGGGGAGGGAGCCGCAGCGCTTATTGGACTGCCGGGGTGCTGGGGCAATTGACCGATGACATTCCGGGTTTCCGCCAGCATATACTGGCTATTTCGGGCGTATCGGGCGGCACCGTCGGTGGAGCGTTTTATGTAGCCCAACTCCACGACCGAGGGCAGCGGACAACGACCATACGGCCCACGTTAGACAGCATTGCCGCCGGTGATTTTCTATCGCCATTGGTGGGAGCGTTTTGCTACCCCGACCCAACGCTGGGCGGTTTGTGCTTTTTTACACCGTATTTCGACCGTGCCCGCTGGCTGGAAGATAGTTTTCGGAACCGATACCGCGCCATAAGCCAATCAGACCGGCTCGACGCGGGCCTGACTACATTGTATCAGAACCGCACCGACCTGCCGCTGCTTTTGCTTAACAGCACAATTGTTGAATTGGGACAAAAGGCTATTTTATCGCCCGTCACCCTTGATGCTCCATCATTTTATCATGCACACGATGCACTGGCCGACTTGGGGCGCGATGTGCCGCTGAAGACCGCAATGAGCTTGAGTGCCCGTTTCCCGGTCGTGACCCCGGCGGGCTTGTTGCATAACGCCGATGATAAACCCATTGCATACCGATTGGTTGATGGTGGCTATTACGAAAATACCGGGCTGCAAACCGCCTACCAGATGCTTCAATTGGTAAACAGTCGTTTGAAAGACAGCACATTACTGCGACAAATTGGCAATCGCTCAGTTTGCCCTGTTATTGTGTTCATTCAGAATGGAGCGTCAGCTACGAGCGGGTCTGTACAGGCCGGTAATGCCTTTGCCCCATTGGCGGCTTTTTATAACGCCTGGGATCGTAAAACCCCGGCCACGGTTGGCGATCTGCGGTATTTTGTTGTTAACTCAAAGCAACCGGTTAAATTTCACCGGTTTGTGTTAGAACGTCGGCGCAATGAAGTACTACCGCTGGGCTGGTATTTGTCGAAGGCCGCACGCGGATTGATTGACCAGCAGGTAGACCGTATGGCCATGCCGGGTAGTTTAAATTACACCGATTTTTCGGCAGTGCAGCAGATGCTTCCCTAACTACCCCTGATTCTGACTGATGCGTTCGCGGTAGTGCGTGGGCGTCAGGCCCGTAACGCGCTTAAAGCGTCGGTTGAAGTTCGACAGCGTCAGAAACCCACACTCGTAGCAGATTTGGGTAATGTCACGATTCGTAGTAATCAGCAGTTTACAGGCATAACCAACCCTGATTTCGTTCAGAAACTCGACGTAGGTTCGGCGGGTGTGGAGTTTGAAATACCGACAAAACGATGCCTCGGTCAGTCCGGCCACTTCCGCAGCCTGCCGTAAGGTGATGTTCTGCCCAAATTGGGCAATCGTAAACTCGTACACCCGGTCGATGCGCCCGTCGGTCGAGCGGTGGTAATCGGCACTGAAACTGGGCCGGGCCAGCGTCCGGTATGCGTCAATGGTCGACAGCCGGTCAAGAACGCGCAGAATTGTAAAGACCTGTTCAAGAGCAGATTGCGTAGGCAACTGAGTCAGTAGGGCAGTTACGGGCGAAAGGGTTTCGCCCGAAAAGAGCAGGCCACGGTCGGCCCGGTCGAGCAGCCGGTCGATGTGAGCAAATTCGGGCGTCTGAAAAAACTCGTTCCCCAGAAAAGTCCGTTGAAACTGAATGACAACGGCTTCGGGCCGCTCATCCGTCAGGTTTTCGGCCTGCCACGAATGCGGTAGGTTTTCGCCCAGCAGCACCAGTTCCTGCTCTTGAAACGGCTCGATACTATCGCCAACAAAGCGCGTGCCCGATCCGGATACAACCCACAAAAGTTCAATTTCAGGGTGCGAATGCCAGCCGGTCGGGTTTTGCATCCGGTCAACTTTATATACGTAGGAGTGGGCTGCGGCAGGGATGATTTTGACGAAACGAGGGGCCATAAACGGGTGAAGAGGCTAAATTAAGCCTGTCGACGGTGTAATGTGAAGATAGTACGCAATTCAGCAAAACATGGTATAATGCAAAGATAAAATTTGCTTTACATTTGACGGACTTTTCTGAACACTCCTCTTATGACTATAACCATCGTTGGTGGCACGGGCGCGATGGGCCTGATTTTTGGCATCCGACTGGCACAGCAGGGCCACACGGTAACGCTCCTCGACGTAAACCCGGTGGCTATTGATGCCGTCAACCGCGCCGGCGGCAGGCTAACCAACAAAACAGGTGAGGTAGAGACGGTTACAAACCTGCGGGCCACGGCTGATGCCACTACCATCGACACGACGGACGTGCTCATCGTTTTTACCAAATGCTACTGGACTGAAAGCGCGTTGCTGAATGCGCTGCCCTGCGTCGGACCGGAAACTACCGTGCTGAGTCTGCAAAACGGCTGGGGTAACTACGACGTCATCACAGCCATTATTCCACCCGAACAGGTGCTGGTGGGCGTAACCTATGTAAGTGGCACGACGCTGGCACCCGGCCACGCCCGGCAGGTCGGCAACCCGCTGGTGTACATGGGTCGGGTCGGGCACGCTGCCGATGCGTCGGTACACCTGATTGCGCAGGCTATCGACGCTGCCGGATTTACCACTACCGTTTCTGACAATATACTAAACGAAGTATTCGGTAAATTAGCGATCAATGTTACCACCCTGCCCACGTCGGCTCTGCTGGGTATGCAGGCACACCAACTCATTGAGAATGACAGCACGATTGCGCTTATGGACGACCTGCTGCGCGAACTGGTTGCCGTCGTGAGTACGAGGGGCGTTACGATGTTGTTCGATGAACGGCGGGCGGCCATCCATCATCTGCTGAAAAATGCAGTTGGTGCACGCGGGTCGATGTTGCAGGACGTAGAAGCCAAACGGCAGACCGAAATCGACGTCATCAACGGAGCCATTGTCAGCATGGGGCAGCAGGCTGGCGTTCCAACACCCGTCAACGAAACAATGGTCCGGCTCATCCGGGGCTTAGAAAGTACGTTTTAGAAAAGGGGTTTAGGGGGTAAAGGGGGTAGGGTGTAAGGGAAAGGTTGGAAAAGCTTTTGTTTAACTTTATTCACTTTCTAACCCTACCCCTTACCCCCTTTATCCCCTAAATCCCTTTTTTATGACTCGGTTGCGATTTTTTGGGGTGGCCGCTTACGAACTCGTCAACTCGCGGGGGCAGCATATTCTGATTGACCCGTTTCTGGATGCCAATCCGGGTTCGCCCGTGAAATCGGCTGACCTGGAGCGGGTCGACCTGATCTGCGTGACCCACGCGGCTCCCGACCATTACGGCGATACGTTTGCCATTGCCAAACGTACTGGCGCACGGGTCGTGTGCGGGGCCGACGTAAAGCAGCACCTCATGGCACTCGGCCTGCCCGGTTCGCAGATAACGGCGACCTGTTGGAATATTCGGGTCGAAATCGCTGGTATTCAGGTGCATCCGCTGGAATGCCATCACTGGTCGCATATCAAACTGCCTACGGGTGAATTCATTACGGGCGTTCCGATGGCGTTTATTATTCACGTTGACGAAGGCATTCGGTTCTACCACTACGGCGATACCGCCCTGTTCAGTGATTTGAAACTACAGGGCGAGTTGTACAAACCGACCCACGCAGCCATTGGCATTACGCAGCCCTGGGAGGTGATTCACCTGATGGAAGGCCCCGACCGGGTACTGACCGGCGAGATGAACCCCCACGAAGCTTTTTTGGCTGCCCAGTGGCTCGGCGTCCGACAGGTGTTTCCCTGCCACTATATCAACCCCGATCACGAGGATGTTCTCACATTCCAACACTACATACTGGAGCACTACAAAGCCGGTAATGCATTACCCGAATCGATTCTACTTGCCCCCGGTAACTGGTTCGACCTCGACCCCGTAAACTAACGTCTCATACTACTTACCCTTTTTTCCCTTCTCCCTCTATCATGCGTGCCCTCATCATCTCCGCTCCGCAAACCATGACCGTTGGCTCGTGGGCCATGCCACAGCCGGGGCCGGGCGAAGTGCGCGTGGCCGTAGCCGCAGCGGGTATCTGCGCGGGCGATCTGTACATTTATACAGGCAAAAACCCGTATGTTGCCTATCCGAATATTGGCGGACACGAAGTGTCGGGTTATGTTGAAGCGGTTGGCCCAGACGTAGCAGAGTTATCCATCGGCGACCGGGTGGTGGTCGATCCGTTTGTGAGTTGCGGGCGGTGTTATCCGTGCCGTATCGGTAAGCGGAACTGCTGTGTGAATCTGCGGATTACGGGCGTTCACGTGCCGGGCGGGTATGCCGATTTTGTGCTGACGCCCGCTACCCACGCCTACAAAATCCCCGACGGTCTGTCTCTTGAAAAGGCGGCCTTTACCGAACCCGTGACCGTAGCGCTCCACGCCTGCCAACGCGCCGGGGTCACAGCCGCCGACGACGTGCTGGTGCTGGGCTGCGGACCCATCGGTATGGTGACGATTGACGTGGCACGGGCTTTCGGCGCACGCGTGCTGGCCGTCGATGTGCTGCCCCAACGCGTAGAAACAGCCGCCCGGTTAGGAGCCGACGGGATGCTGTCGGACGGAAATCTGATAAAAAACGTCCTGGAACGCACCAACGGCGAAGGTATGCCGGTGGTGATCGAGGCTACGGGCGTACCAGCGGTGATGACTCAAACGCTCGATCTGGTGGCAGCGGGCGGGCGCATCGTTATTGTCGGATTGGTTGGGAAGGGGGTGGCTGTGCCGTTTCAGGGGCTGGATTTTACCCGGAAAGAGCCAACCATTTACGGCTCGCGTACCTCTACGCCCGACTGTTTCCCAACATCGATGCAGTTGCTGGCCGAGGGTAAAATTCGTTTTCCCGACTGGGCAACGGCGTTCCCGATGTGGGAGGCCCCCGCTGTTTTTGCCGACATAACCGCCCACCCTGAAAACGTGCATAAAGGATTATTGATACGATGAAGCTATACACTTTCCAACGTCAGCAACAAACCCGTATCGGGGTTGAGAAAAACGGTAACTTAGTCGACGTAACCGACGTTGCCGGTACAAACGATATGGTCGCGCTAATCGAACAGTTCGATAACTTGCGGGAAGCCCTGCTCCATGCCGTTGCCACTACCGAAACAACGATTCCGTTTGGCGACGTGACCCTGAAAGCTCCGCTGAAACCGGGAAAAATCTTGTGCTGCGGTATCAACTATCACGGACATTTTGCCGAAAATCCAGCCGCTAAATTACCGCAGAAACCGTTCTTCTTCCCCAAATTTCCGTCGAACGTAATCGGGCCGGGCGAGGCTATTCTGCATCCGGCGGGTATTCGGCAATTAGACTGGGAGGTAGAGTTTACGCTCGTGTTCGGCAAAAAAGTGCGGCACCTGCCCGAAGATGAATCGGTGATGGATGCGGTATTCGGCTACACAATTCTACACGACGTTTCGGCCCGTGACGTGCAATTTGTTGATAATCAGATTACACTCGGCAAAAACTTCGAGACGTTTGCTCCCGTTGGGCCGTGCATCGTTACCAAAGACGAACTGCCCGATTTGTCGGACGTAAAACTACGCACACTGCTCAACGGGCAACTCGTACAGAACGGCTCTACTGCCGACTGGATTTACTCGTTGCCGCACCTGCTATCGTGGCTGACGAGCGTGATGACCATGCACCCCGGCGACCTGATGACCACCGGCACCCCGGCGGGCGTTGGTTATTTCTCCCGGCCCCAGCACTTTATGCAGGCAGGCGACACGGTCAGACTGGAAATCGAAGGAATTGGCGCATTGGAGAACAAGATTGAATGGTTGAATGATTGAGTGATTGAATGGTTGTGACAAGGCTCATTCAATCATTCAATCATTCAACCATTCAACTATTCACCCCCCCCTGCCTATGCAAACTGGCATCAGTACATATAGTTACCCGTGGGCGGTAGGGGTGCCGGGTTATTGGCCCGAACACCCGTTGACTGCTTTGGAGTTGCTCGACCGGGCCGCCCGGCTGGGTGCGCAGGCCGTACAGTTCGGCGACAACCTGCCCTTGCACAGGCTGTCGGCAGACGACTGGCTGGCGTTGCGGGCGCGGGCACGTGCGTTGGGGCTGCACATCGAAGTGGGCACGCGCCGACTGACGGTAGACAACCTCAGGACGTATCTGGGGCTGGCGGCAGAAGCGGGTTCACCGTTTTTGCGGGTTGTGATCGACGACGGCGATTACAAGCCTTCAGAACAGGACGTTGTGAGCGTGATTCGGGCTGTGCTGCCGGTGCTGGCAGACACGAACGTGGTGCTGGCTCTCGAAAACCACGACCGCTTTGCTGCCCGCTCGCTCGAACGAATTATTCAGCAGACCAACGTTGAGCGCGTCGGAATTTGTTTAGATACCACCAACTCATTCGGCGCGGCTGAAGACGTGCATACGGTGCTGTCGGTGCTGGGGCCATACACGGTCAATCTGCACGCCAAAGACTTTGTTTGTGAGCGGGTTACGCATAAAATGGGTTTTGTTGTCGAAGGCACCCGCCCAGGAACGGGCAGGCTCGATTTGGCCGACGCACTGCGCCATCTGACACCGTTTGGCCGTTGCCAGACAGTAACGTTGGAACAGTGGCCGCCTTTTAGGGACACCCTCGCCGAAACCATCGCTATTGAAGCCGACTGGGCTGAGACTGGCGTAAACTGGATTAAGCAAAATTTGCGAGAAATAGCGATTAACCAAAAACGACAATGACCAAAATTGCCCTCGTTGGTGCCGGTGGAAAAATGGGATGCCGCCTGACCGACAATTTTCTGAAGTACCCCCACTATGACGTTGCCTATCTCGAAGTCAGCGAACGCGGTATCGACAACCTCCGGCAGCGGGGAGTCATTGTGGTAGGAACCGAGGCCATTCCCGACGCCGACGTCGTGATTCTGGCTGTTCCCGACGTAGCCATTGGTGCCATCTCCGACGACCTGATTCCGCAGATGAAACCGGGTGCGCTCGTGCTTACGCTCGACCCGGCGGCTCCGCTCGACGGGGTTATTGCCCACCGCGACGACCTCGGCTATGTGATTGCCCATCCCTGCCACCCGTCGGTTTTCAACTGGGAGCCAACCGAAGAGGCTTTCCGGGATTTCTACGGCGGTATCTCGGCTAAACAATCGATTGTGGTCGCGCTCATGCACGGTAGCGAGACCCATTACGCCCTGGGCGAGCGGGTAGCGCAGGAGATGTACGCGCCCACCAAAGACACGCACCGGATTACGCTGGAACAAATGGCGATTCTGGAACCGGCAATGGTTGAAACGCTGGCCCAGACCTGCATGGAGGTGGTAAAAGAAGGCTACGACCGCATTGTAGCGCTCGGCGTTCCCGAAGCAGCCGCCCGCGATTTCGTGCTGGGCCACCTCCGCATTCAAATCGCCGTGCTGTTCAAGGAAGTGAATGGCACGTTCTCCGACGCGGCCTATAAAATCAGCAAACGCGCCAAACCAATCCTGTTCCGCGACGGCTGGCAGCATATCTTCGAGATGGACGACATCCGCCAGCAGGTGAAAGACATTACCACTAAATGAGTGATGAGTGATGAACGATGAGTGATGAGTTTGCTGACGCTTGAAAAACTCATCACTCATCGTTCATCACTCATCACTAAAAAACCATGAACATTGCCATTGTGGGGTGTGGTTTCTGGGCGACTTATCAGGTTGCGGGCTGGCGCGAACTGCCCGGCGTGACGGTTGTGGCCGTGTGCGACGCCGACGCGGCCAAAGCTCGTACACTGGCTGAAACGTTTGGCGTTGCCGGTGTGTATACCGATGCCCGCGTGATGCTCGATGCCGAACGCATCGACGCGCTCGACGTTATTACCAGCCCCAACACCCACGCGGGGCTGGTGCTCCTGGCGGCAGAACATGGCGTGCCGGTGATCACGCAGAAACCAATGGCAAACGACCTGGAAACCTGTCGACAGATGGTCGACGCGTGTGAGCGGGCGGACGTGCCGTTGTTTGTTCACGAAAACTTCCGCTGGCAAACGCCGATCCGCGCCCTGAAAGCAGTGCTGGATTCGGGCGAAATAGGCACGCCCTTCAAAGGACGGATTTATTTCTGTTCTGGCTTTCCGGTATTCGATAACCAGCCGTTTCTGGCTGAAATCGAGCAGTTTATTATTTCGGACGTTGGTTCGCATACGTTCGACATGGCCCGTTTTCTGTTCGGAGAACCTGCGCGGCTGTTCTGCCGAACGCAGCGCATTAACCCGCGCATCCGGGGCGAAGACGTGGCGAATACGCTGATCGACATGGTTTCGGGGCTAACGTGCTACGTCGAAATGTCGTATGCGTCGGTGTTGGAAAGCGATGCATTTCCCGAAACGCTGATTTCGGTAGAAGGCAGCGCGGGGTCGGTCGAACTGCGAAAAGGGTTTGACCTGCGGATTACCACCCGCTCCGGTACACGCGTCGAATATGCCCGGCCACCCCTGTATGCCTGGGCTAACCCTGATTACGCCGTTGTTCACGCCAGCATCGTCGACTGTAACCGAAACATACTGAGCGGGTTGCGGCATGAAGGCCCTGCCGAAACCACGGGTGCCGATAATCTGCAAACCGTTCGTATGGTGCATGCCGCCTACGAATCGGCCCGGACGGGGGAAGTGATTCTATTGAAAGGATAAATTATTTCACGGAGAATGAATAAGTTGTTACACAGAGATGCACAAAGTTATCACGGAGATACGCAGAGTGTATATTCCCTCCGTGTATCTCCGTGATAGCTCTGTGCATCTCTGTGTAACAGTGCATCTCTGTGTAACAAAAATAACATGCTGATCATCAGTCAAATATCGAAATCGTTTCCCGGCGTTCGGGCGTTGAGCGATGTCTCGCTGACGGTCGAAGCGGGGGAGGTTCATGCGGTATGTGGCGAAAATGGGGCGGGTAAAAGTACGCTTATGAACCTGCTGGCGGGCAACCTCCAGCCCGATACGGGCGAACTGATCTGGCAGGGTGAGTCGATACGGATCACGTCGCCCCAGCAGGCGCGGCAGTTGGGCATTGGCATTGTGTATCAGGAACGTAGCTTAGTCGATACGCTCAGCGTGGCCGAAAACCTGTTTCCCGACCAGCAGCCCCGCAGCCGCTGGGGGCTGATCGACTACCCGGCCCTGCATCGGCAGACCGCCGAATTGCTCACGCGCCTGCGCCTGACCGACCTGCGCCCGCAAACGCTGGTGGGGCGGCTCTCACCGGGGCAAAAACAGATGGTTGAACTGGCTAAAGCACTGGCAACCAATCCGAAGCTGCTGATTTTAGACGAACCCACGGCTTCGATTACCGATCGCGAAATCGACACGCTGTTTGGCATCATCCGCGATCTGCAACACCGGGGTGTGGGCATAATTTATATTTCGCACCGCATGGCCGAAATTGCCCGGATAGCCGACCGCGTGTCGGTGCTGAAAGATGGCCGGATGCAGGGCACCTTCGATGCCCGCACAACCCCAATCGAACAGTTGGTACGACTGATGGTTGGGCGGGATCTGGTAACGGCTGATTATCAGTCATTCGCGACGGATACGGTTGTGCTCGAAGCCCGGAACCTGAGCGGGCGAAAATTTCATGCTATCGACTTTCAACTGCATCGGGGCGAAATACTGGGTTTGGCCGGGCTGGTTGGGGCGGGACGCACCGAACTGGCGAAAGCTATTTTCGGCGAAGAGGTCATTACAGCCGGGCAACTGCTCAAGAACGGCCAGCCGATTGCGCCGAAACACCCTGCCGAAGCCGTTGCGCTGGGCATTGCCTATGTACCCGAAGAGCGCAAAAGTCAGGGTATTTTTGCCGAGATGAGTGTGGAAGAAAACATTGTGGTGGCGCAACAGGCAACGGTCTGGCACCGAACCGCCGAAGCCCACCAGACAGCTACTCATTTCGTGCAGCAACTCGGTATCCGAACGCCGTCTATCCGCCAGCCTGTGGGCAAACTGAGCGGGGGCAACCAGCAGAAAGTGGTGCTGGCCCGCTGGCTCAGCCTCCGGCCCGACGTGCTGCTGGTCGATGAGCCAACGCACGGCGTCGATGTTGGTGCTAAAGCTGACATCTATGACCTGCTGCGCCGGTTAGCGGCCAATGGAACGGCTATACTGCTCATTTCAAGCGAATTGCCCGAACTGCTCCGGCTGGCCGACCGGGTTTTGGTTTTGCACGAAGGGCGGCTTTGTGCCACCCTGCCCCGCGCCGACGCCACCGAAGAAACAATTATGTATCATGCATCGGGCAGCTAAAAGTCCGGCTTAACCTATGAACCAACCTTTTTCGATAAACTGGCAAAACCGCGTCGTCACGCTCGGCCTGACCATTGGGCTGCTGTGTATCATCACGTCGGGGGTGTACCCGGCCACGTTTCCTACGGTCGGCAACGCGTCGCAGATACTGCTGAACCTCTCGATTGATGCCATTGTGGCCGTGGGTATGATGATTCTGCTCATCGGCGGCATGTTCGACCTCTCGGTAGGCTCGGTGGTGGCGTTGTCGGGCGGGTTGTCGGGCTATCTGATGTACTACCACGACACGAATTTTCTGGTAGCAATCGGGGCGGGGCTGCTGGCCGCGCTGCTGGTGGGGTACGTCAACGGGCTGCTGATTGCGCGGGCGGGTATCAACCCCATGATTCAGACGCTGGCGATGATGGGCATCGTGCGGGGATTCGCGCTGATGCTCAGCGGAGCCGGTATCCAGAATTTTCCCTATGAATTTATCTACATCGGCCAATCGAAACTGTTCAAGCTTCAGGCCCCCGTCTGGTGGATGCTGGCCGTGCTGCTGATTTTTGCGTTTCTGGTAAACCGAACGGTCTTTTTCCGGCGATACTACTACATCGGCGGCAACGAAAAAGCGGCCCGGCTGTCGGGCATCGACGTCGACCGGATGAAAATCTGGGCATTCGTTATTTCGGCGGGGCTGGCCGGGCTGGCGGGTATCCTGCTGTCGTCAAGGCTGGGCGCGGCTCTGTCCACGTCGGGGCGTGGGCTGGAGCTGCGCGTGATTACGGCGGTGATTCTGGGCGGGGCGAGTCTGTCGGGTGGTCAGGGGCGCATCTGGGGGGCTTTCCTCGGTGCGCTGTTCATGGCAATTGTCAACAACGTGCTTATTATCAGCCGGGTATCGGGCTACTGGCAGGAGGTAATTCTGGGGCTGATTCTGATTGTCGCCGTCGGGGTAGACCAGTGGTTTGTGCGTCGTTCGGAGCGCGTTCTGAGCCAACGAGTTGTTAAAACGTCTTTAAACGCAGAGAACACAGAGATATAGCGCAGAGTAAACAGCGTTCTTTGCGCCCTCTGCGCAATCTCTGTTCCCTCTGCGTTTAAAACATTATGAAACTACAATTCCTTTTTCTCCTGCTACTCGTTGCCTGTGAGCCGCCCCCGCGCACAGACAACACAACCGCGACCGACGCGGACACGGTCCAGCTATCGAATACAGAACCATCGCCCAATGAAGAATACGTGATGGTAACGACGGCCATCAACCTGCCGCTCTATGTCAACCACGATCAGGCTGCTTTCCGCGCGTGGGGACAAAAAACGGGTGTTCGCATCAGCATCCTCGGCCCGTCGGACTGGGACGTACCGGCGCAGATTCAGACTATCGAACAGGTCATTGGCACCCGCCCGGCGGGCCTGCTCATCAACGGCACCGACCCCGGCATTGCCCAGGCCATCAACAAAGCCGTCGATGCGGGTATCCCGACGGTGGTGTATGATTCGGAAGTACCCGGTTCGCGTGCGCCCTGCTTCATCGGCAGCGATTGGTACGACATGGGCCGGTTGCAGGGCGAACGCATGGTTAAACTCCTGAATGGCAGGGGAAAAGTGGCCTGTCTGGGTATTCTGGGCATGGCCAATCAGGAAGCTGGTTTTCAGGGAATGCTCGACGTGTTCAAAAAACATCCCGGCATTCAGTTCGTTGGCAAGTACGACGACAAAGGCAATTTTGAAACAGCCGCCCGCACAGCCGCCGACATTCTTGCGGCACACCCCGATCTGGCCGGTTTCTGCGGCTTCGATTCGCAGTCGGGGCCGGGTGCCGGGCTGGCTGTTAAAGAAGCAGGCCGGGCCGGAAAACTGAAAATTACAACCGTCGATGCTGAACCGGAGCACCTTAAACTCGTCCGCGAGGGCGTGATCGATTATTTAGTCGGGCAGAAGCGCGAGCTGTTTACCTGGTACGGCGCGCAGTTTCTGTTCGACATGGCGCACGGCACCAACCGCTTTTCGGCCAACGACCGGCGGGCGGGTATCGCACCCATTCCGCAGGCCATCAGCACGGGCGCGGTAGAAATCGACCGGCAGAACATTGCTAATTTTCGCGTTCGCAACTAACATGACAACCCGCCAGCTCCCTCTCGGTCCGCTCACCGTACTCTATGAAAATGGTTTTCTGCGTTACCTGCGGTTGGGCGAACGCGAGGTTATCCGAATGCTCTATTTCGCCCTGCGCGATCAGAACTGGAGTACGCTGGAGCCAACCATAACCGACGAGCATATCGAAGAAACACCCGACGGGTTTTCGATTCGGTACGTTTGCCATCATTCCGTTGGCAATCAGCCCGTATTTCGCTGGCAGGTGCAGATTACGGGCCACACAGCGGGCGAACTGACGTTTGCGATTCAGGGCGAAGCATTGGCCCGGTTCAGCCGCAACCGGGCGGGCTTCTGTGTGCTGCACCCCATCCGCGAAACGGTCGGCCAACCCGTTACACTCGTTCACCCCGATGGTACGCAGACCGAGGCTGTATTTCCGCCTTTTATCAGCCCCCACCAGCCGTTTCTGGACATTCAGCAGATGCGATGGCCCGTGCAGCCGGGCGTTTGGGCCGAACTGACCTTCGCCGGCGACGTGTTCGAGACCGAAGATCAGCGCAACTGGACCGACGCGTCGTTTAAAACCTACTGCACTCCGCTGTCGATTCCGTTCCCGGTGACGCTGCACCCCGGCGACCGCGTTGACCAACTGATTACGCTCCGACTGTCAGGAATCGAAGCGTTGCCAGTGCAACCCACTGATAGCGAGCCGATACGCATTACCGTTGATGAGTCAGCCGTAACCCCGTTTCCCAAGATTGGTACAGGTCATGCCGCTGGTCAGCCGTTGCCGACCGACGCTGAAGCCGCCCGGCTGCGCGAACTGGCCTTCGATCATCTGCGCCTTGACCTGAACCTGACAAAACCCGACTGGCAGAATACCCTGCACAATGGCTTTGCCGAAGCCCAGCGTCTGCATCTGCCCATCGAACTCGCGCTAACCTTTGGCCCTGATCCCGAAGCCGACTGGCAGGCCTTCCTCCAGAACCCCACTCATTCATTCAATCAGTCAATCACTCAATCAGTCAATCACTCATTCAATCTGTTCTCTGCCCACCACCGCGCCACTCCCGACACCCTGCTCGATCAACTGTTGCCCCACGTTCGGCAAACGTTTCCGAATGCGCGGATAGGGGCGGGGTCGCCAATTCATTTCACCGACCTGAACCGCAACCGCTTCGATGCCCGCCAGGTCGATTTCGTCGTCTACGCCATCAACCCGCAGATTCACGCCTTCGATGATCGGACATTGGTCGAAAACATAGCTGCTCAGGCCGATACCGTCGTGAGTGCCCGTCAATTTGTTGGCGACCGCCCCCTGCACATGTCGCCCATAACGCTACGGCCCCGCGTCAACGCCGACGCCACGACCGAGCCACTCACCGACCCCGCCGAGTTACCCTACGCCATCGATCATCGACAGGCCACGCCTTTTGCCGCCACCTGGCTATTAGGTTGTTTAAAATACCTTTCTGAGCGTAACGTAGCCAGTGTGACTGTGTTTGAAACGCACGGCATGGCCGGGTTTCTGCTGGGCGGGCAGGACGAGCTACACCCGCGTTTCACCGTCGAAAATTCCATCTTCCCCGTCTATGAAGCCCTCCGGCAGGTGCGGACACTGGCACCCACGCAGGTGGTGCGGTCGGAAAGTAGCCGTCCGCTGGCGGTCAGTAGCTGGGTATTGCGCGGGGCGGCTGGGGACACGCTTTTGCTAATCAATCACACCCCTGAGGTGCAGACGGTTAAGGTTGGTGAGCGGGAAGTGGACGTGGCGGGGTATGCCTGGGCTAAAATTTGACGCCAACCTGGAGACCCGGCTCGACCAGAAAATAAACCGATCCCTGAACAGGTTTACGTGGTAGTCAATTCTGAGGTCGATATACTCTGTCCGAATCAGTTCCGCATAATCCAGGCGGTGGTTTTGGCGAAAGTGCTGATCGAATCGGCGGCTGTCAGGGCGTCGGCTATATTCCCGGAGCCGGAAGCGGCTACTTTGTACAACTTATTTCTTCTCGTTGGCGGAATGATATAGGCATCGGCGAAACCAACCTTGCGGAGTTGTCGGCGCAGCCGCAGCGCGTTGGGCTTATTGGCGAAACTACCGGCAATAACCGTAAAGAACGGCCCCGTCCGAGCCGGTTTGGTAACGGGTTTTGCCATGGCAACCGGTGCCGATGCGGGTTTAACCACTGGCGCAGCAACTACGTTGGGTTTGCTGACTGGCGCGGGCGTTACGGCGGGTTTTTCGACTGGCTTCGGGGCCGGTGTTGCTTCGGCTGTTACAGCTACCGCAACCGCTGGCTTAGGCGTTACGGGGCGAATGACAACTGGTTTACGAGTCTCGTTTGGGTCGCGGGGGTTGCTCCAGTACGACGCCAGCGTGGCCGGAATGCGCAGCAGACCCGCCGGGTCGAGGCTGCTTTGCAGCGGTTGCCCCGGCTTGATGACCGAGAAATAGCTCACCAGACCGAGCGAACCAACCAGCAGGGCCGCAGCCGCTACGCGCCAGTAGGGCCGGGCCGGGCGGTAGGGCACCAGCGTGGTTTCTTCGTCGCGCACCAGCACCGGGCCGAGGGCCGTTGTCACAGGCACCGCGTCGAACACGGGTTCTTCGGCAGGCTGGCGATTCAATAGCTGGGCTTCTACCGCGTTCATACCGTAGGCTTCGCCGAAAAAATTATGCCGCAGCCCCGGCTCAAACTGCAACCGACCTTCGTCGTTCTGGGTGAACATGCCGATTCCGTCGATGTCGAAGCAGCCGGTTTGCTGCACCTGTTGCCGCAACTCATTCACAAACAGGCTGATGTGCCGTTGCGCGCCCTCGCGGGTGAGCGGCTCGTGCAGCATGATGTAGTTTGCCAGAATCCCATCGTCCAACCGCAGAGCCTCGTTAAAGGCAACGCGCTTGCGGGGGGCAGATACTGACTGCTCGATTCCGTAAATGAAGCTGACTGGTAGTGGGTCAGAAAAGCCCCCAGTTCCGGCACAACTACGCAGTCGTACTGGTACAGCAGTTTTTTCAGGTACTCATTTACGGATGCCATCGTGTGTGTGATTAGAACGAATAACTGATTCCTCCGAGAAAGTTAAGGCCCTGCACCTGATAATACAAATACCGCTGGTAATTCTGCCCGAAGATATTATTTAACGAGACAAAGGCCGATACCTGCCTGCCTAAGAAATAGTCAATCTTGACGTTGGCGTCGTAGATGGGTTTCAGCGTGTAGGTCAGGCCCGATACGAAGTTGCGGTTTTTGATGCCCTCGTAAAAGTACAAATCTGCCGTGATGAATAATTTCTTGTTCAGCACATACGAGTTCGTCCACGTACCGGCCACGCGCGGACGGCCCCAGGCTTCGGTCAGCCGGTCGAGGCCGTAACTGAAAAAGTCGGCTTTGAGCGTCGAGCGGAATTTGTCTTTCTGCGCGTAGGCCAACTGCCCCGAAATGGTCAGCACCTGCGACACGCCCCCGTCGTAGAGCACAAAGAATTTCGAGGTGTCGGGTACGGCGTTGTTGAAGGTCGAGAAGTTACGGTAGCGGGCATACGATACTTTGCCTTCGTAGGAAAAACCGCCCCCAATGTCGCCCTTCGAGCCACCGTACAGATCGAGCGACTTAACGGTGTTCGCTAAAACCACCTGCGGGGCAAGCCACCTGTTTTCAGTGAGTAAGGAGCGCAGCGTATTTCGGTTAATGTCGCCATCGACACCCGCAAAAAAATGTATGTTGCCGATGGGCGTCACGTCAATATCGACCACCGGAAAGGCCCGCGTGCTGTTGATGCCTGCCCGCCGGTCGGTTTCGTTCACGGCATTGATGCCCACCGTCACGGTCAGCAGGTTCGAGTTATACTTGAAGGTCGGCTTCACCCGAAACAGGTTCCGGTTATCGACAATCGACCCGTCGGAACGCTGCGTCACGTAGGCATCGGCGGCCACCAGCGCAACAATTTTATCGGTAATGCCAAGCGAACCGTTGAAGTTGGTGCCCCAGTCGGTTTCCGAGGCATTATACAAATCGCGCAGCGAGGTGATGCCCGTTTTCAGCGAGTAGTCAATCGCGCTTTCTGCGTTCGCATTTTCGATACCGACCTTAAAGTTGACCGTATTCAGCCGCTGCCGGATCAGTTCGCGGCTGAAGTCGGGTTGCTCGGCAAAAGCGCGGCTGTAGCCATAAAAGTTGTATGCGTTGCGGTCGAAACCTAAATCGCCCTGAAACTTGAAAGCGTCGGTCAGGTATTTGCCCGTGAGCCGCAGCCGCGTATCGGCCTGCGACGAATTGCGGCCATCGACCGGCCCCACGCCCGACGACAGGTGCCGCAGCGACCCTTCTACCGCCAGATTCGACAGCGTATTGATGCCCACGAATCCTTCGCCATAAAACGAGTTGTAGTTGCCCGCGCCGAGTTTTACGTAATTGTCGTAGCGGGGTGTTTCGTCGGGGGCGGTGGTAGTAGGGGGCAATACGCCGGGCGTAATGCGCGGGTCGCCCACGGTGAGTTTACGGTCTTCAAACTCATAGGTCAGCTTACGCTGCTCTGCCGAGGGTTTTACCGACGGAATCTTGTTGAACAGCCGATTGGCCGGGGGTAGCTCAATTTTCCGGCTTTTCTCGACCGTAATTTCCTGATTGTCAACCTCACCCTCTCTCACAGGCCGTGTCGGCCTTGGTTGCTGCGCCAGTGCCGGAACGACGAGAAGGAGAAGGGGGATAGTACGTGATGTCATGGATTTACTTTTTGAGGCAGTTTTTTTTGGGACACAGAGATACACCAAGACGCACGGAGATACACAGAGGATTTAGCTAAAATTTTCTCTGTGTATCTCTGTGCTCCTTTGTGCATCTCTGTGTCCCAAAAATCTAATTCAGTTTTGCCAGTTTTTGCTTTGCTTCCGTGACGATGGTTTCGTCGGATGAGTTGTCGATGATGGATTGGAGCACCGCTTTGGCCTGCGCCATCTCATCTAAGGCCACGTTGTTGTCGGCGATGAGCAGGAACGCCCGGCCTTTCCAGTACTCGAAATCGGCAAACTGCTCGTTGAATTTCAACAGCGTCTGCACCGATTCTTTATATTTTTTCTGCCGGTAGAGTATCTCGCCGAGGTAATATTGTGCTTCGGCTCCGTTCACGTCTTTTGCCAGCGCAATCGTTTTGTCGAACTCCGTCTGGGCTGTTTTGTAATCGGCTTTCTGGAAGGCAACCTTGCCGAGCATCAACTGCGCCCGGTTCTGCGCCCCCGGCACCACGCCCCCGCCCGCTACCAATTCGCGGGCAATCACTGCCGCCGAATCGAGTTTGGGCATCACGAAATAGGTGTCCATCAGGCCAAGCTGAGCCGTTACCTGCGCGGCTTTGTCGTTGGCGCGGCCAATCACCAACTGGTAATTTCGCACGGCGCGGGGGTAATTTTTCTGTTTGGCTTCGAGGTCAGCCGCACGGGTAGCCGCCCGCAGCACATAGTCCGACGTCCCGCTGACCTGGTAATAATAGCGCAGGGCATTGGCCGGGTCGTTGGTTTGCCGGTACGATTCGGCAATGTAGAACCGGGCTTCGTTTAGATTCGGGCTGTTCGGGTATTCCTGCACATACGCCAGCAGCGACTGAATGGCCTGGGCGTATTTTTCGTTGAAATAAATATTCTTGGCGTTCTCGAACTGCACCTTTTCCACCTCCGTGCTGCCGGGATTGCCGCGTTTGTACTGACCCAGCACCTGCGAAAACTCTTCGGGCCGACCAGCATCGTTGAGCGTGTTCTGAATGCCGAGCAGCGCACTCTGCGCCTGATCGGAGTTGCCGTAATTGTCTAAGATGCTTTTGTAATCGGCAATGGCGGGGTCATACTGTTGCAGGTTGCCGTAGGCGATGGCCCGTTTCAGCAGTGCAGCCGGAACCAGCGAACTGGCTGGCTTGGTTTGAATAAACCGCGAAAAGCCCTGAATAGCAGCCTGGTAGTTGCCTTTCTCGAAGTCGACGTTGGCGGTCTGGAACAGGCTCTGATCCACAAACCGCGAGTTCGGAAACTGCCGCTGCACCTGCTCGAACTGGGCTTTGGCTTCGGCGTCGCGGCCCGTGTAGCTCAGAATCACGGCCTTCTGGTAGGCCGCATAATCTTTGTCGGGCGCGTTGCGGGCAATGGCCTGATCGTAGTAGCGCAGGGCGTCGTTGTACTGCTTGCCTGCAAAATAGCTGTCGGCCAGCCGAACCGTTGCATCCGAAAGTTGGGCCGTGAGATCCGACTCACCCGCCGATGCTCCCCGGCTGATGAAATCGCGGAAGTAGGGGAGGGCGCGGGTGTAGTCTTTCTTGTTGTAATACGCATAGCCGATACCGTACTGGCTTTTGGCCGCATACTCGCCGGAGCCTTTGGCAATGCTGGCATAGAGCGGAATGGCCGTATCGTATTGTTTACCAGCCGAATACGCTTCTGCCTTCCAGAACTGCGCAGCCTGCTGCAACTCACTATCGACCGGGTACCTGAGCGACTTGTCGAGGTTGGCAACGGCCTGCGGGTAGCGTTCGGCGTTGAAATCGTTGACGCCCTGGTTATACGTCAGCCGCTGGTAGGTGGCATTTATTTTGGGCGTCCGGCGTTTCAGCCCTTCGATGTAGGCGATGGCTGCTGGGTAATTGTTCGAGACGAAATAGGCTTCGCCGACCAGTTCGTTGGCTTCGTTCTCAAAGCGACTGTCGGGGTATTGTTTCAGGAACGCGGTCAGTTCTTTCACCGCGTCGGCTCCGTTGTTCTGATCGAGTTGCAGTTTGGCGTGGTTGAACCGGGCTTCTTCCTGAATCTCGCGGTTGAACGACAGCCGCCCGGCCTGATCGAAGGCGTTGAGGGCGTAGGCCGGATTCTGGGTCTGCAAATAGCTGACACCGAGCGTATAAGCGGCATACTGGGCCGTGGTGTCTTTGCCTCCCGCCAGCGGTTTCAACTGCGTAATGGCGTCATTGTAGGCCCCCGTGCGAAACAGCGACTGCCCGTAGCGGAACTTCACGGCTCCGGGAGCTTTCGCGCCCGCCGAACCGATATACTGCCGGTAGTACGGAATGGCTTTGGCAAACTGGTTTTGCTGGTAATAGACCTCCGCCGTAAACAGCGCGACCTCGCTTAGCCCCGGGCCGTTGTTCCGGCGCAGCAGCGGCTCCGAATACGTCAGCAGTTCATCGAACCGGCGTTGGCGATACAGGGCCTGGGCAATCCAGTTCGGCACCTGATTCTGGTAGGTCGGGTTGTTCTCGACGCGCCGGAAGTCGGTCACCGCTTCGTCGTAGTTGCGGTTCCTGAAATTAATGGTTCCGGCATAGTACGACGCTGCCGCAGCATCGGGCGAATCGGGGTTTAGTTTCACCTCGTTCAGCAGGGGCAGGGCACGCTGCAAATCCTGGGTGTTGTAGTAGGAGAGGGCCAACTGGTATTTGTAGGCCGTTTGGCGGGCGTTGCTGCCGCCCTGCTCTACGGCTTTTTCCAGAAACGTAATCGCCTTTGCATAATCCTGCCGGTTGTAATAATACGAACCCAAATCGCCGTACAACTGCGCGGCCTTCGGGTGCTGGCTGTGGTTGTTCACGAACCGATCCACGAGCAGTTCGGCCCCCGGCTCATCGATGTACAAACTCGACAGGGCAATGTAATACTCAGCCTCCACCGCGTTCTGGTCGTTGGTGTTGAGCAGCGTATGGGCACCGTCGCCCCGGCGGGGTTCGAGGTACTGCCGAAACTCGTAGCGGGCAGCCGCGTAGTTGTTGCGCTCGAACAGTTCAAGCCCGTTGCGGTAGTGGTAATCGGGTTCCTGATAACTCTGGGTACGCTGGGCCAGTGCCGGAATTATCCCGACTAATAACAGATAGAAAGCGGTTAAACGGAAATGGGGCATATGGGGTGTAAAGTTATTACACAGAGATACACGGAGAAAAAAGAGATACACAGAGACCTTCCGAAATAAGTTCTACGTCTCGCAGAGACCTCTGTGTATCTCTTTTTTCTCTCTGTGCATCTCTGTGTAACCATTATTTCGCAGTAACTTCGCCGATTAATTGGCAAATTTCACGTCAAATCTGGACAAAAAACGAAGGCTTTTCGGTTTCCGTATGAAAAAAAACGCCCGGCACGTGTATTTACTTACCCTCTGGACTCTTTTTGCTGCCTTTACTGGCTACTCAACCCCCCGCGAACGCACCGATGAACCCACCCCGCCCCCCGCGCCAACCATAACCTACGTGGTGTCGATGCCGGAGCCGCAGACCCACTATTTCGAGGTCGAAATGCAGGTGAAAAACGCAGCGTCGGCCACCAATGCCCGCAAAACCAATTACATCGACATTAAAATGCCGGTCTGGACACCCGGCTCGTATTTAATTCGCGAATATGCCAAAAACGTGGAAGCCTTCACGGCAACGGCCAACGGCAGCCCGGTACGGTCCGAAAAAATCCGCAAAAATGCCTGGCGCGTCTACTCCGCCGATAACGACCTGACGATTCGCTACCGGGTGTATGCCAATGAGTTAACGGTGCGTACCAGCTTCATCGACGCCGACCACGGCTACATCACCCCGGCCAGCGTGTTTATGTACGTCGATGCGCTGAAACCGCTGCCGCACCGGGTCATCATTCAACCCTATAAAGAATGGAAAAAGGTGGCTACCGGCCTGAAAGTCGTTGATGGGCAGGCGTATACCTATGAAGCGCAGGATTACGATATTCTGGTCGATTCGCCGATTGAGATTGGCAACCACAACTCGTTTACGTTCACGGCGTCGGGGATTCCGCACACGGTGGCGATGTTCGGCGAGGTGCTGTACGATGAAAAACGCTTAGCCGCCGATTACAAGCGCGTCTGCGAAACGGCGGCAACGGTCGTTGGCGAACACCCCTGCACCGACTACACGTTTATCGTGCATCACATTCCGCAGGGCGGGGGCGGGCTGGAACACCTCAACTCGACCGTGCTCGAAACCTACCGCAATGCCTACGCTACCGAAGCGAGCTACAAAGGGTTTCTGACGCTCGTGGCCCACGAATATTTCCACCTCTGGAACGTGAAGCGCATCCGGCCCGTTGCGCTCGGGCCGTTCGACTACGAGAACGAAAACTACACCACCATGCTCTGGCTGGCGGAGGGTTGCACGTCGTTCTACGAAGACTACATCCTGCGCCGGGCCGGTTTCCATACGCCCGAAGCCTACCTCGGCATCGTTGCCAACGACATCACGCAGATTGAAAATCAGCCCGGCACCCGCGTACAGACCGTTTCGGAATCGAGCTTCGACGCCTGGATTAAAGGCTACCGCCCGAACGAAAATTCGGCCAACACCACCATTTCGTACTACAGCAAAGGCTCGGTGTTGGGCACCATCCTGAACCTCGCGATTCTGGCAGGCAGCAACGGCGAACGCAGCATGGACGACCTGATGCGGCTGCTCTATACCGAATACTACAAAAAGCAGAAGCGCGGTTTCACCGACGCCGAATTCCGGCAGGCCGCCGAGCAGGTAGCGGGCCGCAAACTCGACGATTTCTTTACCATTGCCGTCAACAGCACCAACCCGATTGACTACAACGCCTATTTCGCGCCCGTGGGGCTGCAATTGGTGAACGTAGCCGGAAAATCGGCAGACGGTTTCTTAGGCGCAGGCACAACCGTGCAGAACGGCAAAGCCGTGATTTCGAGCGTCCGGCGCGGGTCGGCGGCTTACGCCGATGGGCTGAACGTGGGCGATGAGGTAATCTCGGTCGATGGCGTGCGCGTGGGCGACGACCTGCTGCGGTTCATTGGCGGTCGTCGCGTGGGCGAGAAGCTGACGGTATTGGTAAACCGGGCCGGTCTGCTGCGCGAAATCCCCGTCACGCTGACCCAAAATCCGCTCCTGAGCTACCGCTTGGAGCCACTCCCCAACCGCACCGACGCGCAGAAAGCGTTGTATAACAAGTGGTTGTATGTGAAGTAGAGGTTTTGAAAGCGCAAGCCCGGTTTGGTTGGGATCGGGCTTGTTTTTTGGTTGTTTGGGGTAGCGTTCTTGGGATATGCGCGTTCGGGCGGGAAATAGAAGCACAAAAACCGAGTTTATTACTAATGTTTAATCGAAACTCAACTGTTGAGTTTCGCACTTCAGCCCGCCTGACGTAACCCCTTTGTTAGATGCAGTTTAACCTTTAATAAGGTAAATCAAAAGGTGAAATATTTGGTGGTTGTAATCTAACTAATTCGTCCGTCAACATTGCATATGTTCCAATCAAAACAGCACTATTTATTGCGTGTTGCTCCATAAGCACAGAAAAAATTTTCTTTAGTGGATTTTCCATTGCACTTTGTCCAATATACGAGTGAGGTTGCAAATCTGAAATTCCTTTTTTGTGTAAGATCCCTGTTCTGTAATTATTCAAATTTTCTAAACTGTCTGAGCTAATAAAGTTAAGCACGAATTCGTAATAAAATAACTCCTTTACTCGTTGCGGAATACCTTTCGTTAAGGCATCTATTTTTGATTTATGAGTTTTTTTTGTTTCTAAGTTCTTAATTCCAAAAGTCAAACCAATTATCACAATTGTCTTCTCAATTGAAGCTTTTAAATACGCGAATATTGTTTCAACCTCGCTTATTGATGAAAGTTCCGCTTTAATTAACAAAGCATTGGACTTGTTCTTTTGAGCAAAATCGATTAAGTATAAAAGCTCGTGAAGGGATAGTGCAATTTTTTGTTGAATAAATTGAAGCTCGTATATGTATGATATCAAATCATCTGCGTTTGGGAAATTTGCTTTTCTAATTTCATTAAATGCAAATGAGGAATGAATATCTACGTAATGGATGATTGAAGTCACAGGTATTTTTACGACCATTGGATGTAATAAAACACACATAAACTCAAATCTTTCTGCAATACTTAGATGTAGTAAATTTGAAGATAATCTTCTGTGGCTTGTCCTAATTAATACAGTAATTGTATCAAGGCTTTCTGATTTTTTTGTGTCATACTCAGTCAATTTATCTAAAGTCCAATGTTGAGAATTGTGCCAAGAATTTATTTTTAAAAGCCCCTCATTATAATCTGCTTCACCGCCATATATTACTTGGTTAAGGATTCCTTTACTTGCCGTTTGAATTAGATTTTCGGATGGTATCCAATTAAGAGTTAAAATGCTTTTAATTTTTTTGCCTAAAGGTTCTTTTCTCCAAATGTCAACAGAATTTATGTAAACAATTGTTGAACCCTTTTGTTTCACGCTTCCCAAAAACAGTCCCATTTCCTGTTCTTGTCGTAAAATGTATTTAATGATGAAGTTTGTCAGCATGTTCAGGTTTTAAGATTTACGGCTAACTCCCAAATATACGCAAGTTTTGCCATACTTTTTGTATTGTTTGTGCATCAACGGCCACTTAATATGTCTTTAAGAAATAGTTGATAACCGCCCCGCACGCCCGTAAGAAATCTGGCATGTTTGGTCAGCGTTGTTCGCCGTGTTCTACCTTAAAACCTGCTGCGGTTCATTGGCGGTCGTCGCGTGGGCGAGAAGCTGACGGTGTTGGTGAACCGGGCCGGTCTGCTGCGCGAGATACCCGTTACGCTGACTCAAATCAGCCCCGTTTTTTGCCAGACCAATGTTGGCTGAATTTGTTATTCTCTCGGCGCGTAATTATCCCAATACTCTCTCGGGGTCAGAATACGTGTGTATTCAAATTCAGTTATCGTGAAGTCAAGCGTATTACCCGTAGTCAAGTAGTCTGCTGCACTGACTGCTGCCAATTCTAAAAACTTGTTGTCGCTTGTGTCGGTCAAAACGTCTATTCTTCTGTCCGTTTGGTAGAATGTTGTTATTTCCCGCAGTCTATTCAGCACTATTTCAGCTTTCGTCCTGAAGTTGGCAAACCTGGAAAATTTGGCTCTGTTCAATACGTCCACATACTCTACAAATACTTCTTCAGAAAGACAAATTTCCACCTTCTGGGTTAGCACTAATTCGTATAAAATCCTGGTCGGAATAGAATTTGAAATCAGTGCAGAAACAATAACGTTCGTATCAAGAATGAGTTTTTACACTTCTTACAGCGTTGATTTCGGCATTTATTTCGTCTATCGTCATATTGGAAAGCCCAACTTGTTCAGCTATTTCGTTGAATTCCAAAAGTGCTTTACGGGCATACTCACGACTTATCGCTTCAACTAAGTCGGTGAACTTTATTTCGCCACTTCCCAGGTTGTACTTTACAAAGTCGGTTTCACTTACTTTTATCTGAACTGTCCGCATTTTTTGTTTCGTTAAGTTTTCAGTTCTCACAATTGACGCTAACTCCCAAATATACGAATATAACGTCCAGCCCGGAACCGAAGCCCAAAGTTAGCCCGTAGGGCTTATACAGCATAGCGTTGGTAGACAGAATGATAGCCCCG
Source organism: Spirosoma montaniterrae (assembly GCF_001988955.1). Lineage (NCBI taxonomy): Bacteria > Pseudomonadati > Bacteroidota > Cytophagia > Cytophagales > Cytophagaceae > Spirosoma > Spirosoma montaniterrae. The sequence continues at coordinate 1,787,320 of NZ_CP014263.1, read as the reverse complement.
GTTTCGGCAAGCGGGTGGTGCGGAGAACCGGCCTGTTTTCTACCGACGCTACGCTGTTAAGCCCCTACCGGGGCAGAGTGGGCTATCCTAAATGGTGTATGTTGGGCTTGCTGACTTACCGCCACAAGCGCGGGTCAACCAGCAACGGGTTTTCTTCCAGAATGTTGATGTGTGCAAAGTCTGGGTGGGCCGGGTGGAGCCATTTATGAACGCCATACGCTATCCGAAAATGCCGTGGTCGATGCGGCCCAGCACCCGGTCAACAACTGTATAGCCCGTAACGGTATCTAAGAGTTGCAGTGGCGTTTGATAATCCAGTTCGCGCAGGGGGGCGCGTAGCCAGTTGAGCACGGTCGTAGCTCGTCCCTCAAAGGTGTCCAATGGTCGGGGGCATCACGCCACCCAATCGATAATCTGCTCGGCTTCGTGCAAACTGTTAGTGGCTGCCTTTATCGTCTTTTCGTTCAAATCCTGATGTTTCAAACCACGCTTTTTGAGGTCTGCTTTTTGGATAACCGTTTTCAGTGCGAAACTTTTTTCGTTCTTCGGTAAAGTCCCACCACGTCTTTTTCGTGTCATTTGTGTTTGCAAAATTCACGATTAATCTAAATTGGTCTTCAACGCAAGGGTCAATCCAATAACCTTTTTTCTGTTCGTATTCGTCTGTGAGTTTAGCCCCGTCTTTTTGTTTTAGTTCGTTGAGTGAATAATAACCTAAAAACACAAGGTCTTCGGCAAACTTTATTCCGACTGACGGAACGGTTTGAAATTCTGCTAACGCATAAATTTCTTTTACCCGTTCAGTTGTAGCGTTTAACAACACTTCCAATTCGTCAGTTGCGAAGTCAGGAATGTTAGCAATTTTGATTTTATTCTTTCTCAAATTTGCTTTTTCAATGTCCGTCAGCGGAAGTTTTATGGTTGTTTTATTTTTCATCTTCGGCAAAAGTCAGCAAATAACCGTTATTATCTTCTATCGAAAATTCTGTCGCACCGTAAAATGTTTTTTCAAGTCCTTTAACCACGTTTACGTTGTCTTTTATCTGGTCAAAAAATTTTCTGATTTCAGTTGTCTGAATGTACAAAAGCAATGAGCCACCGTTTTGTCTTGAAATCACTGGCAGGTCGTTGCCTAAACTGTCAAAAGTCTGAAACATAAACGTTACGTTTCCGCAAGTCATCATTGCCCAAACAATGTCGCCTTGTTCGGGAACTGTCGCAACAACGTTAAAGCCTAATTGTTTGTAAAAGTCAATCGTCTGTTTGATGTCGGTTACAAAAATGTTTGGTGATACTGTTTCCATATTTTTTCTTGTATTGTCTGTTTGCGTGGTGGTCGTCTACGGTTGCCAATGACTCCTAAATATACGAAATTTTTGCCGTATTTTTTGTATTGTTTTATACCCTTGTTAGAGAACAATGTCTTTATAAAGGCTTGGAAAAAATTTATTTTTCTACCGACGCTGCGCCGTGAAGCCCCTACCGGGGTAGCAGTTCCCGATGGCAACGCATTATAAACAGTCGGTTGGGGGCTTTTCTACTTGTATCATCATAACCGAACAAGCGCGTGGCGATTCAAACCCATTACCGGGCCTGCAACCTGTGCGAAGCCATCTGCGGACTGGAAATCACGTACCGTACCGATGCGGGCCGTAACGAAGTCATCAGCATTGCGGGGGATAAAAACGACCCCTTCAGCCGGGGGCACGTCTGCCCCAAGGCCGTGGCCCTGAAAGATATTTACGAAGACCCCAACCGGCTGAAACACCCGCTCAAACGCATCGTAGCCCCCGACGGCACCATCGACTGGCAACCCATTGGCTGGGAGCAGGCACTGGCCGAGGTGGCAGACCGGCTCAAGGAGATTCGGGCGGCTCACGGTCCCAATGCCATTGGCTTCTACGCCGGCAACCCGTCTGTCCATAACTCCGGCACGTTTCTGTCGGCTCCCGGTTTCGTAAAAGCCCTCGGTACGCGTGCTGTGTTCTCGGCGTCGTCGGTCGATCAGTTTCCGCATCATTTTGCCGCGTGGCAGTTGTTCGGGCATCCGCTGCTGCTGCCCATCCCCGACATCGACCATACCGATTACTGGCTCATCATCGGCGGCAACCCCATTGCCTCGAACGGCAGCATCATGACCGCCCCCGATGTTGCCAACCGGCTGCGGGCCATTCAGCAGCGGGGCGGCAGGGTAGTGGTTATCGACCCGCGCCGGACCGAAACCGCCCACCGGGCCAGCGAACACCATTTCATCCGCCCCGGCACCGACGTGTTTCTGCTGCTGGCTATGGTACAGACGCTCTTTGCCGACCAACTCGTCCGGCTGGGCCGACTGGCGGGGGTAATCGATGGGTTAGAGACGCTGCAAACCGCCGTAGCCGGGTTTACGCCCGAAGCCGTAGCTTCGCAGACGGGGCTGGACCCGGTCGTGATTCGGCGGCTGGCGCATGAGCTGGCTCAAACGGGGCGGGCAGTCTGTTATGGTCGGGTAGGGGTGTCGGTGCAGGCATTCGGCGGGCTTTGTCTGTGGCTCATCAACGTCATCAACCTGCTGACGGGCCACCTCGACGAACCGGGTGGGATGCTGTTTACCTCGCCAGCTATCGACATACTGGGCAGGGCGCAGCCGTACACCAAATACGACCGGTTCCGGAGCCGGGTCAGCGGTCGGCCCGAGTTCATGGGCGAACTGCCTGTGGCGTGTTTAGCCGAGGAAATCCTGACCGAACCCGAACGCGACGGCGACACCCGCATCCGGGCGATGGTGACAAGCTGCGGCAATCCGGTTTTGTCGACACCCAACGGCGGGCAGTTGGATCGGGCGTTCGCGCAACTCGATCTGATGGTATCGGTCGATATTTTCATCAACGAAACCACCCGCCACGCGCACTACATTCTGCCCCCCGCCACCGGGCTGGAAACGGCCCATTACGACCTGACTTTCCACGGGCTTGCCATTCGGAACACCACCCGCTACTCCGAGCCGTTGTTCGACAAAGCACCGGACGCCCGATACGACTGGGCAATTTTCGAGGAACTCCGACTGCGATTGGAGACCGACGAGTACGACCCGGCTACGGCCCCGGCACCCACTGACCCGGCCCATAAAATCGACCTCGGCCTGCGCTACGGACCCTATGGACAACCTGCCACGGGCGATGAGCCAACCACCGGCCCAGCCAGACCGGGGCTGTCGCTGCAAACCCTGCTGGCGCATCCGCACGGCATCGACCTCGGCCCGCTGCGTCCGCAACTGCCCATGCGGCTACTGACCGCCAACAAACGCATCGACGTGGCAACGGCCCCCTTCTTAGCCGACCTCGACCGCGCCAGAACCGTACTTCGGCAGACAAGCCAGTCGGAAACCGGCACGTTTCAACTCATCAGCCGCCGACACCTGCGCGATAACAACTCGTGGATGCACAACGTACATCGGTTAGTAAAAGGCCCCAACCGGTGTACGTTGGAACTTAATCCGCAGGATGCGGAGTCATTAGGGATCACCACCGGCGACCGGGTTCGGGTTCGTTCGCGGGTGGGGGTGGTGGAGTTACCGGCAGCGGTCACGGCGGATATGATGCCGGGGGTGGTGTCGATGCCGCACGGCTACGGGCACCACCGCGCCGGAGTTCGGCTGGCCGTAGCGCAGCAGCATGCAGGCGTCAGCATCAACGACCTCACCGACGAAACCGAAGTAGACGAACTTACGGGCAACGCGGCTTTATCAGGAGTAGCCGTAACAGTCGAGCGAGTGGGTTGAGGTGGCGTCAGCAAATCCTTTATCCAGATTCTACGAATGGACAAAACACAATAACTATAACTGTAGTTTTAGTTATTGTGTTCCAGCGAACGACGCGTCGGGCAGGCTGTGCGGTGGTAACGTCAAAAGCTCGCTTTGTAGGTTGCGAACTGGTGTTGGTTCGCCAATTTGTCGGTTTTGATTTCTACCAGTTTCGCCTGATCGCCGGGCAGGAAAAAGTCGGGGAGGAGGGAAGCCAGTTCATCTACGTTATCGCACGCCCGGTAGCTCAGGCTGGCGTCGGCGGCAGTGCGTTGGGCGGTATAGCCGTGGGGGGTTTCAAAATACGTTTCTAATTCCGGCTGTCGGCTGGGGCCGTCGATCATCCTGAAAATATGCCCGCTGTCGTTGTTGAGCAGCACGACCCGCAGATTGGGTGGCACTGGTGCCGACCACAGCGCGTTGCGGTCGTAGAAAAAGGCAACGTCGCCTGTCAGCAGCGTCACTAACCGGTCGGTCTGGAGGGCGGCTCCTACGGCGGTGCTCAAACACCCATCGATGCCGCTGACGCCCCGGTTGGCGTATACGCTGATTTGCTGGCGGGCATCTACCCCGCAGAGGTTGGCATAACGTACCGGCATACTATTAGCCAGATGCAGCACCGAGTTAGCGGGCAGGGCTTCCAGCACCCGCGCCGTAGCCGACCAGTCGGTGAATGGAACATCGGGGCCGAAAACGGTTTGCTGCACCAGCCGCCGTGCCTGCCTGTCGGCGCGCTGCCAGTGTTGCCGAAAGGCGAATCCTTCCGAATCGTCGTCATCGTCGCCCTGCAAAAACCGCTGGTAATCCAGGTCGGCGAACAGTTTTTCCAGAAACAGCCGGGGCGACACCGGAATAAGGGTGGTCAGACTCTGGAACGCATCGGTCAGCCGGTCGGGGTTTTCGGTCAGGTGCCAGTGCTGGCGGGCCGGATACTGCCGCAGAAACGTTTTGAGATTCCGGGTCAGCACCGAATTGCCGAGGGTAATGAGCAGGTTGGGCCGCAGTGCTTCAGCCACGTCTGGCGTCAGTCCGGCCAGCAGGGTATCGGTCTGGGTAATAAACAGGTCGTTGCGGGGCAGGTTGCTGGTAATCTCCCCCACAACCGGCACCCCCAGTTCGTCGCTGATTTGCTGCAACACCGTCAGCAGGGCCGGGTCGGGCGGGTGTTGTCCCACCACAATCAGCGTCCGTTCACTCCGTTCCCACTCGGTCAGCAGCCGGTGCCAGATTTCGGCGGGCAGCGTAGCCTCGGTCCGCAGCCAGTCAATCGTGCGGACGGGTTCGTACCGGAACGCTTCGTCGGCTGCCGGGTAAAACGGTTCGCGCAGGGGCACGTTCACATGAACCGGACCGGCGGGGGTTTGCTGGCTGAAGAGAATGGCTTCATTGATCGAGCGTTCGATAAACCAGCGGGCATCGGCGTGGGTATAGTCGGCGGGGAGGTCGTAACTGCGTTTAACGTGCGCGCCGAACAGCCGGGGCTGGTCGATGGTTTGTCCATCCTGCTGGTACAGCCATTCGTGGGGCCGGTCGGCGGTCAGCAGCAGCAGCGGCACCTGTTGAAAATACGCTTCCACCACCGCCGGAGCTAAGTTATAGACCGCACTGCCGGAGGTACAGATAACGGCCACGGCCCGCCTGCTCTGCTGCGCCATACCGAGGGCCACAAACCCCGCCGACCGCTCATCGGCCATAACCCGCACCCGCAGCCGGGGGTGCCGCGCCACCGCCAGCGTCAGCGGAGCCGAGCGCGAACCCGGCGATACCACCACGTCGGTGATGCCCTGTTGAACGAGCAATTCAGCGATATTGACAATAGGTTGCAGAACGGGCATGTATGTCGGACAGGATTTACAGGATTACCAGGATAAACCGCAACGGCAGCAGGCAAGCGTGGTCAGCGATGGGGTCAACGGCGGGCAAAAATAGTGGATTGGGCCGTAACCATAAATTTTGTGTTATTTTGTTTCAAACGAAGCCAGCCGGCGCGGGTGTCTGCGCGAGGAATCCCCAGACTAAACAAACGATACGGACGGCTCCAGCGTTTACTAAAAAAACCGTGTTGATCCGCTCAATCCGTACTATCCGTGTTCCCGTATGAATCGTATCACGTTTGAGAACGAAAAAGAAATCCGCGTCAAGTCGTTCGTGGGTGCAGTCGTGCTAACCTTAGTGCTGCTGACAGTGCTATTGCTGGTTCGGCTCTCGCAGACCATTCCCAACCCGCCCCCCATTCAGTTTGTGGAGGTAAACTTCGGCACCGACCTGCGGGGCAGCGGGCGAATCCAGACCTATAACAAAGCCTCTGACTCGCCCAATCCCGAAAACGTCAAAGCCGCCGATAAACGCCCGAACCCGGAGCGCAACACCACCCCCCGGCCCGAACGGGCTACCCCGACGCCCGTGCCGAAGGTCGAAAACGTAAAAACGGCTAAAACCGCTACCGAGAAGCCGGTCATTACCAGCAAGACCGAAAGCCCCGTCAGCGAACCCGAACGCCCCGAACCGAAGCGGGTATCGACCACGAAGCCAACCACCCCCGCCGAACGCCCGGCCCCGCCAACGCCCCCCAGGAAGGTGGAAACGGTGAATTCCGACGCGCTGTTCAAAAAGTCGTCGGGTGGGGGTGGCTCCAACGGAACCGTCGGCAAAGCCAGCGGCACGGGTGGCAACAACAACGGCGATGATGCCAGCGGAGTAGGCGACAAAGGAAATCCCAACGGCAAAATCGACGCCAAAGCCCTTTATGGCACCCCCGGCGGAGCCGCCACGGGCGTTGCCTTCGACGTATCGGGCTGGTCGCTTGCCGGTCGCCCCAGCGTAAACGACGACTCCGACGAAACGGGTAAAATCGTTTTTCAGATTAAAGTAGACGCCGGTGGCGACATTGTGAACGTTCGCACCATGCAAACCACTGTCAGCCCCGCCGTGGTGGATGTTTACCGAAAAGCCGTACAGCGGCTGCGGCTGCGGCCCAAAGGCGGAGCAACGCCCCCTACGGCCACCGGCACGATTACGTTTATCATTACCTCGAAGTAAATGCAGTACCAGGAAGCACTCGACTACCTCTACAGTCGGCTCCCCGTTTTTCATCGCATCGGTCCGAAGGCACTCAAACCGGGGTTGGGTAACACCCTCCGGCTGTGCGATGCTTTAGGCAATCCGCAGCATCGGTTTCGTAGCATCCACGTGGCCGGAACAAACGGCAAAGGCAGCACCGCCCACATGCTGGCCGCTATCTACCAATCGGCGGGCTACCGGGTGGGTTTGTACACCTCGCCCCATTTGCAAGCCTTTACCGAGCGCATCCGGCTCAGCGGTCAGCCCATTGCCGAAGCTGAGGTAGCGGCTTTTGTGACGCAGCATCAGTCGCTGATCGAGGCAGTTGAACCGTCTTTTTTTGAAGTGACGGTCGCCATGGCGTTCGACTATTTTGCCCGGCAGGCCGTCGATGTGGCGATTATCGAAGTAGGGCTGGGCGGTCGGCTCGATTCGACCAACGTAATTACCCCGCTGGCATCGGTCATTACTAACATCGGGTTCGACCACATGGACGTACTGGGAGACACCCTGCCGCAAATTGCCCGCGAAAAAGCTGGCATCATCAAGCCCGGTGTTCCGGTTATCATCGGCGAAACCCACCCCGACACCCTGCCCGTATTTACTGACGTAGCCACAGCCGCCAACGCCCCACTCATTCGCAGTGAGCAGCGAATGGGCGTTGCCGACGAAGGGGTTCACAACGGGCGTCGACAGGTGCGGGTCAGCCCGACGGATGCCCCCGAGCAGGTGTACACCCTTGATCTGACCGGCATTTATCAGCTTTCCAACCTGCGTACTGCCTTAACTACCGTTGCTATCCTACAGCCTGCTTTGCCCGTTGAGGCATTGGCTGTTCAGCGGGCTGTTGCCAACGTAGTTGGATTAACGGGATTAAAAGGCCGGTTTCAGACGCTTCGGCATCAGCCGCGCGTTATTGCCGATACCGCCCACAACCAGCCTGGCCTGGCCGCCCTGTTTACAACCGTACAGACCCTCATCTACAACGACCTGCACGTAGTGATTGGCTTTGTAGCGGATAAAGACCGGCATCGGATTTACGAAATACTACCCGTCAACGCCCGGTATTATTGCTGTCAGGCGCATACGCCCCGTTCGCTGGCTGCTTCGGATTTGCAAACCGAACTGCGTGATTTGGGCCTGACAGGGGAGAGCTATACTGATGTAAACAGTGCGTATCAATCCGCGTTGCAGAACGCCCAGCCCGATGATCTAATCCTGATCACCGGGAGTAATTTCATTGTTGCCGAATTAACTGATTTATAACCGTGACCCGTCGTAAACTACACCGCTTTCAGCACAATGCCGAAAGCTCCACTGTATTGGAATTAGGTAAACCACTGTATAAAACCATCAAAGGAAACTGGCGAACCGACTATTTTGGCAATACAAATCCCATCGTCCTTGAATTAGCCTGTGGAAAGGGCGAATACACAGTTGGGCTGGCCCAGGCATTTCCTGAGCAAAACTTTATCGGGGTCGATATAAAAGGAGACCGGATTGCCCGTGGTTCTAAAGCTGCCGAACAATTGGGATTAACGAACGTAGCGTTTTTGCGGACAGATATAAATTACCTGACTGAATTTTTCACGACGGGGGAGGTAGATGAAATATGGATCACCTTTCCTGATCCAATGCCGCGCCCCAGACAGGAGAAGCATCGACTGACACACCCCCGCTTTCTGAGCATATATAAACAACTGCTCAAGCCCGGCGGCACGTTACATTTGAAAACGGACAGTCCTGACCTCTTTGCGTATAGCTTAGAAACTATTCGGGAACACATGGGTGGTAGTTTACAATCAACAACTGACTTGTATAACTCACCCTTGAACGAAATTCACTTCGGTATCAAAACAAAATACGAACAACTGTTCTTCGATAAGGGATTTACAATTAACTATTTACAAAGTAAAACAGGTACGATTTAACAAATCGTACCTGTTTATTTATGTGATTTATATTGTTCAACTACTTTGATTTACATAGATAACAATACTTATGTAAATCACATTGTTTACCTACTTAAATAGCATTGTCATCAAATCAGCGACACGACTTGAGTAGCCATACTCATTATCGTACCAGCCGACAACTTTTGCCAGATTCCCATTTACGGTAGTCAGCTTCGAGTCGAAAATGCAGGAGTGCTGGTTGCCAATGATGTCAATTGATACGATTGGATCAACAGTGTATTCCAGAATCCCTTTCAGAGTAGTTTCCGAAGCCTGTTTCATCGCTTCATTGATTTCGCTGGCAGAAACCTCGCGTTTCAGCACAACGGTCAAATCCGTGAGTGAGCCGTCGGGGGTTGGTACCCGCATAGCGTTTCCGTCGAGTTTGCCTTTCAACTGGGGTAACACCAGCCCCACTGCTTTAGCAGCACCGGTTGAAGTTGGTACAATTGACAGAGCGGCTGCCCGTGCCCGGCGCAGGTCGGAGTGAGGAGCGTCCTGCAAATTCTGATCGGCGGTATAGGCATGGATCGTTGTCATGTACCCTTTTTCGATACCGAAAAGATCGTCCAGTACTTTGGCCATTGGTGCCAGGCAGTTGGTTGTGCAGGATGCATTCGAGACGATGGTTTCTTCGCCCGTCAGCGTGTCATCATTGACGCCAATAACAACGGTAGGAATGTTTCCTTTGGCCGGTGCTGAGATAACTACTTTTTTAGCACCAGCCTGCAAGTGCATACCGGCACCTGCTTCATCAACAAAACGGCCCGTCGATTCCAGAACAACATCGATACTCAGGTCTTTCCAGGGGAGATTTTTGGGATCGCGTTCGGCGTAGGCATTGATACGAACGCCGTTCACGGTCAGGCTTTCATTGTCTGACGTTACTTCGCCGGCAAACCGACCGTGGACAGAATCATACTTCAGTAGATGAGCCAGCGTAGCGTTGTCGGTGAGGTCGTTGATAGCAACAACCTCGATGTTTTCCTTTTCCAGTAGCTTTCTGAACGAAAGACGACCGATACGACCAAAGCCATTGATGGCAACACGAATTTTTTCCATGAATTACAGGATGGTTTAATTTCGGGTCAAATATACGTAATAGTAGTCGGCACCACATAGGATGTATTTTTAGTAAAATGATAGTAAAAAAAGCTAATAGTATTAGTAAATAGTAGACTATCTTAGTATTTTGTGTTAATTTTACTAACTATATTTAGCATTGTTAGTAATTTATACTAAAGGAATTAGTTTTAAGCACCTATTTTACTACAATTACTAAAATAGATTGGCACCAGTAATGGCACTATACAAAAGAAACAAAAACTAAAGAATACACATTAGCTAAATCTATGATCCTTTTCTATGGTATAAAAGCAAGTAGGAGAGATGTGCTATCTTGCACATACTCCAGCCGTATTTACTCGCGAACTATACTGCTGTACTAAATCTTTGCTGGTACCAACCGTATCATAGATTAAGTTAGTCTCAATAGCACTAAATACCTCGAACGAGAGTGAGGCATTATTTCAACCCAGATTCTTCCTCAATTTGCTTAAAATCCCTGGCTAAATAGCACGATACCATAATTGATACTGAGATGTTGTTGGGATAGTTTGACACCTTTCAACCAACCTGATCCTTTAGCCTAAGCTTCTTTCTGTCCTTACTATAGCATGGTATCACTGCCAACTTCGTAGCCCAGCAGATCATACGATACAGTCTACTCAGCCAAGAAATTAAAGCGGCTGCTCAATGCATATATACAAGGGGTGGGGACTGGACAAGTTCCGACCAAGCCGAAAAATCAGTATTTTTGATACGAACGAGATACTATCAAAATGGCCCGAAATTTGCAGTTTATAGTGTAGTGTAGTTCGTATGAACAAGTGAGAGAGCGTTTCTATAAAAAAAGATCGGAATGTATTTCAAGTATAGATGCCATGTAGTATCTTTGAGTAAGCAGAAACACCACCTCTACAATTAATAGGCAGCAAACCGAATATTATTCTGTAAGAAATTATAAGTTGCTATTTTTCAGGTAGTTATATCATATTGTTAAACCTTTACTTCACCATAATGATTGAACAAATTGAGGCCATTTGGCAAGATCGTAGCTTACTTAAAGATGTCCGGTCAACGGAGATTATCCAGGACGTAATAAATCAATTAGATAGCGGCCAACTTCGTGTAGCGTCGCCACCAGCACAAGAAGGAGCGGAGTGGACCGTAAACGAATGGGTGAAAAAAGCGATTCTGCTTTATTTCGTTGGTCGCCAGATGCAGCCCGAGACAGTGGGGATTTTTCACTACAACGACAAGATTCCGTTAAAGTCTGATTTCGTTACGGCTGGCGTTCGGGTTGTGCCACCAGCCGTAGCCCGGATTGGCTCGTTCTTGGCACCGGGGGTTATACTCATGCCATCGTATGTCAACATCGGAGCCTACGTTGACGAACGTACTATGGTAGACACCTGGGCAACCGTTGGGAGTTGCGCTCAGATCGGTAAGGACGTACACCTGAGTGGTGGCGTCGGCATAGGAGGGGTTCTCGAACCGGCTCAGGCAGCACCCGTCATTATCGAAGATGGTGCCTTCATTGGTTCTCGCTGCATTGTAGTAGAAGGTGCCCGAATTGGGAAACGTGCCGTGCTGGGTGCAGGCGTTACCATCACCGGCTCGTCTAAAATCATTGACGTTACTAAAGAAACGCCCGTAGAGTATAAAGGATTTGTTCCTGCTAACTCCGTTGTCATTCCAGGTAGTTACCTAAAAACATTTCCGGCAGGGCAGTATGCTGTTCCCTGCGCTATGATTATAGGGCAACGAAAAGAATCGACCGATTTGAAAACGTCGTTGAATGAAGCCCTGCGCGAGAACAGTGTATCCGTGTAAACAAACGCCGATTTACATAATATTGTGAATCGGCGTTTGTAAACTATGTTTGTTGATTTACTAACGTCATTTACTTTGTTACATTATTTACATTTATCTCATATTTTACATTGATATATCGCAATTCAATTATTCTGTTTAAATTTGTCTTGTTCAACTACCTATTTCCTTATGAACATCAATGACAAGATTAAACAGATCCTTATCGATAAGAATCTGACTCCTTCCTATTTCGCAGATGAAATAGGCGTTCAGCGGTCGAGTATTTCACACATCTTATCCGGGCGCAACCGACCAAGTTTTGACATCATCCAGAAAATTATTCGTCGGTTTCCGGATCTTGGCTATGAATGGATTATGGAAGAGGAGCCAGCGGCATCTGCTTATTCGGGACGCGTGCCGGGTATGAATCGTGTGCCGACGCCAGCAACGGCATATCCGTATCCACATCCACAAGTGCAGTCACCACAACCCGCAGTACAGCCTGCTGTTACACGGGTACAGCGCAGCGAAATCCCACCCGTTATGATGGCGGCTACACCGGCTGATTTTAATCCGGAGACAACCGCACCAGCAGCAATCGCCGAAAAACGAGTTGAGCGGATTCTCGTTTTTTATACCGACGGGTCATTCCGCGAGTACATGCCTGATAAATAATTACGTGATTTAGCGATGATATAGGTAGGTTATCATAGATCATATCAGCGGCAAAAAGCCCTTCTGGGTCGATACAGGGCGGTTTTTACCTAACTATCTGTGAAGCAATACTTTAGTGTTCCACGTGGATAACTTGTGGAAAAGCGTGTGGATTAAAGCGTTTATTTTGTTTTATAATTTATATTATGTTAAGTTGTTTAGTTATGAATAAGGCCGGGCAAAGTTCCGGCCTTATTACTTCCTTACTTATTTGCTCTCTACACAAACAATCTTACGCTCCTCATACTGCTTTAAAATATTCTGAAGATTCGTCAGGTTCTCATTCAGATCGGGTTCATCTTTCACAGCTTTTGCTTTCGTAAAGTAAGGTAGTGCCTGCTGGAACTTGCCGCACACCTGACCGTCGATTTCCTTACCTTTCTTGTTGTACTCATCCATACTCATGCGGTCAACGGCTTTTTTCATCTCAACGGCTTCGTTGTAATAATACACGCCCATGTTGAAATTCGCATCGTAGTTGGTTGGCTCAATCGACAATACTTTTTCGTAATAGCCTTTAGCCGTTGCTTTCTGCTCAGCCTGCTGCTTCCGCAAATCGGCCAGTTTCTTCTCGTTGTCGGCTACGTTTGTGTTTTTAGCCGCTTCTTCTTTCGCCTGTGCTTCTAACGAAGCTACCTCGGTTTTCTGCTCGGCCAGCCGCTTTTGCACGTCGGCCAACTGACGCTTCAAATCAGCATTCTTCGGCTGTTTTTTGATCAGACCACTCAGGCGGGTAATTTCACCAGCGTATGTTTCCTGAACGGCTTTGGCATCGGCCACTTTCTTCGTCAGGTCTGATCCTTTTTTTGTCTCGTCGCTCAGTTTACGGATTTCATCTGTCAGTTTACCGGCACCGTTGTCGTACAACAAACCTAAGTTCAGCAGATTCTGGGTATTGTTCGGGTCTTTCTCTACCAATGCCTTTACGCCGTTGATGGCTTCCTCCATCCGGTTGGTGGCTAAGTAAATGTTGATTTTTTCGTTCGAGAGATCTTTGTTATTCGGCTGTAGCCCCAGTCCTTTATCGAGCGTTGCGAGGGCCTTATCCATCTCGTTGTCGCTGCGGTACAGCATTGCCAGTGAGCCGTAAATCTGCGCATCCCGGCCACCCGCCGTGATGTACTTTTCCAACTGGGTCTTCGCGGTGGCATTGTCCTTTACCTGCTGGGCCGCAATGGCCGTGTAGAGCGGAGCCAGCGTATCTTTCGGGTTTATTTCCCCGGCAATACTCATCGACTTGATGGCATCGGGGTAATTTTTGTTCTGGAACTTAGCTACCCCCTGTTGCATGAACGCGCCATACATGGCTGTTCCTGTCAAAGCTTCCTGGGCTTCCTTAGCCAGCCGACCCGGCCCGCCTTTCTTATCCTTGTCTAATTCGATGACTTTATTGAAGGCTTCCATCGACTTGGTCGCAGCCGCCGAATCGATACGGATGTACTGACCGGCAATACTCTGGTACGTCTTGGCGCGGTCGAGCCAGGTGCTGGCTTTGGCCGATGCTTTGGCATCCTGAATATCCTTATCGCTCTTCTCCTTGTCTTTCTGAACGGCTTCCATGGCAGCTTTGTCCAATGCATTTGCTGCCCCGTCCTGGTTCTGCGCCTGTACTCCTACTGTCAGGAAACACGCCAGCAGACCGAAATAAACTGATCTCATGTGTAAATTGGGGTTGTTGTGTTTTGTTTTCAGGAACGAAAATACAGAATCAATCCGTATATGCATGACCTAACCGAAATTGTTTGAGCCACTGACCCATCCCCTATGGTACGATCAGTGGCTCAAGTAACTAAAAAGACAACGAATTGCACAGGTCGTTTAGTCTACCGGCGCGTCAACTTCGCCAATGGGTTCGGACGATTCATCCAAACCGGTTCCCTCCTCGCCTTCTTCCTGCCTGATCTTTGTGACCGACGAAATCTCGTCTCCATCACGCAAACTAATCAGGCGAACCCCCTGCGTGTTGCGACCAATGACGCTGATGGCCGACACGGGCGTGCGAATGGCAATGCCCGATTTGTTGATGATCATCAGATCATCGTTGTCGGCTACGTCGAGTACGGCCACTAACCGACCCACTTTTTCCGTTACTTTCAGCGTACCCACGCCCTTGGCACCCCGGTTGGTGATCCGGTATTCGTCGATGTCGGACCGTTTGCCATAGCCTTTTTCGGAAACCACCAGCAACTGCGCGTCCGGCGAACTGATGCATACCATACCAATAACATGGTCGGTTGGATCGTCTTCATCGAGCGAGATACCCCGGACACCAGCGGCTGTACGCCCCATCGGACGCACCCGGCTTTCATGGAAACGGGCGGCTTTCCCGGCACTCGACGCGATGACGATGTGATTGTCGCCATTGGTCAGGCACACGCCGATGAGCTGATCATCCTCATCAATCGTAATGGCGATGATGCCGTTCTGGCGGGGTCGCGAGAACGCTTCGAGCATGGTTTTCTTAATCGTACCCTGCCGCGTACACATCACAATGTAGTTATTGTTGATGTAGTCTTCGTTCTTCAGGTCGGTTACGTTGATTACCGCCCGGACTTTATCATCGGATTCGATGTTGATAAAATTGGCTAACGGACGCCCTTTCGAGATGCGCGAGCCTTCGGGCAGTTCGTAGACCGGCAACCAGTACAGCCGCCCTTTCTGGGTAAACGCCAGCAGCGTATTGTGCATGGTGGCCGTAAAGAGGTGCTCGGTAAAATCTTCCTCTTTGGTAGCAGCGGCCTTCGCCCCCACTCCTCCCCGACCCTGCGCCCGGTACTCGGTCGTTGGCGTACGTTTAATATAGCCCTCGTGCGAGATTGTAATCACCATGTCTTCGTCGGCAATCAGCGAGAGATCGCTGATGTTGCCATCGCCGAGCGGGTTGATCTGGGTCCGGCGCGGGTCGCCGTAGCGGGCGCGAATGTCGGCAAGTTCATCTTTGATAACCTGCCGCTTCCGCTCTTCACTCGCCAGAATGGCTTTCAGGTCGGTAATCTCAGCCATCAGCTCGTCGTACTCAGCCTGTAGCTTATCACGCTCGAGACCGGTCAGGCGTTGCAGGCGCATCTCCAGAATCGCTTTCGCCTGCACGTCACTCAGGCTAAACTGATCCATCAGGCCGGTTTTGGCAATCTCCGCATCACGCGATGAGCGAATCAGGTTAATCACGGCATCAATGTGATCGAGCGCGATGAGCAGCCCTTCGAGGATGTGTGCCCGTTTCTCGGCTTCACGGAGTTCGTACTGGGTTCGGCGGGTAACAACCTCAAAGCGGTGTTCGACATAATACCGCATCATGTCTTTCAGGTTCAGCACCATCGGACGCCCTTTCACGAGCGCGACGTTGTTGATGCTGAACGACGATTGCAGGGCCGTATGCTTGTAGAGATTGTTCAGGACAACGTTCGCGATGGCATCTTTTCGCAGGTCATACACGACCCGCAGCCCGTCGCGGTCCGACTCATCCCGGAAGGCCGAAATACCTTCTATCTTCTTCTCATTGATCAGATCGGCGGTCTTCTCGAGCATCACCGCCTTATTGACCATGTACGGAATATCCGAGACGATGATCTGCGTTTTGCCCCGGTTTTCTTCGATGGTGGCGTTGGCCCGGATCACAACCCGGCCCCGGCCCGTTTTAAAGGCCGACTTCACCCCTTCCATGCCGTAGATGGTGCCGCCCGTCGGGAAGTCGGGAGCCTTCACATACTGCATCAGTTCCTCAACGGTGATGTCGTTATTGTCGAGATAAGCGGTAATACCATCCACTACTTCCGTGAGGTTGTGTGGGGCCATGTTGGTAGCCATTCCCACGGCAATTCCCGACGAACCGTTGAGCAACAGATTGGGCAGTCGGCCCGGCATCACACTCGGTTCTTCGAGCGAATCATCGAAGTTGGGCTGAAAATCAACCGTTTCTTTGTAGATATCCGTCAGCAGTTCCTCGGCAATCCGCTTCAGACGCGCTTCGGTATACCGCATGGCCGCCGGCGAATCGCCATCGATGGAGCCGAAGTTACCCTGCCCGTCTACAAGCGGATACCGCAGCGACCAGTCCTGAGCCATGCGGACCATTGTATCATAGACCGACGAGTCGCCGTGGGGGTGGTATTTACCAAGTACTTCGCCGACGATACGGGCTGATTTTTTGTGTGGTTTGTTGTAATTGACGCCCAGTTCAGCCATTCCAAAGAGCACCCGGCGGTGTACGGGCTTCAGGCCGTCGCGCACGTCGGGCAGGGCACGGGAAATAATAACCGACATTGAATAGTCAATGTAGGCACCGCGCATTTCGTCCTCAATGTTAATGGGAATGATGTTACTGGGCGATTCGAGGTCGGGAGTTTCTTCCGCCATTATGACAAGGGGTTTCGCAAAAAATTACAATTCAGACGCGTCTGTTGGCTACACGCCACGTTGTAGACAAATATACAAAAAATTCGGGATATATGAAAACGAATCAGCAAATGGACGCAAAAGAGCGTTATCTCAACAAATCGCGGGTCGTCATACGGCTTGTCCGCGTCTGGTTTACACCGATACTATATTCTATCTGAAATACAATTCTATTTCAAGCATAAGATACCCGTTTCAACTACTTACGAACACTGCTTTTCGCGTTCGGCTGCCGCCTGCACGTCACCGACCGATGCCCCCCGCTGCCAGGCATCGCAGGCAGCCCGGACGTTACCACCGGCCCGCTCGGCCATACCGATATAATAATACAGCGCATCGACCGCCGGGTCGAGCGACTCGGCCCGGCGAAACGCCGTCAGGGCCTGAGCAGGCTTTTGCTGCTGTAGGTAGTAGACACCCTGGGTTCGATACGCCCACGCGTTGTTATCGTCGCGCCGGAGCGATTCTTCGATCAGGGGCAGGGCCTCGCCAGGGCGGTTGAGCATCAGCAGCAGGTACGCTTTGTTATTGAGATAATACGGTTGATTAGGCTGCATCGCCAGTGCCCGCTCCACAAAAGCCAGTGCCTCGGCATACTGCCCCCGACGGGCCATGAGCAGGCTTTGGTTGTTCAGAGCGGCATCCTGTTTCGGGTTGAGCCGGAGTGCTTCGCGGATATCCTGTTCGGCAGGTTCATAGGCTTTCTGACCGAAAAACAAAGCTCCCCGGTTGGTCAGGGCTTCTACGTTTTTGGGGTCGAGTTGCAGGGCGCGGTCGTAGGCGGCCTGTGCGGGGGCGGGCTGATTCAGGCGCACGTAGGTATCGGCCAGCCGCACCTGATAAAACGACGAGTCGGCGTATTCACGGGCAATGCGCTGTAAATCAGCCAGGCTACCAGTAACATCACCTGTTTCGAGCCGCACTTCAGCCCGGTTCAGGTAGGCTGCCCCAAAATCAGGATCGGTGTCGATGGCGCGGGTGTAGTCGGCTAAGGCACCCTCGCGGTCATCGTTGCGGAATTTAGCTAACCCCCGATTGTTGTAGGCATCGGCAAAGTCGGGCTTTTTGTCGAGTGCTTCGGTATAGAACCGAATGGCTTCGCGGTACTCCCGCTTCTGAAGCTGCACGTTCCCCCGCAGAAAAAACTGAGCCGCTTCATCGTTGTCTCGCCTGCAACTACTAATGAAAAGTGAAAAATGAAAAGTGAAAAGTGCCAGTAGCACAAAACTGGCGTGCACACTACCTATTTTTGTGGTCTGCCTATTCATTAGCCTGCTGTTACCCCTCCCCTCACTCATACGATCATTCTTCATTTTTCACTTTTCATTTTTCACTAAAAAATGCGTTACGTACAGGATATTCCCAACCCGCAATTCAAGATTGGCTTGTATGCCTGGAATGGCAAATATATTGTCAAAATCGAAGCAGGCCCGTATGAGCAGACGTATAAAATCAGCGAACTGGACGTTAGCAGTGCCGACGAGGTGCTGCTACTGCTCGATGAGCCGTTTCTGAGCCGGGTGGCCGGACGGTTTCGGGATATGGACCTGGATTGGCAACAAAGTGCTGACCGGCATGGTGTGCTATAACCAATCGTTATACCTTATTACTAAATCACCCCCCACCCCGGAACTGAAGCCCTGCGGTTTTTGCTTATACTTGCACCTGAAAAAACGATTTGATCGCCGGACTTGTTCTCCGGCGTTTCGTTTAGTATTTCAGACTATTAATTCTATAGACTTTATACTATATGTCTATCCAGATCAGCGACAAGGTCAGTGCAGCGGCCCGGCGCGACATTCTCGACCTCGACCAGAAAATTAATTCGTTTCAATCGGGCAGCATTGCCGATGAAGCCTTCCGAAAATTCAGGCTTACGCGGGGCGTGTATGGACAGCGGCAACCGGGCGTACAGATGATTCGGATCAAACTGCCCCACGGTCGCATCACTGCCGACCAGCTTATCCGCATTGCCGATCTGTCGGATAAATACGCGACGGGCAACCTGCACGCCACCACCCGGCAGGATATTCAGCTTCACTTCGTAAAACTCGCCGACTCGCCCCGGCTTTGGGCCGAACTCGAAGACGCGGGCATAACCCTGAAAGAAGCCTGTGGCAATACCGTCAGAAACGTGACGGGTTCGGCCCGCGCCGGTGTCGACCCCGACGAGCCGTTCGACATTACCCCCTACGCCTACGCCATTTTCGACTACTTCCTGCGTAATCCGATTTGTCAGGACATGGGCCGCAAGTTCAAGATTTCGGTCTCATCGAGCGAAAAGGATTCGGCCTATGGGTATATGCACGACGTAGGTCTGGTACCCCGCATCCGCCAGAACGACGATGGCACCGAAACGCGGGGCTTCAAAGTGATGCTGGGCGGTGGCTTGGGCGCACAGCCTTTCCCGGCCCAGACGGCCTTTGAGTTTCTGGACGAAGAGCGGGTGATTCCGTTCATCGAGGGTGTTATTCGCGTATTCGACCGCTACGGCGAACGCCAGAAACGCCATAAAGCCCGGATGAAATACCTCCTCAACGACATCGGCTTAGACGAGCTGCTCCGGCGCGTAGAAGACGAAACACCAGCCTTGAAAACCAAACAGTTTTCAGTGATGAGTGCCACAACGGACGTTACGGACGTTGATGAGCAATCAACGGTGAGTAATGATCCTCATTCGACCCCGTCCACCTCACCAGTTGGTGTCCACTCATCACTCATCACTCATCAACATCCGTTGCGGCACTCATCACTAAAATACGACGCCTGGCTGAAAACCAATGTCTTCGAGCAAAAGCAGTCGGGCTGGTATGCCGTGCAGTTGCGGGTGTTGCTGGGCGACATGCATTCGGATACGGCGCGGGCACTGGCGCAGGTCGTGAAGCAGTATGCCGCCGATGATATCCGCGTAACGGTGAATCAGGGGTATCTGCTGCGGTTTGTGCGGCCCGAACACCTGCCCGCCGTTTTCGACGCCCTCGACGCGCTGGGGCTGGCCGAACCGGGCTTCGACACCACCGCCGACATTACGACCTGCCCCGGCACCGACACCTGCAACCTCGCCATTTCGAGCAGCTACGGCATCACAAGGGCGTTGGAAACCATGATGCGCGAGGAGTTTCCCGACATCATTTACAACAACGACATCAAAATCAAGATTTCGGGTTGTATGAACGGCTGCGGTCAGCATTCGGTAGCCAACATCGGCTTCCACGGCTCGTCGCTCAAAAACGGAGCCTACGTGCTGCCTGCCCTACAGGTGCTGCTGGGTGGCGGTTTCAACGGCAAAGGCGAAGGGCTGATTGCCGACAAGGTGATTAAAGTACCCAGCAAACGCGGGCCTGACGTATTACGGTCGCTGCTGCGCGATTTTGAGACCAACGCCTTCGAGGACGAATACTACAGCGACTACTACGCCCGGCAGGGGAAAAACTATTTTTATCAGCTACTGAAACCGCTGGCCGACCTCAAAACGCTGATCGACAGCGATTACATCGACTGGGACCATACGGAAGCGTATGTAACGGAGGTGGGCGTTGGCGAGTGCGCCAGCGTACTGATCGACCTTGTGGCAACAACCCTGACCGAAGCCGCCGAAAAACTCGGCTGGGCCAATGAAGCCCTCGCCGACAGCCGCTGGGCCGACGCGCTCTACCACGCCTACAACGTGTTCATTACGAGCGCGAAAGCCGGGCTGATGAGTCGCGACGTACCAACCAACACCCAACACGGCATCGTAAACGATTTCGACCGGACGTTTGCGGGCGAAGCGGATTTTCATACCGAAGAAGGCGAATTTAAAACGCTGGTATTCAGCATCAACAAACAGGAACCGTCGGAAGCCTTCGCCCGCCGGTTTGTGGCGCAGGCCGCGCAGTTCCATCAAGCCGTAGAAACCTGGCGCGAAACCCGGATTGCCCTCGAAGGCACCCCCGAATTACACGAATTAGTACAGGCGCAGGATAGCTAATGGTTGAGTGATTGAGTGGTTGAATGATTGAATGAGACTATCGCACACCATTCAACCACTCAATCATTCAACCACTCAATCATTCAATCATTCAACATGAAACTCACACTTGTAGGAGCCGGGCCGGGTGACCCGGATTTGATAACGGTAAAGGGAATCAAGGCGTTACGCACTGCCGACGTGGTGATGTATGACGCACTGGTATCGCCCGAACTGCTCGAGTACTGCCGCCCCGACGCGCTGAAGGTGTATGTGGGCAAACGACGGGGGGCGTATTCGTGTATGCAGGAAGACATTAACCCACTAATTGTGCATTATGCCCGGCACTACGGCCACGTAGTGCGGCTGAAAGGGGGCGACTCGTTCGTGTTCGGGCGCGGCTACGAAGAAGTGGCGTACGCCCGGCAACATGGCCTCTTGGTCGATGTGGTGCCGGGGCTATCGAGCAGTTATGCCGTACCGGCCTCGGCGGGGGTGCCGCTTACAACGCGCGGCCTGTCGGAGAGTTTCTGGGTCGTGACGGGTACAACCAAAGACGGCAAGCTCTCGGCTGATTTACAGTTAGCCGCCCAATCGTCGGCCACGGTGGTGGTGCTGATGGGTATGCACAAACTCCCGGCAATCATGGCCGCTTTTACCAACGCCGGTAAAGCCCACACGCCCGTTGCCATTATCCAGAACGGCACCCTCCCTGAACAACGTACCGTAGTTGGCCGCGTAGACACGATTGTTGACCGTACCGAACAGGCGGGCATCGATAACCCGGCCATCATTGTAATCGGCGAAGTGGCCGGACTTCCGAACGTCACGGAGCATGTCACAGCCCATGTAAATCAGAGCGGTTTATAACCTCGTGCCGCCTTAGCATTGGTCTCAACTGCGACAAGCTATAAAACCGGCTTTTCAGGGTGTAGCCCTGCGTGTACCGTTTCACTGTACGGCGCAGCGGCTTCACGTCGCCCCGTGCCGTAAATCGATAAAGCTGCCCTTTCTCGTCAAAAAAATAGGTAGGATATCCGTCAATATCCCACACTCGTTGAACAGCTTTTTGTAGCTGCACATACCGTTTAATTAATTTGGCAGGCATAAATTTGTGCGTGTCATGCCAATCCTTTTTCTTTATCAAAGCAGTCAGCAACACCACAAAACAAATCAATATTACAGAACTATTGTTAACTCATTATCAACTGTTTGTAGTTCCGTAGTTTTGCGTACAATGATTTGTTGGGCGGACGGTTCAAAAAGTGCTTCAACGTCCAGTGTCCGGGCGACAGGGTGCAGGCCGCAAGGTCGGGCCGGTGGCTTCAACATCCAGCTTCTGGTTGACAAGGTAAACGCCCCTGTTAGTCAAGTGTTTGACTTCATAGTCTGGCTCCCTGGCGACAGGGTAAACGCCCCGGTAGGGACAGTTGATTTGACACGGTAAAATCGGATTTCGTGCGTTGTCCGCTTCTCGCTCGGTGGGCAAAAATCAGACCGAACATTAGATAAGGAAATTGATATGAATATTCACGCAATTATTCACGAACAGATTGAATGGGACGGCACAGCCAAATCATTTCAACTTAAAGCTAATGATAGCATTGGGGATTTATGGGTTGCTTTTCCCAATGAGTATTCACATAGGAGAAGAGGGCCTTTCTACTTTATGGACCAAGAGTACGAGACTATATTCCATTCCAAAGAATCATCATGTCGTCAGGTAAAGATTTCGGCAAATAATTTTTATAAAATAGGCTCTGAATATATCTTCAAGACTACTTGGCAAAGAGTTCCAACACAAAGGGGAGAACTGACATACTACGCTTTATACCTACCTGAGTTTGCCGTACCAACCAATGTAAATGTTACCGACGCACGAAGTGAAGGGAGAGAGTTTACAAAGAATGTTTTTAGAGATGATGACAAGCACAGATTTGTCGTTTACGTAGAATGCACTTCCCGCTATGGGTTCTTTGATTTCAATATAAACTGTAGATTTCATGAGCGACAAGTCTTTTTTTCTCATGCTGAGTACAATGACTATAAAACTGTTCCTTTTTATGGTCATCTAAACGCTTGGAAATGGTTGGCTTCTGACGATGAAGTTGAACAGATAGAACAAGTTTTTGTAACCAACCATTATCACAATAATATGGGAGACCAATATCATGTGAATCAAGCAGGCGCAGTTGGCCCAAATTCTTCGGCAAGCGGTAATACGTTCAATCAAATGAACAACCCTCTCGCCGACAATCTAAATTATGAACAGTTGGCAGAAGAACTGTCCTTACTGCGCCAAGCCTTGTTGCCTAATGCTACCTCACCAGAACATTACCAAGCTATTGGAGAAGTCGCAAATGCTGAACTCGCAGCCAAAGAAAAGAATGGCAGCAAACTGATAAAGCATTTGACCGCAGCAGGTAAGTGGGTTTTCGACTTTGCCACAAAAGTAGGAACAAGCGTTGTAACTGATCTAATAAAGAGTCAGATGTGATTGTATGTACTGTGTTTCACTCCGCATGGGCGGGGATTCGGGCGACAGGAAGCGGGCCGCAAGGTTGAGCGAACAGCCCAACGAAGCCATGTGTGTAAAGGTCTTGCGTTCATGCGTTCAGGTAACTAACTTGCTCACCATCAACACATGGGGGCGTTGGGTGGCCCGTCCAAGCATTTGGCTTGTGCGTATTCGGTTTTCCGTGTGACAGGTCGCACGGCTCAGGGGCCGTCGGGCTGCGTGTGGGCCGTTTTTCGGGCGACAAAGCGCACGCCTGAGTGAATCAAGTGGTGGGCTTTCATTTCCGTCGTTCGGCTGACAGTCCGCACGCCCCTGTTGGGCAAGTTCAGGCTCCCATTTTCAAGCTCCGTGCGACAATAGGCACTTTGAGTTTAGTAACAAAATGAGTTAATCAGCTTCTGAGATACACAGAGTTCGTCTCAATAAACGATAAAACCAGACCATATTTATGATAGCCGACTTTTATTTAATGACCACCAAAAATCTTGGCAATTTCTTGCAATCTATTGCGAATGCACAAGCCCCTCCCAAATTCACCACTAAGTTTTTAGAGCAACTTGGCTTTAAAAGTACAAGTGATAGGCTATTGATAAAAATGTTGAAGGGTCTCGGTTTTATAGATAATAATAGCGTTCCAACTGATCGTTATTTCCAGTTTTTGGATAGCTCCCAATCAAAATTTATACTTGCGGATAGTATTCGTGAAGCCTTCGGCGATTTATTTCAATTGAATATTAGAGCAAATGAGATGACTATAAGCGATATAAAAAACAAATTAAAGACAATACTTCAAGGTAAAGCATCAGATAAAATTCTACAATTGACCGCGAACACTTTTAAGGCGTTATGTGAGATAGCAGATTTCACGCAAACTAAAAACTTAGTCAAACAAGAGCCAGAGGTCAAGATAAATCAAGAAGAAAAAAGCAAAAATTCTTACAATCCAATCTTTGAGCAACACGATTTACAGCCTTTAGTAAACAAGTCTATAAATACAGAACTTCATTATAATATTCAGATTCACCTACCCGAAACTAAAGATATAGCTGTTTATGATGCAATTTTTGAGAGCTTAAAACGACATCTTTTATGAATACTGACCCAATATATAATTTTGCCTTTAGAGGTCTCTTAACGTTAAATGCTCTTGAAAAAACCTCTTGCATTAGGAAGCGAACGTTTACTGCACAAGAGGGTCAAGAAATAATCAATAGTTTGGGTATTAATGAGCTTGATGAAGACTTGGTAAAGACCGCCCGGAAAATGGCAATCGTCTATACAGGTGTAAGCGCCTTCGAAAACACGGTTAGAAAATTTGTAGCAAACGTACTCTTAGAAAATCATGGTGAGAATTGGTGGGAACTGAAAGTAATGGAAGGTATTAAGAAAAAGGCAGAATCCAGACGGCTCGAGGAGAGTAAAATACGTTGGCATACCCCAAGAGGGGATTCCATTATTAACTACACGGAGTTTGGTGACTTGTTTATTATCATCAAAAATAACTGGATTGACTTTCAACCTTATATAATTTCCCAAGAGTGGGCTGAACAGATAATAAGAACGATTGAAAGATCCCGAAACGTAATTATGCACAGTGGGGAGTTGGTTGATCAAGACATAGAGAGGATAGGAATGTTTATCAGAGACTGGATTAAACAGGTTGGGGCATGACTTTTGACACAAAATATAAATACTTATTTACGCTGAAAATCAATCACTTGAATGTCAACAGTCAACACCTTTTGCATATTTTGACATGAAAAAGAAATTTATTTCTTATACCCTTAAAAGGAAAGAGGGTTTGCGGTGAGCTGTGGTTCCGCTCTGCGCTGCCATCGTTCGGGCGACAGGTTGCTCGCCTGCGGAGCCAAGTTGAGGACATCCCAATGCCAGCGGGGAGCGTGGGTTCATCAAGTGGTTGCAAGTCAGCATCTTGTCGACAGGTAGCGCGTTCCAGAGGTCAAGTCTTTGCTCGTTCGGCGGGGTGCGGCTCATACCAGAAACGCCCCGCTTGGGTGGCCCTTTTTAGCTAACTTTACCCCATGGACTTGTACAATGATAACGAGCGGTTCATTCCCCTCGTCTCCGATTATGGTTTCAACGTTACCTTTGGCAACGAATCCGATACCCGCTTTTTGAGAAAAGCTCTACAGGCTCTGATCAACTCACCTGTAGGAATTAATCAGGTCACGTTTATCCAGAACGAAATTAAAGGTGTAACCCGCGACAGTCGAAGCGGGATTTATGACCTATTTTGTAAGGACGAGCGAGGCAATCAGTTCATCGTCGAAATGCAGTTGAGTGAGTACCCGGAGTTTATTCAACGCATGAAATTTTACGCGTTCTATCGGTTGAACACGCTAATTCGGAAAGGTGATTACGAGTTTGACGACTTGCCTAAAATCTATTGCATCGGCATTTTATCAGTCAGTATTTTTTCGCACGTTGCTGACTATCATAACGTTGCTGTTCTAAAGAATCAGCATAACGAACTGATAGACGAGCAGATGACGTTTATCACAGTAGAGTTAGGCAAGTTCACCAAGGGCTTGGTTGAAATTGAAAGCGACTTGGATAAACTGATTTACACGATGAAGACGATCCATGAAGTGAGTGAACCAACGCAGTTTCCGGCGTTCTGGAATGAGGAGTGGTTGCAGGTGGCGATTCAGGAGTTGGACAAGCGGGCGTTGACGCCAGAGCAGCGGTTGAGCTACGAAATGACAATATCGGCTAATGCACTGGCGGTCAAGAACGAGCAAAGGAAGATTCAGAAGATCAAAACAAAAGCTGTTGCAAGAGCACTCAATCGTGGCAAACTCACCATTGAAGAAATAGCGGAGGATAATGACGTTTCTGTTGATTTTGTGCTCCAAGTTCA
Source organism: Spirosoma montaniterrae (assembly GCF_001988955.1). Taxonomy (NCBI): domain Bacteria; kingdom Pseudomonadati; phylum Bacteroidota; class Cytophagia; order Cytophagales; family Cytophagaceae; genus Spirosoma; species Spirosoma montaniterrae. The sequence continues at coordinate 1,761,190 of NZ_CP014263.1, read as the reverse complement.
GCAAGAATTGGCTTCTAACAAGTAATAAGTGCGACAGGTTGGCGGGGTGCGGCTCACACCAGAAACGCCCCGCTTGGGCAGGTCAGGTACGCAACGTTTTCAGCGAATAGACATTGTGCATTGAACGCGTATGAAATTATTAGTCGTTGAAGACGAACCCAAAACGCTCCAGGCCATTCGGCAGGGGCTGGAAGAAAGTCAGTTCGAGGTCGATATAGCGTATGATGGGCTGCTGGCCAAACGGCTGGCCCTGAAAACCAATTACGCAGCCATTATAACCGACCTGATTCTGCCGGGTATCAACGGCTACGAACTGTGTCGCCAGTTGCGGGCGGAGGGGCTGACAACGCCTATTCTGATGCTGACGGCACTGGGTGAAACGAATGATAAAATTATGGGCTTCGACTCAGGAGCCGACCAATACCTGACCAAACCCTTTCAGTTTGCCGAATTGCTGGCGCGGGTCCGTTCGCTCACCAAACGGGGAACGCAGGTGTCGATGACGGCCCAGATGCTTCGTTACGGCGGGGTTGAGATGAACTTAGATACCAAGACCGTTACCCGCGATGGTCAGCCCATCGACCTCACGGCCCGCGAGTTTGCCCTGCTCGAATACCTCATGCGAAACCAGGGGCGGGTGCTGTCGAAACCGACTATCGCCGAACAGGTCTGGGGCATCAACTTCGATTCGGGCACCAATGTCGTAGAGGTCTATATCAACTACCTGCGAAAGAAGCTCGACCGGGATTTTCCGAAAAAGCTCATTCATACTCAATTTGGCATGGGCTACACGTTTAAGGAGGAATAAGCCCTGACCCGACGGATCGACTATGACCATTCGTGATCGCCTGACCCTGCGCTTTACGGTTCTGGTGTCCAGCATCCTGCTGCTGGCGTTCGTGAGTATCTATGCCTTCTGCTCGTATTTTATCGCGCAGGATTTTTACCGAAGACTCGACCGGAAAGCCGCTACCACGGGTGAAATGCTTATTCGACACCGGTTTGATGCCGACCTCATTCGGCAACTCAGCCGCATCCGGCGCGACCAGTTACCGAACCAGAACATACTAACCTTCGACGGGCGTGATTCGCTGGTCTTTTCCTCCCACGAATCCCACCCCCTCACCATTACGCCATCGGTACTGGCCGACATCCGCCAACGTAAACAAAAAGATTTTCGGCAGCACGGATATTACGTGTCGGCAAGTCGCTACCTCACGCCCGATGGTCAGTTTGTGGTAATAGCCAGTGCTCAGAACACATACGGCGATGCATTTCTCTGGCGGTTGCGGTGGGCACTGACGGCACTGTTTGGCCTGATTATCGGCGTGACGGCACTGGCCGGAAGGCTGTTTGCGGGCGATGCGCTGCGGCCCGTTCAGCAAATCGACCAGACACTCGCCCATATCTTTCCCAAAACCGCGACGAACGGCTGCGCGTGCGAACGCAACCCGACGAAATCAGCCGCCTGTCGGCAACGATCAACCGGCTGCTCGACCGGGTGGCCGAGTCATTTCTGATGCAGCGGCTGTTCGTTGCCAATGTGTCGCACGAGTTGAAGAACCCCCTCACCCAAATTAGTTCGCAGTTAGAAGTGAGTCTGCTGAATCAGCGCGAACCGGAGGTCTACCGGCAAACCATTCGTTCGGTGCTGGATGACGTGCGTCAGGTATCGGCCCTGACCCACGAACTGCTTCAACTCTCGCAGGTGAGCCAGGACGACGCAGCCGGTTTGCTTACCGATAGAATACGGGCCGACGAACTGGCGTGGGACATCCGCGACGAGGTGATGCGTATCAACCCACGCTACGGGGTGACGGTCGAGTTAGGGACGTTGCCCGAAGACCCTGACGGGCTGACGCTGCCGGGCAATAGACCCCTGCTGTATACGGCCCTGAAAAACCTGACCGAGAATGCCTGTAAATTTTCTGACGATGGTCACGCGCTCCTCCGCATTGGCTTTGCGCCAGCCAGCGTACAGATCGACATCCAGAACAATGGCCGACCCATACCCGATGCCGACCTGCCGTACATCTTCGAGCCGTTTTACCGAAGCCACCAGGCCGCCGACCGGGTGCGGGGTTACGGCGTGGGCCTGGCTTTGGTGGACCAGATTGTCCGGCTACATCGGGGCAGCATCGAGGTTGAGTCAGAGACCAGTACACTCACCCGGTTCAGGGTCAGGCTGCCGGGCTGATTTCAGGTTCTTCTAAGCAAATTCTAAGCCGTTTATCAGCAGAAATTAAGTCCGTCGAGCGACTTTTGGCCTATACCAAACGCTTGTTCGATGATGCTTTATCCCGTATGGCGAGCCTACTCCCCGTATTCTCCGTCATCTGCGCAGACGAGAAAACCCCGGAATCAGCCGAACCGGCCATTTGGCGATGAACCGCCCCGCCAACCCGACTGGCTGCTGATTATGGTAGGCATTCTGTTTCTACTGACTCTGCTGGTGGCCTGGCTTGCCGGCGTACCCGTACTGGACGACAACCTGTAAACGACTCATATCCATCGCATATGGGTAATAAGATCATTCTACAATTAGCTTTATGCGTTTGCTTTTCGTGCGGGTTTGCAGCCATTTCTGAATCCGGTAGCGTTCGGCGGGCGTGTGTCGGCGGGAGAATTTGGCGTATACCAGCATAACCGTATCGGGCCGGGTACTATTGGCGTTCATCACCAGCGACCGGGCCGCCGTGAAGGTCTGCACGTCGGGCATAAGCATTTTTAGTTCGTTGCGAAGGTCGGCCACAGGTAGCCGCGAGGTCTGGGTCAGCTCGATGTACCGGCGCAGGGAATCGATAGTCTGGTCTTTACGGGCAATAACCGACTGACTATATTGAATAACCTGCTCGGTAATGGTTGTCTTCAGCGCGTTTACATCAATGTCTTCATCCTTGAAGCTCCCCTGCCGCACCACCAGCCGGGTGTTGGTCAGGCCGTAGGGCGGCAGTTTCGAGCGGAGCAGGTCAACCGAATCCGGGGGCAGGGGTTCGCCCACCATCGTTAGCTCAAGTCTCGATTGATGGCGGTTGTATTGAGCTGCATAGCTGATTACCTGCCGGTACTGAAAGTTGCATTCGTTGGTCACGAACCGCTTGGCAGCCTGCTCAAAAATAGTTTTGCGAACAATCTGGTAGCCTAAGTACGTACTTGGCAGCAACACCACCAGCACTGCCGCCCAGATCGTCAGCCGCACGCGCCGTTCGATGGCAGCCGTAGGATAGGCTTTCTGATGATACCCCAGAAAACGCACAATCAGGAATGTAGCCAGACTGATGCAGATGCTGTTGATAAGAAACAGATAGAAGGCTCCGGCAAAATAGTAGCCGTTTCCGGTAGCTAAACCATAGCCCGCCGTACAGAGGGGCGGCATAAGAGCCGTAGCGATGGCAACACCCGGCACTACGTTCGTTACTTTCTCCCGGCGCGACCCGGCAACAATACCCGCCAGACCACCGAAGAAGGCAATGAACGTATCCCAGACGGAGGGCGAGGTACGGGCCAGCAGTTCAGACTGGGCAATGTGGAGCGGGCTGATAAGAAAGTATACCGTAGACGTCAACAAACTGATGAACACGGCGATGCCTAAGTTTTTCAGTGCCCGCCCGATCATGGCGAGGTCATTGATGCCCACCCCCAGCCCGACGCCCATGATTGGCCCCATTAGCGGAGAAATGAGCATGGCCCCGATGATGACAGCCGTGGAATTAACGTTCAGGCCAATGGAAGCAATGAAAATGGCGAAGATAAGGGTCCAGAGATTGATACCCCGGAACTCGATGCCCCGGCTAACAGACTGGATAACACCCGCTTCGTCGTCTTTGTCTTCGTCCAGACTGAAGCGGTCGCGCAGCAAATGACCGATGCGGGTCAGTACGTCGGTTTTGCGGCTCCGGGGCAGGTTTGGGTCGTCTACCAGCATAATTGGTACGTGCGTCTTAGAAGAGCGTTAACGATAGACGAATTTTAGGACATAATTAGACAAATCCTATAAAGTAGCTGGCTCTAAGCAAATTCTAAGTAATTTCTAAGCAATAGTCTAATTCTAATGCACTACTTGCTGAATGTGATGAGCGTATCGGACGTTCATCCGCACCTATAGCTGCTGTCAATAGTCTGTTCATGAGAAGCCATCGAAGCCTACAAGTATTCATCGCGTGTGCCTTGCTGGCCGGTTGCACGAGCCGGAGCGAGACACCCAAAAAAACGGATAAGCCAGCCGTACCCGTTCTTGAATTGACCCGGCAGAATGCCACGCTCGACCGCGATTATGCCGGTCAACTCGAAGCGGTGCAGAATGTAGAGGTTCGTGCCCGCGTGGCCGGGTACTTAGACAAAATGCTGGTCGATGAAGGGCAGGCTGTCCACAAGGGGCAGTTGCTGTTTCAGCTCAATCAGGCCGAGTATCAGGTGAAAATCGCCGAAGCTCAGGCCAGTCTGGAAAGTGCCGTGGCCCAACAGCAGTCGGCAGCGGTGGAGATGGACCGGGTGAAGCTGTTAGTCGATAAAAACGTCATCTCCCCTACCGAACTCAAACTTTCCCGCGCCAAAATGGCAACGGCCCGTGCTGCCATCGACCAGGCCAAAGCGGCTCTCGCCAACGCGCGGCTGTTGGTTTCGCTCACCAGCATTCGGGCACCCTTCGACGGGGTAATCAACCGGCTGCCGTTTAAACGGGGTAGCCTGATCGAGGAAGGCACGCTGCTGACAACCATCTCCGACCTCAGCCAGATGTACGCCTATTTTAACGTGTCGGAGCGGGAGTATCTGGCTTCCATCAGGAAACGGCGCGACCCCAACAAATTAGTTGTCCGGGAGGTCGATCTGCTCTTAGCCGACGATTCGGCATACCCGCACAAGGGCAAAATTGAAACCACCGAAACCGTGTTTGAAGGCAACACCGGTACGATTGCCTTCCGGGCTACGTTTCCTAACCCAGACCGATTGCTGCGGCATGGCGCAACGGGCAAAATCCGGCTGACTACCGAAGTCGATGATGCGGTGCTGGTGCCCCAGAAAGCGGTTTTCGAGGTGCAGGACAAAAATTTTGTGTATGTGGTCGATGGGGGCAACAAAGTCCGTACCCGCAGCTTCGTCCCCAGCAGCCGCGTCGATCAGTTCTACGTCGTGAAGTCGGGGCTGAAACCCGGAGACCGGGTGGTGTATGAGGGCATTCAGCAACTCCGCGACGGTATGGCCATTACGCCCCGGTCGCTACCCGCCGATAGCCTGAAAATCCTGTTTGCATCAGCCCAGTAAATCAACCGTTATGTTCAACACCTTCATAAAACGTCCCCTGCTGTCGACCGCGATCTCGGTGCTGATCGTGCTGCTGGGGGTGCTGGCACTGACGGGCCTGCCCGTTACGCAGTTCCCCGATATTGTGCCACCCTCGGTGACGGTGACGTCGCGCTACACCGGAGCCAGTGCCGACGTCTGCGTAAAAGCCGTAGCTACGCCCCTCGAACGGGCCATTAACGGCGTGCCGGGCATGACCTACATGACGTCTATTTCGGGCAACGACGGTACTACGCTCATCACGGTTTTCTTTCAGGTCGGCACCGACCCGGACCTTGCGGCTGTGAACGTGCAGAACCGGGTAACAACCGTGCTGGACGAACTACCCGAAGAGGTTATCAAAGCCGGGGTTGTCACCGAGAAAGAGGTGAACAGTATGCTGCTGTACCTCAACATTGTCAGCGACGACCCGACCGTAGATGAGAAGTTCATTTACAACTTTGCCGACATCAACATTCTGGCCGAACTCAAGCGCATCGACGGGGTGGGCTTTGCCGCGATTATGGGCAACCGCGACTATTCGATGCGCGTGTGGCTCAAACCCGACCGCATGACCGTGTACGAGGTGTCGGCAGATGAGGTAGTGGCCGCTATTCGCCGGCAAAATGTGGAAGCTGCCCCCGGCAAAGCGGGCGAGAGTGCCGACCGCGACCCGCAGACGCTCCAGTATGTACTGCGCTATACCGGCAAGTTTTTCGAGCCGAAGCAGTACGAGAATCTGGTGTTACGGGCCAACCCCGACGGTTCGCTGCTGCGGCTGAAAGACGTAGCGAACGTGGAGTTCGGATCGGTCGATTACGGGGTGTTGTCGAAGACGGACGGTCGCCCCTCGGCGGCTATCATGCTGAAGCAACGGCCCGGCTCCAACGCCCGTCAGGTGATCGCCAACGTGAAGGCCCGCATGGCCGACCTGAAAGAAAGCTCGTTTCCGCCGGGCATGACCTACAATTACGCCTACGACGTATCGCGGTTCCTGGACGCGTCCATCAACGAAGTGCTGCATACGCTGTTCGAGGCTTTTATTCTGGTATTTATCATCGTATTTCTGTTTTTGCAGGACTGGCGGTCTACGCTTATCTGCGCCTTGGCCGTGCCGGTGGCACTCGTGGGTACGTTCGCGTTCATGAGTACGATTGGCTTCTCTATCAACCTGTTAACCCTGTTCGCGCTGGTACTCGCCATCGGGATTGTGGTCGATAACGCCATTGTGGTGGTCGAGGCTGTTCACGCCAGGATGGAAGAGGACGGTCTAAGCCCTCGTGCCGCTACGTTTGCCGCCATGAGCGACATTGCCGGAGCCATCGTGTCGATTACGCTGGTGATGTCGGCGGTGTTCATCCCCGTAGCGTTTATGTCGGGTCCGGTGGGCATTTTCTACCGGCAGTTCTCGCTGACGCTGGCTATTTCGATTGTCATTTCGGGCGTCAATGCCCTGACGCTGACACCCGCGCTTTGCGCATTGCTGCTGCGACCCATGCACGGCGAAAAGAAAGGGCTGCTGGGTCGGTTCTTTGCCCGCTTCAACCGGGGCTACGAATGGGTGGCGGGTCGGTATCAGGGGGTGTTGCGCCGAATCGTGAACCGGGGTGCTGTTACGTGGGGCCTGCTGCTGGCCTTTGTGCTGGGTACGTGGGGCATGGCAACCATCCTGCCGGGCGGCTTCATCCCGACCGAAGATCAGGGCATGATTTACGTCAGCGTGACCACCCCGCCGGGGGCTACCGTTTCGCGGACCGAGCGGGTGCTGGATGCCATCGAAGCCGTAGCGTCGGAAGAGGAGGCCGTCGAGAACGTATCGACGCTGGCGGGCTACAGCCTGCTGACCGACGGGGCCGGGGCTTCGTATGGCATGGGCATGATTAACCTCAAACCCTGGGACGAACGAGCCGAATCGATGCAGACACTTATCGCCCAACTCGAAGAAAAGACCAGACACATCACCGACGCCACGATTCAGTTCTTCCCGCCCCCCACTGTGCCGGGCTTCGGCAACGCCAGCGGCTTCGAACTGCGGCTGCTCGACCGGGGCAAAAGTGGCGACCTGCAAAAAACGGCCACTACGTCTCAGCAATTCATTGACACGCTGAAAAAACGGCCCGAAATCGGCAGCGCGTTCACCAGTTTCGACCCCAGTTTTCCGCAGTACCTGCTACACGTCGATCAGGAGAAGGCAGCGCAGCAGGGCGTCTCCATCGACAATGCCATGAGCAGCCTGCAAACGCTGATGGGCAGTTACTACGCGTCGAACTTTATTCGTTTCGGGCAGATGTACAAGGTGATGGTGCAGGCCGACCCCAGCTACCGCACCAAACCCGACGATCTGCTGGCCATGCGGGTCAAGAACGAGCAGGGCGAAATGGTGCCCTACACCAATTTTGTACGACTCGAACGGGTCTATGGACCGGAGCAGTTGACCCGCTACAACATGTACACCTCGGCGATGATTAACGGCGAGGCCGCGCCCGGCTACAGCAGTGGCGATGCTATCCGGGCTATTCAGGAGGTGGCCGCTGAAGTGCTGCCCAAAGGATTCGGCTACGAATGGTCGGGCATGACGCGCGAAGAGATTATATCGGGCGATCAGGCTCTGTATATCTTCGCCATCTGCTTAGTGTTCGTGTATATCCTGCTGATGGCGCAGTACGAAAGTATGCTGCTGCCCCTGTCGGTACTGCTTTCGCTGCCGACGGGCGTGTTTGGGTCGTTTGCGCTGCTGTATCTGATGGGGCTGCAAAACAACATCTACGCGCAGGTTGCGCTGGTAATGCTCATCGGACTATTGGGCAAAAACGCCATTCTGATTGTGGAGTTTGCCAACCAGCGGTACAAAGAGGGCCTGCCCGTTGTGCAGGCCGCCATCGAAGGGGCTGTTTCGCGGTTGCGCCCGATTCTGATGACGTCGTTTGCCTTCATTGCCGGGCTGATTCCGCTCTGCATTGCATCGGGAGCCGGGGCATTGGGCAACCGCTCCATCGGGGCCGCTGCCGCCGGGGGCATGTTCACCGGCACTGTCTTTGGCCTGTTCATCATTCCCGGCCTGTTTGTGTTCTTCACCAAACTCGGCGAACGCTTCGGCGGAAAACCCACGAAGGATGAAGAACAGCCCGCCCACACAACGTCATTATCCACGCAATCACACGTCAATGGAAGTCCCGTTCATTCGTAAAACGCTTCGTAAAACTGCCCCGCTGGGCGTGCTCTGTCTGGTGTTGCTGAGTGGTTGTCAGACCATCCGGTCGCTGCAACCGGCTCTACCGGCTTCACCAGTGGCCCGGCCCGTTCCAACGACCTTCGCCGGGCCGGACCACGTCAGGCCGGACCGCGTCGGGCCGTCGGATTCGGTCGGCATTGCGGCCCTGAACTGGCGCACCTTCTTCGACGATGACAACCTGATCGAACTGATCGACACGGCCCTGACACAAAATCTGGACCTCCGCATCGCTACGCAACGGATCGAGCAGGCCCGCGCTACGTTCGATTACAGCCGGGGATTTCTGGCCCCGCAGGTCAACGTAGTGGCCTCTGCCGGGGTGGATCGCTACGGACGCAATACGCTCAACGGCGTCGGTAACTTCGACACCAACCTGTCGGACAACGTGCGGGGAGACCTGCTCATTCCCAACCCAACCCCCGACTTTTTTGTGGGTGTCCGCAGCACCTGGGAGGTAGATATCTGGGGGAAGCTCCGCAACCAGCGCAAAGCTGCGTACCTGCGGCTGCTGGGGTCCGAACGGGGTCGTCAGGCCGTTATTACGGGATTGGTAGCCGAAGTGGCCCGCTATTACTACACGCTGCTGGCTCTGGATGGCGAACTGGAGATTATCCAGAAAAACATCTCGTACCAGAGCAACGCCCTGGAACTGGTTCGGGTGCAGAAAGAGGCCGGGCGCGTCACCGAACTGGCCGTACAGCAGTTTGCGGCCCAACTGCTCAACACCCGCAGCCGGCAGGGACAGGTACGGCAGCAGATCATCGAGGCCGAGAACGAACTGAACCGGTTGCTGGGCCGCTACCCGCAGCCCATTCTGCGGGGCAGTTCGCTACAGTCCCGCGAGTTGCCGGGGAAGGTGCTGACGGGATTGCCCGCGCAGATGCTCCTCCGCCGACCCGACATCCGCCAGGCTGAACTTGAGTTACAGGCCGCCAACGTGGACGTGGACGTAGCGCGGGCCGAATTTCTGCCCAGCCTGAACCTGACGGGCTACCTCGGGCTGAACTCGTTCCGGTTGGGTACGCTGGCTAATCCCGCGTCGATTGCTGCCGGGCTGCTGAGCGGGCTGTCGGCACCGGTATTCAACCGGCGGTTTATCCGGGCCAACTACCGGGGGTCGGTGGCACAGAGCCGCGAAGCTTTCTACCGCTACGGGCAAACCATCGTGACCGGCTTCAGCGAAGTGACCACGGGACTACGGGGGGTGGAGAACTACCGGCAGGTGGCCGAGTTACAGACCGAGGAAGTGACCACGCTAACCAACGCGGTGAATATCGCCAACGACCTGTTTCGCAGCGGCTACGCTACATACCTCGAAGTGATTACCGCCCAGCGAAACGTACTGGAAGCCGAACTGGCCCTTATCAACACCAAACAAGCCCAGTTTCTCTCCCTGACGGATTTGTACCGGGCGTTGGGTGGCGGCTGGGAATAACGGCATAAACACCTGTTTGATTCAGTGTCTCACCCGCATTGCACAGCTATTTGCAACTTCACCTACCGTTTAATTAATTCAGCGTGCCTAAATTTGTGCGTATCACACCGATCATTTTTCTTTACCAAACCTCTGCAAAGTTGTACGAAACGGACCAACCTCGCGGAATCACATCGTGCTGATTGGGAGACTGTGGTAGTTCCGCAGTCTTGCGTACATGTACTAGTTGGGTGAATCAACCAAACCGTTACTTGCGGGCGGGTTTCGTGCGACAAAGTGAACGCCCCGGTTGGGCAAGTTTAAAAGGTGTCCATTTCCAGCTTTTGGCTGACACAGGGAACGCCCCGTGTAGGCCAAGTTAGTGAGTTGGGAGGGTTGTGTGCGACACAGCGCGCGGCTCGACAACCAAGATTAAATTCAATTTATGAACGAATATTTACAACCACTCATAACCCTTGCGTCGTCTGCTGCCATTCTTTTGGTTTTGCGCCAGCAAATCAAATCACAACAGGAACAAATCAACGCCATGAAATCATCAATGGAATCCATGAAAACATACATGGATATTTTTAAAATTGATGAAATCAAAAAATACGTCGCCGTCATGGAGGAACGGGCCGAAACAAAAGGCCAGTTGGCCGCTCAAAAAGCCACCAAAGAATTATTAGAATCGGATGAATGGAAAAAGGATTTCATGAAGCCATTCGAGGAGAAAATTGAGCAGGCTATCGAGAGCGACCAATATAAGCGACTGGAAGAACTGCTGGATGCTATGATTGACCACTTGGCCCCCCTTCCTAAAGAGGAAATGGAAACACTGGTCAAAGAGCGGTATCCATTAAATGCGGGTGCCATTCTTCAAGAATTTGAAGAAATTCAAAAGTACGACCCCGGTTTTTTAAGAGCAGCCAGAGAAAGTTTTCAACAAAGCCTGCCTGAAGGTTTGAAGACAGACGAAGAACGAAGCCGAATTCGGCCATAAAACTGAGCCATTCGGCCTGAATTTGGTCAGGCCGAATGGTCGTTAATTTAGCAAGTCGTTTAAGTTGGTGTGCTTCCATTTTCAGTTTCTGGGCGACAGGATGCTCACCGGTAGTTTATGTGGTCAGCCCAACACCGGCATGTGTAAATGCGCTACGCGCATCAGCACATGCCGGTGTTGGGTGGCCCGTTCAGGCTGTTGGCTTGTGCGTGCTCCGTCGTTCGTGTGACAGGCCGCACATCCCGGAGCCGTCGGGCGGTCCGTTAGGGCAGTTGCGGTCGACAGGCCAAACGCCCTGCTAAGGCAAGTTGTGGGTTTCCATTTCGGCGGTTCTTGCGACACAGGGAACGTCCCCGGACGGACGTTTTAGGCGTTCATTTCCAAGTTTTGCGCTACATTTTTAACTCTTGACAAATCACTTTCTATCTTTACAATCGGAGTTCCGCTTATTAACAAGTCTCTTTCAGTTCAAATGTTACTCCTAATGCCGACAGAGAATACCACATTACGAATCAATGCTAATAGGGCTGGCACGGTTAAAGAAATTACCGACTATCTGTTTGATTTAGAGAATGCTTACAACTGCTTGTACGTGTTTGATGATTTTTTGGGTGTTGTTTCCCCTAATTCGTATTCAAGAAGGCGTTCTAAATTCTTTTTTTATGAATTGGGTTTATCTCTCGCCCCAAATTTTAAACTGGATAACTCTAATGAGTTCCTTTTACCGGAACACAGGATGGTTATATCAAAAATCAATATTCAGTCACCCGGCTTTTGGGAGGTTTTAGGTACTTTAAATCCCTTACAACAAATCAGAGAATACTTAAACGACAGACATAGCAGAGGAAAGGATTTGAGATGGCGTGAGCAATCCGAGAAAGAGAAGGCAATGCTCGAAAATGAGTTAATCCAACGGCAAATATTTGAAGCTGATAATAGGACAATGAAAGAGCGGATTTCTATCTTTAGAGACTTAGGCTTTTCGGATCAAGAAATTAGGCAAATTATATGGACGAATGTAGGTAAACCTTTAATGGAATTGGGTAAACACCAAGATAATGGACTGATTGAAGGAACTGAATGATATTGCTCCGCGCTGCCATTTCTCGTTCGACAGGCCGCACGTCCCAAAGTCAGAGAGCAACCCAACTCAAGCAGGGGTGTAAAGGTTGCAAGCTGCTGTTGTTCAGTCAAGTACGTAACTATCCATCACCCCCCGCTGACGTTGGGTGTGGGTCCAAAAGTGCTTATATGCCAGCGCCTTGGCGACAGGTGGCACGTCTCGCAGGGGAGCGTCTGGTTTTCATTTCCGGGTTTCGGGCGACAGTGTGAACGCCCCGGTTGGGTTAGTCTGAACTTCCATTTCTAGGTTTCGGTTGACAAGGTGAATGTCTCAGAAGGTAGGTTTAAAATTTAAACGTGTGGAAAATCAGAGGAAAGTTGTTTTCATATCCTACTCGTGGGATGGAGAATTGCATCAAGAATGGGTACTAAAATTAGCAAATGATTTAACAGAGAAATATGGCTTGGAAATATTACTAGACCAGTATGACTTAACTGTAGGGAAAAATATGACGGCTTTCATGGAGAAATCTCTTGAGGCTGCTGATAAGGTTTTGATTATACTAACGCCATCATACAAAACTAAAGCTGAAAACAGAAAAGGTGGAGCAGGTTTTGAACATTCAATAATCTCTCAGGAATTATACAGCCTACAAGATTATAACAATAAATTCTTGCCTGTGTTGAGGGCTGGCACAAACCAAACGAGCGCACCCGGCTATATCAAAACGCTAATTCATCGCTCAATGGTGAATGACAATCAATATGAATCGGATTTGCTTAAACTTACGAAAGACATATACGAAAAACCGCAGGTTGTTAGGCCCAAGCTCGGTGATATACCAGATTTTGACAGCATCCCAGAAATTGATCCAATAGTAGAGCGTTCGAATAAAATCTACCGTGAGCAGCAAATTGAAAACGAAAGGCTTGCTTTTCTCGGAAGCCAACAGGCAAAAAATAATGCTGATTACGTAGTAGAAAAGCTATTTGATGAGATTGAAGCTAAAGCCAACAAATATCAATCTTCAACCGAATTTAGGTTTTTTTTAGAAAGGAAGTATCATAAAGCAATATTACATAACGGACAGGGAAACTCTATCAAATTTACTTGGCGTACTATATACTCGAATAGCACTGAAGGTAGCATATTCTTTTTAGAATATTATGACGGTTCTCCTTCTCTTGAACCTGGAGGATTCTATTTTCGGGGCGACGAACCCAAGAGAATAATGGTTGAACAGTACAGTTTTGATGTTGATAGTAAGTTGAATCCGTTCTGGAAGGATACCAACGGCCAAAAAGATTTAAGGGGGGAAGAAGTTAGTAAAATGGCTTTCTTGTGGCTAATGGAAAAGATAGAAGAAGTAGTAAAAAAATCTATGGAGATGAGACGCAAAAGAGGATATTAGCCAAATGACCGACTGAAAAATAGCGTACCTTGTGTTGTATGTACTCCATGTGTGCCGTGTCGCGGGCGACAGGCAGCACGTCCCGAAGTTAGGCATTCAGCCCAACGCGGGAAAGGGTGTAAAGATAGCAGATACGTGTGTTTAAGCAAGTAACTCGTTCACCATCAGCCCTTTCGGCCTTTGGGTGCGCGTCCATAAAGTGCTTCTTTGCCAGCGTCTCGGCGACAGGTTGCATGTGCAGTAGGAAGAAATCAACCGCTATTTTCCTATCCCAAGAAGAAAGCTAAGTAATTTGGTTAGCTGTAGCTAATCCGCGTGTGCCGTACAACAGTTTGAACGCCCCGGTTAGGCAGGTTTATGCTTAATTTTTTTGGGTTGCAGGTGACAAAACGAACGGCTTTATTATGTAGATTTGGGCTTTCTACTTCGGACTGCAGACGACAAACGGAACGTCTGACGAGGGTAGTTAACACACATTTTGAATGCTTCCAGACAAAGCCTTTTGACGACAGGATTATGCAGGACGAAATATTAAAACATACCAAAAAAGCCTTTGCAGTTATGAGTAACTCTGAAACGTCTTTTGGACATAAGGTCAAGGAAGTATTGCTTGAAATAGGAATAATTGTTTTTGCCGTGTCACTCTCAATTTGGTTGCATGGTTGGAGTGAGCATAGGCATCAGCAGGCAGAAGCGAAAGCTTTTCTGGTAGATCTTAAAGAAGATATAAAACGCGATATTGAGAACATAACTACATCGAAAAATAGAACAGCAAAAAACTTAAAAATAAACCTGTTTATGTTAAGTCTGACTAAAGCAAGAATAGACAGTTTGAAAAAAGCTGACGCAAGTGTTTCATACAAATTCGAGTTTAGTCAAACCAAGTTGAACAATGGTACTTATGAAGGCTTTAAATCCAGTGGGAAGATTGGTTCTATAGAAGATAAAGATTTGAAGAAATCAATATTAGGCTATTATCAGGTAACAACTCCCAGCCTTGTGGAAGTCGAAAAACTTGCAGCAAATGTCGATGATAAAGCTTTGAGTTATGTTATCGATAATCCCGAGAAAGAACTTGTTTCTTATCCGAAGAAAGAATCAGATAAAATAATTGATCCTAAGTTTAAAAATTATTTAAAATTAAGTACTGATTATTCCCAGGCAATGGTTAATAATTATACTGAGATATTGAAAGAGGCAAATAAGCTTTTGGCCGAAATTGACAAATACAATCAGTGATGCGGTGTGCATAACGCTCGATTTCGGCGGTTAGTGCGTTGGTTCGCTCCGCGTGGGCGGCTTGTCGGATGACAGGCAGCGTGTTTTTCACTAAAAATCGTCTACGCTGTAGGCCGTTGAGACCACCCGCTGCCAGTCGGGGTGGCGTTTGAGGTACGCGCTTACGAAGGGGCAGAGCGGCACAATCTTCAGGCCGTTGCGGTCGGCGTATTCCAGCACACCGTTTACCAAATGAGAGCCAACTCCCTGCCCCTCTAAACTGGGGTCGACTTCGGTGTGCAGCAACGCCAGCGTCTCGTCGTCAACGGGTTGGTATTGGATGATGGACAGCTTGCCATCGAGTTTTAGCTCGAAGCGGTGATGGTGTCGATTATCGGTAACGGTTGCGTCGGTCAGGTTCATGGGCGCGGTGTCTCGTTTGGTTCTATTACCTCATTTTTTGGGCAAATGTTTGGCAAAGGGCGTATTTTCGTACAACCAAATACGCCCCACATGAACCGACTCGACCGCCTGACGGCCATTTTGATTCATCTGCAAACCAAGCGCGTCGTAAAAGCGCAGGAACTCGCCGACCGGTTTCAAATCAGCCTGCGGACGGTCTACCGCGACGTGCGGTCGCTCGAAGAAGCGGGGGTTCCAATCGGGGCCGAAGCCGGCGTGGGCTACTTCCTGACCGACTACCACCTGCCGCCCGTTATGTTCTCCAATGTCGAAGCCAGTGCGCTGCTGTTTGGGGCCAAATTAGTCGAGAAATGGGGCGACGAATCGGTGCAGACAGCCTTTGAATCAGCCTTGTACAAGATTAAGTCGGTACTGAAACGACCCGATCAGGAACACCTGGACGATCTTGGCCCGAAGGTGCTGATTGCCCGGCACCGCAACAGCGCACCCGCGCAACCGGGCGGCTGGCTCAACAGCATTCAGCAGGCCATTGCGCGGCATCAGGTGCTGGAGTTGTGCTATCAGAGCTACGAAAAGCCCGAAAGCATCCGTGAGGTAGAACCCGTGGGCCTGTATCATTATAGTATGAACTGGCACCTGATTGCCTACTGCCGCAACCGGCAGGATTACCGCGATTTTCGGCTGGATCGCATCCGGCAGTTGACCAATACCGGCGAACGATTCGCCCATCGCGACCGGCTTACGCTCCGCCAGTACCTCGACCGGGCGCGGGTGATGGACATGCCTTTGATCAATGTGCGGGTCGTGTTTCCCAAATCGGTGGCCCGGTATGTGCAGGAGCAGCGATATAGCTGGGGGTTTCAGGGCGAAGACGACCTCGGCGACAGCGTCCGGCTTCACCTCTGCACACCCTACCTCGAAGGTTTGGGCCGGTGGCTCCTCTCCTACGGCGACGCCGTGACCATCGAAGCTCCCGACGAACTCCACGGCCTGATGCGATTGCTGGTCAAAGAAGTCAGCGATCATTACGCCGAAGCACTCGTACCCGCCTGACAGCGTTGTCCCAAAATTGTCAGCAACATTTTCCACCCACGCCAAAACCTTGCTGACATAGGGCTGTCATGGTCCCGTGCGAACTTTGGTGGGCAGTCATCAGCAAACCATAAATGCACAATAGCCATGAAACTGAATGCAGGCATCATCACTGACAAGCTGCTGGAAACGAAGCAGTTCTATACCGGCGTACTTAACTTCGGTGTATCGTTCGAGAACGATTTTTACTTATTGCTGCACACGCCCAATCAGCAGGCCGAACTGAGTTTTCTGCTCCCCAATCACCCATCGCAACAGCCACTTTTTCACGCGCCATTTACCGGCAGTGGTGTGTATCTGACCATCGAGTTCGATAACGTAGATGCTGAATACGAACGCATTCGGGCGTTGGGCGTACCCATTGCCTTCAACCTCCGCGACGAACCCTGGGGCGACCGTCATTTTGCCATCACTGACCCCAACGGGGTGAACATCGACCTGGTTCGGTACGCTGCGCCGGAATCGTAAACTCGCTTATTTATACGCCGGAATGCCGGTAATTTCGGCTCCCAGAATCAGCAGATGGATGTCGTGGGTGCCTTCGTAGGTACTCACGGCTTCCAGATTCATCAGGTGGCGCATAATCGGAAAATCGCCCGAAATGCCCATGCCGCCCAGAATCTGCCGGGCTTCGCGGGCCGTGCGCAGTGCTATCTCAACATTGTTGCGCTTGGCCATCGAGATTTGCGCCGTAGTCGCTTTGTCTTCGTTTTTGAGCATACCGAGCCGCCAGCACAGCAGTTGCGCCTGCGTGATGTCGGTCAGCATTTCGGCTAACTTCTTCTGAATCAACTGAAAACTGGCAATCGGTTTGCGAAACTGAATCCGTTCGAGGGCGTACCGGCGAGCCACTTCGTAGCACTCCATCGCGGCTCCCAACGCGCCCCAGGCAATGCCGTAACGGGCCTGATCGAGACATTTGAGCGCGTGCTTCAGCCCATACGCGTCGGGCAGAATATTTTCTTTGGGCACCCGCACGTCGCGAAAAACGAGTTCGCCCGTAACGCTGGCCCGCAGCGACCATTTGTTCTTGATTTCGGGAGTCGAAAACCCGTCCATCCCGCGTTCAACAATCAACGCCCTGATTTTGCCCTGATCGTTTTTGGCCCACACAATGGCAATGTCGGCGATGCAGGCGTTGGTAATCCAGAGTTTCGAGCCGTTGAGCAGGTAATAATCGCTGTATTCGCTGAAGCCCGATTCTAAGCTGCCGGGGTCGGAGCCGTGGTTGGGTTCGGTCAGGCCGAAACAGCCGAGCAGTTCACCCTTCGCCAGCCGGGGCAGGTATTTTTGCTTCTGCGCTTCGGAACCGAAGGCCCAGATCGGATACATTACCAATGAACTCTGCACCGACACGCACGACCGGCAACCCGAATCGCCCCGCTCAATTTCCTGCGTCATCAGGCCGTAGCTGATCTGATCCAGCCCGCCCCCGCCGTATTTCACCGGGATGGTTGGGCCAAATGCGCCAATCTGACCAAATTTCGGTACTAACTGCCGGGGAAATTCGGAACGTTGGGCGTAGTCGTCGGCAATGGGCGAAATTTCGCGCCGGACAAAGTCGCGCACTGCCGACCGAACCAATTTATGCTCGGCGGTGAGCAGGTCGTCCATCTGGTAAAAATCCGGCGAGTCAGCCGGTGGCAGATTCCGGGTATCGGCCCGGCTGCGGGTTGAGATTGGGGTTGCGGGTTGCATACGCGCTGAACAGGGAGAAGGCGGTTGTTGTTGCCGAAATCTACGAGTTTTCGGCACGTTCTGTACCAGTGGGCAACGTATTCATCTCATCTTTTAACCCAACGCCCGACAGTTGCCGGGTTTTCATCTCGGTCAGCAGATACACTAACTTCTGAACGGCAAACGTATAGGGCATACCGTCAGACGAATCTACACCAGACCGGATGTTCGAGACACAATTGCGCGATTCGTCGGTCAGGCCGGGGCGCGGGCGGTAGGTCAGGTACGCGCCAAGACTATCGGGCGACGACAGGCCGGGCCGCTCGCCAATCAGCACGACCAGCAGTTCGGCCCCAAGCGCATGACCGATTTCATCGCCAACGGCCACGCGCCCCTGCTCCACCAGACACAGCGGCCCCACCGACCAGCCCAACGACCGCACGGTTTCCAGCAGCCCCGATACCACCGGCAGCGCGTGCCGGTTGACCGCTGTTGCCGACAGTCCATCGGCAACCACAAGGCACAGGTCTATTGGTTCGTTTGCTCCGAAAACATCTTTTGACAAATTAGTTAACGTCTGCCTCGACGCTTCCCCGAGCCGACGGCCTAAGTCGGGCCGCTTCAAATACACCCGCCGGTCAACAGCCTGACTTTTAAGGAGTAAGGGGGTAAGGTGCAGGGTTTGACAGGCGTTCAGGAGCGTAGCCGTATCGAGTTGGGCGTACACGGCGTCGCGGGCGCAGGCATGATCGAGCTGAAAGTCGAGCAGGGCGCGGGTAGGCAGGCTATGTCCGGCGCGGCCCTGGGCAATGCGGGCGGCTGTGTGCGTTTGCAGGAAAGTCCAGGGATCTGTTTGCATAACAGCAAGGAAGCAGCAGGCTGTTCGGGACACATGTCCCGAACCCACTAAAAGCGGACATTCGTCCGCCTAAATTAACAATAAACGTGGATGAATATCCACTGTTATATCGTTCGGGACAAATGTTCCGAACAGCTACGAACAAATGTTCTGAGCAGCTACGTTCCGAATAGCGGCCCTGTTAGTAGCCGATGCCCCGCCGACACGGGCAGCAATCGGCCCGAATCGTCGAACAGGCCCATTGTCTGGAGCCAGTTGTCGAATTCGGGGGCAGGTCGCAGATTGAGCAGGTTGCGGATGTAGAGGGCATCGTGAAAACTGGTACTCTGGTAGTGCAGCATCACGTCGTCGGCACCGGGAATACCCATGATAAAGGTGATGCCCGCCGTGCCGAGCAGCGTCAGAAGCGTATCGATGTCGTTCTGATCGGCTTCAGCGTGGTTGGTGTAGCAAATATCCATACCCATCGGCAGCCCCAGCAGTTTGCCGCAAAAGTGATCTTCCAGCCCCGCCCGGATAATCTGCCGACCATCGAACAAATACTCCGGTCCGATAAACCCAACCACCGAATTCACCAACAGCGGCTCAAACGCCCGCGCTACGGCGTAGGCCCGCGTTTCGGCGGTTTGCTGATCCATGCCGTGGTGGGCATTGGCCGAGAGCGCACTCCCCTGCCCCGTCTCAAAATACATCACGTTCTGCCCCAGCGTACCCCGTTTCAGCGACCGGGTAGCTTCCAGCCCTTCGCGCAACAGGGCCAGATTTACGCCAAACGACGCATTTACGCCCTCGGTGCCGCCGATGCTCTGAAAGGCCAGATCGACCGGTGCGCCCTGCTCGATGGCCTGTATCGTTGTGGTCAGGTGGCTCAGTACGCAGGTTTGCGTGGGAATGGCGAAGCGTTCGCGGATAGAGTCGAGCATGGTGAGCAGCCGGACGGTGGTCTGTACGTGGTCGGTGGCGGGGTTGATGCCGATGACCGCATCGCCGGAGCCGTAGAGCAGCCCATCGACTATACTGGCCGCAATACCCCGCAAATCGTCGGTAGGGTGGTTCGGCTGGAGCCGTGTGCTGAGCCGCCCGCGCAAACCGATGGTGTTCCGAAACGCCGTAATTACCTCACATTTAGCGGCTACGGCAATCAAATCCTGATTTCGCATCAGCTTCGATACAGCCGCTACCATTTCCGGCGTCAGGCCCGGTTGCAGTTGCTGAAGCGTTTGCGTAGTGGCCTGATGACTCAGCAGGAAATTGCGAAAATCCCCTACGGTCAGGTGCCGAATCGGTGCGAAAGCCCCGGCATCGTGGCTGTCGATAATGAGCCGCGTTACTTCGTCCTGCTCGTAGGGCACGAGTGCTTCGTTGAGAAATGTAGTGAGGGGCAGTTCGGCGAGGGCCATCTGAGCCGCCACCCGCTCCTCCGCCGATTGGGCCGCTACGCCCGCCAGTTCATCGCCCGACCGCAACGGCGTTGCCCGCGCCAGCAGTGTGCGCAGGTCATCGAACAGGTAAGTTGTCTGGCGAACGGTATGACGATAGGGCATCGGGCAAAGGCTGAGTTTGGTTGCTAAAGATACGTTTTAGATATTTGTGGACGCGACTCTTTTCTATTATGCAAGAACAACTACCAAATCTATTTACACACTCATAACTATGCACATTACAGGAAATTTAATCGCAACAGTTGAAATGTATTTATTATGAAGAAGCAATTATTGTCATTTCACCACTTCTTTGTTGCTGTTGTTTTAATAACCAAAGGGTTTGACAAAATTCAACATCACCACAGTTTTATAGGATGGACAATTCAATTATTAGGCATAATCGTTTTGATATATTTTATTTTTATAAAACTCTCAAAAAAACCACACTCATTATTGGAATTATTTATACATCTATTTGAAAGTATTGCTTTATTCTTGACAACCTACGTTTACTTTCAAGAAGGTAAAACTTTATTACCTTATGTCACTTTAATTGCAGGAATAGGATTTCTTATTGCAACATTTTTGCATTTGAAAGTACATGAAAAGCAATAGAAATGAAGGGCTAAAACGTGGCACTCGTTGTTGATTCAAAGCTATCCGTTTAAATTACGTCACCTGTCCACTCATCCAAATCTGCTTGGTATTCCCGCGCTGATGCCCTACTTTGGAAATCTTACAACCATGTGTAAACCAGCAATAAAGTAGCCGATGAATGAACAGAATAGCATTCAGGAGATTGTTTTTCGATATATGAGCCAATTCGTGTTTGACGAAGCCGAGTTAGACGAGTCGCTTATTGCCAGACATGCCCAATCGCTACAGGTGCTGGCCGACGTGACCAATTCGGGGGTGCAGATATTCGACCATTGCCACAAAAAAATAGTTTTTTTCTCCTCCAACTTCGGCAAAACACTGGGCTATGATCCGGCGAGTTACGAAGGTCAGAACTACCACTTTTTTGAAGCGAAAATCCATCCCGACGAAAAACGGCAACTGGCCCTGCGGGGCGTTTCGGTGTTAAAATTATTTGGTGCCTTTTCCAAGACGGAAAAACTGGCTCATAAAGCCATCTATGAGTACCGGATGCTCAACAGCGAGAACAACTATGTCCGGCTTGTGGAGCAGTATCAGGTGCTGGAGGTGGACGCACGGGGGCAGATATGGCTCATGTTTAGTCTGGTCGATATCTCGCCTAATCAGGAACCCGACAGTGGGGTGAAATGTCAGATTCTGAACTTCAACACGGGTCATTTTATTCCGGTTGAGATCGAGCAAAAACCCCAGTTGGAATTAACCAGACGGGAGCTGGAAATTCTCAAATTAGTCAAACAGGGTTATTTGAGCAAAGAGATATCCGATAAACTCGCTATCAGCGTACATACGGTCAACACGCACCGATATCGGTTTCTGGAAAAACTGGGCGCGAATAATTCCTTCGAGGCCGTCGCATTTGCCGCTAAGTACGGGCTTCTGGACTAGGGTGTACTAATAAATCAGTATTGTGCCGGGGGAGGGGTGCCAAGACCTTTGTGAGGTCAAAACATCAACCAAGTGTGCATGATACGTTTCACCCTTACCTTCCTCTTTGCGACTTTTTTAACCACCGTTCGCGCTCAGTTCACTCAAACCATTCGCGGCTCTGTCCTCGACGAGGCTTCCAAAAAACCAATTGCTTTTGCGTCAATTGTCATCCTGAATACAACCCCATTTATTGGCGCATCCACCGATGAAACCGGTACGTTCTTGATAAATAATGTACCCGTGGGTCGGTACGACCTACAGGTTACGGTGGTGGGCTACGAACCAGCCATCGTGCGCGAGGTTACGGTTGGGTCGGGCAAGCAGACCTTCCTGACGATTCACCTCAATGAAAATGTAGCCTTACTCAATGAGATATCGGTAAAACCACGTGTGAGTAAAGAGCGGCCCCTCAACACGATGGCCACAGTCAGTGCCAAAATGCTGAGTGTCGAAGAAGCCAAACGCTATGCCGGTGGGTTCGATGATCCGGCCCGGCTCGCTTCAGTCATAGCGGGCGTGGCGGGTAATATGGGCGACAACGGCATCATCGTGCGGGGTAATGCCCCCAAGTTTCTGCAATGGCGGATGGAGGGCGTCGAGATTCCCAGCCCCAACCATTTCGGCGACCTCAACTACCTCGGCGGGGGCATTCTGACGGCCCTCAGCAGCCAAATGCTGACCAATTCCGATTTCCTGACGGGGGCCTTCCCGGCGGAATACAACAACGCCTTGTCGGGCGTGTTCGATGTGACGATGCGGACGGGCAGCAACCAGAAACGCGAAAGCACCATCCAGTTGGGAGTCTTGGGGCTGGAAAATGCTTCCGAAGGCCCGTTTAAAAAAGGCGGACGCTCGTCGTATCTCTACAATTACCGGTACGCGACGCTGGCA
This sequence comes from Spirosoma montaniterrae, assembly GCF_001988955.1. Lineage (NCBI taxonomy): Bacteria > Pseudomonadati > Bacteroidota > Cytophagia > Cytophagales > Cytophagaceae > Spirosoma > Spirosoma montaniterrae. Next base: position 1,738,619 of record NZ_CP014263.1, on the reverse strand, counting down.
CTGCTAAAGCCGCTCCTGCCCGAAGATGCTGAAAGCATTACGTACCAGGACCTGTCGTTCAAGATGAATTTCCCCACACGTAGGGCCGGTACGTTCTCGGTCTGGGGGATGGGCTTCCGGGACGGGGCGAGTGCAAAGCCAAAGAAGAACCGGAACGAATGGACATACCCCGACGATAACGAAGACAACGTCATCCGGCAGTCGACGGGCGTGGTGGGCGTTGGCCATACGTACATCTTTAAAGACGACGCTTACTGGAAAACAACCGTAACCGCCACGGCCAACGAGGTTGATTGGACCACGCAGAAAATGGATAATGCACTGGAGTTAAGGCCCTACAGCAAAATAGCTAACACCAACTGGAACGGCATTCTATCGTCTTACCTGAATAAGAAATTCAGCACACGGCACACTAACCGGACGGGAATTACGCTCAACAGTATGCACTACGACATCCTGCTCAATAAAGCCCGCAACGGTGGAGACGTACCCCAGGACATTGTAAACGCCAACGGGCAGAGTATGCTGCTTTCAGGCTACAGTAGCTCCTCGATCTACCTGACAAACAAATTAGTGATGAATGCCGGAGTGAACGCCCAGTTGTTTACACTGAATAACCGCTACACCGTGGAGCCGAGAATTGGGGTTCGGCATCAGATTAACGCGAACCACATCCTGGGCTTGGCTTATGGATTGCACAGCCGACTGGAGAAGCTGAACTACTATTTTAACAATTCGCTCACAACGGGCGAGAAAGCGGTTAATAAAACCCTCGACTTCTCGAAAGCGCATCACCTCGTTCTCAGCTACGACTGGAACCTCTCTGAACTGGTCCACCTGAAAATTGAGCCATATTACCAGCAATTGTTTTCGATTCCGGTCATCCCCGATAGCTCGTTTTCGTTCATCAACCTGCAAAGCGACCTGTTCTTCGGCGAGAAGTTGCAAAACACGGGCGTGGGCCGAAACTACGGTATTGACCTGATGCTCGAAAAATACGTGTCGAAAGGCTATTACTATCTGCTGTCGGGATCGTTGTTCAACGCCGAATACAAAGGGGGCGACGGTATCTGGCGAAATACCCGTTTTAACCGCCGGTACGTGGTCAATTTCTTGATCGGGAAAGAGTGGGCCACGGGCAGGGCTAAGCAAAATACCCTCAGTTTGAATACCCGACTGAGCTACCAGGGCGGCAACTGGTACTCGCCCGTCGATGAGACGGCATCGGTAAAAGCCAAAATGGTCGTGTACGACGAAACCAACGCCTTTTCATTGCAATCAGACCCCTTACTGCATGTTCATTTCACGGCTATTTACCGCATCAACCGGAAGAAGCGGACGAGCGAGATTGCCCTGAAACTCCTGAACCTGACGCAGCAACCCGATTTCAGGGGGCACCTTTTTAACCAGCTAGCAAATACTGTCGATCAGGAACGGCCCACCCTGTCTATCCCTAATCTAAGCTACAAAGTGGAATTTTAACCGAGAACCATTCATGGCTCCTATCAATACACTCACTTATATCAACAGAAGAAACGCCGTGGCCACGGGGATTTGCTTCATTTTGGCAGCCGTTACGTCAATTGCAGGCAAGTTGCTGTACGCTCCGGTTCTGGCAAATCCTGAGTACCTGACGATAAGCATAGTACAGGCGAACGGGGTTATTTTGGGGGCCGTTTTTGAGTTGATGCTGGCCGTTACAGCCATCGGCACTGGCCTGTTTATGTATCCGTTTCTTCGGGCCGTGAACGAAAGTCTGGGACTGGGCTACGTGTTTTTCAGAGCGCTGGAAGTGGTGTTTATTTTGATTGGATTGGTCAGCGTGCTGGCATTAATTAGTTTGAGCAAGGCATTCATAGGCGCTTCCCAGCCCGATATAGGCCATTTTGAATCGGTCGGGGCAACCCTCCGAGGCATTCACGGCTGGACATTTATTTTGGGGCCTAATTTTATGCTGGGTGTCAATACGATCCTGTACAGCTACGTATTTCTTGTTTCCCGTCTTTTGCCCAAACCCATCGCCCTGCTGGGCCTGACGGCGGCAGCGTTAATCCTTGCCGTGTCGCTCCTCGAACTATTTGGCATCGTCCAACAAGTGTCGGCGATGGGCTTTCTGCTGGCTTTCCCCATCTTCCTCTACGAAATGACGGTCGCCGTATGGCTTATTCGAAGAGGATTCAATCTGTCCTGTTTACAACCAAACGTACTTAGCTAACCTTTTACCATGAAACCACTACTTGTTTTGCTTGGAACGTTCGTTATCGCCCTGTTTAGCCTGTATTTTACCGGAAAAGGCTGGAACATACCGCTGGCCGGGCGAATTGGCATGGCTATGATGCTGCTTTTCACGGCGATTGGCCACTTTACGTTTACAAACGGTATGTCGCTGATGATTCCTGATTTCATTCCGTTTAAAGCAGTTGTCGTTAAGGTTACAGGAATTCTGGAAATTGTCGCTGCAGTCAGTTTGTTAGTTCCGGCTACCCAACCGGTGGCGGGTTGGCTGTTGATCATTTTTTTCCTGCTGATTCTGCCGGCCAATATAAAGGCAGCTCTGCTCTCAATTGATTATCAGCAGGCCACCTTCACCGGAAAGGGTCCTACGTATCTATGGTTTAGAATTCCCTTGCAGTTTTTCTTTATCGCCTGGGTCTATCTAACCACCCTACATCCCAGCCTAATTGACTGGCGATAAGCGTTTCTTTTGCGCGGTTTTGCGCAGCCTAAAGTTTTAACAAATGACTGATGCCATTCGAACTAAGCACTACCGTTCCCTGGGGACGCAACCTGAATGAATACAGAGCCATGTTCAATCTCCGCGACGAAGACCTAAACAAGCGGATTGTTAGTGTTGGCGATGGACCGGCAAGTTTTAATGCTGAAATGACGCAGCTACGAAAAAACGTTGTTTCTATCGACCCCATTTATAAATTCTCTACTGCTGAGCTTAGACAACGAATCATGGAGACAAAAGATGTTGTGATTGAGCAGACCAAAAATAATCTCCAAAAGTTTGTCTGGACAAAGATCAAAACGATCGAAGAACTGGCAACGATTCGTTTAGCAGCGATGAACCATTTTCTGGAAGATTTCGAGAAAGGAAAACGAGCGTTTCGCTATGTAGATCACGAAATGCCTGCCAGAACTGCCTTCGGGAATGCCTCGTTCGACTTAGGCTTAAGTTCGCATTTTCTACTGCTGTACTCTCAATTGGGATTGGACTTTCACCTGGCTACCCTAACGGAAATGCTGAGGATATGCAATCAGGTTCGGATATTTCCCATCTTGAATTTAAACGCCGAACAGTCCGAACTGGTGGCCGACTTGATAAAGCACCTGGAATCCGACTTCATCATTGAAATTGTGAATGTAGATTATGAATTTCAAAAAAATGGGAATCAGATGCTGCAACTCACCCACAAGTAGTATGGTTTTTAGACAAATGTCTTCATCTGGCTATCTGGACAACGCTACTTTTGAGCTTCCATCTGACCTCATTTCGCTCATGAGCAAGCGTATTCTGATTATCAACGGCCTGGGCCGTTACGGTCAATGACCTTGTGGGCGGTGCCCTGCTGGCGGTGAGCTACTTTCGTCGGTGGCTCAGTGCCGGGATGGGGTGCTTTCTGCTGGTGGCCTCCACCGATAACTCACTCGTTTCCAAACACCAGCACTAATGATACGTACCCTCGTCCAAAACCCGAACCGACTCTTTCTAATCGACAGCCTGGGGGCCGTGCTGACGTTCATCGGCCTGACGGTGGTCCTGATGCCTTTCGAACCGTGGTTCGGCATGCCCCGCCGGTGGCTGGTGCTCTCGGCTATCGTGGCAGCAGGGCTGGCCCTGTATTCGGGGGTTTGCTTTTTATTCGTGAAAGGCAACTGGCGACCGTTTCTACGGGTGGTCAGCGTGGCCAACGGACTGTATTGCGCCCTAACGGCCTATCTGGTTGTGGCTTACTACAGTCAACTGACCGCCTTAGGCGTGGCTTACTTCGTAGGTGAAATAATGGTAATCTGTGGGTTGGTATTCGTAGAGCAGCGGGTCATAACGTACTCATGCCGGTGAGTATCCCCGACAATTTTACTCACAGGCCCCGTTACAACCCGTTCGGTCAGCTTGGCATCTTTAAACCAACAACTTGTAATACTACTATTGAAAACAACGACCCGGAAGCTCGGTTACGTCAGCAGCCACCTCCTGAAATCAGCGGTATGGCTCTGTGCAAAGTTGCCCCACATACACCGGTGAGCAATGGGAAAACGATGGGCTAAGGAAAAAAAGAGATGAGTGGGGAAACGTAGTGATTACCGTTTATGATAGTGCAGGCAGTCACCTTAGATATAAATTCTCTGATTATCAACAAGTTGTAGAGACAAAGGGGCTGAAAATTGGTTACGTAGCCCAGACCGACCTCAGCGGCCAGCAGTTAGCATTGCTCCAGTCAACCACCCGTTAGGCTCTGGCTGATGACCTGGGCCGTTCGCTGAAGATCATGCAGAACGGCCTGGGCTTTTTCGGGCGTGTGGCGATACAATGGCAGATATACGCTCAAACTGGCCACGACTTCCTGCTGCCGAAAAACCCCTACCCCATAGCCAATGACCTGACGAGTACTTTCCTGAAAGGCATAACCACGATCCCGAACAGCCTTTATCTGGCTGTAAAACGCCGGTTCGCTGGTGGCTTCTTCCCACAGTTCGGCTGTAGGTAGGCCGTAACGATTTTTGAACTTGACCAGATCAGCATCGTTCAGCAGGCTTACCAACAGCCGCCCCGAAGCCGAATCATAGGCGTGTTTTTCGTTGGCCGTCTGTACTTGAAGTGGCTGATCGCACAATTCGCGGTGAATGATGAGCCGCTGATCGCCGTTCAGCACAGACAGCAGGCAGCTTTCGTTTAATCTGGCGGTAAGACCAGCCATTTCCGGACGGGCAGTTTCGAGAATATCTTTCCGATACGAAGTATTACCCGTGAGCCAATATGCCTGCGATCCTAAGCAATACCCTTTCTTCGGGCCGACCTGATCAAGGTATCGTCGGCTAACCATCGTTTTCATGATGTTAGCGCAGGTGCCGGGATTCAGTCCAGCCGCTTCGGCTACTTCGGTCAACGATTTAGGGCGGTTTGGCTCTGCAGCGACAAACTCCAATATGTCGAAGGCTCTGTGAATAACTTGAATCATGCATTTATATTTTTATAATATAAAATTATAAACTCTAATATTGAAATCAAAGCGGTACGTTTGTTTTTCTTTCTTATAAATTAATTATACGTCAAAAATCACTTTACTGCTACACTAAGAGCATTTTGATTCTGGACACCCAAATTCAAGCTTAATCTATTGCAAGAAAAAATTGTGTTTAGTTTGGAAAACTAAAAATTCCGCTCTATGCTTACTATTATAATGAATTAAATTTTTACATTATAAAATACAAATATCCGATGACCAAACTAATTTACCTGCTGTGTTGCCTTAGTCTTTTTACCGGCAGTATTGGTGAAGGACTTGCTCAGGCGATTACCCTTACCGGGCGGGTTACTACAGGGACCGGGCGCGAAGCCCTGCCCGGCGTAAACGTATCGATAGAAGGCACTACGACCGGTACTACCACTGGTGCCGATGGTACATACCGACTTAACGTACCGTCGGCTAACAACACGATAGTGTTCTCTTACATCGGCTACGCCACCCAGCGCGTGGCAGTCAATGGGCGCAGCCAGTTGGACGTAACGCTCGAAGAAGATAACAAAGCCCTCAGCGAAGTGGTCGTGGTGGGCTACGGCACCAAAGACCGGCGCGACCTGACCAGTGCGGTTTCGTCGGTGAGCGGCAAGCAGATAGAGAACCTGCCCGTCACCTCGCCCGTAGCCCTGTTGCAGGGACGCGCCACCGGGGTGCAGATTGTGCAGAACACGGGCGCACCGGGAGCCACCAACTTTACCATCCGGGTGCGGGGTACTACGTCCATCAACGCGGGCAACAACCCGCTGTTTATCGTGGACGGCATTCAGTTCGAGGGCGGTACGGCAGACATCAACCCCAACGACGTGGAATCGATGGAGATTCTGAAAGATGCGGCTGCGGCTGCTATCTATGGCTCGCGGGCCGCCAACGGCGTAGTGTTGATTACGACCAAGCGTGGCAAAGCGGGCAAACCCCAGATCAACCTGAACTACTACAAAGGCATTCAGCAGGTGGACCGCACCCGCTTGCCCAAACTGATGGACTCGCGGGAGTTTATCGAACTCATTCAGGAGCAGCGGGCTACCGGCACGGGCATCACCTCATTGTATGCGTTCATCCTGCCCGACGACGGCATCATTGGCGGCAATGGGCGCATCAGCAACACCAACTGGGTCAATGAGGTCATCCGGCAGGGCAGCATGGACAACTACGAACTCTCGATCCGGGGCGGGGAAAACAAACTGCGTTTCTTTCTGAGCGGCTCTTACCTCAAGCAGAAAGGCAACTTAGTTTATACGGATTTCAAACGCTACACCGGTAAGCTGAACCTCGATTATCAGGCATCGGACAAGCTAAAGCTGGGCGTGAGTCTCAATGCCACGCGGGGGATCACCAATCAGGCTCCCGAAAACGAAGGCGGCATTTTTCAGGCGGCTCTGTTCAAAGCCCCGGTCAACCCTGTCTATGCCATCGACGGCTCGTATTTTCTGGAGGATATTTCGGGAATCCTCAACCCGATAGCGGTGGCTGATCTGGAAACGCGGCTCAACACCCGCACCCGTCTGATGAGCAATTTCTTCGCCGAATATATGATTCTACCCGGCCTGAACTTTAAGACCTCGTGGGCATCGGACATTGTGCTGAACCGGAATGATTTCTTTCAGCCCTCGAACTCGCGCCGGAACTCATTTGCGCAGGGGAATTCCAACTATAACGACGAAAACAACTGGCTTTTTGAACACACGCTCAACTATATCAATACGTTCGGGCAGCACCGCGTCAACGCGCTGTTGGGGTTCAGCCAGTTGGAAAACAATTTTAGTACTACCACGGCGGCTGCCCGCGACTACGGCACCAACAGCATCGAAACGCTCAACGCGGCTTCAACGCCCACTACCGCCACCAACTCGCGCACGGCCAACGGGCTGGCGTCGCTCTTTGGACGGGTGGGCTATATTTTTGCCAGTAAGTACTACGTAGAGGCCAGTTTGCGCCGGGATGGTTCGTCGAAGTTTGGCGAAAACAACCGCTACGCGCTGTTCCCGGCGGCTTCGCTGGGCTGGCAGGTGGGCCGGGAGGACTTCTTCAAAAACCTGTCGGGCGTCGTCTCCGATCTGAAACTGCGGGCTTCCTACGGGCGCACCGGCAACCAGGGCGGCATCGGTAACTACACCAGTCAGGGCGGTTTTGCCACCGGGCAGGGCTACGTGGGGCAAAACGGCGTAGCTCCCTCGCTGATTGCCAACCCCGACCTCAAATGGGAGACCACCGATCAGTTCAATCTGGGAGCCGACCTGTCGTTTCTCAAATCGCGGGTAAACCTCAGCGTCGATCTGTACCAGAAACTGACCAGCAACCTGCTGCTGAATGTACAGTTGCCGCTTACCTCGGGCTTCGGCAGTGTGCTGCAAAACGTAGGCAGCACCGAAAACCGGGGCATCGAGTTCGACCTCAATACGGTCAACATCGAGCGGGAAGGGCTGCGCTGGACGACCAATTTCAATATTAGCTTCAACCGCAACCGCATTACCAAACTGTCGGGCGGGGCCGACATCATTAATACGTCGGGCAATACCGGCTTCGGGCAGGCGCAAACGTTCGGGCTGTTGCGTGAAGGCGAGTCCATCGGCGCGTTCTTCGGCTGGCAGGCCAACGGCGTATATGCCCGTTCGACCGACAACGAGCGCGGGCTGCGGGCCGACAACGCCACGGGCTATCTGTTTAAAGGAGGGGACATGCGGTTTGTGGATCAGAACGGCGACAACATCATCGACCTGCGCGACCGGGTGGTTATCGGCAATGCCATACCACGCTTTACGGGTGGCATGACCAACACGGTGCAGTATGGTAATTTCTCGCTCGACGCGCTGCTCCAGTTTGTCGGGGGGAAGCAGGTCTTCAACGGAACGCGCACCGTTACGGAGAGCATGTTTCAGTTTGCCAATGGAGCACGCATTATCCGTAACCGGTGGCGGCAGGAAGGCGACGTAACCGACATCCCCCGCGCCGACCATACCGACCCCGGCTTCAACCGGCGCAGTTCGACCCGCTGGCTCGAAGACGGCTCGTACCTGCGCGTCAAGACGGTTACACTCAGCTATAATCTGCCCCAATCGCTGCTGCGCTGGGCAAAAATTGACAATGTAAGGTTCTACGCCACGGCTCAGAACCTGTTCACGTTCACGCCCTATACGGGCATCGACCCCGAATCGAACTCGGGTGGGTCGGGCCGGGTCACCGACCTCGGCTTCGACTACGCGGCCTACCCGCAGTATAGAACCTTCCTGTTTGGTGTTAACGTCGGCTTTTAAACGTCTCCTTATTTATGACCTCTTCATATAAATTAATTGGGAGTGGCCTGTTGCTGCTGAGTCTGTTGAGCAGTTGCCGCGACGTCACCGAACAACTAAACCCCAGCGGGCTGACGGCTGATAATTTCTACAAAACGGCCACCGATGCCGACGTAGCCATCAATAGCTGCTACGATGCGTTTCAGAACCCCGAACGCTACGTGTTCTGGGGCGATGCCCGCACCGACCTTTTCGCCGTGACGGACCGGTCAGGACTGAACCAGATTCAGTTAGCCAACGGCAACCTCAACGCGGTTAATGGATATGTCGGTTGGGAAGACATGTACACGGCCATTGCCCGTACCAATAGTGTCCTTAAAAACGTCCCCACTATCACTGACCCGGCACTGCAACCCCGGCGCGAACGGATTCTGGGCGAAGCCTATTTCCTGCGGGCGATGGCGTACTTCTATTTGGCCCGTACCTTCGACAACGTACCGCTGATTCTGGAACCTTACGAAAGTCTGACGCAGGATTTTCTGCCCAAACAGGCTACCCAACAACAGATTTTTGATCAGATCGAAGCCGACCTGAAAGCCGCCGAAACCCGCCTGCCCGACCGGCCCTTTACAGCTACCGTCGAGTTGAAAGGCAAAGCGTCGCTGGGGGCCGTTCGGGCGGCTCTGACCGACCTATACCTGTGGCAGAAGAAGTATCAGGCCGCTGCCGATGCGGCCCAGCAGGTGATTGCCAGCCCAGCGGGCTACGTGCTGGTGAGCGGAGCCAACTTCGGCACGATCTTCTTCAACAAGAACACGAGCGAGTCGATTTGGGAGATTCAATTCAATAACATCTACCTCGAAGGCAGCAACAACAACTTAGCCAACCGGTTTCTGCCGCTGGGCGGTACGGGCTTCGCCGGGGGCAACTGGGACATCGGTCCTTCGGCGAAACTGATGGGGTCCTACATAGCGGCTGACCAACGCGGCCCCGTTACCTTCCGCGTAACCACCAGCCCGTCGGCACCCTGGCGCGACCCCAACATACCCTACGTCAACAAGTACCAGGGTACGCTCGCCAACGCCAATGCCACGCGCTTTTTCGACTCGAATCAGGTGATCTACCGGCTGGCCGACGTGCTGCTGATGCGGGCCGAAGCCCTCAACGAACTGGGACAGACTACGGCGGCCATTCCGCTACTGAATCAGGTTCGGACGCGGGCAGGACTGGCCGCCACCACCGCCACCACGCAGGCCGACGTGCGGCTGGCTATCGAAAACGAACGCTTTCTGGAACTGGCCTTCGAGGGCAAACGCTACTACGACCTCAAGCGCACGGGCCGGTATGCCACCGTGACGGGCTTCGCCGATCCCAACTGGCTCCGCTGGCCCCTGCCCGCCAACGAGCTGATCCGCAACCCCAACCTTGTTCAGAACTCCGGTTATTGATCCCTGCCATGAAAACATATCTTATTGCCTTAATTGGCCTGCTGGTGTTCGGTTTGCAAAGCTGCGCCCCGGACGAGGAAGTCTATAAAGAGCTACCCAAAGCTGTTTACTTCGCCAACCGACCGGCTACGGGCGCGGCTAACCTGACCAACTCGGCCAGTGGCCGCCGGACGGTTCCTACGGGCGTGGCCCGCATCTATGTCAACCAGTTGTACGACCGCGACGTAGTGGTCAACTTCAGTATTGGCGGCACGGCGGTGGCCGGTCAGGACTATACGCCCCCGGCGGCTATGTCGGTGACGATTCCGGCGGGTAAATACTTCGGCGAAATCACCTTCCCGGTATTGAACAACCCCGCCCAAACCGCCAACCGAACCGTGGTCTTTACGATGACCTCGGCCACGGAAGAGTTCGCGCTCGGCATCGGCTTTCCACGCGGGTATTTCACGTTTACGTACACCATTACGCCGTAGCAGTTTAACCGCACGTTATGCAGCTTTCGCACCTCTTTTTTGGCTATCCTACCGAACCGCAGGCATCACTGGTGCGGCAGATGGGCGTTCGCTACGCCATCGCCAAACTGGCCCCCGACCTGACTGGCGACGAGCCACCGTATGATTTTGGAGCCTTAAAACGGGCCAAATACCGCTTTGCCGATGCTGGTTTCGAGTTGATTGGTCTCGAAGGCGATCAATTCGACATGAACCGCATCAAATTCGGAGCAGAGGGTCGAGACGAAGACCTGGAACGCTACGGACAGATGCTGGCGAGCATGGGCAGGCTGGGTATCCGGCTGCTGTGCTACAACTTCATGGCGGGCATCGGCTGGTATCGGACGCAAACCAATGTGGCCGAACGAGGTGGTGCGCTGGTCAGCGGCTTCGATGCCGACTACGCCCAAACGCTCCCCCTGACCGACTGGGGCAACGTATCGGAAGCACAAATCTGGTCGAATTATACGCAGTTCATCCGATACGTACTGCCCATTGCGGAGCAGGCGGGCGTTCAAATGGCCCTGCACCCCGACGACCCGCCCGTATCACCACTGCGCGGCATTGGCCGGATTTTTACCAGTGCCGACGGTATCCGGCGGGCCTTGTCGCTGTCGGACAGCCCATCACACGGCTTGACCTTTTGTCAGGGAACCTACACCACGATGGGCGAAGACGTACCTGCGCTGATTCAGGAGTGGCAGCACCGGATTCGTTTCGTACACATCCGCGACGTGGCCGGTACGCGGGAAAACTTCCGCGAAACCTTCCACGACAATGGCCCAACCGACATGGCCGCGATGCTCCGCTGCTACCGGGATAGTGGGTTTAACGGCCCAATTCGCTCCGACCACGTACCCACGATGGCGGGCGAAGACAACACCCACGCTGGCTACGGTATGCTGGGAAATCTTTTCGGCATCGGCTATATCCGGGGCCTGATGGACGCTATCGGTATTCCGACTGAGAAATCTCATAGCCAAACAACATCGGCATGACCGTAACCGACGCATTCTCGCTGCGGGGCAAAAACGCGCTCGTTACCGGCTCCACGCAGGGCATTGGACGCGCCATTGCCCTCACCTTAGCCGAACACGGTGCCAATGTACTGATTCACGGACGCGATGAAGCGGAAGCTGGTCAGGATGTGGTTGATGACATACGGTCACGGGGCGTTCGGAGCGACCTGATCCTGGTGGATTTGCTTGACGCTGACGCAGCCCGAGCGATATATGATACGGCTCAACGACAGTTGGGAGCGATTGATACGCTGGTCATTAACGCATCGGTGCAGCTTCGAAAACCCTGGACCGACGTATCACCCGCCGACTTCGTTGAGCAGACCACGGTTAACTGGCAGCGAACCCTCGAACTGGTTCAGGCGTTTGCGCCGACCATGCAGCAACGACGCTGGGGCCGGATTCTGACCATCGGGAGTGTGCAGCAGACCAAACCGCACCCGCAGATGATTGCCTATGCCGCCAGCAAAGCCGCTGTCGTGAACATGGTACGTAACCTCGCCGTGCAGTTGGCACCGGACGGTATCACCGTCAACAACCTGGCCCCCGGCGTAATCCTGACCGACCGCAACGCCGATGCGCTGGCCGATGCTACGTACCGGGAGCAGGTCCGCAGTCGCATTCCGGCGGGCTACTTTGGCGAACCAACCGACTGCGCGGGTCTGGCTCTGCTGCTCTGCTCCGAAGCGGGCCGCTACGTTACTGGCCAGGACATTTTCATAGATGGCGGCATGAGCCTTTGATTGACTACGTATTTCAACACCCTGACATGAAACTACTTATCGTTTGTTTAACCTTATTACCGACCCTCGTTTGCGGTCAGCAGGCCGGAAACGTCAAACCCCTCTGGAATCCCTACCGGATCAGCCCACGTACCGGCGTACAGCACATCGACCTGTCGGGCAGCGGCTGGGAACTCTCGCATACCGACAGGCCCGTTTCGGACCTGAAAGAGCCGCGAAAGGACGCGTTCGAGACCAGCGTACCGAACTCCGTACACTGGTCGCTCTACAAGGCCGGTAAGCTGCCGCATCCGTACTATGCGAAGAACTCTACCCAGTACCGCTGGGCCGAGGAGAAAGCGTGGTACTACAAAAAGTCGGTGGACGTACCGGCATCGGCCAGCGGTCAGTACGTGTTTCTGTGCTTCGACGGGGTCGATTATTTCTCGAAAGTCTGGGTAAACGATAGTCTGGTGGGTGTTCACGAAGGGATGTTCGGCGGGCCATCGGTGGAGATCAGCCGGTTGTTACGATTTGGTCAGAAGAACGACGTAACGGTGGAGGTACGGGCGGGCAACTGGGGCAATCGGGCTACGGATTATGAAAAGCTGCCCCGCACGGCTTCGGGCGAGTTCGACTACTCGAAACGTACCGGCTACAACCCCCGCGCCAGCGGCAAGATCATCAAGCCCTGGGTCATTTCGGGCGGCTCCGGGGGTGAAGCGTTCTTTACGGTCGGCATGTGGCAGGGCGTTCGGCTGGAGGTTGTGCCATCGGTCCACCTCGAACGGCCCTACCTGACCACCAAAAGCGTCACGAACACGACTGCTCAACTGCACCTGTCGGCGGAGGTATTTGCAAACGCCCATTCGCTGCAAAAGCAACTACACCCCTGGCACAATACGCAGTTGAATCACCCCAATGAGAAGGGAACGATCTTCAGGCCCATCGCCGATAAGCTGAGTGTACTGGTCGAATTGGTAAACGGAAAAAGTACCGTCGTGACCAAAGAATTTCCCGTCAAGGCCTACGAGGGCCGTATCTGGCTCGAAGAAGACCTGACCTTACCTAATCCAAAACTCTGGCAACCCAACGGGCTGGGCGATCCGAATCTGTACACCGTCAACCTGACGCTGAAACGGAATGGCACCCCGGTTGACCGGCATAGTTTCGACTACGGTATCCGCACCATCGAGCGCGTACCAACCGCCGGGCCACGCATTGCCGACCGCTGGGAAAACTGGCAGTTTATCGTTAACGGGCGGAAGATTTTTGTGAAGGGTATGAACTTCACCCCGCAGGACATCCTGCTCGATTTGCCCCGCGAACGCTACCGCTGGACGCTCGAAGCCGCCAAACGAATGGGGGTGCAACTCATCCGAATCTGGGGCGGGGGAATCCTGGAAACAGATCATCTCTATGAACTCTGTAACGAACTGGGCATCATGGTCTGGCAGGATTTTCCCATCGGCAATCAGGATACGCCCGACTACCCGCAGGACGTCTGGGAAGCGCAGGTCGTGCAGAACATCGTCCGGCTCCGCAACCACCCGTCGCTGGTGGTCTGGAACGGGGGCAACGAGTTCAACCCCTACTCCTACGGCAACGCGGCTTCGGTGGGTATTATCGAGCGCAACCTCGACATCTTCGACAAGCAACGATTCTTTGTCCGCACCACGCCCGACGACGGCTCGATGCACGCCTACCCCGACATGGACCCGACCTGGTATAACCGCAGCTACCGGTTTGAACCGTGGGTGTCGGAAACAGGGATGCACAGCATCCCGGAAGCCAGTGTTTTCTACGAAACCGTTGATAATAAAGAGTTTACCGGATTGGGCAAGATGTGGGACAAAAGTTTTGGCCCGTCGCACCCGGAGTTCATTCACCACTTCACCGAATACGGACCCGGTCGTGTACCCCGGATGTTGAGCCGGGCGTCGCACATCGCCGACGTGACCGACCCCACGCTGGAGTCCATTTCGGAAGCGTCGCAGATTGGCGCGGGAGAATTTTATCAGGTGTTTTCGGAGAAAATGCAGAGCAATTACCCCGTTACGGCGGGCCTGATGCCCTGGGTGTTTAAACGACACTGGCCGGTGATCGCCATTCAGCTCATGGACTGGTTTGGCAACGCCGGTGCGCCCTATTACTTCCTCAAACGTACCTACGAACCCACACACGTATCGGTTGACCTGCCGCGACTGCTCTGGCGGTCGGGCGAAGCGATTCCGCTCAACGTCAAGGTTACACACGCCAATCAGACGACCTTGCCGGGGACGGTTTCGATTGCCGTCTGGGACGATACGTTCAAGCCACTCTGGTCGAAAGAGACCCGCCTGACGGTGCAGCCGGGGCCATCGGTCACGAGCGCGTCGGTGGGCAGTTTTACCATCCCCGATACGTATAAAGACCGGTTTCTGTTTGTAGTCGCCGAGTTGAAGGATACGTCGGGCAAACTCGTCTCGCGGTCGCTGTATTACCCCCGCTCGCTGACAATGTTGGACGATCAGACTTTCTACGACAAATACGTAGCGGAACCCATCGCCTGGCCGGCACTGGAGAAAGGGCCGTTCCTGAAGCCAACCGTTCAGAAATCCGCTACCAAACTCGAAAGCAGCGTCGTGTCGATGAAGCCGCTGGACGGTACGGGTTCGCAGGTAACGCGGTCCGTCGTCACGGTGCAGGTTCGCAACGTGGGCACTACGCCCGCTTTCATGACCAAAATCGACGTAGTGGGACGGTCCGTCGCTACGGCGAAACGGGCATTAGTTGCCGACGACAACTATTTCTGGCTGGCTCCCGGCGAAAGCCGTACCCTTACTGCTGACGTACTCTGGCGGGAAACACCGACCGAGAGTGTCTCGGTAGTCGCTTCGGCCTGGAACGCGCCCGACGTAAAAGTACCACTGAATACGAAGGCAGTCACGGTGCAGAAACTGGGTAAATAAGTAGAACGCAATCATGACAAAACCCATCCCAGACACCGAGCCAACACCGGCACACGGCCCGCCGACTGCACGAACCGGCTACCGCTGGGAGTTGCTGGTGCTGCTCTGGCTGGCCTTCTTTCTGAACCAGGCCGACCGCCAGATTTTCAGCGTCGTGCTGCCGCTCATTCGCCGGGATTTGGGCCTGAGCGATGCCGAACTGGGCCTGATTGCATCGGCATTGGTCTGGACTTACGGCCTGCTCGTACCCGTCGCGGGTTTTCTGGGCGACCGGTTTTCGCGCCGGAATATTCTGGGGTTTTGTCTGCTGTTCTGGTCGGTAGCGACCTTATTCACAGGCTTCTGCGCTACGTTGCTTCAGTTCGTCCTGCTGCGGGGTGTGGCTACGGGCGGGGGCGAAGCGTTCTATGCTCCCTCGGCCAACGCGCTTCTGGGCGAACGTTACCCGGAGAAGCGGGCCTTCGTCTTGTCGATTCACCAGACCGCCGTGTATTTCGGCATTATTCTGAGCGGTCTGATTGCCGGATACGTCGGTGAACACTACGGCTGGCAGCGGGCGTTTTACCTCTTTGGCGGGTTCGGGATTCTGCTGGCAGCGGTGTTTTTCAGCCGTATTCCGAAAGACATTCGGGCCTCTGTTGCTGACAGCCAGACCCTCGCCGACGTAGGTCGAACGGCCCGCGTGATCGTCCGCAAGCCGACCGTGGTGCTACTGACGCTGGGATTCGGCTGCATGGTCTTCGTCAACGTCGGCTACCTGACCTGGATGCCGTCGTTTCTGGTCGATAAGTTCGGCCTGAGCCTGACCGACGCGGGGTTTTCGTCGCTGTTTTATCATCACCTCGGCGCGTTTCTGGGCGTACTGTCGGGGGCACGTATCGCCGACCACTACGCCCGCATCAACCCGCGTAGCCGACTCGTGGTACAGAGTGCCGGGCTGTTGCTGGGTGCGCCGTTCATCTACTGGATGAGCCAGGCAGACAGCCAGCCCCTTACCTACGCAGCTCTGTTCGGTTTCGGGATGTTCCGGGGCTGGTACGACTCCAACATCGTAGCCTCGCTATATGAGGTGGTGCCGGACCGAATGCGGTCATCGGCCTACGGTTTGATGCTGGCCTGCGCATTCCTCATCGGCGCGTCGGCTCCGTATCTGCTCGGCGTATTAAAGCCAACGCTGGGCCTATCGACCGGCCTGGCCAGTTTATCGGCGTGTTACGTATTGGGTAGCGGTCTGCTGGGTCTGGCCAGTTTTGTTTACTTTCAACGCGACCGGGAAGCATGAAAACGTAGCTGTTCGTCCGAACCCTGTAAGCGGATTTGGTCATAACCGAAGCGGAGAAGGGCGAGTTGGTTACGTTAACAGCCGAGTTGTAGGGCTTGATACTGCCATTAAGTACGAAAACAAAAATCAAAACGATATGAGCGTTGACCAGTATAAGAAAGAGGTCGGAATGATGAACCTCGAAGGGCTTATTGACATGCGGGAAGGTATTTCATTGGTCGAATTTCCGGTCAATGAGAAGGAGTTATTGTACCGGTTTGAGCAACTTTACACGGGGGCCGTCAATGACGTTTTGCGGGAATATTGCCTGCTCAATCAGGCTCTGCCCAACCACATTATCCCTCTACGGGAGTATCAGACGGTAGCCGGCTTTGCCTTCACGGTGAAAAGTGCGCCCAACGCCATGATTCAGGGCGAAATGGAGTTTCGGGTGAAAATGCTCGACGAATTGCACGAGGATGCTTTCGTAATCTGGGACACCTCCAAAGACGAAAAAGCCACACTCTGGGGGGGCGTGATGACGGCTACGGCCAAGGGTAAAAAAGTCAAAGCCGCCTGCATTGATGGGGGCATCCGCGACACACACCAGATTCTGGCGGAGGAGTTTCCGGTTTTCTACAAATATCGGATTTCCAACGGCAGCCTGGGGCGTTGCCTGATTACTCACTACCAGGTTACTCTCCAGATTGGCGACGTAACGATTAAGCCCGGAGACGTAGTTCTCGGCGACATCGACGGGGTACTGGTCGTGCCGCGTTCCATCGCTTACGACGTTTTGCTGAGGGCCGAGGAAATCCAGGAAAACGAAAAAGCCATTTTCAACTGGGTACACGAAGGGCAAACCATTCACGAGATCACCGAAAAGGGCGGCTATTTTTAACGTACCTAATCCTGTCTCGTCCCAAGAAAAATAGGTCAATTTTTCTTGGGACGAGACATAGCAACCACTCAAAGCGGTTTACTCGACCATTTATAGAAAGCGTAATCGTCTGCGCTAAATAGCAGCCGAAGCGGCATCTTTCAGTACGTCGATGCTCTCGATTTCAGTGGGCGGAATGTTATTAAACAGCTACCCGTCGTTGGTTGGGAAACCGTCGATCACGTGAAGCGGGCTGTTGTCGTTAGTGATGGATCCGTTGCCCCGGATACGCTCCCCGGAATGAAAAACAAACAGCCGTTTTCGAGCGTAGCGTCGTCCAACGCTACCCAGATTGAGGGAGCCCGCCGGTCGGTGAACGACCAGAATGGCGTGTTGAGATGCCACGATGTGGGGTTGGCCCAGGATGCCATCGACGCCAGCCAATTGGGCGGCCATTTCACCGATGCAACCCCCAACGAACACCCGGAAGGTTATTTCTTCAATTGGAATACGGGCCGGGTTCTGGATGGACTCTATTTTGTGTACATCAGTCGGGGCGAGGGCTTGTTTGAGTCTGAGCGGTCGGCTGTCGAGCGGATTGGGCCGCACACCTGCTTTGTGCTGTTTCCGGGTGTATGGCACCAGTATCGGCCCGATGTCCGTTGTGGCTGGGAAGAGTATTGGGTGGGCGTGAAAGGACTACTGGTCGAGCAATTATCGAGTGGCCCGTTTTTCAACCCGGCGCAACCCGTATTTCATGTGGGTGAGCATGAATCGTTGCTGGCGTTATTCGGTCAGTTATTCGCCACGCTACGTACCAGCCGGATCAACCCTAATGCGCCCTAACTCTGCAAGACTACAGTCGCGACTTGCAGAGTGTGTCTTATGCTGGTGAAACCAAGTAATTTTTTTAACACAGATATAGAAAAAAGGAGCTTTATGCTACTTACACGATTGGCCAGTAGATTACGACAGCCCGTGTTCTACCGCGAATTTGACCAGGTCGGCGGGTTTATTGATGCCCAGTTTCAGGTTGATGTTGTTGCGGTGGGTCTTCACTGTCGCTACGCTCAGAAATAGCTTGTTGGCAATTTCATCGTTCGTGAAGCTTTGCCCTACGTAGCTGATAATCTCGATTTCGCGCTTAGTCAATTGAAACTGTTTCTGAAACGAGTCGTCGGCGTGTTGGTTGGGGGGGGTGCTTTTGCTCAGTTTGGGGTCGTAGTAGCGGTTGCCCGCCAGCACGGTGTCGATGGCGTTGAGCACTTCGTCAACGCCGGAGTTTTTCAGGATGTAGCCCGGCACGCCCAGCCGCCCGCAGTCGTCCACAAACTTGCGGTCGCTGTACATGGTGAGCATAATGATCCGTAGCGTCGGGTAGCTTTTCAGGAGTTTTTCGGCTACGTCGAGGCCGTTGAGGTGTGGCATGTTGATGTCTAACAGCACTACATCGGGTTGAAGCCGATGTACGGCATCCAGTACGTCCTTCCCGCTAAACACCTGCCCCACCACCTGAAGGTTATCTTCGGCGGTGAGCATTAGTTTCATGCCATCGTTGAATAACTGGTGGTCGTCGGCGATTAGAATTTTGGTTTGCGCTTCCATAACAAAGGAGGGTTTCAATACGGTATTTCGACCTGCACCGTTACGCCGTCGGGGCTAACGTCGGAGTCGATGCGGCCATCGACAAACGCCACTTTCGAGTGCAGGTTGGTGTACTGGGGCGGATTAGGCCCGTTGTCTTCCGTCATGAGCAGCAACGTATCAGGGCCATACACCAACTGCACGGTGGCCTGCGTCGCGTTCGAGTTTTTCACGATGTCGTTGATGAGTTCAGCGGCAATCCTGAAAATCTGCACTTCGGTGCCCGCGTCCAACCTCCGCTCTTCGCCAGCCACGATGAACCGAAACCGAATATCGGTACTGGCCGACACTTTGTCGATGGTTTCGGCCAGTGAGTTGGCGAGTCCCAGTTCGGCGAAGTTCTTGGGCATCAGGTTATGCGATACGGTGCGCAGGTTATCGACGGCCCGACTCAGCAGGTGCCGGGCTTCGGTCAACAGCGGAAACCGCTCGCGCACGTCGGGGGTACGTAGTACGCTCGATACGTAGCCGATGGCCGTCGAGAGCATGGCCCCTACGTCGTCGTAGAGGTCTTCGGCGATGCGGTTGCGCTCCGTTTCGAGGGCTTCGATAATCCGGCCCGACTGCGCCTGCTGCTGTTGGTGCAACGTAGTGAGCAGTTGCTCGTTTCGTTGCCGGTAGTTGGAAAATCCAAAATACAGCACCCCCAGCGACATCATAATCAAATCGATCAGGTAGTTGACCAGCACCAGACCTTCGTTGGGCATCGTGAACAAAGGTCGGCCTGCCCGCGTCAGGAATAAGTTGATAAAAAAGAGTGCCAATGTTAAAAATTGGATGGCCGTGATGGCCGCGTAAAATAAGATAATTGGCTCCCGTTGATGGATGCGTTCGCGCAGGCTCAAAACGGCCAACGGCACCACCATCGCCGAAAAAAACAGCGTTACCCAGACCAGAAACCGGAAAAAATTGCCCGGCACGGCATCGAATATCAGCAGTCCAATCGTAAGTACCGTGCAGGCAACGATGCTGTATTTGAAACGGTTAACCCAATGCACCATCCGGCTATTGCCTGCTACCTGACCAATGAATCGCTGCATGAAATGGACGTGGGTTAGCACGATAAGCCAGGCAGAAATCGTTTGCGGATACCAGTTGTTGATAACAGGCGCATTGGGCCAAACGTACTGAAAGCTCAAACCCGATGCTGCCCCCAGGTTGAAGGCCGTCACAACAACAACCGCCATGAACCACCCGTAGAGTGCGTCGCGGGTGGCAATCCAGACCATACCATTCAACAACAGCACCAACACCGTCAGCCCGGCCAGTCCCCCCCACAACAAATACCTGCTCCGGTCATATTGCTCGAAAGCGTTTGCCCGCCAAAGCCGTATGCCAGTACTCAGAATTTCGCCGTGTTTGCTCAGCATCACAAACACATCGGTATCCATGCCGACCTGGGGCAGTACCGGAAAAACCCAGTTGTAATGCGGAAACCCACGCGTGGCAAACGGCAGCGAGTCACCCGTAATAGCCTGATTAATAATCGAATCGTTTACTATCTGATAAAAATTAACGCGGTTGATACGTGGATTATCAATTTCCAGATATGCCGCAACGGCAGACCGCTGGGGCTTTGCAGGGGGGAGCCGGATATGCAGCCAATGGTTGGCAGTGGTGTAGTTGATTAACAGCCGACTTCCGGGCATGGTGTTGAATTTTCCCTGTTCGTATACGGCTTTGATTTGGCGCATTGTCAACCGACCGGTCGAGTCGGTGAAGGTTTCCAGATACCCATTTAGCGTACTGGGAGTCCCCGGCCCAATTGGCACAACGGGCTGACTCGGCGCAAGGGTTGGCCACAGCAGCCACAGAGTTATGAGATAAATGGTTTTCAACAGGGGCAAATTTGACCAAAAGTAAAAACCAACGTGTGGGTATGCCATACAAACAAGTTTGTATTTCTTCACCCACTTACCACCACCGTCGTCCCCTCCAAACCAGACTCAATCTGCACAACTGCCCCCAGCGTATGGACGCGGGCGTAGAGGTTTTTCAGGCCAATGCCCTCAGCCTGCCCGGTGCGGGTAGTATCGAAGCCCCGGCCATTGTCCGACACGCTCAGTTGCCAGCCCACCGGCGTTTGCCGCAACGTTACGTGTCCTTCTGTAGCGCCGGCGTGTTTGAGAAGGTTGTTGAGCAGTTCGCCCGCGATGCGATACAATTGCCGGGTTTGGGTGGCCGAGAACGTAGCGACCGCGTCATCAGACGCCACCTCATGCCGAAACGACAGCCGCACCCCGCCGGTTTGGCCAAGTTGCGCGGTCAGGTCAGCGAGGGCGGTGGGCAGGCCTTTCTGAAGGAGGTCGGGCGGCAGGCTGTCGCGCAGGATTTGGTCGAGGCAGTCGTCGGTTTTGTCGAGCAGCGTAACGGCTTCGGTGAGCAGGGGCGCGGGCGGTACGTCGGCGAGCAGGGCGCGGGTTTGAGATAGTCGGCCCCCGACGTCGGTACGTAGTAGACTACCTACCTGCTGTCGTTCTGATTCCAGCACGTCGATGATGGCGTCGTTGGTTTGTTGCTGCGTTTGGGCGATGCGGAGTTGCAATTGCCGTTGTTCGTTCATAGAGGTTCGGTAGCGATGCGCCAGCAGAAACGAAAAAATGACAAGGTCGATAAAGAAGTTGACGACCACAATCAGGTAGGTATCGATAAACATCAGCCCGTTGGCCTGATAGCGTAAGAGTATACTCTGGGCAATCACTACCAACTGCCCCGCCGTTTGCAGCCCAAACCCGATGCCGTACAGTTGCTCGACGGGGTCGCCCGACCGCAGGGCCACCATTGCATTCATCACAAACGCAACCATTCCTACGTTGGTCAGCAGCATGTGCCCCATCGTTACAACCTGATACGTAGCTACATAGCGTTCGGTAACGCCTGTTGTCTGCGCAATGACCAACGTAATGAACAAGCCCCAGAATGCCCATTTCAGCACCTGATTCATCCAGAAAACGAACGGAGCATGGGTCCGTAATTCCAGAAAATACTGCTGAAACTGGAACACCGCTGGCAGGTACAGCCACAGGGCCATAATTACGGCATCGGGGTGGTTGATGGCCGGGAGTTGGGGCCACACAAACTGG
Source organism: Spirosoma montaniterrae (assembly GCF_001988955.1). Lineage (NCBI taxonomy): Bacteria > Pseudomonadati > Bacteroidota > Cytophagia > Cytophagales > Cytophagaceae > Spirosoma > Spirosoma montaniterrae. The sequence continues at coordinate 1,716,641 of NZ_CP014263.1, read as the reverse complement.
AAACCCAGCCCCGTATCGGCCAGTTGCCGAAACATCAGGGCCAGTACGTACAGCCCATACCAGCCGTAAACCGGGTCACGGGTGTTGGCGTAGAACAGGAAGGCCAGCCCGACGATCAGGCTCACAACGCCCAGAAAAATGCCCCACAAAAAATACTCGCGCTGCGCCCGGTTTTCGAACGCATCGGTGTCCCAGAGCCGCAGGTCGGTGGTAAGGTTTTCGTAGCGTTTGTCGATTCGTAGGTAGTAGTCGATTTGCTCGTGGGTCGGTACGCTAAGCAGGTACGCAAACGTGCGGGTGGGCGATGGCCGCTGTGCAAACGGATAGCGGCTCCCCGTGCGGCCCAGCGATTTCACTCGTCCCGGTTGTACGGCAAACAATTCCAGCCGGTCGATGGTGTGGTTGCGTACCTCCAGTGTCAGTTCGCGGGCGGTCTGGCGATTCGGGCCAGTGATGCGGAAACGTACCCAATACATCGACTCCGTGTAGCCCACGTTGAGTCGCTGTTGCTGAACGGGTTGATAGCCAGTAGCCCGTATAGCCTTAGTCACCGTCGCCGTACCAGACGTATCTTCCCAATACGCAAACGGCGTCGGCTGTTCCCGAATCGACCGAATCGACTGCTGATGATACGTAGCCATGCCCACCACAAACAGCAGCACCAACCCCAACAGAAACAGCAGGTTACGGATCATGCGGGAACGGGTTTATCGAACGGCAGGCTCACCATGATGGAGTTGCCCGCGTCGGTTGCATCGATGAACAGGTCGGCTTTGAGCAGGTTCGCTTTGGCCTGCAGATTCGCTTCGTCGGCCTCCGATAACCGCCCCGACCGGCCATCGTCTTCGACCGACAGATTCACCCGACTGTCGTGATACAGCAACTGCACCGTTACTTCGGTGACCTCGGCGCGGTGGCGGGCGTGGCGCATGAGTTGGGTAGCCATACTGAACAGCAGTTGCTCGCGCTGCCCACCCAGGGGCCGCACCGTACCAATACCCACAAACTGCACCGGCACGCCCCGCCGACCCACCTTATAGGCGGCTTCGGCCAGTACGTCGGGGAGTTCGCCCCGCCCCAGCGACCGGGGCAGCAACTGATGCGCCAGCGTTCGGAGTTCGTCGGCGGCTTCGTCGATGAGCATCTGTGCGCGTTGCAGTAGGGGCTGAGGGTTGGCGCGGCTCAGCAGCGAGAGGTAGCCTTTGGTAGTAGCCAGCAACGGACCGAGGTCGTCGTGCAGGTCCTGCGCCAGCCGTCGGTGTTCATCTTCGAGCGAGGTAATTACGCGCTGTTGAGCCTGCTGCCGATTAGTGAGCAGATTCAGTTCCAGTTGCTGATTGCGCTCTTTGGCTTGCCGATACCGATACGTCAGGCCATACGTAAAGAAAATCAGGTCAAACAACAGAATGATACCCAGTATGACGTACGTCTCTACGTCGAAGGGCAGCGGCCACCCCCGCGCCTGACAGAAGTTGATAATCGCAGCCGCCAGATACCCCACAAACTGTATGACGAGCGCGTAGCCGTACAGCCGTACCATCCGCTCTGTATCTGATCGCTGACTCGCTTCTACCAGACTCAACACGGTGAGTCCGGTCACGATCAGCACAAAGCCCGACGTAGCGGACGACACCAGCCGGTAGTAATACGTTTGATAGCCCGGCCAGCCAGTGAGCGGCACGGCAATGGCCGTCAGCAGGGCCAGTAGCACCACCCACTTAAAGGCCATGACGTAGCGAAACACCCGGCTGTTGTGGCGGTTCTGCCGGATGAAATACTGCATGAAGGTGGTCTGGCAGAGCATGGCCGCCCAGATGTAGAGATAGACCGGCAGAAAGTCGTTCAGGCGCGGAACGTTGGGCCACAGATACTGGAAGCTCAGGCCTGCGTCGGTGAACAGGTGCATGGTCATGAAATGAACAAAGCCGTTGTACCAGGCGTAAATCCAGTCGCGCAGGGCGGCCAGCAGCACAAAGTTGAGCACCAGTATGATGCAAACGATGCCGATAAACAGGCCCCAGAGCAGGTATTCGCTTCGGTCGTGGGCCACAAAAGCCGGGCGGTACCAGAGCCGCACAAAAAACGATAGAATGGCGTGTGGCTGTTTCACCCGCAGGTAGTAGCCAATCCGCTCGCCCGCCCGAAGTTCAATCGGGAATACGGAATTATTATTCGGGTAAGGCCGGTGGTCGTAGCTCCGTTGGTCGCCCGTCAGACCCAGCCGCTCTATTTGCTCCCCACGAACGGCCAAAAGTTCGAGTTCGTCCAGATTGGCGTACTCGATGTCGAGCATCAGCCGGATGGGTCGCGCTACGTTGGCGGGGGCCTGCAACTCGAAAAAGAGCCAGTGTACGTCGGTGTTATTGACGCCAAAATCCTGCCGGTTGGTGGTGCTGGTCAACCGCATGAACCGCCCGGCCCGTTGCTGCGCCACTACGTCGCGAACCGACAGTCGCCCGGTTGAATCGACCAGATGGCATAAATGTCCCCGCAGCGACACCTCGCCGGACGTACCGGACTGATACGTAGCGAGAGTGATTGGTGGCCGGCGTCCCGGCTGGCCCCCGGCCCAGTGCGTTAGCAGAAGCAACAGCCAAAAGCAGCGGGCGGGTTTCATGCTGTATATCAGGAGTTAGGCGGAGAGGAAGATCAAAGCAAGGCAGATTCTGACGAAAATACAAACAAGGTTGTATGGATTTGCCCCTGCCGCATCTGCCACCTTTGTACCACCCAAACGCGGTAACATCTTCCTCCGCTTCGGCGATCCGATTTTTAACCAAACTGGCTAACGGCCAACAACACAACATGAAATCTTTGACACAAGTAATCGCTTTCTCACTTCTCCTAACGGCCCTTTGCAGTTGCCGGGAGCAGGGCATTACGCCACAGGAACTAACCCCGTCAACTGATCTGGCAGTGGCGAATTCCGCACGAAGCGGCCCCGGAGGCATCAGCAACGGGCCGTCGTTGCCCTTGCCAACGATCATCGCACAGACATACATTCCGGCTAACGATTTTTGGGCGCACACCCGGTGCCGCGCCTGGCGGATTACGTGGCCGACCTACCCCGTGGGCACCAATCCCAACTTAATTCCGACGGTATTTACGGTTAAAAACGGGAACCTGAACAGTTTCAACTACCTGAACAACACGTCGGCTACGAACACGTTTAAGGCTAACTTCAATCTGTACCACAATAACAAACTGGAGACAGTAAGTCAGCTCTGGGAAGAAATTACTCACGTGCTTAATGGCGGGGGAAACATGGCAATAACCTACTTCACGAAGAGCAAATATTCAGCCGCTACGGTCGAGACGTGGGTGAAAGGACGGCCCAGTCATTTTCAGACGTATTGGGAGCAGACCATCGATACCAATACGGAAACGCCAACTTACCAGCAGGGTGAAATCTACCAGTTTAAACTAGTTGATGGAGACGCGTTAACTCCCGATCAGTTTGGTGGCATTCGGATTGTCTCGATGACGCCCCGCATCCTTGAGGTCTATTTAGCCGAGCCGAACGATTAGCCTGTTCTGCCCCCACAGGCAGGTGGGGGCGGCAAACCCTCTTTTCTAACCAAAGTCACCATGAAACCAACGCAAAAAGTAGGCATCATCGGCGCGGGCGTCAGCGGCTTGGTTACGGCCAAAACCATGCGCGAACACGGCTTCTCTGTCGTGGTGTTCGAGCGCGAAGCCGAACTGGGCGGGGTGTGGGCCTCTACCCGCCGATACCCAAACGTAACAACGCAGAACACCCGCGATACCTACACGTTCTCGGACTTTCCGATGCCCAAACACTACCCGAATGGCCCGCCGGCGAACAGGTGCAGGAATACCTCACCAACTACGCCCGACACTTCGACCTACTGCCGAGCATCCGCTTCGGAACGAGCGTCGAACGGGCCGAGCTGATAGATGGCGGAGCCGACGGCTGGGTGCTGCACACGCGCCAAAACGGCCTGTCCGACCAAACGCACGTCGATTTTCTGGTGGTGTGCAACGGCGTCTTCAGCGAACCCAACATGCCACCCATTCCGGGGCGCGACCTGTTCCGGGGGACGGTGCTGCACAGCACAGAATTCCGGCAGCACCACCTCGACGCGGCCCGAAATCAGAAAGTGGCGGTGGTGGGCTTTGCTAAGTCGGCGCACGACATTCTCTCGCAGGTGAGCAACGTATCGGCAAAACCCGTCTGCATCTACCGCGAAGCCAAGTGGAAAATGCCGCGCATCTTTCTGGGACTGAATTTCAAGTATTTGCTGTTGCACCGCTTCGGCGAGTCCCTGTTTCCGTACCGGCACTTGTTGGGCATCCACAAGTTTCTGCACGGGCCGCTGGGCAAACCCGTTACAAATCTGCTGGTGAAAACGCTCGGCAAACTGGTATCGACCCAACTGACGCTCCGCAAAAGCGGTCTGCTGCCCGCCAAACCCTTCGACAGCATCGCCAACTGCTCCATCGGGCTAACGTCCGACAAGTTCTACGAGCGGGCGGCTTCGGGCGAGATTGAACTGGCGCAGGGCGAGATTACGCGCTTTTTGCCCGACGGTGTGAAGCTGAACACCGGGCAGCACATCCGGGCCGATCAGGTCATTTTCGCGACGGGTTTCCGGCAGTCGGTGCCGTTCTTCGACGAGAGCCTGAGCCGCCGGATACGTAACGCGAAGGGCTGGTTTCAACTGTACCGCAACGTACTGCCCACCGACGTACCGAACCTGTCGTTTGTGGGGTACAATCCGTCGCTGTTTACCCCCTTTACGTCGGAACTGGCCGCGCATTATTCGGCGCAGCATTTCAAGGGACAACTGGCCCTGCCCAACCCGCAGGCTATGAAAATGGAGATTGCGCTGCATCAGGAGTGGCTGCTGCAACGCGCCCCGCACAGTAGCGCGTCGGGTACGTGCATTATCCCGTTCTCGTTCCACCATGCCGACGAACTAATGCGCGACATGGGCCTGAACCCGCGCCGAACGCGTAACCCCATCGCCGAGTTTGTGGCCCCGTTCAACCCGGCTATCTACCGGGGTCTCGCTGCCGAACTGGCGGTACTACGTCCGGCTGAACATAACCCGACTGAACGCACCCCGCCCCGCCCGAACGTAGCGACAGAGTCTGAAGTTTATTCATGATTGCTATCTTGCCGATGCGTCAAACCTCGTCCATGCTATCTACCTTCAGCCACCTTGCCGAGCATCATGCGATGGCAAAAGCGAAAAATCTGTCGGAGTTTTAAATGGCTGTTCAGCGAATGCAATTACCCACGTTTAACGTCATTTATGCGGATACAAATTGGTTCAATCCATGAAAGCCAATCTACCGTGGCACATCCATGTTGCAGGTCACACCGACAATGGCGGTAATTCCCGACTGAATCTGGCATTATCCGAGCATCGGGCGAAAGTAGTCGCTACGTACCTGACACGGCGGGGGATAGCTGAAGAACGAATCACCACGGAAGGGTTTGGTAGTAAACAGCCCATTGGCAATAACATGACTGAAAGCGAACGGAGCAATAACCGTCGCGTAGAGATTCCTATTCGTTGACCTTGGTCTGCCTTCTATCGAACTATACCGACCGGAATCGTCTGTGGGAATGTTCAATGACACACTTCATTGAACATTCCCCCCTACCGCACCAGCAGTACGCGGCCACTTTTCTGCGTAACTGAACCGGAAGGGCTGTTGGACCGGAGTTCGTAGGCGTAGCTGCCCGGCGGGGCTAATTGCCCGTTTATCAGGCCGTTCCAGGCTTGCTTCGGGTCGTCGGTGGTGAATACGGCGTGGCCCCACCGGTCGAAAATGGTTAGCGTGAACGAATAGGCGGTACTGGTGCCAATCAGGCCAAACGTTTCGTTCAGGCCATCGTTGTTGGGGCTGAAGGCATCGGGCAAATAAAACGCACTGATTGGCTCGGCAGCGGGTTTGGCTGAGGGCGGGCGGTAACACACCTCCGCCGAAGGTTCATAGCCCGGACACACACTGCCCGGCACGAGCCGAAAACAGGTTGTTTGCCCCGTATCGACAGGCACAACCACCTCCACCGACGTGCCCGATGGCACCCCTCGCCCACTGCCATACGCACCATTGCCCACGCGCTGCTGAAGCGAGAGGGGCAAACTGCCGGGGTTCTGAATCTGTACCCGGGCCGTTTCGCGCCCATCGCCGGTTCGTTCGCCCGGCCCCACGGCCCGAATGCTGGCGGGTTGGTTGGGCGTAAACGAAAGTGCTGTTGTGCCGCCACAACGCCCAAACCGGTGAATGCCCTGAACGCGAATCCGGCGCGGGTCGGTGTTGGCGTAGGTGTGTTCGGCGCGGAGTGGCGTGGTGCTGACGGTGTCGGTTTTGCCATCGTCCCAACTGACTAAAAAATAGTCGTACTTCATCGGAGACCTGAACGGGTCGGTAATGGTCAGGCTGGCGCGGGTGCCGCAGGCCGACAGCTCTACCTGCGGCTGTAGGGTGTCGTAGACCCATATTTCGGCGCACGACATCATCGAAAGTCCTTGTTTCTCAGAGTACTGAACGAGGTAATAGATGCCCGGTTTTTTGTAGGTATAGCTCGTTTGAGTCGTGGTTGGGTTGTTGGGGCGGTTACGGTCGTACTCAAAAATCTGCCGCACGTTCTCCACGTCGATCATCACGTTACTGGTTTCGACCCGGAACGGTACGCAGCCGTGTGTGGCCGTTGTGCGCATGGCTCCGGTAAACAAATTGGCGGGGCGGGGCGGGCATTGCGCGTATCCGAACAACCCACTACCAAGCAGCAGGCATACAAACAGCGTTTTTAGTGTAGTAAACCAGTAGGGCATCGGCAGGTGGTTTCGCGAGCGCACTACGACTCTGGCAGACAACAGATTGACTAACGTTTCTGTTTGGCTGAACAACTCTTTTCGTAAACCTGCGTTCGTCATTACCAGCAACAGTGGCCTCACCGACTTATCAATCATAGATATTATAGATATAAATATAGAAAATATTAATTTGATCTATTGCGCTTAGATCACCAGATTTGCAATGAATCTTTGCTAAACAAGCATATGAACCCATCAGACCCTTCACAAAGCTACGCCGTTAACGGGAGTAACGGTAGCAATGGTCATCACGCCCATCACGAGGCACTCGACGTAAACGACCCGCAGGCCGCCAAATGCCCGTTCATGAGCGGCAAACTGGACAACGTAGCCGGGAGCGGCACCCGCAACCGCGACTGGTGGCCCAATCAGTTGAAACTGAACATTCTGCGTCAGCACTCCGAATTGTCGAACCCAATGGGGTCGTCGTTCAATTACGCTGACGAATTCAAAAGCCTCGACCTCGATGCGGTGAAGCAGGACCTTCACGCACTCATGACCGACTCGCAGGAATGGTGGCCTGCCGATTTTGGTCATTACGGCGGTCTGTTTATTCGCATGGCCTGGCACAGTGCCGGTACGTACCGGGTAGGCGACGGTCGCGGTGGTGCTGGGGCGGGTATGCTACGCTTTGCTCCGCTCAATAGCTGGCCCGATAACGTAAGCCTCGATAAATCGCGTCGGTTGCTGTGGCCCATCAAACAGAAATACGGCCAGAAAATTTCGTGGGCCGACCTGATGATTCTGGCGGGCAACGTAGCACTGGAGTCGATGGGCTTCAAAACGTTTGGGTTTGCTGGTGGTCGCGAAGACCGGTGGGAGCCGCAGGAAGACGTGTACTGGGGTTCTGAAACGACTTGGCTCGGCAACGATGCGCGGTACGGGCGGGGTTCGGAAGGAGTAGCGGCCCACGGGGTAGTGTCGTCGGACGAAGACCCTGGCCGCCCTATTCACTCCCGTCCGCTCGAAGACCCGCTGGGAGCCGCGCACATGGGATTGATTTACGTGAACCCCGAAGGCCCGGATGGCAACCCCGACCCGCTGGCCGCAGCCCACGACATCCGCGAAACGTTTGGCCGCATGGCGATGAACGACGAAGAAACCGTTGCGCTGATTGCTGGCGGACACTCGTTTGGCAAAACACACGGAGCCGCCCCGTCAGACCACGTGGGCAAGGAGCCGGAAGCCGCGCTGATCGAAGAGCAGGGCTTTGGCTGGACCAATAGCTACGGCACGGGCAAAGGGGCCGATACCATCACGAGTGGCCTGGAAGTAATCTGGACCACGACCCCAACGCAGTGGAGCAACAACTACTTTGAAAACCTCTTCGGTTTTGAGTGGGAACTGACCAAAAGCCCCGGCGGAGCGCATCAGTGGGTTGCCAAAGATGCCGATGACATCATCCCGGACGCCTACGATCCGAACAAGCGGCACAAGCCGACGATGCTAACCACCGATCTGTCGTTGCGGGTTGATCCGGCCTACGAAAAAATTTCGCGTCGCTTTTTAGAAAACCCGGATGCGTTTGCCGATGCGTTTGCCCGCGCCTGGTTCAAGCTCACCCACCGCGACATGGGCCCGCGCAGCCGCTACCTCGGCCCCGACGTACCGGCAGAAGAACTGCTGTGGCAGGACATTATTCCGGCTGTTGACCATGCCCTGATCGATGAAACAGACGTGGCAACGCTGAAAACCAATATTTTAGCATCGGGCCTGAGCATTGCCGAACTGATATCGACGGCCTGGGCATCGGCATCTACGTTCCGGGGTTCCGACAAACGGGGCGGTGCCAATGGTGCCCGCATCCGGTTGGCTCCCCAAAAAGACTGGTCGGTAAACAATCCGCCCCGGCTGAAAAAAGTGCTGGGCGTACTGGAAGTCATTCAGAACGACTTTAATGCCGCCCAAACCGGCGGTAAGAAAGTCTCGCTGGCCGATCTGATTGTGCTGGCAGGTTGTGCCGCCGTTGAGAAAGCTGCCCATGATGCCGGTCATGCCATTACCGTTCCGTTTACACCGGGCCGTATGGATGCTTCGCAGGCGCAGACAGACGTTGAATCGTTTGGCTATCTGAAGCCGCTGGCCGATGGTTTCCGGAACTACCGCTCTACGACATCGCGCGTATCGACGGAGGAGTTGCTGATCGATAAAGCCCAACTACTTACCCTGACAGCCCCCGAACTGACGGTGCTGGTGGGTGGTTTACGGGCATTGGACGCCAACTACGACGGCTCGAAACACGGCGTATTGACGACCCGCCCCGGACAGCTCACCACCGATTTCTTCGTAAACCTGCTGGATATGAACACCGCTTGGAAAGCAATGGACGACAGCAAGGAGACGTACCTCGGCACCGACCGCGCTACCGGTCAGCCCCGCTGGACGGCCACCCGCGCCGACCTCGTGTTCGGGTCTAACTCCGAACTCCGCGCCGTAGCCGAAGTGTATGGCAGCAGCGATGCACAGGCTAAGTTCGTCCATGACTTCGTAGCCGCCTGGAACAAAGTGATGAACCTGGACCGGTTTGAGTTAAAGTAATGGTTTAAGTGATTATACAACAGTAATCCAGGTGTCTCGTATGGCTGGCGCAGGTAGAGACGCAAAGGGTTGCGTCTCTACACCGGATGGTTATCTGTAGAGACGCAACCCTTTGCGTCTCCCTCGCGCCAGCCATACGGGCAACGCCAAATTGGTATCAATTTTAGATTTTTTGAACAAAGAAGTCCGGTGCTTAGCGTACCGGACTTTTTTGCTGCACAAACGCTACAACTTCGTCCGCGCTCATTTTCTGCTGTTCGCCCGTTGTCATGTTCCTGACGCTCAGTTGGCCTGTCTGCACCTCGTCGGAGCCGATCAGCACCACAAACGGAATAGTCCTGGTGTTGGCATACTCGAGCATCTTCTTCACTTTGGCAAAGTCGGGATATAGTTCGGCGACTATGCTGGCCGTTCGTAGCTGACGCAGCAGCGGCAACGCTACGGCGCGGGCATCTGCGTCAAACGGCACGAGCAATACGGTTGTTCCCTGCCCGGCTCCGGTCGGAAACAAGTTCAGTTCGTCCATTACGTCATAAATGCGGTCGACGCCGAACGAGATGCCAACACCCGAAAGCCCCGGCATACCGAATGCGCCGGTCAGGTTGTCGTAGCGTCCGCCACCACTCACGCTGCCGATGCTCACTCCGTTGGCTTTGACTTCAAAAATAGCTCCCGTGTAGTACGACAATCCCCTCGCCAGCGTAGCGTCGAATTCGATACGCGGATTGGTAAGGCCGTATTGCTCAACCAATTGCATCGTTTCTTCCAGTTCGATAATACCCTTCTGAGCGATTTCTGACGTAGCCAGCCAGTTTTTGAGCTGGTTGAGCGTGGCGGTCAGGTCGGTCGTTTCGGCGAAGAGCGGGTCGAGACTGGCGATAGCGGCATCCGAAAAACCGCGTTCGCGGAGTTCATCCAGTACTTTGTCTTTGCCGATTTTGTCGAGTTTATCAATAGCGACGCTCAGCGTACTCTCCTGACCGGGAACGCCAATTACCTCGGCAATGCCTGCCAGAATTTTCCGATTGTTGATTTTGAGCGTAAAATGCTGAACGCCCAGATTCCTGAATACTTCATGAACCATCAGCACGATTTCTGCTTCGCACAGCAGCGAATCTGTACCTACCACATCGGCATCGCACTGGTAAAACTCACGATAACGACCTTTTTGGGGCCGGTCGGCTCGCCAAACGGGCTGCATTTGATAGCGTTTGAAGGGCAAGGCAATGTTGTTGCGATTCATAACGACGTAACGGGCAAACGGCACCGTGAGGTCGTAGCGCAATCCCTTCTCCGCAAGTTTAGGTGTCAGTTTTTTAGAACCGCCGGAACCACGGACGGCATCGAGGTCGGCGTCGGTCAGGCTGGCGGCAAAATCGCCGGAGTTCAGGATTTTAAACAGGAGTTGATCGCCTTCGTCGCCGTATTTTCCTGTCAGCGTCGAGAGGTTTTCGATGGAAGGCGTTTCGAGTGGCTGAAAGCCGAACCGCTGAAACGTCTGCCGAATCGTATCGAAAATAAAAAGCCGTTTACGCATCTGCTCCGGCCCAAAATCGCGTGTTCCTTTAGGTAGCGTGGGTTTCTGCATCCTGCAAAATTAGGCAGGTTTGCGGTTACTGTACATAAAATCCTGTAAATCCTGTAAATCCTGTCTAAAAAAACCTTAATTTTGCGGCTCGAAACGGAATTCAGATAAACACAATACCAGTCATGGCAATAACAGAACTCAAGCGCAAAGGTCGGAAAAACCGGGCCATCGCCAATAACAAAACGGCGGCTATCAAGCAATTACTGCGCAGACCTATCATTAAAAACGTAGACGTTGAGGCCATCAAAGCGTCGTTCGCCGAGAAAAAATAAGCCGCTAAACCTCGCCCTTACCCGGTGAGGTTTTTCGTTTATGCCGGCTGCGGTCGCGTTTTTTCAACTCCCGACGCACAAATCGGCGGTAATCCAACTGCGCCCGGTAGCGCACGGCCTGCCCAAATACCGATAGCCCACCATTGACCAAAATCAGGCCGTAGGTGCCCCACCCGACCCACTGCTGCCACGAGGCACCCGTGTGTTTGGCATAGCTTGCTTCAGATAGTACACACAGGCCCGCTCCTACCAGCACCAGCCCCAACGGAGCTGTAAGCAGCCATTTGGTTCGGGTACTCATCCTATTCACCAATTTCCGGCCCGGTGGTTCGGGAAGCTTTGCCATCACGTATCAGATTCTGATTAACAGGCAAAGATAACGGTACGGATGTATGCTTCGTTACTATCGGCTTAACAGTTGGATAACATTACGATGGATACTCGATGCTGGCCCCCGTTTCTTTAAATCCGGCAGGTTCACGCAGTCGTTTCCAGCCTTCGCTTAAAAAACCGACGCCGTAGCCTGTCAACTGCACAAAAGCCGCTGCCACACTGAGCAGGCCAACGGTCAGATTCCGCTCTTTTCGAATGGCATCAATCAAAACCACAAGCGAAAAAATGGCTAATACGCTCAATGACAACCAGCCTAACACCGGACTAACCAATGCCCATATCGGCACCGACACGACAAAAAGTGTGAACAGGGCCGGGAATGTATGCACCAATTTTAATTCGTTGGGGTAATAACGGCTGATATTGATACGGGCGCGGCCAAAGAATCGCAGTTGCCGAAAAAACTGCCCGAAATTCGTCCGACGTTTGTGGTAAATAAACGCATCGGGAATCAGGCCCGTAGAAAAACCATTCTTGATAATACGAATGGCAAATTCAATGTCTTCACCCATCCGGCTCAGTTTATAACCGCCAATGCGCTCCCACACCTTCCGCGACAACCCCATGTTGAAGCTACGCGGGTGATACGTACCACCTAAGTTTTTCTTGCTGCCCCGAATTCCCCCCGTCGTAAAAGGCGAAGTCATCGAATAGCTGATGGCTTTTTGAACGGGCGTAAAGTCGGGATGGGCCGCGTCGGGACCACCGTAGGCATCCAGCCACTGACTCGTAAGCCGCTGATTGACAACGGCAAAATAGTTGGGTGGTACGAGGGCATCCGAGTCGAATATCACGAAATAATCGCCCTCGGCCCGCTCAAAACCGTAGTTGCGCGTAAAGCCCTGCCCGGAGTTGGGCTTAAAAAAATACCGAATCCGCAGCCGGTCAGCGAATTCCGCTACAACGCCGTCGGCTTTCTCAACCGAACCATCTTCGATAACCAGCACCTCAAACTGCGTATATGTCTGCTTCGTCAGACTGTCGAGCAGTTCGCGCAGTTCGCCGGGGCGGTTGTAGACGGGGATGATGATGGAGAAAAACATAGTTTGTTTTGAACGATGAGTGATGAGTGATGAACGATGAGTGGGCTGACGCCAGTATTCTGCTCTCGCGTCAGCAAACTCATCACTCATCACTCATCACTTCCAATAAAGCTTCTTCATTCGCCTGAATTACCTCGTCGATCAGGTCGTTGGTGAGGGCGACGGAGACGAACAGGCTCTCGAACTGCGACGGGGCCAGATAAACGCCCCGCTTTAGCATGGCATGGAAATAACGGCCAAACAACGGCAAGTCGCAGGATTTGGCGTCGGCGAAATCACTTACGGAACGCTCGGTCATGAAGAGCGTGAACATCGAACCGATCTGGTTGATAGTATAATTTAGTCCGGCTTTTTGGAGTCCGGCCCGGAATCCTGTTGCCAGTTTTTCGCCAATCTCGTCTAAGCGCGTATACACGTCCGGGTGGTCGTTGAGGTGGTGAAGCATGGCTAAACCCGCCGACATGGCAATGGGGTTGCCCGACAGTGTTCCGGCCTGATAGACCGGTCCGGCGGGCGACACTACGTTCATGATCTCGGCGCGCCCCCCGTAAGCACCCACTGGCATTCCGCCCCCAATGATTTTACCCAGCGTGGTCAGGTCGGGCGTAATTCCGAAACGTTCCTGTGCGCCCCCTTTTGCCAGCCGAAAACCGGTCATGACTTCATCGAAAATTAGCACAACCCCGTGTTTGTTGCACAGGTCGCGGACGCCTTGCAGAAATCCGGGTTCGGGTATCACGCAACCCATATTGCCTACTACCGGCTCCAGAATCAGAGCCGCCACCTGATTTTGATTGTTGTCGAGCAGTACCTCAACAGCCGCCAGATTGTTATAAGGCGCGGTGAGCGTGTCGGCGGCAGTGGCTTTGGTCACGCCGGGCGAGTCGGGTACGCCCATCGTTACGGCCCCACTGCCAGCCGCAATCAGAAACGAATCGCCATGACCGTGGTAGCACCCTTCGAACTTAATGATTTTATCGCGACCGGTAAACCCCCTCGCTACCCGAATGGCAGCCATTGTGGCTTCAGTACCCGAATTAACCATCCGCACTTTTTCGATAGAGGGCACCATCGACACAATCAGTTCGGCCATTTCGACCTCCTTGCGCGTGGGTGCCCCGAACGAAAACGAATACTGAATGGCATCGCGCACGGCCTTTTCAACCGGCTCGAACGCATGACCCAGAATCATCGGCCCCCACGAATTAATCAGCTCTATATACTGCCGACCGTCTTCATCGTATACATACGGTCCTTTGCCCGATTTAATGAACAGCGGACTACCGCCCACTGCCCGAAATGCCCGTACCGGCGAATTTACGCCACCGGGAATCAATGTTTTAGCCTTCTCAAAAAGTTGTTCGCTTGTGGTCATGTGGTGTTGAATGGTTGAGTGGTTGAATGATAGAATGGTTGAGTGATTGAGTGATTGAATACCGGCTTAGCCCGACCTAACCATTCAATCATTCTATCATTCAACCACTCAATCATTCAACCACTCAATTGATTTTAGTGAACCGTCCGCTGTCGTATTTTACGATGGGAACGATCTGATTTTCATTGGATTGGGTATAGTCGAATCCCGACAGCAGGTAGTCGTCGGTGTCGGAGCGCAGGGTGGCCCGGCTCCGAAATGGTACGCCGTTTTTCGCCAACTGCCGCCCGAAAAATAGCATCATGTCGTAGCCCTGAGCCGTAAATACCGACGGAATAGTATTGCGTTTAGCTAAATACTGCTCTTCAAACGACAGCACAAACTCACGTTGATTGTCAATATAGTCGGGATAGAGCAGGTACAAATCCCGGCGGGTAAACGTTGAGGTTGAGTTCCGATAGTAATCGAAGGCCGATGCCGTTGCCATCAGCGGGCCACTCACGCGCCGACGGGCGAGCGCGTCGAGCAGTCGGGGGCCATCGTCATCGCTGATGCTGGCTAAGAAAACGTGGCCCAGCGTAATGGGAGACACGGTGGTCGCCGATTGAGCAGCCGAAGCCGTTGCCGGGCGGGCGGCAGGTGTCAATCGCATGGCATCGGCGGTTGCCTGGGCGGTTGCTTTTAGTCGCTGAAAATCAACAACCTGAGCATTCAGTCGTTTCAGTTCAGCCTGGTACGCCACGGCCAGCAGCGAATCTTTCCGCGACGCACCGAAATAAATGGCAACCCGCCGATTCGGTCCCAGCCGCATGGCGTGTGCTGCCATTTGCTGCGCCTGCCGGGTCAGCGATGGCTGTGCCAGAAACGCCATCGGCTGGTTGAGTATCAGCTCGTTACTGGTTGCAATTGGATTCAGTAACAGGATATTATTCTGATTGGCGTAGGCCGTTGCAATTTTATTGGGTTCCACATACAACGGGCCGATAATCAGGTCGGTCTGGCTGAAGGCAGAACCGTTGAGTAACTCCTGCGTTTTGGCAGCATCGTTGTCAACGTCGTAGGCAAACAGGTTTACCGTAATTCCTTCCTCCTGAAGTTTATCTTTCGCCATTCTGATGCCGTCATACAGGTCATATACGTACTGATTTGACCGTAGCCGCTTACCTGAATCAAACTCACTGATGCGAAAGGGAAACATAATCGCGACGTTGTAATATCCCTTCGCCCGACCCGACCGGTTATTTGGGCGCGTGGCGGGCGAGGCAGCAGGCGTTGTTGCGGGCTGAACCGGCGGAGTATTCGACCGCGCCGAGGCCGTTACCGGTACGCCAAACCGGTTTGTCAGCCGGTCCGACAGTTCCAGATCATCTTTATCGCTCGACGTGCGCTGAATCAGGTTAATCAGAGCCAGCCCGACGCTTCGGTTCTGCGGGAACTCCCGATTCAGTTGCTTCAGTTGGTTCAGGTTGGTGATACGCCCGACAAACGTTTCTTCGAGGGAGTTGATGGCGGGCCGTAATCCTGGGTCGCCAATCTGCTGCAAGGCCGTCAGGGCGTCTTCGTACTGGCCGTTTTCCATATTCACCACTCCCAGCAGGTAGTGGGCTTCGTCTTTTTTGGGCCAGTCGGGGAAGCGGTTCTGCAACTGCTTGAGCATCAGCCGGGCCTGATCGAGTTTGCGTTCGCGCAGGCAGGCGAGGGCATAGTAGTAGTGGGCATAGGGTGCCAGCACACCCCCTCGTTGGATAATTGCGTTCAGGTCGGTTTTGGCGCGGACGTAGTCGCCTATTTTTACTGATTCAACAGCCGACCGGTATCGCCGTTGCGCGTCTGTCGATACCTGAGCCAGAACCTGATTGGCGAACAACAGCGTGATCAGACCAATAATGAACCGGCACCTGCTTATGTTCATAGTTTGTTGGAGTTTATGCACAAAAGCAACGCAGCCGCGTTGCTTTTGTTAAGTTAATCAGGAATTTCGATTGCATTGACTCCCCGCAGTTATTTCTTCGGCTTAGCTTTGCGCTGAATCTCTTCGGCCTGTTTGCGGGCCTCGTCAGCAGCGGCTAACTGCTTTTGGAGCATCGCCTGAAAACCACCCGGCTTCTTGCCCTGCCCGCTGGCAATCTTTTTCCGGTTATCGTCCAGCACCGCCTTTATTTTATCCTCGTCAACAAATCGGCGAATCAATTGCTGTTGAGCGATAGTGACGACGTTCGACACAAAATAATAAAACGTCAGACCTGCCGGATACGAATTCAGCACGAACATAAACATGATCGGGAATACGTAACTCAGCTTTTTCATGTCGATAGGGCCGGGCTGCGTGGGTGTGGTCTGGTTGTTGAAATACGCAAATCCGATAGACGACACCGTCATAAGTACCGTAAACAAGCTCAGGTGACCGCCTACGAAAGGAATGTTCGGGAAGGTCAGCACAGCATCGTAGGTCGAGAGGTCACTGGCCCACAAGAATGGTTTCTGCCGCAATTCGATCAGATTTGGGAAGAGCATGAACAGCGCAAACAGAATGGGCATGGTTGCCAGCACCGGCACGCAGCCACTGAGCGGGCTAACGCCCACTTCCTGATACAGCTTCATCTGCTCGGACTGCTGCTTCGCCATGTCATCGCCCACACGGGCTTTGATGGCCTCGATTTCCGGAGCCAACACCCGCATTTTCGCCATGCTGACATAAGACCGGTAAGTTAACGGGGTGAGAATCAGTTTCACAAACACCACCAGCACGATAATCAGCAGGCCGTAGTTGGAAATAAATTTTTCGAGCAGGTTAAATACCGGCACGAAAAAATATTTGTTGATGGGCTTCAGAATCGAGTAACCGAGGTACACATTCCGGTCGAATTCGGGGGCTACGTCGCCCAGCAGTTGGAAGTCGTTAGGACCGAAATAGTATGCATACTGCCCTTTGCCCGCTTTCACGTCTGCCATCGGCAGCATCACGTCGGTAAGGGCCGTTTTTACCGTTTTCGGGTCGGCGGGGTCTACCGTAGTCTGGAAGCTGGCTTTTTCCAGCGGGGCATTTTTAGCGACAAAGCCCGACAGAAAATACTTGTGTTTAATGGTAAACCAGCGAACGGGTTCGTCAGCGGTGGC
Organism: Spirosoma montaniterrae; assembly: GCF_001988955.1. Taxonomy (NCBI): domain Bacteria; kingdom Pseudomonadati; phylum Bacteroidota; class Cytophagia; order Cytophagales; family Cytophagaceae; genus Spirosoma; species Spirosoma montaniterrae. The sequence goes on along the minus strand of NZ_CP014263.1, from coordinate 1,699,461 downwards.
CTGCTCATTGGCTTCGCTCTCGGTCAGGCCGTTGAAGCTTTCACTGGCGGTCAGGTAGTTGACTGTAGCGGCCCGGCGGTTGTTCGCCAAATCGTTTTCGTACTGCCGCATCCGGTCTTCCCAAACAAAGTGGATGTTCTCGTTGCCAGCCACGTTGCTTAGGCCCGTCAGTTTCAGGTCGTAGTTAATCACGTAGCCTTCTGCCGGCACGGTATACACCTGTTCAATCACCTGCCCCGGTGCTACCTCAGCCCGGAATGCAATCTGTTGTGGCTTCCCGTTTGCGATGCCACCGGCTGCGGCAGTCTGAAAATACAGTTGGTGCAGATCGACCTTACCCCGATTGGTGGGCAGCTCAAGCACCATTTTGCTGCTTTGTTCATCAATCAGCACCAGGGGCTTCTGGTCGTAGGTTTTATAGTTTTTGAGGATAACCTCTTTAACACGCCCTCCGAGCGTGCTGAACGTTACTTTAACGTCTTTGTTTTCAACAACAATGTCGCGGAGCTGCCCGTTGGCAAGAGCGGCAAAATCGCCGAATTGTGCTTTCAGCGCGACCGAATCGGTGCCCTGTGCAGTTGGTGCTGACGATGGCTGTGGAGCTGTAGTAGCAGACGGTTTGGTAGTTTGTGATGCCCTGGCAGGTTCTTTCACCGGCTCCGGTTTCGGCATCAGTAGCTGGTAGCCGACTATCATCGCCAGAATCAGGACGATGCCGATAAGTTGATTACGATCCATTACGATAGTTTGAGGTTCGTCGTTCAACGTTTGCGGTTCAACACTGAAAGCGAATCGCACCGGATACCCGGTAAAACGTTAAACGACAAACAAAATTTACTGCAAAATTACACCCAATCGGTTGGTTAATCAACCATGTCGGCGGTTTCTACGGGAGCGGCATGTTCATTGGGCTGAGCGGCACGTTTGTGCTGACTATGGGCGAGGGCCGCTCCCACAAATTTCACAAAGAGCGGATGCGGGTTCATAACCGTGCTTTTCAGTTCGGGATGGAACTGCACGCCCATAAACCACGGATGCCCGGTCAGTTCAACCACTTCAACCAGCCCGGTATCGGGGTTTATGCCCGTGGGGCGCAGCCCGGCCCGCTCAAACGCGTCGGCATAGCTGCTGTTAAACTCATAGCGGTGGCGGTGGCGTTCGCTGATCTGGGTTTTACCATAAATCTGATGCGCCAGCGAGTCGCGTTTGAGTTTGCAGGTGTACGCCCCCAGCCGCATGGTTCCGCCTTTGTCGGTCACGTTTTTCTGATCTTCCATCAGGCAGATGACCGGGTTGGCCGTGTGCGGGTCCATTTCGGTCGAGTGGGCATCGGCAATGTTCATCACATGCCGGGCATACTCAATTACGGCCATCTGCATACCCAGACAAATGCCTAAGAAAGGAACCCCGTGTTCGCGGACGTAGCGTACAGCGTTGATTTTACCGTCGATACCGCGTTCGCCAAAGCCGGGTGCTACCAACACGCCATCGAGGTCGTGGAGTACGTCGGCGCAGTGATGTTCGTCAAGGAGCGTTTCAGACTGAATCCACTCGATTTTCACCTTGCACTCGTTCTGCGCTCCGGCATGAATGAACGACTCGGCAATGGATTTATACGCATCGTGCAACTCAACGTACTTGCCTACCAGCCCAATCCGCACCACGTCGCCGGGGTTTTTCAGCCGTCCCAGAAACGATTTCCAGGCGTCAAGTTCGGCATCTTTGTCATTATACAGGTCGAGCATGTACAACGCCCGCTGATCGAGCCGCTCTTTTTGCATCAGCAGCGGTACGTCGTAGATCGTTTCGGCATCGATGGCTTCGATGACCGACGACACCTGCACGTTACAGAACAGCGCGATTTTCCGGCGAATCTCCTGCGGCAGCGGATATTCGGTGCGGCACACGATAATATCGGGCTGTACACCATTCTCAAGCAACATCCTGACGGAGTGCTGCGTTGGTTTGGTTTTCAGTTCGCCCGCCGATTGCAGGTACGGCACTAACGTAAGATGAATGACGAGCGTATCTTTCTCGCCGAGTTCAAATTTCAACTGCCGCACGGCCTCCACAAACGGTAGCGACTCGATGTCGCCAACGCAGCCGCCAATCTCGGTGATAACGATGTCGTACTCGCCCGTATCGCCCAGCAGCCGGATGTTGCGCTTGATCTCATCGGTGATGTGCGGCACCACCTGCACGGTTTTACCGAGGAAGTCGCCCCGGCGTTCGCGGGTGATGACGTTGTTGTAGATACGACCGGTGGTGATGTTGTTGGCCTGCGAGGTAGGTGTGTTCAAAAACCGCTCGTAGTGACCAAGATCGAGGTCTGTTTCGGCTCCGTCGTCGGTGACGTAGCATTCGCCGTGTTCGTAGGGATTGAGTGTGCCAGGATCAATGTTGATATACGGATCGAATTTCTGAATCGTTACCGTAAGCCCCCGTGATTGCAGCAGTTTGGCAAGTGATGAAGCAATGATGCCCTTGCCGAGCGAAGACGTCACCCCGCCTGTGACGAAAATATATTTTGCGGATTTAGGTCCCGTAGCCGCCATAAGTGAAAACCTGTTTGGGTCATTACGGGGTATAAAGGTACGGAAAAAACGGAGGAAGCGGGCAGGCAGTCATGAAAAAGTTAAGACCGTTGGCTAAACTTCGCCGTAATCTGTCTGAGTGCTTGGCGGTTAGGAGCCAGAAAAAAATTATACCCTTAACCCCGCTGCCGCCTGCTCATCGACCATCCAGACCAGTTCGCCATTCGTCGGCTTTATCATCTGCGAGGGGTAGCTGTCAGGCTGAAATTCGCCCTCCAGCACGTGGCGCAGTGGCTCCGCTTTTTTCGGACCGGCCACTAAAAACAGCACACAGGCCGCCCGGTTCACAACGGGAGCCGTCAGTGTTAGCCGATACATGTTTTGCTGCGTCAGAAAATACGCTTTCGTCCAGGCAGTTTGTTCATGAACGACGTCGGTGCCGGGAAACAGCGAAAGCGTGTGCCCATCGTCGCCCATGCCCAGCAAGACAAGGTCGAACGTTGGCGCAGCGGCATCAGGAAAATAGTCGTGTAAAATCCGACTGTAATCGGCGGCAGCGGCTTCGGGGTCAAGGTCGGTACGCCAGACGTGGATTTGATCCTCGGGTGTATATACATGACCCAGCAGCGTATCGTAGGCCATACCCGCGTTGCTGAGCGGGTCATCGATGGAAACATACCGTTCATCGCCCCAGAACACATGGAGTTGCAGCCACGGAATCTGCTCAGCATAAGGCGATTTCGCCAGCAGTTCATGCAAGGCTTTGGGCGTACTGCCGCCCGACAGTGCGATGGTAAACCGTTCCTGTTTTTTAAGCGTATCTACGATGCGTTTCGCTATGAAGTCGGCAGCTTTCTTCGCCAGATCAGCCGAATTTTTCGTTACAATCAGTTGCATAGGCGTTATTTCGTTTCCCACCTGAATCCATCTTTGCCTACCAATTCGTCGGCGGCCTGTGGTCCCCACGAGCCGGGCGCATAGTTTGGGAAGTCGGCGGGTGGTTCGGCAGCCCAGGCGTCGAGAATGGGCGTAACCACCTGCCAGGCCGCTTCGACCTGATCGGCCCGCATAAAGAGGGTAGCGTCGCCGGTCATCACGTCTAAGAGCAGGGTTTCGTAGGCTTCCGGTTCCTGCCCGGCGTATTCGGTTTTGTAGCTAAACACCATCTCAACCGGGTCGAGGGCCAGGGTTTGGCCGGGCCGCTTGGCCTGAATTCGCAGCCGGATATCCATAGCGGGCTGAATACCAATGCTCAGGCGGTTCGATTTCCAGGTTTTGGTGGCTTCGTCGGGAAACGCAAAATCGGGCGCGGCCTTGAATTTGATTTTGATAACCGTCGTTTTTTCGGGCAATGATTTACCCGTGCGCAGGTAGAACGGCACGTTTTCCCACCGCCAGTTATCGACATACAGTTTGATGGCTGCAAACGTTTCGGTGGCCGAGTCGGGTTTTACGCCCTCCTCCTGCCGGTAGCCGGGCCGTTCTTCGCCGTTAATCGGGCCGGGGCCGTACTGCCCGCGCACGGCCATGTCGTTGACCTGTTCGGGCCGGATGCGCCGGATGGCGTGCAACACGTCGACTTTTTTGTTACGAACCTCGTTGGCGTCGAAGTTAACCGGTGCTTCGGTAGCCACCATGCACAGCACCTGAAGGAGGTGATTCTGAATCATGTCGCGCAGGGCACCGGAGCCTTCGTAGTAGCCCCCGCGCCCCTCCAGCCCAACCGTTTCAGAAGCCGTAATCTGCACGTAATCGATGTACCGGCGGTTCCAGATGGGTTCAAAGAGCGAGTTGGCAAACCGCAGGGCCAGAATATTCTGCACGGTTTCTTTGCCGAGATAATGGTCGATACGGTAAATCTGCTCTTCGGCAAACAGCCCGCCCAGCAGCGCATTGAGTTCTCTGGCTGTTTTCAGATCGTGTCCGAACGGTTTCTCGACCACGATTCGCACGTTCTGTTTATCGCCACAGAGCGGCAGATTACCGAGGTTGGTAGCAATGCCAGGCACCAACTGCGGAGCTACGGCGAGGTAGAATATCACGTTGGCGTGCATGCCCCACTCCGTTTGCCGGGCCGACACGTAATCGGCTAATTTTCCGTAGGCGTTTTCATTGCCCGCGTCCATTTGCAGGTACGAAATTTTGGGCGCGAACCGATCCCACGTAACGTCAAGATCGTCTTTTCGGCGCGAGAACTGACGAACGCCTTCGAGCAGCCGCTCGCGAAACGTTTCGTCGGTATAGTCGCTCCGGCCCAGGCCAACAACGGCGAATTGTTCGGGCAGGTAGTTGTCGATAGTGAGGTTGTACAGAGCGGGGGTCAGTTTGCGGAGATTGAGGTCTCCACTGCCGCCGAAGATAAATAACACCGTGGCGGATAGCCGCTGGTTGGTGGCTGGAATCATAATCCGGTTGTATTGCTGGGCCGCAAATTACCTACACGCCCCGTTCCGAACAAGTTTAGCCTGTTAAGGTTTCATCTTGGCGAGCCATTTACCTACTTTTGCGCCACGTTTCAAGTTAAAAGAAATGTTATTACACAGAGCTTCGCAGAGCAATCGTAACAACTTGTTCACCCAGCCAGCTCACGTAGAACGCAGTACCAATAAATAACACTATGAAAATTGCCATCGGCTCCGACCACGCCGGTTTCCGCTACAAAGAAGCCATCAAACAGTACCTCATCAGCCACGGCCACGACGTTATCGACAAAGGCACTGACTCGGAAGCTTCGGTCGATTATCCGCGTTTTATCCGGCCTGTTGCCGAAGCTGTTGCCGCCGGAGCCGTTGACCGGGGTATTGTACTGGGCGGGTCGGGTAACGGAGAAGCCATTGCGGCCAACCGCGTTAAAGGGGTTCGCTGTGCGCTGTGCTGGAACGAAGAGTCGGCCCGGCTCGGACGGCAACACAACGACGCCAACGTGATTTCGATTGGCGAACGGATGATAAGCGAAGAAATGGCCCTGAAAATCGTGCAAATCTGGCTCGACACACCCTTTGAAGGCGGGCGGCATCTGGCGCGTATTCAGCAGTTGGACGAGTGACTTTTCATAGTGTGAACTGCCGTCTATATTTTACATATGCCGGGTAAAGAGATTGTTGCACAGAGCTTCGCAGAGTAATCAGGAAGATACACCGAGAATTGGGTTAAATTTCGGCGTATCTCTTTTTCTCAGTGCATCTTTGTGTAACAACCTCTTCACCCAACACATATAGAACGTAGTACACAGAACGTAGTATAAGCGTATGGACAGGCGGGTTCGGCAGGTGGGTTATTTTTTGTCGGGCCAGTACTTTTCGGCGGGCCTGCGCATCACGCTGTCCATTTTGCTGCCTGCATTGGTTTTCAGCCAGTTCGATCAGCTATCGACCGGCATTACCTTGTCGATTGGCGCATTGAGCGTAACCCTGGCCGACGCGCCCGGCCCGGTGCAGCACCGGCGCAACGGCATGGCCATTGCCGCGCTGGCGGGTTTTCTGATGACGCTCATTACCGGCTTCGCCCGCCTGAACGACCTTACGCTGGGTTTCGTCATTGGTATCGCCAGCTTTTTTTTCTCCATGTTTACGCTCTACGGCCCCCGCGCTACGTCGGTCGGCACGGGGGCGTTGTTGGTGATGGTGCTGATGATGGACCGCGACATGGACGGTCCGGCCATTCTGCGCGAGAGTGGATTGGTGCTGGCGGGTGGTGTATGGTATGCGGCCATCAGTATCCTGTCGGCCACGTTGCGGCCCTACCGACCGGCGCAGCAGGCTCTTAGCCTGTGTATCCACGAAATTGCCCGGTTCATGGCAATCAAAGCCGACTTTTACCGGGCCAATACCGACATAAACGATGATTACCGTCGATTGCTGGCGCAGCAGGTAGTGGTGAGTGAGCAGCAGAACGCCGTGCGCGAATTGCTGTTCAAAAGCGATCAGTATCTGGCCGAAGCCGATCCTACCGGGCAGCGGCTGGTGCTGACTTTTTCCGAAATGGTCGATTTCTACGAGCAGGTGGTGGCTATGTACTACGACTACAGCGACATTCGGCAGCGGTTTGGTCAATCGGGGGTGCTCGACGCCGTTGCTCATCTGATTCAGCAGATAGCCGACGAACTCGATCACCTCGGCCTAACCGTTCAGACCATCGTACCGAACCGGCAGCCACCTGACTTCGCCCAGCCATTAGCCGACCTGAAGCGACAGATCGACGCCCTCGACAATAGCGAAGGCCCTACGCTGGTGCTGCGCAAAGTGCTCATCAGCCTTCGGAATTTAAACCAGCGGCTACAGCGCATCCGGGCCAACTGGTCGGCTCCAACCGAGAACCTGACGGCTGGTAATCGGCTCGAATATGGGCGGTTTGTGTCGCATCAGGCCATCGACTGGCAATCGTTTCGCGACAACCTGACGTTCGATTCATCGACGTTCCGGTTTTCGCTGCGCATGGCCTTAGCCCTGTTGCTGGGTTACGTGGTTACGAAGCTGATGCCCTCCGGCCACCATAGCTACTGGGTACTGCTGACGATTCTGGTCATTCTGAAACCTGCCTACAGCCTGACCAGACAACGCAACCGCGAACGCATCATTGGCACTGTTGTTGGCGGCATCATAGGCGTGTTGATATTGCTGTTCGTTCAGAACAGCGTCGCACTGCTGGTGCTGATGGTACTGTTTATGCTGGGCACCTACAGCGCGTTGCGGATCAACTATATCGTGATGGTGATTTGCGTAACGCCCTTTGTGCTGATACTGACTACGTTTCTGGGCGTTAGCTTTATCAGCGCGGCTGGCGAACGCCTGCTCGACACGCTGCTGGGGGGCCTGATTGCGCTTTCGGCGGGGTATGCCCTCTTTCCGCGCTGGGAATCAGACCAGTTGATTACGCCGATGCGAGACGTATTAGCAGCCAACCTGCACTACATGACCCAGTTGTATAATCGACTATCGGGCAGCTACTTAACAGTGTTAGATTATAAGCTCGCCCGTAAAGAAGTCTACGTATCATCGGCCAATTTAGCGAGTGCTTTCCAGCGGATGACCTCCGAACCCAAGCACACGCAACGCAATGAAAAAGAAGTCTACGAGTTTGTGGTATTGACGCACATTCTGTCGGCCAACGTGGCTACGCTGCTAACGGGACTGCCGCCGGGTCAGCCCCGCCCCTACCCGGCTCCGTTGCTGCGCCCGGTTCGGCGCGGGCTGGTATTGCTGGCCGAAGCACAGCGCAAACTCGACCCTGCTTTCAACAAGCATCGGCTGTGGGAACAGTCGACCGCAGCACCAACCACTGCGGCTGCTCCACTAACGACGGATGAATCGGCTATGCTCGAACAGCTAACGTTTATTCAGCAGGTGTGTGCCGATATTTCAGCCGTTACGATAACTAAAGGGCTAATGCTCCCGCCTTCAGGCGGGGGATACAGCCCTTAACTCTTTGCTGATTAGATAGCGGACATATGCCGAGAAGTTTAAGCCTAATTTCTGAGCTTCTTTTTCCGCCTGTTCATGCAACGTCGGGGTCATACGAACAAGATACGCCTTTGATTTTTCCTTTTCCATGTCACAAAGAAAATACGTATCATTTAGGTTTGCAAACAATATTTAAATGATATATATTTGTCTAATGATTCAGGTCAAAACATACCGCTACAAACTCAACCCTACCCCGTCTCACAACGGGCGTTAGGGCGGTGGTTAGGCGCGTGTCGGTATATCTACAACCTGTCGCTGTCCTACAAAAAGACGCTCTGGGAACACAACAAAGTTTCTATTGGCAAGAATGACATTCAGAAGGAACTGGCCAGTATTGCCAAAGATACCGACTGGTTAGGCTGTGTCCACTCTCAAACCTTGCAGGACGTAACGGACAGGGTATTTAACGCTTACGATGGTTTTTTTAAGCAAGGAAAAGGCTTTCCAAAGTTTGCCCGCAAGGGTCAGTACCAATCATTTAGTTTTAAACAGGGCGTTAAACTAACCAGTCAATACGTACAACTACCCAAATTTGGCAAGGTCAAATACCGGAATAGTCAAACCCTTTCTGGTACAATTAAACGGGCAACGGTTCGGGAATGTGCCGATGGTTGGTACATGTGTCTGTGCGTGGAAACTGACATAGAACCGTTGCCAATCAGTCCGAATAGTATTGGTATTGACGTAGGTATCAAGTCGCTTCTTGTCACCTCGGACGGTGCAACCATTGAAAACCCCAGGCACCTCTACAAAGCCGAACGCAAACTAAAGCGGCTGCAACGTGGCGTTAGCCGGAAAAAGAAAGGCAGTGCCAACCGCCGTAAGGCGATTAAGAAGTTAGCGCGTCAACACCAGAAAGTAGCCAATACCCGAAAAGACTTTCAGCATAAGCTGACAACGCGGTTGATAGGAGAAAACCAATCTATCAGCGTGGAATCGTTGCAAATCAGCAACATGCTGGCTAATCACCATCTGGCTAAATCCATAGCGGATGCAGGGTGGTATGGGCTAACGCAGATGCTCGACTACAAAGCGAAGTGGTACGGTCGCAGCTTTGAGAAAGTCTCTGCCTGTCACACCTCGCAGGATTGTTCATGCTGTGGCTACCGCAATACGGAACTAACGTTAGCCGTGCGGGAGTGGATTTGTCCGAGTTGCGATTCGGTTCATGACCGGGACGTTAACGCGGCTAAAAACATAAAAGCAAAGGCGGCAGGAAGTGCCGTGTCAGCTTGGGAGGTATACGCGCCTGTTGAGGTGGTAGCCCAAGAATCTCCCGCGCTTTAGCCGGGAGAGCTTCAAAGACCGCGCCATTCGCTGACGTGCGGCCTATCCGACTCAACTTATACATTGAGTCGTCTCAAATTCTTCGTGAGTCGAAGCCGGGCTTCCCAATCCGCCACCTTTGAGCCATCAATCACAAACGCCCTGCCGGGCATTCGATTATGGCTCGCTTTACTACCTGCGCCCTTTTCATTCTCGCCACCCTTTCGGCAATGGCCCAAACCATCACAGGCACGATTCAGGATACCAACCGACAGCCCGCGCCGTTTGCCGTCGTAAAGTTGCTCCGGGCGGCTGACTCCACGCTGGCAACCGGCACCATCACCGACGAAACCGGTCGATATACGTTTACAAACGTGGCCGATGGAGCGTATCGCGTCGAAACGTCGATGGTAGGCATGCAGACCATCAGTAGTTCGCGGCTGACGCTATCCGGGAATCAACCCACTACGCTGGAGCCATTAATCCTTCGGGCTTCCGAGCAAACGCTGGCTGCGGTGAACGTTCGGGCGCAGAAACCCTACGTCGAACAGCAGATAGACAAGACCGTGCTGAACGTAGCCGATAACGCCACGGCACAGAGCAAAACCGCCTATGAACTGTTGCAGGAGGCTCCGGGCGTGGTTATTGATCCCAATGAGACCATTAAAATGGCCGGCAAGCAGGGAGCCATCGTATTTATCGACGGCAAACCGACCAACCTGTCGTCGGCTGATGTGGCGAATCTGCTCCGGGCTACCCCGGCCAGCAGTATCGATAAGGTTGAACTCATTACCAACCCCTCGGCCCGGTTCGACGCACAGGGCGGAGCGGGTATTATCAACATCCGGTTCCGGCGCGATAAAAGCTTAGGTCTGAACGGCAGCGTATCGGGCGGCTACGGCCAAAGCGACCACCACCGCGCCAATGCCGCTCTTGACCTGAACTACCGCGCCAAACGCGTCAACCTGTTCGGCAATCTGTCGGGGACCGATAACTTCCAGATTACGAATGTATTGCTGGATCGGCTGGCGGCTGGCTCGCAATTTTTGCAGCGCGGCTACGATTCCGACGGTACACGGGCCGTTGTGTACAAAGCCGGAGCCGATTATTTCATCGACGCACGCCAAACGCTCGGTCTCGTCGTGTCGGGCAATAGCAGCGCGAACCGCTTCGGCACCTACACCACGACCAACATCCTCAATCAACAGCAGGTGGTAGACACGAGTCTGGTAAACCGCGTCGAGAATCCGTCGTGGAACAACCGCGTCAACGCGGCTCTGAACTACCGCTATGCCGATACGCTGGGACTTGAGATCAACCTCGATGCCGACGTTACCCGTTTCAGCAACACCGCCCCCAACACCATCACGAGCAATTATTTCGGAACAGACGGGCAACCGCTGTTCGGGCTGCGGAATCGCTTCGATGCCAGCACCACCATCGGTATCGTAACGCTGAAAGCCGATGGCGTGAAAGAATGGAAAGCACGGCGGCTGAAGCTGGAAGCCGGGCTAAAGCACACCGACGTAGCAACCGACAATAATCTGCTGGCATTCAGCGGCTTGCCCGAACAGCCTGACCTGAGCCGCACCAACCGATTCACCTACCGCGAGGTCGTCAGCGCGGCCTATGCCTCACTGAACCGTTCGGCGGGCAAATGGGCCATGCAGGCTGGGCTGCGGGCCGAGCATTCCGACGTGCGGGGTCGCTCCACCGATCTGCTGAACCAGCGCATCGCCCGGCCCGACACGGGTTACCTAAATCTGTTTCCTACAGCTTTTGTGCAGTATCAGGCTACGCAAAGCAGTTTGTTTTCAGTCAATTACGGTCGGCGGATTAACCGGCCCAGCTACCAGGACATGAACCCGTTCGTGTATCCCATCGACCCCTACACCAGCACACGCGGCAACCCATTTCTGCGGCCATCTTACACGCACAACATCGAAGCGGGCTGGACGTATAAATGGGCCACCAGTCTGAAAGTTTCCTACAGCCGAACCAATCAGTTTGCTACCGACGTGGTGCAGCAACAGGGGTTTATCGCCTACCAGACCATTGCTAACGTGGGCCGGGTCGATGCGCTGAATCTGTCGATCAGTACACCGTATCAGTTTACGAAGTGGTGGAGTTTATACGCCTACGCCGGTGCTACCTGGAACCGCTTTGTGGGCCAGTTTTCGGCAACCGAAGCGTTCGACCAGCGGGCGTTTGCCTTCGACGGCTACATGCAGCACTCGTTTACCGTGTCGAAAAGCTGGTCGGCCCAGGCATCGGGCTTCTGGAGTGCGCCCACGAAGCAAACCGTATATCGGATTGGCGGGCTGGGTGCGCTGAATTTGAGCCTACAGAAGAAAGTGATGCAGGAGCGCGGCAAACTCACCCTTGCGGTCGATGACCTGCTGAATACCATGCGCTGGCGGCAATCGGCTGATTTTCAAAGCCAGCAGTTCCGCATCGACCGCAAATGGGAAAGCCGCCGGGTAAGCATCCGATTCAGCTACCGTTTCGGCAGCAACGACGTAAAAGCCGCCCGCGACCGCGAAACCGGTCAGGATGCAGGGCGGATTAAAGCGAAAGGGAATTTGTAATGAAAAATCGTCTGTCTTTTAGTTGACATTTGCTTGGCAAATGTTGTTTATTTGTTGAAATTATATTTTCTCTACTATGCGTGCTCCATTCAGTCCGTTAGCCAAGCAGGTGCTTTCTTCGCCAGAGTCGGCTGCTCAGTTGCGCCGTTTTCTAAGCAGTGAGCACAAGAAAGGCGAGATAATAGTAAAAAATGAAAATGGCAAGATCATAAAAATCGATGCTGAAAAACTGGACGACATCGCTACGACTCGTAGTTTATGAATGTTGTTTTAAGCGCACTGCTAATTATTTTACTGCTGTATCCGGGCATATTTTTTCGGGGCGCATACTTCCGGGGAAGTCGCAACGGCGGTACTTACAAAATCAAGTATAACGTACTCAGGCAACCCATTTGGGAGCAGGTAACGGCTTCGATTATGCCTGCCTTAACCATCCATCTGGTTTGTACCGTATTCATAGACTTTTTTACGCCTTTCCAAATCGATTATCAATTCGTTTACAACCTTTTGCTTGGCAAGTCGATAGACGCTCCTATTGGTGCGCCATCAGGTTATGTCAACGCTAAAATTGGTAATTACCTGCTCGGCTTTTCGGGGTATTTGATTGCATCCCTAACGTTAGCACTGGTTGGTGCGGCTGTGGCACGTGACCTTGTATTCCGAAACAAGTTGGACTCGAAGTATACGCTGCTACGTTTCTCAAATGAATGGTTCTACTGGCTGACGGGCCGCATTTTAGAAACCAATCCGACTACTAAAGATCGAACGGTTGATCTGATTGCTGTTCACATCTTAACCGAAACTAAAGAGAATACGATTATCTACGACGGTTTTCTATATGACTTCACACTGAACGAAACCAGTAACACGCTCGACCGTCTGGTTCTGTTTTATGCGTCAAAATCAGTGTTTCAAAAGACATCACGTAGCCAAAAAATTATATCGAAAACGCAGGAAACAGCCACTCGGGAGGAAGTCAATCAATCTGAATTATTTGAACGCGCCGACAAAAGAGAGATACAACAGGAGTACATCATTATTCCTTACGCGCAGGTCCGCAATATGACTATTACCTATGTCGATTTGCAGGCTCAGACAGACATCAGCTCAGACGATTAACTTCTCTTTCTTGACTCAATTTATAATCTGAACCGTCTCGAAAAAATTATGAGACGATCCATCGACGTATCAATGGGAGGTTTGCAATGATAATCAATTCTTGCAAACGACTATGAAAACAACACATCGCGCATGGAATGTGCTATTCATCTTACTATTCCTGTTTGCTTCGTCAGCCTTCGCGCAAGACCCGAAAAAGGTGCGTTTACGTCTCAAAAACAACGGTTTGGTGCCCCGCGAGTTTAGGTTTCTGGAACGCTATCCCGATAATAAATACCCTAACGTGTTCACGGCCTATATTCTGCCCGGTCAGGCCCACAAAGTAGAAATCAAACCCGGCACCCGGCTTTCGCTGGTGAATCAGCAGGAAATCAACGCCAACATGCGCGGCCTGGAAGCACCCGGCAAACCCCTGCTGGTCGTAAAACCGAAAGACGATGGCAAAACCGTGAATCTGGTTCAGCCATAAACGATTTGCCCTCAAAACGGCTCAGGACATAATTTGAGTCGTCTCAACTTCTTTTTGAGTCGAACCAGAGCCTGCCAACCTACCACCTTTGTCTCACCGTCCGGCACATCCGGGCCAACACAGAACGAACTAAACACAATGAAAACCATCGTAATCATCCTGCTCGTAGCAACGCTATTCACAGCCAACACCGGCTTCACGCCAATCGCCAACACTAAAGCGGAGACTGTTCAGACCGGGCAGAACAAGGACATTACGTTCACGCTTCGTAACCCCAGCCTGTTGCCGAAAAAAATTACGCTCGTTAGTTATTCGCCCGGCGAAAAAGGCAACGGTACTTACGGTTTCGTCATGCTGCCTAAAGGGAGTAAAAAGGTCTATTACACTGTGGGCACGAAACTTTATCTGGCCAATAGCGAGCAGGTCGACGTAGTTATGAGTGGTAAGCGACTCGATGCAGGCAAGCCGTTTTTGATCGTCAAAGCCGACGATGCCGGTAAATCGTTCGACGTTAAAAACTAATCCGGCCCATGAAAACCAACGCAATCATCCTGTTCCTGCTTTCGGTAGCTCTGTTTACCACCACTGGCGTAACCGCTCGTTCGCTCTCCGACGACCCGCCCCGTATTACCTTCATGCTTAAAAATACGCTCGGCTACCACCGCATGTTCTTAGTCGAAGGGCCGGGCATCAAATACGGCTTCACGATGGGTCGGCGCGAGACCATCCCCTGCAATTGGCCCGTTGGTGCCAGACTCCATTTCACAAACGATGGCGAAACAGGCACAGGATTGATATTCACCGTTCGGGCTGAAGACGAAGGCAAAACCCTCGGCACCGACACCGGGGCTAAAGAAGAAAAAGAGAAACGGCAGGTCAAGCGGGAAAATAGCACCCCGGATGCGTCACTACGGGTTACGGTCCGTCTACGAAATCCGAGCCTGCTTCCTCAAAAAGTTGCCATTATCAGCTACGAGCCGGGTGAAACTGGCAACAGCACTCAAATTGAGGTGATGGCTCCAAGAGTAAGCTACCGACATACCTATCCGGTTGGCACGAAGGTGTATCTGGCTGATAACGAACAGGTAAACACAGTCATGAGCGGTAAACGCATCGACTCCGACAAGCCGTTTCTGATCGTTAAGGAAGGAGATAAGGGCAAAACGTTTGATATTTTCGAATAACCCTCACTTTTACACTGCCATGAGACTTGTGTTGATGATCGCAATATGCTTGTTGCTGACTGAGTTTGCCTCCGGACAGGCCCAGCCGCCCAGGCTAACTCTCAGCCAGCAACGCGACGATTTCGCCATTTTTCGCGGTTCGCTTGAGGAAGGTCACGGCGGGCTGTACTACTTCATTGATAAGGCCACGTTTGCCAGGCAGTGCGACAGCATCGGCAAAACGTTTCGGGAAGGGATTACGGTCGATGGCTATTACCTCAAACTTCGTTATCTGCTCACGCTCCTGCGGTATGGTCACTCGCGCATTAACCTGCCCGGCGAGGGCGAGCCGAATTACTGGCTGAATAATCTCAAAAAGGACCGGCGGTATTTACCCCTGCAACTGATGGTGATCGACCAGAAGTTGTATGTGCTGGGTGATTGCAGCGAAGAACAAAGGGTATCGAGAGGAGCCGAGATTCTGAGCATCAATGGCAAACCCGCCCGGCAACTGCTCGACTCGATGGCGCGGTACATCCCCGCCGATGGCATCAACCAGACGTTCAAAACCTACTTTCTCTACAAATATTACTACCTCCATTTTCTTTATAACATGCTCTATCCTAACGAAATGGAGTTCTCGTTGAGGTTGGCGGGTCAACCGAAGCCCGTGCGTGTAAAGGCTCAACTGCCTTCAGCAATGGAGAAAGCCCACAAAATGCTGACGGGCAAAAGCCTGAGCCACTTTGAGAACCCAACGCAATACAAGGCAGTGGTGGCCCCGCAAACGGCATACCTGAAAGTGGGTAGCTTTTATAAGGGTTTTATCGAAAATTTTGGGGTTCGATTTGAAACATTTGTCGATAGTGCATTCCGGGACATGAACAGCCGTAGCACCCAACACCTGATTATCGACCTGCGCGACAACGAAGGCGGGAGCGATGGCTACAGCGAGAAACTGCTTGCACACATTACTCCCAGTCCCATTTTGCCCGGTCAGATGGTCGTGCCGAGCAAAACATTCCCGTTTCAGCAATACGCCATCAATCTGTCGGACGACATTAAGGGCTACATAGCCGACCCGGCGGAGTTTTTAAGAGATGACAAAACGCTGTTTATCAAGCAGAAATACCTCGACATGATGGGGGCCACCATCCTACCGACGAAAGACCGGTTTACGGGACAGATTGTTGTGCTGATAAACGAAGGAGTTTTTTCGGCGGGGGCGGGCTTTGTCGAAAAGCTGTATAAATATCGGCAGACAACGGGCCAGAAGATTACGTTCGTGGGCGAAGAGTTAGGGAGCGATATTTATGCCGGTATCCTGTGCGCTGGTCAGAGCTATATTATCAAACTACCCAACAGTGCCATCACGGTCGATATGCCGTTTCTGTGCTGGGGCGAGTTTACCAAAAAATATCCGGCCAAACGCCTGCCTGATTACCGCGTTTTACCTACCATTACCGGCCTGTTGCAGGGCCACGACGAGGTGTTGCAGTTTGTACTGGATCGGATCAGCAAAAATGATTGATACCCGCACAAAACAGACAAGCCATTCAGCTCGTATATTGCTAACCGTTCCGAAATTCACTTTATGTCGTTCTATTTTTCCGCTTATTCGTCGCCCCTATTGTTTGGATTTGTACAAGCCTGGGTATATGCCGTTTTACTGTGGCTACGCGGTCGGCGCGAAGAGCGACTGTCCGACGTGTTGCTGGGCTGGGTGCTGGTGGGGATGGCGTTCAACATCTGGGAGTATATGCTGGGCTTCGGGGGTATCGAAATTCTTTGGCGCGAGCTGGAATTTTTCCCCCGAACGCTGGGCTACCTGTTTCCGCCCCTGTGTTATTTTTACCTCAAAACGCAATTTAACGCTGATTTTCAGTTTACCCGGCGCGACCTGTGGCACGCGGTTCCGTTTCTGGTGCAGGTCATCTACCGGGTCAGCATTTTTGCAATGGGTACCGATTTTGTGCGCTGGTGGGAAGCCAACATGCACGAACCCTATTACATTGGTACGTTTGAGTTCTGGTTTGGCGTTCTTCAGGACTTTTTTTACCTCTATCTGTCGCTGCGGCTATATCGGCACTATCGGGAGTGGATTAAGCACCAGTTTTCCGAAACCGAAACCATTAGCTTCCGCTGGTTTCGTAACTTCATCATTGCCCTGACCGTTGTTACGGTGTTTGGCTTTCTGATGGACGGGCTGAGTTTTACGCTCCAACTTAATTTCTGGCAGGACTGGTGGGACGAACTGGCGGAAGTTGTTCTGATTTATTACGTCAGCATCAACGGCTACGCGCAGGTGCAGCCGGGCCGACGACTGGCCTTTGCGTCTGCCGGTGCTACCGTTTCAGACATACCCGACGCTGTGTCGATACGGACTGCCACACCCGTACTGGCCGAAGTTTCATCCGCCGAAGCACCGGCGCATCAACCCATACCTTCAGTCGCATCGTCTCCTCCCCTCTCCGACGAATTGGTTAGCCTGCGCGATAAGTTGCTGGATTACATGACAACGGAGAAACCGTATCTCGATGCTGATTTGTCGCTGACCGACCTGGCCCGGCACGTGCACCTGAATCCGGTTTTATTGTCGCAGGTAATCAACGCAGGCACTGGCAAGAACTTCAACGATTTTGTGAACGAATACCGCGTCGATGAATTTAAACGACAGTTGCACAACCCGGCCAATGCTCACCTGAGTTTCTTGGGCCTCGCACTCGACTGCGGCTTCAACTCAAAAGCTACCTTCAACCGGGCGTTTAAGAAATTTACGGGCCAATCGCCGAAGGAATTCGCAGAAACAATAAAACCCGCCTGAAATGGTCAGACGGGTTTTGGATTGGAAGTTGTAGGTAAAACGGCAATGGATACCAAAATGTTTCATCATTGAAAAATAACGCGATTATTTTTCAGAATAAAAATTACTTGCAAGCCTAATAGTTCTGCTATTATTTCGCTCTCAACTACGCTGGATTATACGCTGTAAATCATATCATTCTTGTGCCTTATCTTGTTCTTGACCTCGAAATGACCGGCCCGGAGCCGGACTACAATGAAATTATCCAGATCGGTGCGGTGCTGTTCGACGACGACTGGACGGAAAAAGGCCGCTATCTGACCAATGTGTACCCAGAAAATGAAGATGCATTCTCGTCGTCGTCCGAAAAAATTCACAACCTCTCATTGGCCGACCTCGAAGATGCGCCGATGATGTACGACGTATTACCGGCGATGGAAGAGTGGATTTGTAAGCAGTTGGGCATTCGGGTGCCGCCCGGTCAGTTAGACCGGACTCCGTTTCTGCGCAATGTGATAATCTGCGGACAGAGCGTGATCAACGACATCAATTTCCTAAAAGAAGCCTACCGCTACGAGAAGTTAAAATGGCCTTACTCGCGGGTGTTGCTCGACCTGCACACGCTGGCCTACTTCACGTTTCGCGTGCTGAAAGCCAATGGCCGCAGCGTACCCGACCGGCTTAGCCTGACGGCTATAGCGAACTATTTCGGCTTTGCCCGCGAAGATGGCTTTCACAACGCGCTGGAAGATGCCGTGCTGACCGCCCAATGCCTGAAAGAGGTGTTTAAACTGGCCGAAGCCATGCAACTGCGGGTGTAGCCAGCCGGTGCATCCGTCGCCACCACCACACTCCCCCGGCACCGAGCAGTACCAGCAGGCCACCCGCTACCCAGGGCCACCGACTCGGTTGGTCGAGGGGTTCGGTGTTGCCCACCAGGATCAGCCCGGCCCAGACGTTGGGCAGTCGATTGGCTCCATCGGCAGTGCGGAGCCAGTCCTGTTTGGCTTGTTGCAGGGCTTCATCTTTGGGCAAACCGTCGGCTACGTACTGGTAAAACAGGTTTGTAATTTCGTAAGTAGCTTTGTTTTCAACGCTCCAGAGGGTCGTCAGTATGCTCGGCACGCCCAGAGCCGCAAACCCGCGTGCTAAACTAAACACCCCCTCGCCCCGCTGATTGGCTCCAACGGCGGTTTTGCAGGCTGCCAGTACAACTAACTGCGTGTTAGTCAGTTGACCGTCGGCCAGGTCCGACAGGCGGAGCGTCGAATCGGCGAAATAAAGTAATGGTTCACGCTGACTGGTGTCGGCAGTGGCGTGGGTGAACAGGTGTACTACCCGGGCGTCGGCGGCTTCTGACAGAAACGTTCGGCGGGTAGCGGCAGGGCCTGTAACTAACACCGACGAGCCAAACCGGGCAGCTATGGGCTTCAGAGCTTCATCGGAACCGGGTAGCGCGACCTGCTTTAACGTACTGGCGAAGGCAACGGGAGCCATACCCACAAAATCATGGCTACTCAGTGCTGCCAGCCGCGCCGGATTGCCCTGATTTCGTAACAGCAGCCGCGCCGAGTAAACGTAACTAAACGCATAGTCGGCAACAAGATACTCGTCGCGGGTGGCAGATCGGCTCAGCGTCTCGAACGGAATAAAAAAGCCATCGGGCGACACTACTACCCGACCTTTCGGCAACGACAGCGGAGCCAGCAGTTGCTGATACAGCCGACTACCCAAGGCCCAGAACCGTTCCACCTCGGTTCGGCGACTTAGTGCGTCGGGCGTTGTCAGGAGCGGCATAAACGCCCGAATAGTCTGGTTATACGCTGAAACAGACTGCCGTACTAATTTCGCTTTTCGCCCATCCAGACTCAGCACATATAGCGCACTATCGCCCACGAAATAGGTAACGAGCGAAGTTCCGTGTCCGGCTAAAAACGCATTTACGTCGGTTAGTGGAGGCACGTGGTTGTCGTATTTGTAGCGGAAATAAGCCGGGTTGGAGGTTTCCAACTGTCGCAGAAACGTTTCTAAACTATCCTGTTTTAGCGTCAATGCCGCGCGGGAAGGGCCATAGTCCGGGCTGTCGGGCTGCACAACCGCTAACTTGGTCTGCTGCTCACCAACGGCCAGACGCAACCGATGTTCCATGCCTGTCTGCGCCAGTGACAGTTGCTGACGTGCGCCGAGTTCGTTGAGTTGATCGGCCAATAGTACGGCCCGGCTCTTTTCCATAAACCGAAACGCCTGTTCGCTATCGTTCAGGCGGTAACAGGTTTCGATGGCCCGTTCGTAGAGTCCGCGCGTTTTTTGCCGCCAGAATAATTTCGACTGCTGTCCGGTGTGTTCCCAGCGCATAAAGTCGATTAACTGATCGGCAGCTTTATACGTATCCAGCGCGTGCTGGAGCCGCTGGCGGTTGTTGCGCGTTGCGTTGGCATAGTCGAGCCAGGTATCGGCTTTGTCGCGCAGCAGGGTAAATAAAACCTCTTTGTGCGCTACTAAACGAATACGCTGGTCGTCGGGCAACTGCTCGATGTTTCGGTTCGCATAATTGATCGGCAGTTCGGTAATACCCTGTTGATAAAGTTGCAAACTCCGAGCATAATCGCCTTTTTTCCAGTACGTTACCCCCATGAGCTGTAACGCTTCGGCTTTTCTGAACGGGTCTTTACTCGTAGCTATGGTGTATTGACCGTAAGCCAGTGCTTCGTCGTAGCGGCCCATATTGTTGAGCAGGAAACACACCCGGTTTGCCATGCTGGGTGCCTGATTATAGGCTATGCTTTTGGCTGATGCAAACGCCTGCTGTGCGTAGCGAAGTGCCCGTTCGGGCTGATGCTGATGCCCAAGAATAATACTCAGCAGGCTGTAGTTATCGGCCAAAGCCGCTGTCAGCCCCGGCTCGTGTTCTATGGTTTGGATGGCCTGTTCAACGGCTTGCTGGGCTTCGGCATACCGCTGCAATGAGTTCAACGCCTGGGCTTTCTGGCGTAGCAGATTGGCGGTCAGGGGTTTGTTACCCAAACGAGCCGATGTCTGCAACCCGAAGTCGGCCTGCGTAATGGTCTGCTGGAAATCGCTTTTCGTGTCGTAGGCGTAGGCTAAATACAGGTAGGCATTGGCAACCCACGTGGCTGCTTCAGGGCTGTTCTGACCAGCCATTACGGCTTGTTTCAGCACGGTAATGGCTGGTTCGATTTTACTTTGCAGGTTGTAAATAACCCCCAGCCGGTACAAAGCCTTCGACAGATCAGCCGGGCGGGTGCGGCCCGGATTAGTGCGACATACCGTTACGGCCTGCTGAACGGTAGTAGCTGCGTCGTCGTATTTGCCATCGAACAGCCGTAACATCCCAACCTGCAACAGCGCGTTGACGTAGGCCGAATCTTTGGCATAGCCCGCCCGGTTCCAGCGTTGCTGCCAATCGGTTAACAGCTTATTCTGGTCGGACAGTGGTTTTTGAAGAATGGTACGCAGTTCTACGGCCAACGCTGCCGGAGACGCCCCATGAGCATACATCCGGCAGGTTAGTAGTAGCGCAACAGCCAGACAGCGTAGTACACGTTTCATGGTTCAACCCGATCAGAACGAACGCCAACCCGGTCGGTTGGCAAATTTCACTAACTTATTAATCGTCCCATGTGTATACGCGGTTCTATAGTAGCCTCTTCCCGCGTGTGCGCCGTCAGAATCTGTTCTTTGACTGAAGCTATATTGGCTGAGGTCAACGCAGTTGGGTTTGCCGCCAGATACGACGCGACAATGGCACTGACGCGGGCCGTAGCAAACGAACTTCCCTGTAGCGGTTCCTTATAGGTGGGAATGACCTCCTGGAATGGATTTTTTGTCCCTGTCTCCGTCAGCAGCCCACCATATACGCCCACCGACACCAACCGGTTGGAAAAATTCTGGGTTACTTCATACCCATCAACCACGGCATCGTACTGATTCGGGTCTAAGCCCATGTGTTGTAAAATCTCCTGCTGTTCGGCTCCGGTCAGGCCACCGCGTTTGCCCGCCGTACCTTGTTTAACCGGCTTGTATTTCCGTTCGACGCACGTAACGGTAATTACGTTTTCGCACTCAGTGCTGTAACAGGCTGGGTATAACGTACCCAAGGCGGGGTCTCCCAGATCGCGCTTCTGATTACCGGCTGCGGCCACAACAATGATTCCTGCTTTCTCCAGCTCGCGGAACTTGCTGTCTAACAGCCGTTTCCCGTCCGCATTGATCTGCCCGACCCAACTCGCATTCAACACCTGAATGGGCAACCCGGCGCGTTTCTGAGCCAGCACGTAGTTCAGGCAGCACAGCACGTCGAACAGCGTACCGTAGCCGCCCACGTTGAACGCTTTCACCGGCAGTACCGACACCTCTTTGGGCGTATTATGGTTGATAATGGCCGTTATATACGTGCCGTGCCGACCGCCCCGCGAAGTCGACTTATCGTCCCGGATTACCCGGTTGTCGTCGAAGGCACTGCTGCGGATTTGTTCGGGTGTGTAGTGTTTCAGTACACACAATTTTTTGGCATTATCTGGTAGTTCAACGTAATCGGTAATACCGCAGTAGCCGATGGCCGGTGCCTGTATGTTACAGCCTGGCAACCCGGTTGACAACCGGAAACGGTAGGCACCGCGCTCATCATAATGATACAGGCCCGATTTAGCTGGAAGCGGCTCCGATGCACACAGGATTTCTTCATCATCATCTTCATCATCAGAAAGATTGCTCAAGTCATATTTGACCCCCGAATCGACCACGGCTACCACAAGCGTACTTTCCCCCTGGTATTGCTTTAGATCTTCTCCATCAACAATCTGAAAATCGCTATGTTGTACTTGCTTCGTCGGTATAGCATCCTGAATGGGTGGCGACGGCAACGAACCGGCTGGTTCTGAGTTCAGCACAAAATTATTGGCCTGCGTGTCGGCATCGCGATTTACTGACTCAGTCGCTACCCGCTTTGCACTGACAAGAGAACCGAATTCAACTAATACCGTATACGTCTCCTCCCCCAACTTACTATACTCGCCGGGTGGATTAGGGCAATCGCTGATGCGAACAAACGTAGCCCGCCGACGTTTACCCTCCAGTTCTAACCAGATGAATGGCTTCTCGCCTTTCCGTTTTGGCAACTGGTCGATTTCAGCCTTACTGAACACCAGAATTTTCTGTCGCTGTACCACCACCGGAGCCGGTTCGCCCTTGCCGACGGGAATCTGAATGACCGGCACGAAACAACCTAATTTCCGAAGTTTATCGCGGTTGGTCTCAATAATGGAGTAGGGTTTTGAGTGATGCCCGTTTATAAGTCCAGACGGTGAATTACTCGTTTGTGCTGGGTTGGCGTTGGCATCGGGGCGTTCGTCGGTGGTCATAGTGTGTGGGGTTGGCGTTAATACGTACTTAGCAGTTGCTCCGCTTCTGCTTTGCCCTCCAAGTTCTTGACAACCACTTCATTAAGCAACTTTTTGGCCTGCTCTTTATCCATCGGTCGATTGCGCTGCAATCGGGCGAGGGCTTCCAGAAAGGTGCCGGGGTTGCTGAAGAGGTCTGTACGCTGGCTCAGGCGGTTAAAACGGGCAATTGCTTGGTCGTATTTCTGCTGGCGCAGGGCAACAATACCGGCGAATTTCAACACCCGGTCGTTATTGGGTTGCTGGGTCAGCAATTGCTCGAAGACGGCTTCAGCTTCCGAAAATTTCTTCTCATTATACAAGCCAATGCCCTGCGTCAGGCTGTCGGTTGTACCGCCACTCATGGTAGTGGTCAACTGGTCGTAGTTGCGGCTAATGTAAGCATCGGCTAACTGGCGCGGGTTGGCGGTACTGACCGTGTCGCGTAGGAAATACCAGCCCAGGCCCAGCAGCAGCACAACGCTGGCGGCTGCGGCCCAGCGCATGGGCGCACTCCAGAGCGAACGAACACGGCTGTCGGCACCTTCACTGGCGGTCGGTGGCTGCGCCAGTTGATGCCGCAGGGCGTCGAGTTCGGCCCGGCGTTGCTCGCGGGCTTCGGCTTTGGCGGTGTGTTTGGATAGGACGTAAAAAGCCAGCAAATCGGCTAAGGCCGGGTCTGTTTGCAGCGCATTTTCAAACTGAGTTCGTTCGGCAGCCGAAAGCTGACCCGTTACATATTGTTCAATGAATTCAAGATTATTCATAGGTCTGTGCGATAACGTTCGCGTAATTTTTCCAAGCAGCGTAAGCGACTGGTTTTGGCAACAGCCGCTGAGTTGTAGCCCAGCGTCTGCGCAATCTCCTCGTCAGAGTACCCCTCACCCCAGGCCAGAACCATCGACCGGCACTTTTCACCAATGTCGCGCAACTGCCGGTGCAGATGGTCTACGTCGCTCTGGGCAATCAGTTGCTGCACCACTGACCGGGCCACGTCGGGCAGTTGCATCAGCGAATCGTCGAGTGAGAGCGCATCATGTACACTACTTCGGTTAGTCGTCTTTTTTCGGATAAAGTCAACACATTTATTCGTAAATATTTGATAGAGGTACGTTTTAAGTTCCGAACGTCCTTCAAAACGCCCGGTTATGATATGATCGAAGATCGTTAGCACTGTATCGGAATAGGCACTGGCGCAGTCTTCCTCATCTAACCGATGCTTTCGGGTGCCGTCGGCGATGAGGTAAGCATATTTTTCGTACAACTTGTTTTCGGATTGCCGACGCTGTGCACCACCTGCCCGAATACCCGCCATCAGCTCTGCGTCGGAAGGTTGTCTTGAAAACAGTGCCATAAGTGTAGGTTCAGTAGAGTGGTTCTTTGCCGTAAGATATATAAATTGACTGAAAATAAGCGTATTACTTATTTAACAACTTCGCCAGGTTGTTGGCAGTTTCCCGCATCAGGAAATCAGAAATGGCCGGGGGCTGAAACACAGAATAAATACAAGCAGTGCGAGCCAGCCAAGCACGGTTCGTTTGGTGCCTAAAGGTTCCTGCAACTCGGTTTCGGGATGATAAATACCCAGTAACCGACCCAGCACAAACACAAAGACTAAAAAGCCCGAATAGCCTTCCCAGGCGGGTTGCCACCACGATAGGGCCAGTTGTGCCACCACTACGCTCAGGGTAATGAGCAGAACCGTCAGCCGGTTTTCGCTGATGCGCGAAAAAGCGAGGTATAGCATAAAAATATACAGGCCAAAATACCCCAGCTTTTCGTAAAAGCCTTCGTCGGTGGCTATAGCGAAGTCGGTGGGCCTGAACGAACCCAATCCGGCATAAAAGGCAAACAGGATGAATAACGCCGGTGCTACCCACCGAAACCGCTCACGTCCGATGAGAGCGTACAGAATATGCCCACCGTCTAACTGTCCAATCGGAATCAGGTTCAGGGCCGTAAAAAACAGAGCCAGATACCCCGCCAGCAAGTAGGGATAATGCACCATTTCGTAGGGATGTGGCACCCGCATCGGATCGGCTACGTAAGTTTTAAAAAAGGAAAACAGCAGCGTATCGCCCAGCCCAATATTCTGACCGGGCGGCTGGTTTTCGTAGGCAAACTGCCCATAGGCCAGGCCCCATTTCTGATATTCAGGGTGAATGGTAAAAATGTATTCGGGGGGTGGCAGGTGCGTGAAACCGTACCACAACACCACTAACGCCAGGGCAAACCCCGCCAGCGGCCCGGCTACACCAATGTCGAAGTATTTTCGGCGGCTGTTGATATAATCCTGAATGCGAATAAACGCGCCCAGCGTACCAATGCCCTGCCCAATACCGAGCCAGATCGGAATGTAGAATGGCAGCGTAACGCGCACCCGATTGGCCCGCGCCACAATGTAGTGCCCAAACTCGTGGACAGTCAGAATCGACAGGAACGGAATCGAAAACTGAAACCCGGCCAGAAACTCGTTCCAGCCAAGCGTTTTCATGCCTTCGAGCGGGATAAACAATCGCCCAAACATCCACTCGGCACCAGCCATCGTGGTCGTAATCAGCGTAATTAAAAAAAGACCTCCGTGGAGGAGGTACGTTTTGGTCCGTGACGTCATACCAGAAACGCGGGGCGAACCCGCATCAGGAACTAAATGAAACGGGCTTGTGCCCGCGTTACAATCCTTCTACGTAATCAATAATCGTTTTTGGCGGTACTACCTGCACCGCCTGTATGCCCAACTCGGCAGCGGCCCGGATGTTTGCGGCATTGTCATCGAAAAAGGCTGTTTCGTCGGCATTTATCCCGGCCTGTTCGAGTACGTGTCGATAAATATCGGGCGAAGGTTTTGCCATGCGCACGTCGTAGGAATAAAACACCCGCTCGAAGAGTTCTTCCAGCGTGGGTTGATTCATACTTTTCAGAACGCGATTCACCTGCCGAATGTGAATAGGGCTCGTATTGCTCAGCAGAAACAATCGGTACTTACCATGCAGCCGTTTAATGCGTTCGATACGCTCTACAGGCAAATCGAGCAGTACCGTGTTCCAGGCTGTGTCGATAACTTCATCGGCCCAATCGACCGATGTTCCGTTGCGTTCGCCGATGACCTGCCGAACATGGTCTCGAAAACCCTGATCGTCGATCAGGCCGGTTTCGTAATGGTTCAGGAAATCGTGCTGCTGCCAGAGTGTCCGCACATCCTCTTCGGGCAGATTTGCCAGCATCGCGAAGTTGCGAATGGGTGCCGACAGGTCGATAGGAATGATAACGTCGCCGAGGTCGAAAATCAGGTTTTTCATATGGGGATGGAACACGGAATCAACGGATTTTACGGGTTTACACGGATAACAGTATAGAAGAGCCCTCGGCGAAAATCCGTTTAATCCGTGTTCCCCGTCAGGAACGAAAAGCCAAAGATAGGCTTAGATTGGCATATCGCGGCTTATTTCCGCTTCGGCTTCGACACGGGCTTGGTTGGTTCGGCGCGTACTTCGGCTACGGGAGCAGGTTCGGGCTGTGGCGCAGGCACCGAACGGGAGCCACGTCCTTCGCGGAAAGCGACGAAACCAATCAGACCAATCAGCAGAATATTGCAAATCAGGTCGATGGTATCGCCGGTTTTGGCAACGGGCGGGTCGAACCGGAATTCGACGGTGTGTTTGCCAGCAGGAACGCGCATGGCCCGCAATACGTAGTTGGCGCGTAAGTGCGGGGCGGGTTTACCGTCGATGGTCACTTGCCAGTCTTCATTGCCCCGGTAATAAATTTCCGAAAACACCACCAGCCCCTCGCGGGCGGCATTAACGGCGTAGGTCAGTTTGTCGGCGCGGTAGTTGGTCAGTTCAACCGTGCTGCCGGTATGGTCCATTGTGGCAGGCAAGCCGGCCAATTGTTCGGCAAACCGTTTATCGACCACCGCCGTATCGCGTGGGTTCAGTTTCTGCATAGCCGCTATCTCGGCGTCGGCTCCGTCTACCGGCTGCACGTGACTCACAAACCAGGCTGCGCCGAGGACTTCGGGATTAGGCAGGGCCACCGGTGCGCCTGGCTGCTGCTGCGCCGGATCGGCACCGGGAGCCGGTTCGCCGGTTCGGATGATGTATTTGGCGTTCAGCATGTTGAGCAAATTCAGCGTATTGGGCTGAAACGCATAGGTAATCAACTCCTGATACCGGCGCAGTTTAGCCGCGTGATAGCCACCGATAGAGCGGTGGAAATACGACGTGCGGTTGCTGTTCATGAAGTCGATGGTTTGATCGAACACCCGATAGCCTAAGCTTTTATCCTGCAAAATCTGCTGGTCGGCGGGCGTCGGTTCAAAAATCTGACTTGCCTGCGTTTTCGATACAAAATCCGCATTGTTCAGGAATCGCTTGTCAACAGCCAGCAAATCGAACACTACTACGGCCAACACCACCGGATAGAGCACAGCCGGTTTAATTTTGTTTGTAACGAACGCCCACACAGCCCCGGCAACTAATAGAATCAGGATGAGCGACCGGAAGGCATCGGCCCGCAAAAGGCCCTGCCGGTCGCTGATGAGCGCGGGCAGGAAATCTTTGGCTGCGTCGCCGAAATAGTTACCCAGAATGGCCGTGTCGTTGGGGGCCTGAAACGAAAACAGTGAGCCGCCCAGCACGGCCAGCACCAGAGCCAGCCCGCCCGTTAGCCCGAAGCTGATAAGCAGGGGTTGTTTGAGTTGCGCGAAAGTCGGCTTTTGCGTCACCAGCGTTTGCAGCGTCAGTGCGGCTCCAATGCCGATAAATAGTTGCGCTAAACAAAGGGCCATTGTCATAGCCCGGAACTTGTTCAGATACGGCAGGTAATCGAACAGGAAGTAGTTGACAGCCGCGAAGTTTTTGCCCCACGCCAGCATCACCATCAGGAAAGCCGCGCCCAGCAGCCACCAGCGAATAGTACCCGGAATGATGAACATACCCAGCGCAAACAGAAACAGCAGAGCCGCGCCCGCGTAGGCCGGACCTCCCACCATCGGCTGATTGCCCCAGTAGGTGGGCGTGCCGAGTTCAACAAACTGTTTAGCCGATGCCGGGTCGAGTCCCCGGTTAACGAGGGCTTTGTAAAACTCCGAATCGGTGCTTAACCCGCCCCCCGACGCGCCACCGAAAGCGTTTGGCACCAGCAGCGTCAGCGTTTCGCCCAGACCATAGCTGTAGTTGAAGGCGTATTCCTTATCCAGACCCGATTTGGTTTCGTTCGTGGCCGCTTTCCCATCAGGATTCGTTGTCTTTGCGGTCAGTTCGGAGGTGCCGCGAATGGTTTCTTTGGTGTACTGATTCATCACCAGCAGGCGTTTGCCGAAGCTGCCACCTGCCAGCAGCCCCACCACGGCCACCGTTGCAAGCCCCAGCGCAAGTTGACGAACCTTACCCGCCCGCACCAGCGCAATGCCTTCGATGAGCACGTACAGGCCGATGGTCAGAAACAGGTAATAGGTTATCTGGATATGGTTGGCACCCAGTTCCATACAGCCGAAAAAACCGGTCAGAGCCGCGCCGAGCCAGTATCGGCCCCGCAGACATAGCACAATTCCCGCCAGCAGCCCGGCTCCGTAGCCCATCGCAAATAGTTTGGAAATATGCCCGGCTTCGAGACTCACGATGCCGAACGTACCAAAGCCATACGCAATGGCTCCCAGTGCCGACACCCACGCATTACAGCCCAGCACCACCAGCAGAATATATGCACAGAGCATGACCACAAACACCACCGACGCCGTGTTGGGCAGCACGTTGATGACGGCCATAGTGGCCTTATAAACAAAAATATACGGGTAATTGAAGTCGATCATGTAGGCGGGCATACCGCTGAAGACCGCGTCGGTCCAGAGCGGTTTGTCGCCGGTTTGCTGGGCAATTTCGCGGACTTCGCGGGCCGAGGCCGTCGCCTGCTGCACGTCGGCCATACTCAGCGTTTTGCCCGACAGCACGGGCGAGAAGTAGATAACGGCCAAAACAAACAGGCCCAGCACGGCAATCAGGTGCGGGCGCAGCCGTTGAAAACGGGTAGGTTGGTTCATAAAACGGTTTATGCGACGGAGGTCTGCGAAACCCAAAGATACGGCTTTCCCCAAAAAACGACCGAGACAGAAGCGGGATTGTGTTCATAAACCAAGCAACCAGCTCAAACTTGCGTGTGGGCTGGCTGCTTCAAAACCGGTTCAGGCAGGTTAGCCCCACCCCTACGGCATCACCCCCGTCTGCGTAATCGTGGCGGTGTTGCCTGCGCCGTTCTGACCCACGAAGGCGTTGTTGGCGACTCCGCCGTTGGCTGTTTGGGTTACAGTGAGTATGTTAGGGTCGCCTGCTGCGCTGAGTTGCGTCGCGTAGGTGCCGATGCCACCCAGCCCATACACGCCGTTGCCGTTGCCGCTTTGGCTGATGGTCGCTACGTTGGTGCCTACGCCGGTCTGGTTGAGCAGCGTTGTATTGTTGCTGTCTTCCTGATTCACGAGGGCCGTGTTGCTGCCCGTGCCGTTGCCCTGCGTCACCGTAGCCGAGTTGCCGCTGCCGGTAGTGGTCATGTTCTGGTTGATGGTGGCCGAGTTCGGTGCTCCCGATTTGCTGTTGGCCTCCTGGGTAATCAGTGCCGAATTGCCCGTACCGCCCGTACCCTGATTGATAAAAGCAGTGGCATTGTCAAGACCTGAAGTCTGGTTGATAGTCGCCGTACCCGACGTACCAGCCTGCGTGATATATGCCTGATTATCTCTCGAATCGAACCGTTGGTTAACAAACCCTACGTTGGCGTTGCCGCTCTGCACAATTGCCCCCCTGTTGTTAACGCTGTTATTGGTTTGGTTAATGGCACCGGAGTGATTATCGCCCGTTTGGCTCAGGCTGGCTGTGTTGGTTACTGAAAATCCAAGCTGATTAATAATACCGGTATTCGAGTTACCATCCTGTATTGCCGAAGCCGCGTTGGTACTACTTGAGTTGGTTTGCGCTACGGTCGCCGTGTTCGACACGCCGGTTTGGGTCAGCGTAGTCAGGTTGGTACGGGCGTCGCCTTTCTGGTCGACAAGCCCCCGGTTGGCCTCACCACTCTGGCCCACCGTAGCCGTGTTGCTGGTGCCCGATTCGCCCTGATAAATAACTCCGTTATTGACCGTACCGACTTGGGTTAAGCTGGCTCTGTTATCGACCGCCCCGCCCCGCTGCGTAATTGACCCTACATTGCCAGTGCCGCTTTGCACCATTGTAGCCGCATTGGTATTACCGGATTCACCCTGATAGATCAATCCGTTGTTGGTATTGCCTGTCTGCGTCAGGCTGGCCATATTCAGGATACCTCCTCTGCCCTGGGTCACACTTCCCTGGTTGCCTATACCGTTCTGCAACACAGTAGCGGTGTTCGCGGTAGCCGCGTTAAACTGAGTAACCACCGCTGTATTTGAATTTCCACCCTGGCCCACCGTAGCCGTGTTGCTCTGGCCGTTGTTTTGCTGGGCCAGCGCAACCTCGTTCGCGAGACCTTCCTGGGATATATCTCCCGTATTATTGCCAGAATCATTAATCTGATCGACCCGAACAATATTGTTATCACCAACCTGAAGGCTCGTAACGGTATTATTACGGCTATTGTTGGTTTGCCGAATCGTGCCGTCATTGCTGTTTCCGGTCTGCGTTAAATCGGCGGCATTTGTGTTAGAATCATCGCGTTGAAATAGAGTGGCTGTGTTCGTTAGACCACTCTGCGACATGTTTCCTCTGTTCCGAACACTGTTGTTGCTCTGTGTCACCGTAGCCGAATTGGCCGTACCAATCTGCGTTACGGACGCCGTATTCGACACAGCCGATTCGCGCTGGGTAATGAGCGCGTTGTTGGCGGTGCCGTTTTGCTGAATCGAAGCACTGTTGCTGCTGCTCGACTTGATCTGGGTTATCAGGGCCGTATTACCGCTCCCGGTTTGTGTCAGGCCCGCCGTATTGCCGATGGCATCTTCTTTCTGGTCGATAACGCCCGTATTGGCCGTACCACTCTGCACCACCGAAGCTATGTTGCCCGTAGCTCCCTGCGTTTGCGTGATGATGGCACTATTGCTCTGCACCGACTGCGAGACGGTGGCCGTCTGACTGGCACCCTGTTGCGTAATGGTCGACTGCTGGCCGGAACCGCCCTGCGTAACCGACGCCGACTGGATGTTACCCGTTTGTGAGACAATAGACGTGTTGGTTTGTGCCTGGGCTGATATAAAAACAATCAGGCAGGCAATCAGAAAGAAAAAGTAGCGCATGGGGTAAGGAAGAGTTTTTAATTCGGCATTTTAATTACCAAATGTAACTGCCCCTTACCTATCAGTTCGATAAATATACTGAGAGGTAGCTGACTGATCACCCCACCCCTGTTTCCCACCCCATTGTAGAAAGTGAAGGATCTGGATAGCTGCCGTGTGGTCACACCACCAGAATATCTTTTTCTTTGGCCGCAAACGTTTCATCGATGCGGGCGATGAAGGCGTCAGTTAGTTTTTGAACGCGCTCTTCGCCCTGCTTCACGGCATCTTCCGAAACACCTTCTTTGGTTAGTTTACGGATGTCTTCGTTGGTGTCTTTGCGAATGTTGCGCACGTTCACTTTCGCCACTTCTACTTCCTGCTTCACCTTCTTGACAAGGTCGCGCCGGCGTTCTTCGGTCAGGGGCGGTACGCTGAGCCGAATCATCTCGCCATCGTTGTTGGGAGCCAGCCCTATGTTCGAGTTACGAATGGCTTTTTCGATCTCGCCAATCAGTTTTCTCTCGAACGGCTTCACCACAATGGTGCGGGCATCGGGCGTGTTGACCGAAGCTACCTGATTGAGGGGTGTCATGCTGCCGTAGTATTCAACCTGAATACCGTCGAGCATCTGGGCCGAGGCTTTACCGGCCCGAATTTTGGTTAGTTCAATGGCTAAGTGCTTGAGAGCCTTCTCCATCGTATCTTTTGCATCGTCGAGATATAGCTCGATTTCTTCCATCTTTTAAGTTGTAAAGTTGTAAGGTTGTAGCGTTGTAAAGTTATTGAGCCGCAAATGTTGCCGTTTAATCAACTTTACAACCCTATAACTTTACAACCTTATAACTCATTTTATCAATGTTCCCGTGCCTTCGTCGCCCTGCACCACGCGCAGCAGGCTACCCGGCTCGTTCATGTTGAACACGATGATGGGCAGGTTGTTTTCCTGGCAAAGTGTGAAGGCCGTGAGGTCCATCACGTTCAGTTTCTTTTCGTAAACGTCCTGGAAGCTGATGCTGGTGTAGCGTGTGGCGGTTTTGTCTTTCATCGGGTCGGCAGTGTACACGCCGTTGACCTTCGTGCCTTTCAGTACCACGTCGGCTTCGATTTCGATGGCCCGCAGAGCCGCCGTTGAGTCGGTCGTGAAATAGGGGTTGCCCGTGCCAGCTCCGAAAATGACCACGCGTCCTTTTTCAAGATGCCGCACCGCCCGCCGACGCACGTAGGGTTCGCAGACCTGTTCCATTTTAATGGCCGACATCACGCGGGTGTAGAGGCCCTGTTTTTCGAGCGAGCTTTGAATAGCCATCGCGTTGATAACTGTGGCTAACATACCCATGTAATCGCCCTGCACGCGGTCGATGCCGGATCGTTCGCCCGACACGCCCCGGAAAATATTGCCTCCTCCAATTACAATGGCGACTTCAACACCCAGGTCGACAACCTGTTTAACCTCCTTACTGTATTGTTCCAGCACTGCCGGATCGATATTATAACCGCTTGGGCCAGCCAAAGCCTCTCCGCTCAGCTTAAGCAGAATGCGTTTGTAGTTCGTTGGTGTCATGAAGGGGTATTTTTTGCGGGGGCAAAGATATAAAATTAAAATTTACTTCTTTTTGCAACTTCTTTCAAGTGACATGGGTCTAAGCAGTATAGAATTGGACAGTACGATATAAATTTATTTTTAAATTATGCCACTACGTAGAATTAAAGAAGCATTGTTGAAGATAGAACGTATAGACTATCACATCCGAACACGAAGTACTGGCTCACCTGAAGACTTCGCCGAAAAATTAGGTGTGTCAAACATCGCAGAGAAAACCACGTAAGCTCTCTGCTCGGTGCGGATGCCGTACCGAGCAGAGGAACTATGTAGTAAAATATTCATGAGTCGACTACCCAACGTGCTTACATTAGCTATAATGATTTTAGGCTATATTCAGCTCATAGCGCAGCCTTGCCGCGTCAGTAGCAACATTAATCCAATCACGAATACCGATTCTTGGATGACAAGAACAGAGCTTAACGTTGATTATTTTACCGATGAAGTGCAATTTTTTACCGACAAACAATTTCCTAAAACCACTTACATCAAATTTGATATAATGACACCTATACCCTTATCTTCTTCCATTGGTGATAGTGCTTGGGTAATTTTAGACAATGGATACACTATTCAATTAATCAATGAGAAAAATTACATACCTAAGCGAGCTGAGATGAAAGCAGTCCTATTTAGAATAGAATATTTTCACGTAGGTTTTGTATCAAAGATTACTGAGAAGGATGTCAGCCACATGGCAGCGTTTAACATCAAAGAATATGCTTTCGATTTACATCCTCGTTTTGTTAATCCATATGTGGAAATTAATTTTCCTAAAGACCATCCTGCTTTCTCAAAAAGGACTACATTCACTAAAATCGACGACCGTATCGAAATTAGAACAAAAAAGTTATACAAAAGCCACCAAAAAGATATTCGGCGAACCGCAGCTTGTGCAAAAAGTTACTTTTAAAACGATTATACTTTCTTGCTATCATTCATGGTTGAATATAACATCTTATATATGCTTATGGGGGCTGACTGCCCTTCTTTAGTTGCTCCTGGGCGTACTGGCGGAAATCCTCGTTCACGTACTGGCCTATCGTCTTACCGCTACGCTACGCAGCTTTTTCAATAGCGGTACGAGTCTCCAGATCAACCCCGCGTACTGTCCACAAACCGACGTCCGGGGCGCGTCAGGGCCTGCCGCCCTTCCCTTTTTTGCCCTCTGGCTCCGGCTCTGCTGCGCACCGGTCAGCGACTGCAAAACTTAACTCCGGTTTTGTTCTGTCGTCTTGAGTAGCCATTACAGTAAAATACAACGTTTTGTTATGGCGGTAAACTGCGTCTTTTTCCTCGTTTCTCGCAAGGACTAACAAAACTCCGGTTTTGTTCTGCGCTTCTATGCTTGTTGCACTTTTCGGAGTTTTCTGGTGCTACCGGGCAGGTCTGATTTATGAGAATAGTTTCTTAACATAACTGGTCATTATCAAATAACCCTCTCAAACATGAGTCATCCCGAATTTTGAGTGAGGGCGAAGGCCACCATTAAAGCGTTTGAGATGGCTAACCGCAGTCTGTAAATCGGCACCGACGAGCATCGGTGCCGATTGCCTGTTCGGGGTACCCACCGTTTCAAAAATAGGGGTATCCAATCCGGCCAGTGGCGTAACAGCGATAACAGAAAGTCATACACTAAACTGACTATGCCCAACAGCTTTAGCCGGTTCTCCCAGAACCACAGCCGGGGCGACTCCAGGCCGAACTCGGCCTTGCCCGCTCGAAAAGCCTGTTCAATCTGCCAACGGTGCATGTAACTGTGTACCAGTAGCCAAGCCTGATGCACATCCCGGACGGGTACGGATGTGAGCAGGTACATGGGCGGTTGCTGATGCCTGCGATCCCGGACCACCAGCAACCATAAAGGCAATAGCTCATGCTCCGCATGACGAACGGCCAGCCAACCCACACTGACCTGTTTGGTAATCTTACGTTCCTTGTCGCGCAGGAGCTTACGGCTCTGGGGCGCACAACTACGGGCCAGCAGATGGGTCTGTTTGGTGCCTTTTTCGCCGTGAGTCAGTAGGTGATTCTTTTTCCAGCGCACCAGAAAGTCCTGTTTGAAGTGGCTCATCCACTCAATCGTCCAGCTACTGGCATAGCCCCGATCCAGCACATGCAGCACGGAAGCTGGCAGATGGGCCTGTAACTGCCTAAGCAGACGGAACATGATGTTGGTACCCACCTCTTTATGCTTGCCCCGCGTCGTCCACCAACTCATCTGGCACACACTGGGTGTTTCGCCCAGCGCGGCCAGTAATACACCCGTCCAGTGAAAGCCCGGCACGCAGATGCGGGCTGAAGGGGGCTTGTAGAAGCCTTTCTTGATCTTGGTGAGTCGTTTCCCCTTGCTACTTTCGACTGAACAAAGTCCTTCGACAAACCAACTTTCTGGCTTCTCGATGCGACTATCATCCCACACCAGCAAAGGCCGTTTGCCCATAGTCGCCAGTTGGGCAATGCGTCGTTGGGTCTTGGCCCAGAAAAACTCCTCGATAACAGCAGCGTCCCAATAGGCGCATCGTAAGAGGTTGCTTAGGCGTTTGGTACCTGCCGGGGCGTGGGCATGCCCAGCGATATAGCCTCCTAACTCACTCAGTAGCAGTCCCATCTTCGTGTTACGAAAGAGCAGAATGCTGCTAAACAAGGTCGCAAAGGTAGCTACGAGTCGCTTGTCGATTTGCTGGAGTAGCTGGTCTTGAATGGGTTGGAGATAGTGCTGTATTCGGGCTTGTAGAAAGTCATTCGCGGTTGACTTTACGCGCGTCGTATTGTTATTTTGTGTGCATGGCGTTGCCATAAAAAAGACCTCCTTTCTGGCTTTGGCGTTGTGGTGATGCTCAAAGCTAAGAAAGGAGGTTCTTTTTTCAGAGTGTCCCTAAAATTCGGGATGACTCATGTTTCTATTTTGAACACTTGCAATTATATAATAAAACTGTACGGGCAATCTTGTACTGAGATTAGAATTCAACCAACACCTGCCCTTTCTCAACGCGGTCGCCTTTCTGAACCCGGATTGCTTTCACAACGGCGTCGGCGGGGGCTTTAATGGTATTTTCCATTTTCATGGCTTCCAGAATCAGCACGGTTTCCCCTTTCTTTACGGGCACGCCCGGTTCAACGCCAATACCCACAATCAGGCCGGGCATAGGTGCTTTCAGATCGCCGACTTTGGTGGCTACTGCGTTGCTCATACCCATTTTTTCGAGCAGCAGATCGAAGCGGTCTTTAAGTTCGACCGTATGTAGATGCCCGTTGATTTTCAGACTCACCGTCTTGTTGGCCAGATTGAGATCGAGCAATTCAGCCGTGTATGACTGGTGGTTGCGGATAATGTGAAACGTCCGGTCCGAAAGCCGGGAAAAATCCCATTGGAATGGTTCGCCGTTTAACGTGGGCTGTCCTCCCGCCAAAAAGTCGATAGTGGCCGGTTGCTGGTTTAAGGTTGTCTGGAACATAAAGGGGAGGGTGTAAAGGGGGAGGGTGTAAAGGGGGAGTAGGGTATAAAGGGGTAAGGTTGGAAAGTTTTTCAACCCTGCCCCTTCAAACCTTACACCTTATACCTGTACACCTTACCCCCTTTATCGTACATTTTTCGTCGTAAAAAAGCTGAATGTGCCAAGTAGATAGTCCTGAATAGCGGGGCCGTGGTCTTTACCCTCAATCCGAATCAATTCAACGTTAGTGGCCCCGCGTTTCCGCATGGCATCGAAGGCGTCCTGCGAATTGCGGAAAAATACCTGCTGGTCGGCGGTGCCGTGATAGAGTTGAAGAGGAGTGTTGGGCTTCCAGTCGTACATGTTGTTGTCGCGCACGGCAGCTAAAAAAGCCGCGTCGGAGCCGCTGTTGACGCCGTTGCGAAACTGGTCGGAAAAGGCCGTGTTGATACTGACGTTGATATTGGCCCGGTTGCCGTTCTGCTGCACGTCGGTGGCGAACGGCTCCCGAAAGTAATAGCTCATCGGTCGGCTCAGATTCGGGTAGGTCCGGTTGTACGTCCGCAACACCCACGAATACAGGTTGTTGTAAGACGCAATGCCGTGGGTTCGGGTATTGATCAAATCCTGCATGAAGCCTTCTTTGTTATAAGCTCCTGCCCCGCAGGTAGCGGCAATCAGCCGAAACTCAGTTGGTACAGTCTCCTCGATGTGTTTGAGCAGGGCCATTGTGGCTCCTCCCCCCTGCGAATAGCCGCCCAGAAACAGCCGGTTGTCCCAGGTAGCCTGTCGCCCGTCGGTAGCGGGTTTGGCGAGCAATTCCCGTGATGCCCGCAGCATGTCTAAACACGTTTGGGCTGTCACCTGCCGGTGTTCATACGGATGTTCTATTGCCTTCGATTCGCCATAGCCGATATAATCGGGGCAGGCTACGATATAGCCCAGCGAGGCCACCAGCGAACCCACGGAAAACGATTCGGTTTGCGGAGTATAATACGACGGTGCCTGCGCTTCGTCGAACAGCGTACCGTGCTGATAACTGGCTAACGGGAACGATGTATTCCCTTCCGGCACAATCAGCGCGCCCGACGCGTTCACTTCTGAGTTATCGAAGTTTTTGGTTTTATACACCACCCGATACACCCGAATATTATTGCGGAGGAACGTACCGACAAGCGGACCAAAATCAGCAAAACGGGCGCGTAGCTGCTCGGTCGTAGTAACCGAGCCGATGGGCGTGGCACTAACAAGGTATTGATCGGGTTTCGGCTGGGTGTTATCGGCAGTCTGGTCGCGGCAGCTTGTAACAAAAAGAAAGAGTGAACAAAGCAGCCATACGGCGTAGGTCTGCTGGCGGAACGATCTCATGCGGGCTGGTAGATGAATGGTTCGAAGGTATAACGAAAAAAATCAGCGTCGGTTGCTTAACCACACGCCCAAGAGGCAAATTCCCATGCCGATATACTGCGGCAGATAAATAATTTCGCCCGCCACAAAGCCCCAGCCCAGCGACACAATCGGCATAAGATACGTGACCGATGCCGCAAAAACGGGCGAGGTAAGCTGCACAACCCGGTTGAACAGCACCGTCATTACCCCCGATCCAAATACGCCCAGCACCAGCAGAGCCAGCAGCGACCAGCGGTGTTCGGCCTGCCAGATAGCCGGGTTATAGGGTGTGAGGAGTAAGGCCGCAAGGGCTATGGGACCGATGAGTGCGAAAATCCAGCCGCTCGACACCAGCGGGGGCAGGTGACTCAGATATTTGCCGATCAGGTTGATATTCAGGCCGTAGCAGAGCGTTGCCAGCGCAATAAGCAGCGCGTAGCCGTTCACCGAAAACGCACCCGTTGCACTAAAAAAGATGAGCAGAACTGAGCCAGCCAATCCCAGCAGAACACCCGTCAGTTGCCGCGCCCGGATGCTGCCGCCAAAAAAAGCCGCGCCAATCAGCAGGGTAAACAGCGGGCTTAGCGAGTTCAGCGCACCCGCGAGCGAACTGTTCAGATGCGCCCCGGCAATGGCAAACAGAAAGGCCGGCAACAGATTTCCCAGTAGTCCGGCAATCAGCAAATAGACCCATCGACTCCGAACCGTCTCCCGAACCGCAGGCTGGCGGGCCTGATAGCCAATCAGCGGCAGAAAAAACAGCCATGCCAGCATAATCCGCCCGGCAGCTACCTGCTCCGACGTGAAGATTTGTAGGCTCAGTTTCATCAGAATAAACGAACTGCCCCACACTACTGCAAGTGTACACAGCAGCACCCACGCCAACAACGGGCGATGATTTGAACCATCTGAACCAGGATTAGCCACGATTAACAGGATTAAACAGGATTTATGCGCTGCGCTTAGCGCTTACATATGTAGTCAAAGTCAGGTAAGCGCAGCGTACAATCTTGTACTAATCTTGTCAATCGTGGCTAATCCTGGTTCAGACGTATAATGTTCAGCCACTTCATCCAGCACGGCGCGGGTGTCGGCGTAGGTATCGGTCGTAACGAGCCGCTGGCGGTAAGGTTTGAAATCGGGCAGCCCTTTGAAATAGTTGGCATAATGCCGGCGCATCTCGAACAGACCGGTAATCTCACCCTTCCAGCGAATCGAAAAGTCGAGGTGCTGGCGGCACACAGCCACGCGGTCGGCAATGGTGGGTGCCGACAGATGCTGCCCGGTTTTCACAAAATGCTTGATTTCGTTGAAAATCCACGGATAGCCGATGCTCGCCCGACCAATCATTACGCCATCGACGCCATACCGGTTTTTGTATTCCACGGCCTTTTCGGGCGAATCGATGTCGCCATTGCCGAAGATAGGAATCTGAATGCGTGAGTTGTTTTTGATCCGGCCAATCAGCGTCCAGTCGGCACTGCCTTTGTACATCTGCGACCGGGTACGCCCGTGAATGGTAAGGGCCTTGATACCGATGTCCTGCAAGCGTTCGGCTACTTCCTCTACGTTCTTCGTGGTATCGTCCCAGCCGAGCCGGGTTTTCACGGTTACGGGCAGGTGCGTTGCTTTTACTACCGCTTCGGTCATCTGCACCATTTTCGGAATATCCTGCAATAAAGCGGCCCCTGCTCCCCGGCAGGCTACGTTCTTCACCGGACAGCCGTAATTGATGTCGATCAGGTCGGGGTTGGCGCGGGTAGCAATACGGGCGCATTCGGCCATTGTTTGTACGTCGGAGCCAAACAGTTGAATACCGATGGGCCGTTCGTATTCAAAAATATCGAGTTTCTGTACGCTCTTGGCCGCATCGCGGATTAAGCCTTCCGACGAAATAAATTCTGTATACATCAGGTCAGCTCCGTTGGCCTTGCAAACGGCGCGAAACGGCGGGTCGCTCACGTCCTCCATCGGGGCGAGCAGTAGCGGAAAGTCGGGAAGTTGAATGTTGCCAATAGAAACCACAGCAGTATTTACCAGGTACGATGTACGAATTACGATTTGCGCCCGCGTTTGGTTCCGCCTGGTGTTGAGCCTGATGCTACAGGTAATACATACAATTATCGGCA
This sequence comes from Spirosoma montaniterrae, assembly GCF_001988955.1. NCBI lineage: Bacteria > Pseudomonadati > Bacteroidota > Cytophagia > Cytophagales > Cytophagaceae > Spirosoma > Spirosoma montaniterrae. The sequence goes on along the minus strand of NZ_CP014263.1, from coordinate 1,659,864 downwards.
TTACTTGTATTTTTACACAAATTATGCAATCCGTCTACGCACCTAACCACGCAACGTCTCGTCCGCCCACGCTCGGCGGCCTGATGATTCTTATCGGTTTTATACTTATCGGGGGTGTTGTCAGTACGATGCTGATGGCGGTTTTACTGGTGCTGACCAAAGGACTTCCGGTGTCTGATATTCAGCCCTATCTGCTCGATCTGACCACCAGCCCGGCAACGAAACCCGGCGCGTGGTACGAAATCATGCTGCTCCAGACCGTCAATCACCTCGGCACGTTTCTGCTGCCCGCACTGGCTTACTGGTACTGGATCGAACGCCGAAACTGGGCGCAGTTCAGCGTTCGGCCCCTATCGGCGGTGGTGGGACTAAGCCTGGTGGCTCTGATTGTCATCGCATTTATGCCCTTCGACAGCCTGATTATCGACTGGAACCGCAACCTGCATCTGCCCCAGACGCTGGCTCCGCTTGAGCAATGGATTCGGGATAAGGAAAAAGACCTTGAAGGGCTTACCAAATATCTCACCACATTTAATACACCCCTGCAACTACTGGTGGCTCTGCTCGTGATCGGCGTTATTCCGGCCATTGGCGAAGAGGTGTTGTTTCGTGGTATCCTACAACGCAATCTGACGTATTGGACCAAAAACGTTCATGTCGGCATCTGGGTAGCGGCCATTCTGTTCAGTGCTATTCACGTTCAGTTTCTTGGCTTTTTTCCCCGCATGTTGCTGGGCGCGTTGTTTGGCTATCTGTACGTCTGGTCGGGCAATTTGTGGGTGGCGATTCTGGCGCATTTTGTCAACAATGGCTTCACCGTTTTTATGGTTTATCTGAACCAACGCAAACTGGTTTCGTTCGATGTTGACAGTACAGAAGCCGTACCGGTCTGGGCAGGGTTGATAGCTGGGGTTGTTACGGCGGGGCTGCTGGTAATTTTCAGATCTCAAAATCATTTGAACCAAGATTAGCCATGATTTACAAGATTAAAACAAGATACTACGCTGCGCTTAGTTGATTTGTTGAATTTATAATTCTGTTTAATCCTAAAAATCATGGCTAATCCTGGTTCAGACTCCTGGGAATCAATTTATTCGTCACCGCTGCCGCATCGGGCCGAGCTGGCAAAAGCCCTGCTGGCCGAACACGACATTCCGGCAGTGGTCGTGAACAGCCAAAGCAGCAGCTACCCCACGCTGAGTCTGGGCAAAAGTGAAGTGCACGTTATGGCTAAGGACGCGATTCTTGCCAAAGTTATCCTTGATAATGAAGCGACGTTTAGCTAATATGTCGAACCTTCAACAGCGGGTGTTTGCCGCTGTGGTGGCGGTTCCGTTTATTATTTTTCTGATCTGGTACGCCGACTGGACGTTCGCGCTGCTCTTTACGTTTATCAGTGCCATGACGCAGCGCGAGTTCTACAAGCTGCTGGGTCTCGACGGCTTCGAGCCGCTAACGGCCTACGGTACACTGGTCGGGTGTTTGGTTTGTGCATTAGCCTATTTGATTGAAAAAGGCTATTTACACACCGATTCGTACTTTCTGATCTGCCCGGCGTCGTCGATGATTTTCCTGATCAAGCTTTACAAAAAGCGTGATATGAAGCCATTCACCAACATTGGCTTCACGTTTCTGGGCATTATTTACGTGGCAATGCCGTTTGCCCTGCTCATTGTGCTGGCGTTACGGGGCGGGGCGTATCATCCTACTATTATTCTGGGCTGTCTGTTTCTGCTATGGGCGAGCGACATTGGCGCGTACTTTGCCGGGCGCACCTTTGGCAAACGCAAACTGTTCGAGCGCGTGTCGCCGAAAAAGTCATGGGAAGGGGCCATTGGCGGAGCGGGTGCTGCCGCCCTCGTGGCCCTGGCTCTGGCCTTCTACGACAGCACCCTGCAACCCTGGCAGTGGTATTGCGTAGGGGCTATTATTGTTGTGACGGGTATTTACGGCGATTTGGTCGAATCGTTGTTCAAGCGCAGCATAGCTATTAAAGATTCGGGTACGAGCATCCCCGGTCACGGTGGCTTTTTAGATCGCTTCGACAGCCTGATTCTGGCCGCACCGTTTATCATCTCGTTTCTGAAACTGTTTGCCTGAATGGTTGAATGATTGAATGATTGAGTGATAGAATGATTGAATGATTGAATGATTGAATGATTGAATGATTGAATGATTGAATGATTGAATGATTGAATGGGGTGCTGAGGTAGTAGCCTTCATTCAATCATTCAATCATTCAACCCGTCGGGCTTAATTCTTGTTAAAATTTGGTTAGACGAACCGAAGGAGGGGCTTTACTCGTTTATTTTGTGAATTGATTGACTGCTCATGAAGAAATTGCTGGCGTTACTGGGTTTGGTTTTATTCCTGTTCATTGGTGCAGGGCTGTTTTCGGTCGCATTCGCGCAAGGACAGGAGCGTCAGGTAACGTTCACAGGCTTCATTACAGGCGGCAAAACCAACGAGCCGCTGCCCAATGCCTATATCTACATTCCTAAAGCCGGAAAAGGCGTATTATCAGCTCCGAACGGTTATTTTGCCCTACCCGTTTTCCCCGGCGACAGTATCATTTTCAGCTATGTAGGCTTCAAAACGCAGTACCACATCATCCCGCGCCGACTCTCTGACCTGACCTATTCGGCGGTAGTGGCGTTGCAGGAAGACGTGAAAACGCTGGCCGAGGTAAAAGTGTACCCCTACGCCACCGAGCAGTTGTTCAAGGAAGCATTTGTTAGTCTGAAACTGCCCGATCAGATGGAACGCGATAACCTCGCCCGCAACACCGACCCGGCGGCTATTATGCGACAGGCCGCAACCATGCCGATGGGTGCCATTGCCAACCACCAGAATTTCGTGAATCAGCAGTTTTTCGGGCGCGAATCGGCCTACGGGCGCAGCAACATGACCACGTTTGCCTTTACGAACCCCTTCGCGTGGGCTAATTTCATCCGGTCAGTAAAACGGGGTGATTTCAAAAGCAAGGAATTCCGCAGCGAACTCAACAAAGCTCCTCGCGAAAACATGACCCGCAAGGACATCTTGCAGGATGGTAATTGATCTTATCTGCTTTCAACTACTAAGGCAATTCGGTTAGCAACCGGGTCAGTTCGCTGTCGGCAATATCCGACTGTTCCGATTTATCGTAGATCGAAACCAAAAAAACCGTTTCGGCAACGACCTTCACGCACGTGATGACACGCGCTCCGCCCCGTTTTCCTTTGCCTTTCGATTTGATTCCCAAGCGAATTTTATAGAATCCGTCGCGCATAGCTGCGCCTTGAAACGGGTCCTTTTCAAGCGAATCAATTAGGCGATTGATCTCTTCTTTGAGTGAAGGAAACTTCTTTTTCAACCGTTTCGCTTCGCGTTCAAAATGCTCGATACTGTCAACGCGATACATCATAATTCGTCCAGAAACTCGCGTGCCGGGCGACTTTGTATCTTCCCCTGCTCCACCAACCGCATTTGTCGAACACCTTCACGTATGTTGGCAATTACCTGCTCGTCGGTATCTTCGTCGGGTTCGTCTTCCCGAATTTTTACGAAAGAAAGCTGGTTAAGCAGTTCTTTAAAAAACTTCAGTTTCTTGTCCTGAACCTCTACTGTGATCGTTGCCATACGCTGTTTTCTTTGCTGGTGAACAAAATTACACGAAAAGCCGTGCCAGTTTGTAGCCTTCCGTGTTATGTTGCTTAACCCTGCCACGTTTCTAACCTCAGTCGTTCGCCGTCGAACACACCGTAGGTTTTGGCCGATACCCATTCGCCGAGGTTAATATACCGGCTGCGGTCGTTCACGGCCAGATCGAGCGGGAGGTGGCGGTGGCCGAATACGTAATAATCATGGTGTTCGCGCTGCTCTACTTCACGGCAGTACTGCATGAGCCACTCGCGGTCTTCACCCAGAAACTCCTCCCCTTTTTCCTGATTGCTGATGCGGCTCCGGCGCGACCATGCCTGCGCCAGCGTAATGCCCACGTCGGGATGCAGCCATCGGAATAACCACTGCCCCGCTCCGCTTTCAAACAGCCGTTTCAGGCGTTTGTAGGTAAAATCGCCGGGGCCGAGGCCGTCGCCGTGGCCGATCAGAAATCGTTTCGTGCCGATTTCGTACTGACGCGGATTCCGATACACAGGAATACCCATTTCCTGCGTGAAATAATCCTGCATCCACATGTCGTGATTGCCCGTAAACAGCACAATGCGCGTTCCGGCATCGGTCAGTTCGGCTAATTTGCCCTGTAATCGAATAAATCCCTTTGGAATACTACGTTTGTACTCAAACCAGAAATCGAACACGTCGCCGACTAAGAAAATCAGTTCGGCATTGGCACGAACGGTGTCGAGCCAGTTAACAACGGCCTGTTCGCGGGCACGGCTTTGATCGGGTGTAGGGGTTCCGAGGTGAAAATCAGAAGCAAAATAAACGTGGCGACCGGCGGGCAGCGGAATGTGTTCGAGGTTGGACATGCAGCGAATTATTCAACGCAAAAGTAAGCAGGGATTGCCATTCGCTCAGCGGCTTGTTTGATTTGTTCGGTTCTCGTTACCGTTGGTTCAATAGTCTGCGATTGATAAAAGGTAAAACAACTAAGCGGGTATTTTGGTAATACACAAAAACGTACTCCGCTCTTATGAAAACCAAATTGCTTTTTTTGGCCCTGCCTTTTTGTTTGATGGCCTGTGGTCAGCACGAAAACGACGATGCCAACGATGCCGCCGGTACGGGCAGCAAAATTCTGGCGAAAGAGGTAACGGGCGTCTGGCAACTTAGCACCGACCAGCGGCTCGGCTACGATGAAATCTGTAACCAATTGAATGAGGGGCTGATTCAGGAGATGTTCGATATCAAGCCCACCGACGAACTCACCGTATTGGATTCTCAGACTGGTTGTCAGTTCAAATGGTCGGGCGGCACAGTAAGTCTTGCCCTGGGTGGCCCCCGCCCCTATCCATCAATTTACCATGCCGAATATAACTTCGACAAAAACTATCAGGGTGGAGCCGGGCAGGTGTCAGGACAATCGGGCGAAGCCAATCAGAAACCGGCTCTGAGCGGGCCTGAACCAGCAGGAACGGGTGCCGAACGGCCAGCCATTGAACCCGAAGGCGGGGCCGCTGCCGATGCTGACGAGGATGCTACGGCCAACAACGACTCATCGAACTCCGTATCAGGCATAACACCGGTAGCTACGCAGTTTACTAAACCCGTTGTGAGCGCGGGCCGGTTTGTTGCCATGCCGAACGTAGGCGATAAAGCCGTTTGGGACCCCACCAAACAGGCACTACACGTGCTCTATAACAATCACATCCTGTCGATCACGGTGCAGATGAAGGGTACGGAACAGCAGCGACAGAAAAAAGCCGCCGACCTCGCCAATCTGGTGCTGTCGCACTTTATTGAAGACGCGTCGGCGTAATGCAGTTATTCAGGCACTGCATACTATTGTTACACAGAGATACGCTAAGGGGAAAGAGATACACGGAGGCTAATAGCAACAAAATCTCCGTGTATCTCTTTCTCCTTAGCGTATCTCTGTGTTATAAACTATTTGCCTGTACGTAAAATCTGGTGCAACTACATTGGTATTTGCTCGAACACAACGGAAGGTTTTTCGGCGTCTTTAAAGGCTTTGCGCGGGCGGATGTTGAGCGTTTGGAATAACTGCTGATCAGCGTCTTCGGCAGGGTTCGGCGTTGTCAGCAGTTTGTCGCCCGCGAAGATCGAGTTGGCCCCGGCCAGAAAGCATAATGCCTGCTCTTCGGTGGTCATCCGAACGCGCCCGGCAGAGAGCCGCACCATCGCTTTCGGCATAATAATCCGCGCCGTAGCAATCATCCGAACCATTTCCCAGACCGACACACGCGGCTGCTCTTCCAACGGCGTTCCTTCTACCGGCACGAGCGCGTTGACCGGCACCGACTCCGGGTGTTGGGGCAGCGTTGCCAGCGTGTGCAACATACCAATCCGGTCGCCATCCGATTCACCCATACCGATGATGCCGCCTGAACAAACCGAAATACCAGCTTTACGGGCGTGGTTGATGGTGTCTAAACGGTCGTCGTAGGTGCGGGTGGTGATGATGTCGCCGTAAAATTCTTCGCTCGTATCGAGGTTATGGTTATAGGCGTAAAGCCCGGCGTTTTTCAACTTCTCCGCCTGACTTTCGGTAAGCATACCGAGCGTGCAGCAGACTTCGAGGCCCATTGCATTTACGCCCTGCACCATGTCGAGAACCTTATCGAAATCACGGTTGTCGCGCACTTCGCGCCAGGCCGCGCCCATGCAAAAGCGCGTACTGCCGCTGTCTTTGGCATGTTGAGCGGCTGTCAGCACTTCATCAACCTCCATCAGTTTGTGCACCTTTACGTCGGTGTGATAGCGGGCCGCCTGCGGGCAGTAGGCACAGTCTTCGGGGCAACCACCCGTTTTAACCGACAGCAACGTACAAACCTGCACCTCCTGCGGGTCGTGGTGTTGGCGATGAACGGTAGCGGCCTGATAAATCAGGTCCAGTACGGGAGCGTTATAAATATCGGCGATTTCGGCGCGGGTCCAGTCGGTACGCAACATGGGTTGATTTACGAATTACGAATTTATATTGTCAAAAGTCGGAAATTGAGCGGGGCGAAGCAATTTTTTGGCTGAAAAGGAACGCAAAAAAGCCGCAGACGCGATGCCCAATCATCGTTCTGCGGCCACCATCATAGGTTGGTAGCAACCATTGCTGGTTTATTGCTCATATACGTAAATCAGGGCCAAACGGTTGCGTTGGAGCCGTTAATTTATTTCATGCCAAACAGCAGCCGCGTTAGCCAGAACGGCCTGATCAGCAGCCAATAAATTGCAATACACACCGCCAGCGAACCGAAACTTACTGTCAAGAAACCGCTGTAAACACCCAGCCCGGTGCGCGTCAGCACGTAGTACCCAACAACAACAATAACGGTTTGGTGCAGGATGTAAAACGGGTACACGGCTTCGTTCAGGTACGGCAAAATGGGCCGGTTTACGTTCAGATACCGATAACCGTAGGCCACCGTTGCCAGCACCGAAAACCACGTCAGGCCCAGACTGTTGAAACTATACAAGGTTCTTATCAGAGTCGAACCGTCGATGGCCTCTTCGGTCAGCATGGCCCGCGAACCGTAGAGAAACAACGTACAAATGAGGGTTCCGGCCAGAAAAAATCGTCGCTGATCGGCAATGATTTGCCAGAAGTCGCGTCGGCTGATGAGCAGGTAGCCTAACCAGAAAATAATCAGGTTTTTCATGAAGTAGGCCCAGTCGTTGATGAGGGCGTGGGTTTCATTGGGAAAAAAACTGCCCAGTGCCACGTCGTTCAGCCACAGCAGGCCCACCAGCCACATAGCCCCACCGGGCCGGGCCAGTAGCCGCCCTACTCGGTCAGTAAATCGCTGTCCGGCACTGGTTCGGAGCCAGCGAAACACGGGAATGCTCAGCAATGAATAGAAAAACAGGTAACACACAAACCACAAATGGTGCCAGCTAAAGGCCCCGCCCGTACCACCATCGTGGTAAGGTTCAAAACCAAAAACGTTTGGGTAAAATTCGGCGTAATTGCCTGAAAACCGTCCCCGAAACAACCACTCGATATAAATTTGGGGCGGCACGATAACAAACATCCCGAACACTAACGGCACAAACAGTCGCCGAACGCGCTCGCCCGCATAGCCACCGTAGCTGCGTTTCCGAAGGGCGAAATACGTACCGGCCCCTGAAATAAAAAATAGCAGCGGCATCCGCCAGCGGTGCAGCCATCGCATTACTTCCTCCATCGGCTGGCTGTGTTCGGTGCTTTTGATGTGCCAGCCCCACGACACGTAGATCATGCCGGTGTGGTAGAACAGTAGAATCAGAATAGCACCCACCCGCAGCCAGTCGAGATCGTACCGGCGGGCAGGAAGTTGGTTGACAACAGGCGGCAAGGAACCGGCTGTAGTTGCGTGTTGATCGGGTTGCATAATCGGTTGGTTGTTCGATGCGACAAAACTGGCCTGCAACCGTGTTCAACGCCCTATCTGCCGACAACTACGAAGTTCACGCCGATAGGGACGCACGAAACTGAGCCGGAGTTTGACCGGTAATGCGCTTGAAAGCGGTGTGAAACGCCGACGGCGAATTGTAGCCTACCCGCTCGGCGATCTCATCAATTTTCAGGTGCGCTGTTGCGGAGTTATTAAGTAGCTGTTGCGCTTCGGCGATACGATGCGCGGCCAGCCAGTCGAAAAAGCTTTGCCCCAACCGGTCGTTGAGCAGTTGCGAGAGGTGGTGCGGGCTGGTTTGCAGCCGTTCGGCCAGTTTGGGCAAGGAGAGATCGGCTTGCAGATACGGTTTCTCAGTATCGAGCAGCCGGGCCAGTCGGATTAATACAGCCTCTTCCAGTTCTTCCGACAGAGCCGATTTTTCGTATTTTCTCTTTGGCTCGACGGTCGGCGTTGATTCGTCTGCAACCAGAGCAGGCATGGGGGCCGTCCGAAAAAAATCGGAGCCGCGCATAACTAAAAAACAGGTCGTATAGATAAGAACCGTTACGTAACAGGCCAGAATATAATCGCCCAGGTCTTCTTCAAACTGCGGTTTAACGACAACAATCAACAGTGGAAACGTCAGGTTCAATATCGCCAGATTCCGAAGCTGGGTAAGTTGAACCGATACAAACTGGCCCAGAGTCCTGCCTGCCTGCCGGTAAGCCTGCCAAACAGCCACCATCGATAACATACTGTATATGAAACAACTTAACAGTGTTAGCTCACTCACATAATCACGTAATTCCGTAAAATCGTGGGGTATATATTCATTAAAGCGAACAAATGATAATTCAGGATGATAGGCTGAAATATATGCATTGTACTTAAACTCGACAGGTTGATAAAACCAGGTAATAGCATTCAGGCACCAGAGGCTAAATGGCACCAGATGCCATACCCACCGCTTTGGTAATTGGTCGTACAGCCGGGCGTACACGAAAAAATAAAACAGCGGCCCTACCAGAAAATTGAATTGCTCCGAAAAGTCGACTAACCACAGCACCCGGAACATGTAGTTGGTATAGCCCAGAAAAATTTCGGCTGTTACAGCCGAGATCGCCAGCATAAACCAGCCCAAACAGCGATTTGCTACCGTCCGCCCACGTTCGCCCGTCAGGAAAAATATACCTAAAAATATTCCCTGGGCCACGCCCAGCAGCATAATCAGCGCGAATACATCCAACTGCGGTGGCAGGATTTTCATAAGCCTTCAGGCTACATGGTACAATCGCAAAATACACAAAAAAGACCTGAACGACGTTGATGCCCGTTCAGGTCTAAGCATTGCAAACCAAACTATTTTATCGAATCTCGACCTGGAACGGCAGGCGCATCTGCACACCCTCCATTGTTTTGACCTTTTTCAGATACGCTACATACGGAGCCAGTTCGCCGAGTTGAGCCGAAATTCGGGCTTCTTCATCACCGCCAAACGAAGCCATCAGTTGCTCAAAAAACGGCTTTTTGCGCGGCTGATATTTCAGTTTATAATCGCCCTCTTTCAACTTAGCCGACTGAGCCGCCAGTTTGATGGCATCGTCCAGCCCACCTAACTGATCGACTAGTCCGATGGCTTTACCCTGCGAACCCGTCCAGACGCGCCCGCCAGCAATGGCCCGGATACTATCGACCGGCAATTTCCGACCGGCAGCGGCTTTGGTCGTGAAGTCGGCATAAATCTTTTCGGTACTACGTTGCAACACCTGCTTCTGAAACGGCGTCATTTCGTGCGTCAACGCCGGGAAATCGGAATTGACGTTGGTTTTGACCCGGTCGTAGGTCACGCCGAGTTTATCTTTGAAGAATGTTTCGGTGTTGAACAAGAGCGCAAACACGCCAATCGAACCCGTAATGGTGTTGGGCTGTGCCACGATTTTGTTGCAGCCCATAAGCATGTAATACCCACCCGAAGCGGCATAATCGGACATGGAGCCAATCACGGGTTTGGCTTTTTTCGCCAGCTCGACCTCGCGGTACATCACGTCTGAGGCCAGCGCACTGCCCCCACCCGAATTAACCCGCAACACAATGGCTTTCACTTTATCATCTAAACGTGCCTTCCGGATTTCTTCGGCAACTGTTTCGGAGCCAATGCTTTCTTCCCCACTTTTGCCCGTACTGATGTCGCCCGAAGCTATGATGACAGCGATTCGGTTTTTGCTCGATTCACCCTCATCATCTTTTGCGGATTTCCCGTACTTACCGAGCGAGATGTAGCTGATTTTCTTTTTCTCGTCCAGATCCAACTGTTTCTTAATCAGGCTTTCCAGTTCATCCTGATAACCTACGTTCGTAATCAGTTTGGCCCGCAGTGCATCGGCAGGTTTCTGAATCGTCAGGTTGTCGGCATAGCGTTTCAGCGAATCTACGCGCAGCCCGCGTGTTTGGGCCACCTTCACGAGCATGTGGTCGTTGATCGAATTCAGGAACGAACTGACCTGGAGTCGATTAGGATCGCTCATGTTTTCGCGCACAAACGGTTCTACGGCACTTTTGAAATCGCCGACTTTGAAGATTTCGGGTTTCAGGCCCAGTTTGTCGAGGGTTCCTTTGAAGAACATCAGTTCAGCGTTCAGGCCGTTCCACTCCATGCCGCCCGCCGGGTTCAGGTAAATTTTATCGGCCACCGACGCCACGTAATAGCCCTTCTCCGACATGGTTTCGGCGTAGGCATACACAAATTTTTTCGATTGTTTGAAGTCGATCAGCGCGTTACGGATTTCTTCGATGGTGGCCCAGCCCGCCTGTATTTCTTCGGCCTGGAGATAAATGCCTTCGATATTATCATCGTCTTTAGCGGCTTTCAACGCCTGTTTGATCTCGATCAGGCCGAGCGCACTACCCGAGCCGCTTACCGGTCCAAAACCCTCGAACGGATTTTCGGTACTGCGTTCCTGAATGGGCTTGTCGAGGTTTAGTTTCAGCACCGAATTTTCTTTGACATCTACCTTCGTGTCAGCCGACGACGACAGGGCCGCTGTCAGACCGATCAGGAGCAGGAAGCCCACAAATGAGAACAGCAGCAGCCCAACAATTGTAGCCAGCACATATTTAAAAAACTGTAGCATAGTTGCTTAGTAGGTTAATAAATCCAAATACGCAATAAACAAAAATACGCACCCAGTTTTCCCGATAACCGGAAAAATGTTGAGTGCGTATTTTGGGGGATAAATGGTAGAAAAACGCTACGCGGGCATGTCGGCGTAATCATCCATCGACGTTTGAATGACTTCGCAGGCTTCGTCGCGTCCGTACACGTTTGCCAGTTCCATCAAAGCCGGTTCGCCGGGCAAGTTCTTATAAGTCAGGAAGTAGTGACGCAGGCGTTTCACCACCGCTTCGGGTAGTTCGCTCAGGTCTTTGTATTGGCCGTACATGGCGTCGCCTTTCAGTACGGCAATAATTTTGTCGTCGGCTTCGCCCTTGTCGATCAGCCGGAAACCACCGATGGGCACCGCCTGCAACAGAATGTCGCCGTGGGTGATTTCGCGTTCGGTCAATACACAAATGTCGAGTGGGTCGCCATCGCCCATTTCGATAAACCGTCCCGACCGTTCCGAGGCCAGCCGGGCAATGCGGTCGCCACAGTAGGTGCGTGGCACGAAGCCGTACAGAGCCGGAATAATGTTGGAATACTGCTGAGGCCGGTCGATTTTCAGATATCCCGACTCTTTATCGATTTCGTACTTAACGGTATCAGTCGGCACAATTTCGATGAAAGCAGTGATAATATCAGGAGCATTATCGCCTGGCGAGATACCGTGCCAGGGGTGAGCTTTGGAAGGGGTCTTTGCCATAAGATCGAGTTCGGTTGGCGCAAAAAATGCCTGCATACAATTTTGAGAAAAAATTAGAAAATTCGGTGTTTGCCGAGACACAAAAACAAACATTCCGCCTGCCGATGGGTGGCAAAGCCAGACCAGTAGCGGGCGGAACGGTGTAAAATCCACGGCAAAGCTACGCAAAAAACACAGTCGTTTGGTTTAACCGAGGAAACGGGCCGTTTCCGTAAACCCAATTCGCTCAGCAATTTGCGAATCGGCACTTTTGACAAGGCTCTGACGCACCAGCAACTCGCCCAGAAAACCGGCCAGAAAAAGCTGCACGCCCAGAATAATCGCCACTAAACCGAAATAAAACAGCGGGTTATCGGTGGCATTACGAAACTTGACACCCTGCGAAATATTGACCAGTTTTTCAACAATGATCCAAACGGCCAGCACTGTGCCAATAAAAAACGACAGTGTGCCGAAGGTGCCGAAGAAGTGCATGGGTCGTTTGCCAAACTTATTCACAAAGGCAATCACCAACACGTCGAGAAAGCCATTGACGAATCGTTCCAGCCCGAACTTAGTGGTGCCATATTTGCGGGCACGGTGTTGAACTACCTTCTCACCAATCTTCGAAAAACCGTTCCAGTTGGCTACAATCGGCAAATTTCGGTGCATGTCGCCATACAGGCCGGGGGCAATGGTTTTGACTACTTTCTGTCGGTACGCTTTCAGGCCGCAGTTGAAATCGTGAAGCTGCACGCCCGAAATCCAGCGCGATACGGCGTTGAACAGTTTGGTTGGCAGCGTTTTGGTAATGGGGTCGTAGCGTTTCTGTTTCCAGCCCGACACAAGGTCGTACCGGTCGTCAACGATCATCCGGTAAAGTTCGGGGATTTCGTCGGGGCTGTCCTGCAAATCGGCGTCCATGGTAATGATGACACCGCCCTGTGCTGCCGTAAACCCTGCCTGTAGAGCCGCCGTTTTGCCGTAATTGCGGTTAAACCGAATGCCGCGCACGTGCGGATTCACGCCAGCCAGTTGCTCAACCACCGCCCATGAATCGTCGGTGCTGCCGTCGTCAACAAATAAAATTTCGTATGAAAACCGCTGTTCAGTTACTACCCGCACAATCCAGTCGTGCAGTTCGGGCAGCGATTCTTCTTCGTTGTAAAGCGGAATCAGAACAGTCAGTTGAAGCGATGCAGTCATTTGATAAATAAACGCATTAGGCTGCGTTGAATGACACAAAGGTCGCAGAGTTTTCAGAAAATCAGGTAAAAATCCTGCAACAACGCCCGAAATGCGGGTGTGTATGTCCGGTTATCGATTTCATAAATGAACAGCGTTTCGTCGGTCGCAGTTTCCGGCCCGTATCCAAAGCCCGTAATGACCCGAAACGGGGGTTTGTGCGTGTTGTGCCGGAGATACAGCCGCCGAAACGGACGCAGCCCATACGTCTGCGCCATCTTGCTCAGCAGCCCGGCTTCATAGGGCGGTAGCAACACCCACCATTGCCCATCGCGCCGGAGCAATCGACTTACAGCCGTCAGCAGGTCCGTAAAAGGTAGCTCTCCGGTGTGTAAAGCACGGTTTACGGCGGCATCGGGCGAACGTAGATGGTTTGTGTAGAACGGCGGGTTCGTTAGAATACGGTCGTATGGCTCACCGTCAAACGATTGTATCGGCCCGTGCCAAACCCGAACGCGCCCGGCAAACGGACTATGCGCCACATTATCAACGGCTTGCCGAAATGCTTCATCATCAATCTCCACCGCGTCGACCTGCGTCGTTGGCTTGCGTTGGGCGGCCATGAGTGCGAGCAGCCCCGTTCCTGTACCAATGTCAAGGACACGCTCTGCTCTGGATTCGGCACCTGAACCTACATCAGCGTATGCACCCAGCACACAGGCATCGGTACAAACCTTCATTGCCGTGCGGTCTTGCTGAATGGTGAATTGTTTGAAGGAGAAAAAAGAACCAGGATTAGCCACGATTTATACGATTAAACAAGATGCTACGCTTCGCTTGTTTATTAAATGAAAATTTAGGTAAGCGAAGCGTAGCATCTTGTAATAATCTCGCAAATCTTGGTTAATCCTGGTGCTGATGGCTCATTTTCTGCCGAAATCAGCGGGATTTTCGCCCCATACGGTAGTTTCCCATTTCAGCACCGGGTTGGCGTAGCGATGGGTCTGGAGCCACGTTTCGGCGCGGTCGAGCAGGTCGAAGAGTTCGGCGTTGCGGGCTGTTTCTTCGAGTTTGGTGTTGGCTTTCTTTTTTTTGACCCAGCCGATAGCCGTTTTCGAGTCGGAATAAACGGGTATGTTGCTGCCTTTCTGGTGCAGCAAAGCCAGTGCATGAACAATTGCCAGAAACTCGCCGATGTTGTTGGTGCCGTCGGGGTATGGTCCTTTCAAAAACAGTTTTTGGCCCGTTGCTAAATAGATGCCCTGGTACTCCATATCGCCAGTGGCGGTGTTCCAGGCCGCATCGACTACTAAACTGTCTGGATTGGGAGAGCCTACCAATCCGTCGATTTTGGTTTGTTTGGCAGCGGGCTTTGTGGGTTTCCCAACGTGCAGATGCGGTTTTTCGCCAAAGGCTTTCAGGGCCGCTGCCTTAGTATCGAACGATTTGAATAACGGTTTGGCAAACCCATCGGTTTGGGCTTTGGCATCGTCCCAACTGTCGTATACACCGGGTTTCCGACCCTGCCAGACAACGTAAAATTTCGGCTTTTTCTGAGCCATGATTCGTACTGCTTTACGGGCAAAGGTACGAATCATGGCTTAGAGAAAGTACGCTACTCGTCAGACTTCGGCCATAGCGCGTAGGCCAGAACGCCCGCCAGCAGTCCCCAGCCGAGTGCGCGGGCTACATGGAATGAAGTCGGCGCGGGCATATCGACAATGCCGGTCTCGTCGGTTCGGGCCGGCTGCTTCACATAACGACCTTCCGACGGAATCGACTGTTCGTCAAAATGTTCGGCTAAGTGGTTGAGCTTGATTTGCAGTTCGTAGCCCCGCACCGACACGCCATGCCCTGTGCCAACAGCCAGTGGATTCAGTGTTGCCAATCGCTCAACCGACTGCCGGGCGGCTTCCCAGTCGCAGGTGAAATAGGCGGGTGGTCCATGAAATTCCTCTTTTTGCTGCGCTACCGCCAGTGCTGAATTCTGATTGGTTGTTACGAACGCATCGCCCGCAATCAGTGTCCGGTCGGTTTCGCGAAAGAGGGAAACGTGGCCCGGTGCATGGCCCGGCGTATGAATCACCTGCCAGCCAAGCAGTTCAGGTATCTCCCCATTATCGGGAATAGCCCGAATATGGTCGCCAAAGTCATCGGGACCAATGGGGAAAATAAACGAAATGTACGCCATCAAGCCTCCACCAATGGCCGGATCGGGTGGTGGGTAGCTCGACTTGCCGGTTAGGTAAGGCAGTTCAAGTTTGTGGGCATATACAGGGGCATTCCACTGTTTCAGCAGGCTCCGCAGCGAACCCGTATGGTCGGCATGACCGTGGGTCAGCACAATGGCTTTTGGCGGATTGTTGGTGCCAAACAAGTGTTCGGCTCTCCGGCGAATTTGCCCGGTGTACCCGGCTAAACCTGCATCGACCAGCACCCACGGATTACCGGAGCCGGGCGTACCAATAAAAAATACATTAACAAATAAGGTTCTTAGCCCCGCCACGTCGTGGGTTACATCGTAGGGCGATTGGGGCGGAGTTGCAACAGGATCATGATAGATCGGAACGTCGGTTTCAAATTGGCTTTCCATCTGCGTCGAGTTTGGTTAGCCGTTCAACCTACACAGCCAGTAGATTGTTTGAAACCTACTCCTGCCCTACCGGTACGGGCGCAGTTGCCGGCTGCTCTTCGCCACGCGGCCCGCGCCGACGCTTTTTCCGGCGTTTAGGCTTGTCGGTTGCCTGTCCGTCGTCAGCGTTTACCACCACCGTTGCAGCACCGGCAGTCACTACCGCTGGAATTTCGCCCTCGACTGCAACACCCTGCGGACGGGGCTTACCATCGCGACGGCGTTTGTTGCGGTTATTTTTACCTTCCCGTTTTTCGCCAGATTCGGTCTCGTTTGCGGCTTCGGGGCGGGGTTGTTGGGCACGTGGCTTTCCATCGCCCCGCCGGTCGTTGCGGCCCCAATTCTGCTCCCGTCGCCGACCGAATCGTTTCGGGTCATACTCCGGGGCTTTGCCCATACCGAGTTCTTCGGTCAGCGATTGTTTTTCAATTTCGCGCTCGATCAGCCGCTCAATAGCAACAATACGATTCTGATCCTGATCGCTGATAAACGTAATAGCCGTGCCGGTGGTCGACGCCCGCGCTGTGCGGCCAATGCGGTGAACGTAATCTTCGGCGTCGCGGGGAGTATCGTAGTTAACAACGTGCGTCAGGTTGTCGATGTCGATACCGCGTGAGAGCACGTCGGTCGCAACTAAAATCGGGAATTGTTTATTTTTGAAATCGCGCAGTACTACCTCGCGGGCGTCCTGTTCGAGGTCGGAACTGATGCCGCGTGCTTCATAACCAAGTTTACTCAATGTCCGCACAATGCTGTTGACTTCGGCTTTTTTGGACGTAAACAGCACCATGCTCTGCACCGGCTTCGAGCTATTTTTGATCAAATGAGCCAGTAAGGGCAATTTCTGATTCTCGAAAGCCATGTAAAACTGCTGATCGATACCAGCCGCCGGTTTCGATACGGCCAGCCGAATTTCTTCGGGATCAGTCAGAATGCGCCTGGCAAATTCGCGAATTTTATTGGGCATTGTAGCCGAGAACAGCAGCGTCTGCCGCTTGGCCGGAATTTTGTCAACAATATTCAGGATGTCGTCCGAAAAGCCCATATCGAGCATCTTGTCGGCCTCATCGAGTACGAGATAGTCGATTTTATTGAATTTGACATAGCCGAGCTGCATGTGTGCAATCAGCCTGCCGGGGGTAGCAATAATAATGTCGGCTCCGGTTTCGAGAGCTTTGCGCTGCTTGTCCCAGTCGTCGCCTTTGCCTCCGCCGTAAATAGCGATGCTGGTAGCCGATACAAAATAGCCAAAGCCTTCGACCTGTTCGTCGATTTGCTTGGCGAGTTCGCGGGTAGGCACCAGAATGAGCGTACTGGTATGATCGTGGTCGGCGTGCGAGATGCGGTCGAGGAGCGGAATCAGGTAGGCCGCTGTTTTGCCGGTGCCGGTTTGGGCACTGGCGATGAGGTCTTTACCTTCGAGGATTTTGGGGATAGCCAACTCCTGAATGGGCGTAGCCTTCAGGTAGTTCATGGCGTCTACACCGGCCAGCAGGTCGTCGTGCAGATTAAATTCAGAGAATATCAACGTGTCAGCTTGTGTTGGTGGTAAAAAACGCTGACCCTGTTTCTCCGGTCAGCAAACCGCTTGATTTAGAGCAAATATAAACTAAAAATAGTTCAGTTTACAGTCGCATCAGCAGTTCAGCGATCTTCTTTTTGTCACTGATCTCATACCATTCGTCGGTGCCAAGGTTTAACCATTGGCCGGGTTGCCGGGGTCGTTTGGGCTGAGACTCGTCGGGGTCATAATCGTGGGCGTAAATTTCGCTCATCAGCCGTTTCAGGGCCGACCACGGGCGGTAGCTTTTTTCATCGCGCTGGTTTTGCATTGTACGAATCAATACCGAACGATCTGCAAACGAAGCGGTTACGCGCCGTTCAAACGAGTCGTTCGGCCCGTTCTGCGACAGAAACGTAAGCTCGAACGGACGTTCGCGGCCCATTTTCTCGTAAATGGCCTGTATTAACTCCTGAAGGCTATATTGCCAGCCGTCGGTATCGGTTGGTCGCCCCGTTTGACGCTGTTGCCCGTTTTGTTCGAGCATTACGTCCCAGAACTCATCATCTTCGTCCAATGCATCCTCGTCTACAGCCCTCAATTGGGTTTTGCTGATTAATTCGGTCAACGTTTGCAACCACGCGTTGGGCAGTTGCCCCGACCAGCTAAAATCGTCGTCGCGCGTGAATCCTTCGGCCAGCAATTCGTCGTCGTCAATGTCGTCGCGGTCGGGGTATGTAATGGAGAAGTCAATTTGCACGGCGGTGTTGGCAGGTTTGGCCGCGAGCGTATAAAAGTAAGCATAGGGCGCGGGCAACGACCGGGCCGTTTGGAAGCGAATCTGAAGCGAGGTAAAAGACATCGGAGCGGTTTATGAATTATGCCGGACATCGTTCCGTAAGCGGGTGAATTAATTCGCCTGCTTACGGAAGTCTTTAGAAAACAACAGGTCAATCGTTGCCCTGTGGTCAATTTTGCCGGTGGGCGTTTCGGCAAAGGTCGGTACAATTTGCCAGTCTTTCGGCACGGCGTATGGCCCCAGCCGCACCCGAACGGCATTCTGTATCGCAGCCCACTGAGTGCCGTTTATCGACATCTGCTCAATGATAACCGTAACCTGTTGGCCCAGCCGCTCATCGGGCAGGCCCGCTACAAACAGGCGCGGCATCAGCCCGAAACGGGCCAGCACCTCCTGCACAACCCGCTCGACCGGCTCCGGCTGCACCTTCACGCCACCACTGTTGATGACCATATCGGCCCGGCCCAATAACCGAAATCTCTTTTCATCAAGCCGTTCAACGACATCATTGGTCTGAACGCGCTCAAAGTTGGTAACTGCCGACGTAATATGCAGACACCCCCGCTCGTCGGTGCCAAGCGAAACGCCTTCGAGAGCCGTAAACAAATCACTGCGATCAGGACCGTTGAGCCGACGCAGCGCAATATGCGACACGGTTTCGGTCATACCATAGGTGGCATAGACCGGCGCGTCAATCGCCTGCAACGCCTGTTCAAGTGCGGGGCTTGTGGCGGCTCCACCTACCAGAATCGCTTTCATCCGATTCAGAATCGGCAGTTTATCGGGCGTATTCTCCAGAATGGCCTGTAGTTGCAGCGGCACCAAAGCCGTGAAGGCAAACGTCGTATCGACCGAAAAGCCAGCCAGTGGGTTGCCCGTGGGTTCGATGAGCGTCATTGGCAGGCCCAGTTCCAGCCCGCGTACAAGCATCATCACCCCGGCCACGTAGCGAACGTTCAGGCACACCAGCGCGGCATCGCCCGGTTGCAGGCCCAGCGTTTGGCCGGTCAGGTGTGCGCTCGCCCGCATCTGCGCCCGCGTGAGTACAATGGGCTTGGGCGAACCCGTTGAGCCAGAGGTGTGTAGCGTAAACGTATCCTGCCCGCCAAGCCACGCCCGGCAAAACGCAGTAGCTTCAGCTTCATAAGAGGTTGCAGGTTCGGGAAGCAGAGACGCTGAGAGAAGCATTGGAGGAGTGATAAGTGATAAGTGATAAGTGATGAGTGATGAGTGATGAGTGATGAGTGATGAGTTTGCTGACGCAAGAGAAACACTCATCACTCATCGTTCATCGTTCATCACTCAAAAATCCGTACCGTATTTGCTCCCAGATTAGCCGTTACTTTATAGGCAGTCAGAGCCTGGGCTGCGGGGCCATTCAGCACCCGGCCTGTTGCATCGAAACGCGATAAGTGCAGCGGACAATAAAACAGGTTCTCTATAGGCCGGTAAGTCAGTTGGGTGTTCTGGTGCGTACAATTGGCCGACACCGCTACGAACTGACCGTCTTTGGTTTGGGCGACAATAATATCGTTGACCACCACATAACCGCCTTTCGTTTTCAGTATTTCGTTGGCTTTTTCGGTCAGGTTCAGCGTGAAATCTACGTTACGCCCGCCGTTGGGAGCGGGGTCGCCGTTGGCT
Source organism: Spirosoma montaniterrae (assembly GCF_001988955.1). NCBI lineage: Bacteria > Pseudomonadati > Bacteroidota > Cytophagia > Cytophagales > Cytophagaceae > Spirosoma > Spirosoma montaniterrae. Next base: position 1,640,273 of record NZ_CP014263.1, on the reverse strand, counting down.
TCGCTGGAGCAGCCCGCCAGGCAACGCATGAGCCAGATAGCACCCACGCCCGTGCCCACCCGGCGAAAAAACTCCTGACGGTCAATGGTTGTAGGGCTGGTTTCCATAGCGGTTCGTTGTATTTTTGCAGGCAATATTTTTTAGTGAATAGTGAAAAATGAAAAGTTGATAGTGAGCGATGAACGGTCAATAGTCCCTTGACCCTACTTTAGAATTGATCTCTCATTCTTCACTATTCACTTTTAATTTCTCATTTTCCTGCCGTAAATATGCCATTTTTTCGGCATTCTGCGGCACCGAACAATCCGGCTCTACCGTTGGTTAACCCCATATTCATGGAAGAAGCTAAAGTTTTCGTTAATCCCATTTCGCCTGACAAAGTAGCCGAAGCACCGGGGCTGCTGGCTTATGCCCACACAGCAGGCGGAGCCGTTATTCGCCCTGAAGACAAAGGCAAAATTACAGGCCGGGCCGTAGCGGCCATGCGCGAACAGACCGATATGCAACTGAGCCAGTTGTATAAACAGATGCAACTGCTGGCCGAGCAGGCCACAGCCATTCGGCACCGGGTCGAAGTGTCGGAGCGCATCTATTCGGCCCAGATGAGTTTTGAGCCGGTGGTGGGTCATACCTATTATTTTTACACCCGCAAAAACGGTCAGGACGCCCTCTCGATGGTTGGCCCAACCGAATGGGGCCGCAAATTTCCGTTCGAGCGGTGCCTTGCCACCGTCCGCATGATGGCCGACCACACGTGGGATGTGCAGTATCACGATGTATCTTATACTGACTGATTGAGTGGTTGAATGATTGAATTATGCTGACGCAAGCTGCCCCATTCAATCATTCAATCACTCAATCAGTCAACCATTCAATCTGTATGACAAGCAACTACCCCTGGGAGACGATTAAAGAATATCAGGAGATTATTTTCTCGTATTACGACGGCATTGCCAAAATCAGTATCAACCGTCCACACAAGCGCAACGCCTTTACGCCCCTGACCGTGAAGGAGATGTCGGAAGCGATGGAACTGGCCCGGCAGGACGAACGCGTAGGCGTGGTAATTCTAACTGGCGAAGGCGGTGAAGCGTTCTGCTCTGGTGGCGACCAATCGGTGCGGGGGCATGGCGGCTATATTGGCGAAGATGCTGTGCCCCGCCTGAACGTGCTGGACCTACAAATGCAGATTCGCCGGATTCCGAAGCCCGTGGTAGCAATGGTAGCGGGTTATGCCATTGGGGGCGGACACGTGCTGCACGTGGTCTGCGACCTGAGCATTGCCGCCGACAACGCCCGCTTTGGGCAAACCGGCCCCAGAGTTGGCTCGTTCGATGGTGGATTCGGTGCCAGTTATTTAGCCCGGATTGTAGGCCAGAAAAAAGCCCGCGAAATCTGGTATCTCTGCGATCAATACAACGCGCAGGAAGCTCTCGACATGGGCTTAGTGAACAAAGTAGTGCCGCTCGATAAGCTGGAAGAGACCACCATTGAGTGGTGCCGCAAGATGCTCGAAAAAAGCCCCATCGCGCTCCGAATGCTGAAAGCTTCGTTCAACGCCGAACTCGACGGGCAGGCCGGTATTCAGCAACTCGCGGGCGATGCTACGCTGCTGTACTACCTGTCGGACGAAGCCAAAGAAGGGAAAGACGCGTTTCTGGAAAAGCGAAAACCTGATTTTAGCAAGTTTCCAAAATTTCCGTAGTAGACCGGCTATTCCGTAAGAGGCTGAATAAATTCAGCCTCTTACGGAATACGAAACAGCGGTACATCATCTGCCCGATATTCCATAAAAATCAATAGCTTTACGATACGTCGCTCATCCTCAAGCCTGTATCGTTTTATGCCTACCTCTCGCCGTTCGTTTTTTCGCCAGTCGGGTGCCGCCGTTGCGGGGGCGTTCGCGCTGCCCGGTTTTCTGCCCGATGCCTACGCGCAGCCACTGCCCGATGCCGGGCTGAAATCGCCCGCCGAATGGGCGCGGGATGAAGATTTCTGGGCGCGTATCAAAACCGATTTTACCGTATCGCCCAACCTGCTGAACCTCAACAACGGGGGCGTTAGTCCGCAGCCGAAACTGGTGCAGGACGCACACATCCGGTTTTATCAGTATGCCAACGAAGCGCCTACGTATTATATGTGGCGGATTCTGGATCAGGGTCGCGAAGCCCTGCGCGGCAAACTCGCCGACCTTGCCGGTTGCTCGCCCGACGAACTCGCCATTAACCGCAACGCCACCGAAGGGTTGAACACGGTAATTTTCGGGCTTAACCTGAAAGCGGGCGACGAGGTTGTGCTGACCCGGCAGGATTATCCGAACATGCTCAATGCCTGGAAACAACGCGAAAAACGCGATGGTGTAAAGCTGGTATTTCTGAATCTGGCGTTACCGCAGGAAACCGACGAGTATTTTGTCGAGCAGTTTGTTCGGGCCTTTACGCCCCGCACCAAAGTAGTACATCTTACGCACCTCATCAACTGGGTTGGTCAGGTGCTACCCGTTCGTAAAATCGCCGACGAAGCCCGCAAACGGGGTATTGCGGTGATTGTCGATGGGGCACATTCGTTCGCCCATCTCGACTACAAAATCCCTGATTTAGGTTGTGATTTTTACGCTACCAGCCTGCACAAATGGCTGTGTGCGCCCTTTGGCAGCGGGATGCTGTACATCAAAAAAGACCGCATTCCTGACGTGTGGGCCTTACTCTCCAACGATAAACCCGACGGGCCGGATATTCGCAAATTCGAGACGCTCGGCACCCGCTCGTTTGCGTCGGAAATGGCAATTGGTACGGCGGTCGATTATCACCTCGGCATTGGTTCGGCGCGGAAGTTCGCACGGCTACATTACCTCAAAAATTACTGGGCCGAGCGCGTTCAGTCGATGCCGGGCGTGCGGGTGCATACTTCGCTCAAACCTGACTATGCCGGGGCGTTGGCTCTTTTTTCTATCGACGGCATGAAGCCGGGCGAGGTCGAAAGTCAGTTACTGGGTCAGTATAAAATTCATACCTCGCCGGTTGTGTGGGAGAATATCAGTGGCGTTCGCGTGACGCCCCACATATACACCACGCCCAAAGACCTCGACCGACTCGTTACGGCCATTACCGACCTGGCTGACAAACAGGTAGGGCAAATTAGGAAAGGCTAAAGCTGGTCTACAGATTTGTTTGAAAGGGAGCAGCCCTGCGCCAGATTAGCCACGCGCCCAGCCAACCCAGCAGCAACCATACGCCCACTGCTAAGCCAAACATAATCAATAATAAACCCAGAATAAAACTGGCAAAAACAGCCGTCTGCCAGCAGTCGGACGCGATGGAGCGGCTGTAGGCCAGCGCGTGTAACAATAGCAGCCAGCCCCAGCCTGTCAGCCAAAGCCAGCCCGCGTAGCTGGTCGGCACTCCGGCGGGATTGTTGCGTAGTAGTATCAGCAGTTCGGGCAACCAGAGCAGGCCATACAACAGCGTATAACGCCCCAAACGCTGCCCCATCGACAGCGGCAGATTAGGCAGCAGGAGCAGGTATCGGCGTTCAAACGCGGTGAGTTGCCGGGCCAGTTGCGTGTGCGTGATAAGGGCCAGCATCAGGCCAATCAGCAGCAGCCGCTCATCGTAGTCATCGGTTGGGTAGAGCCGACAAACGCCCAGCAGCAAGCCACCCGATATAGCTTTTGTCAACAGCATCGACAGCGGTTCGTGCCGCAGCCAGTAGGCCGGAAAAAACAGCAGATACGGCAGCGAAACAGTACGCTTCGGCATCCACCGCGTTGTGTCGGGATTAGGCCGTCGGAGCCGGACGTCTGCCGCCCAAACACCCATCAGCAACAGAGCCAATAGCATCAGTACAAGCGCACAACCTGCCCCGACCGACCGCATCTGCACGGCCCTGACGCCCAGCCAGCCAGCGTAACCAAGAACAGGCGACAGCAGTTGAACGAACATACAGCCCCAAAGCAGCCCACGCCAATGCCACGGAACCAGCCGGAACGTTTGTAGAAACAGGTGTTCGGGCGCGTTGAGTTGTTTTCGCACAAACGCCACCGTTCGGGTTGCGTACAGGCTCCAGCCCGCAAACACCAACGCCAGCAGAAACGGCGCGTTTAGGGTCGCCCGGATAAACGCTTCGTGGTCCTGCGGGCGCATGAAGCCAAAAGCAAAGTAAAACACCACCCCGAAGGTTCCGGCATTGCGGGTAAAAAACGGCCAGACCAGCGTTCGATTGAGTACAGCAAGCATAGAACAATCAGGGCGTTACATCCGTAAGAAGTCCGTCATTCACCTGCCAGATGCTCGTCAGGGGCAGGCCCGTCAGGCTAACGTCCTGATGCGAAGTCAGGCAGAATGAAACGTCCTGATCGGCGCGGAGTTGACGGACTAAGCCGAAAAGTTGCGAAGCCGTAGCCGTGTCTAAAGTCGTTAGCGGCTCATCGAGCAGAATCAGGCGGGGCTGGCCCAGAAACGCCAGTAGCAACGACAGTTTTTTGAGCATTCCACTCGAAAACGTACCCGTTGGCTGCGTCCAGAAGGGATTAATACCAAGAACTTCGACCAGTTCGCTGACCTGCTCCGCCGGAGCGCGTTTAGCCTGGCCCACAAACCCGGCGAGATCGCGGGGTGTCAAAAAATCGGGATACAGCGGTTCGGCTTCAGCGTAGTTTACCCGCAGTCGGTAAGCCACCGGGTCGCGGCTGATTTCGTACTGGTCGTTCAGCGTAATTTGCCCGGCGAAGGGCAATAAACCCGCCACCGTGCGGAAAAACGTGGTTTTGCCAGACCCATTGCTGCCCCGAAAATAATGAATACCCGTCGGCAACTGCAGACTTGGCACGGTCAGTACGGGCCGACCGTCGTAGGCTTTTATCAGGTTTGTAACTGTGAGCAATTGGCTTGGTTTTTTCGCTGCAAACCTGCGGCAACCTGTTCAAAGCGCCAAACCGCTCATCACATTTAGTAAAACCTGTTTGGTATGCGCTTTTGGGCAAAAATCCTTTCCTCTGTATGAATCGTCGCCATTTTCTGGGTTTGATGCCTGCTCTGCCGTTTCTGGCCTCTTCCTTTGCGGCTGCTCCGCCGATGCGCGTTACTAAAGTCGAAACCTTTTACTGGAAAGACCGCAACGACGCTCCGTGGTGGCCGCACTGGACCTGGCTCCGCGTTCATACCGACACCGGATTGGTGGGCATCGGCGAAACCTACCCGCGCAACAGCCTTGAAGCCGAAGCCATTCACAGCATTCTGGCCCCGGCCTTAATCGGCAAAGACCCGCGTGATATTGAAGGACTCTGGCGGCAGATTTACCAGCGCAACGATTTTAACATTGCGGGCGGGGCCGAAATTCGCGCCCAGAGTGCGCTCGATTTGGCCCTGTGGGATTTGCTCGGCAAGTCACTGAACGCGCCCGTTTATCGGCTGCTGGGCGGGCTGGCAAACCCGGCGGTGCGACTCTACAACACCTGCTTCCCGCATAAACACAGCTTTCTGACCGACCCCGACAAGATTATGCGCGAAGTACGCGATGGCTACGGCGTAAAAGCCATAAAAATCTGGCCCTTCGATGGGGCCGCACAGCGCAACCGGGGGCAGTTTATTACCCACGCCGAACTGGAAGAAGCCCTGAAGCCCGTCAGAATTCTGCGCGATGCGTTCGGCGACGACATCGACATCCTCATCGAACTGCATTCGTACTGGAACCTGACAGCGGGCATTCGCATCGCCAAAGCACTGGAACCTTACCGACCCATGTGGCTCGAAGACATGCTCATGCCGGGCAATTTTTCGCAGTACCGCCAGTTAGCCGAAGCCACTGGCATTCCCTTAACTGTTGGCGAGCGCATGGCCGGAAAACTCCAGTTTGAAACCCTGCTCGAATCGCGGGCGGCTACGTTCATCATGTTCGACGTATGCTGGTGCGGTGGACTGACCGAAGCCCGAAAAATCACGACGATGGCCGATGCCTACCAGTTGCCGTTTGCGCCCCACACGGCGGGCGGGCCACTGCTGTTCTATGCCTCTACGCACCTCTCGGCGGCTATGCCCAACAACTGGATTCAGGAAAGCTGCCAGCGATTTTACGAGCGCGACTGGCCTACGATGCTCAACAATCCACTGCGCCCGCAGAACGGCACCATCAGCCCGCCCGACCTGCCCGGCTTCGGCATGGAGGTAAAACCCGATGTCTGGACGCACCCCGCCGTAGTCCGACGTGAGACCGTGCTGAGCCGATAACTGATTGTCAACCGCTTACAAACTGACTTTTCAGAACATTCTCCCATCTGGCCCAGACCAGAAAATTGATTAGTTTAGCATCTATGCCAATCACTTTTCGCAGGGGTGGGTTTCGTTTTTCAACCAATCGCTGAATGGCCTGAGCCACGGTTTCGGGCGGGGTGGCAAAACGTTCAAATTGCAGGGCTGCGTCCCACATTTTGCTCATGTTTCGTTCGTAATAGGCAGCGTTCGGGCCGATTAGTGTCTGCTTTGTCTGCTGAGTTTCTGTACCTGATTTGGCGAAAAACGGCGTTCGTATCCCACCCGGCATTACGCAGCACACCCGAATGCCGAGCGCGTCGAGTTCAAACCGCAACGCCTGACTCATACCCAGCACGGCAAACTTGGACGCGTGATAACTGAACTCCCACGGCAACCCAATTTTGCTGCCAATGGAGCCGACGTTAACGACTTTGGCCGTTTTCTGGCTGGTCTGCGCGTAAGTTTGCAGCAACGGAACCAAAGCCCGTGTGAGGTTCATCATGCCAAAGAAATTCACCTCCATCAGGTAACGCACTTTCTGCTCGTCGGCCAGTTCAAACGGAGCGACGTAATTGATGCCAGCATTGTTGATGAGAGCCATCAGACCGGCAGTGCTACATGCCTGCTGCAACACTGAAACGGTGCGTTCGATGTCGGTCTGTTTGCTTACGTCAAGCAGGATTGGACTAAGCGTGGCTATGTTCTCATTCCGAAGGTCCTGCGCGTCCCGTTCGTTTCGGACGCCAGCGAAAACTGTGTAGCCCCGTTTCGCCATTCGCATGGCAGTTGTCCGGCCAATACCCGTCGAAGCCCCTGTAATCAACACGAATTTAGTCATGGTTGAAAAGTACGTTTGTGAGCAATCACTTACATTATTTTACAAAAAAATTAAACGTTGTATTTCGACTTGATAAACGCAACGACTGGGGCTGAGTCATAACTATCACCCTGCGCCAGCATTTGCCCGGTCAACCCTTCGAGTAACAGCATTAACAGGTACGTTTCCTGCTCCGGTTCGGCATATCCCAGCCCGGCAAACGCTTCTACGCCAGCCTGAAACAGCGCAACAAACTCCGCCTGTTCATTTTTTAATTTAGCATACAGCGCACTTTTGAATTTAAGCGTGAACTGCAACTGCCAGAACGACCGCTCACGACGCATCAGTAACGGCCCCAATTCAATGACCAACGCAATGCGTTTTTTGTAATCCGGCTCATTGACAATCGCATCGACATAGCCTTTTAAACGCGTTTGCCCTTCGGCCAGCAACGCTTTGAACAACCCTTCTTTACTCTCAAAATGCCTGAAAATCAACCCTTCCGACACACCCGCCTGCCTGGCAATCTGGCTGGTGGGCGTATTTTCATAACCCTGCTCAGCAAATAGTTGCAGGGCTATGGTCAGAATAGTTTCTTTTTTCTCTGTCACGACAAAAGTGAGTAATTACTCACAAATATATGTACAATTTTTTTATACTACCAAAACAGAATAAAACTAATCGTCAGAAAGCGTCGAGCATCCGCATGTAGAAGTTGACCGTGCCATTAGAGTTCAGAGCAACGTCGGTACGCAGATAGACGCTTTTTTTGCGATTCAGCAATACCCGCAGCCCTGCCCCACCGGCGTAGCGGGTAGTTTCCAGACCGAAGTTGGCGGGCGTATCGGCCACACCCCCAGCAGCCGCAAAAGCGGCTGCTACCAGAAACCGATTCAGGGTTCGGCGGTATTCGGCCTGCACCGACCACAACTGCCGGTCGCGGTAACGGCCCATAACAAACCCTCGCAGCATGTTAGGGCCACCCAGCCGAGGCAGTTCGCGCAGGGGTACGGTTCCGGCTGTGAAATGGCCTATCGCCTGAAAACTGAGCAAATTCCGGGCATTTAACGGCATATACCGACGCAGGTCGAACAGGTGTTCGACGTAATTAAACTGACTGCCTAACTTATGTTTGTAGATTTGCGTGGCCCATTCGGCATACCAGCCGCGTGTTGGACTGAACGGATTATCGCGGTAGTCGGCAAGCAGGGTTGGCCCCAGTCCAGACACTACGCTACCGTTGTTGCCCGGCAGGCGTTCGGGAAGTTCCTGCCCAGGTTTAGCCCCATGTTTCGCGTGTCGCTGTACTGATAGCTCAACCCGGCAAAGACACGCCCTCCCAACCTGCGCCACGCCCGGTTCTGCACGTACCAGCGTTGGTAGCTCAGTACCGCAAAATCGCGCTCACTCACCGTCTGATTGCCAACGCCCCAGTAATCTTCCGAAAAGTCGATGTAGCCACCCCGCCCGCGCAGCACGTAGCGTTCGGCGGCCCCGTAGGTGTTCCAGACACCTTCAATCGTTAGTTGTCGGCGGGTGCTGTAGAGTGCATGAACGAAGGCATATGAATCGCGGGTGGTGCGTTCGACAGAATCGAGCCGTTGCCAATAGCGGCTGTGAAACCGGCGTTTGTATGGTTGCCCGGTTCCGGCATTGAAAAAATAATCAAGCGTAATGCCGCCTTTTACACCGATCTCCGGTCCTGTTTGCAATACCGGCAGTGGAATAAATTTAAGCGGACGATTTGTCAGCGAATCGGGATGCAGTTTGCGCCAGAATGATGTTCGTTGCACCGAATCCGTTTTCACCGAAATAGTATCGTTCGCCGATTGGCTACCTGGCTCTACCCCACCCTGAGCCAGGCCGGTATGCCACCCGATGAGCAGCATACCAAACCAGAGCACATTCGTATAAACCGACCGTGGGCAATGCATGGCTACCCGGCATTTTACTTTGCAACCTGCGTTATGCATTCTGCTTACGCTCCGACGACGCAACGTCCCGTACCGCCGGTCGAACTGTCCGCATCTGAATTACGTCGACCAAAAACGCGAAGGCCATCGAGAAATAAATGTACCCTTTCGGAATCTCGAAATGCAGCCCCTCGGCCACCAGCGACATACCGATAATCAACAGAAAACACAAAGCCAGAATCTTGAACGATGGATGCTGACTGATAAACGAACTGATGGGTTTAGAAGCCACCAGCATAATACCGACCGTAACGATTACCGCCGTGTACATCACCCAAAGCTGATCGACCATACCGACTGCCGTAATGATAGAGTCAATGGAAAACACCATATCCAGAATCAGCACCTGAATCAGTGAATCGCGGAAGGTAACTTTGGTTGTGAGATTGGGGGCGTTGGCATCGTCGTTGAGTTCGGCTTTGTGATATATTTCTACGGTGCTCTTATAGATCAGAAACAGCCCCCGGCCAGCAGAATCAGCCCTTTACCGCTGATGTCGATACCAAATACGGTAAACAGCGTTTGGTCGAGTTGCATAATCCACGAGATCAGAGCCAGCAGCCCCAGCCGCATAAACATTGCCAGCCCAATACCCCAGTACCGGAGTTTATCGCGTTGGTCGACCGGCAGTTTGTCGGCCAGAATAGAAATAAAGATGATGTTGTCGATACCAAGAATGACTTCCAGAACAATCAGCGTGAGCAGAGGGACAATATTAGTTGCAAAATCCATAGAGCGTTGGCGACGTAGTGAACCGAACCAGCCGGTGAGTGGCTGCTACGTTCAGTAACTACAGGCCGGGGCCTTGTGTTTTAATTACCAGCCAACTCCAAGTTTGACACCCCCCAGAAAATTACGGGCCGGTGCCGCGTTGTAGAAGCGGTTACCGAGGGCGTTGATGTCGTAGCCAAGCGAGAAGGTCTGGTTTAGCAGGTTATCGCCACTCGCGTAAAGGTCAACAGTCCAGCGGCCAACCGTTCGGCGAAAGCCCGCCGTGGCCTGTAGCAGCCGCGTGGGGTCTGCCGTAGCCGTGTTGGCGTCGTTAAGTGGAAACGGGTTTAGAAACTGGTAGGTCAGGTGAGCGTAAAAACCGCGTTTGGTTTCCAGATCGGCACCGGCAATCAGCGTGGTTGGAGCGACGCCCGGAATGCGGTTGTTCGAGAGGTCGACAGTGCCTTGCTGATAGTCGCGGAATCGGTAGTTGGTCAGGGTTGCATTGCTCCAGAATCGCAGCAGATTAACTGCCGCAAGTCGCACGTCGTAACTCAGTTGTGCTTCTAATCCGCGCTGACTGGTTCGACCGGCGTTGACGAAAAATTCAGCTCCAGCCGCATTCGACCGCCTGACAATGGTTTCGCGCAGGGCCAAATCGTACACAGCCACGTCGAACCGCAGCCGATTTTGCAGAGCCGACCCGCGCAAGCCAACTTCATAACTCGTGCCGTATTCAGGGTCAAGTTCGCCGTTGAACCCACCCGCCGACGGCACCACTTCCTGACTCGACGGGGGCGAGAAGCCAGTGCTGACGCTGGCAAAAGCAGCCATATTCGCGCCGAATGTACGCATCAGAGCCACACGCGGCAACCACACACCCTTCCATAACTGGCTTTGTGGCTCGGCAGATAACCCACCCACAACAGCCCGAACCGGATAGTTAATGTAGCCATACCTAAGGTCGTTGCGGCTCAGTCCTACGGTAAACTGAAAGCGAGCGGGCAATTCGGCTTCGGCCTGGGCAAAGGCCGTAATCTGGCGGGCCGTTAGTTCGGTATTCGTCTGGATGGTGTCGGGCTGGCCGCGCCGGTTGCCGTAGTTTCGGCTCACGGTCAGGTTTGCCAGCAGTTCGGCACCGAGCGTAAAGGTGGTGGGCAGTGGTCCTTTCCACAGGCGTATCTGCGTCACGGTTCGGCCCCCAACGCCCTGCTCGTTTCGTCGTTCGTAATTGGTGATGAAGGGGTTATTCAAGTTGGTGCCTGAGCCGTACAGTGCCGTAGTATTCTGAAACCGGTTATTCCAACGATACTCGTGCGAGATACCAACGTAGCCATATTGCTGCCGAATGCCCGCCTGCTGTTCGGCACTGCCGGGCAGGGTGCGCGTAGCCGGTCGCGAGGCTCGCGGGTCGGCGCGGTACTGTGCTTCGGTCAGGCCACCGGGCGTTTGGTAGTTGATGTCGGAGAAAATACCCAGCACCGAAACGGTTCGATTGTCGCTCACGTTGAACGAACCGGTTAGGTTCAGCACATCGCGTCGGAGGGCCGAATGGCTGCGGTAGCCGTTGCTTTCCATATAGTTGTAGCTGAGCGACAGGGCGGTGTTTGCCTTACCCGTCTGCACGGTCAGGCCGTTACCGAACAAGCCGTAGCTGCCACCCAATGCCGATACTTCGGCGGTGGTTTTGCCACCCGGCACAGCCAACCCGCCAAACAGCAGCGTACCACCCGTTCCGGCTCCGTATAAACTACCCGATGGCCCTTTGATGACTTCAATCCGGCCCAGCGTTCTGACATCAAGGGCGTTAAGGGGTGTGTTGCCGCCCGCGTCGGTCAGGGGCAGTTCGTTCCAGTAGGCTTTCACATTGCGAACACCAAATGGCGACCGGATGGCACTGCCCCGAATTGCCAGCCGGTAACTCCCCGGCGACCGTTCGTCGGCCCGCACACCGGGGAGCGTATTCAAAGCCGCTATGGGCGTTGGTATGCCAAACCGCTGCTGCAAATCCCGGCGCGTGAGCAAGCCCACCGACGCGGGCGTTTCAAGCAGCCGTCGGTTGGTAGCGTAGCCGCGCACCACCACCTCGTTGAGTTGCAGTGTATCATCGAGCAAAGAAGGCAAGGGCGTTTGGGCGACGAGAATTGTTGAGTGTAGCCAACCTATAAATAGGGCAAGACACGTAGTGCGAAGTAATTTCATTTAGCAAAAACAAAAATATATTTTGAAAAGTGTAAATAAATAGACTTCTTTACGCAACTTATAATCGTTACCGGACGGCGATTGCTTATGAAACACACATCAAAAAATGGTAATTGTAAGCCGCAAGGCCATTCACGAGTATGCGTCAACGAAACCACAGGCAACTGAAGCGCTGAACGAGTGGTACTTGAAAACAAAAGCTGCCGACTGGCGTAATCTATCGGACGTAAAAAATACATTTGGCTCCGTTGATTATGTTGGTAATGATAATTACGTGTTTAACATAAAAGGTAATCAGTATCGGCTTATTGTTCGGATTATTTTTTCGGTCCGAACTGTTTTTATACGGTTCATTGGCACGCACGCTGAGTATGATAAAATAGACGCTTCATCAGCCTGACGAAGCGTTGTTGCATAAACATTGTACATGATTCTGACCATAGAGACCCAGGAACAATACACACGGGCTTTGGCTGAGATTGAAGTTTTTCTGGCGAAAGGCTCATCGAACATGACCGAAGTGGATTTGGCTGAACTTCAACGGCTCTCGTTGCTGGTTGAGCGTTATGAAGAAGAGCATTATCCTATGCCTGTAGAACCGGCAACGCTACCGGAGATGATACGCTTACGCATGTTTCAGGAAAATTTGAGACAGCGTGACACAGCCAAAATGTTGGGCATTACAGAAACCCGCTTATCAGAAGTTTTAACGGGCAAGCGTAAAGTCAATATGGATTTAGCCAAACGGCTGCACGAACAGCTACACATTCGGGCTGAATATATTTTGAAAACAGCTTAACTCGCTGCCCTGCCAAACAAAAACAGCTTGAACGGCTTTTGGTTATACGTTTTACCAACTCAACGTTTTTGTTATGGCTCAGGCAAGCGACGATTTGCACGGCAACGCGCCCGATTCAGCACCGGTCGCCCTGCTGATTATCGATATGATTAATGATCTGGAATTTCCTGAAGGCCCGGATTTTCTCGAACCTACTTTACAAATTGCCAACCACATTGCTGACTTAAAACAGCGTGCCAAAGCCCTCAACATTCCGGTCGTGTACGTCAACGACAACTTTGGCCGGTGGCGTTCGGATTTCAATGAAGTGCTCGATCATTGCCTGAACGATGGCGTTCGGGGGCAGCCCATTGCCGAATTGCTCCGTCCCGACGCCGGCGATTATTCGGTACTGAAACCAAAAAACTCGGCTTTTTACGCCACTACGCTCGAAACGCTGCTAACTTATCTGAAAGCTAAAACACTGATTCTGACGGGTATCAGTGCTGATGCCTGCGTGTTGTTTACAGCCAACGACGCTTACGTGCGCGACTACAAACTGTTCGTCCCCGAAGACTGCGTGGTGGCTGCTTCGCCCGCCTACACGGCTGAAGCACTGGCCTACATGAAGCGGGTTCTGAAAGCCGAAACCACGCCATCGACAGCCATAAATCTGGAGAAATTAGTGACCGACGTGTAAGCTATTTTCAACCCCGCCAAACCTCTGCTGACACCATCCCACCAACGTGCCGTTGCTCCTTTATTCGCATCAGACCCGCTTCGGCTAAACATTGCTGCCAATCGGCCAACTGCCCGATGCCAATACCTGCCGTCGCGCGAAAAAACGCAATCATCAACCACAACAAAGCCCGCTGCCACCAGACGGTTGTATGCACAAAATCGGTGACGAACCACAGACCGTCGGGTTTGAGCGCGGCCTGCAAGCGCGGAATCAACTGGTTTTCAAGGGCTTGATTCGTAAATAAATCCAGTACAAAAGGCGTGAAAATCATATCGAACTGTTCGCCGGGATATAGGTTTGTTTCGTCGCCCAGTCGAAACTCGACCGTCCCGGCCAAACCCTGCCGCGCCATGCGTTCACTCGACCGGGCCAGCATTTGGGCCGATGCTTCGAGGTAAACAACCCGGCTGTTGGGTAGCAGGGCCAGCAGCGGTTTGAGCAGCCAGCCCGTGCCGCCCCCCAGCAGTAATACAATCGGGGGTTGGGCATCGGCTCTGGCAGCCAGTTGATGGAGGTGCGTTAGCTGGGCACGTTGCAGCCAATTGCCAAACACCAGCCAGGCCAGACCATCGTAGAAGAAGGCTATTCGATCAAAGCTCACTCTTTTTTACGTCACGAACGGGTAACAACCAAAAAAATGCCCCAAATTTTCATTGTACCCAATCAAGAATCTTCATCACCCTTCAACTATTCGCTGCTATTTTAAAGGTACTTTTTGTACAAAACCAAGAATAGCGAATTTTTTAGGGAAACGCTCCTGTTACTTTGTCGTCAACAGGAACGTGCAGCCGAGTGTGCAGCACGTTGATTCTGAACAAATTTTTACGACTATGCAAGTTCTTAAATTTCGCCATATAGAAAATCAATTGTCTCACGCAGTCGCCGGTAGTTGGCTTTTTCTAAGAGACTCGTTTAACCGATTCATCGCCGAGAACGCGCAGGCGTTCGAGGCTCTGTCGCGCCAGTCAACCCCGCACGGCGGCAACGTATTTCGGGGGTAGTGGCATGTTTCATTTCGTAGTCGCCCCCTTACGCAACGAAATATCGTCAATGTGAATCGCGCTTCACTACGCTGCCGGAGCCGCCCCGCAGAAAATCGAGATCGGCCCCTTCGTGGGCCTGCGTTACGTGCCGCACGTAGAGGTTCACGTAGCCGCGATGATAGCCGAGGTCGAGCGGTTTGAAATGAACAAGCCGCCCGGCCAGCTCTTGGTCGGAAACGTGCAGATGCAGACTTCGGTTCGGTACGTCGAGCGTGATGAGATCACCGTTTTGCACCAGCGCGAGATTGCCGCCAACAGCCGCTTCGGGCGATACGTGCAGCACCACCGTGCCGAAGCCAGTACCACTCATGCGTCCGTCCGAAATTCGCACCATGTCGTGAACGCCGAGGGCCAGAATTTTGGCCGGTAGCTGCATGTTGCCCACTTCGGGCATTCCGGGATAGCCACGCGGCCCCACGTTTTTGAGTACCAGCACACAGTCGGGGTCAACGTCCAGATTGGGGTCATCGACGCGGGCTTTGTAGTCGTCGATATCCTCGAATACCACCGCGCGGCCCGTGTGCTGCATCAGGTGGGGCGAGGCCGCCGAGGGTTTCAGCACGGCCCCGTTGGGACACAAATTACCCCGTAGCACCGCCACGCCCGATTCGGGTTTGAATGGGTGTTCGACTGACGCAATCACCGCCGGGTCGTAGCATTGGGCTTCAGCGCAGTTTTCGCCCAGCGAATTGCCGTTTATGGTCATGGCGTCGTTGTGCAGGAATGAGCGCAGTTCGCGAATAATGGCAGGCAGACCACCGGCATAAAACAGGTCTTCCACAAAATGTTCGCCCGACGGTTGCAGGTTTGCCAGCAGCGGAATTTTGGCCGACAGTGTATCGAAATCATCAAGCGATAAATCAACCCCCACCCGACCGGCTATTGCCATCAGGTGGATGATGAAGTTGGTTGAACCGCCTAAAGCCGCGTTTACCATGATGGCATTCTCGAACGCCTGCCGGGTCAGAATATCCGACGGTTTTATGTTTTGTCGGGCCAGTTCAACGGCCCGAACGCCGGTCATGTGGGCCAGCACTTTCCGGCGCGAATCGGCGGCTGGAATCGTGGCGTTGTCGGGCAGGGCCAGCCCCAGCGACTCGACCATTGCAGCCATCGTAGAAGCCGTGCCCATCACGGCGCAATGGCCGGGGCTGCGGGCCATGCTGGCTTCGGCGGCAATAAAATCGGCCTGACTCATCTCGCCCATTTTGTAGGCTTCGGCAAACCGCCACACGTCGCTCGTGCCAATTTTGCGGCCCCGGAACCGGCCCGCCAGCATCGGCCCGCCCGAAATAACCATCGTTGGTAAATCGACCGAGCAGGCTCCCATCACGAGCGAGGGCGTGGTTTTATCGCAGCCACACATCAGAATTACGGCATCGAGCGAGTTGCCCCGGATGCTTTCTTCCACGTCCATGCTGGCTAAGTTGCGAAACAGCATAGCTGTGGGTTTTATCTGACATTCGCCCAGCGACATTACCGGGAATTCGAGCGGAAAACCACCCGCTTCCCACACGCCCCGCTTTACGGCTTCGGCCAGTTCGCGGAAGTGCGCGTTGCAGGGCGTCAGTTCCGACCAGGTATTACAAATGCCGATAACGGGTTTTCCCTCGAACTCGTGGTGCGGAAATCCCTGATTTTTCATCCAGGCCCGGTAAATAAAGCCGTCTTTTCCGGTGCGGCCAAACCAATCCTGCGAACGCATAATTCAGTGAGCAGTAAACAGTTAGCGGTAAACAGTGCGCTGCCCGATGGCAGCGTTGACTTTTCTCAATGAGAAAAGAGTCAGGCAGAAACATTCTACCGCGTTGGTTTGTATGGTGTGAAGCTACTCTTTAGAACCATAACTGCCTTGACGCCCCTTGCCGACATTCCGTCGTTCGTTCTTGACGAGCCGTATTTTTATATTCACAAAACAGCCGTTGCCGATACGGGCTTCGGTTCAGACAATCAGGCTGTGCTGATCGATGGTGGGTTTGGGTTGTATTCCTGCGTTAATTTGCGCGATGAGATTGGCCCGCTAAAGTCAAACGTGTACCGGGTCGCGCTGTGTTTACGCGGCTCTGTTGATGTGCATATTGGGCTGGAAAAATTCACGCACGAACCAAACAGTATTCACTTCCACACGCCGAATCAGCTCTTCTGGTTGCGAAACAAATCCGCTGACCTTGACGCGTACTACCTTGTTTTCACGTCTGATTTTATAGACGAGTTGCTGACCGACAGTCAGTTGGCAGCGGCCTATCCGTTTTTCGACTACCAACAGGTGCCTTTTTTTCGGCTGGCCCAGAACGAAGCCGATGCCATCAAAGCGTTGCTGCTCGACATCTCCGATGAAGTGCTGAACCACTGGCCCGACCGCAGCCGCCGGATTAAATTGCTGCTCAATCTCATTTTTATTACCGCCAAACGCAGCTATAGCCGACAGCGTATTTCGCCCGGTTCGGCGAGTGTCAGCCACTCACCGCTGGTGACGCGGTACAAAAAATTAGTGGGCCAACAGTACGTTACGCGCCGGAGTGTGAAGGAGTATGCCGATATACTGGCTGTTTCGGTAAGCCATCTGCACAAGATGGTGAAAGACGAAACAGGCCGAAGCCCCGGCGAACTAATTGATGATATGCTGCTGATGGAACTCAGGGCACTGCTACGCTACACCGACCTGCGGATGTCAGAAATTGCCTACCAGCTTCGCTTCACCGACACGTCGCATTTAGCTAAGTTTTTCCGAAAAGCTATGGGCGCGTCTCCCTCGACTTACCGTCGCAAACACCGGCTGGGCTGAGATTTATACCCAGAATACCCACTTCTATACCGGGCAGAATACACTTGAATAACAGACATTTGCGGGTGTTATCGCGCTGCTGTCTCCTCCTCGGTCGGTTGGCGATCTATTCAAAACCAAAACACAAACCTGACATGAAAACAACATTTGTGCTTGTCCACGGTGCTTTTGCGGGCCAATATGCCTGGCAGTTGGTAAAACCGCTGCTCGAACAGGCGGGACATACGGTCATCACGCTCGACCTGCCCGGCCACGGCGACGACCCCACGCCCCCCGGTTCAGTAACGTTCGCGCAGTACGTTGATGCGGTGAGCCAGCGCATTACCGCCGAAGCCGGGCCGGTAACGCTCGTTGGTCACAGCATGGCCGGTATGGTTATCTCCGCCGTTGCTGAACAACTGCCCGACAGACTCGCCAAATTGGTATATCTGTCGGCCTATCTGCCCCAAAATGGCGATGACTTACAGACACTGGCCGGTAGCGACGCTGAAAGTCTGATTGGCCCAAACCTGCAATTCGCGCCTGATTATTCGAGTGCCTCGCTGCCCGAAGAAGTGGCCGTACAGGTCTTTGCGGGCGATTGTTCCGACGAAATTAAAGCCTTAGTCAAAGCCAAAGCAAGGCCCGAACCATTAGCCGCTTTCCAGACAAAGGTAGAACTGACCGACGCTAACTTTGGCCGGGTGCCAAAATTTTACATCGAAACCCTTGCCGATCAGGGCGTTGGCAACACGCTACAGCGACGCATGGTAGCCGCCAACAGTCAGGTTCGGCAGGTTTATTCGATGAACTGCGGACACAGCGCGTACTTTGCGCTGCCAACCGAACTGGCGGCCATTCTTGACCAGCTACCGGATTAATTTCCCCCGAATCCGCTTTTATCCCACACCCGCTTGCTTCCCGTTTACCGGGTTTTATTGTACATTACGGCATCCTTAACAAACTCTACTCGATGCTGTATGAAAACCCGGTTTCCGCTTTTGTTCAGTCTGCTTTGCGTCTGTGTTGCGCCAACCTTCGCGCAAAAACGTTTTTCGGTGGGCGTGGTGGCGGCTCCGGCCTTTAACTATAGCCACACTAATTTAACCTTTACGGCCCCTAATCAGAACGGCCAGCTTGTTTCCACCGATTTCGACCAGCGTTCTTCCGGTTGGGCTGCTATCGTGGGCGCATCGGCTGATTATGCGTTCACTCCGCGCTGGAGCGTTTCAACCGGTATCTGGTTCAGCCAGTCGCGTAGCAAACAGCCTTATTCGTTTGGGTCGGCAAATACGTCGGCCCGCGTTATCAGTTCAGGCTGGGCCGTTCCGTTGCTGGTCAATTATCGTTTTTCTGACCGCCGATTCTCGCCTTTGGTTTCCGTGGGCATACAGGGGTCGTTTGGCGGCAGCACGGTGTTTAAACCCGAAGCCGGTTCGAGCTTCCGGGAATTCCGCATCAACTTTGGTAACGAACTTACTGTACAGCCCCTGCTGGGTGCAGGCATCGCCTATCGGCTGACGGAGCGTTGGTCGTTGATGGCACAACCGCTGCTGGTCTGGCGGTTCCGACCCCAAGGCGATCAATTTATTCGGTATAACCGGACCGTTTCCTACCAGCTTCAGGGTCAGGTTCGGCTGATGTATTCGCTTTGATAAGATAGTGACCAGCAGGTTGTTGGGTTATTCAATTATCGGTACATTGCCAGAATTCACCAACGCTTTATCAGCCATGAACAAACTTATCTGGTTCGTTTTTGTAGCCTTGTGCTACGCCTGCAAACCCGGCCCAACCACCGACGGGGTAACGCCGACCGATGCAGCGGCAGAAGCCTCTGGTGCACGAATGGCCGTTATCCGGCGCGATGGCTCCCGTCTGCTTGGCCCCGACGGACAGCCCATCTGGTTGCGGGGCGTAGCGTTTGGTAACGAAATCTGGAGCAACGCGCCTGTGCCGCCCACAACGCACCATACCGAAGTCGATTATGAGCGGGTGCGCGACATGGGCATGAACGCCGTCCGGTTCTATCTGAACTATACGTTCTTTGAGGATGATGCCAGACCATACGTGTACAAACAAACCGGCTGGGCCTGGCTCGATCAGAACATAGCGTGGGCGAAAAAGCACGGCATCTACCTCATTCTGAATATGCACGCGCCCCAGGGTGGCTATCAGTCGCAGGGCAACGGGAAGGCACTGTGGGACGTACCTGAGAACCAGAAACGGCTTACGGCACTCTGGAAGGCCATCGCCCAACGCTATGCCACCGAACCCGTGATTGGTGGCTACGACCTCGTCAACGAACCCAACACCACCCGTAGCATCGACCAGTGGAAAACACTGGCGCAACAAATTACCGACGCCATCCGTACCGTTGACCGCAACCACCTCGTTGTGATCGAGCGAGTCAACGCCATCAATAACGAGTGGAAGGACTTCAACGGCGAGCGGAATATGTTTCTGATTAACGACAGCAACGTACTCTACCAGTTTCATACCTACGACCCGCACGAATATACCCACCAGTTGATGTCGTGGACCAACCTCGGCGACGGCGGTGCCTACCCTGACCCGAATCGGGTATATGCTCCGTCAGACGCCCGCTGGTACGCGGCCTCGTTCAACAACCCGGCCCTCGCTGCCGGTAGCTCGGACTGGACGTACTACGAGGGTACAAACTACACCGTTGCCGATCCGAAGATGAAGTTGGCAAAGGCCGTTATTCAGGTGTCGAAAGTAGGTGGGGGTGCCGTCTGGCTCGACGACGTAGTGGTGAAAGAGTATACTACCAACGGGCAGTTCGTGCGCGACGTGCTGTGGCAACCCCTCAACGACCAGAACGGCTGGTACTTCTGGTCGAGCAACAACACGGGCGGTTGGCAATTGGCGTCGGAGGGACACAGCGACGCTAAGTCGCTGCGTTTCACCGGTACAACCGAAGACGCCAACGCCGGTTGCTATGCCTTGCCGTTCGCGCCTAAGCAGGGCTACGCGTACCGCATCAGCGGATGGATGAAAACCAGCAACTTACCCGCTACGGCCACAGTCCGGCTACGGGCTGATTTTGAAACCAGCGACCAACCGGTGTTTACCCGCGATAAAATGTACATGCTCGCAAACATCCAGCCTTACCTCGACTGGGGCAAGCGCAATAACGTGCCGCTGTTTATGGGTGAGTTTGGCGTGGGCGATCCTTGTTTCGACAACAACAAAGGCGGAGTGCAATGGGTCAGCGACGTACTGGACATTGCCAGACCGAATAATCTGCACTTTACATATCATGCCTATCACGAAGACAGTTTCGGTATCTACCCCGGCTACGGTCGGTTGCCCGTCGCCAGCGAGGGTAATCAGCCACTTATCGACCTGTTCAGGCAGAAATTAAAGTAGGAACAGGCATGTTATATCACACGATTTTCTCGGCCTGTTTCCAGATTCCCTCATCGTACTCGATACCCAGCCCCGGCGTGGCTGGAATGGGCATGTTGCCGTTCTGAACGCGCATGTTGGGCGTAAACCATGACGCCGGTTTTTCGCTGGGATTGTAAACAAACTCCTGAAGGCCGTACAGGTTCGGAGCCAGTGCCGCAAACTGCCAGAAAGGTGCAATGAGCGGGTCGGCTTTGGGCGTGTGCGGAGCTATCAGCTTGCCGTATTTTCGCACGATTTCGGCTACCTGTAACGCCCGTAAAATGCCGCCGTTGTAATACAGATCGGGCTGGTAGAGGTCATACACGCTGGTGCGGGCCATCCGCTCGAAGCGGTACAGGCTGCTGTCCTGTTCGCCCCCGGCCAGTTTGATTTTGGTCAGAGCCTGATTCACCTGCCGCATCCCCTCTTCATCCTCAAAATTGCAGGGTTCTTCAAAAATCGCTACGCCGTAGTTTTCCAGAAACTTACCGGTTTCGATGCCTTCTTTCGGGGTAAACGACCCATTTCCATCGGCATAAATAATGGCTTTATCGCCTAACTTTTTCCGAACCAGCGGCACATACATACGGGTTCGGGCGTCGTCTTCGGGCGTATTCACCATGCGCCCGCCGAGTTTGATTTTCACGCCGTTAGCCCCGGTAGCCGCCATTTTTTCGAGCAGCCGGTCCACTACGCCTTCGGCGGGTTCGCCCCCCCGATACCAGTCTGAAATATACACCGGGTACTCCTGCCGAACGGGCTTACCCAGCAGCGCGTAGACCGGCTTCTGAGCCAGCCGCCCGAGCAAATCCCAGGTTGCAATTTCGACCGAGCCGATGCAGTTCCAGAGCGGCATACCGGCGTATTTATAGTTGCTGTTAAGCCGGTATGCGTTATCGACTAACTGGGGCAGGTCGCGGGCGTCCTGCCCCACAAAATGCGGCAAAACCAGCCCTTTCAGCAGCGACGTCAGGTTGGGCATACGGTCGTTGCACTGCGTGATGCCCCGCGTACCGTCTTCCGCCGTAACCATCAGCAATAGCCGGTTTTGCGTTTTCATCAACTCAACCGACCGAATCTTAACCGGACTGGTAATGGCTTTTTTCAAATCGGGCAGCGGCCAGGTGGGCAGCGCGTCATTAGGGGCAGTTGTGCCAGCCTGCGCGTCAGTTGGGGGGGCACCCGAAACCAGAAGGGCGGCTGCACTGGCGGTTTTTAGAAACTCGAGTCGGTTCATGGGGTTCACATTTGTTCGGTAATATCGACCGGGCCACTGGCGTATTTCTTTACCACGTTTACGTTGAGCTTAACCCCTAAGCCCGACCCGGTTGGTACGGTTAATGCGCTGTTTCTGACCACAAAAGGCTCTGTCAGCAACTCCCGTCGCAGCACGTCTTCGGCGTCGGATGCGCGGGGGGCAAACGAGGCTTCGGTTGTTTTGCGGCTGGCGTTCTGATCCATTGGTTTGGCAGCGGCTTCATCGGGCAGAATCGTGCATTCGTGTGGGCTGCGGGCATTGGGCGAGGCCGCAATCAGGTGAAGCGTAGCGGCCATGCCGAGGTGTCGGCTGGTGTTATGGGGCGTCAGGGTTTTACTGAAAGCTTCGGCCAGCACCGCCACTTTTTTGCAGCCCGTCAGCCCCGACGATTTGATTGGGTCGGGCTGGAGAATATCGGCAGCACCGGCCACCAGCGCGTCTTTAAACCGCCAGACCGACCATTCTTCTTCGCCGAATCCCATCGGAATATCGGTAGCGCGGCAGATTTCGGCCACGGCGGCTAAGTCGCGTTCGGGTGTAGGCTGTTCGAGCCATGAGATGCGGTAAGGTTCCATGTCGCGGCACCGCCGAATGGCCGTGGGTACGCTCCAGCCCGAGTTGGCATCGACCACCAGATCAATCTGATCGCCAACGGCTTTCCGCACGGCTTCGATAACGGCAATCGAGGTATCGGGTTTAGCGTCGAAGCCCCAGCGCGTGGCAACCTGGAGTTTCAGCGTTGTAAACCCCGACGCTACGGCAGCCTGCGCCCGGCGAGCCATGTTTTCGGGCGAAGATTCACGAAACAGCGTTGAATAAACTGGCACTACGCTTCGGTAGGCTCCGCCCATAAGATTGTGTACAGGCAGATTGGCTACCTTGCCGAGAATATCCCACAAAGCCAGATCGATGCCGCTGAGGGCAATGCCCGCACTACGACCTTCCAGTTTGTAGGTGTTGATATACAGCCGCTCCCAAAGGTATTCGATGTTGCGCGGGTCTTCGCCCAGCAGCGTATCGCGCATGACCGACACGGTTTCGGCAATGATTTTCGCGCTCATAGGGCTGCACTCGCCAAAACCCACCACACCCTGATCGGTAAAAATCTGGACAAGTGTCAGCCGGTCGGCCAGTACGATGGTGCGCACGTCTTTGATTTTCAGCGGTACACCGGGCGCAACGGCGGGAGCACTTTCGCGACCGGTTAGCGCGGGCAACGTTGGAGCCAGCAAAGCCGATTTCAGAAAATGGCGTCGGGGGGTTGACATACATACGTTCATTTACATCGGCAGTGTGTTTATGCCAACCTGTTATCTTTGTTTAAAAAACTCAAATGGCTCGCGATCTTTACCACAACAACGTTCGGAAAGCCCTCGAAAAAGACGGCTGGTCTATTACACACGACCCATATTCCATGCGGGTTGAAGAAGTGGGCTACGAGATTGATCTCGGAGCAGAAATGCTCATAGCTGCTGAGAAAGGCACCACAAAAATTGCGGTAGAAATAAAAAGCTTTGCTGGTCCTTCGACAATCAATGAGTTTCATAAAGCGGTCGGGCAGTTTAATGATTACTATGTGGCTATGTCAATTCAGGACCCCGAACGTATACTGTATTTAGCCATACCGGAGGATGTTTGGAATCGGTTTTTTCAGAAAAATGTTATTCAAAAGTCACTGGAACGCATCGGTGCTAAGGTGATTGTTTATGACCCTCATCAAAACAAGATAGTACAATGGAAAAGCTAACCCGTTATCAGGACGCTGTTATTAATTTTATGCGTCGTTACGTAGCCGAAACCAGCCAGGAAATTTACCATGACGAGGTACAACGGCGGGTGTTGATCGACCGGGAAAACAACAGTTTTCAGTTGCTCTCGTCGGGTTGGCGGGGTAATCACTATCTTTTTGGCCCAATCTTTCATTTCGATTTGATCGACGGTAAGATATGGATTCAATGTAACAATACAGAGCGCGAGATTGTCGATGAACTTATGGCCGATGGCGTTGATCGTCAGGATATTGTATTGGGGTTTGTAGCACCAGCCGCCCGTGCTTTTTCCGGTTTTGCCGTTGCTTAGAATCACCTCTTTTTCAAATCCCGGTTTCGCAGGTACTTCACCTCTAATTTATGGTACAAATCAGGCTGATGTTGCAGATTCGACTGCATTAAATACAGCGATAACAGACCGCTGTCTTCATGGGCCGTGAGCAACAGTCGGCCATCTGCCGAAAAATCGAGGTACTCAGTCCGGGGACTGGGCTGCTCCAGTACTTTTTGTCCGTCGCGCAGGCGGTAGAAGGTGATTTTGCGCTGATGCCCGCCCGTGACCAGAAAATTACCGTCGCCGGTTAAGGCTACGGCTTCTATCTTGAGCGGTTCGGCAAAACTGTGCAGCAATTTACCGGTTTCGAGTTCATGCACGCGGGCCACGTTGTCGAAGCCGCCACTCGCCACCAGCCGCCCGTCGGTCGATACACGTACTGACTTAATTGACCCCACCGGACCATCATAGGAGCGGATTACCTGCTTTCGCCCCACGTCGATAAGCCGAACAAATCCGAAATAGTCGGTTTTTTTCGTCGTGGGATTGGGCGTTTGACTGTTGCCCGCCACGGCCAGCCGCTTATCGTCGCGGGTGAAATCGAGCGAGTTCACCGTTGAACCAACGTTGAGTTTGCCCATCGGTGCGAACGTATCGGCGTTCCAGAACAGTACGTCGCCCTTTTCAGAACCTGCTGCAATCAGCTTGCCATCGTGCGACCACGTAATACCGTCCAGCCCGCTATCGACCTCGAACCGCTTGACGATGTTGCCCGTTTGCGTATCCCAGACCGTAACCATAAACTCCTCATCGCCCGTTACGAAACGCTTGCCGTCGGGCGCGAACGCTACGCATTCAACTTCTGAAGGCTGGTCTTTCTCCCAGAGCAGCGTACCGTCGGCCACGCGCCACACCCGAATAGCCGGGCCAAACTTCGACGCCGACACCGCCACCCGACCGTCGGGCGAAATCCGGGCCGACTCTACCGAACGCAGGGCGGGCGCAAAATCGGCCACACGGTGCCAGACCGGAAAAACCTCCGGCACGTCGGGATTGTAAATCGGCTCCTGCGCCAGAGCCGCTGCGGGCAATAATGCCAGGAAAATCAAGCGTTTTATCATATTTTCTGTGAAGTAAAAACGCAAAGAAGTAAAGACGCAACTATGCGTCTCTACTTGGCTTCAACGTAAAACAACAAATCGCGCCAGGTGCATACGTCGGGGTAGCCGTTGGTGCCGGGTGGAATGGCCGTTCGCTTCGCAAAATCTGCCGGAAAGTGCGCCGATGTATAAGCGTTGGCATTGGCCGGGTCAGTAAACGCTCTCGCCGGGTCTGCCGCAGCGGGCGGAAACACGCCGTTGCCATCGCGCCGGATGCCGTGTCCGTCGGGGTACGTGCCGTAGTAGTTATTCGCTAACGTAAAGCCACATTCGTCGCCCTTCCGGTCGAGCATTATCAGAAAAGCGTATCGCGTACCGGGCTTTAGCACAACAGGCTTGCTGGCGGGCAAGTTGAAGCGGAGCAATCGGCCCTTCAGCCGGGGATGGTCGGGCGATACGGCTTCTGTTTCGGTAGCAAAGCCAAAAGCGCGTTTGCCGGGAAAAACGGCTCCCGAAAACACGGCCAGCGAGGTGTAGGTTTCGCCCGTAAAATAATCGTCGCGGTGGTGCAGAATCGAATCACCCATGCGGTTGTGCGGAAAGCCGTGGAAGGCTTCGGTTGTAGCGTCTGAACCATTGTCGTTCGGCACCGGCTCGCCCGAAACGGCAAAAATCTGAATCGAGACGGCTTTTTGATACGTGTTTAGCCGAACGGCGTTGGTGCCATAGCCCGTTGCCACCGTAATGGCTGTAAGCGTTTTGAGCGTTTTTCCGGTGTAAAGAAACGTCTGCCCCAGATCGCGGTCGCGTTTGATGTACGGCACTTCGCGGCCATCTGTCGTAAAATAACCCCAACTTTCGGCTCTCTCTTTAGAAGTACCCGACCATTTATAAATATCGGCAGAGTCGAAGGCAATGGACGTATTGCCCGTTCCTCTATCAGCTCCTTCATAGGCGGCTACAACCTGACGCGAAGGCCGTTCGGCAATGACCGACAACCGCAACCCGCCGACTTGTGCATACGTGGGTAATATGCCGATAAACAGGCTTGAGCAGGCAATACACTTTCTGAAACCTGTCAGTTTTTTATAGTTCATACTGTTGATAATCAGTACTTAAATAACGCTTTAGCCCGTTTTTCATTAATCACTAATCCCAGTCCGTTGCCTTTGGGCAACAGCATCTCACCGTTCTTAAACTCAATCCCTTCGTCGAAAATCGAGCAGATGGTTTTGTATTTGTCGGCTTCGATGTACTCCACCAGCGGCCCACAGTTGGGAATCGACGCCAGAATCTGCATGGTAGCCGCGCTGCCCTGCATCGGCTTGGTGTTGTGTGGCACCACGGGCTTGTGGTGCAAGCCTGCTATGTGGCAGATTTTCAGTCCTTCGGTAATGCCGCCCGACTTGATAAAATCGGTATTGACCATGTCGGGTTTGCCTTTCACGATCAGGTCCTGCACCATCCAGCGGGTGTAGCACTTCTCGCCAGCCATCACCGGAATCGTCAGCGCATCGACCACCGTAGCGAGATCTTCGAGGTTCTCGTTGGGGCATGGGCTTTCGTAAATCGTCATGCCCATGCCTTCGAGTCGTTTGCCTATTTCGATAGCCCGGTAGCCCGTGTAGCCTTCGTTGGGGTCGAGAAACAGATTCACAGAATCGGGCAACTCTTTCCGAATGGCTGTGTAATAGTTCAGGCTGGGGTCGTCTTTGGGGTTGATGTTGTATTCGCGGATTTGCGCCCTGATTTTCACCGTTCTGAATCCCTTTTCGCCCAGTTTGACGGCCTGTTTTATGGCATCATCGACCGACATTTTTCCGCCCCCGATGCCAAATCCGGCGTAGGCCGGTACACGGTCGCGAAATTTACCGCCGATGAGCTGGTGAACGGGGGCACCGAGGAATTTAGCCTTCAGGTCCCAGAGCGCACAATCGACGCCAGCCACGGCGTACGTCAGAATCCCACCCGACCCCAGGTCTACGTTTTTCCAGAACATCTGTTCCCAGAGTTGTTCGGTGTCGAAAGGGCTTTTACCCAGCACCTGTGGTTTCAGCAGGTCATTGATAATGGTTTGCACGGCCCGAATGCCGTTGGCACTGCTTTCGCCCCAGCCCACCGTACCGTCTGAGGCTTCGATGCGCACGTACACGCCCCGGTCGTAGCCGTCCTGAAACACCAGTCCTTTTACATCCTTGATGGTGATGTCGGTGGGGATGTCCGTTGGGGCCGCATAGCCCGGCATTACGCCCGCCAATGAACCCACGGCCAGCAGGCTCGCTTTTGTCAAAAATTCTCTTCGGTTAGCCATCGTGTTATGTTAACCCCACCCCAACCCCTCCCCTTTAGGGAGGGGCTTTGCGAACCGGATGGTTTTAGCCCCTCCCTAACGGGGAGGGGTTGGGGTGGGGTGTAAGTTAGTAACTCGGATTCTGGTCCAGATTCGGGTTTAAATCCAACTCCCGCGACGGTACGGGCCACAGAATGCGGGCGCGATTAGCTTCGGTCAGATTAGGCACACCACCCACGGCTTTATTCCAGCGGATGAGGTCATACCAGCGGTGCGGCTCGAAGGCCAGTTCAAGAAACCGTTCGTCTTCGATGGCCTGCTTCACCTGCGCTTTTGTGGTGGCAGTGGTAGCAGCCAGCCCGGCGCGGGTTCTGATTTGGTTCAGGAACGGAATAGCTTCGGCGGTGCGGTTCAGTTCGTTCAGACACTCGGCCCGGAGCAGCACAATATCGGCCAGCCGCAAAAACACTACGTTACAAGCCTGCAAGCCCCGGTTGGTAGTGGTGGGTGGTGCCTGTTCGTACTTTTTGATATACCGGTTGTTGTTGTGCAAGCCCAGCGTGACGGGTGCCCGCAAGTCGCCGACGCTGGCCGCGAACGCGTTGATAATGTTGGTCGTAGGCCGCACCCGGAAGTCGGCACCCTGAAACGGTACAAACTCCCGGTCGAGACCGTGGCCTTCGGTAGCCGTGCTGGGCCGGAACGATAGTTCAAAAATGGTTTCCGCCGTATTTTGCTTGCCCGCCGTAAAAATATCGGCGTAGTTGGTTCCCGGCAACAACCGGTATTGGGTATCGGCCATAATTTCCTCGCATTCAGCTAACGCTTTGGTATAATCGGGTTGCGGCTGTTGCAGATAGGCTTTTGCCAGCCACGCCCGCGCCGACCCTTTGGCCGCCCGTGCCCGGTTAGTGTGCGTAGTGGGCAACAGTTTCTCGGCTTCGAGCAAGTCTTTGAAAATCTGCTGATACACCTCCGCTACTTCACTACGTTTGATATTGAAATCCTGCGTTGCCGATTTTGAAGGCTGTAGCGGCAGCGGAATCTTTCCGAACAGCAGCGTGAGCTGATAAAACGCCCAGCCCCGAATAAAATAAGCTTCGCCCAGCACGCGGTCTTTGTTCAGAGCCGGGTCGTTGATGGCCGGTGCGTTGGCGATTACGTCGTTAGCGGCATGAATGGCGAAATACGTCTCCCGCCAAACGTCCTGAATATTGCCGTGTACAGGCGTAGCCACAAACCCTTCGTGGCGGGTAAAATTACCCCCGCTGTTGGCCCGCACGTCGTCGGCCAAAACCAGCGGCACCGTCACAAAATTTTGCCACATCGGGTTCTGCATCCCGCTGTAGGCACTCATCAGGCCCGCTTCGGCATCGCCCGCCGTTTTCCAGAAGTTGGGAGCCACAATGGCACTCGGCGGTGCCAGTTCTAATTGGTCGGCGCAGCCTGACACTCCCAACAGGGCCGCGCAAAGAGACAGTTTATAAATCGTTTTCATTACTCGTATGTTTTCGCCCCCAACCCCCTGAAGGGGGCTTCTTCTAACTCCTTTAGGGTCGGGATAGCCCCCTTCAGGGGGTTGGAGGTATTTTTTTTAAAATCCTACGCTCAACCCAAACGTAACGACCCGCGCCTGTGGCTGAGTCAGGTAATCGACGCCCAGCGACGGAATGCGACCTCCGCCCGTGTTCTGGCTTTCGGGGTCGAAACCGCTGTAATTCGTAATGGTAATCAGGTTCTGACCGCTTACGTACAACCGGGCGTTGCTCAAACCAGCGCGGTTAATGAGTGGCTGCGGCAGGTTATAGCTCAGCGTGATGTTGCGGAACCGCAGAAACGAACCGTCTTCGAGGTAGCGGCTCGATACGTCGGTAGGAGCCGCACCACTCAGCGAGTTTGAGCCGTACAGGGCTTTGGGTACGTTGGTGACATCGCCCGATTTACGCCAGCGGGTCAGCACTTCGGTGCTTTGATTGAGGTCTTCAATCATACCCGTCAATACGCCCCGCGTCATGTTATAGATGCTATTGCCATACGACCAGTTAATCACCGCGCTCAGCTCAAAACCTTTGTAGCTGAACGTGTTGGTAATACCGCCGATGTGCAGCGGTAGCGCGTTTCCAATCAGCACGCGGTCGTCGTTGCGCGAGATAAACCCATCGTTATTAACATCCTGAAACGAGGCTTCTCCCCCGCGTACTCCACGTTCGTAGAGGTCGGTAACGCGCCGGTCGGGGGTGTCAGGAATGCGCGGCACGTCTTCGTCGGTGGCATACACGCCGAAGAACCGGTAGCCGTAGAAATTACCGACCGACTCACCGATGCGGTAAATGCTGTAAGGGCCTTCAACGCCGTAAGCATCGGGCAGTTTGAAGATGAAATCGGACCCCAGCCGACCGTTGTTGGGCAGGGCCGTAATTCGGTTGCGGTTGAACGAGATGTTAAAATTGGTCGTCCATTTAAACGCGCCCGTCAGGTTGCGGGTGTTGAGCGTGAACTCAAGCCCCCGGTTTTCCATGGCCCCAATGTTGGCGTTGCCAATGCCACCAAAACCCGACGTCCAGGGCAGTTGCCGTTCAAAAATCAGGTCGGTGGTACGTTTCAGATAGGCTTCTGCCGTGAACGCGATGCGGTTGTTAAGCACCGACACGTCGACGCCTACGTTGGCCGCTGCGGTCGATTCCCAGCCGAGTTCGGGGTTCGGGATATTGGCTTGCCCAATGCCGGGGTTGCCATCGTAGTTGCGGCCAGTGCCGTAAAGGGCCAGTGCGGGATAGTCGCCACCCAGCCCTTCCTGATTGCCCGTAACGCCGTATCCTGCTCTGATTTTCAGGTCGTTGACAACCGAACTTCCTTTCAGGAATGGCTCTTCCGAGACACGCCAGCCTACCGACAAGGCCGGAAATACGCCGTAGCGTTTGTTGGCCCCGAACCGGCTGCTGCCATCGACCCGAAAACTGGCATCGGCCAGGTATTTGTCTTTGTAATTGTAGCTGGCCCGACCAAAATACGACAGCAAAGCCCACTCCGAGATGTTGTGAAGCGGAATATACGGGTCGGCAATGGCGATGGTTTTGATGATGTTCGAGCCAGCCGTTTGCCCGCCCGCCTGCAAGAAATTCGACTGCGACCGCTGAAACCCGAACCCGCCCAGCACCGACAGCGTATGATCGCCAAACTGCTTCCGGTAGGTCAGCGTATTATCGGTTACGTAGGTAAACTGGTCGGCGTCAACGGCTAAAGCTTCGGCGCGTCCGTTGCGGGCAATCACGTAGCTCGGCACGAACCGCTCCTGCCGGTCGTCGAGGTTATCGATGCCGAAGGTGGTTCGGAACGTCAGGTTATTCAGGATTCGGTACTCGGCATAGAGGTTGGCAATGACGCGCTTCTGATTGCTCTGGGCCAGAATATCATTGGCCAGCATCACCGGGTTTTCGTTCAGCAGCGGGTCGAGCGGGTAGGTGCCGTCGGGGTTACGCACGGGCAGGTTGGGGTTGCGCGTGAGCGCATTCGCCAAAATCGAAAAGCCGCTGAAATCGTTGGCAACGCGATTTTGGAGGGCATTGCTCAACAACGTACTGGTGCCGATTTTGAGCCGGTCAGTAGCCTGGTAATCGAGGTTGATGCGCAGGTTATACCGTTTGTAATCCTGACCAATTACCGTACCCTGTTGCCGAAAATAACCCAGCGATGCAAACGTGCTGACTTTGTCGTTGCCGCCTGCTACCGACAGATTGTAGTTACTGATGGGTGCCGTGCGGAAAATCTCGTCCTGCCAGTTGGTGTTGATGCCAGTGGGTTTTACCTCGCTGAACGGAAACTCGGTGAGCGGATTACGGCCCCGGTTGGTGAGCGATTCGCGTAGCAGTTCCACAAACTGATCGCCATTGAGCAGATCGAGTTTTTTGGTTACGCTCTGCACACCCGTGTAGGCGTCGAAGTTGAACCGTGCTTTACCCGAACGGCCCCGCTTGGTCGTAATCAGCACCACGCCGTTGCTGCCCCGTGCGCCGTAAATGGCGGCTGCGGCTGCATCTTTCAGGATGTCGATGCTTTCAATATCGTTCGGATTGATGTCAGCCAATGCCGATTGCCGCTGCCCGCCCGCGTCGAGCACCGTACCACCGAAGTTGTTGAGCGGCACGCCATCGACCACGTACAGAGGCCGGGTTTCGCCCAGCAACGAAGCTGTTCCCCGAATACGAATAAAGATTTCACCCGCCGGAGTACCGGAGTTCTGAACTACCTGAACACCAGCCGCTTTACCCTGTAAAAGCGCATCGGGACTGGTAACGGGCTGGTTCTGCAAATCGCGCGATTTCAACGACGTAATGGCACTGGTCAGGTCGCGCTGCTGGGCGGTGCCATAGCCCACTACCACCACTTCGTTGAGGGCGCGGGTGTCGGGGGCCAGATTCACATCGACTGCGTTGCGGTTGCCCACGGCCACTTCCTGCGACAGATACCCCACGAACGAAAATACGAGCGTACCACCCTGGTCAGGAATGTTCATCGAATACTGCCCATCGGCGTCGGTGGTGGTACCCCGGTTGGTGCCTTTCAGCGTGACACTCACACCGGGCAATGCCTGGCTATTGTCGGTAGCCGTAACGCGACCCGTAATGCGCCGGTCCTGCGGGGCCGGTTGATTGGTTGCGGCTACGGGACCATCGCGCAGAATAATCAGTTTGTCGCTAACGGCTTCGTAAGTCAGGTTGAGGGGCGTCAGCAGTTGAACGAGGGCTTGACTGAGATTATCGGCAACGGGCATAATCACGGCGGGTTTGCCATCGAGCAGGCGACTATCGTAGCCAAACCGGATGTTATAGCGGGTTTCCAGCCCTTTTAGCACCTGCCGGAGCGATTGGGTGCGCTGCGTTGCGGGCGCGTCGGGCAGCGTTTGCCGGGTGCGGTTATTTGCCAGTAGCAGTTGGGCCGAGCCGAACAGCGGCCAGCCGAGCAAAGACAGCAGCAATCCATACCGGATTAGCTGGTGATGTCGTGTACAGTTGCGTTTCATTGACGGATAGGAGTCTATTGATTGCGGGCTAATCGGATGGTATTTTTTTGTTTGGTAATCGACAGCGAGAACGCTTTTTCGAGGGCTTTGAGCAGCACGTCGAGGTTCGGGTCGGGCAGCGTGGCGGTCAGGCGTTGGGTGGCTAAGGTCGGGTCAGCAAACTCGACGGTGTAGCCGTAGTTATCCTGAATGACCTTAGCCACTTCGGCCAGTGGCGTATCATCGAACACTAATTCGCCCATAACCCAGGCAGAATGTTCGGCTACGTCAGCCCGGCTGTTAAGTGTTACTTCCTGTTTATCAGAAACTTCTACCAGATCACCAGGCAGCATGTCGAGCGTTCGGGCGGTTGTATTGCCAGCGTCGGCCAGTACGCTGAGCCGGATGCGCCCTTCGTTCAGCACCACTTTTACGCGCCGGTTGCGGGTCGATACGTTGAACTGCGTACCCAGCACGTCTACGGCTACGTTGTTCGCCAGCACGATGAACTTCACGGGCCGTCCGCTTCGCTGCTGCCTGCTGACCCGGAAAAAGGCTTCACCGTTCAGGATGACCTCCCGCCGACCGCTGCCCCAGTCGGGCGAAAGCACGAGCGTTGAATGCGCATTGAGCGTCACGACCGAACCGTCGGGTAGTTGCACGGTTCGCCGTTGCCCGTACTCAGTTTGGGTGAGCCGTTCGGAGGCCACTTTCAGGGTAGCGGGTTGGGGTGTTGTCGGGCCTGGCAGCGGTACCGACACTAAGGCAGGGCGTTGATTGACTGGCTGTTTTTCCTGATTTATGTACCAGTACAGTCCGCAGGTTGCGAGTAACGTAAGCACCGACGCAGCCGCTATCTGCCGAAAAGTGGTATTTCGCCACCAGCGCAGGGGCCTTACAGGCGTAACATCGGGGCTGCTATCGGCCACCGGCGTGCTGTTCTCACGTTCGAGTCGTTGCGTCAGCCGATCAATTTCGCGCTCAATAGCCTGTTTGGCAAGCTGGCGCGGACGGTACGCATCGAGGTGGCGAACCAGGTGTGCAGCCTCGTCAACGTCGGCAGCTCGTTCGGGGTGACGCGCCAGCCATTCGGTCCAGTGCTGTACGGCTACCGGGTCGGTTCGTCGCACAAACGCCCGAAACGACGCGTCGTCAGCCAGATCGCCGGGAGTGGTATACGGGTTCTCCATCCTGTTGTTTTTTGTACAGGACGAAGACCCGCTTGTTTTTTACCGGAATTTATACGAAAATTTTTAGAAAAAATAGTAACCCAGCCATCAGGCCGGCCAGCATAATCCACCGGGCAGGGGTCAGTTGCTGGCGCAACTGCTGTAAACCTTCGTGAACCAGATTGTAAACCGTCCGTTCTTTTACGCCCATCACGGCGGCTACGTCGGTATAGCTCATTTCATTGTAGTAGCGGAGGTAAACGGCTTCGCGCTGCCGACGCGACAACGACTCGAACGCCCGTTTGAGGTGCTGGGCCGACGTGCCGCCATCCAGTGCGGGTTCTTCGGGCATCGAGAAAGCAAGCACCGTTTCCGATTCGTCGGCATCAGGAAACGTGAGCAGCGGCACAAATCGCCGGTTGGCCCGCTGAGCGTCGGTAATCCGGTTGCGCAATGCAATCAACAAATACGCCTTCACCGATTGAATCTGGCCCCACTCGGCACGATGGTTCCAGAAGGCAACAAACACGTCCTGAATACAGTCTTTGGTCAGGTCTTCGTCATGATTGGTTAGCTTCAGACCGTAGTCGAACAGCGTGTTGTAGTGCTGCCGCATCAAATCGGCTACTTGTTCAGACGGAACAGACGAAGATAAGTGCATAGAGCGTTCAAGTCACCGACAGGCGTGCAGATTATATGATAAAAACAACAATCATCTATAAATCTACCGATACGGGGTTTGTTTTCGCAGGCCGATTGGGGTAAAGTATCGAAAGAGCGTTCTTATAGAAATCGATTGTCCGGTGGCTTTTCGGCCAACGCAGGTTCATAGCCTTTCTCCCAATGAAAAAAATCGTTACCAACCTCACGTTCTGGGTGCTTACGGCTATTACGGCTGGGGCTTTGCTGGGCCATTTTGCCCCCGATACCGCCGTTCGGATGGAGGTGCTGGGCAAAACATTTATCAGCATTGTCAAGCTGTTTATCAACCCCATTATTTTCCTGACCATTACGCTCGGCATCGTAGGCATGAGCGACCTCAAGAAAGTGGGGCGCGTGGGCGGCAAGGCCATTTTGTACTTTGAGATCGTAACCACGCTTGCCCTGTTGATTGGGATTCTGGTTGCCAACATCATCCGGCCCGGCGACGGCGTGGTGGCCAAACAAAGCAGTGCTGACATCTCGAAATACACCAAAGGCGCGGCTGAGTTTAGCTGGCTGAATTTTTTCTTGGACAACACCACCATTCAGGTATTGCTGCTGGCCATTGTGCTGGGCGTTGTGCTCAACCGGGTTTCGGCTAAAGACCAGATTGTAAGCTACTTATCGGTAGCCTCGAAGTGGGTGTTCAAAGGGCTGCATTTGGTGATGCTGTTCGCGCCCATCGGTGCGTTCGGCGGCATGGCGTTTACCATTGGCAAATATGGACTGGCAACGCTGCTGCCGCTGGGCAAGCTGATGATTACGGTTTACACCACAATGGCCCTGTTTATTTTCGGGGTGCTGTGGCTGATTCTGCGAACTTACCGGATTTCGTTGCTGCGGTTTCTGCGCTATATACGCGAGGAGTTGCTGATTGTGCTGGGTACGTCGTCGTCGGAAGCAGCCCTGCCGAGTTTAATGGAAAAGCTCGAACGGGCCGGGGTCAGCAAATCGGTAGTCGGGCTGGTGGTTCCGGCAGGTTATTCGTTCAACCTCGACGGCACAACCATCTACCTCTCGATGGCGACGTTATTTCTGGCACAGGTCTACGGCGTTGAGCTGACTATGAGTCAGTTACTAACTATTATTGGTATTCTGATGGTAACGTCGAAAGGGGCAGCGGGGGTAACGGGCAGCGGGTTCATTGTGCTGGCAAGCACGTTGCAGGCCATTCAGGTAATACCGCTCGAAGGGCTGGCCCTGCTGCTGGGCGTTGATCGGTTCATGTCGGAAGCCCGCAGCATCACCAACTTCATCGGCAACGGCGTAGCCACGCTCTGGTTAGCCAGCAACGAAGGCGAACTCGACCGCGCCAAACTGGAACACGCGTTTGCCAACGTACAGCAAACCGAAGACATTCAGCAGGATAATATCGATTACGTGCGCCGATGAGGTTAGTTTACCAATCGGATACCATCGGTTTCCAGTGTAATCCGGCGTTCTTTGTACAGTGTACCGATGGCTTTTTTAAACGTTTTCTTGCTCATTTCGAGCGTCTTGTAAATCTCGCCCGGTTCGCTGTAATCGGTCAGTGGCAAAAACCCATTTTCGGCTTTAAGCGTGGCTAAAATCCGCTGGGCATTCGGCTCAACGTTCTCGAAACCGGCGCGTTGCAGACTTACATCGATGCCGCCATCGTCGCGAACGCGCTTGATGTAGCCAATGGCCGGATCGCCGGGGCGCACTATCCGAAACATTTCGTTGGCGTAAATCAGCCCCTTGTAGCGGTTGTTGATAATTACGTTGAGGCCGAGGTCGGTGCGTTCATAAGCCAATAATTGAACCTCATCGCCTTCGTATAAATCCTGTACGTCGGGGTCTAAAAACTTACCTATTTTACTCGACGCTACAAGCCGGTTGGTAGTTTCGTCTAAATACACGAATACTACGTACCACTGCCCCACAGTCATGGGGCGGCTCTGTTCGCGGTGCGGCACGAGCAGGTCTTTTTCGAGTCCCCAGTCTAAAAACGCGCCTGCGTTCGTTACGGCCACAGCCTGCAATGTGGCAAACTCATCGCGCATCACGGCGGGCGTCAGGGTAGTAGCAATAGGCCGGTCTTCTGAATCGGTGTAAATAAATACGTCGATGTCGTCGTCGACGCGCAGGCCTTCAGGTATGTACTTATTCGGCAACAGCACATCGTCGTCGGGGTGGCCGTTGGGTTCGTTCAGGAAAAAGCCAACGCTGGTTTCGCGCAGAGCCGTAAGCGTGTTGATACGTCCTATTTCAATCATAACAGCGTAAAGGTCTGATTTTTTCGGGGTAAGTTCAGCTATTTTTTACTAACTATCACCATGTTGTAACCTATTTAGGTCTGATAATCAAGGCACTAAACAAAGGCTATCGCCGTTATAGACTTATCATCATCCAAGTACAGTTTTGCTTAAACGAGTTGGTTTATCCATTTTGCTTACTGCCCTGCGGCCTGTTGTTAGTGTAGCCGCCAGATTTATTCCTCCTCCAATTCCAGTTGCCGACCCAGCCAGCGTTGGCGCAGCAGCCCGACCTCTCGTGGCCCGGCCTGGATTGGCCCCGCCCGACGCTACCCGGCTTATGCCGCGAACGACCCTCACATCTGCTCTTACAGCCCCCGAATTGCCACTGCTGGCCGACGTTAATTTTTGCGGTGAAT
The DNA here is from genome assembly GCF_001988955.1 of Spirosoma montaniterrae. Taxonomy (NCBI): domain Bacteria; kingdom Pseudomonadati; phylum Bacteroidota; class Cytophagia; order Cytophagales; family Cytophagaceae; genus Spirosoma; species Spirosoma montaniterrae. The sequence continues at coordinate 1,603,388 of NZ_CP014263.1, read as the reverse complement.
GTTTGCCAATCGACCAAACCGACGTGGTCAACCGCTGGAAGCACGTCTTCACCCTGTTTCGGCCCCACGCGGCTGATCTCGGCAACCTCCGCCAACGAGCGGAGGCTTTCTTTCCGATCATCGAGCCGATCATGGAAAAATACGACATTCCCGACGATTTCCGATATATCCCATTGGCTGAGAGCGGTTTACGTCCTAAAGCCGTATCGCGCATGGGTGCGGCTGGCTACTGGCAACTGATGCCCGGCACCGCCCGCGAACTCGGCCTGCGCGTGGGCGGGCGCGTTGATGAGCGGTTCAATGTGGTGAAAGCAACCGATGCCGCCTGTCGGTATCTGCGTCGGCTCTACGACGTGCTGGGGTCGTGGTCGCTGGTAGCGGCAGCGTATAACGTTGGGCCGGGCTACATCAAAAATCAACTGAAACGCCACGGTCATCGCGATTATTACCGCATGAACCTCCCCCGCGAAACCCGCTACTACCTGTTCCGGGTACTGGTCTACAAAGAGGTGCTGTCGCGCCCCAACGAATACGCATCGTTTCTGACCCCCGCCCCCGCCTGGCAATCGTAATAGTGATGAGTGATGAACGATGAGTGATGAGTATTTGTACGTCAGCCGCTCATCGTTCATCGCTCATCACTCATCACTTCCTTAAAACCCTGTTGGCAGATTGTAGTTATTAGCATAGATTCGCCCGGCCATTTGGCCTGCACTATGCTTAACGTTGAATGCAATCTGACACCAATTCTTCTGATTCGGCTTCGACCCGGCCCGTTCTGACCCGCCGACTCGACCGTTTTTTTCTCAACTTAGCCGACGTATCGGCGTTTATGGGCCGCTTCTTTCGCGAAGCGGTGCTGCCTCCTTACGAGTTCAAGGAGATTATTCGGCAGTGTTACGAAGTCGGCTATCGGTCGCTGCTGCTGATTTCAACCACGGGTTTTATCACCGGCATCGTTTTTACGAACCAATCGCGCCCCTCGCTGAGCGAGTTTGGTGCTACGTCGTGGCTTCCTTCGCTGATTGCCATCGCGGTTGTGCGGGCATTGGGCCCGCTCGTTACGGCTCTGATTGCTGCCGGGAAAGTGGGATCGAGTATCGGAGCTGAAATCGGTTCGATGAACGTAACCGAACAGATCGACGCGATGGAGGTTTCGGGTACAAATCCGTTTAAATTTTTGGTCGTAACGCGGGTACTGGCAACCACCATTACCATCCCGATTCTGACGATGTACACCACGTTTATTGCACTCATGGGCGCGTACATCAACGTAAATCAGAACGAAGAGACCAGTTTCACGACGTTCATTCAGGAAGTGTTCGGAGCACTTACCTATTTGGATATTTTCTCAGCTATTATCAAATCGACGGTCTTTGGCTTTACTATCGGGATGGTAGGCTGTTATAAGGGCTACCATTCGTCGAAAGGCACCGAAGGCGTAGGCAAAGCCGCCAATGCCTCGGTCGTAACGGCCATGTTTTTAGTATTTATCGAAGAACTGCTGTCGCTACAGATTGCCAATGCGATCCGGGGAAACTAAACATTGAATGATAGAATGGTTGAATGATAGAATGATTGAATGTATGGTCTCCGCCCATCCTATCATTCAACCATTCTATCATTCAACCATTCAACCATCCAACCATTCAACCATCCAACCATCCAACCATTCAACTATGAAAGACGCCATTATCTCTATCCGCAACCTGCGCAAATCATTTGGCGACCTGCACGTGCTGCGGGGCGTTGACCTCGACGTATATCGGGGCGAAAACGTGGTGGTGCTGGGGCGGTCTGGAACAGGGAAGTCGGTGCTGATTAAAATTATTGTAGGCCTGCTCAAACCCGATAGCGGGCGCGTAAACGTGCTGGGGCAGGAAGTAGAGGAACTGAGCGGCAAAGCATTAGACGCGTTTCGGCTGAAAGTTGGGTTCTCGTTCCAGAACAGCGCGTTGTACGATAGCATGAGCATTCGTGAGAACCTGGAGTTTCCGCTCGTTCGCAATGTGCGCAACCTGAGCCGGGCCGACATTAACCGCGCCGTTGAAGAAGCCTTAGACGACGTGGGCCTGTCGCAGACCATCAACCAAATGCCGTCGGAGCTATCGGGCGGGCAGCGCAAACGCATCGGTATTGCCCGCACGCTGATTCTGAAACCCGAAATTATGCTCTACGATGAACCCACTGCCGGGCTTGACCCCATCACGAGTATCGACATCAATAACCTGATCAATGAAGTGCGCGAACGCTACCGGGCAACCTCCATCGTAATCACGCACGACCTCACCTGCGCCAAAACCGTAGGCGACCGCGTGGCAATGCTGCTCGATGGCAAATTCGAGCGCGTCGGCACGTTCGAGGAAGTTTTTGCCGACCCCGACGAGCGCGTACAGCAGTTTTACAATTACAACTTTGTCAATTAAACACATTATGTGTGAAATGGCTATAGCACAGAGATTCACTAAGAAAAAGGAGATACTCAGAGAAAGATTTTAAGAAAATCTCCGTGTATCTTCTTTCTCTCAGCGCATCTCTGTGTAACAATGGTCTCACGCAATTTACACAGCAAGCGGAACAGTAAACAAACAGAAGCATGTCAACCGAATCAAATAAACGAACGGTCACTGTCGGAATTTTTGTCGCTTTGGGTATCCTGATTTTCATTGCAGGCGTGTTCGTGCTGGGCGGTCAGCAGAAGCGATTTACCCGGAGCATCAAAGTAATCGCCGTTTTCAACGACGTGGGTGGTCTGAAAGTGGGCAACAACGTCTGGTTTTCGGGCGTGAAAATCGGCAATATCAAGCGTATTCATTTTCTGAGTCCGTCGCAGATAGAAGTCGATATGAACATCGAGGAAAATGCGACCGAGTTTATCCGAAAAGACGCCAATGCCACTATTGGCTCCGACGGGCTGATTGGCAATAAGATTGTCCAGATTTTTGGCGGCACCACCAAAGCCGCTCCCATTGAAGACGGCGACCGGCTAAAAACCATTGGTGCCGTAAGCTCCGACAAACTGCTCGAAACGCTTCAGGAGAATAGTAATAACCTGCTGAAAGTCACGAACGACGTGAAAGAGCTGGTAGGCAACATCAAGCGCGGCAAAGGCACGGTTGGGGCCGTTATGACCGACTCGGTGCTGGCCGACCGTTTCCGTAATACATTAACGAACCTGAACCGGGCATCGGAAAATACGGTGCAACTGACCCGCACGGTTTCGCAGTTTGCCAGTAACTTAAACAACAAAGGCACCCTGGCGAATGAGTTAGTGACCGATACAACGGTCTTTCGGCGGTTGAGCCGGTCGGTGGGTCAGTTTGAGAACGCGGCCAACTCTGCCAATCAGGCGGTGTCGAACCTGAACCAGACGTCGCAGAATATTAACCGGGCATCGGAGAAGCTCAACAACGCCAACAGTCCGCTGGGCGTACTGCTCACGGATGAAGAAACGGCGGGCAATCTCCGCAGCACGCTCCGCAACCTGAACCGGGGCAGCCAACTGCTGAATGAAGACCTGAGAGCGGCTCAAAACAATTTCCTGCTGCGTGGCTACTTCCGCAAACAGGCCAAAGAAGCCGAAAAACGAAAAGCTGATAGTACGGCAGCGGCAAACGGGAAACTATAAAAGCCCCGCCAATCGATGCGATTAGCGGGGCCGGGTAGGAAGTAGCGGGCTCGAACCGCTGACCTCTGCTCTGTCAAAGCAGCGCTCTGAACCAACTGAGCTAACCTCCTTTACAGTGAACAGCCAAGAGCGAACAGTCAACAGTTGTTCACGCATTGGTTTGCAAACATACTACACGATGCCTTCGGTTTGCAAGCGGGTGGCATAGATTTTTTGCGACGGAATGCGCCAGAGCAACAAAAACCCCACGACGAAGAAGCCCAGCAGGGCCAGCACCGAATTGCGCATGCTGCCGGTCAGTTGCTCGATCAGGCCGTAAGCCAGCGTACCGAAAACAATAGATAATTTCTCCGTTACGTCGTAGAAACTAAAATACGACGCCGTGTCGTGGGTGGCAGGAATCAGCTTGGCGTAGGTCGACCGCGACAGCGATTGAATGCCCCCCATCACCAACCCGACTACGCCCGCCAGTACGAAAAACTGCGATTCGGTACGGATGGCGTAAGCACCGGCACAGATGCCAATCCAGATAACCACCGCCACCATCAGCGCGTAGGTATTACCCACCCGCTCCGACAGCCGCGAGAAGCCATAAGCCCCCGGAATGGCGACCAACTGCAACAGCAACACCAGCACAATCAGGCTTGAGCCACTCATTTTCAACTCATCGGAGCCGAAAATCGTAGCCACGTACATGACCGTCTGCACGCCCATGCTATACACGAAAAACGAGACCAAAAACCGCCTGATGAGCGTTTGTTGCTTCACCTCAGCCCATACCTGCCGCAGTTCGCGAAAGCCATTGAGCAGGTAACGGAGTCGCCCGTCGGCGGGTGGGCCGGGCGTGGTAGCAGGCCGAACCGGGTTGGGCAGGCGATTGAACGGAATCTGAGCGAATCCGGCCCACCACAAGCCTACCGTCAGAAAGGCAAGGCGCGAAGCCAGCCCTTCGGAAATATTGCCAAACCACTCCCGCTTTAGAATCACTACTAAGTTCAGGATCATCAGCAACACGCTGCCAACATAGCCCATCGAGTAGCCCCGTGCGCTCACCCGGTCGAACTGATCTTCGGTGGCAATATCGGGCAGATACGAATTGTAAAAAACGATGCTGCCGCTCCAGCCAATCAGGCTGAGCCAGAAGCAGATAACAGCAACCGTGGTGGTGTCGCGGGTGAAGAAAACCAGCAGGCTGCAACTCACGGCACCGAGGTAGCAAAACGCTTTCATAAACGCCTTTTTGCGACCGCTGTAGTCGGCAATGGCCGTACAGATAGGCGACAGCAGGGCGGTAAACAGGAAAGCCGCCGATATGGTGTAGGAAAACAGTACTGAATTTTTAATCTGAAAACCCAGAAAACGTATCACCGGCCCACCCGCTTCATTAAGGGCCGTTGCCGAGAAATAAACCGGAAAAATGCTGGATACAATAACGAGGGCGTGTACCGAATTAGCCCAGTCATAAAACGCCCAGGCACTAAGAATGCGGGGATTATTTTTCACGTTTTGTTACAGCACCGGGTCAAATTCCAGATTAATGTCCGTGGCTTTGCCATCGACGGGAGCGTTCTGCCGCAATATAAGCCGGGAGCGTGAAAGCTGCACGATAGGAAAATTACCTTTAAAGCCTGTCACGTCTACGTCTATCGACTGATTATCAGCCGCGAGTTTCCAGGTGCCGCCGTTAATGATCTGATTCGACTGGTTTGGGTCGAGCGCACTCACCCGCCCATCGGCCCGGAACTGCATTTTCAGCTCGAATAGTATCTGCGTCGCGATGTTCAGCCGGTTGCGGTTGATAGTCTGCCCGTCTACCGTAGTTACGCGGGACGTCTGCCAGTTGTTGGCAACCAGCAGTTCGGTCTGCGAGGCCGCTGACGGCGTGGCCGGGTCATCTTTTTTGCAGGCCGTCAGGCTCGCCAGAGCGACAAACAAAAGCAGGAGTGTTTTGGAAAAGCGCGTTTTCATAGGTATGTAAAGCCGAAGCACTGACGCCGGCAGATAACGAATAGACTACAGCCGATGTGCTGACTTCGGCACTACAGCCCCTAAAATTCCGTACTTTTGGCGAAAAAACAAGCCATGCGCGTTCGACTCGGCTATTCTCTTACGTTATGGATACATGTTTGGTTCATCGGTCAGCAACCACTGATTGCACAAAGTCAGTGCGCCGACCGGCTGACCTTCACACCGGTAAGTCAGTCGAACCGGATTGAGTGGGATAAATTTCCGGCATTTACGCTACCCTTCCCGGTCGTATATGCAGGGCCGCGCTTCGGCGATACGCAGGCCCGACCACTCCGGCATGGCTTCAGTCATATCGAGTCGGTAGCCGACGCCGAAGCGGGATCAGTGGTGCAGCCGGGGCAGCGGTCTATCACCTATTATGGCATTGCTACGGGGCTTAATCAACCCTGGGAACTCATCGACAGCCCGTGGGCCAACGACCTCACGGCATACCGGGCCAAGTGGGAACAATGGCTGGCAGGCGTATCGGGCGGACGCCGGAACGCTGCCGGTAAATACATCATTCCGGCCAGTCGGCTTACTATCGATGTTGAGCGCATTGCCGAAACCGACAGCCGGATTTTACGGCTTAAGCAAGACAACCGCGTACCGGCCCAATTCCGCCAACTACCTGACAGTGAGTTTGTTTTAACCTATAAAAAAGCCATCCGCAACCTGTATGCCGAAGCCCTCGGCTACATCCGCCGAAACGCCGACCTGACAGGCGTTGTGGTCAGCAGCTACGCCGATACGCCCATTCTGAACAATTACTTGAACGTGATTGGCAATACGTGGGCCGACTGGACAACGAACCTCAACCGGGTGAATTATTTAGTAAAAGATTCTACCGAACGTGCGGTGGGCGGTCCGTTCTACACGCAGTTGGACGCGCTTTCGCCGTCGGCTTATTACTATTACGATTATCCGAACCAACTGGCGCAGGATTATCTGGCGTATCTGTTGTTTCAGGTTGAAGCCAACCGGGCGTGGAGCAATAAGCCGGTGGTGCCGTGGGTCTGGATGCGGTATCACAACAGTACTCCGTTCTATCCGCGTATGGTGCAGCCGTTTATGGCCGAAGCCACCGCTATTTTCCCGTTTTTTTCAGGTGCCGCCGGGTTGTGGCTTTGGGAGAATCCGAGCGTAGAGACCACCAATACCGACAATTACGCAGCCTACGAGCATTTTATTCACGGCCTGTATCGGCTGTCGCGCTTTTCAGACATGTTTCAGGGCAGTTACGAACGCGTGATCGAAACGCCCGCCCGCGACCTGATGGACAAACGGGCACCTGTTTGGCGGGGCGTTGTGAAAAATAACGCAATTCTCATTGCAGCCCAGAACCCCTACGCTGCCGATGGAGCCAGAACAAGCCTGACCGTGCGCTATAAAAACGCCTGGCAACGTACTATCGAACTGACAGGCCGCGAGGTCTATCTGTGTAAATTCGATATGGGCACCGTTACAGCTATTGAACCTACCCAGCCCGACATAGAGGTATTTCCCAATCCGGCTGTTTCTGAACTAACGATACGATTCGGCCAAACACCAGCGACCGATACGGAGTTGGTACTACAGAATACTGCCGGACGTACCGTAGCGCAGAAAATAGCCCACACTTCAGCCGAAACGCTGAATGTGGCTGGCCTGCCCGCTGGTCTGTACCTGCTTCGCGTAACAAACGAACAGGGTAGCCAAACCCGTAAGGTTGTCATTGCGCGGTGAGTTTTTCATTCTGGCTCGTAGTCAGCAGTCGTACATCGTAATTCGTAAGTTAGCCGTGCCGAATCAACTCATCAACGAGACCAGCCCTTATTTGCTGCAACACGCCCACAACCCCGTCGAGTGGTATCCATGGGGCGAAGAAGCACTCAGCCGCGCCCGCGACGAAGACAAGCCGATTATAGTCAGCATTGGCTATTCGGCCTGCCATTGGTGCCATGTCATGGAACGCGAATCGTTCGAGAAAGACAGTGTGGCGCGGGTCATGAATGAACATTTCGTCTGTATCAAAGTAGACCGCGAAGAACGGCCCGACGTCGATGCTATTTATATGGATGCCGTACAGGCGATGGGCGTGCGGGGCGGCTGGCCGCTCAATGTATTTCTGATGCCCGACGCCAAACCGTTTTACGGTGTTACCTACCTCCCACCCCAGAACTGGGTGAACCTGCTGGGCAGCATCCGCGACGCTTTCGCCGATCACCGCGCCGACCTCGCGCAGTCGGCAGAGGGGTTTGCTACCGAGTTGAATTTGTCGGACACTGAACGCTACGGGCTGAAACAAGCCGATCCGCTGTTTGCCCCCGAAACGCTCGAAACGCTGTACCGAAAAGTAGCCGTAAAAGTCGACGACGAGAAGGGCGGTATGCGCCGTTCGCCCAAGTTTCCGATGCCCAGCATCTGGCGGTTTCTGCTGCGGTATTACGATGTAACGGGTAATGAAAGCACCCTGCGCCAGGTAACGCATACCCTCGACCGCATGGCCCTCGGCGGCATCTACGACCAACTGGGGGGCGGTTTTGCCCGCTACTCGACAGACGATGAGTGGTTTGCACCCCACTTTGAAAAGATGCTGTACGATAACGGCCAGTTGCTCTCGCTCTACGCCGAAGCCTACAGCCTGACCAAACGTCCGCTCTACAAACACGTTGTTTACCAGACTATTGCCTTTGCCCAGCGCGAACTGCTCAGCCACGAAGGTGGCTTCTATTCGGCCCTCGATGCCGACAGCGAAGGCGTTGAAGGCAAGTTTTACACGTTTACGACGCCTGAGTTGAGCGAGGTGTTGGGCGACGATTATGACTGGTTCGCCGAGTTGCATCACCTGACCGAAGCGGGTAACTGGGAACACCGTAACATACTGCACCGCACCCAAACCAACGAAGCGTTTGCCGACCGCATGGGCTGGTCGCCGGGTGAGCTAACCGAAAAGCTCGACAAAACATACGCCCGGCTGATGGCCGTTCGGAATACGCGCATCCGGCCCGGCTTAGACGACAAGATTTTGTGTTCGTGGAACGGTCTGATGCTGAAAGGATTAGTTACGGCCTACCGCGTTTTTGGCGAACCAGAGTTTCTAACGCTGGCCCTGCGACTGGCCTACTTCCTGCTCAAACACATGCGCGACACCCGCAACGGGCGGCTTTGGCATACTTATAAACAGGGCCGGGCCAGACAAGCGGGTTTCTTAGACGATTACGCGGCTGTCATCGACGGATTGCTGGCTCTATATCAGGCCACGTTTACCGAAAGCTGGCTCACCGAAGCCGACCAACTGATGCAGTACGTGCTGACGAATTTTGCCGACCCCAACGACGACCTGCTGTTTTTTACCGACAAAAACGGTGAAGAACTCATTGCCCGGCGTAAAGAACTATTCGACAACGTTATTCCATCATCGAACTCGATGATGGCCGAAAATCTGTTCACACTCAGCCTGTTGCTCGACCGCCCCACCTACGCCGAACGCGCCGACCGGATGCTGGGACGCGTGCAGCCGCTGGTACAGCAAAACGCCGATTACCTGACCAACTGGGCCGCGCAGTTCGCGCTTCGCACCTACCCAACCGCCGAAATCGCCCTTGTTGGTCCCGACGCCGACGCCTTCCGGGCTGACATCGATGCGGAGTTTTTCCCGAACAAAGTGCTAAGTGGCACTACCGACCAAAGTACCCTGCCGTTGCTACAACAGCGCGGACCAATCGACGGTAAAACCGCTATTTACGTGTGCTACAACCGCGCCTGTCAGTTGCCCGTTATGCGTGTGGCCGAGATGTGGCAATTAGTGAAGTAAAAAGACAGGTGCTATAGACTTTTCCGTTAAAAAAATAGAGCAGCATAGTACTTGCCAGAAAATTATAGTTTAGCGGAGAATATTCTCTTTCTGCATACGGTAATGTGCGATCTATGAAAAAGCTCTTCCCATTTTTTTTGCTGCTCCTTGGACTGTCAACCACCGTGTTAGCCCAGCCGAACCGGTCGCTTACTGAAACGACAAACCAGTTTCTGGCTACGCTCAGTGCCGACGAACGGACCAAAACGCAGTATGCCTTCACCGATTCGCTACGCTACAAGTGGACCAACCTGCCCGTTGGCATGGTGCCGCGACCGGGTATTCAGTATGGTTCGCTGACCGATAAAAGCCGACTGGCGTTTCACCGGGTGCTGTCGGCCATGCTCAGTTCGCAGGGGTATCTGAAAACCACCAGCATCATGCAGTTAGACGACATTCTGAACACCCTCTACCAGCAGGCGTTTGACCGGGGCGAGATAGACCAGCGAACGCTTACGATGATGCAGGGGTTGAAATGGGCGCATGGCAATTACTACGTATCAGTCTGGGGACAGCCCCGCGCCGACCAACCCTGGGGTTTGAACTTCGGTGGGCATCACCTGGCCCTGAGCCTGACCACCGACGGCAAAAACGTCTCGATGTCGCCCTATTTCATTGGCACTGATCCCTCTGAGGTGAAGGTGGGAAAATATGCAGGGCTACGGGTGCTGAGCAAGGAAGAAGACTACGGTTTTATGCTCATCAACGCCCTCACCGAGAAACAGCGGGCCACCGCCGTGCTGAAACAGGACGTACCAAAAGACATTATTACCAGCCCCCAGGGAAGTCAGCGTATCACGAGTTACTACGGCATTCCGGCGTCGCAGATGGACGAAGGGCAGCGCGTGCTGCTGCAAGTGCTGATTCAGGAATACACCCACAATTTCGAGCATCAGAAAGCGCATCAGCTTTTCGACAAAATCCTGAAATCGGGTCTCGACAAGGTGCATTTCGCCTGGGTGGGCGCATTAGACAACAACAAGCCGCACTACTACATCATCAACGGTCCCGATTTCCTGATTGAATACGATAACGTTGGTTTTCAGAACGATGGCAACCACATTCACGCCATTCTACGCGAGAAAGAGCAGGACTTCGGAGCCGATTTGCTGAAGCAGCACTATCTGCAAACCCATAAGTAACGTAGTATGATGGGCACCATGATGATAGCCACCCTGTGCGGGTTGCTGGCTATGGCTGTTTATTGTTTCTGGCTACTATACGTTTATCGCGCCCTCGAACCACGACTACGACATTGGCTTGAGCATCAGTACAATGTCGAGATTGCAATGACAGAACGGGGCTGGATAGTCAAGTCCGGCAATGCCGGTTGGTTGATACGCGTATGGATAACGTTGTTGAGCTTCTTCGTTTTCGTATTGCTTACGTTAATCCCGTTCATTGCACTAACAGGCGGTTGGTTTTGGGTATTCAACGATGCAGAATAACATGACAATGGAACCAAATCCATCATTCCCAGACAACGTCAGGGTCGTAGACGCAAAGCGGAACGTGAAGCGGTCAATGGTTGATGCGGTTGTCATGTTGGTCGCCATGACGCTTGTACTATACCTTATTTTCTTTCAGGGAAGAAGACTTTACCTATTTCTGGATCAGAAATGGCCATTGGGCGGCCTGATAGCGTATGCGCTGGCGTTTCTGTTGATCGTTTTACTGGGATTGGGGACGTGGCTATACGTGTACGACAAGATACGGGACATGTTTCTGGTACGACAACTTAACCAACGCGGCATAAGCGGCACTGCCGTTGTGGTTGGGCATGAAAAAGATGCGCGTGGCGAAGAGGACCAGTATTACGTTTTTTACCAGTTCAGCCCTGATTTCGTTGTCAAATACCAGGACGAAACAAAGACTAAAAGCTGGTATAATCTTCCGAAAGGCACCTCACTGAGCATTGTATTTCTTGAACAAAAACCAGAGGTGAATAAGCTACTCGAATTGGCTTGACTGCTGTTTGCCACTAACCTTAACGCTTTATGTCGCTCTCATCGACTATAGCCGGAAAGGATTGGTAGACAGTAGCCCGAAACTGCACTGGCGCGTTCGGGGCGAAGCAAGCTGGCAGGAAATTCCATTGAACCAATTAGCGCGGGCGATGTGCTTACCGGGTCGAAGAAGCAAATTCCCTTACATAACCCGGCCTGAATTTTCGCTCACAAACGCGCCCCAGGCCCCTTTCCTGTTCTTTTTGCCGGGCGCAACGGGCAGGGCGTTCTCGTGGAAATGGTGGCAGACGGCAATGGCAAGCGCGTCGGTAGCGTCGAAGAATTGCGGGTTGAGGTCTTCTTTCAGCAGATGACCTACCATGTGCGATACCTGATCTTTGCTGGCGTTGCCGTTGCCCGTTACCGACTGCTTGATGCGCCGGGGAGCATATTCCACGATTGGGATATTGCGCGACAGGGCAGCGGCCATCACTACGCCCTGCGCCCGGCCCAATTTCAGCATGGCCTGCACGTTTTTTCCGAAAAATGGGTCTTCAATCGCCATCTCGTCGGGGTGATGCTCGTCAATCAGCCGCAGAATGGTATCATACAGTTTCTGTAGCTTCAGTTGGTAGGTGCTATATTTGCTCAACTGAACCACGCCGTACTGAATCATTTTCATAACGCCCCCCTGCACCGAGATGATGCCGTAACCCGCCACCTGCGTACCAGGATCGACGCCCAGTATAATTTTTTCCGGTGCTGTAGCAACTGATTTGGGAACGATAAGCATAATGGGTCAGTGAGGCTTTTCACAAAGTAACGTCTTCTTATACGTTTTGTCGCTCTCTCCAGCAAAAAAAATCGGTTTCTGGCTGAAAATCGCCGTTTTCGCCGGGATGTTCGCCTACATCGGCCACGTGCTGCGGCAACAGCCGTTCAACTGGACACTGGTGCGGCAGCAGTGGCAAACCGTACCCAATCCGGGACGCTGGGCTGCGGGGCTGGTAGTGCTCATCCCCGTCAACTGGGGGTTCGAGGCCCTGAAGTGGCAAATTCTGCTCCAGCGTATTGAAAAGACGTCGTTCTGGGATGCCTATCGGGGCGTTTTGGCAGGCGTATCGCTGGGCTTTGCTCTACCGGCGCAATTGGGCGATACCGCTGGTCGGGTGCTGTCGCTGCGGTCGGGCGAACGGGGGGCGGCCATTGGTGCGTCGCTCGTATCGGGCGGAATGCAGTTTTATGTCGCGCTGGTGTTTGGAGCCGTAGCCTGGGCGCATTACCTCGTGCAGGTCCCCAAACGTGACACGCCCACCGGACGGTGGCTACTGGTGTTATTGGTCGGCCTGTCGGCGGCAGGTGTGCTGTTCGGATTGGTGCGGCAACGGCTGGTACGCTGGCTTGAAACCCGTTCGGGTCTGCGTCGGTATGCCAACTACTGGAATGTAGCTGGTTTATACGATGATTATGAAATTGGACTGGCTCTTGGTGCGGCCACCGCGCGGTACATGATTTTTTCGACGCAGTTTTACCTCGCTCTGCGCTTAGTCGGCGTAAGTTTGCCAAACGATGTCTCGGCGTCGGGGATTGGGCTGGTATTTTTAGCGAAAACGATTACGCCTGCGTTTAACCTGCTCAGCGATCTGGGCGTTCGGGAAGCGGCTTCGCTGTGGGTGTTCGCTCCATTCGGCGTGCCTGCGCCAGTGCTGATTACCGCCACGCTAACACTCTGGACAGCCAATCTGCTTACGCCCGTATTGGTCGGATTGGTTTGGGTGTGGCAAATCAAATTACGATGATAATCTTACTGCTTCTTGCCACTTCGTATGCCGTTTTCACCCTGGCCCTTTGGTTGACATGGCTGCGAATGCCTGCGTCTGAACAGAGTGCGCTACCCGCCACCGGCCCGCGCCTGAGCGTGGTGGTGCCCGTGCGGAACGAAGCACCCAACATCGGCCTGTTGCTGAACGACCTGAGCCACCAGACATACCGCAATTTTGAGGTCATTGTGGCCGACGATGCTTCTACGGACAACACGCGTTCTGTTGTTGAGCAATATACTCAGATGGCCTCCTACCCTATCTGTCTGCTGCCCCTCGCCGACGAACAAACGGCATCGCCCAAAAAACGCGCCATTACGCAAAGCATCGCCCAGGCCACGGGCGATCTGATCCTGACTACCGATGGCGACTGTCGGGTGGGGCCGAACTGGCTGGCGTCGTATGCGGCTCAGTATCAGCACACAGGCGCAAAAATGCTGTTTGGACCCGTTACCTTTACAACCGAACGAACAATTTTCGACTCCTTGCAGATAGTTGAGTTTTCGAGCCTGATTGGGTCGGGAGCCTGTACGCTGGCGTGGGGTCGGCCAACGATGTGCAACGGGGCGAACCTTTGTTACGTAAAGAAAGTATTTACGGCTGTTGGCGGCTTTGCGGGCGTCGATCATTTAGCCTCGGGCGACGATGAGTTTCTGATGCACAAAATTGCAAACCAGTATCCGGGTGGGGTTCATTTTTTAAAGAGTCAGGCGGCCATTGTACAAACTGGGCCGCACCAGTCGTGGCGGGCGTTTTATCAGCAACGCAAACGCTGGGCCAGCAAGTGGCGGGCGTATGGCACTGTCTGGCCTACACTGCTGGCTATGCTGGTTTTTGCCTGGAACCTGACGCCGGTGCTGGCCGCTGGTGGCTGGTTACTCGGATTTTTAAACGGAAAAGCTGCTTTAGTCGTTATTGGGCTGAAGGTCGTTCCAGAGTTTTTGTTTTTACGACAGGTTCTTGTTTTTTTACAAAAAAAAACGTCAGTGGTCTTCATCCCGCTAACGCAGGTTATTTACCCTTTTTACGTGCTTTTCTTTGGGCTGGCTGCTCAGAAAAAAGGCTATCTGTGGAAAGGGCGGAAACTAAGTTAAATTAGTAAGCAGTCTACAGTAGGCAGTCGGCATGTGACCCGAATACTGCAAACTGAATGCTGCAAACTGCAAACTAAAATCACGTTGTCGTTCTTTTTGCATAAGTCTAACTTCCTGATGCGCACGGTTTACCCCGAATTCTGGTGGAAAATCGACCGCGTGAGCGGCCAGGACGCACCCGAACCAACGATCTATCTCACGTTCGACGACGGACCGATACCCGACGTAACCGAATTTGTGCTTGAGCAGTTGGATAAATACGCAGCGCAGGCCACGTTTTTCTGCATCGGCGACAATGTACGTAAGCACCGCAACGTGTTATATCAGGTTCTTGAAGCCGGGCACATGGTAGGTAATCATACCTATAATCACCTGAATGGCTGGAAAACGGATGATGCACGCTATCTGGAAAATATACAAAATTGTCAGGATGAACTCCGGGTAGAAACAGCCCTGTTTCGGCCGCCTTACGGGCGTATCAAGAAGTCGCAGGCTGCCGAGGTGATGGAGCATTATTCCGTAATTATGTGGGACGTGCTAACCGGCGACTTCAACCAAAGTCAGCCAGCCGATTTTTGCCTGCGCAAAACCATTCAGCACACAGAACCCGGCTCCATTGTGGTATTCCACGACAGCCTGAAAGCCTGGCCAACAATGCGCTACGTGCTGCCCCGAATGCTGGCCTATTTTTCTGAGCGGGGGTATTCGTTCCGCGCTGTTCCGCAGCCTGTGTATGCCGGTTACTGAGTCAGCACCCACCGTTAGCATCCTGATTGCCGCCCGCAACGAAGCATCCACTATTGCCAACTGCCTGCGGGCCATTTCGCAACTTAATAAGCCAGCCAATACCTTCGAGGTACTGATTGGCAACGACCAATCGACCGACCTGACCGCCGATATTGTAGCCAGTTTCATTGCCGACAGAGCAAATTATCAGCTTATTCCGATTCAGGAAGCCGTTGCGGGTTTGCGCGGCAAAGCCAACGTTCTGGCACAATTAGCCCAACAGGCGCGGGGTCAGTACCTGTTTTTTACCGACGCCGATACGCAGGTGCCACCCACCTGGCTCACGGCCATGCTTCAGCCAGGTAGCCCACACGTGGGAATTGTAACGGGGGTAACACTGCCCGAAGGCCCGCGACTTTTTCACAACCTTCAAACGGTCGACTGGCTCTATAACCTCACGCTCACGGCCCTGCTCGGCCACGTCGGTATTCCAGTAACCGCGATGGGCAACAACATGGCCGTGAACCGGGTGGCTTACGACGCCGTTGGTGGCTACGAGTCGCTACCGTTTTCTATCACGGAAGATTACACCCTGTTCCGGGCAATTGTGAGCAACGGATTTGCCTGGCAAACGCTGCTCGACGAGCGTGTGCTGGCGCGCACAAAGCCAGTCGATACGCTTCGGGCCTTTCTGCATCAACGCAAACGCTGGATGCGTGGGGCGTCCGAACTGCCATGCTGGCTGGTAACGTTGCTGTATGCGCAGCACCTTGCCGGGCCATTGCTGCTGTTGCTGGGCTGGTTTATGCCCGCACTGGCAGTAGGAATGTATATAACCCGGCTGATGGTACAAGCCACGGTTCTGTCGTTCGGGATGAGCCGGTTGCGACAAACCCGGCTGTGGCCCTACGCGCTCCTGTTCGAGTTGTATCAACTGCTGACAGGGCCGCTGTCGGTGCTTTTCTACTGGTGGCCGACACGGGTAGAATGGAAAGGTCGCCGGTTCGACTAACTTATCTGGCCCATACTAAACCGGCAACCGGGAAGTCCATTTGCCAGCCTTTCTGCTCCACGAATGCCAGCCTGACTGTCAGTTTTTTGGCGCGTTTAAGTTGATCGATAAAGGCCCGGTCGGTGTCTAAAAACACAATATTGGCCCGACCATTGGCAGCCGCCGATACGCTGTATTTTCGTTCGGGTTGCTGATCGAATCGGATGCGGGCCGTACCATTTTGGAAGCTACGGTTAAACTGCCCTTTCGAGACCTCGACATAGACGTGCGTAGTGCCATCACTGCGGCTACGCAGGGTCAGCCTCGGAATGGCCCCACCGCCGTAGGGGTAGCCAAAATCGAGCCGGGTTGGCGACAGTACCGTTGCTCTATAAACCACCGCTCCCGCTTCAACGGTGCGCTTATACGTCCAGGCTGGCTGTTGCTGTGCGCTTAACGTACTGAAAAACAAGTATATGCTTAGCAGAAAACTCATACGGCAGTAAGCAGGGCTGGCTCCCGAAGCTGAAGCCCGATTGGTAGGTTGGGATTAATGGTATACACCTCCGTCTCTTCAAACCGCGACGCCACAACTACGGTCGTGTTCTGTTGATGCGGTGCAAACTGCTCAAGTACCAATTGGGGGCAGTTGTTGTCTTTCGACAGGTGCGACAGCAAAACGTGGCTCATCGACGCCGGTCTGTAGTCGCGAAAGAGCGTCAGTGCCTGCTGATTGGACAGGTGGCCGTCGCCCCCGCGAATGCGCTGTTTCAGAAAAAACGGGTAGCGGCCCTGTTCCAGCATCTGCTCGTCATAATTGGCTTCCAGAAACACAGCATGGCATTGCTGAAAATGACGCGTCAGGTGGTCGCAGGGCTGGCCGATGTCAGTAAAAACGCCCACGGTAGCTCCCCGGCAGCTAATTACAAAACTATGTGGATCAACGGCATCGTGCCGCTTCGGAAACGCCAGCACGCTCAGTTCACCGATACTGACAGGTTGATAAGCGTTGAGCGGGCGAAGTTGAAGCCGTTCGGGCGAGAGGCCCGTGCGTTGCAGCGTCTGACGGGTAATAAAAACGGGTAGCTGATATTTTTTTGCCAGTATCGCTACACCCCGAACGTGGTCGGTATGTTCGTGCGAAATGAAAATGGCTTTCACCATATCCATCGACAACTTCAGCCGGGCCATGCGCCGTTCCGTTTCGCGGCACGAGATACCCGCGTCAATCAGTACGGCTTCGTGCTCATTACCAATGTAATAGCAGTTGCCGTTACTGCCCGAATTCAGCGATGCAATAGAAAGAGACATTCAGAAAAACAGATGATAAATGCAAGGTTACGGTCAAAGATAACGGTTTGGCGGGTGGTAGAAAAATGTTGATTAGCTGAACCAAACAGGGTTGTTTTGTTTTGTCCTTCCGACGAAAGGAGAAGAACCGTAATCCGACGTATCGCACGAAAAATGCTTATCGATACCCACGCCCATATTTACGATCCGCAGTTTGATAATGACCGCGATACCATTCTGGCGCAAGCCGAAGCACAGCAGGTGTCGCAAATCTGGATGCCGAACTGCGCCCGCGAGAGCGTTCGGGGTCTGATGGCTCTTGCCGAACAATTTCCCGACCGCTGCCTGCCCATGATGGGTCTGCATCCGTCGTATGTCAAGGCCGACGTTGACGCCGAGCTGACCTCGGTTGAAGAGCTGCTCAATCGCCATGCGTTTATGGCCGTGGGCGAAATCGGCCTGGATTTTTACTGGGACATGAGCTACGTAGACCAGCAGTTTGCAGCATTTGAAACGCAGCTTCGATGGGCGGCTCAACAGCAACTGCCCGTGTCGATGCACACACGTTCCGGGCATGACAGAAACGCGTTCGCCGAAGCCGCCGACCTGATTGAAAAATTAGCTCTGCCGGGTCTGACGGGCATTTTTCACTGCTTCGTCGGCACGCTCGATGAGGCTCGGCGGGCCATCGGCATGGGCTTCAGACTGGGTATTGGGGGCGTGTCGACCTTTAAAAACGGTGGCTTGGATAAAGTGCTGCCGCACATTAGTTTAAAACACATTGTACTGGAGACCGATGCGCCTTATCTCGCGCCCGTGCCGCACCGGGGCAAGCGCAACGAACCCGCCTACCTGCGGCTCATTGCCCAGCGCGTGGCCGATCTGATGCATGTTGGCTTCGACGACGTGGCCCGGCATACAACGGCAAACGCGCAGGCACTACTGCCCACGCTGTACGCCAATTTGTTGCCGGGCTGAGTAGCAACACATGCTGAGCGGTTTTGAACGAAATCAACCTCCGACTATGGCTCTTTGGGCTACGTTTTTCATCTTTGGGGAATGAAGTACCAAACTGTCCGAATCGATCCGCGCATCGATTCCAGTAACAAACGTTCGGCACTGCTCCGGTCGGTGTTGGTGATTTACACTGGTGGAACCTTCGGCATGGTCTACGACCGCGAATCAGGTCAGTTGATACCATTCGATTTCGAGCGCGTTCTCGACCGCCTGCCCGAATTAAACCGGCTCGACATTAGCATTACAATTCTGACGCTGCCGACCATTCTCGATTCTTCGAATATGAAACCAGCGGTTTGGATCGAACTGGCGCAGATTATTGAGCAGCACTACACGCAGTACGACAGTTTTGTCATTTTGCACGGCACCGATACAATGGCCTACACGGCCTCGGCACTGAGTTTTATGCTCGTAGGTCTGAGCAAACCCGTTATCCTGACTGGTGCGCAACTTCCTATTGGCGTAGCCCGCTCCGACGCCCGCGAAAATTTTATTACCGCGCTGGAGATTGCTGCCGCTGTTGATACCGACGCTACCGGCAACCCCTGCCCAATTGTACCGGAAGTCTGCGTATATTTTAATTCGCTGCTGTTACGCGGTAATCGCTCCACCAAGCGCGAAAGCGTACAGTTCAACGCCTTCGTTTCCGAAAACTATCCGCACTTAGCCAATGCCGGGGTCAGTATCGATTATAACCGACCGTTTATTCGGCCCTGTCTGCCCAATCAGCCGCTGCATATTCGCACCGTCCTCGACCCAAACGTAACAATCCTGAAGCTATTTCCAGGTATCTCCCAGCCCATAGTCGAAGCCGTTCTGACTATGCCAACGCTGCGGGGGGTTGTGCTGGAAACCTTCGGCGCGGGTAACGCCCCCACCGACGATTGGCTGCTGGCACTGCTCAAAGCCGCTATTGACCGGGGTGTTTTCATTTTCAACGTCTCGCAGTGTGCAGGTGGACGCGTGACGCAGGGGCAGTATCAGACAAGCCATTACCTGCAACAGATTGGCGTAGTTAGCGGAGCCGACATCACCACCGAAGCCGCTATTACCAAACTGATGGTCCTGCTGGGGCGCGAACACGACCGGGGGACCGTAGCCACCAACCACTTACGCACGTTGCTGGCTACGCCACTGGCGGGCGAAATGAGCGAATAAGGTGAAAAGCGTCATTTACTTACTGTACTATTGCGCGAATTGAAGCGTATCCCCATCATACAGTTAATTTGAAATTGGTGTCCATGTGCCCGGTTGACCCTTCACGCC
Organism: Spirosoma montaniterrae; assembly: GCF_001988955.1. Classification (NCBI taxonomy): domain Bacteria; kingdom Pseudomonadati; phylum Bacteroidota; class Cytophagia; order Cytophagales; family Cytophagaceae; genus Spirosoma; species Spirosoma montaniterrae. The sequence continues at coordinate 1,583,768 of NZ_CP014263.1, read as the reverse complement.
GGGAACTGTGCAAACCCAGTACTGTACGCCTGTTGCCGTTGGGGCTGGATTGAAAGTACGTCTGCCAACCGAAAACCCGCCCGAATACGTGCTTGATTCAGGGGGGCCATAGTTCTTGACCACTCCAGTCACGTAAGAGGATGCATCGAAGATGATTGCCCGAGCAAAACCGCAAGTCAGGTTGCCCACAACACTCGAATTGTTGCTTAGCTCGACGTAGCCCGCGTCGGTCGTCAAATTACCCACGAGCGTACTATTGTTCGCATAGATGCGTCTATACCCGGCTGTTTCAGTGCCAAACGAAAATTTGGAATTAATTAGCCAGCAGGCCCCCTTCGGAAAGTCGCCTGCGTCAATTTGTGAGTCAGTGGCTTTCAGATACGATAGCTCCCCCGCACTCGACAAATTTTTCACCCAGCAGCGCGTGAGCGTCAGAGGGAAGTTCTCGTTCGGAGCCGAGCCTACGACTACAGAATTAATCGTTACGTCACGCAGATAGAAACGATTGGTAGCCCCTAATAGGGTGGTTATGTACCCCTTATCAATCAAAACCTCACCCTTACCTGCCCGGCTTACATTGCCCGACGCGTTGATGTGATTCACAACGACCTGCGCCAGTCCCTCAGCCCAGTTTTCAAGTACAAGCGGACAATTGTTTTCAATACGAAGGTCATTGACAGTCAGGTGCGTCCCGTAAAATCTTGCAATGGCGTTGGCCGATGAGAAAACACCCTCTGTATTAGCTTGTAAACGGACATTTGCATACGTGACTGTGCTGCCCCCCAAAAACCATGTATCAGTTCCTGCCCGGCTTACTCGTTGACGCTCTGAGTGAATATTATGAAACACACAGCCCAATGTCTCAGGTGCCACATAGATAGCTTTTTCGCGGCTCTGTTCGACTTGTAGCCGTAGAAAATGGCTCATGTTGGAGGTGTCCCCTCCATTTACAACCGAGAAGGCATAATTAGTGGCATTGCCACACAACTCAACCGAAATATTCTTATAAATGCTGTCATAGGTGCGTCCAATACGTAGGCCGAAACCATTACAGGCGTGAACACGGATGTTGTCAAACTCGGTAATGAGCGCAAACTGAATATCTATTCCATTTAGTGCGTTGTTATTGCCCTCCAAGTCAATCCGAAAGGTGCGCATACGCAGCGGCCCGGTGAACGTTAAGGCCGTATAGCCTGCCCCCTGACAAGAAATCGTACCGTTCAGGGCAATGCCTGCAATGCCATCGCCGTTAACAACAATCGGCCCTTTGATGTTGTAGGTCATCATGCCCGTATCATACACTAAGGCTTTTTCAGTTTTTGCCACCTTGAATGCTGCTTGCAGGGCCGACCTATGATCGGTAGCACCGGGGCTAATAAACCAACCCACATCTATCGAGCGAAAGTACTGTCGCTTAAATCGTCCACCGTTAGCGGTAACAATGCATGTGCCGGTGTTGTCGGGGGTTGATGTATCTGCCGGGTCATATCGCCAGCGTCCCCCGCCAAAGTCAGTTGTTTCAACAATGGTTGGCAAAGCAGCGTTTTTTGACAGGCGTAGACTGCGAAGCTGTGAAACTGTGTAGGTCGTCACCAGTGTCCGTGATGATCCTGTTTTGCCCTCCCGAATTGTTGCCGCTCCGTTTTGGAGCGTAGTCATACTTAACGGTAGCGTGGTTTGCGCCAATGCCGACGCCGATACCAGTAGAAACATGAATGTTCGTAAAAGCATAATTGAGGTTTTCGTTTGGGTTAAACACATTAAACGGTTAACAAACGGGTGCGTGGTATATTGTCCGCTTTACCGGTAGTATCACAGGAATGTAGAACGCAAATCTCCTGGCTACCCGGTGTCGGTGACTAAGATGGTCAGTACGAAAATCGTAACGGCCCGACCGGGCGGCATCCCAAACACGGGTATGTAATAATTGTATAATTGTGATCTTTACCTGCAAACGTGCTGGTCTTCTGATTGAATGGACTGACAGTACCCTGTATCGTATTGCCGTCCTGCGTGTTAAATGCTACACATGAACCCCAATTGTCTGATTTCTTTACCTAAATGTCGGACCATATTAGTCGGTAAGCAGCTCACCCGTTACCAGCAAAGGCAAGCCCTCTGCCCAGCTTGACGTAAATATAAAGCTTACCGTCGACACTTGGCACCGCCCATAGCGAGGTCATTCCCGGCAAAGCCTATCATCACCTGCGACCACAAACGAAGTGGCAGGGTAGCTCGTGAACTAACTAATTAAGGCTATTCACCAACCACTTACGCACGTTGCTGGCTACGCCACTGGCGGGCGAAATGAGCGAATAAGGTAACCCGACGTAAATTTTTCGGGAGCGAATCTTGCGTTGAATCCAGTAAAACCTTATCTTTGCACTCCCAAATGACACAGAGAGGTGTCCGAGTGGTTGAAGGAGCACGCCTGGAAAGTGTGTATGCGGGTAACCGCATCGAGAGTTCGAATCTCTTCCTCTCTGCCATTACAGCGTGACGTGACCTATATAGAGAGCTGCCGGAGTGGTCGAACGGGTCTGATTCGAAATCAGAAGTACTCGCAAGGGTACCGGGGGTTCGAATCCCTCGCTCTCTGCAAAGCGTTGAAATCCAGCAAGTTAACTTGCTGGATTTTTTATTATGAGCTTATCAGTAGCCACTTCTGAGTTATCACGTCTACCGTTCCGGCATTCCAATTACCTGCCCTGCATAGCCCGGTACGTCGGGTATGGCAGCGGTGCGACCACCGGTAGCTGATCCGCTGCTTTGGTACACCTGTTTCTGATCGGTTTTGGCAACCGTAAACGAGAAAACGTGGGCCGACGGTCCGCGTAGCGTCACCCGAAACACGTTGCCATTCAGCCCGTTGCCCGGTACGCGAAGAACGTCGGTGCGTTGCTCGTTCCAGTTTTGATTCATGCCGCCCACCACCACGACCTGCCAGCCCGTAGCGGTGGGTTTGTAGCGCAGCATGTAGGCTGGTTTGGGCGGATTCTGCTTGCCATCATCGTAATTGTACGCCTGCGTACCGTTGTACGTTTGAAACGGGCCAGAGCCGTTCAGTTGCACGTCAGGGTCTTCGACCAGCGTAGAACCGGCATAAAATTTTTCATACGGCTGCATGTCGTGACGCGCCTGAAACAGCGACGAGTAGGCGTGCAGATGATGGTTGAACCCCGGCACAGTAGCGGGGTCGCGCCGAACCAAACGCGGGTCGTTCGGGAACACGTGGAAACCTGCGCCGGGGGTATCGCCTTCCAGAAACCGATGCACCACGTAGCGGCTGTACCACAGATAGGGCGGTTGCCATACTTTCGGCGTTTCCTCGTACACTACGCGCCCCGACTGATCGTACTCTTTCCACGCGTTTTGCAAGTCGGGAAATGGTACGCGGGCCGCTTCGCCATCGCCGTTGGGCAGAATGGTGCCATCGACGTAGCCGCCCGTATTCCCCTCGTACACCGGTTCCATCATGCGTATCGTAGGGCGGTATTTTCCCTGCCGGAGTTGCATCAGACGCCGGTTCAACTGCCAGTAACCCTTCTCGTCGGCCACAATGTGAATGGGCTTGATTCGGCCCCAGAGATAGGGGTACGTTTGCGTGCCCGGTTTGTGGTTCACCCAAATGTCGTTGTAATCGGCTCGGCCAATATCGAAATTGAACAGGTAATAATACCCCAGCATTACGTCTTCGTAATCCCACTGCGAGCCGGTGATGCGGTAGGTGCCGGTGCCACCGCCGGGTTTACGTAACGCAATGAATCCCTGCGCGTTACCACCAATTTTTGTAACGTCGGCCTGCCCGTCCTGAAACACGTTGTTGCGGTTGGCGAAGTCCATGCGCGGGCGACCCTGATACAGGCTGGCCCCATAGCTGACGAGTGTGCCGGGCTTGCCTTTCTCCTTCGCCACCTGCATCAGCAGCACCAGCCGGTTGGTACGCCGAACCACCATTTCGCGTTCCCACAGACCCGAATTGTGAAGTTGCTCAAGGGTTCGGGTTTGCCCGTCCGATTCGCACAGGATACGCCGGTTCCTGGCGTCGTTCCAACTGGGATATTTTGGTCCGCCGTAAAAATCTTTCGACCATAGATTACCCGTTTCGATATTGAATATCAGGTGCCGAACGCCCGCTTCGTTGCCGTAGCCAGCCGCCGGGCAGCTTTGCCAGATTTTAGTGTAGTACTGCTGTAAACTACTTTCGTAATACCCCGCGCCTTCGAGTTCGCCGTGCAGCCCGCTCTCCGAAACGTAATACAACCCGTCGCCCAGCGGCAGACGGGGCTTGTCGGCTTCGCTTACGGCCCACATATTGAACAGGTTTACGCCCTGCGCCCGCCGTTGGGCCGGTGTGCCGGTAGCCGCAAAATCGACCGAGAACCGGTAATTGGGCGAAAAGTAGCTATTCAGGCCAAACTGACCGGGGTTAAATTGCCGCTTCGGTTCGGGCGTGTAAGTCGTCAGTAGCCGGATGCCCAGCCGGGAAACCGCCCCCGACCGGGCCGAAGGCGGATTTTGTGAAGGCTGGGTGTCTGGGGCATTGGTGGTTTGCGAAGGAGCCTGCCGACAGGTTACAGCAATCAGAAACGGAATAGCAGCGAAAATGGTTTTCATGCAGTTGGTGGTTGCGGACAGTAGTATTTCTACACTGAACAAACTCCCGGTCCGGTAATAAGGTTGTATACGAAGATAAATCACTAACGCACAATGTGGCAGGAAGAAGATAATCAGCTAACCCGAAACTTCACGTTTTCCGACTTTCAGGAGGCTTTTGCGTTCATGACCCGCGTGGCACTGCTGGCCGAAAAAATGGATCACCATCCCTGGTGGTCGAACGTCTATAATCAGGTAACGATAAAACTACAGACTCACGATGCGGGCAACATTGTGACAGAAAAAGACCGTAAATTAGCTGCTTCAATTGATGAACTTGTAAAGAGTGAATGAAACTCTACCTCGTGCCGACGCCCATCGGTAATCTTGACGATATAACCCTGCGCGCTATCAACGTGCTGAAAACCGTAGATGCCGTCCTGGCCGAAGATACGCGTACGTCAGGCGTACTTCTTCGGCATCTGGGTATCAGTAAACCGCTGCATAGTTACCATATCTTCAACGAGCACCAGACCGTGCAACGGTTGGTGACGCAACTGAAAGAAGGAAAAACCTTTGCGCTGGTGTCGGATGCCGGTACGCCCGGTATTTCAGACCCCGGCTTTTTGCTGGTGCGGGCCTGCACGCAGGCCGAAATCCCGGTCGAGTGTTTGCCGGGGCCAACAGCCTTTGTTCCTGCGTTGGTCAACTCCGGCCTCCCCAGCGACCGCTTTACGTTCGAGGGGTTTCTGCCGCACAAAAAAGGCCGCCAAACGCGTTTGGCCGAACTGGCCGACGAAGAACGGACAATGGTGTTTTATGAATCGCCCCACCGGCTGCTGAAAACGTTGACGCAATTTGCCACCGTGTTTGGCCCCGACCGGCCCGCCAGCGTGTCGCGTGAGCTGACCAAGCTGTTTGAAGAAAATCGGCGCGGCACGTTGACCGAACTGGTGGCTTATTTTAGTGAAAAGCCCGTGAAAGGTGAACTGGTGGTATGCGTGCAGGGCAACGAACCCAGCAAAGAGAAACGAAAGAAATACGACCGCGATGACGAAGACGAAGCCGAGTAGCTGGCACTGGCTGCTCATTTTTTATTTTTCTCTTTTCACGTTTCACTCTGCCCAGGCCCAGCCGCTCTCTCCGTCAGTGCAGGTTAGCCTGATTACTTACGGCCCCGGCAGCGATGATATTTCGTCGGCTTTTGGGCATACCGAAATCCGCATCTTTGACCCCGTTCAGGGTCTCGACCGCAACTATAGCTATGGCGGCTTCGATTACAACGCCGACAATTTTATTGTCAAATTTCTGCGTGGCACGCTGCCCTATCGCTTGTCGGCACATAGTCTGTATCAGGTACTCTATTATTACCAGCAGAACAACCGGAGCGTCCGCGAACAGGTGCTGAATCTCTCGCTCCCTCAAAAACAGCGGCTGTTTGCGGCACTGGAAGAAAATAACCGACCCGAAAACCGCGAGTACCGCTACCGTTTCTACTACGACAACTGCGCTACTCGCCCCCGCGATATGATCGCACAAGCCTGTGGCGACAGTCTGCAATTCCGCGCTCCGCAACAGCCCACCAAATCGTACCGGGCCTGGATGAACGATTATTTAGGGGAGAAACCCTGGGCGCAACTCGGTATGAACCTGGCAATCGGTCGCCCTGCCGATGCAATGACCAGCAATTGGGAATCGATGTATCTGCCCAACAACGTCTATGACAATCTGGCGGCTGCGGTGGTCAAACAACCGGGTGGGCTAACGGCTCCGGTTGTGACGCGTTCGGCGACGCTGTTCGAGGCTCAGAAAATATTCAGAAAGCAGGTGCCGTTTATCTTCGACCCTGAAGTCGTGTTTGCGCTGCTGGGTATCGTTGTTGCCCTCTTCACCGCCCGCCGGTATCAGCGGGGCCGCGTCGACCGCTGGCTCGACCGGCTGCTGTTTAGCGTAGTAGGTTTCTGGGGCTGGTTTCTGCTGCTGCTCTGGATTGGCACCGACCACGGCGTAACGGCCTGGAACCCAACGCTGCTGTGGCTGGCCCCGTTTCATCTGCCGCTCGTATTCTGGGCCACGAGCCGCAACACCACGGCCCGCCGACGAACAGCTTATTTTGGCATTACGGCGGTGCTGATTTTGGTGGGCATGGTGCTATCGACCGTGCCGGGCGGGGTCGACGTGCTGTTTCCGCTTACGCTGCTCATTCGCTGTATCGTAAACCTGCAACCCGTTCGGCAACGGGCACTGATGCGTACCGAAGTCGTCTAAACGTCGGTTCGGATTGCTCAGATTAACTTCCAGCCTTCCCGATACGGGCGCGATAGCAACGCATTGGCCGCCCGGTTGTGCCGGAATTTCTCTTTGCGGGGGTTCCATTCAAGGGGTTCGCCGAGTCGCCAGGCAATCAGGCCGAGGTGCATGGGCAAGGTCATTTGCCGAACATAGGCCAGATTCGATTGGGGCTGCTGCCGCGACTTTACGGCATTGACAAAATTCTGCTGATGCCCCGGCGACCGTTCGAGCGTGATCGGCACTGTCGGCACGTCGGTCATTACAACCCCGTTGATGGTGATTTCGCGGGTGTTGTAATCGCATAGCAATGTGCCTTTATCGCCCTCGAAATACGCGCCGATGTGTCGTTTAGCGGCTCCCGGCACGTTGGGTGGCGTGCTGGTCCAGTGCAGGTTCAGCCCGTCGAATTCGTAGTCTACATCAATCCATTTGGGGGCGTCGGCAATACCTTCGGGGGCTTCTCCCTTCGCCCGGATACTCCGCAAACCGGTTGGGTTAATCGACCACCAGACAATGTCGGCAATGTGGCACCAGAAATCCTGAAACACCCCACCCGAATAATCGAGGAAATAGCGGTAATTGACGTGGCAGCGTTCGGGCGTGTAGGCCGACGCGGGCGCGGGTCCCTGCCACATCTCCCAGTTAAGCGCGGTTGGGGGCGTCTGGTAATTGGCCGGGCCAAGCACCGGTGGGAACCCCGTTTTCCAGAGTCGTACTGTATGCACCCTGCCAATGGCTCCGGCCTGTATGATTTCGGCCACGCGGTGATAGTTCTCGCCCGCGTGAATCTGCGTACCTAACTGAAAAATACGACCGTAGCGGTTAAGTGCTTTCAGCATCTGTTGCCCCTCGCGCACACTGTACGACAGTGGTTTTTCGCCGTATACGTCTTTCCCGGCCTGAAACGCCATGATAGCGATTTGGGCGTGCCAATGGTCGGGGGTAGCGCAGGTAATGGCGTCGATGTCGGGACGGTCGAGCAGGTAGCGGAAATCGGCGTAGGTTTTGGCGGTTGTGTTGGGCTGGAGTTTTTGCAGTGCGCCCAATGCCTTGTTGAGATGGGTTTCATCAACGTCGCACAGGCCCACGACCTCAACGTCGGGCAAGTTGGCGAACCAGTTGAGGTGATTGGTTCCCATGCCGTTCAGGCCAACGTGTGCCACGCGCAGCCGGTCGCTCGGTGCCACCTTGCGGGCCGGGCCGGGAAGGAGTGTCAGGCCGAGTACTCCTCCCCCGCTGGTTTTCAGAAACTCCCTGCGATTCATCGTAAATGACCAGTTGTGTTCTCTCCAAAAGGCACTTACGCACTCCGCTTACTATTCACTGATTAGTTCTTCTTTACGCCGACGACGTTGACGCTCCACGTTCCGCAGTTCGTACTGAATACCCTGCGTTTCAGCCGTTTCAGCGAAGCTGTGCAACATTGTGTAAATATCGTGGTCGATGAATGACGCCCTGGTACCGTCAACCACCACCTGATCGCCGGGTTTGAGGTTGCTTAAGGTTTCTTTAAGTGGCAGTTTGCTTAAAAAATACAGGTCTTTGACGAACAAAATAGTAACCTGACTGCCCGAACGAACGACCCTAAACGTTGCCTGAAAATTAGAATACAGCACAAAACCAATACCCACCACCCACCCTAAGGCAACACCTTTCAATAGATCAGTAAAAATAATGCCCAGCACCGTTACAATAAACGGCAAAAACTGGCTCCAGCCATCGCGATAGATTTTCTTGAAGATAGCAGGCTTGGCTAATTTGTATCCTACCATAATCAGTACGACGGCCAGGCACGACAGTGGGATTAGATTCAGAATTGGCCCGCCCAGAAAAACAGCAATCAGCAAAAATACACCATGAAATACCGCCGACATCCGGGTTCGGGCACCACCGTAAACGTTGGCCGATGAACGCACCACCACCGACGTAATGGGCAACCCACCGATCAGGCCCGATAGTATATTTCCTGTACCCTGCGCCAGCAATTCCTGGTCCGTTGACGAAATTCGCTTCAACCGGTCGAGCCGGTCCGAGGCTTCGAGGTTTAATAGCGTTTCTAAACTGGCTACCAGCGCAATGGTGGCACCGAGTACGTAAATCTGCGGGTCGGCAAATTTGCTAAAATCCGGGAAATCAAAGATTGAGAAAAGACTCTGCCCCGGTTCAAGCGTCGGAATCCGAACCATGTGCTGATGAGCCGTGTCGCCCAGATACCAGGTCGGTATGGCAATCCGAAACAACTCGTTCAGCGCAATACCAATAAATACGACCAGCAGCGCGCCGGGTATGTTTTTAAAAAAAGCGCGTGTGCTGCGCCCCGCCATACGCTCCCAGCCGAGCAGAAACAATAGCGATACGAGACTGATAGCAACCGCCCCCGGACTGGCCGTTTCAAATGCCCGATAAATTTCAGAAATCGTATTTTCGCCATCGGCTAATTGCTGAAATTCAAATTCGCCCTCATAGTCGTTGTCGCGACCGAGCGCGTGCGGAATCTGTTTGAGAATAATAACCAGCCCAATAGCAACCAACATTCCTTTGATGACGCTGTCGGGGAAAAAGCTACTGAACCTTCCGGCTTTGAGCAGCCCCATGCCAATCTGTATGATACCCGCCAGCACTACTGCTGCCAGAAACGCTTCGTAAGACCCTACTTTTGCAATGGCATCGGCCACGATAACGGCCAAACCAGCCGCTGGCCCGCTGACGCTAACCTCAGAACCAGACAATACGCCAACCACAATGCCACCGATCATACCCGCTACCAGACCCGAAAAAAGCGGAGCACCCGACGCCAATGCAATACCCAGACAAAGCGGCAGGGCCACTAAAAAGACGGATAAGCCCGACGGAATGTCCTGCTTAAGAAATGATAGCTGATACCGACGTAATGTCCGTACCGGATTGACGCGCTGCATGAACTGTTGGTTTCGTCTAACGTTAGGTAGTTAGCCAACGACGCTTTCCGGTGCATCGTTGCATTAGATTAGAAAAAGATTAGAAAGTTACTAAACTACGTATCGTTTGACCAGTATTTCACCCGCCGAACAGCAGTTTATTCAGCAACACCTGACCGACGATGTTGCCACGTTAGTATTACGCGGTGAAGCGATCCCGAACATCGATTTGCGTCGGGTAGCCGAACAGATAACGGCCCGCCAGAAAGCCCGTGGTAAACTGCCAGCGTGGTACGCGCAACATGACCTGATTTTTCCGCCCGCACTCTCGGTCGAGCAGGCGTCTTCCGAGCTAACGGCTCACTACAAAGCGTCGTTGGTATCTGGTGAGCTGTTAGTTGACCTGACTGGCGGCATGGGCGTTGATGCCTGGGCGTTTGCCCAGCGAATGGGCCGCGTTTCGTACATTGAACACCGACCCGATCTGGCCGATCTGGCGGCTTACAACCTGCCCCGGCTGGGTGCAACCAATGTGGACGTACATACCGGCGATGGCCTGACTTATGTTGACGGACTAACCGGAGCGGCTGCCGATTGGCTCTACCTCGACCCTCACCGGCGCAGTGAGCAGGGCGGGCGCGTCGTGCAACTTGCCGACTGCGAACCCGACGTATCGCGCCCCGGCGTACTGGCTAACCTGCTGGCAAAAGCTAACCAGCTATTGCTGAAAACTTCGCCTATGATCGACATTGGCGCAACAATCGGCCAGTTGCCGGGCGTTGAGGCTGTGCACGTTGTGGCGGCAGCGGGCGAAGTGAAAGAAATAGTATTTGTCGTTGGCAAACAGTCAGTAAGTTTAGAAACCATTCAAGTTAACGCTGTTAACCTATCGGAAAATCAGACAGATACGTTTTCGTACAACCGGGGAGAGGAGTGGCAGGCGGAGATTATATTGAGCGATCCGCAAACGTACCTGTATGAACCAAACGCGGCTATTTTGAAAGCCGGGGCGTTTCGATTAGCAGGGGTTCGGTTTGGTCTGCAAAAATTAGCTCCAAACAGCCATCTGTACACATCTGCCGAATTAATCAGCGGCTTCCCAGGCCGTGTTTTTCAGATTGAACACGTATTAAAGGTCGATAAAAAAGGGCTTCAGTACGTGTTGCCAACGCTGAAAGCCAACCTGACCGTTCGGAATTTCCCACAGTCGGTGGCCGACTTGCGTCGTAAGCTCAATCTGCGGGAAGGGGGCGATGTCTATATTTTTGCTACTACCTTAGCCAATGGCAGCAAACGATTGTTACTTTGCCGAAAAATCGTCTGAACCAGGATGCTGTCCCGGTTCAGACAAAATCGTAACCGCCATGAAACCTGTTCACTATTACGTCTCTGTTCTGAGTCTGTCATGCTTTTTGTTTGCATCGGTTGCCGCTCTGGCACAAACCGTTTATGCGGGCGAAACCACCGTCGACAAAGTGCCGCTAAAGGGGTTGAACCTCACACTCAGTGGCGATGGTCGGCAAATTGAAAAAGACTGGGAAAACCAACTACGAACCTACGGTCGGCTAACGGAGTCGCGGGGTACGTATCGCGTTACCAACGCCGACATTGCCGCTGTTTCACCCGAACCGATAAATTTGGTCAGCACGGTAAAATCGTCGCGCTCGTCGATTACTATTTTTGCTTCTTTCGATTTGGGCAGCGGCAATTTCGTCACACCCGGCGGCACAGGCTACAACGCAGCCGAACAACTCCTGAAAGATTTTGCCAGCAAAACACTGTTCGCCCAGGAAGTACGCGTTGCCGAAGATGGTTTTGACGAAGCGCAGAAAGCGCATCAGCGTATGGTTAAAAAAGGCGAACAACTCCAGCGCGATATTGAAGCCAATGCGAAGGAAAAAGACCGGCTGCTTAAACGCATCGATGAGAACGCCAAAGAGCTGGAACAACTCCTGAAAGACGTTGAAACGAATAAAGGTGAGCAAACGAACGCCCTGACCGAACTCGAAAACCGTAAGAAAAACGTTGAAGCCGTAAAAGCGAAAAGGCAGTGAACAGCCAACAGTTAGCAGTCAACAGTCTTCAGCGAACTGTTAACTGTTGGTTGTTGGCTGTTCACTGCTAACTTAATTTCCCTCCTTCACAAACACCCGCTTTACGCGTTCGCTGATGCCGGTCAGTACTTCGTAAGGTATCGTGTTTATCTGTCGGGCTAATTCGGTAATGGGCAGGTCGGGGCCGAAAATGATTACCTCGTCGCCTTCCTGCACCGATGCGGCTGTGACATCGATCATGGTCATGTCCATGCACACGCTGCCAACCGTGGGGCAAAGCGTCCCGTTGACCCACACCCGACCCACACCGTTGCCCAATCGCCGGTCGAATCCGTCGGCATAACCAATTGCCAGCGTGGCAATACGGGCATCGTGGTCCAGAACGCCCCGACGGCTGTAGCCTACCGACTCGCCCGCCAATACGCATTTGATCTGACTCACCACCGTCCGCAACGTACCCACGGGCCTTACTGCTGATACGTCGGTCTGACTCGATTCAACGCCGTACAGCCCAATGCCTAACCGCACCATGTCGAGTTGGTAATCGGGAAAGCGCACGATGCCCGCCGAATTGAGCAGATGTCGCACCGGGCGGTATCCCAACCCGGCTTCGAGGGCTTCGGTACAGCGCAAAAACGTCTGGTATTGCTGCTGCGAAAAGGCGTTGAACTGCGACTCATCGGCACCTGCCAAATGGCTGAACACCGTAGCAATGCGCAATTGCGGATGCTGTTGCAGGTAGGCAATCAGTTCGGGCATTTCGGTTTCCAGAAACCCCAGCCGGTGCATGCCGGTGTCAATTTTCAGGTGCAGGTTTGGCAAATCTTTGCTTTGGCTATCCGGCACTCCCTGCCCGTAGCTCCCTGCCACCGCTGCTGCGAACAGTCCCCACTCCCGCAACAGGCGCAGGCTGTAGATTTCGGGTTCCAGACCATATTCCAGCAATGTGGCGAACGTTTCGGGCGCGGGGTTCATCACCATGATGGGCAGCGTGATGCCGTTTTGCCGGAGCGAAACGCCTTCGTCGGCATAGGCCACGGCGAGGTAGTCGACGCGGTGATACTGAAGCAACTGAGCTACTTCGGCACTGCCGCTGCCGTAGGCAAACGCCTTCACCATCACCATAATTTTCGTGGCTGATGGCCCATCGGTACGACTAATGCGCTCGCGGTAGTAGTTGAGGTTGTGCGTCAGCGCGTCGAGATTAATTTCCAGCACCGTTCCATGCACCTTGCGTTGCAGTCGATTTACGATCCGCTCGAACGAGAACGTTCGCGCCCCTTTTACCAGCACCGCACTATCGCGCAACGCACTGACTGAAAACTGGGCTAAAAACTGATCGGTGGTTTCGTAAAAAAGGCTGTTGGGCGGAAACAGACCGGCGTTACGGCTCATCACCGGGCCGATGCCCACAAACCGGTCGATCAGGTTGGCTTCTATCAACCCCGAAATCTGCGCGTATAAGTCGGACTCAGATTGTCCCGACTGCAATACATCGGACAAGATCACGACGCGCCCGCTGCGGCCCGTTTGCTGATTCAGAAAGTTGAGTGCCAACTGTAGCCCGGCCAGATCATTATTGTATGAATCATCGATCAATACGCAGTTGTTGATGCCTTCTTTCTGCTCAAGCCGCATCGACACAGGCCGCAATCGACTGAGCCGGGTTTGCAGCGCATCAACGTTGAACGACCTGAACAGAAGCATCGTAACGAGGCAGTGCAGCACGTTTTCGACCGACGCCGGATCGGTGAAAGGCAGTGTCAGGTGATAGTCGCCCCGTGGCCCGGTCAGGTGCAGGCGATTGCCGTTTCGATGCGCCTTGTAGGTAGCGTTTTGACCCGTCAATGACCAGGTAATGAGCCGCATATCGGGGTTCACGGCCTTCAGCACCATGTTTATTTCGTCGGCAATATCGGTGTGGTCGGCGCAGTAGACGAGCGTTTGGGCATGAATGAACAGCCGAAGTTTTTCGGCTATCTTCTGCCGTCGCGTTCGGAAACCTTCGTCGTGGGCCGTGCCGATGTTGGTGAAAATACCGATGGTAGGCCGGATTATGGCTTCGAGGGCGGCCATCTCCTGCGGGCGCGAAATACCGGCCTCAAAGATGCCAAGCGTGTGATGGTCAGCCAGTTGCTGTACCGATAGCGGCACACCTAACTGCGAGTTATAGCTACGCGGGCTACGAGCAATAGCGAAGTCATCGGCTAAAAGCTGCGCGAGCCATTCTTTGACAATGGTTTTGCCGTTACTGCCGGTGATGCCAATAACCGGAATGCGAAACTGCTGCCGATGCGCAGCCGCCAGCGTTTGCAGGTGCGTCAGGCTGTTGTCTACTTCTGTGAACCGTGCGTCGGCGTAGTCGGCCAGTTTGGCTAAACGGGCGGGCGTTAGTGCCGGGGTTTCAACGACGAAATGCCGGACGCCCTTGTTATACAGGTCATCAATAAAATCGTGCCCGTCGTGGTGTTCGCCCCGAATGGCAAAAAATAGAACGTCGGATAAATTTCCCGTCGCCTGTCGCGAGTCAGTAAGCCAAATCATATCAGTTAACAACCAACAGCGAACAATCAACAGTCAACAGCCAACAGTTTAGCTGGCGGCAGCAACTGTTGGCTGTTGGCTGATGACTGTTAACTGACTTCACATCCACTTTTTTCGTTTAAAATAAATTATTTCGCCGATGGCGATAGCGGTCATGGCCGCGAGGGTCCAAAAGTAGCCGGTTTTGGTACGAAGTTCGGGCATGTTGTCGAAATTCATGCCATAGATACCGGCAATAAACGTCAGCGGAATAAAAATGGCTGATACAATGGTCAGCGTTTTCATGACCGAGTTCATGCGGTTGTTCACAATCGAATAATATACGTCCATTAGGCCGGCAATCTGTTCGCGATACGATTCGAGCAGTTCAATAATCTGGCTAACGTGGTCGGCCAGGTCGCGCAGGTAGGGCACTGTACCGGGCCGGATCAGGTCCGATTCTTCGCGCAGCAGCACACCCACAATATCGCGCAGCGGGTTTACCACGCGCCGGATGTGGGCCAATTCGCGCTTGAGTGTATAGAGCGTTGCCAGCGTTTGCTGATTAGCCCGTTCCTGAATAATATAATCTTCGAGTTCGTCCATTTTTTCGCCGATACGCTCGGTAATCAGAAAATAATGGTCTACGATAAGGTCCATGAGGGCAAACAACAGATAATCGGCACCGTTGCGCCGGGTTTTGCCCGCCGATGCCCGGATGCGCTCGATCACCGGCTCGAAAATATCTTTTCTTCGCTCCTCCTGAAAGGAAATCAGGAACCCCTTACCGAGCACGAAACTGACGTGTTCGGTTTCGATCTCCTGCCGTTGCCCGCTATGGTGCAGGTTTTTCAGCGTCACGAACACGATGGTATCGTCATACAAATCAATTTTGGGTTTTTGCTCGGTGTTCATCACGTCTTCGAGCAGCAGCGGATGCAACCGGAATTGCTGACCGAGAGCCTCCACAACCTTTGGTTCGTGAATGCCATCTACGTCGATCCAACCCACAAAAGGCGCATTATTGCCCGGCAACCGACACGCGCTTAGTTTGCTGCTTTCATCGACCCGGTAGTCGGTAGCGTTGTATTCGATTCGTTTGATTTTGGTAGCGTGTTCAATTTCCTCGCCTATGTAGGTTAGTGTACCGGGCGATGTACCCAGCGTTTTTTCGGCAGACCGGTATCGTTTGCGTTTCGACATAAATAGCCACGGATTTTTTTAGGGGAACACGGATTACACGGGTCTACACGGATATTTTTCAGAGTATGTTAAAAAATCCGTGTTAATCTGTTGTATCCGTCAAATCCGTGTTCCCCTTTCTGCGAAATAAACCAAATTGGTACATAAACTAAACCAACTCCTTATTTACCTTATCAAATGAACAAAACTTGTTATTTTGTTGCATGGCTCGTCTGTTTATTTTCTTCGGTATACTCGCCCTGCTGACGGCCTGTAGCAGCGGCAATACGGCCCTGCGTCATGGGCATTATGATCTGGCGGTGCAGCGGGCATCGCACCGGCTCAGCCAGAAGCCGGGCTGGTCGAAACGGGGTCATGTGCTGGCTCCGTTAGTACTGAAAGCAGCGTTTGTCCGGGCTTATGAACAACGCCAAAATACAATCCGGCAGTTGTCGGCAGGAACAGAGCCATTTCGGTGGGAACGCGTGTACGCCGAATACGAAAACCTGCAAAAGCTGACCGATAATGCCGCTAAATGCACAAACTGTGCCGACTGGTTATCGGCGTACCCAATTTCTTACCGCGACCAGCAGACCGAAACGCGCCAATTAGCTGCCGCCGACCGGTATCAGGTTGCCGAACAGGCGTTTGCGCTGCGCGAAGAAAACCGACTCGCGGCCAAAGATGCGTTTCTGAACTACCGGAAAGCCGCCGAGTGGGTGCCCGACTTCAGGCAGGCGCAGGCTAAAGCACAGGACGCGCTGCCGTTTGCCGTGTTGCGGGTGGTGGTCGAACCGCTTAGCCCTACCCGTGAAATCAGTGCCACAGAAAACACGCAGTTGCAGGGGCTGATTTTCGAGCAGATTGGCCGCAACGACGCTCCTTCACCCTTTGTGCGGCTCTATCCGCCCGACGAAAACGCCGGAGAAGGCTATCCGATTCATGAGGCCGTGCAGATGCAGGTAACAGATTATTCGTCCTACAACGAACACGTATCGTCGTCCTGCACAACGGTTTACAGCAATCAGGAATACAAAGTTGGCGAGAAGAAAATCAACGACTCCACAAAAGTCGATATAATGGAAAAAGTGAAGGGTACACTCACAACGTTTCGGCGGGAAATAACAGCCGGGCTAACGTTGCGAATGCGGGCCATTGACACGCAAACCGGCCAGGAACGGTGGAATGAACCAGTTTGGGAAAGTCGGAGTTGGGTAACTGAATGGCAAACGTTCAGTGGCGACGACCGCGCTCTGAATGGACACAGTTTAAAAAGTGCTGACTCGTTTCCGCCCTCACGCTGGTCGTTCTACGACAGTATGCGCGACGAACTGGCCCGCGACGTAGCCCGCCGACTCCGAAACCGATATGCTCACGACTGACTTCACTCCTGCCCTACTGCATCTTTCCAAAGACCCCGTTCTGGCTCAGATTATTGTTGATACGCCCGGCGTGGATTCGCCTGTACCCAAACCTGCCTACGACTGGGCCGATAACGTCTATCTGGCTTTGCTCGAAAGTATTGTGTCGCAGCAGATTTCGGTGAAAGCCGCCGATGCCATTTTTACCCGTTTCCGGGCATTATTTGTCGACAACTACCCCCACGCCGACGCGCTATTGCTGAAAACGCCCGATGAATTACGCAGTGCAGGACTGTCGTTTCAAAAGATAAAATACCTCCAGAGCGTTGCCGAGTTTACGCAACACCACCCCCTCGACCGGGCGCATCTCGACCCTATGAGCGATGAGGAGATTGTCCAGTATCTACTGCCAATCAAGGGCGTGGGCCGCTGGACGGTTGAGATGCTGCTGATGTTTGTACTCGACCGCCCCGACGTATTTCCAATTGATGATCTGGTTATTCGCCAGAAAATGATACGCGCCTACCCCGACCGCGTTAATGGCCTGACGGGCAAAGCTTTATACAAAGCGTTGCATGACATTGCTGCTGCCTGGCAACCGTATCGAACCACGGCCTGCCGGTATTTGTGGCGGTGGAAACCTACAGCCGTTTTACCAGCACCTGAACCTTTGATTGAACGCTGATTAAAATCTGCACACCGTCGGGCCGGACAACGATACGCTGCGGCACCAATCGAAATTGGTCGACGTCAAGAGCCGTTTTTTTACCGGCACCAGCGCGGGCGTATGCCGTCTCGATTTTGTCGGGGATACTGGCAATGTGCTGATGCAGTGGCACCGCCAGCACCGTTTCGAGCGTGTCGCGCAGGCGGTCGTGCAGCAGCCAGTCGGCGGTGGCAAACAGGCGTTCTTTCGTATCAACATCGAAGTCAACGTGTCTGACCTGAAGCGTATTCCGGAGCGTATCGTAGTGGGGTTGTCCGCGAAAATAGAGCGTTCCGTTTACGGCCCCGCCTATATCGGTTTTCACAATCAGGGAGCGTCCATTGCCGTAAACCAAGGCACTGTTTATTTTGATTGTACCACCTGCCAGTTCGAGCTTTTGCGTAATAAGCCGCCGGTCTAACGCCCGGTTCAGGTCAGTGAAAGGAATAAACGCCAGCACCCGCAGCCGCGACGCTTCGGGTACTTTAGCCCGTCGGAGCAGCCGGGGCAACCGTTCGAGTGTGTCGCGTTCGGGCAAAGTACCCAGTCGCGTGTCAACCCGAAACGCAATCTGTAGTGGCACGGTAATTTGTCGGGCATCACCATAAACGGGCGCGGCTGCAATACTGAACGGGCGCGGAATCAGCCAGATGTCATCGGGTTGGCGGGCAAGGCGAAGCGGTTTCTGCATATCGCGCCAGATTTTTCCAATTTCGCGGTCAAGGCGCAACTCGCTGTGTACGGCCTGATCGATGGCCGCTTCAATCTCAGCCCGGCGTTTATCGAGCAGATTTTCGGCCAGTTTCGTGATGCCCACGTTGATGCCAAGCAGTCGGATTTTGGGTTTCTGAATCCAGCGGTATTGTTCAAAACGCGAACGGGTAGCTAACCGCCAGTTGGATTCTACCGACAGCGGAGAAACAAAATTAACGGCCAAGGCACAAAGCGGACGGCTCTTGCGGTGTTTACGCAGACCAAGCGGGTTGCTGTACCACACCTGCAACGGAGCTGAGAACGACACCCGCTGATTGGCATACTGAATCTTGACCGGCCCCGTTCGCACAACGCGCAGATGCCAGGCTTCGCCTTTGCGCCCCTTAAATGTCTCCTCGTTGACCAAAACCGGATTGAGCGATTTGTTGATTTTACGTTCCAGATCGTTTATTCGGAACGTGACCTCGCCCGCAACATAAGAAACGGGGTCAGGAATGGGCGGCTCAAAATCAAGTGTGGCGGGCGCGTCGGGACGCACACGATTGCAGCCAATGGCGCCAAGGAGGGCCAGCAGTAAAAATAAGATTCCGGTAATACGTTGAGTAGTCATTTTCTCAACAAACTACCAGACTATGAAAATGTTAGCCTACTAAAATTATAGTTTTTTAGTTATCACCCGAACGCGATCCTTCCTGTTGCGACGGGGGTCGTTTACACCCGGTTTTTATACGTCCGCATCGCGAAGACATAGGCCACGAGCATAATGCCAATGCACCAGGCCAGCGCAACCCATATCTCGTTACCAACGGGCTGATCTGACGACAACGCTCGAATAGTCTCCAGTAATGATCACCGCAACCCAGGTCAGAGACAGTGTAAACAGCGTAAGGCAGACGATACGCCACGTAGCCGATCCCGTTGGCGATGGTAATGAGCAGGATGCCGGGCATTACATAGTTCACATAATTCGCTGTACCGGTGGTCGGCTCATCGAGAAAAACAAGGGGTGATTTTCCTACCAAACTCATGGCAATATCAAGCCGACGGCGCATCCCACCCGAATAGGTGGATACCGCCCGGTAGGCGGCATCAGTCAGGCCGAAGCGGTTCAGCAGATCATCCGCAACCTGACGCGGATGGTTACGATGCCATAGTCTGGCAATCATGATGAGGTTTTCCCGCTTAAGATGCTACCAACGTAACACCGGACAACTCCGCTTTCCCGGCCTTCAGAAATTCGTAGGTCAACCGATCAACCTGGCAGTCAATGAATTGTACCCGCTTCAATCTAAGGTTGTTCTTGAAGAAGGTGCTACGTAGAGTTGCGTTCTGAAACGTCACTTTGGTGAATGAACAGTTCTCAAAGGAGCAATCATCCAGCGTACCGCCGAAAATTATATCAGCAATATGTGTGTCGATAAACGAGGTCCGGTTCCACACAGCAGCATCAGCTATATTTTTCTCAAAGCCGCCCGATTTAATCACCATTCCGGTGAAATCGCAGCCAGTGAAATCGCAATTGGACAGATAACTTTTTGAAAATTCCGTTTCGCAAAGAGTAGCACCGGAGAGATTGCAGCCTTCTACATAGCTTCCCGAAAATTTCGCCTGGTTAAGCAAACAGTTCCTGAATTGATTTTTTGCCAGGTTGGAACCCTGAATCTGGCTGCTACTGATGTCGGAATCAGAGAAGTCACAGCCATCGACATTGTTACCTTTGAGCGACAGTCCCGACAAATCTGAGCCGATAAACTGGCAGCGTTGGATATTGGAACCACTAAATTTTTCGTGTAGGTTTTTCAGCCCGGAAAAGTCTGCATCGACCCAGTTTCCGCCCGACATATTCCAACTACCCTTTTTCTTCTCCCCTCCAGATGGCAGTTCGTTCGGGTAGTTTCCCGACAAGATAACGGGTGCTGTTTCAGTGGATGCAGGCTCTGTAGCTGCTGAAAAGTAGTTGAGATCAACGCCCAGAATTTCGGCCAGACGGTTCAGCGTAATAATGTCTGGAACAGACTCTCCGCGTTCCCATTTCCCCACGGCCTGGGCACTGAGAAATACCTGTTCACCCAGTTGCGCCTGAGACAGATTTAGTTTCTTTCGCGCTTCGGCAATTCGCTCACCAATGATCTTCGTGTTCATCATACACCTGTTGTCTTTATGTTATTCGACACCGCAAAGGTATTGGGAGGCATTTCCAGAATCAGAAAAAATGCAACCACTTATAGTTGTATTTACACTACTTCTGGTTGTATTTCGACAAACAAACCGTATGGCGAGACAGGTTGTGCCTTTGCCGCCGATAATTGCATCAATGAATCAGACAATACGAGAACAGTATAAGTCAATTTCTCTGACCTTGTAGCATAAAATTGATTCGTAATGCCCCAGCCCTTTACCGACGAACAGCTTTGGCAGCAACTCCGCGACGGCCATGAAGGGGCCTTTGCTGAACTAATGCGCCGGTATCACAGTCCGTTGGTTAGCTACGCCCGTAAGCTTACTCCCGACACTGCCCGCATCGATGATGCTGTGCAGGAGTTGTTTGTGGAGCTTTGGACCAAACGGCAGTCGCTCGGCCCTACTACCGCCGTGCGGCCCTATTTACTGGCTTCGTTGCGTCGGCGGCTGGTACGCACCCTCAACCGCGACCGTTGGCTCCAGTTTACAGGCACCGACGCGCTCGACCTGCCGTTTCTGGCGCAGTTTTCGGTGGAAGAACGGCTGATTGACGATGAAACTCAACAGCAGCAACTTCGTCGATTGAACTATCTGATCAATACCTTGCCCGCCCGGCAGCGCGAGGCTCTGTATCTTAAGTTCTACCAGAATCTGAACAATGAGCAGATTGCCGGGGTCATGCACATCGGTTATCAGCCCGCTACCAATCTCATTTACCGCGCCCTGACCTATCTGCGGCAACATTGGCACGAGGAATTTAACCCGCTGCTGCTGCTTGTTTTCTTTTCCTGAAAAAATTTTGTTTTTCCGAGGTTATCGGGTTCATGAGGGGGTCTTCTGGTAGTAGAAGCTTCTTTCTCAACGATGCAACCTGATAACGAGCAAGTAGAAAAATTTCTGTCTGACGAAACCTTCCGTGATTGGGTACGAACCGGTGGGTTACGCCACCCCGACACCTACTGGTCGCGGTACTGGCACGACCACCCGGCGCAACAGCCCACCATGCGCGAGGCACAAAACCTGTTGCTGGCAGCCCACCTGCCCGATGAGACTGTTTCGCCCGAACGTACTGAACAATTTGTGGCGCAAACGCTGACGCAGATACGTCCGCTGGGGCGGGTACGTTCGTTATGGACGTGGCCGGTGGTAGCAGCCGCTACGCTGACGCTGGCCCTCGGTCTGAGCTGGTGGCGGATGCAGTCGGGTACTCCAAATCGGGTGAGTCGTCCATTAGAAACGGGGATAGACGTACCGAACGAGAGACCCCGCGAAACGCGAAACAACACCAGCACCCGGCAACGGCTGACGCTGGCCGATGGCTCAACAGTACTGCTGCAACCCGGTGCGACACTGCGTTACCCCATTCGGTTTGGGGGTAGAAACCGGGAAGTAGCGTTAACGGGCGAAGCGTTTTTTCGGGTGACAAAACGCCCCGATCAGCCGTTTCTGGTGTTGGCAAACGGCATGGTGACGAAGGTGCTGGGCACCAGTTTCCGCATCAGGGCCAACGACGCCGACCCGACCGTAACGCTCGAAGTGAAAACCGGGCGCGTGGCCGTATTTGCCCAAACCGACCTCGACCAGGTGCGGCAATCGCCTGGACTGTCGGCACCGAGCCTGCTCGTAACCCCTAATCAGCAGGTGGTGTTTGAGCGGAAGACCGGGCAGATGAACCGGAGCTTAGTAGACGAACCGGCCCTGCTCACCATTCCCGAACAGAACCGCGACTTTGTATTCACCGATGCACCCATCGCACAGGTGTTCTCCACACTCGAAACAGCCTATGGTGTAGACATTGTTTACGACAGCGATGCGCTGCAACGCTGCACGCTCACGGCACCACTCGGCAACGAACCACTCTTCGATAAGCTAACGATTATCTGTCGGGCCATTGGTGGCCGCTACGAGGTCGTGGGGGCGCAGGTGGTAATTCAGGCCGAAGGGTGTGCCGAATAAGATAAAAACCGACAGTGCGGCAACACTGTCGGTTCAACGTAACCCGCCCGGCAGACGGCAATCTGACCGGCGCGGAGAGTGTTTTGCCCCGTTTGTTAATTCCTGAACAAAACTTCCAAAGGTATGAAAAATGCCCTTTACCCACGAATTCCGTGGCAACGTATCATGCAACTAACCGCCTTTCCGCTTCTACTGACCCTGCTGTTCGCCACGTTCTCGCTGGCCGAACCGGGTCGGGCACAGCAACTCCTCGACCGGCCCGTAACGGTGCAGATTAGCGGGCAGGACCTCCGCTCGGCCCTCGCCCAGTTGGAACGGGCTACCCAAACGCGCTTCGTGTACAAATCGGCTTTAGTACGCTCAGCCCGGACGGTATCGCTCACGGCCAACAACGAACGACTGGCAAGCGTTCTCGACCGGCTGCTGAAACCGCTTAGTATTCAGTATGAAGTCACAAACGACTACATTATTCTGAACCGGTCGGCTCCCGCAACTTCGTCGCCTACTAACGTGCCGGACGCCAACGGCGCAACAGTTCCGGAACGCACGACTCCTCAAGACCGTTCTGTGACGGGCCGCGTCAGCAGCGAATCGGGCGAGGGTATGCCGGGTGTTTCGGTTGTGGTGAAAGGTACTGGCCGGGGCAGCACCACCGACAGCGAAGGAAACTACCGCCTGAATGCTCCCGACGGCCCTGCAACGCTGGTGTTTTCGTTTGTGGGCTATGCCTCGCAGGAGGTGGCCCTTTCGTCTGGGCAAACGACCGTGAATGTACAACTCCGCCCCGACGACAAATCGCTGAACGAGGTGGTGGTGGTAGGATATGGGACGCAGCGCCGGGCCGACGTTACCAGTTCGATTGCATCAATCAGCACCCGTGAAATCAAAGACCAGCCCGTACCGAACGTGGTGGAAGGACTGGCGGGCCGGATGCCGGGCGTGCAGATTCAGCAAAACACGGGCGCACCGGGCAATAGTCCGTCCATCAAAATTCGTGGGCTGGGGTCCATTAGTGCGGGTAATGGGCCATTAGTGGTTATCGACGGACAACCGATCAACTCCGGCGACCTAACCAACGGCGGGGGATTGAACCTGCTGAATCCGAACGACATAGAAAAAATTGACGTATTGAAAGATGCCAGCGCAACGGCCATCTACGGCTCACGTGGGGCCAACGGCGTGATTGTAGTGACGACCAAACGCGGTAAGTCTGGGCAGATGCGCCTGAACGTTGATTACTTCACGGGTACGCAGGAAGTAACTAAGCGGATGGACATGCTCAACGCCCAGCAGTTCGCCGATTTCTCAAAAGAAGCCGCCAACAATGCTTATCTCGAACGCGTGACCGGTGCCCGCATTGAAGACCTCAACAATGCGCGTCCAGCCGGGCAGCGGTTTCGTTATCCCCGTGGCGAGTTTCCGGGCGTTGATTTCGACAACCCGACCGCACTCTCGAGCTTTAATTATCAGGACATGGTTTTTCAGCGGGCACCCATCAGCAACTACCAGATTACAGGCTCCGGCGGTACCGATAAACTGCAGTTTATGGTGTCGGGCAACTATCTCCGGCAGGATGGCATCATCAAACGCTCAGGCATCGACCGCTATACGTTCCGCACCAACGTTGACGCACAGTTGAATCCCGCCGTGCGAATGGGCCTGAGCATCAGCCCGTCGTTTACGGTTGAGGATCGATTAAACACCGACGGACACTGGGCCAGCAACGGCATTATCAACTCGGCCCTGAACCTACCGCCGTTCATTCCGATCTTCCAGGCCGACGGCGTTACCTACAACTCGCAGGCATTCTACGCGGCTCCGTACAACTGGCCCGGCATCACCAATCCAGTTGCCAATATCTATGAAGTGGACAATCAGGCCCGTATCACCCGACTGCTGGGTAACGCTTATCTGGAACTGCGGTTGATAGAGGGGCTGAACTACCGGGGAACCATTGGGGGCGACATTATCCAATTCCGGCAAAATCAGTACCAGACCTCGGCTCTGCCGCTAAACCAGTTACTGCCGCCAACGCCCAATTCGGCCTTCGCTGAAAACTCGCAGAACGTCAACTGGGTCACGAACCATACACTGACCTACGACCGGCAAATCGGCGGCAAGCATCGGTTTGAGGCCCTGCTGGGTATGGAAGCGCAGAAAAACGACTTTGAGCGCACCCGTATCGATGCCAATAATTTCCCGAACGATCTGGTCCGTACCGTTAACGCCGGGACGATTCTGGGCAACAACGCCAACCGTAATGTACGCGATCAATGGTCGCTGGCATCGTATTTTGCGCGGGTGGCCTATTCGCTGGCCGACAAGTATCTGTTCAACGCATCCATTCGGCGCGATGGTAGCAGCCGCTTTGGCGAAGCCAACCGCTGGGGTACGTTTCCCTCGGCCTCGGTAGGCTGGCGGGTGAGCGAAGAGCCGTTCTTGAAAAAC
Source organism: Spirosoma montaniterrae (assembly GCF_001988955.1). Classification (NCBI taxonomy): domain Bacteria; kingdom Pseudomonadati; phylum Bacteroidota; class Cytophagia; order Cytophagales; family Cytophagaceae; genus Spirosoma; species Spirosoma montaniterrae. The sequence continues at coordinate 1,558,858 of NZ_CP014263.1, read as the reverse complement.
AACCGTGTCCTTTCTGAACTGAAACTTAAGGTCAGTTATGGCATAGCGGGCAACAACGCATTTACGTCAAACTATCCGGCTCTGGGTCTGGTCAGTACCGATAACTACGTGTTCGGCAATGCACTGGCCAATGGGCTGGCCGTAACCACTACGTCGAACCCGGCTCTGTCGTGGGAGCGTAGCCGACAGTTGGATATAGGGGCTGAGATTGGGTTGCTCAACAACAGGTTGTTTATTGTGGCTGATTATTACCAACGCACCACTACCGACTTGTTGCTGGCGGTGCAGGTGCCTACGCTGACGGGCTTCGGTTCGGCGGTGCAGAACATTGGTCAGGTCGAAAACAAAGGCTTCGAGTTTGCGCTCAATACGCGCAACCTTACGGGTATGCTCACCTGGAACACCGACCTGAACATCTCTTTCAATCGGAACAAAGTGCTGGCCCTGGGACCCACCGGCGACCCCATACGCAGTGGCACGGGTGTTGGCGAAACCAACATCACCCTCATCGGGCAGCCCCTGGGCAACCTCTTCGGTTACCGGCAACTGGGTGTGTTCCGTGATCAGGCCGACCTCGATGCTTCGCCCCGCTTTGCCGATGCCCGGCCCGGCGATGTGAAGTACGAGGATGTCAACGGCGACGGCCGCGTCGATGCCAATGACCGCACGAGCATCGGCAATAACCAGCCCGACTTTATCTATGGCGTAACCAATACGTTTGCCTACAAGGGCATTGACCTCGGCATTGTGATTCAGGGGGTGCAGGGGGGCGAAATTCTTAACCTGTCGCGCCGGTTCTACGAAAACCTGGAAGGCAATTCCAATCAAATCACCACCGTGCTCGACCGCTGGCGGTCGCCCCAGCAGCCGGGTAATGGCATTGTGCCACGGGCCAACACCCGGACCACCGGCAATAATAACGCCCTCTCGACGCGCTGGGTTGAGGATGCCAGTTTTTTTCGCATCCGCAACATCACCCTGGGCTACAACCTGCCCAAATCGCTCGTGAGCCGCGCCCGGCTCCAGACGCTACGGGTGTATGCGGGTGTGCAGAACGCGCTGACCATCTCGAATTACCTGAGCTATAACCCCGAAGTAAGCGGCTACGAAGGCCCCCTGACCGGAGGGGTTGATTATGGCAGTTATCCCGTTGCCCGAACCTACACCATCGGCCTGAACATCGGCCTCTAACCAAAACAGACTATGAACCGCAAACTCATACTCACACTCGGTCTGTGCCTAAGCCTGACGGCCTGCCGCGAAACGTTCATCGAACTGGCACCACTCTCGCAAGCCAGCACAGCTACGTTCTACCGCAGCGCATCGGACCTGCTCAATGCCCTCAACGGAGCCTACGGTGCCCTTCAGTTCAACGGGCAGTACGGTCAGTACTACGTGGTGGCTGAAATTCCGTCCGACGATACGGTCCCTGTCCTGTCGGGATCGGTAACTGACCAGGACGAATTCGACAAGTTTTATTTGCGTACCACCAACCCGTTTTTGAGTACTCGCTGGGCCGATGGATACCGGGGCATTTACCGCACCAACGCCGTGATTGACCGGAGTTCGGCTATTCAGATGGACGAAACGCTAAAAGGCCGCATCGTGGCCGAAGCCAAGTTTTTGCGGGCCTTAATGTATTTCAACCTCGTGCGGGTATTCGGCGACGTGCCGCTGGTGATAAAGGAAATCGTTGACCCGCAGGAAGGCTATCAATATGGTCGGAACGCCGTTACGGAAGTCTATGCCCAGATCGAAAAAGACCTCACCGAGGCTGAGGCCGTGTTGCCTGTGTCGTACACCGGCGCAAACGTGGGCCGGGCCACCCGTGGTGCTGCCAGAGCCTTGCTGGGCAAGGTATTGCTGACTCAGCGCAAATACGCGCCCGCAGCGACCAAGCTAAAAGAGGTAATCGATGCCGGTACATACGACCTGGTGGCGACCTACGCCGACGTATTCCGGCCCTCAAACAAAAATCATCGTGAGTCGATTTTTGACGTACAGTACCGAAAAGGCAATCTGGGCGAAGGTAGCCCGTTTGCCAGTTCCTACGCGCCCGAAAACTCCGGCAACGCCGTAATTCAGTTTGGGGGCGACGGCAACAACCAGCCCAGCACCGACCTCATCAACAGCTACGAACCGGGCGATCTTCGCCGGGATCTATCGCTGGCGACGAGCTTTGTGAACGCATCCGGGGCGCGTATTGCCTATAACTTCATTCGTAAATACACCGACCCGCCGATTGTCAAATATGATTCGGAAGACAACTGGCCTGTGCTTCGCTACGCCGACGTACTATTGATGTATGCTGAGAGCCTGAACGAGCAGGGGCAAACAGCCACCGCCCTTCCGCTACTAAACCGCATTCGGCGTAGGGCCGGGTTGGCCGAACGGTCAATAACGACACAGGCCGATATGCGGCTCGCCTTAGAAAACGAACGACGCTGGGAGTTAGCTTTCGAAGGACACCGCTGGTTCGATCTGGTACGCACGGGTCGCGCCCTGCCCGTTTTGCAGGCCAAAGCGCAGGCCATAGGCATCCGAGGCACACTATCGAGTAATAATTTGGTGGTTGCTATCCCACAAAGCCAAATTGACGTCAACCGCGAGCGTATCCAGCAGAATCCGGGCTATTAATAGTGCATTGTAAATGAGTATATATGATAAGCCGCAACCTGTTAGGCTTGAGGGCTTGTTATTCTTAACTCATAGACATGATGAATAATCTAATGACGCACCTACTTCTTACTATCATCTTTGCCGCTATGTTTGCGTTCATGACCGGCCCGGTTGATAAAGACCCCGAAGCCGTGGATAATGCACCACCCCAATAACCAGTATCTGATTGCCAACTCGTTGAATCCCGGCGACGGCTTCGAGTGGGTAGGCGAAAAGTGGGATCACTGCCTCTTCTCAGACATAGACCGCGACGGTGATATGGATATTGTTGGTAACGTTGAAGAACATTACCGGCCCGTTGGTGGTAAAAACGAATCCGTATTCAGCATAGTCTGGTTTGAGAACCCACTGAAGTAAGTTATAAAAACTTTTATGTCAACTACCTATCTGCTGGTTGTGTTTCTGGTGGCTATTGCCAGCTTGCTGTTTGCCATTATCCGGCTCAAAATCAACCCATTCTTAGTGTTGCCGGGCGTTGGGCTGTTAACGGGACTGGCAACCGGTTTGCCCCTGCCGCAGGTAGCCAAACTCATCGGCGACGGTTTTGGGCAAACGCTGGGCAGTATCGGGCTGGTGATTGGGCTGGGCATTGTGCTGGGCAATTTGCTGGCCGATGCCCGCGCCACCGAACAGATTGCGGCCCTGCTGCTGCGAACGGTTGGTGCCAAACGTGCTCCGCTCGCCATGAACCTGACGGGCTATTTAGTCTGTATTCCGGTATTTCTCAACGCAGCCTTTATCGTGTTTATGCCCCTGCTGCGCGACCTTACCCGAACCACCCGCCTGCCGCTGGTAACACTCGTAACGGCCTTAACCATTGCGGGCATTGCTACCCACTGCTTAGTGCCGCCCACGCCCGGCCCGCTGGCCGTAATGGGAACGCTGAGTCTGGCCCCCGGCTCTTTTATTGGCTGGAGTCTGCTGGTGGCCCTGCCGCCCGCACTGGTTGGATTAATAGCGGCACAACGATTTGGCAGGCAGGCGTTTATGCAGATTGCTGAAGCATCGGGTAAAACACCCGTTACCGAAGCCGACGGGCGACCCGTGCCTCCGGGTGGGTTGTCGTTGCTGCTGCTCTTGCTACCGATTCTGCTGATTTTGATTGGGAGTCTCACCGCCGAGTTGCTGCCCGCCACCCACCCGGCCCGTCCGGTGCTGGCGTTTGTGGGTGATAAAAACGTGGCTATGCTCCTGGGGGTTGCGGTGGCGGGGTGGCTGCTGGCCCGCTATCGCCGGAAATCGTTTGAGGAATTAGTGGCCGAAGGCGGAGCCAATGCCGGGCTGCTGATTCTGATTGTGGGCGCGGGCGGCTCATTCGGTGCCATCATCAACGGGTCGGGTATTGCCGACGCGCTGGTGCAGACACTCTCGGCCCTGCACCTCTCGCTGCTGTGGCTGGGGTTTCTGCTCACGGCCATTCTGCGGGCGGCTCAGGGGTCGGCTACGGTGGCGGCTGTTACAACGGCCTCGCTGCTGGCCCCCATGATCGCCCCCGCCGGTGCCAACGCGCTCACCGTCGGGCTGGCAATCTGTTGCGGCAGTATGTGTTGCTCATTTCCCAACGATTCGGGCTTCTGGGTTGTCGCGCGATTTTCGGGCCTGACCGTACCGCAGATGCTCCGGGCCTGGACATTAACCAGCACTATTGCGGGCGTAGTAGGATTTGCGGTTGTGCTGCTTATCGATTGGTTGTAAGGCCATGACAAAAAAAGTCACTATTCTCCATACCAGTTTCGTCTCGGTCGAGACGCTGAACGACCTCTGCCGGGAGTTGCTGCCCGGCACCGAAGTTCGTAACATCGTAGACGACAGTCTACTGCCCGAAGCAATGGCCCACAATGGCATCACGCCCGGCATTATCCGGCGCATGACCGCCTATGTGCAGCAGGCCGAAGATTGGGGTGCCGATGTAATTCTGAACCAATGCTCGTCGGTGCGCGAAGCTGCCGTTGAAGCCGCTAAAACCATTCATATTCCGCTCGTGCCGGTTGATCTGGCAATGGCCGAACAGGCCGTGTTGCTCGGAAGCCGGGTTGCGGTAGTGGCCACGGTGGCCTCTACCATGAAACCCAGCGTGGCACTGGTTGAGGATGCCGCCCACCGCGCCGGGAAAATCATCGACGTGGTGCCGGTGCTGGTTGATGGGGCATTGGATGTGCTGATGAAGGAAAAAGACCGGACCAAACACAATCGACTCGTGCGCGAAGCCATCGAAAACATAGCCGATTCAGTGGACGTGATTGTGCTGGCACAGGGCAGCATGGTTTTACTGCTCGATGAACTGACCCATATTTCAACACCCGTGCTGACCAGCCCGCGTTCGGGTATCGAGCGGCTGCGGGAAATTCTGACGACATGATGCACCATCCGCTGATGCTGGTTCTTGACGACGACCCAACAGGCATCCAGACCGTTCACGACGTGTGGGTATATTACGGTTGGTCGGCAGCCGTAATGCAAACACTCTTTGACCGTGATCAACTCGCTTTTATTCAGACCAATAGCCGCTCGCTGCCCGAGGCCGAAGCCATCGATATTACCCGGCAAATTATGCAGTTGGCCCTTGCCGAAAGCCAGATAACAGGCCGCGATTTTCGGGTCATCAGCCGCAGCGATTCGTCGTTGCGGGGTCATTTCCCGGCTGAACCCGACACGATTCGGCAGGTGCTGGAAGCCGATGCCGGGCAATTAATCGATGGCGTGATTTTGTGCTTTGTGTTGCCCGAAGCCGGTCGGCAGACGGAGGAGAACGTTCACTACATCCGTCAGTCCGACGGTACGCTCCGGCCCGTTGCCGACACGGAGTTCGCCCGCGATGCAACATTCGGCTACCGTAGTGCCGACCTGAGCGCGTATGTGGCCGAAAAAACGGGCGGGCGCGTACCCGCCGAGACGGTACGTAGCCTGCCGCTTGCCTGGCTCGAAGCCAGCAACGTAGCCGCCTGTCTGTCTACGTTGCTAACACTGGAAAATGGGCAACCGCTGGTAGTCAACGGTGTTACCTACGACCACCTGGCTATAGCTGCCGAGGCCATTCGGCAGGCCGAAGCGCGGGGCAAACGATTTGTGTTTCGCACCGCAGCCGCGTTTGTCAAAGCCTACGCCCAGATTCCAGACCGCCCGCTGCTTACCCGCGCCGATCTGACCCCGTACCTGACCAATGGCCCTGTGCTAACAGTGGTGGGGTCGCATACGGCCAACACCACCCGGCAACTGAGTGAGTTACTGGCGCGACCCGGCACCAAAGCTATCGAACTGAACGTAACTAAGCTGCAAACCGACGCCACGAGCGTAGTGGCCGAAGCCATCCGGCAGATGCAGGATGCAGTAATAGCAGGGCACCAGCCGGTGCTGTTTACCAGTCGGCAGGTGCAGGGTACCGATGCGTCTGCCACCGACGCGCTGGCATTTTCCCGGCGGGTATCCGGCGCGCTTATGGCCGTTGTGCAGGCGTTTCCGGTACGTCCACGTGCTGTCATTGCCAAAGGAGGCATTACCTCCAGCGACGTTGCCACGCAGGGTTTAGGTATGAAACAGGCCCTGATTCTGGGGCAGATACGGCCCAGCATCCCCGTTGTGCTGACAGACGCAGAAAGCCGGTTTCCGCAGCTACCTTACATTATTTTCCCCGGAAATACGGGGCAACCATCCGATTTATCGTCTATCTGGCAGGAACTCACCCATTGAACCTCTATACACATGAAATTCCTTTTCATTAGCCTTGCGCTGGTCAGTACCCTGCTGACGGCGCGTGCTCAATCGTCTGCCGCTGAAACTGAGGTAATGAACGCCGAAAAAGCCCGCTTTGCCGCCCAGGTAAAAAAAGACTACCCCACGCTCGACAAACTCATCGGCGACGATCTGTATTACCAGCATTCTAACGGCGAAATCGATACTAAAGCCTCGTTTATTCAGGGCATCAAAGACGGAAAGCGCAACTACGACGATATTAAAATCGAAGAATCGAAGGTGCGACTCTACGAGAACACGGCCATTATCAACGCCGTCTGCATATATTATCGCAAAGACAAGGATGGCAACCCCAACGACCTGCACCTGCGCTACACCGACGTGTGGGTGAAACGCAAGGGCGGCTGGCAGATGGTGACGTGGCAATCGTTTAAGCTACCATGACCTGGACACTTATCATAAGTGCCGCAGTTTGGTATCGGTTGTACAGCCACAATTTTTGCCGCAGCCCGCTTCTTTTTTGACAAAGCTGCGATAGGCCCGGTTGCCTAAGTAAACCAGCGCGGCCAGGAAAGCGAGAAAAATAATGAGCTGCTGCATAAACACCGAACAATTTTTTCAGGCCCATCCGTTCCGTTGCGCCAGTCGGTAGATATGCTGGTAGTGGTGTTCGCCGTGCCACGCGTAATGGGCAACCTGTTCGGCAAGCGTGTACGTGACCTGACTACCCGGATGAAAGAAGGTACGTTGCAACTCATTTTCAGAAAGAGAACCCAGCACAGTGGCCCAGCGTTGGTGCAGATTCCGCAGAATGACTAATGATAGAGCAATGTCGAGCAACGAATCGGGCAGTTTCGCCCAGTCACCTTCTTCGTAGGGTTTGATGGTTGGATTTGTTTCGGTTAAGGCCAGTTTGGTGCGGATATAGCCGTTCATGTGGCTGTCGGCGATATGGTGCACCAACTGCCGCACCGTCCAGCCGTCGGGTCGGTAGGGCGTGTCGAGCCGGTCATCACCCCATTTACCTGCGAGTTCAGTTAGTTTTATCGGAAAACTGGCAATGGCTGCGACGTGCTGCTCGGTTTGTTCGGGTGTATACGACTGGCCGTAAACAAATTCGCCAATGGGATAACGGAGGGCGTCGATATTTTGCATGATGATAGATTGTACACAGTGGTTGTTACACAGAGATACACGGAGTAAAAAGAGTCTCATGGAGACCTCTGCGTGTCTCCTTTACCTCTGTGTATCTCTGTGTAACAACCGCTATGTAACAACCCATTTATATCCAAAATTCCTGAATAGCTGCCAGCAGTTCGGGTTGCATTCCACAACCGGCAATTACGTCGCCCCGGAACAGAAACTCGTTGCCACCCTCGAAGTCAGTGACGATACCACCGGCTTCACGCACGAGCAACACGCCAGCCGCCATATCCCACGAGTTAAGGTTATATTCGTAAAAAGCCTCGAAACGCCCGGCGGCCACATACGCCAGATCGATAGCCGCCGACCCTAACCGACGCAGGCCGTGCGTTCGCTGCATGAGGTCTTCCAGAATACGCAGATAGACCGACATTTCCTCGAATTTATAATACGGAAAACCCGTTGCAATAAGGCTCTCGCCCAGCAACTGCGCGGGTGATACGCTGATTTTCTGTCCGTTGCAATACGCTCCCCCGTTCTGCCAGGCCGAAAAACATTCGTCGCGGTTGGGGTCATACACCACGCCGGCAATGGGCGTTTTGCCCTGCGCCAGCCCGATACTAACCGAGAATACGGGCAGGCCGTGAATGAAGTTGGCCGTACCGTCGAGTGGGTCGATGATCCAGTTCAGGGCCGTTTGGTCGGCAGTGGTGCCGGTGGTGCCTTCTTCGGTAATAAACCCGGCTTCAGGCAGCAGGTCGTGCAGGCGGGCTACCAACTGTTTTTCGGTTTCTTTATCGACGTAAGAAACTAAGTTGTTCAGCCCTTTGTATTCGATGGCGTCGCGCTGAAATTTGGCGCGTTCGGCCATCAGAAACGCCCCGGCATGGCGGGCAATGGTGCAGATACTGTCGGTAAGCTGGGCTAAATCGTGGGTCATGCGTCGGACTTTTCTTCCAGTTCGAGGTACTCGTAAACGGTTAATAACTACTATAATTGTCCTTTTTTAATCTTGTCAACAACTACCTGTACCTGTTCTTTTGGCAAGCCGTAGTCCTGATTCAGGAACTTCGTTATGTCGATGCCCTGCTGGTAAGCCATTTTGAGAAAAGCAACCACAACTTCCAACCGGCCCTCTTTACGACCTTCTTCTATGAGATAATCATACGTACTCATGGCTTTCTGACTATTACGTGGCGTTGAAAATAGTTGTTGATAAAACTCTTTGGTTCTAAAATCAAGATTTCTGAATAGATAAACAAGGGTTGCCTGCAAGTAGTTGCTTCCGGTTTGCAGGTCTGATATATCTTCCAGCCAGACAAATAGTCGATCCCGTTGAGCCAGCAATCGCTGCTCATTTTCCCTGTGTTTCATCAGAAATAATGAAGTAGCCAGAAATCGATTTCTGAAACCGAGTATCTCATCATCAGTATGGCGGGAAATATCAAACAGCAAATACTCAAAATCTGGCACAAACCGACTCAGGTTGTCATCCACCACGCCAAAATAAGATCGCAAGGGTTCATAGTTCCAACGAGCTTTGCCATGATAAATAATTATCGGAATCAGCAACGTTGGCAACTGATTTTGTTTGCGGGCCTGTTCCCAACTGTTGAGTAAATAACGCAGCAGTTGAAAATGCGGGTATGTTTCCTTATAGCTTTTATGCTCGAACAAAATTGCTATTTCAAGCGATTGTTCATCGTCATACCGACACGAATAAACAATATCGGCGAAATACTCTTCCAGCGTTGTATCAACGTATGATGCGTTACTTAAGGCAAATGTTTCCAGTTTTAGCTTTTTGAGCAATGAAGCAGGAAACACCTCTTCCACAAATGCCAGCGCAATATCATGACGTGAAAAGTTTTCTTTGAAAAACTTGTCGTGAATATTTTCCGCCATACTTACGCCATAATTCGACCTAAGGCGTTGTCGTACAGATTTTTGGCCTCAGCGGTGGTCAGCACGGCAGTGCCATCCACGACGAAGTCGTGGGTCGTAACGGTGCCGAGTTTAACGAATGGCGTGCCTTCGGTCAGGTAGCTTTCCACTTCGTTTACGAACTCCGGTGCTACCGAAATCACGACACGGCTCTGGCTTTCGCCGAACAAAAACGCATCGGTTCTGTACCGGTCATCTGTCTGGATTGAAAACCCTGTGCCGCCCGCCATCGCCGACTCGGCCAGTGTAACGAACAAACCTCCGTCCGAAACGTCGTGCGCCGATTGCAGCCAGCCATTCCGAATCATGGTTTTGATGCCTTCCTGCACCTGCCACTCATCGCCAAAATCGAACACAGGCGCGGGCGAAGCCTTGATGCCCCGGTACGAATACAGATACTCCGACGAAGCAATGTCGTTGGCCGACGGGCCGACTAAGAAAATAACATCGCCTTCGTTTTTAAAGTTGAGCGTCATCTGGTGGCTGGGGTCGTCCATCAGACCAAGCATACCGATAGTGGGCGTTGGGAACACCGGTCCGTCGTCGGAGCTTTGGTTATAAAAGCTGACGTTGCCGCCCGTAACTGGCGTGCTGAACCGGCGACAGGCTTCGCCCATGCCCTGCACGGCTTCCACAAAATGCCAGTAGACTTCCGGTACGTAGGGGTTGCCAAAGTTCAGGTTGTTGGTGACGGCCAGCGGTTCGCCCCCGCTACAGACGATATTGCGGGCCGCTTCGGCTACAGCAATCATAGCCCCCCGGCGCGGATTGGCGTTTACGTAGCGACTGTTGCAGTCGACCGTAATGACAATCGATTTGTTGCTCAGGCCCGTTTCGGGGGTTTTGATGCGCACTACTGCCGCGTCGGATGGCGCGTTGGTGCTGCGGTTGGCCGTGCCAACCATCGAGTCGTATTGCTCATACACCCATCTGCGCGAACAGATATTCGGGTGGCTCAGGAGGTGCCGCGCTACGTCGGGCAGTTCATCGGTGTCGAGGTCGTCAACGTCGGCGATGTCGAATGTTGAGAACTCTTTGATATAAGCCGGTTCGCGGTACTCGCGGTGATATTGGGGCGCACCACCACCCAGCACGAGATCGTGGGCAGGCACGTCGGCCACCAACTCGCCGTAGCGGTAAAAATGCAGTCGGCCAATACCGTCGGGGCCGGGGGCCGTTACCTCACCAATCTGGGCGCAGTTGAGGTCCCACTTGTCAAAAATCTGCTGAATGATGTGTTCTTTACCTTTTTCAATCACTACCAGCATCCGCTCCTGCGACTCCGACAGCAGAATCTCGAACGGCTGCATGTTGGGCTGGCGCGTTGGCACTTTGTCGAGGTCGATTACCATGCCATGCTCACCTTTCGCGCTCATCTCCGAAGTCGAGCAGATGATACCAGCCGCGCCCATGTCCTGAATACCAATTACATAGCCCGTTGCGATGATTTCGAGCGTAGCTTCGAGCAGGAGTTTTTCCATGAACGGATCGCCGACCTGCACGGCGGGCAACTTGTCGGTCGAGGCTGCTGAAATATCCTCCGACGCAAACGTAGCTCCGTGAATGCCGTCTTTTCCCGTTGCCGACCCAACGATAAACACCGGATTACCAACGCCGTAGCTTGTAGCCTTCGCTACGTTTCCAACTTTTACGATACCCGCCGAAAAGGCGTTTACGAGCGGATTGGTGTTGTAGCAGTCATCGAAATACAACTCGCCCCCAACGGTCGGAATACCGAAGGCGTTACCATAATCGCCAATGCCTTTTACCACGCCCCGCAGCAGCCGCTTGGTTTTTGCCAGTGTCAAATCGCCAAACCGCAGCGAGTTCAGTTGGGCAATAGGCCGGGCACCCATCGTAAAAATATCGCGGTTGATGCCGCCTACACCCGTTGCCGCGCCCTGATAAGGTTCGAGTGCCGACGGGTGGTTGTGTGATTCTATTTTGAATGAGCAAGCCAGTCCATCGCCAATATCGACCAATCCGGCGTTTTCTTCGCCCGCCTTCGCCAGCATCCGGTCACCATCGCGGGGCAAGGTTTTGAGCCAGACAATCGAGTTTTTGTACGAGCAGTGTTCCGACCACATCACCGAGAAAATGCTCAGTTCGGTAAAGTTGGGCCGACGACCTAAAATTTCCTGAATGCGGTCAAACTCGTCGGGAAGCAGGCCCAGTTTGCGGGCGGTATCAAGCGTGGGGAGGGATTCGGTAGCGTCCATTCGGTTATTGAGTGATTGACTGGTTGACTGATTGACTGATTGAATTTGGCCTAAGCGCACCAGTCAATCACTCAATCAGTCAACCAGTCAATAAATGCCTTGCAAAGCTACAGCTTCATAGCCACTTCTCCAGCGTTCGTAGGCTTTCAACGTTGTGTACGGGGGCGAAACCATCGAGAAACGGCAACGCAGCTTCCATGCCCGACACGGTTGGCCTGAACGCAGGATTACCCGCCAACGGATTGAGCCAGACCAGTTTACGGGCTTTAGCTTTAATATGCGCCAGGCTTTCGGCCAGCACCGCTACGTCGCCGGTATCCCAGCCATCGCTCAGAATAATGACTACCGTGTGGCGGTCAACAAGGTTTAGGTACTCGTCGGTAAACTGCCGCAGCGATGCTCCGATGCGGGTGCCGCCCCCCCATCCTGTGGCATTGGCCGACAGTTCGTGCAGTGCTTCACCAAATGGTTGGTTTCTGAGCGCGGGCGTTACGCGGTGCAGGTGCGTGCTGAACACAAACGTTTCGATACGCCGGTACACCGTCTGGAAAGCATACAGAAACTGGATCAGGAACGTGCTGTAGAGACTCATTGACTGACTAACATCGGCCAGCACGACTACGTTGAGGTGATTTTTGCGCGGTTTACGGTAGGCAATGTCAAGAATTTCGCCCCCGCGCCGGAGGTTTTTGCGGAGTGTACGGGGCAGATCGAACCGGCGCGGGGCGTGGGTTTTGCGGTAGCGTCGGTTGGCACGTCGGGCCATCGTCAGCGACAGTTCGCGGATGCGCTGCATTACCTCGGCCAGGTCATCAGCAGATACCAGCGAGAAATCCTGCCGACTTACGCTTTCGAGCGTCGAGTAGGTCGTAATCTCGGTTTCTTCGCTGGGTTTATTTCCATACAGCCACGACTTGAGTTGATTGAAATCGGGGCCGGGTTTGGGTTTCTGTTGCTGCCGTTTATTGGGGTCGTCTTTGGTTTTGGCGTCGACCGCCGTTTCGAGTTCTTTCCAGTATTGCGCAAACAGCCGGTCGAACGGTTCGAGGTCGCGCACCTGCCGGCACAGGGCCGTTCGCAACGCCAGCCGAAACCCCTCGCGGTCGGCCAGATCGACCTGCGCCAGCGCGAGCAGGGCCGTTGCCTCTTCGTCGGGCCCCACGCCCAGCCCATTAGCCCGCAGAAACCGGCAAAACGCCACGATATTGTGCGAAAGCGAAGTTCGGCGGAGGATCATGGGTAGAACGGGTTATTTTAGGGTCTCTTTTCGGTAAACAACACTATTGCCTGCGATGGTTATTAAAGTCAGCACACAGAAGAAACTCACTGAACCACGCAGCAATCAAACGTATACCTCGACAATGAAACAAAACAAAGACGAACTCAAATCAGCCAGACAAGGGGCAACTCCTTTCGCTCAGACATATTTTCACGGAACAAAAGCAGACCTTATGGTTGGCGACCTGATCGACGTTGGTTTCAACTCGAACTACGGACAAAGAAAAAATGCGAAATATATTTTTCTAACAGCAACATTGGATGCCGCTATCTGGGGTGCTGAACTTGCCTTCGGAGACGGACGAGAAAAAATCTATTTAGTAGAACCAATAGGAGCCATTGAAGATGACCCTGATTTGACAGATAAAAAATTCCCAGGTAACCCAACAAAATCGTATCGGTCAACCCATCCGTTTAAAGTTGTCGGAGAAGTGACGAGTTGGCAAGGGCACCCGCCCGAGCAAGTTAAAACAATGAAAGAACATCTTGAACAACTTAAAGAACAGGGCATTGACTCGCTAAACGATTAATTCAGTCGGTTTAATTTGATAATCAGCGGGTTCAGAGGATGGCTTGGCGTCTAACTACTCGTCAGTCAACAAGGCGGGGACACAAACGTTGGGTAATAAATAAAAACTCAATCAATTCACTTTGAAATACAAAGTACTTTCATAAATTTGAATCGCAATCAAAACAAACTCCTCATGGTCACTAAAAATCAACGACTGATCGGCATTTTGCTTACGGTAGCCTTCCTTTTGTCGGTACCGTTTTTCGCAATGCAATTAACAGACGAAGTAAACTGGACACTTTCTGATTTCATTATTGCTGGCACCCTGCTTCTCGGCACCGGTCTCACGGGCGAACTTATTCTGAGAAAAGTCAATAAAACCACGCATCGGATTGCGCTCTGCGCGATGCTGCTGGCGGCTCTGTTCCTGGTTTGGGTAGAACTGGCCGTTGGTCTCTTCGGATCGCCCTTTGCCGGGAGTTGAATTTGACGACGATACGGGATATAACCAATGAGCCTATCGTTCTATACAGAACGATAGGCTCAACAGATAAAACAGTGTGCCTTATCCGCGCCGGTAGTATTTCATGGCTTCGGGTAGTTGCTTCTTCAGGTCAGCAATACGGCGTTGGTCAGATGGGTGCGTCGAGAGAAATTCAGGTGGTTTGCGGCCTCCTCCGGCCTGCGCCATACGCCCCCAGAAACTAACGGCTTCCTGCGGGTCGTAGCCCGCCATCGCCATAAAAATCAAACCTAATTTGTCGGCTTCCGATTCCTGTGCCCGGCTGTGGGGCAGTTGCCGCCCAAACTGATACGCTACGCCGGCAGCTTGCAACAACAGCATATTGGTTTGTTGCCGCTGCGGTGTCGAGAGCGTACCCAGCACCAACTGCCCCCCCGATAGGAGGCCATTGGCAATAACCCCTTCGCTCATACGTTCGCGGCCATGCTCGGCAATAGCGTGCGAAATTTCGTGGCCCATTACGGCAGCCGCTCCGGCTTCGTTTTGCGTGTACGGCAGAATGCCCGTATAGAAAGCCACTTTGCCGCCAGGCATACACCAGGCGTTGATCTGCGGACTCTCAATAAGGGCAAACTCCCATTGGTAGCCGCTCAGCCGGTCGCCGTAGCCGTTGGATGTCATGTACTGTTCCATAGCTTGCCGGAGCCGACCACCTACGCGCTGTACCATCTCGGCCTGTGCCCCACCCCGAACCACTCGGCTGGTGTCGAGTACCTGCTGATAATTCTGAAAGCTTAGTGGCAATAATGTGCTGTTGGGAACAACCGTTAATTGATTGCGCCCTGTCAGGGGGACTTTCTGACAGCCAATTATCAACGCAACAAATAGCGTTGCTGTGAGGATTCTCTTCATCTTGTGAATGTAATGTTAGTTGAGTACTTCGACGTACTTAGACCGATAACGTTACAGATTTGTTCAAATTTTCCAGCTTAGCACGGTCGAAGCGGCTTTAGTGCTTAGATTTGCAGACGCCAGTTTTGTTTACAGAAGACATGAAAATTATTTGCGTTGGTCGCAACTACGTCGATCATATTCGGGAACTGAACAACGAACAACCCGACGACCCGGTTATTTTTCTGAAACCCGAAACGGCCATTCCGTTACGAAACGAGCCGTTTTTCTACCCCGACTTTTCGCAGGACGTGCACCACGAGGTCGAGATTCTGGTAAAAATCAACCGCGTAGGCAAAAACATCGACGAGAAGTTTGCCCACAAATACTACGATGAAATCGGTGTTGGCATCGACTTCACGGCCCGCGACGTGCAGAGCAAGCTGAAAGCAAAGGGCTTGCCGTGGGAGTTGGCAAAGAGTTTCAACAGTTCGGCCCCGATGTCGGGCTTCGTGCCTAAAACCGATTTTGCCGATTTACACAATCTGAATTTCCGGCTGGAAGTCAACGGCGAAACCCGGCAGCAGGGCAATACCAGCCTGATGCTGTTTAAAATCGACTACCTGATCTCATTCGTGTCGCGCTACTTCATGTTGCAACAGGGCGACGTGTTGTTTACGGGCACTCCCAAAGGCGTTAGCCCCGTGCAAATCGGCGACCGGCTGGCAGCTTACATCGAAGACCGAAAAATGCTGGAGATCGACGTGAAGTAGCGTTGATGAAAGAACCCAAAGCAGTGGAATCTTCGTTACCTGTCATACAATGCAACTCTTATGAGACAT
The DNA here is from genome assembly GCF_001988955.1 of Spirosoma montaniterrae. Lineage (NCBI taxonomy): Bacteria > Pseudomonadati > Bacteroidota > Cytophagia > Cytophagales > Cytophagaceae > Spirosoma > Spirosoma montaniterrae. The sequence goes on along the minus strand of NZ_CP014263.1, from coordinate 1,543,198 downwards.
ACGATTCAATTAAACTTAGATGAGTTAAATAGCGGATTGATTGATCAGCTAAAAGCTCTATTTAAAGGGACTCAGCAACAACGAGTAACCATCGTGGTCGATGACGAGATAGACGAAACAGATTATCTCCTGCAATCGCCCGCGAACCGTGAGCGATTACTACAGTCGCTTGAGAATGCCCGGCGCGGCAATTTTGTCGCTCCTGACCTAAGTGCTTACCGTCAATCGTCAGCCGATGCGTAGGCCAGTTTTTACGCCCGAAGCCTGGGAAGAGTTCACTGAATGGACCCGGATTGACCTTAAAATCGTGAAGAAAATTATTGACTTAATAGACGATGCTACAGAAACGCCATTTAGCGGTATAGGTAAGCCTGAACCGCTAAAATACAACCTGCGCGGTTGCTGGTCGAGGAGAATTACACAGGAGCATCGATTAGTTTATGAAGTCACAGACGAGCACATTATTGTACTGGCCTGCAAATACCATTATTAACTGCACCGTTGAACAAGCGTAGCTTTTTTGTCATTTTACTTTTGGGCTGGCATTTTGCCTGTGGGCAAACCACTTCGCCAGTTGAGCACACCGCACAAACCGGCTACATTCAGCCCGGCACAATTCAGGAAGGCTACTTTCTGTTTCCAATTATGCCCGGCGCGGCCAACTCGCTGTCGGGCGGGTTAGGCGATTTGCGGACGAATCACTTCCATGCTGGCTTAGACATTCGGACGGGCGGACGCGAGGGGCTGGACGTGTACGCTGCTGCTGATGGGTACATCTCACGCATTGCCGTATTCACGGGTGGCTACGGCAACGTGCTGTTTATCAGGCATCCCAACGGAATGACCACCGTATACGGCCACCTGCGCAACCTCAACGATTCCCTCGGCACCTACCTCCGTCAGCAACAGTACGACCGCAAAACGTTTGAGATCGATTTACGGCCCGCACCGGGTCAGTTTCCGGTAAAACGGGGCGACATCATCGCGGCATCGGGCAATACGGGGGGGTCGGGTGGGCCGCACCTGCACTTCGAGATTCGTGATGCACGAGACAACCTGATTAATCCACTGCTCTACGGCTTTTCAGAAATCCGCGACGACGTGCCGCCCTATTTCGAGCGGGTTGCGCTGAAGACCATGACGCCCACGTCACGCATTAACGGCGAGTATCAGCGCGTCAGCTACGCACCCACGCGCCGGGCCGATGGCAGCTACGTGATTTCGCAACCCATCACGGCGTCGGGCCTGATTGGGCTGGAGGTACTGGCCTATGATAAAACCAGCGGCTCGCCTTATCGGAACGGCATTAGTTGCTTGGAAATCAGGCTCGACGGACAAGAGGTATTCGCGTATAACATGAACAGTTTTCCGCACGAACAAACGCGGTTCATGAACGTACACGAGAACTACGAAGTGGAGCAGATAACCGGGCAACGCTATCACCGCGCCTACATCGCCGATGGTAATATTCTGAATCTCTACAAGCTGCAAAGCAACGCAGCCTACCGAGGCCGGTTGCCACTCTTAGACGGGCAGCCACACGAAGTTACGCTGACGCTGTACGACGCCTATGAACATGCCACCCGACTCACGTTTACGCTGCTGCCCGAACCTGCTGCTACAGCTACAGCCCGGCCCGACTCGGTTCAGTTACAGACAGTCGATGAAGAGATTCCCGAAACCGAACCGGTCAGCGACCCATCAGCTACGATTACAACTGACGAGAACGTACTGAAAATCAGCGTCAAGCATGTATCGCTGACCAACCCGCCCGTGGCAAAACTGATTAGCGGACGCACCGTAACCGAGCAGCCGGTTAGTTATGTGCGCACTAATGTAGCCCTTTATCTTATAGATTTGCGCCGGACATTGCCCGATTCGGTGCAGTTTGGCCGGAGCGTTGTCCGAACGTTCTTTAAAAAACGAATTATACCGGGCCGGGCCGAAACGCTCGTTGATGGGAATACCCGGCTGGATTTCGGCCCAAAAACGGTGTTCGATACACTCCATCTGGCCGTTAGACCGCTGCCGGGAGGTGGGCTGGAGATTAATCAGTCAACCATTCCACTCAACGATGCCCTAACGATTCAGTATGCTCCCAACTACCCAATTGCCATCGACACGGCCCGCACCAAAGCCTACTGGACAAGTGGCGGGCGAGAAAGTTTTCTGGGTGGCACATGGCGCAACGGGCGCATTGAATTTAAAACCCGCACATTGGGTCAGTTCCGGCTCATGACCGACGCCACCCCGCCCAGAGTTGAAATTTTGGGCGCAACCCCGAAAGGAATTTCGGCCCGAATCCGCGATGATTTGTCGGGCATTGCCGATTTTCGGGCGTTGGTCAACGGCGAGTGGGTACTGATGCAGTATGATTATAAGCGGGCGTTGCTTTGGTCGGATAAGCTCGACCCCGCCGTTGATTTTGAAAACGGGGCTGAAGTGCTGGTGCAGGTTAAAGACCGTTGCGGCAACATCGGTTCCGACAGCACAACTGTAGAAACACCCCGCCCGCCCGTTCGGAAGAAGGCACCGGCACGAAAGCGAAAAAGACGTTAATATTTTATTCAATGTCCGAAAAAATGGCTTTAAACATAGGCGACCCCGCTCCCGATTTTACCAGCACCAACCAGACCGGTAATCCAGTTCGGCTGTCCGATTATCGGGGTAAAAAAGTAGTCCTGTACTTTTATCCAAAAGACGACACCTCGGGCTGTACGGCCCAGGCGTGTAGCCTGCGCGACAATTATGCCGACCTGCGGGCGGCTGGCTACGAGGTGCTGGGCGTAAGCGTCGATAACCAATCGTCGCATCAGAAGTTTATCAATAAGTACAGTCTACCGTTCACGCTCGTAGCCGATACCGACAAGCAGGTAGTGGAAGCTTACGGCGTCTGGCAGGAAAAATCGATGTATGGCCGCAAATACATGGGTACGGTTCGGACAACGTTTTTGATTGATGAAAACGGTATCATCACCAACATCATCGGTAAAGTCGACACAAAAAAACACGCAGAACAAATTTTAAAATAATGATGAGTGATGAACGATGAGTGATGAGTATTTGTGCGTAAGCTACTCATCACTCATCGTTCATCACTCATCATTCAATAACTATGGAACTCCAACAACTCGAAGGTATTGCTACCGCCGTTCGGCGCGACATTCTCCGCATGGTTGCGGCTGTTAACTCAGGACACCCCGGCGGCTCGCTCGGCTGCACCGACTTTATGGTCGCCCTTTATTTCGACATCATGCGGTTGAAACGCGACGAAAGTGGCACACCCATTTTTGATATGGACGGCCACGACGAAGACCTGTTCTTCTTGTCGAACGGCCACATCTCGCCCGTTTTCTATTCGGTGCTGGCGCGGGCGGGCTACTTCCCCATCGAAGAATTGGCTACGTTCCGTAAGCTCGACAGCCGGTTGCAGGGCCACCCCGCCACTGCCGAACATATTCCGGGCGTTCGCATTGCATCGGGTTCGCTGGGGCAGGGCTTGTCGGTAGCGGCTGGTGCGGCCTACGCTAAAAAACTGAACGGCGACGATAAACATGTGTACGTGCTCATGGGCGACGGTGAACAGCAGGAAGGTCAAATCTGGGAAGCGGCTCAGTTTGCACCCAACAAAAAACTCGGCAACCTGACGGCAATCATCGACCTGAACCACGCGCAAATCGACGGCACGACGCAGAACGTGAACGACAACCGCGATTTGGCCGCCAAATACCGCGCTTTCGGCTGGCACATCGACGAGATGGAAGGCAACGACATGGCCGACGTGATTCGGACGCTCCGCAAATCACAGGAAGACCCCGACGTGCCAACATTAATTCTGATGCACACCGAAATGGGCTTCGGCGTTGAGTACATGGTGGGCAACTATAAATGGCACGGCACCGCCCCCAACGCCGACCAACTGCAACAAGCCCTCAACGGCCTGCCCCTATCGGTAGGAGTTACGGATTATTAATATTTTGTGTAGAGACGCAAGATGTTGCGTCTCCTGTGCGTCAGCAATCGTTTAGATGGTGTAAAAAGCCATCCGGTCAGGAGACGCAACATCTTGCGTCTCTACACACATGCCAACGAATGAAAATCAACCGGTTAGTCATCGAAAATTTCAAGTCCATTGAACGGATCGAGCTTATTGAGCCGAATCCGTTCACGGTCTTTGTCGGCCCCAACGGGTCGGGCAAGTCGAATATTTTCGAGGGGCTGGAGTTTATGAACGCTTTAACTCGTATACGTTTCCATGAAATAGTGGGAAGTTTATTTGGCGGCTCAGAATCCCTTTCAAGAAAAACTGTTAAAGATAAACCAGCTTATTTTGAAATTGATTTTGATTTCATTCGCTTATCTGAATACTATACGTTCTTTCCTAAACAGACAATATCTTACTCTTCTGATCTTGAAGACAATAGAAATCGGCTACTTTCTGATTCTTCCACTCAGATATTTAATCCCTCCATTCATATGTTTGAAAATAATTTTAGTAGAGTTTTTATAAAAAATGAACGTTTAGTTAAATTCCCTTTAAACGACAATCAAAAGTTATCATTGTCAGCTTACAACCTCGAAAAAGTTCTAAAACGCATACTCTCCAACGAGACGATTCGTACCGAAATATTCGAGTGGCTCGAACTGTTCGTCCCCGGCTTCAAAGCGATTGAAGTGGACGACCGGAACGAATTGCATTGGTTTGAAAATTCATCAGCCGACTACTTCACTAAAGACCTCATTTCCGACGGCACGTATAACATCTTGGCCTTGCTTACGGCAGTTTATCAAAGCGACGATCAGCCACAATTTTTGTGTATTGAAGAGCCGGAGAATGGCTTGCATCCGCAGGTGGCGCGTGAATTGGTCGATTTTTTTCGCATTATGTGCGAAGAACGTGGGCATTACATCTGGCTCAATACACATTCGCAGTCGATGGTATCGCGGGTTCGGGCAGAGGAATTGGTTATCGTTGAGAAGAAAGACGGAGCCACGCAGGTCAGGCAGTTTAAAGGTGAAGATTTCCACGGTATGCGGGCCGACGAAGCCTGGCTAACCAACTCCCTCGGAGGTGGGCTGGCGTGGTAAAAATGGGCTTTATCTGCGAAGGCGACACCGAACGAAAAATTATTGAATCGAGTGCTTTCCAGCAATTCTTGATCCGTAATGGCATCCGGTGTGTTGGGCCGGTTGAAGATGCCAAAGGCAACGGAAATTTATTACCGCATACTATTGAAGAAAAGCGTAATAAGCTATTCTCAGCAGGGGCTTCGCTCATTGTTATACTCACTGATTTAGATAAAGATGCCTGCATCACGAAAACAAAGCAGCGCATACAGGACTTTTCCAATCAGGTTGTGGTTGTAGCCGTCAAAGAAATTGAAGCCTGGTTTTTGGCGGATAGCGACGTATTGACAGATTTAATCGGTGCGCCTGTTTACTTCGATCATCCTGAAAAGGAAGAGCAGCCTTTTGAAACGATCAAACAAATCTTTTTGAACAAAACGGGCCGGGGCGTTGGCACCAAACCTATGTTAGCACGCCGAATGCTTAAATACGGTTTTAGCATCGAAGCAGCCGCCAAACACCCCAATTGCCCTTCGGCACGGTATTTTCTCACTAAATTGCAAACCCTCGCTTCGGCGAACTAACAGGGCGCGAACCCTGCGCCCATACAGACCATGAAAAAGTACGAATACACCGACAAAAAAGACACACGCTCGGGCTTTGGCGCGGGTATCGCCGAACTGGGCCGCTCGAACCCCAACGTGATTGCGCTGACCGCCGATTTGGCGGGGTCGCTCAAACTCGAAACGTTTATCAAAGAAAACCCCGACCGCTTTGTGCAGTGCGGCATTGCCGAAGCCAACATGATTGGCGTATCGGCGGGGCTGACCATCGGCGGCAAAATTCCGTTCGCCACTACGTTTGCCAACTTCGGCACGGGGCGCGTCTACGATCAGATTCGGCAATCGGTGGCGTACTCGAACAAAAACGTGAAAATCTGCGCCAGTCACGCGGGCCTGACGCTGGGTGAAGATGGAGCTACGCACCAAATTCTGGAAGACCTCGGCATGATGAAGGCACTGCCTAACATGACGGTCATCAACCCCTGCGACTATAACCAAACCAAAGCGGCTACCCTCGCTATCGCCGAACACGTTGGACCAGTGTATCTGCGCTTTGGCCGGCCCGTGATTCCGGTGTTTACGCCCGCCGATCAGAAATTTGAGATTGGCAAAGCCTGGACCGTAAACGAAGGAAAAGATGTATCGATTTTTTGCACCGGGCATTTAGTCTGGGAAGCCATTAAAGCAGGCGAAATCCTGAGCGAGCAGGGCATTGAAGCTGATATTATCAACATTCACACGATAAAACCGTTAGATGAAGAAGCCATTCTGGCATCGGTGAAGAAAACGGGTTGTGCCGTGTCGGCAGAAGAGCATATGCTGAACAACGGCCTGGGCGACAGCGTGGCGCAGGTGCTGGCCCGCAACTACCCTGCCCCGCTCGAATATGTCGGCGTTCACGACACGTTCGGCGAAAGCGGAACCCCCGACCAACTGATGCAGAAATATGGCCTCACCGCCGACAAAATTGTTCAGCAGGTGAAAAAAGTAATGGCCCGGAAGTAGAGACGCAATATCTTGCGTCTCCACAAAGAAAAAATGACTGACGAAGAACTCCTCGCCAAATACCGCGATCCATCGAGCCGTAACTACGCCTTTAATCTGCTGGTGCGACAGTACCAGCAGAAAATTTATTGGCATGTACGAAAGATGGTAATCGACCACGACGATGCCAATGACCTGGTGCAGGAGACGTTTATTAAAGTCTGGAACAGCCTGGAACAGTTTCGGGGCGACAGTCAGTTGTACACCTGGATTTATCGGATTGCCACCAACGAATGCCTGAACTTCCTCAATAAAAAGCGAAGACGGTTTTTCCTGCCTATCGGCGATGTGGAGGGCGAACTGATGGAGAAATTAGAAAGCAATTCCGACTTTGTGACTTCAGGTGGCGAATTGAGTGGCGAACGTATTGAACTGAAGCTGCAGAAGGCGCTGCTCAAACTGCCTGATAAGCAGCGATTGGTGTTCAACATGAAGTACTTTGATGATATGAAGTATGAGGAAATTGCCGATATTACGGGTACGTCGGTGGGTGCGCTGAAAGCGTCGTACCACCTGGCGGTCAAGAAAATTGAGGATTTCCTGAATAAAACTGATACTACAGATTAAACCTGGACGTAGCTGGGCCTGTCAAACCAACGAAATGGCCCAAACGTGGGCGGTGAATCGTGTAATTTGTACACATCAAAGAAAATGAACGAAAAAAACTACATCCGGCTCGACGAATTGCCTCCCGAACACCCGCTTCGGCAACAGCCGTTTAGCGCACCGGAGGGTTATTTTGATGCTCTGCCCGCACAAATTCAGGCCCGTGCGATGCGCAGGCCCAAGCCTGCGTTTAGCATTAGCTGGTCGTGGCAGCGCACGGCGGCAACGCTGGCGGGGGCAGGTTTGATTGCCGTACTGGTCTGGCAAACGCTGCCCGAACGGCAGGAGTCGCTGCCCGGCGAGACATTGGCGGGTGTGAGCAACGCCACCATTACAGCTTATCTGGAAGAACAGGGCGTTGATCCTGATCAGTTGATGGAAAGTCAGCAACTGCACTCGTCGCTCAATGATGAGACCGATGGCATTGATTATCTGAATGTAGAACCAACTGATATTCAGCAGCATATTGATGCCCAAACCGCACCTGAAACACAGAATCAAGAATCTTAAGACAGCACAGTCTGCTTACTATATCATACAATGAGACACGTATGGATTGGCTTTTTGCTTATGCTGACGCTGACTACCCACGCAGCCAATGCGCAGGGTGAACCGGGCGGACGCCAGAAGATTGAAGCCGCTAAAATAGGATTGATTACGAATCGGCTTAACCTGACCACCGATCAGGCTCCGCAATTCTGGGCTGTTTATAATGAATACAATGCCCGCAAACAGGATTTGAACCGGCGCGTTCGGCAGTTAACCAACGAACCCTCGCGCACCAACCTCTCCGACGATCAGCTACGGAATGGCCTGCGCGAACTCAACGCAACCAAACAGAAATTGGCTGACCTCGATCAGGAGTATATGGACCGTTTTCTCAAGGTTATCACCCCGGCGCAATTGGCCGAGCTCAACAAGACAGAGCAGGTATTCAATAAAATGCTCATCAATCAGTTGAACCGGCAAAACTAAACTGGAACGCCAGCCCGGTCTGATTCATCGGATTTTGCTGACCGACTATGATTTTGGCTGAATCGCTGCCTTCGGCAGCAAAATCTAACAAATCATAGTCGGTCAGTAGAATCCGACGAATCCGGGTTAATACCGCACCACTTTGAACCGCGATACGCCCCCGTCGAAGCGTATCGTTATTTTTTTTGTGGCCGATGCATAACCGGGACTGGTGAATTCGCCCCCACCCGCGTCGGTAAAATCGTCTAACTGCGTCAGGTTCAGCGCACCGTCTTTCTTGACCAGACAACCTATGTCTTTAGGCACTCGAACCGTAACCGAAGCAGCACCGACATTGAGTTTCACATCGGCCTGATCCACTTTGTTGCCCAACTTCAGGTCAATGTCGGCAGCTCCGGCTTCTACTTTGAGTTGTTTTACGGCATAAGCACTTAAATCCAGGTCGCCCTGACCGGCTCCAATGGCGATGTCCATCTGCCAGATAGGTTTGGCATTCAGATGCACCTCGACCCGGTTTTCGATCTTACCATTTTCCAGATCAATCTCCTGCTTTTCTTCCGTCGGTTTCAGGTCAATCGTCGGAACGCGGGTTGTGGCATCGCGGTCGACCGTCATGGAGTAAGCACCGATGTTGTTCTTTGTTTCGGCTTTGATCAACTCGGTAGTAGGCTCACTGAAAATGAATCGACCTGCTCCACCTGCCAGTTTCAGTACGGCCTCGTTCGTTGTGGCATCCATCGATTCCACAAACGTGTTGGTTTGCACTGTTTTCGGCTCTTCATCGCGATTTTCGCGCTCCGACCGATAGGCGTCTTCGTTGTCTTCACCGTCCGTTTCGTCTTCCGACTCCTCATTTTCATCGTCGCGTTCATCGTCGCGGTCGTGCCAATTCCATCCATACCGGCCATGGTCTCGGTCACGGGATAAGAAGCCAAAGAGTGTTGTAGGAACAGCTACGGCCAGCATTACCGTGGTCACAAAGGCCGCCGGGCTACCCTGCCGTTCGAGAATGACATTGATACCAGCCAGGATGAGAAGCACCGGCCACAGGTTGACCAACGAATGCCAGTCTACGTCGAGCCACCCGGCCCGGCGTGCCAGAAATAGTACGCCGAGCGTCAGGAGAAACAGCCCCCAAAAGAGTCCGTTACGTCGTTGCATAGTTAGAGCGGGTTGTTATCATTGGAGTCGTAAGGCGTTTTGATGCGGTCTTTGAAAATCAGCCACAGACCGATGGCGATGAGGACAAACGGCCACAGATCGCCGAAATCGATGTCTAAGTAGCGGTCGAGCAGAAACAGTACGCCCAGAATGATGAGCACGGCACCGCCAATAATGCTCCGGTCGCGGGGAGCGGGTTGATTTGGATTGTAGGGATTCATAGAAAAAACGGGGTTTGCATAGAAGGTTAAGGAATTGACCGATGCGCCCTGCGGCTGCTTTGGCATCACGATCCACAAGATAATGTAAATCAGGAATGCCGGAAAACCGGGCAGCGGAATACCAATCAGAAAAAGGAGTCGCACCACAGTGCGATTCAGGCCAAAATAGTGGGCTAAGCCCGCACATACGCCCCCCAGGATGGCTTCATCGGAGATGCGTTCTAATCGTTTGTTCATGGCTTTTTGTGTCTAAAACCGTAACAAACGTAGGAGCCAGCCACAACCTGCGGAAGCAGATTTAGACAAATGGACGCGGCTATGGATAGAAGTATGTTTTCAATGATAGTAGGTAATACAAAGTACTTAATCTTCTTCAAGTGATTCCAGAATATCCATAAGTTCTCCGAACTCTTTGTTGCCGGGGCGTTCTTCATCACCACCACGCAGCGCAATGCCGCGTAGGGGTAGTTCGGCCAGCAGGTTATGAACGCCATCGGCAGAAATACCCGAACCGAGCAGAATCGAAGACCGGCTGGCAACGCGGTTCAGGGTCGCTTTCAGGTCAGGATCGAGATGAACGGCTGCATCGCTCTCCAATAGCACGTAATCGGCTCCGGCGGCACTGGTTTGAACGAGTGTTTCGAGTTGGTCGAGCGTCAGTTGCGCCAGATCGATGCGAAGAATAAGCGACTTCCCGAAGGTGTGCAGATACGGTAACAGAGCCGCTTCATCGACCTGCAACCAATCGGGTTGGTAGGTTTCAAGTAATTGTTCGATTTGATCGGGGTCCGTACTGCGGGTTTCGCCCACAATCTGCACACCCGCCACCCACGACCGGATTTCGGCAAATTTTCCAGGTTCGACGTAGTCTGGCGCGTCGGCATCCATCGAAAAGCCGAGCATATCGACGCCCATCCCGGCGCAGTAGCGGGCATCGCTTAAATTGGTAACGTTAGAAACTTTAACGAGTGTTTTCAGAGCCATCTTTGACGAATGAGCAGTTAACCATTTATGGGGCGAAGGTACAAAAGTGTATCACGAATGCCATTACTTAGAATAATGGCATTCGTGATACACGTGAAAAACCGTTGCGTCGCCCGGAAACCAAATTCAGCGTTTCAGATGTTGCGTTCATATTGGGTATGTTTACCGCAACCATCAATCGGAGGGCTTTGACCCCTCGCAGATCATGAGCAAACACGGACGTATTTTGGTCGCCATGAGTGGCGGCATTGACTCTTCGCTGGCAGCAGTCATGCTCCACGAAGAAGGTTATGAGGTCATTGGCATGACCATGAAAACCTGGGATTATGCCTCTTCGGGCGGCACTAAAAAAGAAACGGGCTGCTGTAGTTTAGACAGCATCAATGACGCCCGTAACATTGCCGTCAACCTCGGCTTTCCGCACTATATCTTAGACATTCGCGCGGAGTTCGGCGATTATGTCATTGACCATTTTACGGGCGAATACCTCGAAGGGCGTACACCCAATCCCTGCGTGTTGTGCAATACGCACATCAAATGGGATGCCCTGCTCCGGCGGGCCGACCGGCTCGACTGTGCGTTTATTGCTACCGGCCACTACGCCAACATCCGTCATGAGAACGACCGATACGTGATTTCGAAAGGCGTCGATTCGCTCAAAGATCAGTCGTATGTGCTGTGGGGAGTGTCGCAGGAGAGTTTGAGCCGCACGAAGCTCCCGCTGGGCCATTTGCGCAAGTCGGAAATCCGTGAAATGGCGAAAGAGCGGGGTTTCATTGAACTCGTCACCAAATCAGAATCGTATGAGATCTGTTTCGTACCCGATAATGATTATCGCGGATTTCTGAAACGACGCCTGCCGGGTCTGGAAGCCGAAGTAGCGGGTGGCAATTTTATCGAAGAACATACGGGCCGTGTGCTGGGCAAACATGAAGGCTACCCGTTTTATACCATTGGGCAACGTAAAGGTCTGGGCATGGCGTTCGGCAAGCCCATGTTCGTAACCGAAATCCGCAAAGACACCAATGAGGTGGTGCTGGGCGTTGACCACGATCTGCTACGCGATGGCATGATTGTGACTAAGTTGAACCTCCAGAAATACGCATCGGTACCGGAGCCGCTGGAGACCGTCACCAAAGTACGCTATAAACACGACGGCACACCCGCCCTCATCCGGCAAACCGCCGACGACCGTATCGACGTGCGTTTCCACGAAGGCGTATCGGCCATTGCACCCGGTCAGGCTGCCGTTTTTTACGAAGGCGATGATGTGATTGGGGGCGGCTGGATTATGAAAAGTTACCGGCAACGCGATGACATTCAACAGGCCGAGCATCACTTAACCATGTCCATGTAGCGTTGGCCGGGTAAAATACATGGGTAGAAAATCTGCTCTGACGGGTTCTAACGGAGATTAACTTCTGACCAAACACTGCATGAACAACTATTGCCTGTTGCTGCTTCTGACCGTTGGCGTTGTCACGTCAGTATTTGCCCAAACACCACCCAAAGGCCATCCCAACCCAAGCGGAGCCGGCTGGAAACCGTTGTTTGCGGCAGACCTCTCCGATGCCAATTTCCCCAAAGGCGTCTGGACATATGAAGAAGGCGTACTGACCGCATCGGCTGACAAAGCCATCTGGACAACCGTTCCGTATGATGATTTTGTGCTGGATCTGTTCTTCCAAACTGCCGATGGCACCAACAGCGGAGTCGTAGTACACTGCTCAGACACAACCAATTGGATACCCAATTCCGTTGAAATTCAGATTGCCGACGATTACGCACAGAAATGGTCGGAATCGCCCAAAAACTGGCAGTGCGGGGCATTATTCGGGCATCAGGCTCCAACTAAAAGTGCAGTAAAACGTCCGGGCGAATGGAATCGGTACACCATCACGTGTCAGGGCAGTATGCTGTTCATCGTGTTGAATAACGAATTGGTCAATAGCATTGATCTGTCGAAATTCACGTCAGCCAAAACCAACCCCGACGGGTCGGAAGTGCCCGCTTGGCTCAGTAAGCCACCTGCCGAGTTACCGTTGCGCGGTTTTATAGGCTTGCAGGGCAAACATGCGGGTGCTCCCATCTATTATAGAAATTTGAAAATAAAAGCCCTGTAGGGCCTGATTCATGCAAACCCGGTATAGTAACGCACTGCCCGAACTGCGCTTTTCGCTGAACCTGCTATACGTCGGGCGTTTTTTGCTGGGTATGCAGCCATCGGTAAACAACGAACAGGTAGACACCTTCGATGAACGAATTGAAGACGTTACCGACGAATTGGTTGCGACCGAGTTGCTTCACGAAGCCGCCGTGCTGGTGGGCGATGTTGATTAATCATTAACATAAGCTGCAATAATGGGTTGCAGACGGGGCAGAATTGCCTCGATCTGTGTTTGCTCGTCAATCGTCCACAGGCGCGGCTGACCAAATACGCAGGGCTGTAGAATGCCCCAAAGCTGGCCGTCCTGTTGAATATGGGCATGAATCAGGGCGCGATGGCCGAAGGTTTTGTGTTCAAACGCCCGATTCAGTACATCGGGGCTGGCAGTTTCTACATCATCGACGTACACCGACGGGCGTAGCTCGATGGCGGCCCGAAAAAGCGGGTCTTCCTGTGGCAGGCTGGTGGTATCAGTTTGCCAGTCAGGTTGAATCACATCGGGGATGCTGTTGTCTTTGCGCCACTGGAATGCAATACGCCCCCTTTCTTTGTCGGGTTGGCGAACATACAGAAAACAGCGGTCGGCGTTGAGCGTTGACCCTACGATGTCAACCACCCCGTTCAGGGTTTTTTCGGGATTGTATTCCTTCATGATAAGCGCGTCGATAGCAGCAGGAAGCGCATGGAGTAGTGTCATGCCCGATAAACTCTGGCTGGGCTTTACTGTTTTTTGTGTGGTCATTATCTTATCATTGCGGCCAAAACCATTTATCTGCTCATGCCAACGCCCCCGTTTGCCGCCCTCTTCGATATGGACGGCGTATTGATCGACAATACCGACTTTCACATCAATGCGTGGCTGCAATTTTCGCAGCATCACAACAACCCGATCACCAAAGAACAATACATCGACAACATCAATGGGCGCGTATCGGCAGATGCTATGGCGTATGTGCTTAAACGTACCGTTTCGGGTGAGGAATTAGTAGCCCTGACCGAAGAAAAAGAAGGTATTTATCGCGATTTATATCGTTCACACCTGCAACCGGCACCTGGTCTGCTGGCGTTTTTAGATGTTCTGAAGGCTGCCAACGCCCGGCTTGCCGTTGGCACCTCGGCTCCTGCCAGTAACGTTGATTTCACGCTCGACGGGCTAACCATCCGCAACCGCTTCGACGCCATTGTCGATGCCAGCATGGTTCGGCATGGCAAACCCAACCCCGAAATTTACCTGACAGCCGCCGGGCGCGTGGGCGTATTACCGGGCCGTTGTGTTGTGTTTGAAGATGCCTTTGCGGGCATCGAAGCGGGTCTGCGGGCAGGCATGACCGTTATCGCATTGGCAACGACACACACACATAATGAATTGCAGGATACCGGCGCAGCCTTGATTATAAACGATTTTACCGAACTAACCGTGGAGCAATTGCTGGCGTTGCTCGATGAGGAATCGAATTAATTCGACCCCTTACTGAACAGACCCGGCCCGACAAACCGTATCTTTGCCCCACCAAAAATGGCACAGTATCCAATGTCTCTTGTTCCCGCCCGCGAGGGCTTTTTCTTTCCGGCTGAGTGGCATCCGCACGTAGCAACCTGGCTTAGCTGGCCGCATACCGAAGCGTCGTGGACGCGCGACCGGCAGGAGCTGATGTTTCCGGCCTATATCGACTTCATCAAAGCCATTGCCGAAAGCGAACACGTGTGTATCAACGCGCACGATGAAACCGTGATGCAGGCGGCCAACATGCGGCTACTGCTGGCCGGGGCCGATATGAGCCGCATCACGCTCCTGCCCCACCCCACCAACGATTCGTGGTGCCGCGACCACGGCCCGGCATTCCTGATTAATCCCGATACCAACCAGCGGATGATTGTCAATTGGGGCTATAATGCCTGGGGCAACAAATACCCGCCCTACGACCGCGATGACCTGATTCCGGTGCAGATTGCCCACTACCGCCAGTTACCCTATGTGACGCCGGGCATCATTATGGAAGGTGGTTCGGTGGAGTTCAACGGAGCCGGAACCGTGCTGACAAGCCGGGCCTGCCTGCTCAATCAGAACCGCAACAGCCATCTCAACCAGGCTGATATTGAACAGTATCTGTGCGATTATTACGGTGTTCAGCAGGTGCTCTGGGTAGAAGAAGGTATTGTTGGCGATGATACCGACGGGCATATTGATGACACAGTTCGGTTTGTAAACGAAGATACCGTTGTAGCCGCTTACGAGTCGAATCCCAACGATGACAATTACCCATTTTTGCAGGACATTCACCGCGAACTCCGCGAGATGCGGCTGCTAAACGGCAAACAACTCAACATCGTTGAACTGCCCATGCCCAACCCTGTCGTGAGCGATGGCCTGCGGCTCCCGGCTTCCTACGCCAACTTCCTGATTACCAATGGTGCCGTAATTGTACCGACGTTCCGCTGTGCTAAAGACCAGCCCGCGCTCGACATCATCGGGCAGTGCTTTCCAACCCGAAAAATCATCGGTATCGACTCAACCGATATTGTTTGGGGATTAGGCAGTTTCCACTGCCTGAGTCAGCAGGAGCCTGTCTGAACCAGGATTAGCCAGGATTTACTGGATTAATACAAGATGCTGCGCTGCGCTTAATTGCCCGAAACTACCCGAAGCTGTTTGGGACACAAGTCCCGGACCCGATAATACCGGACATTTGTCCGTCTAAGTAAATGGGCGGGTAAATACCCGCTATTAAGTAGTTCGGAACTTATGTCCCGAACAGCGAAGCGTAAAATCTTGTATTAATCCAGTAAATCCTGGCTAATCCCGGTTCAGATGTACAACAACAAAACGTTCCGCTCTGTCACGAATACGGCCAATGGCGAAGTAGGCAATGAGACCTTGTTCTACTATCGCCAGCAGGGGCAAATTGTTTGGGCTGACTATAGCGGGGGCAGTATCGTCAAAGGCTTCCTCATCGCCACGGTGCAGAACGATAATAGTTTGAATATGCGGTATCAACACGTTAACAAGCGGGGCGAACTGATGACGGGCCGCTGCCAATCTACACCCGAAATTCTGCCCGATGGCCGCATTCGGCTTCACGAACGCTGGCAGTGGACCAGTGGCGACGGCTCGGCGGGCGAGTCTATTATTGAAGAAGTTTTAGCGCATGAACTATAAAATCCAGCCAATCTTTGTAAGCCTGTTAATCCTGGTTCAGACATCCTGCACCCGCCCCACAGCCCTCACGGCGGAGTTGCAGCCCCGGTCGTTGCAGGCGGTGAACTTAGAAGAAAACATCAGCCGACGCGACGAACTGATGCTGGCTTACACGCTAACGAGTTACGACGCAAAAAACAAACCCGTCGGCGTAGTAAACGGCGGCTGGGGCGTTGAAACCGTGCAGAAAGGCCAGCAACTCGACTTGAGTGGCGGCACAAACCCAGCCCAGTCGATTCGGCTCGAACTGCCCCGCAACGGGCGCATGGTGGCGAGTTTAGTGCTCATTGAAGTCGATGAGTACGCACGGGCGCAGCAGATGCTCGAACAGGTGCGAAAGATTCACAACATCGTGAGCGTTCCGGTGTCGCTGGTGCTGACGGCTACCGAGGTGCTGACACCGCTCAAATATGTCACGGCAGGGCTGTGGGCATCGGGCGTAGGGTTGAAATTAGTCGATCAGCTTGACAGCGACGACTTGCTGGGCCAAAGCAGCGTGGAGGTGCAGGAAGCCGACCTGCGTAGACAGAAAAAGACGCGCATGGAGGTTCCTGCAATCTTTACGGGGCAACACATGAAAGATGCATACGAGTACAGGCTGGTATATGATATTACGCTCAAAACCGTGCAAATTCGGCCCGTTCGCCAATAAGTGACCCGCCCGAAACGTTCTATTAAACGAATAATTTTTCCCCATTTATGCGCCAACTCACCGGCGGCTTTCTGGTAGCTCTTGCGGTTGCAGCCTGTAAAACGGCAGCACCGGTTGTTCAGCAGCCCGCTCCTCCGCAGCCTGTTATCCTGAAATTAGGCCAGAAATCGTTTACAACCGACGATTTTTTTCAGTCGTTTACCAAGAATCAACTCTCGACTGACTCGGCACAGCGGACCGATATCAAGGACTATTTCGACCTTTACACCAACCTGAAATTAAAGGTACTGGCTGCTGAAAGCGAAGGCTACGACACTACCGAAGCCTTTCGGGAGGAGATGAATACCTACCGCAAACAACTGGCGCAGTCATACCTGACCGATAAAGTGCTGGTTGAATCGCTGACGGCTGAAGCATACCAGCGTATGCAGCAGGAGGTCAATGCATCGCACCTGCTGATTAACGTACCCGAAGACGCGGCACCCACCGATACACTCACGGCCTACGAATCGGTGCAAACGCTTCGACGGCGGGCTACCAGCGGGGAAGATTTCAGCAAGCTCGCCCGCGAGTTCTCGCAAGATCCTACTACCGCGCCCAATGGCGGCAACCTCGGTTATTTTACCGTCTTTTCGGCGATTTATCCGCTCGAAACGGCAGCTTACACCACCCCCGTCGGGCAGGTGTCGCCCCCCGTCAGAACGCGCTTTGGCTATCATCTTGTGCGCGTCAACGACCGCCGACCCAGCCGGGGTAAATTGCGCGTAGCCCATATTCTGGTACGGCTCAGCCCAGGTGCCGACGTGCCGGGGCAGCGGGTCGCCGAAGAGCGCATCAATACGGCCTATGCCCGCCTACAGAAAGGAGATCGTTTTGAAGACGTTTGCCGGGAGATGTCGGACGATGTAACGTCGCGGCAGAACGGCGGTCAGCTACCGCCTTTTGAGACCGGGCGGCAGGTGCCTGCTTTTGAGGAAGCAGCCTTCTCGCTCGTCAATCCGGGCGATGTTTCCAAACCGGTGCGGACGAACTACGGGTGGCACGTTATTAAACTACTCGAACGGCAGGGCGTCCCGGCTTACGCCGACCTGGCCCCGTCGCTGCGGCAGCGCGTTACGACCGACACCCGCGCCGACGTGCTGCGCCAATCGGCGGTGCAACGGCTTCGGCAGGAATACCCCGTTCGTGAAGATAAAGCTGTACTGACAGCCGCGCTGGCAAAGGCCGACAGCAGTTTGCTGCGTGGTCGGTGGCGATTCAGCGAACCGTTAGACGAGACGTTGCAGAACAAAACCCTTGTGACTATTGGCGGTAAAGACCATACCGTTAATCAGTTTTTCGACTACGTGCGGCAGCGTCAACAGCCACCGCGTAATCCGGCTTTAGCCGCTACAGCCACCGATCCTACGCCCGCAGCGGCTGGCTCCCCACCCGTTGCCATGCGCCGGTTGTTCGACCGGTTCATAGGCGATCAGCTTATTGCCACCGAAGAAGCGAACTTAGAAAAAAAATCACCCGAATTTCGGTCGTTACTGGCTGAAATCCGCGATGGTGTGCTCTTGTCGCAGATGATGGAAAAGAACGTTTGGGAGCGTTCGATGGCCGACACGACGAGTCAACGGCAGTATTTCGAGCAAAACCGCGCCAAATACACGCTTCCCGAACGCGCCGTTGCCACAATTTTAGTAGCTAAACACGATACCCTGATTCGGCAGGCTACAGAGCGGCTAAGCGGTAAAGCTCCGTATCAACTCCGGCGTTCGGCCCCCGACCTGACATTTGAGAAGGGTCAGACAACGCTAACGCCCAATCTGCGCGAATCGCTGTACGACGTGCTGGTAGCAATGACCCGTAACCCCGATTATGTGGTTGAAGTATCCGGTTCGCACGACCCGACCGAACAGGACTCGGTATCGGCAGGGCGCATCCGGTCGGTGGTTAGCTATTTACAGACACGCGGCATTGCCCTAAGCCGCATCATGGAGAAAGACTATCAGGGCGCACGACCCGGCAGCAGCGGTGCCGCACAGCGTCGGGTGGGGCTTCAGTATTTTTCCAACGCCAAAGCCGATGTAGTCAACGTATTGAACAACAAAGCCTTGCAAACAAGTGGCAATCCGAACGAACCGGCCATCAGTCTTGTCGAAGGCGTCTTTGCTCAGGGGGCTAACTCATACGTTGATGCCATTGAGCAGTGGAGACCCGGCACTACTACGCTCCGGCGTAACGACAGCGTGATTGCCGTTCGTATTGACCGTATTGAACCGGCTCGTGCCAAAACATTCGCCGAAGCGCGGGGCACTGTTATCAACGACTATCAGGCCGTACTGGAAAAACAATGGCTGGCTCAACTCCGGCAGAAGTACCCGGTTAACGTGAATGAGGAAGAAATCAGGAAACTGATGAAGTGATAAATCGTTAAAAAACATTAAAACAGAGCCGCTTGCGGCTGAATTGCGTATCTTTAAAACATGAAAAAAGTACTAACCAACACGCTGATTCTGTTTATGGGCTTTTTTGCCATAGCACCCGCTTTCGGGCAGGGACAAGGCATTAGTCTGAACAAAATCATTGCGAAGGTCGACAACTATTACGTGCTGAAGACAGATCTGGAAGAAGCGTACCAGTCTTACGTTGGGCAGAATCAAACACCCCCGCAAAAGTGTCAGTTACTTGAAAGCCTGGTTATCAACAAAATGATGCTCGCCAAAGCCGAAATCGACTCGGTGGTGGTTGAAGACAAACTGGTTGATAATGAACTCGATTCGCGGATGCAGTATATGATTCAGCAGTTTGGTTCAGACAAAAATATCGTTGAAGCATACGGTAAAAGTTTAGAGATGCTGAAGAGCGAACTGCGCCAGCAGGTGAAAGACCAGAAGGTGGTGCAGAAAATGCAGCAGAAAATCACCTCTGATATGAAGGTGACACCCCGCGAGGTAAAAAAATTCTTTGAAGAAATCCCCAAAGATAGCCTTCCGTACATGCCCGCCGAAGTTGAAGTCGGCCAGATTGTTCGTTTTGCCAAGCCAACCAAAGAGCAGAAAGATGCCCTTAAACAACGTTTGCTCGATATTAAAAAGCGCGTTCAGGACGGTGAAGACTTCGCCAAATTAGCCAAAGAATTTTCGGAAGACGTAGGCTCGGCCCAAAATGGGGGCGACCTCGGTTTTGCCAAGCGCGGTATGATGGTGGCCCCGTTTGAAGGTGCGGCCCTGAAACTGAAACCCAACGAGATGTCGGACGTAGTAGAGTCGGACTTTGGTCTGCACCTGATTCAGTTGCTCGAAACGCGCGGAGCCGAATACCACGCCCGGCACATCCTGCTTCGCCCCGATTATAACCGGCTGGATCTTGCCGGCCCAACGAAATATTTAGACAGTCTGCGGGCACTGATTGTAGTGGACTCGCTCAAGTTTGAAAAAGCGGCTAAAGAATACTCCGACGATAAATCGACTGCCGATGCCGGTGGTTTGCTGCGTAACCCCGAAACGGGTAGCTCGCGGCTGGCAATGGACGGATCGATGGAATACGCCATGTTTCAGATGCTCGATACAATGGCCGTGGGCAGCATCTCCAAACCTTTAGCCTACCGCACTGAAGATGGTAAAAGTGCGGTACGATTGTTGTTTTACAAAAGCAAAATTGCCCCTCACACGGCTGATTATAAACTCGATTTCGAGAAGTTGCAGAACATTGTGCTGACCAACAAAAAGAACCGCGCTATTGATGAGTGGTTCCGCAAATCGGTTGCCGATGTGTACATTACCGTCGATCCTGAGTTCAGTAGCTGCCGCATTTTTGGCACCACGCAAAACAGCGCGGCCCAGGTCGGCGGGGGCGGCAATTAGTGATGAGTGATAAGTGATGAGCGATGAGTTTGGTTGCCCATCACGTATAAAACTCATCACGCATCTCTCATCACTTATCACTTAAAAAACTGTGCCTTACTCATCCGACGTAGCGGCTGCTGAAGCCCTTTCCCATTCATATCAGAAGCTTAAATCCGAAATTTCTAAAGTTGTTATTGGTCAGGACGACACCGTTCGGCTGCTGCTGACGGCCATTTTCTGTCAGGGCCACTGCCTGTTGGTGGGCGTACCGGGGCTGGCAAAAACGTTGCTCATCCAGACCATTGCCAGCGCATTGCACCTCGATTTCAATCGGATTCAGTTCACGCCCGACCTGATGCCGTCCGATATTCTCGGCTCCGAAACGCTGGATCAGGAACGCAACTTCAAATTTATTAAAGGGCCTGTTTTCGCGAACATTATTCTGGCCGACGAGATTAACCGGACACCCCCGAAAACACAATCGGCCCTGCTTGAAGCCATGCAGGAATATTCGGTAACGATTGCCGGGCAGAAATACCCGCTGGGTCGTCCGTTTTTTGTGCTGGCAACACAAAACCCTATCGAACAGGAGGGTACGTATCCGCTGCCCGAAGCGCAGTTAGACCGCTTCATGTTCAATATCTACCTCGATTATCCATCGTACCAATCGGAGTTGGACATTGTGAAAAGCACTACATCGGATAAGAGACCAGACGTGCAGCGCGTCATTACGGGCGACGAAATTCGGGAGTTTCAGCAGTTAGTGCGCCGGGTGCCGGTAGTTGACAATGTGGTTGAATACGCCGTGTCGCTCGTGCATAAAACCCGACCCAACACTGAACGCGGTTCAGCCGATGCCAATCAATACCTTGAGTGGGGTGCGGGGCCACGAGCTTCACAGGCACTGATTCTGGCAGCTAAATGCAATGCTCTGCTCAACAACAAGTATTCACCCGATATTGAAGACGTGCGGGCGGTGGCTATGCCTATTCTGCGCCACCGTATCGTGCGAAACTTCAAGGCAGAAGCCGAAGGCATTACGGTTGAACAGTTGGTGAAACGGATGATGTAACACGAAAATCAATAGCCTATCTGCCAAACTGATTCTGCGGCCACCCTCACTCCTACCTGCTGCCCTGCCCGCAGGCCGTGGCGGTTTGTGAGCGCACGAACGCATACGTAACGCGACAGTTCGACATCAACTTCGGAGAAACTTCCCCGGAAGAATACCGCACGCACAGTACCCACTACGCCTGTATCATCGAACATAATCGCTTCAGGGCGCAGGCAAACCAACGCGTCGGGGTCGTCGGTTTTGGGCAAGCCGAGGGCGGGCAAATGTTTCGCTTTCAGTATGTTGGCGGTGCCGGTCATTCGGGCAGCATAGGCTGTAGCGGGTTGCCGGTAAACGTCGAAAGGCGAACCAAGCTGAACAAGTTTCCCATCGCGCAGGATACCGAGCATATCGGCAATGGAGAGTGCGTCGGTGGCGTCGTGCGTGACGAACAGGCAAGTCATATGATCGTGCTGAACGAGATCGAACAGCAGGTCGCGGACAATGAGTCGGTTGGGTAAATCAAGATGACTGAACGGTTCGTCTAACAACAGCACTACACCCGCGCTACCCGGCGAACGGTCGGCCACAGCACGGGCAATGGCCGTGCGCTGTTTTTCGCCCCCCGACACCTGACGTGGCAATCGATGCTGCACATCGGTCAGGCGGCAAAGGCGGAGCAGTTCGTTCACCCGGAAGTCGCGGTAGTTTTTCTCGTAATAGCGCAGCGCGAAGGTGATATTTTCGCGAACCGATACGTTCGGCATCAACTGGTACTCCTGCGGCACGAGCCGAATTTGCGGGTGGCCCGGCACCAGCTTCTCACTTGGCCCTACTACGCGTTCATCGTTGAATCGCACCTCACCCGCGTCGGCATCGGCCAAACCCGCCAGCAAATTCAGCAGCGTACTTTTACCGGAACCGCTCTCGCCCACCAGTGCCATAATCCGCCCCGCATCAAGCGTCAGCGATACGTTCCGCACGGCCCGCACGTCGGGGTAATATTTGGTCAGTTTGGTGGCGGTGAGCAAGTTATTTTTTCGCTAAGAAAATCAGAATCAACACAAATAGTACGAAGAGTGCGATAGCGATACCCACCTTCAAGGCCGATTTTGGCCGATTGCCCGCTACCCGCCCCGTTTGGCCGTTGATAAGAAACCGGTATGATTTGCCATTATAAACGTAAGCGCACACCCACAGCGGCAGCAAAATGTGTTTGAAGGTTTGCTGGCTGAGCCGGGTCGATACGCGTAGGTTGCGCTGCACGTCGCCCCCCATCTGATTGGCGCAGGCATTTTCTTCGCGTTGGCGAATGGCGGCTTCGGACTGTTGGGCACTCTCGGCCACATCAATGCTATACACTTCGGCCTCCCAGCCCAGCAAAAAACGCGGGTCATAGTCTACAACCTCTTTGAGGTCGTACTGACTAACTTCCACTACATTATTCAACTGACCGGCTAATTGCCGGGAAGCCATTTCCAATACATCGTCGTAGAATGCTGAATGATAGCCATTTCGGTATTCCCAGCGCACCCGCCGTTGCTGTTGTTGCACGGTGCCGCCCTTACCATCGGATACCGAGACAGGGACGTGGTAATAAAAACCGGCCTCGCCCTGCCAATCTGAATCGGCCTGTGCATCGAAGGTCCAGAATGGAATGTAAACGCCCCGGATATTATCGGGTATGGCACCAGCTTTCAGGTCGGAGGGCGCAAACCAGTCGTCGCCAACCCAGCCTTTGAAGCGTTCGAGAGCCTGTTGTTTCGAGAGCCGAAAAGGTACTACTCCGGCGGGTTCAATCAGGCGAGTCGTAACGGCTTCTGGATTTACGTTTTTTGTCCCGCAAAACGCACAGGTAATCGTCGGCTGATCGGTTTCGACGGTGGTACGCGCACCGCAGTTGGGGCAGCCGAACACCCGTTTCTCCCGCGTAGCTGCCAGCGACTGAAAGCCGGTTTGAGCCGCATGAAGGGGCCGCTCCTGCAATTTTTCTTTGGTGAACGGAATAGCCTCCGTGGTGCCGCAGTGAACGCAGGCAAGTTGTTGTTTCTCCGGCGAAAACGTTAACTGAGCACCACAGTTGGGACAGGGAACGCGAAACGAATCGATCTGGGCAGACATTTCCATACAGGCAGCAACGCGGGCGTCAGAGTTTAGCCAGCAGTTCGGCTTTTTTAGCCGCAAATTCGTCTTCGGTCAGCACACCCGCGTTTTTCAGATCGGCCAACTGTTTGAGCAATTCCATTGTTTTGGTCTTCTCATCTACAGCAGGCTGCTGAGGCTGAGCGTTTTGGGCGTTGGTGTTACCCATAAAATTACCCAATCCACCCATCAGCACAGCCGCACCACCGACTCCGCCCTCTTCGGCGGCTTTTTCGAGCGCAACCCCGGCCTGAAACTGCTGAAACCGGGCCATGTCGCCCGCCATGTTCATCTGCGTAGTTTTGTCCAAAAACGCTTCGACTTCGGGCGGCAGACTGGTGTTTTCGATGTAAAACTTCGTCAGTTCCAGCCCATAAGCCGAAAAGTCGTCCTGCAAAACTGGGCGGAGTTTCTCACCCAATTCCTGGTAGTTACGCGACAGATCGAAGACCGACACGCCCAGTTCGGCCAGCGTATCCGAAAACTTACTGACGATAGCCGTGCGGAGTTGTTCTTCCAGATCGCCCAGCCGCACCACGGGCGTTGTGCCGCCAAACTCTTTAATGAACCTGCCTCCGTCGGTAACACGCAGCGAAAAAACGCCAAATGCCCGAATACGTACCTGCTTCAGTTCGGGGTCGCGCACGATGATCGGATTCTGCGTACCCCATTTCAGATTCGTAAACTGCTTGGTCGAAACAAAGTACACATCGGCTTTGAACGGCGACTCGAACCCGAACTTCCACGACCGCAGCGTGGTCATGATTGGCATGTTCTGGGTGGTGAGTTCGTAGCGGCCCGGCGGATACACATCGGCAATCTTACCCTCGTTCATAAACACGGCCATCTGCGATTCACGAACGGTTAATTGCGCTCCGTATTTGATGTTGTTGCCGTTGTCGGGAAATTTCCAGATAACCGTATCGGTCGAGTTATCGACCCAGTCGATAACCTCAATAAACTCGTTGCGAATAAAATCAAAAAGGCCCACGCGACTGTAGGTTTAAAAGATGAAATTCGTGCTTAAAAATTCAGATTTGTGCTGACTGACAATCTCGTTCAGAATATGTTTATTGGCAGGTGTGTCTTTCGTAGCCACTGCCGAGCGAATGGAGAATGAACGTAGCGCGTCTTCTACCGAGAGCGTTCCTTCGGCAGAGTCTTTGCGACCCGTGAACGGGAACGTGTCCGGCCCCCGCTGACACTGAGCATTGATGTTGACGCGGCTCACGAGTGTTACCAACGGGTCGATGAGCCGGGCAATGGCGTCAGTATCAGTACCAAAAATACTGGCCTGCATCCCATGGTCGTCGGTGATGAGGTATTGGATAAACTCCTCTTCGTCGTCGTAAGCCACCACCGGTATTACCGGACCGAACTGTTCTTCCCGGTACAGTCGCATTCCTTCCTGCACTGGATACATTACCGCCGGGCGGAAAAGTGAAGCCACCGTGTCGCCACCGCCTTCGTTTTGGATGGTAGCCCCTCCGGCCTCAGCATCGGCAATAATATCGGCTAAGTATTTGGTTTTGCCGGGTTCAGGCAAGGGCGTAATCTGCGCGCCATCGACCCACGGCATACCGGGTTTGAGTTTGCTTACTTCAGGGCAAAAACGGTTCAGAAACGCATCAACGACGGAACGGTGCGCCCAGATAATCTTGATGGCCGTACATCGCTGCCCATTAAACGATAGCGCACCTAACAGGCATTCTTTCACGGCCACGTCGAGGTCGGCATCGGGCAGAATGATGGCCGCATTTTTGGCATCAAGGCTCATAATCGAACGCAGCCGGTTTAGTTTAGGATGATGTCGCTGCAACTCGTCGGCCACGCGACTGCTACCGATAAGGGTTAGCACATTGACCTTACCCGACTGCATCACGGGCGGCACCACGTCGGCCCCGCGCCCGTAGAGCGAGTTAATGACGCCTTTCGGGAAGCTGGTTCGGAAGGCTTCGAGCAGCGGGTAATGCAGCAATGAACCGTGTTTGGGCGTTTTAAATAGAATGGTATTGCCCATCAGAATCGTCGGAATCAGCGTCGTGTACGTTTCGTTGAGCGGGTAATTGAACGGTCCCATTGCCAGCACCACGCCGAGGGGTGACCGCCGAATCTGCCCAATCACACCCTCTTCGATCCGAAACCTCGACGAGTTGCGGTCCATGTTTTTGAGCGTGTCGATAGTGTCGTAGATATACTTCACCGTCCGGTCAAATTCTTTGGTAGCATCGGCGAGGTTTTTGCCGATCTCCCACATAATCAGGCTGATAACTAACTTCCGCTGATCGAGCATTTTGCCCACGAAGGTTTCCATGCAGGCAATGCGGCCCGCCACCGACATCTGCGGCCATTCGCCCCGACCGTTATCGTAAGCGGCCACGGCAGCATCGAGGGCTTCCATTGCCTGTTCGGGGCCACAGACCGGGAAGCTACCAACGAGCTGACGTTGCAGCTTTCCGTCTGCATCGGGCATACAGATGGGCGAATACACATCGGATAGTTTGCCTTGCCACGGGCGCATCTCGCCATTGAGCAGGTACTCGCGCTGGTGGACGGGTTCAATCTGAAACTCGGCAGGAATCTGCGAAGCGTTGACAGGAAAAAGAGTTTCTAACGGAATAAAGGTAGTTTGAGACATACAGTTGGTTGTATTCACAAATCGAAAGATACAATAACCGTAAACTTCACCATTCAGTTGATGAATTACAACTCAGGAAAATTATTGATTTATCAATTCACACGTCGCCGGAAAAGAGCAAGTTTGGTTCAATGCCTGTTTTCTTCCTTTAACGTTGCGAGAAAACTAACGACATCCCGGATTTCGCGCTTGGTAAGCAGATACTTCATATCGGGCATACTCGATGGGGAGTAGGTGATTTTACCAATCTGATCTTTGCGAATGACGGCATCGGGGTCGTCGCCACTCTTCAGCACAAGTTCCGTATCAGTCTCGCGCTGCACAATCCCGCTCAGCGTTTTACCACTTTTCAACTCAACAGTGGCCGTACCATAGCCGGGAGCCAGCCGCGCGTCGGGGTTAATCACCGCTTCGAGCAACTGCTGACGAGTCAGGCGGCTGGCAATACCATTGAGCCGGGGACCTGCGTTACCACCCAGATCATCGTAGGCATGGCAGCGGATGCACTGCGCCGTTTGATGCCGGAAGAAAACACGTCGGCCCTGATCGGGTTCGCCCCCGTATAAACTGGCCTGATACGATGCCAGCAGCGCGTCGGGCGATTGTTTCGCCAAAATCTCGTTATAACGCGCTATCAATGGGGCCGATTTCGTGGCCGTAATGGCTTCATCAAGTTCGAGCGAAATCTCTACAGGTATTTTATTGGCGGCCAGATCGTTTAGTAACTGATCGAAAACGGGTTTCGTATTGGCAATGGGCAGTTTTCCGAGCGTTACCAGCGCGGCCTGTTTTTCTTCGTTAGAATGCGTTTTCAGCACCTCGGCCAGTTGCGTCACCACCTGTGCTTTAGGCATATTGGTTTTGCCGATCAGGTCGAGTGCGGCAACCCGCACCCGCTTGTCGGTATCGTTCAACGCTGTTTCGATGGCCTGCCCAATCTGCCTGTCGTTAAGCGCAGCTAAGGCCCGTAGGGCTTCTACCCGAATCTCGGCTTCGCGGTCGGTTTTCAATCGGTCGAACAGCACAGGACTCGCCGTATTGAGCGATAACCGGCTAATGGCCCGAATGGCACTCCGGCGGAGGGGTTGTTCGGGATTTGTTGCCAGCGACGCATAGAGTGGCCCCGACTGCGCTTTTACCACTGCCAGATCACGCGTGACCGGCCCACGATACCGGCCATCGACCCGGTCGAGCAGCGATGGTTTGGCCCAGGTGCTGAGAGCGTCCATTGCTTCGGCACGCAGCGCAGCCGGATTTCCATCAGCGTTCGCGTATCGAATCAGGTTTTGTAAGGCGTCGGGCGTACCGACACGCAGGTTGGCGTTAATGGCCCGACGGATGAGTGGCTGGTTGGAAAACCGGGTGGTAGTCAATAGTGTACCCAAAGCAGGCAAGGCTGCCGGAATTGAAAGGTCGTCGTTGATGCCACGGGCGGCTTCGGTCACAATAAACTCGTCGCTGTCGGCCAGAAACTGCGCAATGCCGGGGTGACTCATCCGACGCAGGGCCACCACAGCCGCAATCCGCACGGCCCGCGAAGGGTGTTTCGCCAGTGCGACAACGGGTTCAGGTTTACCGATTCGGGCCAGAGCCAGGCTACCGGCATGGCGCAGGTAGGTATCGCCGTCGTTGTTGGCTTCGAGCATCTTAATCAGGGGCTGAATCGCCGGAGCATGGGCAATGCGTCCGAGGGCTTCGGCAGCAAAAAAACGAACGCGGCTGTTGGCATCGGTCAGCATCGGCACCAACGCCGTGCCTGCCCCAGCGTAGCGAATGTCGCCCAGCCACCGGGCCGCCTGCGCCCGAATTTCGGGGTCGGAATCGGTCAGCAGAGGTAATAAGCGTTGGGCGTACTTCGCATCTTGCCGGGCCAGTTGGCTAAGTCCCCAGATGCCATGCACCCGCGCCAGTTGATTACCGGTTTGCTGCACCATCTGCCCCAGCACGGTAGCCCCCGCTGCCCCGCGCTTCACCAGTTCAAACTGGGCTTTCAGGCGAACGCGCATATCGGGATTTTTGAGATGGTTGCCCAGGTCACTTACCGACGTTTTGCCGAAATCCTGCGCCAGCAGTTTTTTGGTCTGTGCGCGTTCGGTCCAGGCGGCTCCATCTTTATCATCGAGTTTCCAGATGCGACCATAGTCTTTGGTTCCCCAGCCATTAATCCAGTCGGCCACGTACATCGCCCCATCGGGGCCGAAGTCTAAGCCCGTTGCCAGTACGCCACCCAGAATTTTCTTGTGCGTATCCAGTTCAAAACCAGCCCCTTTTGGTTTCAGTGTAAAGGCATGAATGCCCGACTGCGCCGGACTGCCCACGAATTCGGCGATGAAGAACGTATTTCTATATTTGGGACTAAGTGCCGTACCGGGGTTGTAGAGCATCCCCGTTGGGCCGCTGACGAAGTTGGCAATGGGTGGCAGAAAATAGGCCGCCTGCCCGTCGAAACGGGGCTTATACATCTGCTCATCCATCCAGACTTTATACGTATTGTTGAGCGGATCGCGGTATTTGCCGTATTGCCAATTGCTCCGCCAGCCCGTATCCGACCCGTTGACGATGTATACCAACCGCTCTTTTTCGCCCGGATGGTCGCCGTCGTTATCTTCGCTGATGAGGTTGCCGTATTCGTCAAAAACAAACTCGTGGGTGTTGCGAACGCCATGAGCAAACACTTCAAAGTCGCTGCCATCGGGGTTAGCCCGCACCACCACTCCGCTGTTGGGGTGTTCCCACTTACGCCCGTCCGGGCCTTTGCCGTTAAACCCAATGTCGCCAATCTGCCAGTATATCCGACCGTCGGGACCCATTTCTACCCCCGACAGGCCGTGGCCACTGAAACCAATATGCACCCCGTAGCCGTGCGAAAGCGACTTTTTCTCATCGGCAATGCCATCGCCGTTTTTGTCGCGCAGCCGCCAGAGGTCGGGTGCAACCGCCACGTAGAGGTCGTTGCCATCGGCCAGCACGCCCCCCATCACATCGGTTGTTTCATCGTGAAAATCTTCGACCGATAGCCGCGAAAGGTCGGCCACTCCGTCGTTGTCGCTGTCTTCGAGCCGAAACACCTGCTCTTTCTCAACGGTCATGTCGCGCCAGTCGTGCGAACCATCGCCGTTCACATCGGTCAGCCATTCGTTTTGCTTACTATTGGCCGGCGACAGCACCCGGCGCAGGAAGGCCTGCTTATCTTCAACCGTCTGAAGCCGATTCGACTCAATCTCCCAATCCTGATGTCCGCGAATATCGAACTCCGAATTTTTCTGGCGGTTGGTGCGGGTGTAGTACAGCCGACCAAGATCGTCGATGTCGATGGCAATGGGGTCCATGACCAGCGAATCGACGCCCCACACACTGAGCGTCAGCCCTTCGGCGAGTTGCGGCTTCACCAACGCTTCAACCGCCTTTGCCATGTCGGCGGCTTTTTGGGGAGCCAGCCGTTTAATGCGTCGGCTAATCGGGTCATCCATAAAGCTGGCGAGGCCCATCCAGGTGGTAAGGCACAAAACAGTCAGCGGAAGTATTGACTGACGAAGCCGGGAGCGCGGTATTCGGTTCATAAGGCAAACAAATGACGAATTGCTGATAGATGTTCAGACAAAGCATCAAAACGTCCTTTATTTACCCGTGCTGCGAGATGATGTATACGTGGCAAATGGAGTTATTTATGGCATATTGCTGACGCGAGTGAGACGCAAAGGGTTGCGTCTCTACGCGCCGGACAGTCAAACGTAGAGACGCAATCCCTTGCGTCTCACTCGCGTCAGCAATACGCCATAGATAACATAAGAGATAGTATTGTAATTTTCGCCGTTTTAACCTGTGTATTCCGCTTTAATTGCACCTATAACAGCATAGCTGCCCCGAAACAACGACTGAACCGGAATTGGCTTGTAGAGCCTCTAATCACGTCGGTAAGATAAGAGCCACTCTACAGGGTGGCTTTTTGCTGGTGATAAGAATCTATTTTCCGAATTCCTATCCACCATAAAAGCCAAAAGTCGTAACCAATTGATTTACAATTAGCTACGACTTATAGGTTGTACCGGGAGCCGGACTCGAACCGGCATGTCCTTGCAGACAATGGTGTTTGAGACCATCGCGTCTACCGATTCCGCCATCCCGGCATGTAGAATCGATTTTTTACCCTGTAAAGAGCAAAGCGTTCGTCAAACGTGGGTGCAAAAGTAGCGTTTTGCGGGTTGGTTTCCAAATCAAAACAAAAATCTAATTTATTCTTCGCCATCAGGCTGTCAAAGCTTGGAGAATAGTTTAGGCGTTGTAAGTTCGTAGCCAACTCATTAGCTTTACTTTTGTTTCTGCTTACTTTTCCGTATGACATCTGTGTACTCGACGAACAGCTCGCAACCGATTCCTGCTCTTTTAGCTGATCTACTGGCTCAGTCACCCCACGGTGTGATTGCCTACGAAGCTGTCAGGCAGGAAAACACAGGCAATGCCAGTAACCCAATCATTGATTACCGCACGCTTTACGTTAACCCGCAACTGATTGCCATTACCGGCTATTCGACCGAAGAACTTTACCAGCGCATGTTGTTCGAGCGGGCACCGTATGCCCGTGTCCAGGCCAGTCAGTTCCGGGAATTGACCGAAGAAGGAAAACCATTCGATTTTTTGTATTTCAACGAACGGTCGGGTCGGTGGCTGAACGTACAAAACCGATCACTAACGGGGGGCTTCTTTGCTACCTTTCAAGACGTTACTGATCTGGAAGAAGCCAAAAGCCAGCTTAAAGACCAGGCTGTGCGGCTCCAGCAGCAGGCCGAACAGGCTACTCAACAGCAAACGTTGCTGAAAAGCGTGCTGGATACATCGCCCAGCAGCATCACCGTTGAGCGGGCCGTGCGCGACGAAACCGGGCAGATCATTGACTTTCAGGCGACTCTGATTAACGCTGCCGCCTTGCAACTAGGTGGGCATTCGGAAGAAGCCGCGCTGACGAAGCGCATCAGCGAACTGAATCCAAACTTCAAATCATCGGGTTTACTCGATGCGTATTGCCGTGTACTTGAGTCAGGTTATCCGCTCCATCTCGACGTATTCTATCCGCCTGCCAATAAACACCTCGAACTGCTGGCGACCCGGATGGACAGCGATCACATTGTGGTGTTGTTTAACGACATCACACAGGCGAAACAGTACGCTGATGATCTGCGCCAGAAAAATACACTGCTCGATGGCATTTTGCGCACGTCCGATAGTTCGATTGTGGTGTACGAAGCGGTTAAAAACGATTTGGGCCAGGTTCAGAATTTTCAGATCATTCTTGCCAACGATGCCGCCACGCGAATGAGCGGTCGGTCGCGTGAGGAGGTGATTGGCCGGTTGCTGACCGACTTATATCCAGTAACGCAGGTAGACGGCATGTGGAATCAGTACATGCAAGTGTATAATACTGGCGAAATATTCCGGGGTGAACATTATTACAATAGCGTTGACCGATGGTTCGATGTAACGATCAACAAATTAGGCGACGGCCTGGTGGCTACTTTTAATGAGACCACCCAAATTAAGTGGGTTCGGCAGCAGGTAGAAGAGCAGGCGCGGCTTTTCGACAGCGTCCTGGAAAACATGACCAATGGACTCACAATACTGGAAGCCATTCGCGACCAAAATGGTGAGGTAGCCGATCTGCGCTACGTTCGGGCCAGCCGGTCGGTTTTGCAGGATACTGGTCTGACCGAAGCACAAACCCTGAGCAGCACCGTACTCGCCCTATTTCCGTCTGTGAAAGAAACCGACTACTGGCGGGCCTATCAGGAAACACTGCGAACGGGAGTACCTCAGCGTTTTGAAGTGCACTATAAGGGCGAGGGCTTGGATAATTATACAGATAATTGGATCACTCGCTTAGATGAGAATCGTATTATATCCGTGTATTCGATCATCAATGAGCAAAAGAACGCCCTGCAACGGACCGAGCAGTTAGTGGCCGATTTACAACGGTCGAATGCCAGTCTGGAACAGTTTGCCTATGTTGCCAGCCACGACCTACAGGAGCCGCTTCGTAAAATTCAATCGTTTGGAGCTATTTTAATTGACCAGTACAGTCATTCGTTATCCGAAGATGGCGTCGATATACTGCGCCGGATGCAATCGGCAGCCAATCGAATGAGTTTGCTCACCCGCGACCTGCTCACGTTTTCCCGCTTGGCGAGCCAACAGGAGCCATTTCAGCCCGTTGATCTGCAAGTGCTTGTGACAGAGGTACTGACTGACCTGGAGATCACTATTCAGGAGAAAAAAGCGCGTGTTATTATCGGGGCCGATTCTCCACTACCCACCCTGGCTGGTAATGTCTTTCAACTCCGGCAGCTTTTTCAAAACCTGATCAGCAACGCGCTAAAATTTTCCAAACCGGGTTTACCTCCACAAGTTACGGTATCAACTCGTATTGTTGAAGCCAGTTATGTGCCGATTCCTCCGCATAGCCGGGCCAACAAAACATGGGCGACCATTGCCATTTCAGACAACGGGATTGGCTTTGCACCTGAGTTTCAGGAGCGTATTTTCCAATTATTCGAGCGGCTGCATGGGCGCAGCGAATACGCCGGAACGGGCATTGGGCTTGCCATCTGCCGAAAAGTAGCCGAAAACCACGGCGGCACCATCACAGCCCAAAGTCAGCCAGGTCAGGGAGCTACGTTCACAGTGTACCTTCCTTTGGGAGTTGTAGGGTTGTAATGTTGTACTGTTATAGAGTTGCGTCGAACGAGTAGAACGCGGCAGCAACTTTACAACCCTACAACCTTATAACTATACAACTTCACTCGTACCTCAGTGCTTCGATTGGGTCGAGTTTGGATGCCCGAACGGCGGGGTATATCCCTGAAAATAAGCCGACTACCACGCACACTACTAAGCCGAGGCTCATCCAGCCCCACGGCACCACAAAACCGCCTTCGCCCTGACTAATTAGCAGGGCTATCAGGTTGCCGATGCCTAACCCAAGCACCACCCCGCCTAAACCACCCAGCAGGCAGATAACAATGGCCTCGATCAGGAACTGCTCCCGGATGCGCTGTGGCGTGGCACCCAGCGATTTACGGATGCCAATTTCGCGGGTGCGCTCCGTTACCGACACAAGCATGATGTTTAGCAGCGCAATCGATGCGCCCAACAACGTGATAAAACCAATGCCAAAACCACCAATACGTAAATAGCCGGTTATACTTTCAGTTTCTTTTGCCAGATCATCGGCACGCTGAATCTCGAACGAATCGGGCTGACCGAGCTGGTCGCGCCGAACGAGTCGCATAGTACCGCGCGCTTCACCCACGGCCTCGTCCTGATCCGATACCGTTGGCACCGACGCCGTGATGTCGAACGTTATTTTCTGCGTACCCGCCAGTGCGCGGGCATTATCCAGCGGAATCAGAATAACCCGGTCAGCATCGCCCCCCGAAAAGCCGCCTTTTTTTGCCAGGACGCCCACAATTTCGTACTGATTGCCAGCTACGCGGATAGCCTTCCCCAGCGGGTTTAACTTTTTCTCGAACAGCGTATTAGCAACTTCGCTACCCACAATGGCTACGTTTCGGGCCGACTCCAGGTCGTTAATCGAAACATTGCGACCACTTTGCAGAGTGTAGCCTTTTACGGCCATATAAGCGTCGTCAACGCCCGTTAGCTGAATGTTTGGATTTGTTTTTTTCGAGCCAAACTTGGCCTGTGCCGTACCCGCAATTACGGTCGAAACAGAAATAGTAGCCCCGTAGGGAAACCGGCGTTTGAACTGTACGGCGTCGAAGTAATCGATGGGTTCGTCCTGCTTCTGTACGCGCCCACCCCGCCGAAACGCATCCTGCCGGGCCACAATGCTAAATGTATTGGCCCCCAGCCCTTCAAAACTGCTGTTGACTGAATTTTGAATACCATCGATAGCCGTCAGAATGCCTACCAGCGACGTAATGCCAATGGCAATAATCAGCGATGTCAGAATAGTCCGCAGTCGGTTTCCGGCAATGGAGCGCAGCCCTTCACGTATATTTTCAATCAGGTTCATATATGACAAATAGTTGAATGGTTAAATGATTGACTTGTTGAATGACATCTTGCGGCAGCTCATTCAATCACTCAACCACTCAATCATTCATTCACTGAAAACTCTGCACAATTCTTGCTTATCTTTCGTTATGACAAAAGTACTGAACGCTTGCTTACGGAGAGAACCAATGAAACGGCTGTTGTTACCGCTTATCCTGTTTTTAGCACTGACCGGACCGGTTTGGGCGTCGCGCATTCTGATTCCAATGGACGATGCCCAACGGAATCACCTGAAAGCCTACGGCATTGCCTATTGGGTGCTAAAAACCCACGACACCGAGATCGATTGGCTGCTCAACTACCGGGGTGGGTCGTTCATGATGCCACAGAGTCAGGCTTTTATCAATGAAATGGTGATTCGCGGGGTTAGCTACGAAGTTATTTCTGAAGCGCAGGCCGGGCAGATTTTAGCTGAAATTGCTGCTGCCGATGCCAACATGGACGCTGTGAAGCTGCAAAAGCCGCCTAAAGTGGCCGTGTACTCCCCCAAAACCAAACAACCGTGGGACGATGCCGTGACGATGGTAATGACCTATGCCGAGATTCCGTATGACGTGGTATTTGACGAGGAAGTAATGAATGCCAAACTGCCCGAATACGACTGGCTGCACCTGCACCACGAGGATTTTACAGGTCAGTTTGGGAAGTTCTTCCACTTCAAGGATCAGCCGTGGTATATCGCCCAACGCATTGAAGCCGAGACTATTACACGAAAGTTTGGTTTTTCGAAAGTGCCGCAGCTGAAATTAGCCGTTACGCAGAAAATTCGTGACTTCGTGCTGGGCGGGGGGTATCTCTTTGCCATGTGCAACGCCACCGATACCTACGACATTGCTCTGGCTTCGCACAATACCGATATTGTCGATAGCTTCTACGATGGCGATCCTGCCGACCCCGCCAGCAATAACAAGTTAGATTTTTCGCAGACGTTTGCCTTTCGCAACTTCCAGATTTATACCAACCCGTACCTGATCGAGTTCTCGAATATCGACAATCAGCCCGAAGAACGTGGTCTGAGCGAACACAACGATTATTTCACGCTGTTTCAGTTTTCGGCCAAGTATGATCCCATTCCAACCATGCTGACGCAGAATCACCTGAACGTCATCAAAGGATTTATGGGGCAGACGACGGCATTTAAAAAGAATTTGATTAAGCCCGAAGTGGTCATTATGGCCGAAAATCGGTCGGCGGGCGAGGCCCGGTACATTCACAGCCCATACGGACGCGGCTTCTTTACGTTCTACGGCGGCCACGACCCCGAAGATTACCGCCACGAAATTGGCGAAGAACCCACCGACCTGAATCTGCACCCCAACTCAGCCGGTTATCGCCTGATTCTGAACAACATATTGTTTCCAGCAGCTAAGAAAAAGAAGCAGAAAACGTAAGAAGTTATTACACAGAGATTCACCAAGAAGAAAGAGATACACAGAACCTGTTTTCAGTAGCAAACTCCGTGTATCCATTTTTCTCGGTGAATCTCTGTGTAATAACCTGTTTATCCACTACAGCTATACTGTATCAATACGAAAACCAGTCGGCTACCATCGCGTCGCGATTTCGGCTTTCCAAGTCTCGTTCCAGATTATCGGGCAGTTTCGGAAAAAAGTCGATACCGGTGAGCCGCTCAATCTGGTCAACGGGTACTACGAACGTCCGCAACGAGGCATCCGATGGCTCATTGCGGAGCAAAAAACCAATCATCCGAATGTCGGGCTTGTTACAGTACAGAATCACTTTATAAAACTGCTCGGGCACACTTACTTCGGTAGTGCGACCAATGGTTTCGAGGCCCGGCTTCAACACGGCCCCCGTCACCACGTACAGCCCATTATCGCGTCTGGCCCAGGCCCGCACCAATTCTTCGAGTTCACGCCAGATGCCCCGGTTGAACTGCGGAACCTGGGGCGAAATATTACTCATATAAAACGTCTCGCTCATCATCCGCTGCGAATACTTGAAATCGCCGGCGGGTGCCAGATGACCCCGGTCGTAGCCAGAACGCGTATAGTCAGATGTCAGGGCCGTGCCGTTGCGTACCAGCGGGTCGGGGCGAAACTGCTCACGGTCGCGCTCGGCATCGCCCGATAGTTCGATTGCCAACAGCGGGTATGCGACCCAATCGGCTACTTTATATTCATCGCGGTAGTGTAGTGTGTAACCTTCGTGTTCGACCAACGTCCCCTCGGCTTTGGAAACAGGCAATATAAAACCAGCCTGCTTTTCAAAATCGAACCGGGCATTGCCCGATTGCTCCATCTCAACCTTGTTGCCCGAATTAGTCTCGTCCGATGCTTCGTCGCTGGCTTCGCTCGCGTCGTTGGCCGGATTCCTGCGCCGGTCGTCGGAAGCTACGTCTTCGTTGGGTTCGGGAGCTTTGTATGGGTTGCGTTCGGGCCGGTCTGCGTTCGACGGGCCAATGCCGATGATCCGCCGAATGTCGTTCCAAAACGCCACAACCGGCTGAGTCCGACCGCCATAATGCAGAAACAGGCCGATCAGAAAAAAGATGAACAATAAAACGAGCGTATTGCCGCGTAGCCGGAAGCCCCGGCGAACGTAGTGTTTTGGTGAGGGCATGGCGTAAAAATACGAACTACAAGTGGCAAACTCCTGTTAAAAACGCATGTCATCGTTGCACATTGCCGTTATTGGTGGAGGAGCCGCCGGTTTTTTTGGTGCCATTACTGCCGCCGAAACGTTTCCAGACGCCCACGTTACCATTCTCGAAAAAAACCGAACCGTTCTCAACAAAGTCCGCATTTCGGGCGGAGGCCGCTGCAACGTCACGCATGCCTGTTTCGATAACCGGCAATTGCTCAAACACTATCCGCGTGGCGAGAAAACGCTGAAAAATTTGCTGCCCACCTTCGACGCTTCAGCAACTGTGCGCTGGTTTGAAGACCGGGGAGTTCGGTTGAAAACAGAGGCCGATGGCCGAATGTTTCCAACCACCAACACGTCCGAAACAATCGTCAACTGCCTGCTCGATACGGCCCGACAACTCAATATCAACGTTCGGACAAGCTGTGGTGTCGATACGCTGACACACGACCCGCGCGGCTGCTGGCAGTTGCATCTGCTGACGGGGGAATCCATCACTGCCGACCGGGTGCTGATTGCTACGGGCGGTTATCCGCAACTACCGGCCTACGGCTGGCTCCCCGAACAGGCCGAACCGTTGATTTTCCCCGTACCATCGCTGTTTACGTTCAACGTCCCCGACAGTTTTCTACTTCCCCTCGCGGGTGTTGCCGTACCCGACGCTCAGGTGTCTGTTACGGGCACGAAACAGGCGCAGCGCGGGCCGGTGTTACTTACGCACTGGGGCTTCAGTGGCCCGGCGGTGTTGCGGCTGTCGGCGTGGGCTGCCCGCGAATTGGCCGAACGCAATTACCAGTTTACGCTCCGTATCAACTGGACGCCCACCCTGAACGACAACACCTTACGGGCCGCTTTGCAGGCGTTTCGGCAGCAGAACGGGCGAAAACAGGTGGTGTCGCAGAACCCATTCGGCCTGCCCTCGCGACTCTGGACGGCTCTCGCCAGCGAATCGGGCATTACCGACACCCAACGCTGGGCCGACCTGCCCGCCAAACCCCTAAGCCGACTGGCCGAACGGCTGATTAACAGTCAGTTTGAGGTAGTAGGCAAAAGTACGTTCAAGGAGGAATTCGTTACCTGTGGAGGTGTTGCGCCGGGCGGTCTACACCCCGATACGCTTGAAAGCCGCAGCCATCCGGGCTTGTTTTTCGCGGGCGAAGTGCTTGATGTTGACGGCATTACGGGCGGCTTTAATTTCCAGAACGCCTGGACCACCGGCTACGTGGCAGGTAGACACATTGGGAATTAACGACTCAACATTTCCCGCGCCGTTTGTTCGTCGCGTTTGAGTTGTTCTACCAAGGCAGCCAACCCGTCGAATTTCTGTTCGGGTCGTAGAAACTCACGGAACTGTAAGGTCATATGCTCGCCGTAAATATCTTTATCGAAATCAAAAATGTACGTTTCGATGGTTTGGTGCGTTCCAGCCACGGTTGGGCGAAACCCGATGTTGAGCATACCGCCGAGCGTTTGCCCGGCATACAACACATCGACGGCATACACACCATTGGCCGGAATCAGCTTCACCGGATCATCGACCTGCATATTTGCCGTAGGAAAACCGATGGTTCGGCCTAACTGACGGCCTTTTACAATGGTGCCGGTCAGGCTGTAGGGTCGGCCCAAAAACAGGTTGGCCGTGTGTATGTTACCTTCACCGAGGGCGGCCCGAATTTTTGAGGAACTAACGCCCACGGCGTCAATGTCCTGTCGGGGAATTTCTTCCACCTCAAAGCCGTATTCGTGCTGATGCGCCCGGATGTAGTCGAAGCCGCCTTCGCGGTCGCGCCCGAATCGATGGTCGTAGCCAATGACTAATTTCTTCGTTTCGATTTTTTCGATCAGAATCTGGCGGATATATTCTTCGGACGTGAGCTGCGAAAACGAACGCGTAAAGGGAATTACGATCAGGTGATTAACGCCCGCCTGTTCGAGCAGGGTAATTTTCTCTTCGAGCGTTGTCAGCAATTTCAGATCCTGACTGTCGTTGGAGACTACCGTTCGGGGGTGGGGCCAATACGTAATCAACGCCGATTCGCCCCCGCTGTTTTGGGCGGCTTCGGTGAGCCTGGCAAGAATGGTCTGATGGCCGCGATGCACCCCATCGAAGGTGCCGCTCGTAACAACGGCGTTGGCTATCGGTTGAAGGTCGTCGAGACCACGGTGAATACGCATTCTTCAGGAGCGAAAAGTGAAAAGTAATGGGTGAACATGTAAAACAACCCAACTTTT
Organism: Spirosoma montaniterrae; assembly: GCF_001988955.1. Lineage (NCBI taxonomy): Bacteria > Pseudomonadati > Bacteroidota > Cytophagia > Cytophagales > Cytophagaceae > Spirosoma > Spirosoma montaniterrae. Next base: position 1,503,989 of record NZ_CP014263.1, on the reverse strand, counting down.
CACGCTTCATTGTTCAGTTTAAACTTCTCAATAAAACCTTCTATCGTGTCGGCGTCTTCAACGCGAAAATCGCCGATGCGGGTTCGGCGCAGCGCACTCATGTAAGCTCCATTGTTGAGCAACAGGCCCAAATCGCGTACCAAGCTGCGAATATACGTGCCTTTGGAACACACAATGCGAAAATCAACTTCGGGGAACCGCTCTGTAGCTACCTCAAAGACCGATACCGTAACCTGTCGGCTCTTGATACCACCCTGAACTCGGTCGGCGGTTTCGCCCCGACGAGCTTTTTCGTAGAGCCGCTCTCCACCGACCCGTACCGCCGAGTAAATGGGCGGCACCTGCGTAATGTCGCCGGTTAGCTGCCGGGCTGCGTCGGCAACCTGTTCGGGTGTAATACCGCTTGTATCGAACTCGGCTTCAAATCCCGTTTCGAGATCAATCGAGGGCGTGGTTTTGCCCAGTACAAGGGTGCCGGTATATTCTTTTTCCTGCGCCTGATACTGGTCGATTTGCTTGGTCATTTTGCCCGTGCAAAGAATGAGCAAACCGGTTGCCAGCGGGTCGAGCGTACCGGCGTGACCGATTTTCTTAAACTTACAGGCGTATTTCAGTTTATTAACCGCATCGAACGACGTCCATGTTAACGGCTTATCGATGAGAATTAGCTGGCCGGGGTCTGGTATTTGCGTTTCTGACACAGGACTGTTTTTTTGTTACACAGAGATACACAGAAAGAGAAGAGATTCACGGAGAAAGTTTTAAAAAAATCTCTGTGAATCTCTTTTCCCTCCGTGTATCTCTGTGTAATAACTCCTCACAAGACATCTAACTTCACGCCCGATGCCATCAGGCCCAACAACAACAGGCCAAGCGCGATGCGGTAATAGCCAAAGGCTTTAAAGCCGTATTTGGTCAGAAAACCGACAAAGCCACGAATGGCAAGCAGCCCCACCACAAACGCAATGGCATTGCCAATCAGTAGCGTCTGATAATCGGCGGGTTGAAGCAACTTATAGGTTTTAAGGAGTTTGTAGCCCGATGCAGCCGCCATTGTCGGCACGGCCAGAAAGAACGAAAATTCAGCGGCCTGCTGGCGCGTCAACCCCTGAAACATACCCCCAATAATAGTGGCTGCCGACCGCGAAACGCCCGGAATCATAGCAATGCACTGGAAAAAGCCAATACGCAGTGCATCGGGTACCGTTACATCGTGGTCTTTCGGTTGCTCGGCCACGATTTTGTCGATAAATACCAGTACGATACCTCCCACCAGCAGTGAGATTGCTACAACCACTACGTTTTCGAGTAACGAGTCGATAAGATCATTGAGCAGAAAACCGATAATGGCCGCAGGGAGAAAGGCAATCAGGATTTTAGCGTAAAAGTCGGTTAGCCGTTGCAGGTTGGGAGGCAGTCGTTTTACCCAGTCGTAGACCTCAATATCACCCGTGCGCGTATCAGTCAGGAAACGGCGGTGATAAAGCACCAGCACCGACAGTATGCAGCCAAACTGAACGTTGACTGTATACAACTTCGTAAATTCGTTACCGGCAATACCCGCCAGCGACGAGTAGATAATCATGTGTCCGGTTGAGGAAACCGGCAAAAACTCGGTCAGGCCCTCAATGATAGCCAGCGCAATCGCGTGAATTAACTCCATTCAATACAGTTGTATAGTTATATAGTTGTAAGGTTGTAAAGTTGGGATGTGTATCGCAACTCTACAACTTTCCAACTCAATAACCCTGCAACTTTATACTTTTTTCGGATTTGCCAGAATGGCGAAAAACTCCAGCACAAAGCCGCTCATAACCACCAATGGGCCGAGCGTAAGGCCCAGAAAGCCGAAGCCAAACTCTTCTTTATCGAGACTCATGATAAAAAATCCGAGCAGAATAATGCCAATGCCAGCCAGCATGAGCACGTAGTTACGTCGTCCAAACGGAAGCGTAGCCACTGCCAGCGTCCGTGTCGGCTCAGTAACGGGCCGAACAGGATTTGTTTTAGGAGCCGTTGCCGGGGCGGCAGCAGCGTTTGTTTTCCGGGCTAACTCCTCGCGGGCGAGGGTTGTAGAACCACCCTGTTTATCTTTTGCCATTTCTCGTCTACAGTTGACTGCTTAATACAATTCGTCCAGCGTTAGGCCCAAATACCGGTTTACAGCCTGAAACGTGCTCAAAAATCCGATCACCACGCCCAGTGCAACAACTCCGCCCATTAGCATGGCAATCTTTTCGGGTTCCTGAAAAGCCGCCAGTTCAGGCAAATTCTGAATAGCAATGTACAAACCCACCAGCAACAGCACCACCGCAATAACACCGGCCAGAAACCCCTGCCACATACCCCGCCCCAGAAATGGGCGCGTGATAAAAGCATTCGTAGCCCCCACCAACTGCATACTACGGATCAGAAGCCGCTGAGAATGCAACGCCAGACGAATCGTGTTGTTCATCAGCACCACAATTATTAATAGCAGAACCAGCGCAAAGGCCGACATCACTATGTAAATCTTGGTTACGTTCCGGTTAATGCTGTCTACCAGATTTTCGGGGTACACTACCTCAAAAATTCCGTCGATCTGCTCCAGGTCCTGTTTTACTTCTGTCAGCTTCGCTTCTTCAAAATACGCTTCGTTTAGCTTGATCCGATAGCTGTCGCGGAGTGGATTTTCGCCCAGAAACTTCGAAAAATCTTCTTTGGTATCAGCAATAAACTCCTTCGCAGCGTCTTCTTTCGGTACGAAACCGAGCTGCGCTACGCCGTCGGTTTTTAGTACGTAAGGTTGATCGGCCAGCGTTTCCGATAGTTTTTTCAGTTCAGTCGAATTGAGGTCTTTGTCTAAGAAAGCCCGCATTTCGTAGTTCTCACGGATGTACGTCACCAGTCGTTTCGACTGAATAGCGAGCAATCCGCAAAAACCAATTAAAAACAACGCCAGCGTCAGGCTGAACAGAATCATGCCGCTGGGATATTGACCTACATTTTTTTTCTGACGAGCCATTCAGGGTTCGTATTGGTGTAACAAAACTAACAGTTTCAGCCGGATGATGGCTTTAATTAAGAATTTTTAAGCCTACTTCCAGATTCCCTCAACCGCCTGCACCGTTACGGAGCGCAGCGCGTTGCCGTAAAATTCAATGCCCAGACTGTCGGGACTGGGGAATATCTGGTTGGTGAGCGTTATCAGCCCGTCGTTGCCAAACACCTCGACCGACGACCGATCTACCCAAATCTGCAACGTTATACGCCCATTCTGCGGTTTCAGCGGAGCCGTGAACCGGCCTGCAAACTCTTTCTTAAACGCCACCAGTCCCGACCGCGTTCGATCAACGTGTACCTGCTGTTTGAGCGGGTCGTAACCAACAACCGTTGCTTCGGTATCGCCTTGCGCCGTTTTGCCCTGCCGTACCCGAACGCCCGATTCCGTTCGGATAGGTTCGAGTTCGGCAGTCAGCACATACGAATCGCCCGATACGCCCGCATTGACTAAACTCTGATTCAGTTGCGACACGTCGGTGCCATTCCAACGAAAAGCAGGCCCCAGCAATTGTTTGAGTTCCTGAATAGGCCGCTGCACCAGTTCGTAGCTTTTTGTCAGTGTTTTCACCAAACGCAACTCGCGGGGCAGGGTCATCATACCCCGAAAAGGCGACGTTGGCACCTCACCAGCATAGTGCAGATTCGCCATCCAGCCAATGCTGATTGCGCCCCGATTACCCCGAACAGGCAGGTTGTTGTACGTAACGGCTGCGTAATAATCTTTCCCCCAGTCGACAAAGCGTGTAGGGCCGGGTGCCGATTCATTCGTAAAAGTCAGGCCATTAAACCGGCCTACGTAGTACTGCATACCCGATCCGCCAGCCGCGCCGTTGTTCCCCATCGACAACATCAGGAGCCATTTGCGCTCCATTGTCCCCTCTACCGGCACTTCTATCAAATCGGGGCATTCCCAAACGCTGGCCGGGCTGTCGGCGGCTGTAAACTCGCCAGTTTTGGTCCATTGTTTCAGATTCGATGAATTATAAAACAGCAATTTCTTTTCGGTAGGCAACACCACAGCCATCACCCACCGCTGACTGGGTTCGTACCAGAAAACTTTCGGGTCGCGGAAATCTTTCTTGTTCAGGTCGATAATCGGGTTGTTCTGGTATTTGGTCCAGGTGCGGCCTTTGTCTAAGCTGTAAGCAATGTGCTGCGTTTGCCGATTCGGTTCATGACCGGTGTATATGGCTACCATCGGCACGCGTCCGTCGCGCCCGAAGCCACTCGTATTATTTTTATCGACGACGCAGCTTCCCGAAAAAATCATCACTCCATTTTCTTCGGGAATGGCTGGTGGCAGTTCGCGCCAGTGAACGAGATCGCGGCTGATGGCGTGGCCCCAGGTCATATGCCCCCAGTGCGAATCAACGGGGTTGTGCTGAAAGAACAGATGATATTCGCCATCGTAGTACACCAGACCGTTGGGATCGTTGCTCCAGTTGATGCGGGGCGAAAAGTGGTACTGTGGCCGAAACGGCTGTTGGTAGGTAGTATCAGACGAATACCGCTGGGCCAGAAGCAACGTTGGAAACGCGCCAACAACCAGCAGCAAAGCAAACGGGCGGAACATAAGAAAGGCTGAAAACGGGAGCAAGTTCGCCATTTTTACCGACATCTTCACAGCCAGTTTTTGCGTCGAAAAATCCAGACCGTCAATGCCGACGACAGCACCATCAGTCCCACGGCAAAAGCGTATCCATAGGGCCAGTGCAACTCAGGCATTACGTCGAAATTCATGCCATACAGGCTCGCAATCAGGGTAGGAGGCATAAATACAAGCGACACTACCGTGAAAATTTTCACAACCCGGTTTTGCTCCAGATCAATCAGACCGAGGTAGGTATTCTGCAAAAACTCCAACCGTTCAAAAATAAAATTTGTATGATCGATTAGTGAGTTAATATCTTTAATGAGCGTGCGAAGTCGTTGCTGTTCGGCGTCGTTGAACCAGCCGTCGGAACGAATCATGGCCGAGATAACACGTTGCTTGTCTACTACGTTTTCGCGAATAGACATGGTCAATTCCTGGTAATCGTTGATGTTGAGCAGCATTTCGCGGTCAAGCGTGGCATCGAGGTCGAGCATTCGGTTAATCGCCTTGATTTCGCTCGATACCATTTCAACAAGGTCGGCGTCGTAATCGATGCGTGACTCGAAGATGAAAATCAGGATTTGAGCACCATCGCTAAACACCGCCCGGCGCGATTTAATGCGTTTTACCGTGTCGGCGAAGGTTTTTAAGTCGGCATTACGGTATGTAAACAGGGTGTCGTCTTTTAGAATAAAACTAACCGGAACAGTGCGGTATCGCTGCTCGTCGTCGGGAACCAGGAAATTAGAGTTCGCAATCAGGTAGTCATCTTCTTCGATGTAGCGCGATGAGCTTTCAATTTCGAGCTGCTCCTGCTGACTCAGGAAGTCGACGTCAAACTTTTCTTCAACGCTTTTAATTTCGGCAGGTGTGGCGTTTTGCAAATCGACCCAAAGAGTGCGTTCGGTATCTGAGAATGAGTCGATATCGCGAATTTTACGAACTGCCGTTTCGTCTAACTGAAAGATCCGAATCATAATAAGGTTGATTACCCGAAGGTAGTAGCTGACTTGTAAGCAGCAAAGTTTGTTTAAAGAAAAACAAGTGTAAAAATATTAGCGTAACGCTCCTCTCCCATGCACCTAATCGAAAAAGCGAAGTCGGTCAGATTTTACATGAAGAATCGACATCTTTTGCCGTATTCCTCGCTTAATCTTGATATTCACATGTATAAACAGTACCGACAACTGTGGATTGAGCAGTTGCAAATTGGTACAGTATTCGACATTGGAGCCAACATCGGTCAGGCAGCTTTAGTGCTGTCGCAGGTGTTTCCCAACGCTACAATTCATTCGTTCGAGCCGCTGCCCGACTGTTACGAAACGCTATCCAAATTGACGAGCAAACTTCCCAACTTAGTTACGTACAACCTGGCTCTCGGCAACTACAATGGCGATGCTCCCTTTGAACGCAATCAGCACACGGTGTCGTCTTCGATGCTGACAATGGCCTCTGTTCACGTAGCTAATTTTCCCGAAACGGCTATTTCAACAACCGTTACCGTGCCAGTCATGCAATTGGATGAAGCCGCGAAGTCAATGACAATCAAACGAAACCTACTCGTAAAAATCGACGTGCAGGGCTACGAAATGCAGGTCATTGAAGGCGGGCGTAACACGCTCCGCGAAGCCACAATAGTAATTGCCGAAACGTCGTTTGTGCCGATGTACGAAGGGCAGGCATTGTTCTGTGATATTGTAGACGCCATGCAGAGCCTCGGTTTCTACTACGCCGGTGCCTTCGACCAACTGCACAGCCCCCGCGACGGGCGGCTGCTGCAACAGGATGCTATTTTCCTGAAGTCTGAGCAAAATTAGCCTTTTGAAAAAGCACCCCAATCCATCCTCTTGGAACGAGAGGGTGAATTGGGGTAAAATGTTTATGCCAACTCCTTCACAACAACCGTTTCCTGACTGTTGCCGGCAATAATCAGCGGCTCGCCATGAACGCGCAACGTGATGGGCTGTTGCGAGAAATTCTGCACCGTGACGTCCTGCTGCGTGGTTGTGATTTGCAACAATACGCCCCGAAACCGAATCTTGAACGCCAATGACTGCCAGCCTGCCGGGCAGTAAGGCCGGAACGACAATCCCTTGGCGTCGACGCGCATACCGCCAAAACCTTTTACCACAGCCAGCCACGTACCGGCCATGCTCGTGATGTGGCATCCGTCTTCGGTGTCGTTGTTATAATCATCGAGGTCGAGCCGGGCCGTGCGCAGATACATCTCGTAGGCTTTTTCGACCATGCCGAGCTTTGATGCCTGAATACTGTGAACGCAGGGCGACAACGATGATTCGTGTACGGTCATGGGTTCGTAGAAGTCGAAATTCCGGCGAAGCGTGTCTGTATCAAACTCATCTTCAAAGAAATACAACCCCTGTAATACGTCGGCCTGCTTGATAAAACACGACCGCAGAATCCGATCCCACGACCAGTTTTGGTTCAGGGGCCGCTGCCCTTTCGGAATATCGGATACGGGCATCAGGTCTTTATCGAGGAAATCGCTCTGCTGCAAAAACACCTGTCGCCCGTCATCGAACGGGTAGTGCATGTTGTCGACAATGTGCTGCGCTGTCGAGATTTCCTTCTCCTCGCGGAAATGAATCCGGTCGATCAGGTCGGCGTATTTATCGGGGTTCAGGGCTTTTACTTTCCCCACCGCTTCAATCGTGTAACGAAGCGTCCAGGCAGCAATGTAATTGGTATACCAGTTATTGTTGACGTTGTTTTCGTACTCGTTTGGCCCCGTCACACCCAGCATTACATACTGATTTTTATCCTTCGACCAGTTGACGCGCTGACTCCAGAAGCGGCTGATGGCAATCAGCACTTCAAGCCCGTAGTCGACTAAATACAACTCGTCGCCGGTATAGCGCACGTAATCGTAGATGGCATAGGCAATAGCCCCGTTGCGGTGAATTTCCTCGAAGGTAATTTCCCACTCATTGTGGCATTCTTCGCCGTTCATTGTCACCATCGGGTAAAGCGCGGCCCCGGCCCTGAATCCGAGTTTCTGCGCGTTTTCGATGGCCTTCTGCAAGTGTTTGTAGCGATACACAAGCAGATTTCTCGCCACTTTCTGGTCGGCGGTGGAGAGGTAGAATGGCAAACAGTAAGCTTCTGTATCCCAGTAGGTTGAGCCGCCATATTTTTCACCAGTGAATCCCTTTGGGCCAATGTTGAGCCGCTCGTCTTCGCCGGTGTAAGTCTGGTTCAACTGAAAAATATTGAACCGAATGCCCTGTTGCGCGGCCACGTCGCCATCGATAGTGATGTCGTTCATTTTCCACTTATCGGCCCAGGCTTGTTTCTGCTCGAACAGCATCTTGTCGAAACCCTTACGCGTAATCCGCTGAATGTACTGGCGGGCTTCTTTCACGAGCGAATCTGAATCGTAATTCAGCGACGACAGATTCACGGCATATTTATAAATCACCGTTTCCTGCCCCTGCCAACAGTCGAGCGTGATGCGGTTGGCAACGTATTTTTCGTACTTGATCGGCTGTGACTGGTAATCGACTTTTGCAGCGTCCTGCTCAATTTCGACGCACATCCCCGACGCTACATGGAAGCCGGTTTTCCGGGTACGCAGTTCGATATATGCCTCACCATAAGCCGTTTCTTTCCGCACTTCGTCCCAGAATGTTTCGTCATAATTGGCATCACGGTTGCGGATGGTGCCGTCAATGTAGGGCGTAATCGTAATTTTGGCGTCGAAATTAAGCGGGGTAATGCTGTAACGAATAACGCCCGCTTCGTCGTCAACAATCGAGCAAAAGCGTTTCGAGTTGACTTTCAACTGTTTCCCGCTTTTGAGCGTCGCCACAAACGAGCGTTCGAGGTAGCCTGCCTGCATGTTCAGCACCCGCCGGAAATCATGCACGTCGCAGGTGTTGAGATCAAGTGATTCGTACTCGACGTCAATGTCGATGCCGATCCAGTTTGCCGCGTTCAGGACTTTGGCGAAGTAGTCAGGGTATCCGTTTTTCCACCAGCCTACGCGGGTTTTGTCGGGATAATACACGCCTGCTACGTAGTTGCCTTGCAGGGTTTTACCCGTAAATTTTTCTTCAAAATTGCCCCGTTGCCCGATCCGGCCATTGCCGAGGCTCATCAGACTTTCGGTGATTTCGTTATGGTCGCGGTGGAAACCCTCTTCAACAATATTCCAGGGGTCTTGGGTAATGTATTGTTTCATAATCACAGGTTGTACTAACCAACAAAAGTAGCGATTTCTGCCTTGACGCGCATAGCCTGTTGCATATGTCGTTCGGTATGCACCACCAGCATCTGGCATACGTCGCCCAGTCGCATTTTCAGCCAGTTGCCAAATAGGGTCGGCACTTTCTCCTGGTTCCAGTCTAAATAAATCAGCCGCCCGGTCAGTTCGCGTTGCAGGGTTTGCAGTTCCAGAAACTGGCTTATAACCGAAGCCGGGTCAAGGTCCGACGCTGAGCGGGGCCGTACCAGGCCCGGTGCGGGTAGTTTTATGGTGCTTTTCGGGTCGAGCATTCGCAGCATGAGCCGACCCACAAAATCGGATTCAATTGTCTGATCATCAGGGCTATGCTCTACCAGCCCAAGCCGCTCCGATTTATGCTGAAGCTGCCGAACGTAGTATCGCTCGGCCAGATTGAGATGCTGTAGACATTCAACAATACTCCATTTACCGGGGGCAGGCTTCGTGCGGAGTTGCGCGTCGGAAAGCGGGGCAAACTCACGCTCGACGGTATCGATAATGACAGTCAGCCGGGTTTGCAGGTTGCGGGCAGTTTCGAGCTTTTGCATAATTTTTTAAACGCAGAGGAATGGAGGTTGCGCAGAGATCACAGAGTAAACTCCGCGTACTCTGCGAAGTTCTCTGTCACTCTGCGTTTAAATAAGTTGCGCTTGCCGGAATAACTCAACGTCGCGCTTGGAGTCGAGATCGATGGCACCCGCTTCAAAGAGCACTTCAGAGCAGTCAGCGCGATGCTTGCCAATCACCCATTTTACGCCTTTGTCGCCTTCCAGTTGAAGTAAATCCGCAATATAATCGCGGGTAAACAGGGCCGGAACGCTCACCTGCGCATCGTAACGGCAGGCCACAATTCCCCGGCCTTCGTCTTTACTGACTTCGAGCATGTGCAACAACAGCCCCAGCGACACCAACGGCTGATCGACGTGCAACACCAGAACGGCATCAATATCTTTATGGGTGATATACAGAGCCGCCAGCCCCGTTTTCAGCGACGATGCCTGCCCCGTGGGCCACGCTGGGTTGTCGATAATAGTAACTGGCAGGCCGTTGAGTTCGGGCAAAATTTGAGTGCGGTTCGCCCCGAGCACTACCACGACCGGCCCGCATTGCAGGGCCAGCGCACTCTCGGTAACGCGCTGAATCAGCGATTGCCCTTTAAATTGCAACAATTGTTTCGGGTCGCCCCCCATGCGCGAAGAGTCACCAGCCGCCAATATAATGGTTCCGATTTTCAATTTCTCTTTCAGTTGATCTGTATGGTTTGAAGCCGACTGTCTAATCTATTCTCTCAACATCCTACCGTTCGAGGGGGTTCGTCCGTTGGCTAAACACCGCGTCGGGATAGCCCACTTCTACCAGTGACAACCCTTCGGCGGGGGCCGCCCGACCAGCCGCCTGCCGATCACGCGTCTGAATAATACGCTCGAAATCGGCTACGGTCATGCGCCCCTGCCCCACCATCATCAGCGTACCGACAATGGCCCGCACCATACCGCGCAAAAACCGGTCGGCCCGAATATGAAACATCAATTCGCCGTTTGGTTTCACTTCCCAGTAAGCAAAGTCGATGCGGCAGTTAAACGTCCGAACATCGGTTTTAACTTTACTAAAACTCTTGAAATCAGTGTATTGTCGCAGTTTATCAGCGGCATCGTTCATCCGATCAACGTCGAGCGGCAGAAAAAATACGCAGGCCAGTCCATCGCGAAACGGGTCTTTCCGCCGAATAATACTGTATTGGTAGTACCGATACGTAGCTGTGTAGCGGGCGTGGTCGCGCGGACCAACGGGGAAGCAATCGAATACCACAATGTCGTTGGGAATAATTCGATTCACTGACCGGAGCAGGTGCGTAGGCAGCAGCACGTCGGTTTCAAAATGAGCGTATTGCTGACCGGCATGAACACCGGCATCGGTGCGGCCACTACCCACAATAACGATGGTTTCGCGCAGTACGGTTGAAAAAGCTGTTTCGAGCACTTCCTGTACGCTCAGGCCATTGGGTTGCCGCTGCCAGCCGTGGTAATTGGTACCTCTGTAAGCTAATTCAAGAAAATAACGCACGCGACGGTTGCTGGTCAATGTTGACTGATAAAGGTTAATCCTGTATACACATATCGTAGCTATTTACCGTAGACCTCGCCCCGTGCAGCTTTCAGCGTATTTTGCATCAGCGAGCAGATCGTCATCAGGCCCACCCCACCGGGTACGGGCGTAATGTAGCTGGTTCTGGGAGCTACCTCATCGAATTTAACATCTCCTTTGAGCGCGAAACCGCTTTTTTTGCTGACATCGGGTACTTTTTCCAGACCTACGTCGATTACGACCGCGCCCTCTTTTACCATGTCGGCGGTTACAAACTCTGGCTTGCCGAGGGCCGCTACCAGAATATCTGCCGAGCGGCAAATATCGGCTAAGTTTTGGGTACGGCTGTGAGTCAGCGTAACGGTGCAGTTGCCCGGATAGGTGTTACGCTGCATCAGAATGCTCATCGGCAGGCCCACAATCTGACTGCGACCGACTACTACACAGTGCTTTCCGGCAGTTTCGATGCCATAGCGTTTCAGCATTTCCAGCACCCCCTGAGGAGTAGCCGACACGTAAGCAGGCAACCCTTTTGCCATGCGACCAATATTAATGGGGTGAAACCCATCGACATCTTTAGCCGGGTCGATGGTTTCCATCACGCGGTCTGGGTTGATGTGTTTCGGCAACGGCAACTGCACAATCAGCCCATCCATATCGGGATTGGTATTCACATCCTGCACAGCATCAAGGAGTTGTGTCTCAGTAACATCATCGTCGAACCGGATAAGCGTCGAGTGCATACCCACCTCTTCGCAGCTTTTCATTTTGCTGGCAACGTATGTTTCCGACCGACCGGCATTACCCACCAAAATGGCGACAAGGTGCGGAATTTTGCCGCCCTGTTCGCGAATCTGCGCGACCTCTGCCGCGATTTCCTGTTTGATTTCTGCTGAAAGTACTTTACCGTCAAGAAGTTGCATGTGATTAATTAATGAATGAGTGGGAGTGCTTTTTACTGGTTAAGGCGATAACCGTTCAATTAGCCATGTTGCGTTGTCGAGCCGGTAGCGAATGCGGTCGTGCAGGCGACTGGGGCGGCCTTGCCAAAACTCAATACTATCAGGAATTACCCGAAAACCGCCCCAGTGTGGAGGGCGCGGTATAAGCTGGTCGGCAAACTGTGCTTCGATTTCGCGCTGACGCGTTTCGAGTACGGCTCGGCTGGCAATCACTTCGCTCTGATGCGACACCCAGGCACCAATCTGCGAACTACGCGGGCGGCTGTTGAAATAATCGTCTGATTCTGCCGAACTAACTTTTTCAACTTGCCCTTCAATGCGAATTTGACGTTCGAGTTCCGGGTAAAAAAACGTCAGTGATGCTACAGGATGTTTGGTCAGATTCTGGCCCTTCGTGCTCTCGTAATTTGTGTAAAAAACGAAGCCGTTTTGCGTAACGTCTTTCAGCAAAACGATGCGCCCATCAGGTCGTCCATTAACAGACAATGTGCTGACATACATAGCGTTAGGCTCCGGTACGCCTGCACTCAAAGCCGCATCGAACCACTGCCGGAACTGGGCAAAAGGATCAGGTAAAACATCAGCTATGTCTAAACCGTTTAACGTATATTCTTTCCGTAAATCACTGATTACTGACGGCATGAACTGGGTAGTTTAGTGGCTTTTCCCGGCTGAACTGCAAGGAAATCGCATTTTGTCGTAGTTTTGCAAAAGTAATCGGTACGTTCCCAACATGGCAAACCAAGAACAGGAAATTAACCAGCAGCCGGAAGCTCTCTCTACCACTACCGACGCGCTGGCTGTGAATACTCCCAACGACACCCCAACCCCAGCCGCGAATCCTGACGATTTGGCTGAGGACACGGCTCCTGTGGCCGATGCTCCCGCCGATATTGTCGCCGAAACGCAGCCAGAAACGGCTCCCGCCAACGAAGAAACCTTGCCAACATCCAACGACATATCAAGTGAAATACCTGATTCGCCAGTTGCTGAGGCCGACGTACCCGCTGTGTCTGAACCCGTTGTCAATGAACCAATCGTCGCCGAGCCGGTGGCCGATTCAGTAGAACTTACGTCGGCTGCTGATACAGAGCCAGTTGCTGAACTTTCCCCGGACGCTGAGGCCCAGCAGTCAACACCGCAGGTGGCCGTCGATGAAGCCCCGGCAACAGAGCCGCTGGCAGAAGCCGCAGTGACTGAACCCGAAGCCGTAGCGGTTCCAACTCCCGATGCATCGGTAGCTGCCGAATACGCAACAGTGGCAGAGGCCGACGAGGCAGAAGAAGAGGTGGCTGCTCAGCCCGTGGCTGATTATAGTCAGTTGACCAAATCAGAATTCGTAGCCTTGCTCGAAGCTCAACTGGCTATTGTAAATGGCACGTCGGTAACGCCGGGCGATTTCAAACGGGCCGATCAGGTGCTGAAAGAAGCGAAACCTCTCTTCGATCAGATGAAGCGGGCCGAGCGCGAAGCCGCTTTGCAGGCATACGCTGCCGAGACAGGCTCGGAAGAAGGCTTCGAGTATAAACACGATGAAAGCGTTCAGCAGTTCGACGATTTGTACAAGCAAATCAAGAGCCTGAAAAATACGTACTTCCAGAACTTAGACAAGGCTAAAGACGGCAATTTCGTGACGAAAACGGAATTGCTGACCCGCCTGCGCGAACTGGTAGAGAACGACGAAAACAACGCAGGCGACCCTAAAGCAAGCTGGAACGAGTTCAAGAAAATTCAGGACGACTGGAAAGCTGCGGGGAACATGAACTCGCCCCACAATGCTACCTTATGGGCTACGTATCATGCGCTGGTTGATCGGTACTACAGTAACCGGAACATCTACTTTGAACTCAAAGAACTGGACCGTAAGCGCAATGCTACGCTGAAAACAGAGGTGATCGAGAAGGTAGAAGCGATGGCAAAAGCTGCCGGCGAAACCGCCGTGACACGCCAGACCATTGACGAAGCCAACGCATTATTTGAAGAATACAAGCACATTGGCCCGGCTCCTAAAGCCGAACAGGAAGAACTTTGGGGCCGCATGAAAGCTGCCCTCGACGTACTGTATGACAAACGCCGGGAACTGACCAACGAACAGCGGAAAGAATCGGCGCAGTTGTATGAAGAGAAGTCGGCTATTTACGAAGAGTTAGTGCCACTCACCTCGTTCTCATCGAGCAGTATCAATGACTGGAACGACCGTACCAAAGTGGTAATGGCCCTTCAGGACCGCTGGAATGCTATCAAAGGCCCTATGCCGCGCGAGGAAGGCAAAGAATTGAGTAAAAAATTCTGGGCCGCGCTGAAAACGTTCTTTCATAACAAAGGCGAGTTTTTCCGGCAGTTAGAAAGTAAGCGCGAAGAAAATCTGCGGCTGAAAACCGAACTCTGCGAACAGGTAGAGGGTATTCTGGCGTCGGGCGAAGAATCGCCGGAAATTACGCAGCGGGTAATCGATCTGCAACGGCAGTGGAAAAACATTGGTCAGGTACCTGAAAAGCAAAAGAACTCAATCTTTGACCGTTTCAAAGCCGCCTGCGACGCGTTCTTCAATAAGAAACGCTCTAAAAATCAGGAAACAGAACGCGAGTTTGAAAATAACCTCGCCCAGAAAATTGCCCTGATCGAACGTATTGAGGCCGCAGCTAAAGAGAATGCCGATCTTTCGCAACTCAACGAGTTCAAGAAGGAGTGGAATACTATTGGCTTTGTACCGAAGAAAGACAAAGAATCAGTGCAGAAGCGATATATCAACGCTATCAACGCGCTGGTAGGTGCAACGGGCAAGATTCCGGCTAAAGATAAGGAGCGAATTATGCTCCAGAGCGAAGCCGAAGCCCTGCGCGGTGGTGGCCGCGACCGAAGTGATTATAACCGGAACGACCGTGATAGCGGTGGCGGCAAACGTGAAAATGATATCCGTCGGCGGATCACAGCCATCGAAAACGATATTGCTACTTACCGCAATAACATCGAGTTCTTCGCCCGCTCGAAAAATGCCGATAAACTTCGCGCCGACATCGATAAGAAAATCGCCGATGCTGAAAAACAACTCGCCGACCTCCGGCATCAGTTGCGCGTAGCGCAAGCTTAGTCAACAAAACGAATGCCATTACCTTGAGTAGTGGCATTCGTTTTTTTTAACTAAGCTTGCAAAAAATAGAGAATACCCTTACTTTTGCTCCACAATTCAGAAACGCCAGTGTCGGATAGCGGTCGATTCCGCCTGATTTGTAATCAGGATGCGCAAGCGCGTCGGGGGTTCGAATCCCTCCACTGGCTCACTAACGAAAAAAGCACTCACGCCTAAAAACGTGAGTGCTTTTTTCGTTAGTATGACCTTACCAACTATAGGGGCTTTTCTTGGTAGGGACGATCATGCCTGTTCGTTCAATGCAAAAGTTTTTTCGGGCTGATTTCAAAGGCCACCTCACCGGTGCGGCCCGATACCGCTGCCCATTCTACATCGGCAAACGTAACAGCCACAACTGCCCCCTTGCTCATAGAGCCAACGCTTTGGTGAGTCAAGAATTCGGCGAAGTAAGATACGTCGGGGTTGTGCCCCACAATCATTGCCGATTTGGCCGTTTCGGGAATGGCATTTACGGCAGCCAAATAGGCTTTTGGGCCGCCCTCATACAGTTGCTCGTTTAACACAATTGTATCCGTATCAACCCCAATCTGTTCCGCAATTACCTTCGCGGTGTCGTAGGCACGAGGAGCGGTACTGCTGATAATCAGGCCCGGATGAATAAGTTTATCGCGCAGATACCGCCCAATGCGGGCGGCTGCAATTACCCCGTCGGGGGTCAGTTCACGATCATGGTCGGCCATGAACATAGCCCGGTCTTCGGCTTTGGCATGACGAACGATGTAAAGAGTAAGCGACATGTGACTTGTTAAATTAGGCGGTACTTAGTTTGTTTTCGACAGCGGGCAACCTGTTTATGACTCCTTAAACAAAATAGACTCACTGAGCATGATTATTAACGGAAAAATACTGTACATTTACCAATTACAAAAGTAGAGTATTATCAATACGTACTGATTGGTTATGCGCTTTCAAGGTGAAAATAGCACACTGTCATTCGGCCTTTATTTCGAGGCCGGGCGTGTGTTGTTGAGCGGAACCATCTGGTTGCGTCGGCCAAATGCATTGCCGGATTCAGCTTCTCCACGTGTTCGATTCAATACATTTTTCAGTGAAGATGAAATTCTTCGTCTACAACAATGGCTTTCTACAGCTTCTGTAAGCCCATTTGTGCTTCCCCATCCCCTGCGTCATATAACCCGGCTCACTGATACTACTGACTTCGCAACCGTGTTCGACGTCACATTTCAGCCCGATCAGGCTGTACCTTCCTGGTGGAACTGGGCCATTACATCGCCCCTTACCGTTCGGTTGGAAATAAAGCCCAACGAGCTGACCTATCTGATCAAAGCACTTAGCCGAGAGCACTGGTCGACCAATCTGACATGGTAAATATGAAGCGTTGAACGTTTTCAGTCACTGCCTACTACAAAACAGTGGTTTTGAACGTATATACATGAAGTAAGGGGATATACGTCCAAAGCGTTCTTTTGTTTAATCGAGACTCACCCAAATACACAGTGGGCAGTTCGGTGAACAATGCCTATTTTTGCGGGCCGAACACCATCCGGTAGCTGTATTCGTATGTCTTATCTACCTATTCAACAACTTCTCAAAACTACACCCGGCCCCCACGTCACTGTAACTGTGAAAGGCTGGGTTCGCAACAAACGCGAAAGTAAAAACGCTTTATTCATAACCCTCAACGATGGCTCAACGATCAATAACATTCAGGCTGTAGCCGAACGCGGCCCGGCTGAAGCTGGTCAACTATCCGACGATGTTCTGAAGTTAGTTACGACTGGTGCCTGCGTTGCCGTTACGGGTACGCTGGTAGAGTCGCAGGGGGCGGGGCAGGCTGTGGAAGTTAAAATCAACAACATACACGTCTACGGTCCTGCCGATCCTGACAAATATCCGCTGCAACCCAAACGGCACTCGCTCGAATTTCTGCGCGAAATTGCCCACCTGCGCCCACGTACCAACACGTTCAGCGCAATTTTGCGGGTGCGCCACGCGCTGGCTTTTGCCGTACATAAGTACTTCAACGATAATGGCTTCTACTACCTCAACACGCCAATTATTACTGCATCCGACGCCGAGGGTGCGGGCGAGATGTTTCGCGTAACTACGCTCGACCCCGTTAATCCGCCCCGCACCGAAGACGGAAAGGTAGATTATAGTCAGGACTTTTTTGGGCGCGAAACCAACCTGACCGTATCGGGGCAGTTAGAGGGCGAACTGGGCGCGCTGGCATTGGGTAAAATCTACACCTTTGGGCCAACGTTTCGGGCTGAAAACTCGAACACCACCCGCCACCTTGCCGAGTTCTGGATGATTGAGCCGGAAATGGCGTTTTATGAACTGCCCGAAAATATGGCTCTGGCCGAAGATTTCGTGAAAACCGTGATTCGGTACGCGCTGCAACACTGCCCCGACGATCTGGCATTTTTAGATAACCGGCTCAAAGAGGAAGAGAAAATGAAGAAAAAAGAAGAGCAGAGCGAACTCGGTCTGCTTGAAAAACTTCAATTTGTCATCAGTAATGAGTTCGAGCGACTAACCTACACCGAAGCTATCGACATTCTGATACAGTCTAAGCCAGCCAAAAAAGGGCAGTTTCAGTATGAGGTGAAATGGGGTGTTGATTTACAGTCGGAACACGAGCGATATTTGGTTGAGAAACATTTTAAAAAGCCAGTGATTCTGACCAATTATCCACGCGAAATCAAGGCGTTTTACATGAAACAGGACGATGCTCCGGCTGTCGGTGCCCGTGGCGAGGTGTTTGGGCCAACGGTGCGGGCAATGGATGTGCTGTTTCCAGGTATTGGTGAAATCATCGGCGGTTCGCAGCGCGAAGACGACCTCGATAAGCTCACAGCCCGCATGGCCGAAGTTGGTGTCGAAGCCGACGCCATCTGGTGGTATCTCGATACGCGCCGGTTTGGGTCGGCTCCGCACGCGGGCTTCGGGTTGGGTTTCGAGCGATTGGTTCAGTTTGTGACGGGCATGGGCAACATCCGCGACGTTATTCCATTTCCAAGAGCACCGAAACAAGCAGAATTTTAACGCGTAAAGACGCGACCCTTCGCGTCTCACTAACCGAATGGTTTTACAAAAATACTACCGCCTGCCGAGACGCGAAGGGTCGCGTCTCTACCAAGAACATGCTCGCTCTTCCTATCTTTCTCGCCATTGCGTCTGGCTTCGTGATTGTCGGGGTCTATACCGAACGGAAGGTCTCGGCTTTCATGCAGGACCGGCTTGGGCCAATGGAAACGGGTAAGTGGGGACTGCTGCAACTCTTCGCCGATTTGCTGAAACTGCTTCAGAAAGAAGATATTGTGCCCTATGCGGCTGACAGGCGGCTGTTCCTGCTGGCTCCGGCAGTTATTTTTGCATCGGTATTTGCGGGTTTTGCCGTGATGCCCCTTACGCCCGATTTGCAGGGTTCGGGGGCCGTAGTGGGCGTGTTCTACCTGATGGCAATTGTCTCGTTCGACGTGGTTGGCATCCTGATGGCGGGCTGGGGCAGTAACAACAAATATTCGCTGTTTGGGGCGATGCGGTCGGTGGCGCAGATTATCTCCTACGAAATTCCCCTCGGTCTCACGATTCTGTGCGCCGTGATGATTTGTCAGACGCTCAACTTACAGGAAATCAGCTTTCAACAGGGCATCTACGCAATCGAACCAAATTACCTTTTTGGTTTGAAAGCCCTCGGCATCGACGTATCGGGCTGGGGCGGCATTTTTGCCTGGAATGTGCTTCGGAATCCATTCCTGCTAATCGCCTACGTCATTTTCTTTATCTGCACGCTGGCCGAAAGCAACCGCGCCCCCTTCGACCTGCCCGAAGGTGAGTCGGAAATTGTAGGCGGTTTCCATACCGAATATTCGGGTATGCGGTTCGCGCTGTTGTACCTGTCCGAATACGCGATGATGCTGCTGGTATCGTTTCTGGGCGTGATTTTATTTCTGGGTAGCTGGAATACGCCCCTGCCCAACCTGGGGCCGCTACGCCTGGCCGACTGGACGAGTGGCGCACCCGGCACCGTATGGGGCAACCTGACGGGCGGTTTCTGGCTGTTGAGCAAAGTGTATCTGGCTGTGCTGCTGCAAATGTGGGTGCGCTGGACGTTCCCGCGCATCCGCGTCGATCAGATGATGTATCTCTGCTGGAAGGTGCTGACGCCCGCCAGTCTGCTGCTGCTGCTGCTGTCGGGCGTGTGGCGGTTGCTGATGGTGTAGCTTCTTAACGCATCACTGCGTAATTTTGCGGCCCTTTTTTGCGTACCAATGGGCATACTCACTCCCGATCCGACGGGCGATCTGGCCTGGCAAACAGCCTGGCAGTCAACAACTTTTCGCTGGAAATTTATAATTGGCATTATAGGCGTACTGACGCTGTTGATGGCTTTTCCTGCTTTTTTTCAAACTATCGAAAAAAACAGCGGCCCCGTATTGAACGATTGGGTGCTGAACCAACTTCCCCCGCACGACGTGTCGGTGCCAATTTTCCTGACCATCTGGGCTACAGCTTTATTGTTGCTCGTTCGCGCCCGGCGAAGTCCGGCTATTTTTATGATGTTCATGTATGGCTACATCATCGTGAGCCTGTCGCGTATGCTGAGCATCAACCTTGTGCCACTCGACCCACCTGCCGGGCTTATTCCGCTTATCGATCCAATCAGCAATGCATTCTACGGCAAAAGCTACATCACGAAAGATCTGTTCTATTCGGGCCACACGTCGAGTATTTTCCTCATGTTTTTGTGCTTGCGCCGGTGGTCAGATCGTTTATTCGCGCTCATTGGCACGCTGCTGGTAGGTGGGCTGCTGTTGGTGCAGCATGTGCATTACACGGTCGATGTATTGGGCGCGTTTGTATTTACTTATCCGCTCTATTGGGTTGGTAAAAAAATTGCTCTCCGGGGCTGGAATCAGATTGGCCCGAAAGTCAGGTAAATCAGCCGTCGTATAAGCCTGTACGGAAGTTTTCTGAAAATTTAAATGCTGTCAAATCGACAGATTTCGCGAGTAGGTAAAAACCTTTTTTAGCAGTAAAAAGCTGATTGACAAAGATGTGCAAAGTATTTGAACGGGGTCGTATGCACACGGGCAATCACCGGGCTGATTAGAATCGGATTAATTATAGCAAATCTATATAATCAGAAAAACCTAAATTTAGTAGATTTGAGACTTGATTATTTTGACTGCCTCACGGCAAATAGGGTAGCCCGCCCCAATGGGAACAGGAATAACCGCCCGACTGTAAACACCAATATGAGCAAAATAAACCTTCCGCCATTTACTTTAGGCGAAACTATTACGCCAGAGCAACGACAGTTTTTTAATAAGCATGGCGTTATCATCTTCCGTAACTTCATTAACGCTGAAACCGTTAAACAGTTTATTTACGAAACTGAACGTATAGAAAAACAGTGGCTTGCCGAAGGTCGGGACAAGGTCAACGGCGTTCCGCTCAAGTTCGGTCAGGACGAGGAGGGTAATCCGATGGTTCAACGGATGTGCTTCCTCTCGCAGTATAGCACAACGCTTCATGAGTTTTTGCAAGACCCTCGACTACAGGCTGTTGTAGACTTGCTTCAGCCGTATGAGGGGCGCATTGCCGAAATCGAGAAAGACGGGTTAATTTTAAACCATTACGTCAGAACGCCCAATAGCAAGTTCTCGCAGATGGGCTGGCATACCGATAGCCCCCGCGACATTTTTTTAGGTCAGCGCATCATGCCTATGCTCAACGTGGGTATCCACCTGAACGACACGCCCTATGAAAACGGTGGATTACGCGTAATTCCCGGCACCCATAAGCAGGGATTATTGAAGATGCTGTTCCGCAAAAAGTATTTTGTCGATAACGACCCCGATAAGCACGAAATCGGATTTGACATAGCTGCGGGCGATTTGTCGGTTCATGATGGGCGGCTGTGGCACCGGGCGCAGCAATCGCCTTACTTTGGCGAAGCCAGCCGTCGGCGGGTAATGTACGTGCCGGTGGTGACGGGTAAGTACATGCCTAAAGATGAAAACAGCAAAACGCCGTTTTATCACCGGTTCATCTCGAAAGTAAATATTTAGGGATTATGCCCTACGCGCTCGTTACAGGGGCCAGTAAAGGTATTGGTCTGGCTATTGCCGAAGACCTGGCCCGCCGTCAATTCGATGTATTGCTGGTGGCCCGTTCAGCGTCTTTGCTGCACGAAAACGCCAACCGATTAGCCCGAACGTATAACATTAAAACGGCTTGTCTGGCAATGGATTTAGCTACGCCGGGCAGCACCCGGCGTGTGTTCGACTGGTGCCAGCAAGAAGGCTATGTGGTAACGATGCTGGTCAATAACGCAGGCTATGGACTGAGCGGGCCGTTCGACAGTCACCCGCTGCCCGAACACACCGACATGATGCAGGTCAACATGACTACGCTCGTTGAACTCTGTCATCTGTTTCTGGCACAACTCAGGCAGCAACCCCGCGCTTATATTCTGAACATTGCCAGTTCTACGGCCTATCAGGCTATTCCCCGGCTCAGTCTGTACTCAGCTTCGAAATCATTCGTGCTACAGTTCAGTCGGGGGCTGGCTCACGAACTGAAAAAAACGTCTGTGAGCGTAACCTGTGTTTCGCCCGGTGCTACTGAAACAGGTTTTATAGACCGGGCGCAGATTGGCGAAAAAGGCCGTAAAGCCGCTGAACGCGTGTACATGCAACCCGCCGACGTAGCCCGGCAAGCTATCGATGCTACGTTGGCCGGGCGGCTCGAACTGGTGCCGGGGCTGCTCAATAAAGTCGGTAAATTTATGGCGTGGCTGATGCCGAAAAGCATTGTCGAAAAAGCCGCCGGGAGCATCTACGAGTAGAATGGCACTTTATTTGCCACGGCGTGGTTGTGCCTATATACTTTCATTTTTTCGACGTTGGATGCTGGACTTCACAAACCAATTTATTCCACTGCCTATCGACGTCCAACCAACACATGCAATTTTCTGATTTAGCACTTATTGACCCGATCCAGAAGGCTCTTACCGAAGAAGGATACACAACTCCAACACCCATTCAGCAACAGGCGATTCCTATTCTGCTGAGCCAACGCGATTTACTCGGCTGCGCCCAGACTGGCACCGGCAAAACAGCCGCTTTTGCCATTCCGATTCTCCAGCTCCTTACCGAAGAACGTAGCAAAAACTCAACCGGTCCACGCCGGATAAAAACACTTGTACTGACGCCCACCCGCGAATTAGCCATTCAGATCGACGAAAGCTTTGCGGCTTACGGGCGGCATCTGAATCTGCGCCACGCCGTTATTTTTGGTGGGGTTTCGCAGCACAGCCAGGTAAATACCCTTAAGGCAGGCATCGATATTCTGGTGGCAACGCCGGGCCGTTTGCTCGACCTGATGAACCAGGGGTTTGTACACCTGCGCGACATCCGGTTCTTTGTTCTGGACGAAGCCGACCGGATGCTCGATATGGGCTTTATTCACGACGTAAAGAAGGTGATCGCCAAACTTCCCGAACGGCGGCAGTCGCTGTTTTTCTCAGCTACGATGCCGCCCGACGTGGCAAAACTGGCCGATACCATTCTGAATAATCCTGCCAAGATAGAAGTAACGCCCGTTTCATCGACTGCCGACACCATTGAGCAGGCCCTGTATTTTGTCAGTAAAGACGATAAACGCAAACTGCTGATTCACGTTCTCGACGACAAAGCCATTAAGTCGGCTCTGGTGTTTGCCCGCACCAAACATGGTGCCGACAAAGTAGTAAAAGACCTCGTCAAGGCGGGCGTGAAAGCGGAAGCTATTCACGGCAACAAATCGCAGAATGCCCGTCAGCGTGCGCTGTCGAATTTCAAGTCGGGCGAAACGCGGGTACTGGTCGCTACTGACATTGCCGCCCGTGGTATCGACGTCGACCAGCTTTCGCACGTAATCAATTATGAACTGCCGAACATTCCGGAAACGTATGTTCACCGTATCGGTCGCACGGGCCGTGCCGGGAATGATGGTATCGCGCTCTCATTTTGCGAAGCCGAGGAAACAGCCTATCTGAAAGATATTCAGAAGCTGATTGGCAAACGGGTGCCGGTTATCGAAAACCATCCGTATGTACTGGCCGTAGACATGGCGGTTTCAACACCTCCACCCCCACAACGGCAGGGAAGGCAGGGAAATGCACCGCGCAACGGCGGTCAACGCCAGCAACACGACGGGCAACGGTCCAATTTATCGCGCAACAGCGGCAATCCGAACCGAAGCAATACCCGACCCGATGCCACGGCTGCTGGTTCGGCCCGCCCCGACCGACCCCAGCGACACAGCCGTAGCGATAATCCGCAACGCTCTCGACCTGCAACGGGCGAGAAGCCCAGCCGGGGTACTGGAAACAGTCGCTATTTAGACTTCGGAAATGAAAAGAATTATTAAGCAATCACAACCCCACCCCGGTGGGGTTGTTTGTTTTACCGCCAAATCATCTGCCCGGCGTTTTGCGTTATAACGATACCAACGTTATACGCCGAAATCATGCCTACCCGAAAGCAGCCACAGCCAGCCGAAACGGCTGATAACCGTGCCTTTAACTACGACCTGAATTACCAGACACTGAATCTGCGCGAACACCCCGAATTATATCGCGTTGGCAAGGGTGAGATGGGCGTATTGCTCGTGCAGCCCTATAAGTCTGAAATTCTACCTCACTGGCGGTTCAAAACCCCCGATATTGCCCGCGAATCGTCGGAAAAAATTTATCAGTTATTTCTCGATTACAAAGCCAAAGGCGATTTTATCGGCATGGATATGGCGAGAAAATACCTGCAAATGGGATACACACGGGCCAGACGTTATGCCAACCACCGTACAGGCCAAAAATATGACGGCCCCGTGCCCGACGACAAAAAAGGGCAGTCGGGCGCACACGGGCGCGATCAGTTACCGCGCGATGAAGACCCCGTAAAGGCTGAATCGGCACGTATTTTTTACGCCAAATATGTACAGGCCCGCGAAGACCCTGACTATAAACAACTCCGGAAAGCGTGGCAGGAGATGTACGGGTAGTTCCAGAATCTTTACAGCTTTCGTGTCCGATGTATCGATTCGTTCGTGCTACTCATTACGCATTCATCATTACACATTAAATAATGGTCACGCAACCAACCGCCACTGGGACAGCGAACAAAAGTAGTCTCTACAGTGTAATCGGCGCTTCGTCAGTCGGTACGCTTATCGAGTGGTATGATTTTTACATCTTCGGGTCGCTGGCATCGGTGCTGGCTACCAAGTTTTTCCCGGAAGGCAACTCCACGGCGGCTTTCCTGAGTACGCTGGCCACTTTTGCTGCCGGGTTTGTCGTGCGGCCTTTCGGTGCGCTGTTCTTCGGGCGACTTGGCGATCTGATTGGTCGGAAGTACACGTTTATGGTCACGCTGCTGCTGATGGGCGGAGCTACCTTCGCCATCGGCCTGGTGCCGGGCTACGAAACTATTGGTTTCTTAGCCCCGCTTTTAGTGCTGATCCTCAGACTTTTGCAAGGCTTGGCTCTCGGTGGCGAATATGGCGGAGCAGCGACCTACGTGGCCGAACACGCGCCAGTTCATCAACGTGGCTACTGGACGTCCTGGATTCAGACTACGGCCACGGCAGGTCTGTTTGTATCGCTGCTGGTGATTATGGGTACGCGGCTGGCTCTGAGCAAAGAAGCTTTCGACGACTGGGGCTGGCGGGTGCCGTTCTGGGCATCGGTGTTCATGGTGGGCGTGTCGTACCTGATTCGCCGAAACATGAGCGAGTCGCCATTATTTGCCAAAGCCAAAGCCGAAGGTAAAACGGCTACTAACCCACTGAAAGAGAGTTTCGGCAATCGGTTTAACTTCAAATTTGTGCTGCTGGCTCTGTTTGGAGCCACAATGGGGCAGGGCGTTATTTTTTATACCGGACAGTTTTATGCACTGAGTTTTATCGAAAAAATCGGCCATGTCGACAAGATGCAGACCGACGGGTTAATGACCATTGCATTGCTGATGGGTACGCCCTTTTTCGTCATTTTCGGCTGGCTGTCCGACAAAATCGGGCGTAAGGGTATTATGATGGTGGGCATGCTACTGGCTGTGTTTGCTTATCGGCCTATCTATCAGCGGATGTACGAGGCTATGAGCCTGAACAACCGCATTGAGATACCCAGTCGAACGATCCTCGAAACCACTTCGGCCCGCGATCCAAAAACACCCGGCGGAATGATTCGCACCGAGACAGTGAAGCGCACATTCACCGACGGCACCACGACCACCGATGTAACCACAACGAAAATAGACCCTTCGGCCACCGACGCGCCAAACGCAGCCCGACCCGACATCAAACAGACTGTTATGCTTAACGACAGCGACCGATGGACGCTGATCTGGTTGGTTTTCGCGCAGGTGCTGCTCGTAACGATGGTATATGGCCCGATTGCGGCTTTCCTGGTAGAATTGTTCCCAACCCGCATTCGGTACACGTCGATGTCGCTGCCGTATCATATCGGCAACGGCGTATTCGGAGGTCTGATGCCTGCCGTAGCCACTTACTTAGCCACGAACGCCAACAGTGCCAACACGGCGGCAAAAGAAGCTGGCACTGCCCTCCCCTACGCGGCTCCATATCTCGAAGGGTTATGGTATCCTATTGCCGTAACTGCCGTCTGCTTCGTTATTGGCCTGCTTTATATTAATGGGAAAGACACAAAAATCGATGACTAACTTAAGATGAGGTTATTACGCAGAGATGCACGGAGAAAAAAGAGCTGCGCAGAGAAACCCCTCAGGGTGTCTCCATTTTCCTCGGCGCATCTCTGCGTAACAACCTTACATAATCTCTTCAACACATGAACATGCTGAAAAAATACGCGGGAATTCTTTGGCTGGCATTGGCCGCCGTAGTAGGGTATTACGGTACTGTCGATTTCGGCCTACCTAAACTCAGTACTGGCAAGACCGATGATCTGGTATTTGGTATTATCATCCTGTTCATTCTTATGCCCATCATTGTTGGTGGCATGATTACCTTCGGCTGGTACGCGTTGCAGGGAGAGTACGATAGCTATGAGTAGTGCTATAATTATTTAGCAACCTTACCCCATCACTATACGCAATAGCAATTTATCAACCACTAATTTTGCAGAGCGATTTACGCGAGTGTCAGCATTCGCTCGTTTACCCTCTCACCTTTTCGTTTCTCCCTATGCGTATCCGAACCTTTGACGAGTATCAGGCTGCTTACCAACACAGTATCGAAGACCCCGAAACTTTCTGGGCCGAAATTGCTCAGGAATTTCAATGGCGTAAACCCTGGAAACGGGTGCTACAGTGGAATTTTGACGAACCTAACGTAAAATGGTTTCAGGGCGGCAAACTCAACATTACTGAAAACTGCCTCGACCGGCACCTGCTTACACGGGGCGATCAGCCCGCCATCATCTGGGAACCCAACGACCCCGCCGAAGCAGGCATGACCCTGACCTACCGAATGCTGCACGAGCAGGTCTGTCGTATGGCGAATGTGTTGAAACGCAATGGCGTTGGTAAAGGCGACCGGGTATGTATCTACATGCCGATGGTGCCCGAACTGGCAATTGCCGTGCTGGCCTGCGCCCGCATTGGAGCTATTCACTCGGTGGTATTTGGCGGCTTCTCGGCCCAAAGCATTGCCGACCGTATCAACGACGCCCAGTGCCGATTGGTCATCACTGCCGATGGGGCGTACCGGGGCAACAAAGAAATTCCGCTCAAAAGCGTGGTCGATGACGCGCTGATTGGCTGTCCCAGCGTCGAAAAAGTAATCGTGATGACGCGCACCCGCACGCCCGTTGCCATGCTGAAAGGCCGCGACGTGTGGATGGAGCAGGAACTCAAACAAGTAACCGCCGACTGCCCCGCCGAAGAAATGGATGCCGAAGACGTACTGTTTATTTTATATACGTCCGGCTCAACGGGCAAGCCAAAGGGCGTGGTGCACACCTGCGGGGGCTATATGGTTTATGCCGCCTACACGTTCCAGAATGTGTTCCAGTATGAGGAAAACCAAACGTTTTTCTGCACGGCAGACATCGGCTGGATTACCGGACACAGCTACATCGTATATGGCCCACTGGCTTGCGGAGCTACTTCGTTGCTCTTCGAGGGCGTACCAACCTGGCCCGACTGCGGGCGGTTCTGGGATATTGTCGATAAACACCAGGTCAACATTCTGTACACGGCTCCAACGGCCATTCGGTCGCTGATGGGCTTTGGGCTGGAGAAAGTAGAGAACCACGATCTAAGCAGCCTGAAGGTGCTCGGCTCAGTAGGCGAACCCATCAACGCCGAAGCCTGGCACTGGTACGACGACCACATCGGCAAAAACCGCTGCCCTATCGTAGATACGTGGTGGCAGACCGAAACAGGCGGTATCTTAATTTCGCCTGTTGCCGGCGTCACGAAAACGAAACCCACCTTCGCTACGCTGCCGCTGCCGGGCGTTCAGCCGGTTTTGGTCGATGAAAACGGGAAAGAAATTGAGGGCAACGGCGTGTCGGGCAATCTGTGCATGAAGTTTCCGTGGCCGGGCATGTTGCGCACCACCTGGGGCGATCACGAACGTTGCCGCCAAACGTACTTTTCGGCTTATCCCGGACTGTATTTTACGGGCGATGGCTGCCTGCGCGACGAAGACGGTTACTACCGCATCACGGGCCGCGTCGACGACGTGCTGAACGTATCGGGGCATCGCATCGGTACGGCGGAGGTCGAAAATGCCATCAACATGCACACGGGCGTAGTTGAGAGCGCGGTAGTAGGCTATCCGCACGACATCAAGGGACAAGGCATCTACGCCTACGTCATTGCCGACGCCATGCCCGCCGACCACGACGCCGACCTGACCAAGCGCGACATTCTGGCGACGGTCAGCCGCGTAATCGGCCCAATTGCCAAACCCGACAAAATCCAGTTCGTGACGGGCCTGCCCAAAACCCGTTCGGGCAAAATCATGCGCCGAATCCTTCGCAAAATCGCCGAGGGCGACACCAGTAACTTAGGTGACACGACCACGCTGCTCGACCCAGCCGTTGTAGATGAGATTAAAGCAGGGGCGTTATGAAATCCACAAACGCGCATCGACAGGAAAGACAGACGTGCGTATAACCTCAACGCGTCGGTAGGCCGGGTGTAGCGGATGCAGCAGGATGTTATACGAGTCGGGCACCACCGCCGACGGTACGCCGAGAGCCAGCCTGTCGGGCTGGTTAAGCCAGTCGGCCAGAAAGCGGTGGTTGTCATGTAGAAACTCAGGCGTAAACGCCGTGTTCGATACGGCCCAGTACGGTATGCACCATACCAAAACCGGTAGTGGTGTCCAAGAGTACAACAGGGGCCTGGTCGCGCAGTTCGGGCAGTGGGCCGTGCAGCCAGCGGCCCAGCACGTCGGCCCGGCCATCGAACACCGAAAGGCCATGCTGAATCAGCACCTCCAGCAACAAGAGCCGTTCCGACGCGTTGCTATCGAAACGGGCGTCGGGCCGCAGCCGGTGGAATGTCCGTTCGGAGAGGTTAAGCATCCGGGCCATTTCTTTGTCGGTCAGGCCCAGCGGTCGGGCAAGTTCATCGGCTCTGGCCCGGCTGACGCCTGCGCGGGCCTGCTCAACGATGGCGAAGCCGTTGCCCGTCCAGTCGGTATCGGTTGCGAAGTCCATTAGCTTCGTGTTATCTGGCACTAATTTACATGCCATTAGACTGTCAACTGACATTTTTTTCATGGGTTCAGCCCGACCAGTTAGGAAATACGCCTTTGTGCCATCTCCTTATCGTCAACTGTTAAGCCTAAGAGTCTTGAAGAGTCAGCTTATGTTGAATTGATGGATAGAACCAGACAGTACGTTCAAATTGAATTTGGCTTACACACCATTATTTCTGTGCAGAAAGTTAGTTAAAAGTTGGTTTTTATTTTCGTTTTAAAAACCAACTAACCTGACTTGAAGCATCCTTTAAAGGTTTCTCTAAATGTAAAACACATTTATTAGCTCTACGATTTTTATTGTACTGACCCAAAAAATTGAGAAATTTTTCAAAGTGGGTTTTAAATGGTTCTATTTCCAGTTGCTTTTGCATTATGTAGTTTTGCCGTTATGTCTCAGCTAATACCCAATGGAATCATCTATGACGTATTGCTGACGCATGAGGAGACGCAAAGGGTTGCGTCTCTACGGTTGACCATCCGACGTAGAGACGCAATCCTTTGCGTCTCACTCGCGTCAGCAATACGTCATAGCCAAGTCAAAATGGTATAAGTTAAACACAGACCACCAAATTTTTGTTCTGCGCACACATGCTGGTAAAGTGGCGTTATAAACAGGTTAAACTTGCTGGTTCAACGTTAATTTTGTTAGATGAGCAGACCGGGTTTCGACTATATTTACAAACGTACTACCTTCACAATTGACTGTACAACCATTTGACTTTGCCGGTATGCAGACACCAACCAACCAAACGGACTATCTGTATCTGGCCTTAATGGTCCGGATTGAAACCTACTTACAGAAAGCGACGGCGGGTGGGGGTTTTGCAGCCTTAATGCCCGACGAAGGCGATGAACTGGCCCGGCTATCGATAGCGGCTGAAGCCTATGAAGACAGTCTCCCATTGATGCCTATTAAAGTCCCGCAAAGCATCCCGGAGATGATTCAGTTTAAGATGTATGAGCGCAAAGCCAGTCAACGGGATATGGCAGCTCTGCTGGAAATTCCCGAAACACGCTTATCAGAAGTGCTACGCGGCAAACGTTCAATCAATCTGGCATTAGCCAAAAAGTTGCGCACAAAGCTAAACATCGACGCCGGGTTCATTCTGGATCATGCCTAAGTCGGCCAGTGCATATCTATACGTCAGAGCTATTCAAACGCGAACGGATGCGTATGAAAATGACTTTCGCTATGGGATTATTCATCCTGACTTTGCTGTCGTGTCAACCACATGAACAAGCGATGGATGACGCGCGTTTTCGGGAATTGATGAACCAGCTTGCAACAGCCTGGACAACCCAAAATACGCAGCAGGCATTGGCCTGTTTCACGCCCGATGCCGTGTACATGCAGCCGCCCGACCAGCAGTTTTATAGAGGCCATACGCAGCTAAAGCCTTATTTCGGTGCGCTGAAGAAGGGAACAACCATGACGTTTCATAATTTGTGGTTCGATGAACAAAAGCAAACCGGAACCGGGGAGTTTACGTTTGGTAATACCCTAACGAAAAGTGCCGTGACCGGAGTGGCTGTTGTACAGTTGCAAAATGGTAAAATCAGTTTCTGGAGGGAGTATTTCGTGAAGGGGCCACTCGACTTTCGGGAGTTTATTTCCACAGAGAACAAAGCCTGGAAGTGGCACATTGGCAACTACCCATGATACAAAAAAACGCCGGACTGAGAGGTTCGGCGTTTTTTGTATCTTTGAATGAAGATAACCAATCATAATGGAGACGCTGACAGTAGCCTATAACGAGCGATATGGCATTCCAAAATACGCCGGTCTAACAATGACGAAGGCCGAATTTCTGCGCTGGGAGTCGGATGATAATTACGTGTACGAATTCAACAACGGCGTTCTGGAACCCACCACCAGTATGAAACAAATAGAGGTAATGCGTCGGCCAGACGTAGCCTTGTTTTCTCGTGAGCAATTTCAGAAAATGGCTACTGGCGATAATGCCATTCCAGCTTTTGTCGTTGAGTTTGTTTCGGAAAATGATGATGCCCGTCAATACATAAAAAACTGCATGACTATTTTCAGGCGGGCCTGCGCTGGCTTAATTCGTCTAAGTAGAACCCGCCCCGCTGCTGCATTTTAATCTAAAAAATACCATCATGCTCCGTTACACCATCGGCATGGCCTTCGTGGCCGTTTTTGCCCTCAGTAGTTTTCTGGCTGAACCGGCACCGAACTCTAATCAAGGCAAGGCCAAAACTGCCCGCGAAAACTACGAGACGTACTGTGCGTCGTGCCACGGCGAGAAAGTAGAAGCTTTTGTTGATCGCAAGTGGAAACATGGTAACGCCAAAAACGATCTGATCACCAGTGTTACCAACGGGTATACCGATCTGGGTATGCCCGCCTGGAAAGGTGTGATGACCGATAAAGAAATCGACGAGTTGGCCGACCTCATCCTGGTGAGTTTGAAAAACGTAGATCAGTACAAATTCGCCAGCAAGCCCACCTCAAACGTGTTCGCGTCGGAAGGCATGACGGTGAAGTTAGATACGGTGGCAAGTGGGCTGAAATCGCCGTGGGGGCTGACGTTCCTGCCTGATGGCGGTATGCTCGTGACCGACCGGGCGGGCGACGTTTATCGGGTCGATAAAGCCGGGCAAAAAACGAAGCTGTCGGGCGTTCCGGCGGTAGTGGCCGAGGGTCAGGGTGGTATGCTCGACGTAGAAATTCACCCCAATTTTGCTAAAAATCAGTTTATTTATCTGTCTTATTCGGTGCCAAAAGAAGAGGGCGGTGAAAAGCTGGCAACCACGGCAGTGATGCGGGCCAAACTATCGGGCAATGCGCTGACCGAGCCGAAGGTAATTTTTGAAGCACTCCCCTACTCGAAAACCCGCCACCACTACGGTTCGCGGCTGGCGTTCGACAAAAGCGGCTATCTGTACGTAACCGTAGGCGACCGGGGCAATGAGAAAGAAAATCCGCAATCGCTAAGCCGCGACGCGGGTAAAGTACACCGCCTGCACGATGATGGCCGGATTCCCAAAGACAACCCGTTTGTGGGCAAATCCGACGCCCATGCATCGGTGTTCTCCTACGGCCACCGTAACCCGCAGGGCATGGCCGTGAACCCCAACACAGGGGCCGTCTGGACACACGAACACGGCCCGCGCGGAGGTGATGAAATCAATATCGTCAGAAAATCAGCGAATTACGGCTGGCCGGTCATCTGCTACGGCATCAACTACGATGGCAAACCAATTACGAGCCTGACCGCCAAAGAAGGCATGGAACAGCCCCTCACCTACTGGCTACCGTCGATTGGGCCGAGCGGAATGGCGTTCGTAACGGGCAACAAATATCCCGGTTGGGCAGGCAACCTAATGGTCGGCTCGCTGCGGTTTCAGTACCTGAATCGCTGCGTAATCGAGGGCGATAAAGTGGTGAAACAGGAAAATATTCTGAAAAATATCGGTCGGCTCCGCAACGTCGATATGGGGCCGGATGGCTACATCTACGTATCCGTTGAAGACCCCGGCTACGTGTTCCGGCTGGTGCCAATGGCGCAGTAATAAGTACATATAGAACCAAAAACGCCGGACTCACAGCCCGGCGTTTTTTGGTTCTATATGTACTGAATTAAACCGACAGTTTTTGCATGTTTTTGTAGCTGATCTCGATAGCTTCGAGCGGGGGGCGTTTGGCAACGTCCTGCTCAACAAAGTAATTCGTCAGACCAGCCGTTTTTTGCGCGTCGAAAATACGTTGAAAGTCGATGCTGCCCGTGCCAACTTCGGCGAACTCCCGCTGGGGCGTTTTCGCCATATCTTTGATGTGCCAGAGCGGGAACCGGCCTGGATGTTTTTTGAACAACGCCACAGGGTCTTGCCCGGCAAAGGTTGTCCAGTAGAGGTCCAGTTCCATCTTCACCAGTGCTGGGTCCGTGTTGGTCAGCAGCAGGTCGTAAGGCATCTGACCGTCAAGTGGCTGAAACTCAAAATCGTGATTGTGGTAGGCGAACTGAATACCAGCCGCCCGGCATACCTCTGCCGATTTATTGAACAACTCAGCAAATTTTTTGTAGTCGTCAATCTTTGTCCGCTCGGGCGGAAACAGGTAGGCGCAGACCATGTATTTCTGGCCCACTTCGGCGGCATCGTCAACGGCGCGTTTCCAGTTGTTGGTCAGCGTACCTTCGCCTTTCATCATCACGTTGCCCGTCATGTAGTGGCCGCTGGGCGTGCTGAGACCGAGGTCTTTTAGCAAAGCTGCGTACTGTTTCGGCGTCTTCCCGAAAAATTTGCCATCGCCATAGCCAAACGATTCAACTTCTTTGTAGCCAATCTGGGCCACCCGCTTCAGCGTGGCGTCGGGGTCTTTCGCCATGTCTTCGCGCAACGTATAGAGTTGTAGGCCCACCCGTTTGGGCGATGCAGCCAGCAACCGGGCCGAAGGGAGCAGCGCAGTCGACGTGGCTAACGCGCTGATTTTAAGTACCTGACGTCTGTTCATAGAGTTTTTTGTTTTAATAAGCGGGCAACGTAAGTCGCCCGCTTGTGTAAGTGGGCAACTATTTAGTTTGAGAACAATTAAAAATCAGGCCCCATACCGACGAATAAACTCGTCGGCGTAGCTGCTGCCGACAGGAATTTCCTGGCGGCCAATATACAAGTTCGTTCGCTGAAACGAGCTTATCTTATCCAACGCCACAATGAACGATTTGTGTACACGGCAAAACCGGTCTGCGGGTAGTTTGGCTTCGATGGCCTTGAGCGTCAGGCGGCTCAGCAAAGGGCGGGGTTGCTGAGTCGTGAAAATCTTTACGTAATCTTTCAGCCCTTCCACATACAGCACCTCATCATGGAAAATTCGGATCTCCCGGTATTCCGAGAAGATGAAGAAAAACGTGCGCTGCGGTTCGGGCGTGTCGGCTACGGGCGGGGTTGACTCATTGGTTTGCAGGGCGGGTTGCCGAAGCCGGAACAGTTCCCGCGCTTTGGTGACGGCTTTCATGAACCGCTCGAACGGAATCGGTTTCAGCAGGTAATCCACCACGTCGAGGTCATAGCCCTCAAGCGCGTACTGCTCGTAGGCGGTAGTCAGAATCACCATCGGCGGCTGGGTCAGCGTTCGCAGAAACTGAATGCCGGTCAGTGTGGGCATCTGAATGTCGAGAAACAAC
This sequence comes from Spirosoma montaniterrae, assembly GCF_001988955.1. Lineage (NCBI taxonomy): Bacteria > Pseudomonadati > Bacteroidota > Cytophagia > Cytophagales > Cytophagaceae > Spirosoma > Spirosoma montaniterrae. Next base: position 1,470,064 of record NZ_CP014263.1, on the reverse strand, counting down.
AGATCGACATTATTTTGCTGGAGCCGGTCGTAGGCTTCGAGCGGGCTTGAAAACTGGTCGATCAAGTCTAAAAATGGTACTTTCCGAATGTCGTCGGCCAGCATATCGAGCGCGAACGGTTCGTCGTCAATAGCGATGCAGCGCAGTTTAGTCATGAGCGAGGTGCAGGGTCAGCAATACGCGAAAGCGGTTGTTGGCATTGGTCAGCGTCAGCGCGTGCTGGTCGGGGTAGTGTAGCCTCAGCCGGTGCCGCACGTTTTCGATACCAATACCCGAACCGGTTTCTTCGGACGATACGGGTTTCGGAACGGTGGGCACGTCGAAAACCGGATTCTCTACACCAAAGGTAAGCTGTTCGTCAGTAACGGTAAGCCAGATACGAATATGACTCGGTTTTTGCCCGTGAATGCCATACTTAAACGCATTTTCTACGAATGGAATAAACAGCAACGGCTCAATCTGCTGCCTGTCGAGGTCGCCTTCGCAGGTAAATGAAACCGTATGAATTTCGGTCAGCCGCATTTTTTGCAGGTCGATGTAATGTTTTAGATGTTCGATTTCCTGCCGGAGCGACACACGGTCTTGCCGGGCCTGATAAATCATATAGCGCAGCAACTGCGCCAGCGTCACGACAGCGGTTTCGGTCTGATCCGATTTTTTGCGGGCCAGCCAGCGGATGTTGTTGAGCGTGTTGAACAGGAAATGCGGACTTACCTGCAATTTCAGCATGGCTAACTCGGCAGATATTTTTTCGAGAGCCATCTGCTGCTGCACCTCCTGACTGCGGGCATGAAACCGAAATAACGCCATCAGCGAACTGACCATCATAGCAAATCCAAACGAGATACCGCTGCTAAGCGCACCCGGCCAGGGGCTGTGCGGGCCTGGCTTTGGGTCACGCGGGGACACTCCTGTGCCGAAGGGTCGGGATATAAGTGGCCCGTCGGAAGTACCCTGTTGCACAACAAACGAGGGTGGAAAAAGCTGGTAACATGCGTACCGCATCAACACCACGCTAAGGAGCATACCTGCCATAATCAGTACAAACCGATTCAACGACAACCCCGTCGACAATCCATTACTGTTATGACCAAGCAGATTTGGCGTTAGTCGACGCAGATTGGCGTAAAAATACGTGATAATCAGGGCTGTTGTCAGCAGTTGGGCCATACCCATGCTGAACAAATCCTGCGGATTAAACAGAAAACCGGGTAACGTCAGAAAAGGCAGACCGATAAACACCAGCCAGCCAACGACGTGCAGAATTGCCTGATATCGTTCGAAAAAGCGCATGGGTCAGCAAGCTACAAAACCCGACGAAATCAACTGTGTTTCTGCCGACATAAACCGCGCCTTTGCCGACCAATAACGGGCTAACCAACGGTTTCGGGCCTTCGTGGACACATCCGGGCCATTGGTCGGCACAACCGAATAGTTGACTAATTTAATGGATTTATAATGCAACAATCCTTGTTACATGAACGTATTACCCTTTATCCACGACACGTGGCTGTGCGTGTCGGCAAAGCTTCTTCATCGTATGAAAATTAACAACTCGTTTGTTGCCCGTTGGCTCTTTGTCGCCAGTTTTGGGCTGCTCTTCACCGCCTGTAAACAGGAAACTGACGACGTTACGCCCCAGTCGGGCACTACACCTACCAGTACGAGCACCGTTTCGGCCAATCAGACCGTAAACGAATGGATTCTGGAAAACATGCGGGATTTATATTACTGGAATACCAAAATTCCGGCCAATCCTGACCTGACACTGACACCTGACAAGTTCTTCGACTCGCTGCTAAATAAGTTCAATGCCACCACCAATCCCAACGGCGACCGGTTTTCGTGGATTAACGAAAGTGCCGACGAACTTCAGGCCAGTTTGAGCGGACAATCGGTGACAACCGGCATGGAATACGATTTTTATCTGCGGTCGGCGGGGTCCGATAACATCATCGTGCAGGTGCTGTACGTGCTGCCCGGTTCGCCAGCCGAGCGTTCGGGTCTGAAGCGGGGCGACATCATCTCGAAGGTGAACGGTCAACTGCTTACCCGGTCAAATTACATCGACCTGCTCTTTGGCGGTTCTACGACGTTCACGTTTGGTTTAGCTACGCCGACCACCACAACCACTGGCACTACGCTTACTGATACCGACCAGACGCGCACCGTTACGGCCACGGTTTTTCAGGAGAACCCGGTATTCTTAGATTCGATTTACACGGTAGGCGGTCGTAAGGTCGGTTATGTAGTGTATAATCAGTTTGTGCCGGGTGCCAACAACAGTACTGCCAAAGAATACGACGCCCAATTAGATGCCATTTTCAACAGCTTCAAAGCGCAGGGCGTGAATGAACTTGTGCTCGATCTGCGCTATAATCCAGGCGGTTATACGTCATCGTCGGCCAACCTCGCCAGTCTGATTGGCAAAGGCGTGAATGCCAGCAAATTGTTCTTCCGCGAAGAGTGGAACGCTACCGTTACGCCCATCATACGCAGGCAGGAAGGCGATGATTTTTTTGTGCAGAATTTTCTGGATAAACCACAGAACATCGGCAACAATCTGACTCGACTTTATGTGCTCACCACTGACCACACAGCGTCAGCCAGCGAATTGATTATCAATGGACTGCGCCCCTATATGCCCGTCATTACGATTGGCACGACAACCACGGGCAAAAACGTAGGTTCGATTACGATTGAAGACGAAACGGGTAAGATCAAATGGGGTATGCAGCCCATCGTATTCCGGTCGTTCAACAGCCAGAATCAGTCTGATTACTGGACCGGCTTCGCGCCCAACGTAACCGTTTCGGAGCCACTCAACCTGCTACCGCTGGGCGACACCCGTGAGGCTCTGCTCAGTGCGGCTCTGGCCCAGATCAGCGGCTCTACATCGAGTGGGCGAACGTCGTCAGTAACGGCCAATCCGCTAACGTCTGTTGGGTCGTCAATTGAGCGCAAAGCGGGGGGTGGCCGCATGATTAAGGCGTTGAAAACGCTGCCAACGATTCAATAACCGCGTTGGCTTATTCGGTGTGAGTGCCCCCTTCAGGGGATTGGGGGTACTCGCGCCTGAACGAGAAAGGCGTTTGTTAAATTGTGTTTATACGCTACTAAAAAAGTTTTTGGGTGACTGCAACGGAGCTGCTTCAGGCCGCGTAATCGGCTACTGTAAACCAAACAATAACCATGAAACAGTTAATCTTTAGCAGCCTGATCGCCCTGTTCGGCTTAACGCTATGGAGTTGCAACCAGCAGGAAGGTTTGACGGTCGATGCCGCTTCTGCCGTAAACGCGGCCCGACTGAGTGCTGACTCGACCGGCTTCCACTGCCGCGACAGCCTGACCCGCGTTGCCGTGTCGGCTCTGCCCGCTACCGTTACGTCGTACATCACCTCGAAGTACACCAGTGCCATCATCAACTATGCCGCCAAAGACGACGCGGGCAATTTTTTAGTTGCCATTACACAGGCCGATGGTCGGAAAGCTTTGCTGTTCAATGCCGATGGTTCGTTTAACAAAGAAGTGGCTCTGCGGGGCAAAGGCGGGCCGGGGCGTGGTCACGGTGGACCGGGCCGGAGCAACCGTGACAGTCTGGCGAAAGTAGCGGTATCGGCTCTGCCTGCTGCCATTACCTCGTACATCACCACCAATTACGCCAGTGCCACCATCAACGGGGCGGTGAACGACCCCGACCGGGGATATATCGTGATGATTACGCAGAACGGCCAGCGCAAATCGTTGCTGTTCGATACGACTGGTAAGTTTGTGCAGGAGATTGTACGCGGTCTTGGTCGAAACTATACGCTTATCGAAACCAGCGCGTTGCCCACCAACGTAACGGCCTACATCAATACGAACTATGCCGGTTCAACAATCAAAGTCGCTGGTAAAAGCAGCACGGGCCAGTTTAAAGTAATTGTTCAGGCCAGCAGCGGGGGTATAGTCGAACTCCTGTTTGCCGCCGATGGCGCATTCATCCAGGCCAACCGACGCCGGAGATAGGTAGGTTTAAACGCAGAGGAGCAGAGGTAGCGCAGAGAGCACAGAGTATATCTCATGAAAAACTCTGCGTTCTCCGCGCCATCTCTGCTCCTCTGCGTTTAAACTTAAAAATTAACTCTTCAGCTCTCAAAATCAGGCATTCGGCCAGATTGATTTCAGTAGGTTTACCCGGATTGCCAACTTTAACTCCTGAAAACAATCCTTGTATCAACATGAAACGCCTGCTTGTTACCCCACTCGTTGCCCTGCTCGCTCTGCCCTTCGCTCAGGCGCAAACCCAGACCTGGAACGTCGATAAATCGCACGCCAAAGTTGGTTTCACCGTTACGCACCTGATGCTGTCGGAGGTAGACGGTAATTTTAAAACCTTCGACGCCAAAATCACATCAGGCAAGCCTGACCTCTCCGACGCGGTCTTTGAAATGACCGCCGACGTTAATAGCATCGACACCGACAACGACCGGCGCGACACGCACCTGAAAAGCCCCGACTTCTTCGACGCAGCCAAAAACCCGACCGTAACGTTCAAAAGCACGTCGTTCAAGAAAGTAGAAGCCAAAAAATACAAAGCGATGGGCAACCTGACCATGCACGGCATCACCAAACCCGTTACGCTCGACGTGGTCATGAACGGGCCTGTAACGCAGGAAGGCCGCAACGGCAAGCAGGATAAAGTGGGTTTTAAAGTAAACGGCCAGATCAAACGGTCTGATTTTTCGCTCGGTACCATTCCCGTAACGGTCGTGAGCGATGAAGTTGAACTGAAGGCCAACGCCGAATTTATAAAACAGGACGGAGCTACGGCTGAGAAAAAGTAAAATTGATCAATCGCTCTGCGGTTGAGCGTAATTGACGACTACGCCGAACATCCCGAAAGCCCCGGCATAATCAGCCGGGGCTATTTTTATTGGCATCTCACCCCCACTTCCTAATTTATCTACCGCTTAATTAACTTCCTGACAAAGAAGCGCGTAACTGAGTAAAGATTTTAACTTTATACACGAAACGAACGGGGCTGGCGTATGGGATTGAATCGTTTACTCTTTTGTAGCTGGTTTCTGATTCTGTCGGCTTCGGCCTGGGCCACGCACCACGTGGGCGGGGAGATCGAAATGCGGGCCATAGGCAACACGCCTGGTCAGTTTCGTATTATTGTAACCAATTACCTCGAAGCAGGTTTTCGGGCCGATCAGCAGGCGGGTGGCGTACTGGGTATTTTCCGCAAACGCGACAATACGCTGATGATGAGCTTTTCGGTCAGCGAAACCGGGCAGCGGAAAGCGCTTGTTTTTGCCAACGAAACCTGCGCGGCCCAACGCAATCTGCGCTTTATTGCCGCTACGTTTGCGGCTGACATCCAGCTCGACCCCGCTCGCTACGACGACCCCGGCGGCTACTACATTTCCTACCAGACCCGCAACCGCAATGGCGGTATCAACAATATCGTAAACGCCGTTCAAACCGGCTACACATTCTATCTCGAATTTCCGGCTCTGTTGCAGAACGGTCAATACGTTGCCAACTCCTCTCCCCGCTTTGCGCCTATCAATGGCGAATACATCTGCGTGGGCGAGCCGTTTGTATTTCCTTTCGGCGGCACCGATCCCGACGGCGACGAACTGCGCTACTCGATGGCAACGCCCCTCAACCAGAAAAATGACCGCAATCAGCAGGTGTCACCAGCCCCCTACCCCGACGTAATCTGGGCATCGGGATTCGGTGCCGATAACGCTATTCCCGGCAGTCCGGCCCTACGGGTCGATCCGCAAACGGGACAGTTGTCGGTTACGGCCAATCAGTTGGGGTTGTTTGTATTTGCAGTGAACGTGGCAGAGTACCGTAATGGCGTGAAAATCGGTGAGGTTCGGCGCGACTTCCAGTTTTTAGTGATCGACTGCCCGCCCGTAACCACCCCCGATGCCGTTGTTCGGATTCGGAATCAGCCACCTGCCCAGCGCGACGTTACCATTTGCCGGGGCGATTCGAGTGTGCTCATTGCCAATGCCAACGCAAACTGGAACTATCAATGGCGTCGGGATGGCATCAATCTGAGCGGAGCCACTCAGCCTACTTTAGCCGTGCGGGAGTCAGGTGAGTACACCGTGGTGGTTTCAACCAAAAATACGTGTAGTAAAGTTGGCAACTCCGAGGTGCTGAAAATCACTGTTGTAGGTAGTGGGGCGAAACTTTCGGTCAGCGGCCACCTCTGCGCCACTACCGGGGCCATAAGCCTGACCGCCAACACTGCCGACCCCGTAACGTATCGCTGGGAACGAAACAACCAACGCTTGCCCGGCCAAACCGCCGATACGCTGCGCACGACCGAACCGGGCCGCTACTGGGCCGTGTTGACGCATACGACGCTGGGTTGCCTATTCAGAACCGACACGGCTAACCTCGAACGGTCGCCCGCTGTGCAGGCCGTTATTCAGTCGGGTTCCGGGCAGAGCCGCCTTTGCCCGAACGGTACGCTACCCTTAACCGCATCGGGCGGAACCCGCTACGCCTGGCAGTTTAACGGACAGGCCGTTTCGGCTACGAATCCACTCTCAATCAGCACGGCAGGCAGCTATGTGGTTACGGCCACGGATTTGTTTGGGTGCGAAGGCGTGTCGGCTCCGTTCGTTGTCACGCAGCTACCTACACCCAACGTGCGGTTCGATTCGCTGCCGGGCGTGTGCGGGCCTGATGCCCCTGCCTATGCACTCGTGGGTAGCCCACCGGGGGGCGCGTTTGCCGGGCCGGGCGTCGATGAGGCTGGCTTTAGCCCCAAACAGGCCGGGGTGGGCAATCATACCCTGACTTACACCGTGAAAGCCGCCCCGGAATGCACCGGCACCGTAGCGACCCGCACGGCAATTGTGGCACCCATCCCGACAATTACGCTGCCCGACTCGATGGTGACGTACCGGGGCAATACGTTCACGATGGACCCCGCCTACACGGGCAATCCGAACGGGTTTACGTGGTCGGGCAGCACGTTTCTGGATGACCCCAGCGCGGCCAATCCAACTGTGCTGAGTATCCGAAATGATATTCAGTATGTTGTCAGCGTGAAAAACGCGACAGGCTGCGAAGCCCGCGACACCATCCATATCACGGTGCTGGAGCAAGTGTGGATACCCGACGCTTTTTCTCCCAACAACGACGGCATGAACGATGTCTGGACAATTCCGGGCATCCGCGCCTTTCCCGACGCCATCGTAACGGTTTTTAACCGTTGGGGCGAAGTTATTTTCCGCTCCGAACGCGGCTATCCGACGCCCTTCGACGGTCTTTTCAGGGGCGAACAAATGCCGCCCGGTCTTTACCCCTATACGCTCTATACCGTACCCGACCGACCCGTTATTCGCGGCTATGTCGTGCTGACGCGATAGCCCGACTACTTCATCGTTAGTGTCCGAAACGACGGTTGTACGATGGATTCGAGTCGAAGTTCGCGCCAGATTCGGGCTTTTCCGACTCGTATTTCCAGCCAGTATCGGCCCGATTCGAGGTGCGCCAGATTAAACAACCGGCGATAGCCGCCGTCGAGCCGGTTGGCCTGCTCTGAGCAGAGCAATTGCCGGTTGGCCGACCGAATGCTGATGACCGACAACACCCGAACGGGTTTCTCAACGGTTACGTCCAGCGTTTGCGCCTTCGTAGACGTAATAGTAACCGTAAAGCCTTCTCCGCGAACGACTTCGTTAACCGACAACAGGTCGTAATGTCCAATTTCCTGCCCCAGAACAGGACTGAATCCACTGAGCGCGACGAGTAAAAGACAAACCATTTTCATGATCGATGCGGCTTTGCATGATACCGTTTACAAAATAGCCGCTATTGATTTATAATTGGAAATGCTACTTTCGCATCATCTTATAGCGGAAATGCATAAATGGACTTACGTCAGCTTGCCTTCTTCGTAGCCGTAGCCGAGGAGTTGAATTTTTCGCGCGCGGCTGAAAAAATGGCGATTGTTCAGCCCGCCCTGAGTCGGCAGATTCAGCAGTTGGAAGATGATCTGGGCGTGTTATTATTCAAACGCGACAAGCGAAACGTGGCCCTCACACCCGCTGGTGCTTACCTGCTCACACAGGCCCGGCAACTGCGGTTAACTGTAGCCGACATTGTGACACAAACCCAGCGCGTTCACAACGGTCAGATTGGCACGCTCCGCATCGGACATCCGGGGTCGGCCCTGTATTCTATTCTGCCCGATACGCTCGTAACGCTCAAAGGTCGCTACCCCGACGTAACCACCTCGCTGGCCGAAATCAGTGAGCGTGAGTTGTTTGAATCGCTGTTGAGCCACCGCGTGGATGTGGGATTAACGCGCGAAGTCAACACGGATTCTCGCATTCAGTCGGTGCATCTGTTCGCCGAATCGCTCGCACTGGTTGTACCCGACACGCACCCGCTGGCGGCTGGGCCGTTTACCGGCCTTGAGCAATGCCGCCATGAGTCGTTCATTCTTTGCTCGTTAGACGCGAGTCTGAACTATGGGCGACTTCTGATGGGTTTGTTCGAGCAGTCGGGTTATCTGCCGCACAAAGTGTACGAAGCCAATTATGGAGCCACGGTACTGCGTCTGGTAGAAAAAGAGCTGGGGTTAGCCATTTTGCCAATCAGTTATCAGCATGGCTCCTCGCTGCGGCTACGGTTTTTGCCTCTGCCCACAAAAACGGATATGTATGTCATCTGGCGCACCGACGACCTTAACCCCGTGTTGCACAACTTCCTGGCTATCTGCCGCGAAACCGTTGCGCTACTGGAAACCGAAGCGTTCGCCATCACTACCTGAATTCCACTTATTTTTGACGAACCAGTTCGCCCCCGGCCCAGTTGAGTTTGGCAACTTTACCCTGTGCGTCGAGGATAAACACAACGGCATCGGTGCCGCTCCAGAAATCGTCGTAGGTAAGCCGGAATGTATCGTAATGCCAGTGGTTGAGCCGTCCGGTAGTAAAGTTATTGGCCGAAAAGCGCAACGAGCCATCCTGCATTGCAACGTCGATTTTACCATAGAGCGGGTCGGTATATGTGCCGACGTAAGCCGAAAGTGGCAACGTGGGTTTAGTGTTCGGCACACGGCTGCTGTCGGCTTTGGCTTGGGCGGCTTTGGCCTGCTGCTCAATCGATCCGTAAAGTTTACGGAACTCCGCACTCCAGTCCCGGCCCGTTACGTTGGCGGGGTTCAGTGCAAACTCATCGAAGGCCCGATAAATGAGCGCGTGCCGCACTTCGGCATGGTCGAGATTGCCCTGCACATACACAGCTAACTTGTAGTCAGGCAGTTGGGCGTGAAGTGCTATCATTCCTGTTAAACTTCCGGTATGAAAATTAACGCGATGCCCCCGGTAGTCGTGCTGAAACCAGCCCAGCGCGTAGGTTTTCCAGACCGGCTTTGTCAGCACCTGCGTTGGGTAAAACTGGGCATCGGTTACAATGGTCTGCGGCTTGAAGAGTTCGGCCCACGTGCCGGGTTTGAGTAGCGTTTTACCAGCATATCGCCCCGAATCGAGCATACACTGCATCCAGGCCGTCAGATCGTCGGGGCACGACCATACCGACCCGGCAGGTCCAACAGCATCGACCGCGCTTTCTTCCTGTCGGCTGTTCACGACCCGCACCGTATCGTTCACGTTCACGTGCGGTTTGGCCCGGTTAGCGTCGGTTACATCACGGAACAGGGCGCGGGTACGGGTCATGCCCAGCGGTTCGAAAATGCGTTTCCGGATAAACGTCTCCCACGGCATCCCGCTTACTTTTTCAATTACTTTTCCGGCAGCTAAGTACATGATATTCTGATAAATGAATCCCGACCGTAGCGAATAGGCCGGTTTCACGTACCGCATTCGGTTCAGTATTTCGTCGGGCGGAATCTGCATGATCGTCCACAGCAGATCTGCGTTGCCCACCCCTGTGTTATGCAGTAGCAGATCGCGCACCCGCAACTCGCGGGTTACGGCGGGGTCGTAAAGCTGAAAATCGGGCAGGTAGTTGATAACGGGATCGTTCCAGCGCAGTTTACCTTCATCTACGAGCATTCCCAGACAGGCCGCCGTCATAGCTTTGGTGGTCGATGCCATCGCAAACAGCGTCTGTGAATCAACGGATTGCGTCGTTCCTGATTCGCGAACGCCGTACCCTTTTTTGAGCACTACCTTCCCGTTTTTAATGACCGTGACAGTCATACCCGGCACGCGCCAGTCGCGCAGAGCCTGCTGCACGTAAGCGTCGTAGCGGGCCACAGGATCGGGTTGTGGCCTGCGGGGCTGAGCGTAAAGGGAATGGCTGAGGCAATAGCCGACAGCGGTGAGAAAGAGCGTACATTTAGTTAGCATACGTGTAAAAAAATTCTAAAAAATGGAATCTATGCGGTACGTTTGCGTTATGGTAATAATTGCAAAAGCTACCCTGATCCGATTTACAGAAAAACACCCTGATGTGCTGGTTGCGTTGATGGAGTGGTATGATGTGGTAGCGGCTATTGATTGGGCCAATATAAACCATGTTCGGGCTACTTTCAACACGGTTGACTATGTAGGCAATGACCGTTTCATTTTTAACATACGCGGCAACCGTTATCGTTTAGTTGTAACTATCCTATTCAGCATCCGCACGGTTTATATCAAGTTTATCGGTACACATGCCGAATACGATAAAATCGATGCTAAAACAGTGGAACACAAAACATGACCATTCAAAACGAAACCGATTACAAGCAGGCTTTCGCAACATTCGATGCCTTGATTAGCCAAATGGGGGAAGACATTTCTCTGCAAAAGCAGGCTCGCACGCTGGCCGAAGCCATTCAAGCCTATGAAGAAGCAACTATGAACTTTCCAAAACCGACGACGCTTGTTGGCATGATTGAGTGGAAAATGTATGAAATGAAATTGAAACAGAAAGACCTGGCACAGCTTTTAGATATTGAAACTTCGCGTGTCTCGGAGATTTTAAACGGGAAAAGACGGATAACACTTGAACTCGCCAAGCGTCTGCATGAGAAGTTGGACATCGACGGTAATTTCATTCTCGAAACAGCTTAGCGTCTATCATAAAACATACCCATCAAACCACTACCATGCGCTGTTACCGGATCGACATCTTTTTAGCTGTACTGCTCATAGTTCGCCTGTTACCTATCTGTTCTGCCCAGCCGAAGCCCCGCAGCGCAACACCTGCCACTGCCAACGCGCTGTCGGCCATTCGTGAAGCCGATATCAAACGCGACCTGTTTGCGCTGGCCGACGATCATTTTCAGGGCCGCGAAGCCGGTACGCTCAACGAACTGAAAGCGTCGGTGTGGCTGGCCGATCAGCTTCGGGCTATTGGTTTGCAACCCGCTGGCGACGATGGCACGTTTTTTCAGTTTTTTCACCTCCAGCGCACCCGCATCACCGAAACCAGCCGCCTGAGCATCGGCAACCGTGACCTGATGCATGGCCGCGACGCCGTTGTGACGGTTCCGGCCATTGCCTCGGTCGATGCGCCCCTGGTATTTGTTGGAACGGGCACACCCGCCGAACTGGCTGGCGTTGATCTGAACGGAAAGGCGGTAGCCCTGCTATTTTCAGGTACGGCCCCGGCCAATCAGAACGTGTATCGGTTTGTGTTCGGCACCATGCAACGCCGGTCGGCAGAGTTGACTAAAGCGGGTGCATCGGCGGTGCTATTCGTGTCGGATAATTTCGCGCAGGGCGTGTATAACCGCTGGAGTATGCTGCTCGAACGGGGCCGCTACGACCTGCCCGGTGGCCCCAATACCCGCGTTTTCGCCCAGGCTCCCACGGTATGGCTTCCGGCCAGTGCATTGTCGTTGGTGCAGCAGCCCGGTCAGCGATTTACCAACGTAGTCAACGTCGAAAGTTTTAGCTACCCGTCGGTCAATATCGTTGCCCGCGCCCCCGGCACAGACCCGACACTGAAAAATGAGTACGTTTTATTCAGCACGCACCAGGATCACGATGGCGTTCGGATGCCGGTAGCGGGCGCATCCACGCCGGGCGATTCTATCTACAACGGAGCCGACGACAACGCCAGCAGTTGTGTGGCAATGATGGCTATTGCACGGGCCTTTGTGCGGCAACCTGCCAAACGCTCGGCTCTGTTTGTCTTTCACGGAGCCGAAGAGCGGGGGCTGCTTGGTTCACGCTATTACGCCGAACATCCGACCGTGCCGAAGCAATCGCTGGTGGCAGTGCTGAATGCCGACATGATTGGCCGCAATGCCCCCGACAGCGCGGCCCTGCTTGGTTCGCAGCTACCCCACCGCAACTCGCTCGATTTGGTGAATGCGGCTCTGACCGCCAATCAGAACGGCCCGCAGTTTAAGCTCGATACGCTTTGGGATAAGGTCGATCACCGTGAAGGGTTTTATTTCCGCAGTGACCACCTCCCCTACGCCCGCCAGAACATTCCAGCCATTTTCTTTACGAGCCTGCTCCACCCCGACTACCACACCCCCCGCGACGAACCCGCCCGTATCGACCTCGGTAAGCTGACCAACGTTACCCGCTGGATGTATCTGACCGGCTGGGATGTTGCCAACCGCCCGCAGCGCGTCCGGCTCGATGAAGGGTTTAAACTGGAGCGTTAGCCTGACTACATCTTTCTATGAACCGTTTCTACCCTCTCTTTCTCATCGTCGCCGTTGCCTGTCAGCGGCCCGCTGCTACTACCTCGAAAACCTACTTCCCGCCCAAAGACGCCTGGGCGCGAATCTCGCCCGACAAGGCCGGTATGGACCCCGCCCGGCTCGATTCAGCAGTAGCTTTCGCCAAAACGCAGGAAACCAAGCAGATGAAGCCTGACTTCTCGACGCAGGAAGAAATTTTCGGGAAGTTGCTTGGCCCCATTCCCAACAGCCGGGCAGCTACGAATGGCATTATTCTGCGGCACGGCTACATCGTGGCCGAATGGGGCGAAACCCAACGCGCCGATCCTACCTATAGCGTCGCCAAAAGCGTACTGTCGACCATTACCGGCATCAGCCACGAGCGTGGTCTGATTCCTGATCTTCAGGAACCGGTTGGTAAGCGCGTCCGCGATGGTGGCTACGATTCGGATCAGAACCGGGCCGTTACGTGGGAACAGCACCTGCGCCAGACCAGCGAATGGGAGGGAGAATTATGGGGCAAACACAGCAATTTTGTGGGCCGAGAAGCCTTCGGGCGGGGCGAACGAAAACCCCGCGTCCTGCAAAAACCCGGTACGTATTACGAGTACAACGACGTCAGAATCAACCGACTGGCTCTTTCGCTGCTCCGGCTCTGGAAAAAGCCCATTCCCGACGTCGTGCGCGACGAGTTGATGAACCCCATCGGCGCATCGGATACGTGGCAGTATATTCCTTACCCTACTGCCGTGGCCGACATCAACGGAAAGCCTATGCCCTCGGTGAGCGGTGGCACGCGCTGGGGAGGTGGGCTGTGGATCAACGCCCGTGACCTCGCTCGCTTCGGCTACCTGTTTCTGCGGCAGGGACGCTGGCAGAACCAACAGATTGTGTCGGCCAACTGGGTACGGCAGGCCACTACCGTTGGCCCGGTTGGCCCCGATTATGGCTATTTGTGGTGGCTCAACACCGGCAAGGGTGAAAGCGGCAAAAAGCCCTGGCCCGACGCGCCCACGAACAGCTTTGCCGCGCTCGGTGCCGGGCAAAACACCGTCTGGATCGACCCCGAACACGACATTGTACTTGTGTGGCGGTGGCACGACGGCAATCCAAATGAGCTGATAAAGCGGGTGCTGGCAGCCGTAAACTAGTTTATGGCAATACGAAACTTACCACATTCGAGGGCGTTGGATTGATGCCAGCGTAGATAGTGCGCTTAGTTTCGGGATCAACATAAGCGTTTTCGGTGGCCGTGATGCCGTAGACGATGGCATATACCCGTTCGCCGGGTTTGAACGACAGCAGATCGTCGGCCAGAAAGTTCAGCGAGAACGCGCCCGTACCACCCGGTGCCAGCGTAAACTGGGGCAGTGTCATTGTATAATTCAGGGCGTTTACTTTATCGTCGCGGCCAAAAAATACGCGCACCCGGCGTTGCTGCTCCGGGGCGGTTCCGGCAGGCTGAACGGGCGTCGCTATGCCGGTTAGGCTGATAGTCAGCTTATTGATCGATACCGTTAGGTTAGCCGGTATGGTGCGGGGCGTTTCCCAGATGTTGATCGGCGGGGCCGTGGTGGGCACTGATCCGCCGGTATGTATGATACCAATTAGCTTGGTATTGCCAAACTCCTCTTTTCGATAACTCAGATTATACAGCCCCGCCGGAGCATTGGTGATCGTAAACCGACCTTCGGGGCGGGTGCGGGCGGGGAAAGCCGTTTGCAACCCCTCCAGCGACACAATCATACCGGCATTGTCGGCTTTAGGCGTACCGAACTCGTCGTGGAGTTTTACGAAACCAGTAATGTCGCCTTTGGGCAGATCGGCACTGCTTATCGCACCTTTAGGCGTAAGCGAATCGTCGGCCATCGGATCGGGCGATGTTTTTGCACAGGCATATAGGATCATACATCCTGCCATCGCCAATCCAATGAGTACGGTTGTACGCATAGTCATATTATTTCCACCTAAAACCACATCAAAGCTATGACGATTTACGGCGTGTTCCACGAAAATGTTTTGTACGGACTCCGATGTATTTGCTCTTTTCGTAAATTTTTAGCGATACTTATTGGCAAAAATTCAGTCATAACCCACTCAACCTGTGTAAAACTAACTTTAAATCAGCGGATTCGTGGCAGTTCCACTGTATCGACACGTATTTACGCGTATTTTTGAAGCTACATATCCGCTTAGACCATCTACTCACCTGCCGTATTGACTTTTTTATGACTTCTATTGCCGAACGCGAACGCATCTACGAACGAGCCGATAACAAAGGTTGGAAGAAATGGGGGCCTTATTTAACCGAGCGCGCCTGGGGCACCGTCCGCGAAGATTACAGTCCTTACGGCGATGCCTGGAATTACGTCAGCCACGATATGGCCCGGTCGCGGGCATATCGGTGGGGCGAAGAAGGCATTGGCGGTATAGCCGACAACAAGGGCCACATCTGCTTCGCACTGGCATTCTGGAACCATAAAGATTCGATCCTTAAAGAACGGCTGTTTGGCCTGAGCGGGCCGGAAGGCAATCATGGCGAAGACGTAAAAGAACTGTACTATTATTTAGACAGTACGCCCACGCACTCGTACATGAAAATGCTGTATAAATATCCGCAGCAGGAATACCCCTATAACCGGCTCGTAATCGAAACCGCCCGGCGTGGTCGGCAGGAGCCGGAGTTTGAGATCACCGATACCGGCATCTTCGACAAAGATGAGTATTTCGACATTTTCATTGAGTACGCCAAAGCCGATCAGAACGACTGGTTAGTGACCGTAACGGCGCACAACCGCTCCGATAAAGACGCCCCGCTAACGCTGTTGCCTACCATCTGGTTTCGGAATACATGGGCCTGGGGCTATGAGCAGTACAGCAACATACGGCCAATGCTGAACGGCATCGGTACGAATCAAATCGAGGTGAATCACAAGCAGTTAGGCAAATATAAACTCTACTGCGAAGAGGCCGACGCGCTGCTGTTCTGCGATAACGACACAAACACCGAACGGCTTTACGGACGCCCCAACGTATCGAAATACCCAAAAGACGGGATCAACAACTACATTGTATCGGGCGGGCGCAAATCGTTTATTAACCCAAACGAAATTGGCACCAAAGCGGCTGCGCAATATGTGCGGCAGGTTCCGGCGGGTGGCAGCGTTAAAATCCGGTTACGGTTCAGCGATCAGACGACGCTGTCGCAGCCTTTTGCCGATTTTGACACCATCTGGCAGCAACGGCTCGATGAAGCAGATGCGTTCTATGCCAACCTGCAACGCAACGTAACTGACCCCGAACTGCTGGCAATTCAGCGACAGGCTTATGCCGGTATGCTCTGGAACAAGCAGTTTTATTATTACAACGTCAACGAATGGCTCAAGGGCGACCCCAAAATGCCGGTGCCGTTTCAGGGGCGCGTGTATGCCCGGAACGAAGGCTGGCGGCATATGTACACGGCCAATATTCTGAGCATGCCCGACAAGTGGGAATACCCGTGGTTTGCAGCCTGGGATTTGGCCTTCCATACCCTCACACTGGCCCGGCTCGACCCGCACTTCGCCAAGCGGCAGTTGGCCGTTATTCTGCGCGAATATTACATGCATCCCAACGGGCAGATTCCGGCCTACGAATGGAACTTCTCGGACGTGAACCCGCCCGTTCATGCGTGGGCGTGCTGGAAAGTGTATGAGATCGATAAAGAACTGAACGGAGAAGGCGACATCTCATTCCTTGAGCGGGTGTTTCATAAACTGCTGCTCAACTTTACGTGGTGGGTGAACCGCAAAGACGTTGAAGGAAACAACATCTTCGGCGGAGGCTTCCTCGGTCTCGATAATATCGGCGTATTCGACCGCAGTCAGCCGCTGCCGATGGGCGGGCGCATCGAGCAGGCCGACGGCACGGGCTGGATGGCAATGTACACGCTGAACATGCTCCGCATTGCCTGCGAAATTGGTCTGACACGTCCCAGCTATCAGGACATGGCGAGCAAGTTCTTCGAGCATTTTCTGCACATCGCCGGGGCCATGAACAACCTCGGTCGGCAGAATATCAGTCTGTGGGATGAAGTCGATCAGTTCTACTACGACGTTCTGCACATGCCCGACAACAACGCCCGGCTGCTCAAAATCCGGTCGATGGTAGGGCTGATTCCGTTGTTTGCGGTCGAAATTTTAGATGAAGACCTGCTCTCGAAACTGCCTGATTTCAAGCGTCGTGTAGAATGGGTATTGACCAACCGCCCCGATCTGGCGTCGTTAGTATCGCGCTGGCATGAGCCGGGCAAGGGTGAAACGCACCTGCTTAGTTTGCTGCGTGGCCACCGTATGAAGATGATTCTGAAACGGATGTTCGATGAAACCGAGTTTCTGTCCGACTACGGCATCCGGGCCTTGTCGAAATACCATGAGAAAACGCCCTATCAGTTCGAGCTGAACAGCGAAATTTTCCAGGTGCGCTACGTGCCTGCCGAGTCGGAGATGAGCATGTTTGGTGGCAATTCCAACTGGCGCGGGCCGGTCTGGTTCCCGGTGAATTTCCTGCTGGTCGATTCGCTGCTGAAATTCTACCAATATTACGGCGATGATTTCGAGGTAGAATACCCAACGCATTCGGGGCAGGTCATGAGCATCAAAGACGCTACGGTGCTGGTGGCTGAGCGGCTCATCAACATCTTCCGGCGCGGGGCCGACGGGCGGATTCCAGCCTATGGTTTCGACAAAAAAATGCAGACCGACCCGCATTTCGACGGTTTGTATTTATTCTACGAATACTTCCACGGCGACGTAGGGGCTGGCTTAGGTGCCAATCACCAAACTGGCTGGACGGGCCTCGTTGCCGACCTGATCGAGTATTTGTATAAATACCGCACCGAAACCGTAGAAACACCAGTAGCGAAATAGGCCGGTGTTTCGTAAATTTGACAAAAACATTTCCATGACTCAGCAAGCAAGCATCATACGAAATCCGGCTGTTATGATGGGGAAACCTACCATAGCCGGAACTCGTATCACTGTTGAACTGATCGTGCGTAAATTGGCGGGGGGCTTTACAATTGATGATATTCTCGGTATGTACCCGCACTTGAGCCGGGAGCAGGTTTTAGCAGCCCTTGACTACGCAGCCAATTTAATTGCTCACGAAATTGTCATTGAGTAATGATCATCAGTGAAGATGCTAATTCTGTTGAAGCCTGACTACGCCATTTGTCAGGAAACGCAGTGTGCCTCCCTGATAAATAATCTGCCGGGCCTGTGGCTGACTGTCGGTAAGCGATACAACGTGGCCCGCATCAATGTACACCATGTCGGCAAGGGTTGGCACACGGTTGCAAGACCAGGTGGTTGGGTTAGTCCAGTCGCCGGTTTTTAATGTGCGCATGGTCAGTTGGTTTAGCGTAACCGGCACCCGAACGCTCGGACACAGTCCCGAACAAAGTGCCTGAGCAAAAACGACCTGACTCGTAACGGTTGAGGCTACGGGCGTGTACGCGCTACCCGACGCCAACAGATTACCGCCTGCTATAGCATCCCACCAACTTACGGTTGCCGATGAACTGGCAACCGAAACGGCTGTGAGTGAGAATCCTGATATACAGAGCGGGTCGGTCATGGCATTGTCGAAGGGCAGCAGCGTCCAGGTGCCATTTGGGTTTTCGGCATATACCGTAGCCAGCGGCTGAGCAGGCGAAAACATTCCCGACGCAGGCGTTGCTCCCGATGCTATCGTGGCTGCACCATCCTGAAAAACCGTTGTCACCATACCGGCGTTACCACCGCCATATAGTCCGGCAGGCACCAGCGTGATTACCGTTCCCTGGGGCGACCGAAGCTGGAACTGAACTTCATTGTTGTAGGGGTTGCCGGTTTGTGTGGCCGTTCCGCACGTGGTCTGGTCTCCACCCCGTTTTTTCAGCCATGTGATCGACACGCGCAGGTTGCTCAGCAGTGGCAGATTACTGACCATTACCGTCGGGTCGGAGCCGCTCTTTTGTCCGGCATCGTAACCCACGGTTCCGCCTGCATAGACCGGTGTTTGCGTCAGGCTGGCCGGACAAACAGGAGCCGTTGCCGTGAGCGATGAGCTGACCGGGACGCCCGGCTGCGACAAACAAAGCGATACCGACTGCGTAACCGGGCTGGCCGTCTGCACATCGAGAAATTGAAGCGCAACCGCACTGGAGCTAAATGAACACCCCTGCGTGGTGGCCACTGCCCGGTAATTGCCCGGTTGCACCGCTGTAAATGACCCTGTAGACGCACCAGCTACAGTCGCATTGTTCCGAAACCATTGATAACCAGCCGCTGGAATTACCGTTGCCGTCAGCGGAAGCCGGGCACCCGTGCAGGCCAGTGAGGTATTCAGCGTATTCGTGATGGCTACGCTAAACGACGGAATTAGCACTGTTACCGGGGTTGAAGCCACGCTACAACTGCTAAACGCCGACGTTACAACGTACTGACCGTTGGTTTTTGCCACCAGTGTTGCCGAGCTACTACCGCTCACGACCGCGCCATTCCGAAGCCAGGTGTATGCCAGGCCCGGCACGTTGGTAGTTGTCAACAGGGTTGAATCGCCGGTACAGAATGTGGTTGGGCGCGTGGCCGAGATAACCAGCGAAACAGGTAGTACCGTAACCGCTATCGATGTTGACGAGAATGTACAAAGCCCCGATGTGATACTCACCGAATAGGCTCCGGTTTCATTGACAGTCAGCGAGTTGGCATTTGTACCAACGAACGCGCCACTGCGTCGCCACTGGTAGTTTGCTCCGGCAGTAGGGGCAACGCTCAGCGTCAGGCTTTGCCCCGGACAGAGTTGCGGACTACCCGATGCCGTAACCTGCGTATCGACCATAACCGCCGTCACGCTGAGTACGTTGCTCACGGCGGTGCAGCTTAGCCCTGCTGCCGAGAGCCGCACCGAGTAATCGCCCGGCTCGCGCACCACCAGCGAATTGCGGGCGTTACTGATGGTAAGACCGTTTCTGCGCCACTCGACCAGGCCGGCATACGTAACCGGAATAGTTAGCCTTACCGAATCGATTCCACACAATACGGGCGGCTTGTTGGTCGAAATGGTGAGCGTAGCAGGAATGACCGTAACGTTTACCGCCGTTGCCGACGCGGAGCAACCATCTGCCGTTGTAACCGTAACATTGTACACGCCCGTTTCGCTGACCACCAGTGTATTGGTATTCGTGCCGGTCGCTACATTATCTCTCCGCCATTGGTAGGTGCCGCCCGACACTGGGGTAGCAGTCAGCGTAAGCGAAGTTCCGGCGCAGACAAGGGTGTTGCCACCCGGCAATATATTAACTGCCGGAATTGTTGGACACGCCTGCTGCACGGCCCGGAGCGCATTGATACGGCCACTACCCAACAGCCCCGTCAGGCCCGGATTCTGCGCGTCGATATTGTCGCAGGTGTTTTTGATGAGCGTGATAAGTTGTGCAGGCGTCAGGGCCGGATTTATTGACCAGATATAGCCGAACAAACTGGCGGTCAGCGGGCAGGCCATTGACGTACCGCTGTAGCTGGCATAGGTATTGAAGGGCACTGTACTGTAAATCGACGAACCGGGTGCGCAAACGTCTGCCGCCGTACCATAGTTGCTAAAACCACTGCGGGTGTCGGTCGAGGTGGTACTCACTACGGCAACTACGTTGCTATAGGCCCCTGGGTAACTAACGGTCGATACATTGTCATTGCCAGCGGCTGCAATCCAGATAATACCCTGATTATAAACAGAATTAGCCAGATTCTGCGCCGTTTGAGAATACCCTCCCCCGCCCCACGAGGTGTTGATGATATTGGCACCGTTTTGGGCTGCCCACGCCACGCCCTCATACGCATGGGTGATGATTGTCTGCCCTGCCGACGCATCGGTCGTTGATTTAACCGGAATTAGCTTGACTTTATTGAACCCCAGCGAGGCTATACCTACGCCATTGTTGGTTACAGCTCCGGCAATACCGGCAACATGCGTGCCGTGCGACAAGCCGGTGCTGGGCGGGTTAGGGTCAGTGTCGCCGTTGGCTACATCGTAGCCGGGCAGCATATTTCCCTGTAAATCAGGATGATTTGTTTGGACAGCATCGTCGCAAATGGCGATTTTAATCAGCGCGTTTCCCTGATTGATGTCCCACGCCTGATACGCTTTTATGGTGTTTAGATGGTATTGCGTGTTTGTGGCGGGGTCGTTCGGCACAAGCGATACGCGCATCAGCGGCACTTTCTCGATGTACTCAATATCGCCGTCTTTTCTGATTTCCTCAATTAGTTCATCAACGCGCTTGGCATCGGCAATTTTCAGCCGGTACACTCGTTTCAGACCCGCGTCGGTCGCAAAATAAAACGACTGCTCGGCACGGTCGAACGTAAAGCGGTTCGTAAACTTGATTAAAGACGGTAGTTCGGCAGCCAGATTCGTAACCGGGCTGGTTTTCACCTGCGTTGGGTCGGCAAGGGCTTTGACTTTTATATATACCTCACCATCAACGTAATCTGGATCAACAAGCTGCCCAAAAGCCGGAACAACCGCGATACATCCCACAAACAGAAAACGGTAAAAAATAGCTGACATACAGATTTCTGTTTAGTTACAGCACTGCGCTTTCGAGCAGGCGAATGGTTCCTTTTGTAGCATCGAGTTCGGCGTTGATACCGAGCGGGATAGTGAATTTATCGGCAATATGCCCGATCATGGCACCAGCATAAGCCGGTATGTTCAGCGGCCCAATGTGTTCGGTCAGTACGTCTTCGAGGGTGAGCGAACCATAACCACCACTGCCTGCATCGCAGCGGGTGCATTTGCCGAATACCACCCCCGCCACCTGTCCCAGAATACCGGCTAATTTCAGGTGTGTTAGCATCCGGTCCATGCTGTAGACGTCTTCGCCCACGTCTTCAATAAACAGCAGTTTACCACGCCAGTCGGGCAAATAGGGTGAGCCAACGAGGTGGCACAGTACCGTGAGATTGCCGCCTACAAGTTGGCCGCGTGCCGTACCGGATTGAATTGTCCAGATGCGGTCTTTTGTCTGCGCCAGTAAATCGCTTTTCTCGGCGGGGTTTTGAAACGTCACTGCTTCGCCGTTCATCAGCACCCGCCGAAACCAATCGACCGTGTACGCATTCCAGGTGGCGGCTCCTTCGGGGCCGTGCAGGGTAGCGAGGCCGGTTTTGGCGTAGATACTCAGCAGCAGGGCCGTGATGTCGCTGTAGCCAATGAGCAGTTTCGGGTTCCGGCGCATCAGGTCGTAGTCGAGCAGGGGCAACAGCCGGGCACAACCCCAGCCACCGTGCATGGCCATGACCATGTGTACGGTCGGGTCGGCAAACAGGGCGTTGAGGTCGGCGGCCCGGTCGGCGTCGTGCCCGGCGAGGTAGCCGTAGCGGTCGTAGAAATGAGGTGCCAGTTTGGTTTTCAGCCCCAGCGCAGCCAGCGATTCTATTGTTACCTGCACCTGTTCGCGACTGTAGGCAGGTGCTGCCGGACAGGCCAGCCCAACGGTATCGCCGGGTTTAAGCCGGAGCGGTTTCACCGTTGAAACGGGCGGTTGAAAAGCACCGATAACAGGCGCGAGGACAGCAGTTTTTAAAAGCGAACGACGACTAAGCATGACAGGCAACGGATTTGGTCAAAAATAACCAATTGGCCTACTGCGAGTTATATTACGACAAAACAATCACACAAATCCTCAGTTTATAATACAAATCAAACATAATAAATACGTTATGAAAATCGCCATAGAAGAAGGGCAGGACAAACCCCTACTGGCCGATGGTCGTCAGCATGTTACGATCACCGATATTGAAGAAGGTACGAGCGAAAATAAAGGCGTTCCGTTTTTTGCCGTTCGGTTCGAGAACGAAACCGGCTATGTTTCGCACCGTTTCTACCAGTCGCGGGCGGGCATGTCGAACATCGTCAGTTTATTCGAGCGGGTAGGCATCGACGTGCAGGCAGGCGATGAGTTGGATACCAAACAACTACTGGGTAAAGAACTCGACATCACCGTTGGCGAACGCTCCTACAGCGACCCCAACACGGGCAGCGAACGCACCCTGAAACAGGCAATGGATTTTGTGGTATCGTAAGCCAGCGCGTAGAGACGCAAGATGTTGCGTCTCCTGATGCGCCAGCCCAAACCATCCGGTCAGGAGACGACAGTTGGCCAGCCTAAACCATCCGGTCAGGAGACGCAACATCTTGCGTCTCTACTTTTTATACGTAAACTGCATAATGTAGCCTTTCTTTCCGTCGCCTTCGCTGGCGATGAACAGGTCGCCGTTGGGAGCAAAGCAGATGCCTTCGGGTTGGCGAAACAGTTTTGGATCGAGCGGTTCGGAGTATAGAATTTTGGCCTGACGATTGGTGATAAGCAGGCGTTTTCCGGCAGAGGTAAGAATATACCACTCGCCCGTAATCGGGTGTACGGCA
This sequence comes from Spirosoma montaniterrae, assembly GCF_001988955.1. NCBI lineage: Bacteria > Pseudomonadati > Bacteroidota > Cytophagia > Cytophagales > Cytophagaceae > Spirosoma > Spirosoma montaniterrae. The sequence goes on along the minus strand of NZ_CP014263.1, from coordinate 1,447,002 downwards.
ATGCCCGACGGTTTCCACGATTTGGGATCGATGCCCGCGCCGGTTAGCTGCTCGTCGTTCAGTTGCATATCTTTGAATACGGCCCGATTCCGCAAATCGAACGAGTACACGGTTTTATCGCTCGATGCTCCTCCCCCATTTTTCACGGCCAACAACAACCGTTTGGTTTTCGGCTCATAGCCCAGTCCCTCTACTTCCGTTTTTTCGGGCAAGTCTGTTTTAGTACGCCGGATATTACTGGCTACTTCGGTTTCAATAGCGTCAGTGTCGGCGGGGGGCGTAAACCGAAACAGGTCGCCGTTGCTTTGCAGCACATATACCTCATCATCGACGTATTCGATGCCTTCATAATCGCCAAAACCGCCAAAACCGAATTCCTGCACCACCTGCTTTTTCTTCGTATCATAGACGTACACCACGGCTTCTTCGTCCTGTACACAAAGTAGCTTATCGGCTTTATAATACGTCAGGCCCGACACTTCTTTCAGCTTTTTGGGTAGCGTAGTATTGTGGTCGGGCTGGTTGAGCGTGTAGGGCAACGTAAACGGAGCGGCCCTTGTAGCGGCTTCGGTTTGCTGTTCGGTTTTGTTCGATGAGCCGCCACAACCGGCGAGCAATAGGGCAAGGCCCAAATAGAAACGATGCATGGTTGAACGAACGTTTGGCACCAAAGGTAAAACAGCAACTTCTAATAGTATGCATTACGATTTCAATTGCCACTCAGCACACTGAAAACCAGACTCATACCACAAAAATCGTCATTCCGTCAGCTTCGTTTTCCGGAGTAGATAACACGGCGCAACTTTGTCACAGTCAAACGAAACAAAAACAAACGAAGCCATGAAAAATACACTTCTGTTGATGTTGGGTCTGGTAGCCGGAACCGCATCATTCGCCCAAACCACTGCCGACAAGGCCCCTGCCACGAGCGTAACCGTTACTACTGACAAGCGCGTTAAACTCATCGTTGGCCGCGAACAGGCCGTTGCCACCGTCAGCCTGCGCGATGCGAACGGTAACGTACTATATACCCAGAAAGTTGACCTGAGCAATGGGTTGCGTCAGTATTTCAACATCGCTGAACTGGAAAATGGTGCCTATCAATTGGCCGTATCGGTCGGCAATGAAACCGTAACGAACCGCTTTGTTATTGATGAGCAGCCCGCTCAGAAAATTATAACGGTACAGTCGTAACACCCCACCCCTGTCCCCTCCCCGTTAGAAAGGAGCAAGAAGCGCGAAGCTTGTTGAGCTTCACCCCTCCCTAACGGGGAGGGGACAGGGGTGGGGTCAACAAACCCGGCGTTCGGCAGATGAAATCTGGCATTCGGCGGGTTTGTTTTTGGTTGGCCTAAAGCCGTACTTAGTTTTGTTAACTGACCTGCTACCCGCTGCCGTATGACGTACCGCCTGACAACCCAACAAAAATGGCAACTCGCCCTGAGCGTATTTGCTGTTTACTGGCCGCTCCGGTTGTATGTCAACATTTCTGAGTGGTCGTGGGAAATGGTACTGCGTTCGCTGCCATTCTGGGTGGTCGAAATCGCGCTAACGTTGTTGTTTTTCTACGTCTGGCTGGTGTTTACCGAGTGGTTGCAGCAACGGATTTTCAAACGGCAGGGTGAGAATTTTCTGATCGAGTTTCGGATTCCGGCTCAATTGGCTACGCTCTTCATCGCCAACGGATTAGCGGTTCTGTTCAACATTGGTTTTTTCACCATCTGGCATTCTACCAGCGATTTTCTGGAAGATAATTTTGGTTATACGCGGTACAGCCTTGCCCCCCAACGCCCCGCAGAACCACCACTCAGCCCGGAACAACGCGCCCGCAACCGCAACCAACGCGCCAAAGCCAACAATAGCCTCACGGTGATGGCCATGTTATCGGCGTTTTATTTAGCCGCCAACCGCCGGGCCAATCGGCGGCTCGAAGACGTGCAGGTGCGGGCCGAACGCTTGGAAAAAGAAAACGTACAGGCGCAGTTTGCCGCGCTGAAAAGCCAGGTAAATCCGCATTTTCTGTTCAATAGCCTCAGCATTCTGTCGTCGCTGGTTCATGCCGACGCCGAGTTGTCCGAAAGATTTATCGATCAACTCTCGCGGGCGTATCGCTACATCCTCGAACAACGCGACAATGAGCGCGTGCTGCTCAAAACCGAACTGGAGTTTATTCAGGCGTATCGGTTTTTGCTCAACATTCGCTTCGAGAACAAATTCGACGTGATTATCGACGTACCTGAAGCCGACCAAAGCCGGTATGCCATTGCCCCGCTCACGCTGCAACTGCTGGTCGAAAACGCCGTAAAACACAACCGCATGTCGGCCAAAGAGCCGCTGCATGTGCAGATTTATTTAGAAAACGATTGTATGGTTGTTGAAAATAACTTCCAGCCTCGCCCGCAATCGGAAGTTTCGACAGGCGTTGGTTTACAGAATATAGTCACCCGCTACACCCTGCTCACCAACCGCCCCGTCAGTATTGAAGAAGGCGAAGAACGCTTTGTTGTGAAGATACCCCTACTTAGTTGAATGATAGAATGACTGAATGATTGAATGATTGAATGATTGAATGTAACCCCTGCACTCCATTCAACCATTCAGTCATTCTATCATTCTATCATTCAACCATTCAACCATCCAACCAGTCAATCATTCTATCACTCGGCTATGAACGTACTCATTATTGAAGACGAGAACCTGACAGCCAAACGGTTAGAGAGCCTGTTGCTGAAATACGACCCCACGATTTCGGTGCTGGCCCGCATTCCGTCGGTGGCCGATGCCGTGGCGTGGCTTGAGGAAACGCACCCGCCGGTCGATCTGCTGTTTATGGATATTCACCTCGAAGACGACCTCGGCTTTCGCATCTTCGAGCAAACAACGCTGACTACACCGGTTATTTTTACTACCGCCTACGATGAGTACATGATTCAGGCATTTAAGGTCAACAGCATCGATTACCTGCTTAAACCCATCAATTACGACGAACTGGTAGCGGCCATCGAGAAATTCAAGGCACTGAAAAAGCAGTTCGGAGCGGGTAGCCCGTCGGCCCCGGCTGCGCCTGATCTGGAAACACTCCTGAATCTGATTGGCCGACCCAAACAGGCCGACTATAAAGACCGGTTTATGATTACCATCGGCACCAAAATTCGCAGCATCGAAACTGCCGACGTAGCCTATTTTTTTCTGGAAGAAAAAATCGTCTTTTTAGTTGACAAAGAGGGAACTACCCTACCCGTTGATTACAGTTTGGACAAACTGACACAGGTGCTCGACCCGCGTCAGTTTTTCCGTATCAGCCGCCAGTTTCTGATTTCACTGTCGGCCATTCACACCATTCATACCTACTCGGCAGGCAAACTCAAACTCGACCTGCGCCCTAAATCCCGGCACGAAGTTTTCGTCAGTGGCGACCGTATGACAGCTTTTAAAGAGTGGCTGGGAAAATAAATCGCCTACGTGGAAAGCTGTACCTTTGCCGGATGGAAGAAACTAACCGGCCCCAACGCCGACCACGCGGGCAACGCAGCAACATCGACCTGACGGTGAAAGCCCCCGGCGAACTGATGGCATTCTTACTTGCCAATCTGCCCGGCAAAAACCGCAACAACATCAAGTCGCTGCTAAAAAATAAGCAGATTCTGGTCGATGGAAACGTGTATACGCAATATAACCATCCGCTTCAACCGGGTCAGGCAGTGACCGTTACCGCCGAACGCACCGCCCAAAGCGCCCAGTACCGGGGCCTGACGCTGCTTCACGAAGATCATAATCTGTTGATTATCAATAAGCACGCCGGGCTACTGTCGATGGCAACCGACAAGGGCAACGAGCGTACTGCTTACAGCATTCTGAGCGATTATGTGAAGAAGCAGAATCCAAAAAACAAAATTTTTATTGTACATCGGCTCGACCGCGAAACGTCGGGCGTAATGGTGTTTGCCCGCAGCGAGGAAGTGCAGCGACTTATGCAGGAGTCGTGGAACGCAACAACGAAGCAGCGTACTTATCTGGCTTTGGTTGAGGGCGTACCCGAACCACCCGCCGGCACTATTACGTCTTACCTGCGCGAGAGCAAAGCCCTGATTGTGTATTCGAGCCAAAACCCGGAAGGGGGGCAGTTGGCCGTCACGAATTACAGCGTACAAAAAGCGGCCAATGGCTACGCACTGCTGAAACTTGAACTCGAAACGGGGCGCAAAAATCAGATTCGGGTACACATGCAGGATCTCGGCCATCCTATTGCGGGCGATGCCAAGTACGGAGCCACCACCGACCCCATCGGGCGGCTTGGCCTGCACGCCGAAGTGCTGGCATTCGACCATCCCGTTACGGGTCAGGCTATGCGTTTCGACGCACCGACCCCTAAGGCGTTTCAGAGCATATTGAAACAAGTCGAATAGTTATGAATCAACGACTGGCACACATTGCACTCGTCGTGCGCAACTACGACGAGGCTATCGACTTTTACACACAAACGCTTGGTTTCGAATTAATTGAAGACACGCCCCTGAGCGATACCAAACGCTGGGTGCTGGTGGCGCCCAAAGGCGAAGGCTCGTGCCGGTTGCTGCTGGCGCAGGCCGTTGGCGAGGAGCAGCAGAGCCGCATCGGCAACCAAACCGGCGGGCGTGTATTTCTATTTCTGCACACCGACGATTTCTGGCGCGACTACAACCGCTACTGGCAAAACGGCGTCCGTTTCGTGCGCGAACCCTCGGTTGAAGCATACGGAACCGTGGCCGTTTTTGAAGATCTGTACGGAAATCTGTGGGATTTGATTGGCGTGATGAACGATGAGCGATGAGTGATGAGTTTCCGCGTCAGCAAACTCATCGCTCATCACTCATCACTCATCACTCTTAACACCTGCACAATGGCCCGGTCTATATCGGCGCGTTTGCGGTCGGGCGGATCGAAGCGGTTAAACGGACGTAGTTCGAGTACGTAGGTTTGCTCGGTGGTATCGTCGTCGAGGGGCGTGAAAAGTTTGTAGCCGATAAGCGCGACGGGCAACAGGCCGTGCCGTTTTTTGTAGGTTTGCAGTAGCACGCTCAGAAAATTTTCTACCGCATTGTCTGAAACGCCGGGCGCAGGAACAAACCGTACTTCGGCATGGTTGCGGTCGCGCAGCGTTTGCTCGTCGGGCGCGAAATGTCCGGCGCAGCTCGAAAACGTCTGCACCAGCCCGGTAGCATTCAGCGCATCGACCAACGGGCGAATTTGGGGTTCGATATCAGTCATTTTTTGCGCCAGTACCAGCCTAAATAAAGTACGGCCAGCACCGCCATAACACCCGACAGTGCAAACGACGCGTCGATGCCGCCCGGTGTGCCATTGGCATCGTTCAGGATGTGATTGAGCAGCCAGCCTGATGCCACGGCACCAATACCGATACCTGCTTCAAGGGCAATGTACATGGTTGCCATTGCCCGACCCCGCGTGGCTTCGTCGCTCAAATCGGCGGTCCAGGCTTGTACGGTAGGTGAGTTCATTCCCCACGACATGCCGTAAAAAATTGCCGCCAGCCAGAACCACCACGGTGAATTTGCCAGTATAAGCAACCCCATCGACACCGCCAGAACAACGGTTGAGACAAACAGCACCGGCACCCGCCCATACCGATCCGACGACCGGCTGAATACCAATCGCACCAGCAGCGACGCCACCGTATATACTGTAAAAAACAGCCCTTTATTACTGATTCCCAGCGATGTACTCAGGCTCGGAACTACCGTCAGCACAACACCCGACCCGAACGATTGTAAAAACAGTACCACGAACGGCGGAATAGCCTGCTTGTCGAAAATTTCGTCTTTATTCAGTTTTAGCAGGGCAAACCGAAACGGTTTTGGGTCGGCCAGCGTTTCGGGCATCCGCAGTAAAATCAGAATCGACAGCAGGGCAAACGCCGATGACGTCCAGAACATCACGTTCATCGAGAAATCGTCGGCCAGCCAGCTACCAATGGCCGGCCCGAGCGACATGCCCATTGCGGTAAACAAACCAAGCGTACCCATTGCTTCGCCCCGGCGATTGGCAGGCACTACATCGGCTACATAGGCGGAGGTTGCAGTGGGTTTGGTGCCAGTCGAAAAGCCGTGGATGAGCCGGAGCGTCAGAAACCCCCAGACCGTAAGCAGGTATGGGTATAAAAACCCGCAAATAAAACAAACGACAGACCCGAAAGCCATGACCGGCACCCGCCCTACCGTGTCAGTAATTTTGCCACTGAACGGACGCGATACACCTGCCGTAAGCGTAAACAAGGCGATAATCAGCCCTACATACGCCTGACCACCCATCTGCCGCAGGTAATCGGGCAGTTCGGGAATCATCATCGAGAAACTCGCCGAAAAAAGAAAGTTACTGGCACTCAGCAACCAGAAGGAGATCGTATAAAGCGAAGTACTGTTGGACTGCCGACGAAAGGAAAATGAGCGAACTAGCAAAACCGGGTGCGTTTGTTCGGGGCAAAAGTACCATTTTTACCCGGAACGGCGCGAAAATCAAGCTCGAAAAGCAGATTTTTCCTATTTATCTATCTACCGTTTCATTTCGCCGGGCCGGTTTGATTGCCACCATCGATCACAAACCGCCATTGGCCGTTGCGCTGCCGTTTCCAGACCGTGACATACACGCCTTCGAGAGAAGATACTTTACCGGCATCGTCTTTGCTGCTCAATAGCCACTGCCCGAAAGTGTACCCCAAATCGCCCGATTGGGCTGCATCGGCTTTTAGCACCTGCCACGTCAGCACGGCCTCGGTTTTGGGCATCCGGGCCATCTGCGCCCGCAGCGAATCGAACCCGATGGTGGGTGCCGCACCGTCGTTGAGTTTGATGGCATCGTCGGCAGCATAGGTGGTAAACGCTTTCGCCATACCTTGTTTTTCAGACAGAATGCTAAAGTTCAGGTCGGCTTCGCGGATTTCATCGATGGCACGCTGACGCACCACAGCCGCCGGATTCATGGCGCGCGGACTATCGACCCGCGAACGGCATGCCTGGCTAAAAAGTGTAGTAAGAAGTACAAGAAGTAGGGTGTTCTTCATGAACGGGTACGGTGTTTGGTTGGGATTTGGCGTAAATTTGCAGAAAGAATGATGAATTTTAACTGATGAATTTTTCTTCACGCATCGTTCATCACTCATCTCTCATCACTGTACTTTATGTCGCGTACTATCAAAATCGGCATTTTCCTTACCGTCTCTATCCTGCTGACGACGTTCACGTTCTACTTCTGGCAGATTTTCAAAAGCCCTAACCTGCAAGTCCGCGAAGGCGACAAAACCTTTGCGCTGCTTATTCCGCGTGGTTCCACCTTCGAGTCGGTGATAGACACGCTGCAAAAACACAAAGTGCTCAACGACGAGATGTCGTTCCGGTTCCTGGCTAAGCTGATGAAATACCCGGAGTTGGTAAAAGAAGGCCGCTATGAAATTCGCCCGCGTGCCGGCAACCGCGAAGTGCTGGTTAAACTGCGCAATGGTAGCCAGGACCCGATGATGCTGACATTCAACAGTATGCGTCAGAAAAGCGATTTAATTCAGCGCGTGGGCAGCAAGTTCGCGTTTGGCTCAGAAGCCCTTGGCGAGTTGCTCAACGACCCCGCTACCTGCGAAAAATTTGGCTTCGACACCACCACCATCGTATGCCTGTTTCTGCCCAATACCTACGAACTGTTCTGGACCATCAAGCCCGATGCCTTTCTGGAACGCATGGGTTCTGAGTATAAAAAATTCTGGACGCCCGAACGACAGTCTAAAGCCAAAGCGTTGGGTCTGACGCAAACGCAAACGCAGGTATTGGCATCGATTGTGGCTGCCGAAACCAACAAACGCGACGAGCAGCCGCGCGTTGCGGGCGTGTACCTCAACCGGCTGAAGCGGGGCATCAAGCTCGAAGCTGACCCTACCGTTATTTTTGCCCTGCGCGATTTCAGCATCCGGCGGCTACTGAACAAACAACTGACCATCGATTCGCCGTATAACACATACCGGTATGCCGGTTTGCCGCCCGGCCCCATCAACCTCCCCGCCCCCGCCACCATCGACGCCGTGCTGAACGCCGAACAGCACGATTACCTATATTTTGTGGTCGATGCGCGTTTCAACGGCTATCATACCTTCTCAAAAACGCTGGCCGAACACCTCGCCAACGCCCGCCTGTATCAGCAGGCACTGAATCGAATGAAAATCATGAAATAACCACCATGTTTACCTACGACGTTACGAGTATCCGGGTCCGTTATTACGATACCGATCAGATGGGCATTGTTTATTATGGCAACTACGCCCGTTTTTACGAAATTGGCCGTGTCGAAACCATGCGGCAACTGGGCCTAAACTACAAAGACATCGAAGAGCGGGGTATTCAAATGCCTGTTTACGATTTGAATTCGCGCTTTATCCGCCCCGCCCGATATGATGATCTGCTAACCATTCGGGTAACAATTCCGCAATTGCCCAAAACGCGATTCATGTTCGATTATGAGGTTTTTAACCAGCACGGACATTTGCTCAATACCGGCCAAACAACGCTTGTTTTCATACGGGCCGATACCGGACGCCCCTGCTCTGCCCCACCCGAACTGGTTGAGGCTATCAAACCTTTTTTTGTTGAATAGGTTAGACAAATGGGTTACACCTATTCAACGCTATGTTCGACAAATTAATGAGTTTCAACGCGCTGCGGGGCGTGCGTGTATGGCTGCGCGATCACCGGCCTTTCGACTCAAAAACAACCTGGTATGAATTTCTGCGGAAAATGACCGCAAAAATCATTGAGAACGACACGAGCGAGCGGGCTGCTTCGGTATCGTATAGCCTGATTCTCGCTGTTTTTCCGACCATTATTTTTCTCTTTACGCTGATCCCGTATATCCCCATCGAGAATCTGGACAACCAGATTATGGCCTTCTTTGAGCGGGTGCTGCCGGGCGATACGTTCAGCACGGTCAACACTACCATTCGCGACATCATTAGCCGACCACGCGGGGGAGTGCTGTCGCTGGGTTTTTTGCTGGCTTTGTATTCGGCCACGAGCGGGTTGGTTGCCCTAATGAATGCCTTCAACTCATCGCATCGCTCAGAAGACAGCCGGGGATTCTTCAAGATTCGTGCTGTTGCTATTGGCTTAACCTTTACGTTAGCCTTTGCGCTTGTTCTGGCAATTGTAGTGCTGATTGTGGGCGGTGTCGTGAGCGACTATTTGCTACGGTTTGGTATTCTCAATAACGTTATTGTTGTTAAGCTATTGACCCTGGCCCGATACGCCCTTGTCTTTGGCGTATTTGTGGGAGCTGTCTCTATTATTTATCGGTTTGGCCCTGACGTAAATATGAAGTGGGCGTTTGTAACACCCGGCTCCATTGCTGCGTCATTATTAATTGTTTTAACTACACTGGCCTTTTCGTATTACGTGGCCAATTTTGGTTCATATAACAAAGTGTATGGATCAATTGGTACGCTCATTGCACTGATGATCTGGATTAACCTGATCTCGCTTCTGCTTATTCTGGGGTTTGAGATGAATGTAGCGTTGTATAATCTGGAAGGCGAAAAAGACCCTGATGTAGCGGCTAAAACAACAAACGCCACCTCCAATACATGAGGTGACGTTTGTGAACCCTAACCCATAAATGTAAAAGCACAGTTGGTGAACTTCCCGAAAGTTGTTCATCGAACCGTTCAGAGAAACATTTATGGAAAAATCATGCCAAAATGTTCATTTAATAAAAAAACTACGCCAAGTTTTCCGTTTAATCAAAAGAAGAACGAATAGGTGACAACACTGCTGTAGTATTGTACCAATAATTCCAGTTAGCTCAATTCGTCATTGTTGTGTTGTGCTCAACTCAGTATTCGTATGATTTCCGTTACCGGTCAATCCAACCTGAACACGCTTCCCATGAGTCCGTATCTCAACCGGATTAAACCGTGGGTGACCGTTATCTGTACCAGTTTCAACCATGAAGCATACGTAGCCGATGCGCTCCAGTCTGTTATTGATCAGGACTACCCGAATGTGGAACTGATTGTGATCGACAACGGAAGCACCGACGCTACAGCCAGTCGAATCGCCGATTTTGTGGCGAAGCATCCCGCAATTCAGTTCATTCAGAACCCAACCAATGTTGGCCTGAATCGCGCTTTCAATCAGGGCCTGGCTCTGGCCTGTGGTCGTTATCTTATTGATTTAGCTGCCGACGACGTATTGCTACCCGGTCGAATTTCGCGACAGGCTGATTTGTTTGAACGGCTGGCGGGGCCATATGCCGTCGTTTTCTCGAACGCCGTTTACATTGATCGTGAAGGCAAAAAAATAGCGGTTCATTATCCGGTAGACGAGCAAGGGCGTGCAATTGAAAAAATACCATCGGGCGATGTCTTTCGCCAACTGCTGGAATCGTCGTTTATCTCTACGCCTACGATGATGATGCGCCGGGACGTATTGCAGGAATTAGGTGGTTATGACGAATCTCTGGCCTATGAAGATTTTGACTTCTGGGTTCGTTCGTCGCGGCTATATCAGTATGCGTATCTCGATGAAGTGCTAATGCAGAAACGTCGATTGCCCGATTCGTTGTCGGCGCAGGTGGTGCTGCCCGATAACCGGCTACTGGCATCGTCGCTGGCCGTTTGCCGAAAAGCCCTTGACCGCTGCCGTACCCCCGACGAGAGTCATGCCTTAGCCGAACGCATTCGGCGGTTTGTGCGCAAGGCATTTTACGCCGAGCAATTTAAATTAGCTCTTCAGTTTGGCGGGCTATTACATCAAATCGAGCAACCCGGTCTGCTCACCGAGTTAGTGCTGGGCATGAGTCGTTTACACGTACCCGTGAATGGGCTTTACCGAAAATACATCCGATGGCACTATTCTAAGCAGATGCTGCCTCACCGCAACCGGATGCACAGCCCCTTTGCCGCCTTAGGCTGACAACCTTACATCAATATAGCTCAAAACTGTTGGAACCCAACCAGCGTTTACGCTGTATTGATTCCTGAGAACGTATGCCCGCTGAATTTTTAAAGATTTACCCAAAAAATCCCGACCAACGCCGAATTGACCACGTAGTCAATGCGTTACGCGGTGGTGCCGTAATTATTTACCCTACCGATACAATTTATGGCATGGGCTGTGATATTCACAACGCCCGCGCTGTGGAGCGGGTAGCCCGTATCAAAGGGGTGAAGCCGCAAAAAAATGACTTCTCGTTTATCTGTTACGACCTGAGCCACATTGCCGACTATGCCCGCGTGAGTAATCAGGCGTTCAAGCTTATGAAAAAGGTATTGCCAGGACCCTATACGTTTCTGCTCGAAGCCAGCGGCAGTGTGCCTAAAGTACTGAATACCAGCAAGAAAACGGTAGGTATTCGCGTTCCTGATCACGATATTCCCCGGCAGATTGTACGTGAACTGGGCAACCCGATTATCACGACCTCCATCCGCGACGAAGACGAAATCATTGAATACTCGACCGACCCGGAACTAATCTTCGAGAAATTTCAGCATCAGGTCGATATTGTGATCGACGGTGGCTATGGCGGCAACGTACCTTCTACCATCATTGACGCTACCGACGACGATTTTTCGATTGTGCGGCTGGGACTTGGCGAGGTTTTGTTTTGAAAAGTTGCCATAAGATTCTATACTTGCACCGTAGGGTTATGTGCCTTCGAATTGGCACTAACCCTTTTTTTATAAAGTAACCGACTAACTTACTGCCCTGTATGCGTTTTTCCATAGCCGCTCTTACTCTGCTGGCTTTCAGCCATTTAACTGGCTGCTCATCTTCCTCAAAAGAAACTACCGAACGCGGTAAGCTGGCTCCTGAAGCGTCGGCAGCCTCCTCAACGTCAGCCACTTCATCCGATTCGTCAGAAACACCACCAGCCCTGTCATCGACACGAGCCGTCAGCACGGGCGACTCCACCCTCGATTCGCTCACCTACGCCCCTACAGAGGCCATTCTGCCCAAACACCGCATTTTCGCGTACTACGGCAATCCGCACTCCAAAAAAATGGGTATCCTCGGCGAGTACCCGAAAGAGGAAATGCTGCGCCGGTTAGACAATGAGATTGAGAACTGGCAAAAAGCCGACCCCAAAACGCCTATTCAGCCCGCGCTCCATCTGGTAGCCATTTCGGCGCAGGGCGCACCTGGTAAAGACGGCGGTTACAGAATGCGCATGTCTGATAAAACCATCAAGAAAGTTTTGAAGTGGGGCAACGAACACAAAGCCATTGTGTTTCTGGATATCCAGCGAGGTCATGCACCACTGGCGGGCGAAATGAAGTTTTTAGAGAAATACCTGAAACTGCCGTTCGTTCATTTAGGCATTGACCCGGAATTCTCGATGGTGACAGGGGCGAAACCCGGCACCAAAATTGGCTCCTACGATGCCGCCGACGTGAATCAGGCGGTGCAGTTTCTGAGCCGCGTCGTGAGAGAAAACAACCTGCCGCCCAAAGTGCTGGTGGTTCACCGCTTCACGCAGGGCATGATTAAGAATTACAAAAACATCAAACTCGACCCCAATGTGCAGATTGTGATGGATATGGACGGTTGGGGGCCGCCAGTGCTTAAAAAAGATTCGTACAAGGATTACATCGTAAAAGAACCTGTCCAGTACACAGGCTTCAAGTTGTTCTACAAAAACGACTTCCGCAAGCCCGGTTCGCGCATCATGACGCCCGAAGAGGTACTGGCTCTCAACCCCATACCGATGTACATTCAGTATCAGTAGTTTAGGTAGTTGCACTAATTTGACGTGTGGCTGGCGCATGTAGAGACGCAAAGGGTTGCGTCTCTACGAATGACCATCCGGTGTAGAGACGCAACCCTTTGCGTCTCTACATGCGCCAGCCGTGGGCCACACCTGACTCAATGTCGTATTACCTGAAGAGCCGTTCCAATTAGCAGAACGGCTCTTCATATATGCAGCGTTTGGGATATGCCAGAATTAAATCACAGAAACCAGCAAAATACAGAGTGCCAGCAGCAATTGAATAAGAACTTTGACGGTGAATGGCTGACCGAAGTGGTACGGGTATAGAATGGCACCAACCATTACGCCCGTCGCAAAAAACAAAAATCGGTTCGCCCACATCGAGCCATTCAGCCCTTCGACGCCATACTTCGATGCCTGAATCCAAAGCCACGTACAACCCACGGCCAATACATACGGCACCGGCGACCGTATCCAGTTCGGCGATTTGAACTGCCAGTACATAATATACCAATGCCCAAACGAACCAATGAGAAACAGCCCAACGGCAATTAGTATTTTGCTGACATTCATAAGCTTATTCCTGCGGCAAAGCCTGCCTGATTTACTCTAAAGTATTTTGTCGGCATCGTGATAGTAAGCGGCTATCTGAAGCAGGTTCAGTTCTTCGGTGTCGGTAATGCCTTCTGCCTGGGCAATTTGGTGGACCTGTTCGGCCACGTCTATCGTATTTCCTACGGTATGGTAAGTCTGTTCGGGATCTAAACCGATGGTTAATCGATGCAGGATGTGTTGCCAGGCAGAAGCTGTGTTCATACGGGCTGATAAAGGGCGGATAATTGAAAGGCGGACTCTACATAGTACATCGCCATATCGGCTTTATTTTTGGCCGATATTTTTCCCCGGTACAGACACTCGAACTGCGATTTAATGCGCAGATACGTTGCTTCTGAGACGTTTATGTGTCCCGGTTCGCTCGATGACTCCAGCCGGGCTGCGGTGTTCACTGTATCGCCCCAAATGTCGTAAGCAAATTTGGTTGCCCCAACAACCCCCGCCACCACCGGCCCGCTATGAACACCAATTTGTATCTGAAATGCCTGTTTGCCCTGCCCCTGGAGTTGTTCTCCGCGCCGACGGATGAAGTCACGCATTTCGAGCGCAGCACTCACAATATCGGTAGCGTGGGTAGGGTGCGAACTGGGCAACCCACCCACACACAAGTAAGCATCACCAATGGTTTTGATTTTTTCGATGCTATCGTAGCGGCTGATGATCCGGTCGAAATTACGGAAACAGTAATCGATTTCCTCTACCAGTTCAGTTGGGCTAAGGTGTTCGCTGATTTGCGTAGAGTCTTTGAAATCAGTAAACATAATCGTTACCTCGTCGTGCAGCCGGGTCTGGGTAATGCCTTTTTCTTTTAATTCGTTGACGAGTTCTTCGGGCAGAATATTGAGCAGCAGTTCATCGGAATGCTGCTTTTCGCGCTCAATTTCTTTACGCAGCTTTTTCTGATAAATGGCTGACCGATAAGCCGTATACGAGAAAAATAGCGTGTAGACCGAAATGGAAAACCCGGTTGCCAGATCGACGTAGAAACCGTGCTGATAGTTGAACTGAATGGGCATGAACAGCCCGGCAAAACCGATGCCCAGTCCAATGGCAAGTAGTCCGTATAAAAACTGCCGCATACCCCGCACGCCGATGTTACCGGCGCAGGTCATGATAGCGAGCGCAACCGACGCCTGTATTGAAAACGAAAGCATAACCATCACGATACCCGCCCAGAACGTATCGAACCAAAGCCAGATTAATTCGACATTGTAGTTTGAGCCACTGAACCGATAGAGCACATACAACAAGTGCGGGCGAATCAGAAAGTACAGGATGATACCGATAAGCGCGTCTGAAAAGCCGAAGTCATAGCCGTAGCCCAACATAATCAGGTTCGCCATTAGCACCCCGCTGACTCTGAGTGGATAATTACTGGCTCCAATGCCGATTGGCTTCCGGCGAAAATTACGAAGAAGTGTAGCGAATAGTTCCGGCATAACGTTGGGGTGGTTGATAGATTATCCGCGAAAACTGGCTACCTGTACGTCGCTCAGTTGAAGGCATTAACCAAATGTATATGCCCTTCCCTGGCTCCGCTTGTTCTAATGTAACACAGCCTGTTCTGTCTATAAGAAGTCTATAGAAGGTATAGCGATTCCTGAAAATCTTCCCGTTGTGCGCCTAATTTATCGTCGGAGAGCATACGCACGATCTCAATCAAATCAGCCTCGGTGGCGAGTCGGTACGTTAGGTTCATTGTCGGTTTCTTGATATCCGCAAAGTAACAAACCCCACAACAACAACAAACAGGCCCGATCAATGACCGGGCCTGTTTTATACTATGATTGTCTGACGTAGAGTTATCTACTCTCAGCCATTGCCTTGAACTCATCGACCGTTACGTCCTGGGAGACAATGGTCAGTTGCGTTTTGGCGTATTCGATTACTTTGTCGTCATACACCCGGTTAAACGTGCTCGTGTAGTTCTGACCGTTGTTTTTCTCGTCCATCAGGTAGTTGCGGGCAATGCGGTCGATGGTTTGATTCATCTCCTCATTTTCACCACCCATGAAGCCGAACTGTTCGCGCACCATTTGGCGGGTCACGTTCAGCACTTCCTCAAACTCAACCTTGATGTCGGCCTTGTCGGCAATTTTGTTCTTGATAAGCTGCAACTTCACCGACTTGGTGAAATCGTCGTACTGCTCGTCAATCTGCTCGGGCGTAAACTTACCTTCGTTGACTTCGAGCAACCAGTTTTTCAGGAACTCGTCGGGCAGCAGAATAGGTGTGTTGTCGAGTAGGTTTTTTTCAATGTCGAGCCGCAGCAGACTGTCCGACTCGCGGGCGTAGTTCCCCTGAATAATCTCGGCTACCTTCACGCGCAGTTGCTCTTCGTTGTCGACAGCACCGGCTCCCAGCACCTTATCGAAAAACTCCTGATTCAGTTCGGCAGGTTCGTGGCGGGTAATGTCGTCAATCGTAAATGTAAACTCGCCGGTCAGGTTGGCGGCTTCATCTTTTTTCACACCGGTAGCGTTGGCGCGGGCTTTCTCATCGGGAAACGCCTGCTCCAGCAAGAACGTGATGGTATCGTCTTTTTTCTTACCGACGAATTGACCTTTGGCGTCATCGGCCATTTGCGCCATCGGGAAGGCGGTTTTAGCCGCAAAAGCCTCTGCTCCTTCGGGTGTATTTACCTGCTTCAGTTCGCCGTAAATGGTGTCGGAATCGCCCACTTCGTCGGCATGTGTATGGCTATGAAACCGCTGCTGCAAATCGGCAATAGTGCTGCTTACTTCAGCTTCGCCAGCCTGAATGTCGTAGCGGGTAACACTCGGCAGATCGGAGAAATCTATGTCGAACTCCGACGCCAGCCCCAGCGTGTAGCTAAACGCAAACTCCGTTTGGTTATCCCAGTCGATGGCATCGGCCTGATCGCGATTCGGCACCGGGTCGCCCACAACCTGTAGTTTGTTCTCACGGATGTATTGGCTCACCGTGCGGCTCAACATGGCGTTGATCTCATCGACCAGAATGCTCTTACCGTACATCTTCTGCACGAGCGACGTCGGTACGTGGCCGGGCCGAAAGCCCTTCAGTTGAACCTTGCGGCCATACTCTTTCAATTTTTTATCGACTTCGGGCTTGTAATCAGCCGGGGTCAGCGTGATGTTCAGCGAAGCATTGGTGTCGCTGGCTTTTTCGAGCGTAATTTCCACAACAGAATCGGTTTAAAATGATTGAATGATTGAATGGTTGATTGATTGAATGGGCGTGACAGGCTCATAATTCAATCGTTCAATCACTCAATCATTCAAAACTTGTACGGGCGGAGGGACTCGAACCCCCATGCCTTGCGGCACCAGATCCTAAGTCTGGCACGTCTACCAATTTCGCCACGCCCGCAGTCTGGCAGTTTTAAAGTTATAGCGTTATAAAGTTGCTTCGCTGTATCGGAAGGCATGCCAACTCTACAGCTTTACTACTCTAAAACTCTACAACTTTTCCTTACAACTTTTCTTTTTCGGCCTGCAAAGGTACGAATAAGTTTGAACAGGCAAGTAGTGTCACGGCGAAATTTTCTCTGACATAGATAAAATCTGCTACAGTCGGGAAACCGTAGAGGAAGCATCTACATGTAAAGAAGCAACGATACCGCCCCAGTATTGCACTTGACTGGCTCCGGACACTGTTCCGCTAAGTGTT
The DNA here is from genome assembly GCF_001988955.1 of Spirosoma montaniterrae. Classification (NCBI taxonomy): domain Bacteria; kingdom Pseudomonadati; phylum Bacteroidota; class Cytophagia; order Cytophagales; family Cytophagaceae; genus Spirosoma; species Spirosoma montaniterrae. The sequence goes on along the minus strand of NZ_CP014263.1, from coordinate 1,429,998 downwards.
TTCTTAACGTTCACTTCAGCTCGGCTCGCTCCTGATACATTCAGCGAACACACGTTGGTCAGTAACTCTCCGCTTAGTAGCTGACTGGCTCCACTCAGGCCAGCTACTGTCAACGTCTGTGCCTGACCAGTAAGGCGGACCGTTGATGCCCCTTCAATTGTTGCTGTAATCGATTGCATAGTCAGGGGCATACTTAGTTGGCTGGCACCCGTCAAAGTTGTCGCAAAGTCTGTTGCTCCAAACGTATCGGAACTGCTGATAACCGATGCGCCCGACGCCCGAACCGATACGAGCGAAGGCATAACGACGTTCGCAATAATGGAGCCATCGAGCAACTGTACATCATCTTTTATAGTCAGCACCAGTACGCCCTGCCTTACTTCGGTGATGATATAGGGCAGAAAGTTGACGCCTGTTTCGAGCGTTAAACTGGGCATTGTTCCTTTGGTTATCCGCACCTGAATGGCACGCGACACATCAATAGCCATAAAATTAGAAACGGCTCGTTTGTCGGTTGTGTTAGTGCCGCCTGAAATTTTCATTACCTTTTTAGTCGAGATAGATGAAGGTTGGCAAGCCGCACCTAATGTAACCAGACAGAGAATCAGGCACCTTTGCAGCCAGGAATAGACTGATATTTTCATGAGTTCTATGCGATTTAGAATAGCAAAAAGAATAGTATTACGGAGTGTCATTCATTGAGCCTATGTGCGCTTCTACGATTTTAGTACCCTTCACACGCAATACTGTCGGATACGTTTTCACAAAACGATTCAATGCCTTGATGTCACAGGCATAAGTCGAAAAAGTAACGCCATAATCTGCCTTAAACGCTTCTATTTCGCTTTTTGACACGTAAGAGGGATATACCCCAATGAGTGTCTTTACATTGCCGTTTTCTTCGTATCGCTTTACATCAGGAACTGCTTCCTGGCAATGAGAACAGGATGGCAGGAAAAAAAACACTGCATAACTGTCTACTTTAGGGACGGGTATTAGTCGATTAAGCTGAATACTCGTTATGTCTTTCCCCGTAAACAAATCTTTTTTCTGGTCGTGTGCGGCTTTTACTTCAAACGTTCCAATCGTTAAAGCAACTAAACTAAACAGACCAGCCGTGCCAATTCGGAGCATTGACCAACGGGGGTTACTGACCGCTGCCGGGTAACTTGTCCATATCCATAAACACGCTCCCAACATAATTATATTTTTTAGAAACGCCATCATAGGTGACAGTGTTAGCAGCGAACCGAAACAGTAACTATCCTGAATGTCAAAAACTGTATAGCCGATTGTTTGTATGAGCGTTGCCATGATGAGATACAAGAACGCCAGAAAACTTATCTTTGGTGGCTTGCTGACGAAAATCATAGCAAAGCCCAAAAACTGCTCAAAACTTGAAACAACTGGGGCAACGTAAAAAAATTGTTTATATCCGTATTGACTCAACACCTTTCCAAAGGCGGCAATATCCATACCTTTGGAGACGCCGGAAAACAAGAATACGAGTCCCAGAGCTATCGTAGTCAGATTAAATACACGTATTTTATTCATCGGAATAATTTAGTAAACCTGGTTCCACGTTTGCGAATAAAGCCTCCATTTTAGGCAACCATCCCAATTGGGGTTGTACCGTTTTGAGTTCGGCGTATCGCTCAAGCGACTCCTCTTTTGTGGCTACACCTAACACGTACTGCATCAACAACTTGTCCTTTATGTTGAATTTGTTTGGCGGACAGGCTCTAATGCCCTCGCTCCATGATTTCGGGCAGGCACCACCACACACCGGCAACATTGTACAGGTGTGGCACGGATGTTTATCCGTGAGAACTGTATCATTCCAATCGTTTAAATGACTCCGCGTCAACGTGTCAGTTGCCTGTGTGGACAAGTTACCGAGCTTATAGTCAGTACCTTCGTAGGTCGGCACATATGACACTTCGCTGCAATCCCAGATGTTACCCTCTGCATCGTACAGTTCCGATATTTTCGACACGGCGAAACAAACCCGCCTGACTCGGTCTGGGATAAAGGTAGATTTTGGGAAATCAGACTGCATCATCTCCAGCATCCAGTCTAACTCCCGCTGTGCAAAATCTTCTTTGGTCAACGATTTTTTATGAGCATCATTACCCCAGGAATACACCCCAATTGGATAGAAAGAAGCTACTTTACGCTGGAGATTATGCTGAGCCAGCAATTTGATAAGAGGACTCACCCCCTCGCAGTTTTTTTCGTCAACGTTGCAACGGATGGTGATCTGGCATTTGTAATCAGCGAAATTGGGTTTGTTGAGAATATTCGTCAGGTTTTGTAGGATCAGGTCAAATGATTTTCCTCCCTCTTTCGTATATCGGTGCTGGTCGTGAAACGGGGCCGTACCGTCAAGTGTCACTTCGATGTGGTTCACTGCCAGATCGTTAACGAGTTCTTCGAAAACGTTTTCCTTAAGGCTCAGTCCGTTAGTGACGACTTTAGCACCGTAGCCCATGCCATACGACGCGGCCAGTTTTTTGAGCATAGGCGTTAATTCGCGCATTTGCCGTAGTCCCATGAGTGGCTCGGCTCCAAACCAGCCAATATAGAAATACGTAAAGTTGCCCATCCTAGCTTTCATGGTAATGCGTTGCAGAATTTTATCGTAATGGTCATGATTTAAGTAGTTCTTGGTATGATTCTGCCCACAGTAGTAACAACCTAACTGACACATGGCTGAAGGTTGTATCACTTCATAAAGCGCACCATTCCATTCGTCGGCAATTGCTTGTTTATTTTCAGAAACCACAATTTGCAGTTCATCTTCTTCGGCAGGCACAAGCACCTTCACATCGGTCAGCCTCTGAATCAGACCAGCCGGAATACGGTCGAACGCCCCTTCTATTAGCGTATCATAGCAATGTTTAGATACTTTGATGGTTCGGCAACTACGGGTGGAAAACAAAATGCGGGATTTCTTCTGGTTAATCTCTTCAGAAGCAACAAGGTAGTGCGACAATTTGTAATTCATAAATTTTGCGTTAACAGTTAACAAAACAACCTACCTTCAACAAAAACAAATTGCTGAGCAGGGATGGATGGGAATTAATATCTCGTTCGCATGTAATGCAGCTTCCTGTGTTGCAAACGTTTCCAAAAACGGATAACGAGAGGAGTCAGCAGCCTGATGAGCATATAATAGAACAATAGCGGTAGCAACAACTGGGTAATCGACTGCCATATTGATGTGATAGTAATGGTATCCCAGTTTTGAATAATGCGCTCAATCAACCTGACCAAATGGTGGGGGGCGTACATTATAGCACCAGAATTATAGAGTAATGAACTGGCAATGAAAAAAATAATCACAAACCAGCTTACCGAAGCGTAGGTAACCATCAGATAGTCACGTGTGGTCTTCAAGGGAGATTTTGTACTACTAAAAAGCCAGGTTAGGGTTTGTTGAAACAGCGCGTTTGATTTTGTCCTCAGATTAGGCTCATTCGTCAAGTCGCACAAGGCCCAGTAACCGTCGAATCGTAGAAATGGGTTTAAATTGGCTGTTGTGCCGATTAATCTGAGAAGAATAAGTTGTAGAACAAGTTGATTATCAATGCAGAAGTACACGACAGATATAAGCGAGTAGAACAGCAGTTCCATAAAAATTCCGGCCAGATCAATGACGAGTCGTTTGTATTTAGAAACCCGCCATGCATCGCTCACATCGGCGAAAAACACTGGTGCTAACAGGTACATACCCAGCCCAATATGACCGTGGCGAACGTTGAAATGACGACAGGCGGCTGCGTGTCCTATTTCATGCAACAATGTGCTAAGAATAAAAATACCGTAAAAATACAAAGCCATAGACGGGCCAAACTTCCAGTGGGCAAACTTCGCTATGTCAATACTCTGACTCAGTATAAGAGTGAGCAAATAAACTAACAACAACATAAAGAGAGCGTAAAAGAACTTAGGCCGAAAAAGCGGTGCCAGCCAATCACAGAGTTTATCGATCTGATGTGCTTTCAGTAGAATTATCTTAGCCCAGATGTATGCATCGGCTTTTTTAGAGGCTACAGTCTGTTCAGAGAGTACAATGCCGCACTGCGACAACCGCCCTTTGTACAGCATATCAAAAACAAGCTGACTGCTGACAGCACTTTTCAACTGAACTGACATCTGAGTGGCAATGGTTTGAATTGGCCGTTCACCGTCCACTAACTCCAACACCTGCATGATGGCTTTACTAACCCGTAACTGATGGCCTAACAGCCCGTGTTTAACTAAATACGTGTTCGAGTCGAAGGGGTAAAATTCCACATCAGCAGAAAGTTGCGGAATAAGTAAACCCGGTTCGAAAGCATTAAATGATTGCATTGTCACAGACGGGTAAGAATATTGGTGATGGTATAGGCTCCAAATACGCCGAATCCTCCACGTATGTTGCTCACAATGGCAACAGGTTCGGGAATCTGACTGGCAGTTTGCTCCCGACGCTGCCGGGTTAAACTGCTATTGTACTGGTAATAAGACTCGTCGGTAAGGCAGACCGATACCACCACAAACGACTGGTTCGTAAACAACCGTTCGGTACCGCTAACAGGGAACCTTATTCCAGAGCCGACTAAATCGCCAGTCTTGTTTTCGTCCGATAGATACAGTGTCGGCTGACTGGTAGTAATCACTCTGGGAGTAGCCAGCGGGTCAGTTAGCTCAATGGACGAATAAAGCGTACAACTGTAGTAAGTTGGTGCATTGTCAGGGTCTTTCCAGTTGATACCGACCGTGAGTGGCCCACCGGGCACGTCGGGCCTTTTGCTAACATCGACGTTTACACTGACGCGGTCGATTCGTCGGGCGGGTACTGTGCATGTACCTTCGGCTACGCCCAACTGCGGATGCGATACGCTGAGTTGATAGCTTTTTCCGTACTCAACTGGAAACGTCCGGGCTAAAGCCCCAAATCGCACCCAGCCATTTGCCGAATCTACTTGGCTCATCGCCTGATTAATCAACGTAACCGAAGTACCACCCACTGCCGTAAGCCTTACCGTAACGTCTTTGGGATTGACAAGACGATTTGCTAACCCCATTCCCGTCAATGGTGCCGACTTGCCAACGGCTACGATAATCACGCTATCTTGGGGGCTGATGTATGATTGAACCACTAACCGTTCGGTAAAAGGCACCAGCGGTTCTACTACCTGTATGCACCCTACTACGCTGATGTTTAGCAAAAAACCAATAAATAACGCCTTCATAGTCAGAACGTAAACGAATAAGAGACAGACGGTATGAACGGCACCAGCACGACCCGGTTTAGCTGACCGGCATTCGTGTTGCTGCCACCGGTTGTATCAACGTAGAAAAAAGCTGGATTTTGCCGGTTATACACATTCACGGCACTAATCTCCCAGGTTCGGGAACGGTTACGCGATTTTTGCTTTATGAACTGTACGCCCAAATCGAGCCGATGATAGGCTGGCAGCAACACCGAACCGCGCGCAGGGTAAGTCAGCGCAGTTGATGCGTCTCGATTCAGCGAAAAAAGCGGCACATGCGCGGTTGCCACATAGCGGCTCTCCGGGACGGTTATGGGCTGACCACTGCCAAAAACCCAATTCGCCGAAACCTGAACCACACGGTTTAGTTTATAGACACCCACCACCGAGAGGTCATGACGGCGGTCTTGCCTGGGACGGAACGCTACCCCACCATTGATGTCAGGAAACTGATACATCGTCCAGGAGAGCGTGTAGCCGACCCAGCCCGTGAGCCTGCCGTGGTTTTTACGAGCCAGTAATTCCGTGCCATAACTATAGCCCGTTCCCTGCGTTATTTTGTCCTGCCAGTCGTTTTCGTCGTAGGCAATCCGCAGACCATTATCTGTTTTATTGAGGCTTAAAAAACTTTCCCCTTCCCTGATCGACAACAGGTTACGCATAGTTTTGTAGTAGCCTTCTGCACTAAACACCCAGCTACTGACACCCCTCCGGGTAGAGAAACCAACCGTCAGCAGATCGGCCTGCTGCGGAGCGATCCGGTCGGTTGCTGGCACCCACATATCCGTCGGGAAACCCACGCCTGAATTCGACAGCAGGTTTATATACTGGTTCATGCGGGCGTAGGTAGCATACAAATCCGTTTGCGTCGTTAGCGTGTAAGCGGTATTTAAACGAGGTTCGGCCTTCACATAACTCCGCGCTCCTGTCTGAAAACCCGACAGCCGCAGGCCATACACCGCTTTGAACCAATTACCTATTCGGTACGTATCTTCTGCATAAGCCGCTCCCTCTATAGATACGGCAGGCTGATTTTGAACGACGTTTTGCGTTAGGGTGCCAGCCCGCGAGTCGCTTGCCTGTATGGAATTAGGCGTGATGGAATGGCGCGTGAGTAGAACGCCAAATCGGAGAGCATGACTGGCATTCACAAAATAATCGATATCCGTTTTCAGACTAATGTCGCGCACCTTAGACGCATACTGAAGATTGGTCGTAAATGAGCGGTTTTCGGATGAAAGGGCCTGGCTGTTTTGGCTCTGACTCAGATTGAACGTGTAAGCTGAAAAAATCGCCGACGTGTTCATAAACACTTTACCCGAAAACACGTGATTCCACCGGGTGGTTACGGTCTGACTTTGCCAACCCATTCTAAACTGAAAGTCGTTAAAAAATCGGTTGGGGGGCATACTCGTTGTTTTTTCACGGACCCCTACGTTATCCTGACCGATATAGGCACTGATAAATAGTTTATTAGCACGCCCTAAATCGTAATTAGCTTTAGCATTTACATCGTGAAAGAAGTAGTTCACCCGAAAATTATCGTCAAAAAAGGGGGCTGTCAGCGCGTCGAAATAAGTTCGCCGACCCGACAGCATATATGACCCTTTCCCGGCTGCAAGGGGACCTTCGACAGTTGCCTTTGCCGACAATAAGCCAACGGATGCTTTGCCATGAAAACTGTCGCGTCGGCCCTCGTTCATTTGAATTGCCATAACCGACGAAAGCCGCCCCCCATACTGCGCCGAAAAGCCGCCTTTTATCAGTTCAGCATTTTTGATAGCGTCGGCATTAAAAACCGAGAAGATACCAAACGCATGATAGGCATTGTATACAACTGCTTCATCAAGAATAATCAGATTCTGATCGCCGTTGCCCCCGCGCACATACAAGGCTCCGCTTCCATCGATCCCCTTTTGCACACCGGGCATAAGTTGAAATCCCTTTACAATATCCTTCTCGCCGAGCATAAACGGGATGTCAGCTAATTGTTTGGGCGAAATAGTCAGCGAATTGTTCGCCTGTCGGGACAACGCGCTAACAACAACCTCGTTAAGTTGATGGCTTGTATCGTCGAGTTGTACATCAGCTATAGCATTCTGCCGACAAGCCAGCCGAACGGATGCCGTTGCATAGCCTACATACGATGTTTGCAGATGTATGGAATCGGCGGATGGAACCGTAATCGAATAAAATCCATAACTGTTGGCTTGTGTAATCCGATCACCTTCTATTGCCTGCACGGTTGCATGTGGCAAAAGTTCGTTTTCGCGGTTTCGCACAAAACCGCTAACCGTACAGGCGCGTTGCGTGGTCTGAGCGAACACCCAATCAGTGCTACCGTACATCCATAACACTGTAAACAGTAAGATTCGGGTCATAACAGCAGGCTTATCATAACTAAAATCGGCTATACATCGGTTTGCATGTAGAACACTCTGTCTGCGGCAAGTGGTAGGGGCAGAAACCGTCTGCCCCCTATACTGTTGTTAAACCGCTACGTCAATGCTACACACTATATCACGGGGAGGAGAGCAACCCGCATCACCGCCGGTGCCTGTGCAACCAGGGCAGGTAGTATTGCAGCAACATCCATTGCCACAACAGGGATTGGAACTGCTCCAGGCCATCTCAAGACGTGATTCTAACTCTTCCACTTCAAACAGTTCTGATACGTTTTGAATCTCAGAGTTTTCTAAAAATTTAGACATAGTCACATGATACTGAAAAAATGATGCCTACTCTTTTTAGGTTTTTTGGCTTACACCTCATTGCGTTCCGGAGGCAATATTTTGGCGAGACCTCCAAACAACTCCAGTGCATTCAAGACTGTAGCTGTTGTGAATACTCGGTTATGGTCATCTACAATACAGTTCACGCCGAACGAGCTATTCCGCCAGCTAAAAACAGTACTTGGATCGTCAATATCGGTGGCTGGTATTTGCAGAACGCGATTAGTCTGCCAGCTACCGTCTGATGTCTGAACTGCTAATAACCAGTCAATTCCTTGCTTTATTTGCTTTTGATACCGTTTGGCATCAAATAAGATAAGGGCTTTTATACACAAGGCCGTAAAGAGAGGGCTATGAGTTTTCACGTACTCATTAAGCCAATATCCCCCTGGATGTTGGCAACTCAGCAGCCAATCGACCGACGATTGTGTTTTGTGTCGATGCTGTCTGCTTCTCGACAAAGCCATGACCGTATAAGCGGTAGCATAAGTCGGCCCTGTCCACCAATATGAATCAACAGAACCATTTTCGTTTATTTTCCCAGTTAAATACTGACACGTCAGCTCGAAATGGTCGTGCGAATCCTGACGACAGGAAAGCACATAAGCAGCAGCAGCCGAAACACAGTTTTTAGCTGACAGCCACCCCGCTACGCCCTCTTCTTCCAACATGAGCCGACGACGAAGATTTTGCTCATCGCGGTAGGTTACCCAGCCGCCATCATTATTCATAAACCGAAACCAGTCTGCATACTGACAGGAGCTAACGGGCCATCCCATAGCATTTTGAAAGCCAATCGAAAATGTAGTTGTATCCCCGTCCTGTATTACCGAATGGTTATACGAAATTGGTCTTTCAGAAAGCTTCGGATTCATCAGCCAATCTATACTCTTGTTTAGCAAAGACTTATGTCTTCCCGATTCCGCTAATTGTAGCCCTACGTATGCAGTAATCCAGCTTTCACCAAAGCCAGCACTCGTCAAAAAATCTGTCCATACGCCTTCTTCATCAGCATTTGCTGACAAGTAATTACTGGCCCTGTCTAAAGATTCACCCAATGAATAGTTTTGAGAAAATACTACGCTCTTACCAATTTTTATTTCTGCCTTTTTTATCAAAAAGGTTATCTCTTGCTTGTGAAGTTTATATTTTTCTATTTTCCGCTCGATGAATATAGCTAAATCATCAAGTTTAAGACGAAAAGCAATAGCCTTGCTCTCCTCCAAATGAATAAGAGATTGACCGATCAAATTATTCGTTATTCCAGACAAGTGTAGGTATTTTAGTAACTCACGAGAGTTGTTTGTGTGTAATTGTCTTTCATTGAGGTAGGTCCCGATCAGATACTGCGGGTAAGTATATTGTCCGTTTATTATATCCTCGTCAAAATCTTCAACATCATCCATATACTGGATAGCGATATGAAGATGATTTAAGCATTGCTTCAAATCACAGTGATAAGCAAAATCACCAGTGAGGTGACAGAAAGCCGCTACTGCCGCATGACTCATTACTGATTTTCCAGTAGCTATATTTTTAAATAAGTTCTCACTAAACAGCGGCCTGTCTACTGATAGTTGCTTTTCTACTGATGTTGTACGTTCGTACTCCTGCTTCAATTCCTGAAATTCTTGCCAGAAGGGCGTGTATTCAGGAAAATGCTTACTCATTAATAGCAGAGACTCACTTGCTAAAATTTCAACTACGTTGTATTGTTCATCCAATAGTTCTAAATTAAAATTGTTTGTGATTTTATCTTCCAAACCGTCGGCAATTAGTAGCGAACGGAAATACAGATACCCACTAAGCGACAATTCGTCTACAATCTGACCCGAAATAGCTGGGAACAAAGGAGATAGAAATCGGAATAATTTTATGTATAACTGATGAGTATTGTACGTATCTAAGCTTAATAAGTCATCTTTAATACTATGCTTACAAATAATACTGTTAACGATCTGCATATATTGGTCTTGCACAAAGAAAGTACTAATGGCATTTTTATTGACGTTCTGGTAACGAGGTTGGGATGATGGAATAGCACTTACCGGATTCATGAAAAAACCTGTTTTTTTAATTCATTTTTAACATCACAAATGTGACAGGTTAAACTTGATAGCCTGACTAAAAAACGTAACCTTTTTGTACTATCATCGTGGAAAGCGGCCTAAAAACGTGAATTTCTATCCACAACTACAATTTACAAAAGTATTAGCTATAATATAAATCACCCAAATCGCTATTTTTGGACAGAAACATGATAACTTATCAATACGTATGATTCTTTTTGGTGCTGTCCTTATCCAACATCGTGAGCGCACGAAACTCACGCAAAAAGAAGTGGCCGAGCGCATCGGCGTTTGCAAAACTACCTACCACAATTGGGAGAGCGACAAGCGGGTGTTCACCGTCGATTACCTGCCCAAACTCGCTGAGGTGTTTGGTATCGATGTAGTTGATTTATTTCCCGGTGGCCTACAGGTTCGGGTAATTCAGCCTGCTAATGAAGAAACGGGAGCAACTTTCGATGCCCGACAACTCTACGAAGATTTGGTGGGGTCGCTCAGGGAAACCATTGCTTTATTAAGAGACGAAAACAACAAGCTACGGATGCAAGCCAGACAGACACACGCTTCCTTCGATTGATGAATGTCCAGCCTGACTGTCTTTCCATAACATATTTTTCTGACCAGCTCTGTTCAACTTTTGTTTATATTGGTGTAACTTGTACTATTGAGTACAACCTGCACGACCGCCTGAACAGACACCACCTATGATCAACGTAACCGAACCTGCTGATTCGACCGTTACAGACACGCTAACTGTAGCCGAATCGGTGCGGCCCGACACAAATACGCCCATTATTGACCTTGAACAGGAACGCCAGGAAATTCTTAAACGATACCGGCGGCTGCTCCGCGAAGCCAAACCGCTGCTGAAAGACAATGATGCCAAACTGATTAAGAAGGCGTTCAATACGTCTGCCGAGGCACACAAAAATATGCGTCGGCGGTCGGGCGAACCATACATTTACCATCCGCTTGCCGTAGCCCAGATTGCGGTCGAAGAAATCGGGCTTGGGCCAACGAGCATCGTGGCTGCCCTGCTGCACGACGTGGTCGAAGATACCGATACAACCATTGCCGACATTGACCGGGCGTTTGGACCGAAAGTAGCCCGAATTATAGACGGACTGACCAAAATTTCGGGCATTTTCGAGTATGGCACTTCGCAACAGGCCGAGAATTTTCGGAAGATGCTGCTCACGTTGTCCGACGATGTGCGGGTTATTCTGATTAAACTGGCCGACCGGCTGCACAACATGCGGACGCTGGAGTCGATGCCGCGTGACAAGCAGTTGAAAATTGCCGCCGAAACAATCTATATCTACGCCCCTCTTGCCCACCGGCTTGGCCTGTATGCCATTAAATCGGAACTGGAAGACCTGTATCTGAAACACGTTGAGCCGGAAGCTTACAAAGACATTGCCAAAAAGCTGCGTGAAACCAAAGTAGCCCGCGACCGCTTCATTGCCCGGTTCATTGAACCTATTGAAACCGATTTGGCCGATACAAACATAAATTACGTAGTTAAAGGACGTCCGAAGTCGATTTATTCGATCTGGAACAAGTTGAGCAAATCGAAAAAGCCGTTCGAGGAAATTTACGACCTGTTTGCCGTGCGTATTGTTCTCGACGTGCCGCCCGAAGAAGAAAAAGCAGCCTGCTGGCGAGCTTATTCTATTGTGACAGACCACTATAAACCCAACCCCGACCGGCTGAAAGACTGGATCAGTACGCCCCGCGCCAACGGCTATGAGTCGCTGCACACCACCGTTATGAGCAAATCGGGGCAGTGGGTAGAGGTTCAGATTCGGACGGAGCGAATGAACGAAATTGCCGAAAAAGGTTACGCGGCTCACTGGAAATACAAAGGCAATGAAACCCGAACGGGCGCAGGCATTGAAGCCTGGATCAGTCAGGTACGCGATCTGATTGAATCGGCCAGTAGTGGCGATAAGAAAGCGGCTATTGAGTTTGTCGATGATTTTCGTAGCAACCTATATAGTGAAGAGGTTTTCGTGTTTACGCCAAAAGGCGATTTGAAAGTGTTGCAACGCGGAGCCACAGCCCTCGATTTTGCGTTCGACATTCATACGCAGATTGGCGCACGCTGTATGGCCGCCAAGGTCAACAATACGCTCGTGCCGCTGAGTCACGTCCTGCAAAATGGCGATCAGGTGGAGGTAATTACATCGAACCGGCAGAAACCGAGCGAAGACTGGCTGCGGTTTGTGGTGACGTCGAAGGCGAAAACCAAAATCAAAGACCTCATTAAAGAGGATAACAAGCGGTACGTGACCGATGGCCGCGAACTGGTGGCGAAGCGGCTGCGGATTCTGCGGATGGAGATGAGCAACGAAATCATTAACCAACTGCGGGCGTATTTCGGCTCGAAAACCACCGACGATTTTTTCTATCGCATTGGCAAAGGTCATATCGACGTGGCCGAGCTGAAGAAGTTCAAAGCGGACAAGGAGGCCAAAGAAAACCGCGTCAATAAACTCAATAGCGATGCGTATCAGGACGGGAAAGCACTCGTCAAAGAACTGAAAAAAATTCATGGCGAACGTGTTGATGCCGACGTACTGCTAATTGGCGAAGACATGGACCGTATCGACTACACGCTCTCGAAGTGCTGTAACCCCATCTCAGGCGACGACGTGTTCGGTTTCGTGACCATCAACGATGGCATAAAAATTCACCGCGTCACCTGCCCCAACGCCGTAGAGCTAATGTCGAACCACGGCAACCGGATTATCAAGGCTAAATGGACGAGCCAGAAAGAACTGGCCTTTCTGGCCGGTTTACGCATCACCGGCACCGACCGCGTGGGTTTAGTTAACGACGTAACGCGGGTGATTAGTAATGAATTACACATCAATATGCGCTCCGTTACCATCGACTCGAAAGATGGTGTTTTTGAAGGAAACATTCGCCTGTACGTACAGGATACAAGCCACCTCGAAACGCTCATGGGCAAACTCGAACGGGTGCCCGGCGTCTATGAAGTGATACGGTTTGACTTTTGAATAGTGATGAGTGATGAACGATGAGTGATGAGTTGGCTGACGCCGGTGTATTTCCTCGCGTCAGCCAACTCATCACTCATCGTTCATCATTCATCACTAACAAATCACTACTTTTGCATTATGCCTGCTCCTATTCAAACAAATCTTGAATCGGCCCGGATGATTTTCACGGCCTACCTCGAACGGAAAGGTTTACGGAAAACGCCCGAACGTTTTGCTATTCTCGAAGAAATCTACAACCGGCAAGACCACTTCGACGTGGACGAGTTGTTTATTTCAATGAAAAATAAAAACTACAGCGTTAGCCGGGCCACCGTCTATAATACGCTCGACGTACTGGTTGACTGCGATCTGGTGACGAAGCACCAATTTGGCCGCAATCTGGCCCAATACGAAAAATCGTATGGCTATCGCCAGCATGACCACCTGATCTGTACCGACTGCCACAAAGTGATGGAGTTCTGCGATCCGCGTGTGCAGAATATTCAAAATATGGTGGGCGACATGCTGAAGTTCAATGTCATGCATCACTCGCTTATCTTCTACGGCTCCTGCGCCCGCGATTTCTGCGAAAACCGAAACACAGTGAACAGTGAGCAGCCAACAACCAACAGTGTTTACAATGAACAGTCAGCAACCCCGGCAGGGAACCGCAACAACGGATAGGTGCTGGCCGATGGTAACGGATAACTGTTGACCACTCACTACGGACTGCAAACACTGTTGGTTGCTGACTGTTCACTGACAACTGAAATCATGCCCCTTGCCCAACTGAACATTTCGCGGATGCTCGCCTCTACCATCGCCCATCCGATCATGGCGGACTTCGTAGCCCAGTTAGACACCATCAATACGCTGGCCGAACAAAGCGACGGATTTATCTGGCGACTGACCGGCGACGGAAATGATGCTACGTCGCTGCGCCCGTTCGATGACGAGCGGATTATCGTGAATATGTCGGTTTGGGCATCGCTGGAACAGTTGCAGCATTTCGTGTTTCGCTCGATGCATACCGCCGTCATGCGCGACCGGACGAAGTGGTTTGAGAAGCCCGGCGTGGATTCGCCCAACCAGTTTATGACCGTACTCTGGTGGATACCTGCGGGACACATTCCCACGGTCGACGAAGCCAAAGAACGGCTGGCACGTCTGAACGCACACGGCCCCGGCCCTACAGCGTTTACGTTTCGTAACGTATGGCCTGAGCCGGAAAGCATTATTAACTTGCACCATCAATCAGTTATTAAAACTGCTGCCTGATATGAATCCATATGCAACTTTAGTCGATTTTATGCTGGCTAATATCTCTCCAGAGAAAGTGTTAAGTTTCAGGGTTTCTGAAGAAGTACACGACTATTTTTATTCACTATTGGACAAGGAGAAAAACGGCACAGCTACACCCGACGAGGTTGAAACAATCAACAACTTCATGAATGTAGAACACATCATGCGATTGGCAAAGGCAAAAGCAAAGCAGTATGCCCACCAATAGCGTTCCAGTTCCCCTTTCATCCCGAAAACAAGTTGCCCAGCGAGCAGCTTATTCATGCGAAATAAAGGGACCGACATTGCTTCCATCGATTGGAGTAATCATGAGATAGTTCGTTTTTACAATCCGCGTACAGACATCTGGTCTGAACACTTTCGGTTAGTAGGCGGATTCATTGAAGCACTATCAATTATTGGTAAAGTAACCGTTGACATCTTCCGATTCAACGACAAAGTCAGGTTGCCCGATAGAGGCATTTTTTAATTTCCAGACGAATGGTAGACGTTTTATTGGGCCTCCAGTGGGGCGACGAAGGAAAAGGGAAAATTGTGGATGTACTGGCACCACAGTATCAGGTTGTGGCCCGGTTTCAGGGTGGCCCCAACGCTGGGCACACACTCGAATTCGATGGCATCAAGCATGTTCTGCACCAGATTCCGTCTGGCATTTTCCGGAATGACACGCTCAACATCATCGGCAACGGCGTAGTACTCGACCCGATTGTGTTCAGACGCGAAATCGACGGGCTGGCTAAATTTAACTTGGCCCTGACGCAGAATTTAGAAATCTCGCGCAAAGCGTCGATCATTATCCCGACGCACCGGCTTTTAGATGCAGCTTACGAACAGGCCAAAGGAGCCTCGAAAATTGGCTCAACGCTGCGCGGTATCGGCCCCACCTATCAGGACAAAGTGGCCCGGCAGGGGCTGCGCGTGGGTGATATTCTGTCGCCCAATTTCGCCGAAAAATATAACCGGCTGGTAACGACGCACAAGATAATTCTGGAGCAAAACCAGTTTGACTATGCCTCAATACTGCCCGATGCCGAAACGGAGTTTTTTGCGGCTGTAGAGTTCATGAAGCAGTTTCAGCTTACCGACAGCGAGTATGCCATCAACGCGGCCCTTACGGGCGGTAAACGAATTCTGGCCGAAGGCGCACAGGGATCACTGCTCGACATTGATTTCGGGTCGTATCCGTTTGTGACCTCATCCAGCACCATGACCGCCGGAGCCTGCACGGGTCTGGGCGTAGCACCACGTCAGATTGGCGAGGTATTCGGCATTTTTAAAGCCTATTGTACCCGCGTTGGCAGTGGGCCATTCCCTACTGAGTTGCTCGATGAAACCGGCGAACGAATGCGGCAGGAAGGACGCGAATTTGGTTCCACCACGGGCCGCCCGCGCCGGTGTGGCTGGCTCGATCTGCCCGCGCTGAAATACGCTGTTATGATTAACGGCGTAACGCAGTTGGTGATGATGAAGGTAGACGTGCTGAATATTTTCGACGAAATTCAGGTCTGCACACACTACCAACTCGCCGATGGTACGCTAACCGAGCAAATGCCATACGACCTGACCGATACCGACGTAACGCCCATTTATAAATCGTTTAAAGGCTGGCAGACCGATCTGGCCGGGATTCGCTCATTCGATGACATGCCCCCTGCCCTGGCCGATTACGTGCTGTTTCTGGAAGAAACACTTAATCTGCCCATCAGTTTCATTTCGACCAGCCCCGACCGCGAAGCCATCATTCAACGCCAGGGTGTTGCAGCCTGACGTTGTTGCGTCGGGCAGTGGCCTTCGCGCAGGTCATAGAATTAACTACAATTTATCTGACAAACATGAGTCATCCCGAATTTTGAGTGAGGGCGAAGGCCACCATTAAAGCGTTTGAGATGGCTAACCGCAGTCTGTAAATCGGCACCGACGAGCATCGGTGCCGATTGCCTGTTCGGGGTACCCACCGTTTCAAAAATAGGGGTATCCAATCCGGCCAGTGGCGTAACAGCGATAACAGAAAGTCATACACTAAACTGACTATGCCCAACAGCTTTAGCCGGTTCTCCCAGAACCACAGCCGGGGCGACTCCAGGCCGAACTCGGCCTTGCCCGCTCGAAAAGCCTGTTCAATCTGCCAACGGTGCATGTAACTGTGTACCAGTAGCCAAGCCTGATGCACATCCCGGACGGGTACGGATGTGAGCAGGTACATGGGCGGTTGCTGATGCCTGCGATCCCGGACCACCAGCAACCATAAAGGCAATAGCTCATGCTCCGCATGACGAACGGCCAGCCAACCCACACTGACCTGTTTGGTAATCTTACGTTCCTTGTCGCGCAGGAGCTTACGGCTCTGGGGCGCACAACTACGGGCCAGCAGATGGGTCTGTTTGGTGCCTTTTTCGCCGTGAGTCAGTAGGTGATTCTTTTTCCAGCGCACCAGAAAGTCCTGTTTGAAGTGGCTCATCCACTCAATCGTCCAGCTACTGGCATAGCCCCGATCCAGCACATGCAGCACGGAAGCTGGCAGATGGGCCTGTAACTGCCTAAGCAGACGGAACATGATGTTGGTACCCACCTCTTTATGCTTGCCCCGCGTCGTCCACCAACTCATCTGGCACACACTGGGTGTTTCGCCCAGCGCGGCCAGTAATACACCCGTCCAGTGAAAGCCCGGCACGCAGATGCGGGCTGAAGGGGGCTTGTAGAAGCCTTTCTTGATCTTGGTGAGTCGTTTCCCCTTGCTACTTTCGACTGAACAAAGTCCTTCGACAAACCAACTTTCTGGCTTCTCGATGCGACTATCATCCCACACCAGCAAAGGCCGTTTGCCCATAGTCGCCAGTTGGGCAATGCGTCGTTGGGTCTTGGCCCAGAAAAACTCCTCGATAACAGCAGCGTCCCAATAGGCGCATCGTAAGAGGTTGCTTAGGCGTTTGGTACCTGCCGGGGCGTGGGCATGCCCAGCGATATAGCCTCCTAACTCACTCAGTAGCAGTCCCATCTTCGTGTTACGAAAGAGCAGAATGCTGCTAAACAAGGTCGCAAAGGTAGCTACGAGTCGCTTGTCGATTTGCTGGAGTAGCTGGTCTTGAATGGGTTGGAGATAGTGCTGTATTCGGGCTTGTAGAAAGTCATTCGCGGTTGACTTTACGCGCGTCGTATTGTTATTTTGTGTGCATGGCGTTGCCATAAAAAAGACCTCCTTTCTGGCTTTGGCGTTGTGGTGATGCTCAAAGCTAAGAAAGGAGGTTCTTTTTTCAGAGTGTCCCTAAAATTCGGGATGACTCATGTTTGATTTTTCTTCATAGGGTTAATTGCTATGTTCATTATTTCATATATTTACATTTCATCCTATTTCCTCTCTAACCGCTCATGAAAGTCAAACGCAATATGTCTCTCTTTGATCGATACGTTCGGGCTTTTCTGATTTTAGATTTAATTATTCTAACCGCTACTGGCTGGGGGCCTGCTCTGCTCACCGGCTTGTTGATTATCATTACAGTGAACCTGTTAATAAGCTGTGTAACAGCCTACTGCTGGCTGTACGACGTGCTTGATGTATCTACGTCCGGCGATTCCGGCCCCAGCTTTTAATTGCGTTTTTCGACCAGAAACGGCCCCGCTCCCGAAAAAGCGGGGCCGTTTTTTTGTAGTTTTGGTGAATTGTCGCCGTAAGCCTATGTCCGTCCGAGCGTTCTATCAGACTCTGTACCAAACCGATCAGCTTTTCCAGTTCCGAAACGAATCGTGGGCGATTGATGCTACCGAGCCAGAACCTACCGTTTTGGTGGTTATGCCCGAACCGCTGCCAAAAGCCGCTCCCCGGCCTACGGTGCCATCCGTTCGGCCACCAGTATTGCCCCACCGCTCTATGCCCCAGTTGAACCATAAAGTGCTGCTGCTGGCCGACGAAGAGCTGGACCCCAGCAACGTACTGTTTTTAGAAAAAATCCTGAAGGCAGTGAACCTGAACGTCGATGGCGTCGATTTGCTGAATCTCCACGGTTCGGGCGACATCGATTTCGCCGAGTTGGTACACGGGAAGCACATTCATCACTTCATCACGTTCGGCGTGCCGTTCAGCCGCATTCATTTAGATAT
This sequence comes from Spirosoma montaniterrae, assembly GCF_001988955.1. Classification (NCBI taxonomy): domain Bacteria; kingdom Pseudomonadati; phylum Bacteroidota; class Cytophagia; order Cytophagales; family Cytophagaceae; genus Spirosoma; species Spirosoma montaniterrae. The sequence goes on along the minus strand of NZ_CP014263.1, from coordinate 1,411,534 downwards.
ACTGATGGACCGATACCAGCCCGTTCGGTTCTTTGGCATTAACTTCCTGATGGCCGACTCGCTGCCAACCATAGAAGCCGACCAAACGCTCAAAAAACGCCTGTGGAGTGCCCTTCAACAGATTTTCCTGCAACGATAACCTATGTCTAAACCTCCCCCGACGGCTCACAGACGGGTCTACGGAAAGTTATTACGACCACACAGCTTTGGGCTATTGCCGTTGGTATGGTCATTTCGGGCGAGTATTTCGGCTGGAACTACGGCTGGGCCGTGGCCGGTACGCTGGGCTTTCTTGTTGCCACGCTCGTTGTAACGGTGCTGTATCTCACCTTCATCTTTAGCTACACCGAGCTAACCACCGCCATTCCTGAAGCAGGTGGACCGTTTTCCTATGCGTTTCGGGCTTTTGGGCCAACGGGTGGGTTTATGGCGGGGTTTGCCACGTTGGTTGATTTTCTGATGGCTCCGCCCGCCATTGCTGCCGCGCTGGGAGCCTATGCCCATTTCCTGAACCCTGATTTACCGGTGCTGGTGGTGGCGGTGGGTGCGTATGTGGTGTTTATCGGTGTAAACATTCTGGGCATTCGTGAGTCGGCCAACTTCTCGGTAATTGTTACGGTACTGTCGGTGGTTGAATTACTCGTGTTTATGGTGCTGGTGGCTCCAGCCTTCAAAACTGAGAACGTTCTGGCTCATAACGAGGGTTTTGGCATTGGGAGCGTGTTTGCCGCTTTACCGTTTGCCATCTGGTTTTACTTAGCTATCGAGGGAGTAGCGATGGTAGCCGAAGAAGTGCATAACCCGCAAAAAACCATTCCACGCGGTTATCTGCTCAGCATTGGTACACTGGTCGTGCTGGCTCTGGGCACCATGCTCTTCTGCGCCGGTGCTACCGACTGGCGGCAACTCAGCAGCATCGATTATCCCCTGCCCGAAACACTGGCAATTGTGTTGGGCCGCACCAACTCGTGGGCCAGGATTTTTGCCGGGCTGGGCCTGTTCGGGCTAATTGCGTCGTTTCATGCCAACACGCTCGGCTATTCGCGGCAGTTGTTTGCGCTGGCACGGGCGGGGTATCTGCCCGCGTTTCTGGCCGACGTAAACACGCGCTTCCGAACGCCACACTGGTCGCTGATTGTGGGTGGGCTGATTGGTCTGGCCGCCCTGTTTTCGGGCACTACGGGCCAGATTATTACGCTCTCGGTGATTGGTGCATTAGTCATGTATATCAGTAGTCTGCTGAGTTTATTTCGGCTACGGCAAACTGAGCCTGATCTGCTCCGCCCCTACCGAACGCCCTTTTATCCGGCGTTTCCGCTTATCGCGCTGCTGTTATCGGGCGTCTGTCTGGTGGCTATTGCGTGGTATAATCCGGGCCTTAGTCTGATTTTTACGGGCCTGCTGGCCATTTCGTGGTTACTGTTTCGGCGGTTTGTAGTGGGCAAATTGAAAAGTGAAGCTTTAGTGCGTTAATTCGTAAAAAAATGAATTTGGTATCTGAACGGTATGGGCATTGTGCGGTGAGAGTTTTTTACTAAACAGTAGCATTTCAGACCAGAACGCTCTACTTTCGTTTTGAAAATACTAAGGCCACTAACTTAAGTAGCTATGAATCCGCTCTTTACAATGGATAAAGCGGCTTACGCCAACTTACTGGCGGGCCTGAACAACCTCCACTTTGTTGAGCGGAAAGGCAACCTGACCGACTTCCGGCTTTACTACGACGATCTGTGGCTGTCTGATACGGCTGTTATCGATAATATTCACCTGTACCGGGGCGAGTGGGAGGTCGAACTTATCTTTGCCTACACAGCCAATCCGCTTCAGTTTATCAAACGCCGGATCACCTCGCACGCCTGCCCCAAGCGGGCTGCCCAGCAGGCGTACTTCATGCGCCGACTGGCAGCCAAGGACCAGCGCGGTACGCTCAGCGTTTCGGCCAGCCAACTCAACGTTTGCCTCAACTAATGGCCTATGTCTGTCTCTACCAAACAACGCATTTTATCGGCCTCGATCCGGCTTTTTAATGAGTACGGCGTCGATGCAGTGCGGCTTCAGCAAATTGCCGAAGAAATTGGCATCAGCGTTGGCAATCTTGCCTATCATTTTAAAACCAAAGACGCTATTGTCGAGTCGGTTTATGAGCAGGTACTCGATGAATTCGCCCACATTTTCCGCCAGTATCTGCAAAGTCCACAACTGAGCGCGTTCGATCAGCAGTTGAGTTTATACTATCAGTTTTTCCGGCAAAACCAGTTTTACTTAGCCGAATTTTTCAAGCAGAGCCTTGAACAGACTCCGTCTCAGCAGGTTTGGCAACGCGCCGTTAATAAAATGCTTATTCAGCTTCGGAGCTGGCTCGATTTTCAGATTAAACGCGGTGTACTGCGAGCCGAAGAAAACTCAGGTCAGTACGATCAACTGGCAGAAACGCTCTGGACGAGTCTGATCTTTCTGCCTGTATCAAACACCATGCGAGGGCGGTTGTGCAACGAGACCGTTTATAAACAAACGATCTGGAATTACCTCAAGCCTTATCTTACCACTGAAGGAGTTGCCGAATTTGACGATGTGGTGGCACCATTGATCAATTACTGAGCCTTTGGCCCACCGTATTCTATAGCGACTCCGGCACTCGTTCAGGGCGTGCGAACCTGAGCGTACTGTTGGCAGAAAATAATTTTAGAAAAATTTTTCTAATTCTCAATAAAAATTATATTTGCACTACAGATAGTTCAATTGTCGCCTTAACCTTAAGAACCCGTCTCGCATGGCTAATGTATTGTGGCTTCAGGGTGGTGCATGTAGTGGCAACACCATGTCATTCCTAAACGCCGAGGAACCGACTGTTGTCGATTTAGTAACCGATTTCGGGGTGAATATCCTCTGGCATCCGTCTATCGGGCTGGAAATCGGTGACCAGGTCATTCACCTGCTCAACGACATTGTACAGGGCCGCACCCAGTGCGATATTCTGGTATATGAGGGTAGCATTATTCAGGGACCCCACGGCACCGGCACAATGAACTACTTTGCCGACCGACCCATGCAGGAATGGGTGCGCGACCTCTCGAAAGTAGTTGGCTACGTGGTTGCCATCGGCGATTGCGCCACTTGGGGAGGTATTCCAGCCGTTCCGCCTAATCCCAGCGAGTCGACGGGCATGCAATTCCTCAAAAAAGCCAAAGGCGGCTTTCTGGGGAGTAATTACACCTCGAAGGGCGGACTGCCGGTTATTAATATCCCCGGTTGCCCGGCCCACCCCGACTGGATCACGCAGATTCTGGTCGCCATTGCCACGGGCCGCATCGGCGACGTGCTGCTCGATGACTACCATCGCCCCAAAACGTTCTTCACCGACTTTGTTCAGACGGGCTGCACCAACGTGGTCAATTTCGCCAACAAAGTGGATGGGGGCTTTGGCAAGCGCGGCAACGGCTGTTTATTCTACGAAGTGGGTTGCCGTGGGCCGATGACCCGCGCGAGTTGCAACCGCATTCTGTGGAACCGACAGTCGAGCAAAACGCGGGCTAACCACCCTTGTCTGGGCTGTACGGAGCCGGGTTTTCCTCACCACGACCTGGTGCAGGGCAGTATTTTCAAGACAATGAAGTACCTGGGCCTGCCAATGGAAGTGCCAACGGGTAATTCTAAACTTGGCTACTACATGCGGGCGGGTTTCGAGAAAGTTATGCACGGCGTAGAAGGCGCACTCGGGGTTGAAAAAGCGTACACACAGGGGTCTAAATAATCAAGCTAATCTGTCAACTACCTGCTAAAAATGGCTATTCAGAAGGAATTGAATATTTCGCCCGTGGGTCGGGTTGAGGGCGACCTCGACGTAAAGGTGTACATGGAAGATGGCGTAGTAACGCGGGCACACACGCAGGCCGCCATGTTTCGGGGCTTCGAAAAAATTATGGAAGGCAAAGACCCGCAGGCGGGCCTGATTGTGACCCCCCGGATTTGTGGCATCTGTGGCGGCTCGCACCTTTACTGCGCATCGTCGGCATTGGATACGGCCTGGCAAACTACGTTGCCTCCCAACGCCTTGCTCTTGCGTGCCATTGGGCAGGCTACCGAAACCATTCAGAGTATTCCGCGCTGGTTTTACGCCATCTTCGCAACCGATATGGCAAACAAAAAATTTGCCAACAAGCCGCTGTACGACGAGGTGGTAAAACGCTTTGCGGCTTACGTCGGCACTTCGTTTCAGCGGGGTGTCGTAGCCAGTGGTCGGCCCGTGGAGGTGTATGCCCTCTTCGGCGGTCAGTGGCCGCATTCGAGCTATATGGTGCCGGGGGGTGTGATGTGTGCGCCCACGCTCAAAGACATCACCCGCGCCCATGCCATCATGAACCAGTTTCGCAAAGACTGGCTCGAAACGCTCTGGCTGGGCTGCTCCATCGAACGCTACCTGCAAATCAAGTCCTGGGACGACCTGATGGCCTGGGTCGATGAGAACGAGTCGCAGCGCAACTCTGATCTGGGACTATTTGTCCGGGCCAGTTTAGAGTTTGGGCTGCATAAGTTTGGGCAGGGCGTAGGCAAATTCGTTGCCTATGGCACCTACCTCCACAAAGACCACTACCAGAAGCCAACCGTTGAAGGCCGCAACGCAGCCCTGATTAGCCGCAGCGGATTTTACGACGGTAATAAATACAGCGTGTTCGACCATATGAGTATCAAGGAACACGTTTCGCATACGTGGTTTGAGGATGTTCCAGCCGCGCACCCCTGGGACGAGCCGATGCCCGTACCGGTGCAGTCGCATACGCTTCATCAAACCGATTTCAAGAAAAAATACAGTTGGTCGAAGGCACCGCGCTACCAGGATTTTGCCGCCGAAGCAGGGCCACTGGCGCGGGTGATTATGAACGCCAACCCAGACAATCTGCTGCCCCACCAGGTCTTCGACCCACTGTTTGGCGATGTCATGGATAAGATGGGACCAAACGTGTTTACCCGCACCCTGGCCCGTGTGCATGAAGCCGCCCGGCTGTATGTGCTCATCGATGAGTGGCTCCGGCAGATTGACCTCAACGGCGAGTTTTACATCAAGCCTGAAGAAAAAGACGGGAAAGGCTTTGGGGCCACCGAAGCTGCACGGGGTGCGCTGGCCCACTGGATCGAAATCGAGAACGGCGTTATCAAAAACTACCAGGTAATGGCCCCCACAACCTGGAACGTTGGCCCAAACGACGATCAGGGCAAACCAGGACCCATTGAAGCCGCACTCGAAGGCACCGAAATCGAAGACCCGCACGACCCGGTAGAAGTGGGCATGGTAGCCCGCTCGTTCGACTCGTGCTTAGTCTGCACCGTACACGCCCACGATGGCAAGTCGGGTAAAGAACTGGCAAAGTTTAAACTATGACCGCCATCATGGGTTTTGGCAACCCCGTTCGTAGCGACGATGGGGTTGGCTGCTACGTAATCGACCAACTCCGGCCTGTGTTTGACGGCACGCCCGGAGTTGGTTTGTTTGATATGGGTACATCGGCATTCGAGGTGCTGTTCAAGCTGAAAGGCTATACGCGTATCCGAATTGTGGATGCCGTTGTGAACACGGGCGAAACGCCGGGTACGTTGTATAAACTGCCCGCCGAGGCCATAGAAGCCGCCATTCAGGAGGATCCGATGGTGTTTCTGCACAGCCTCAAGTGGGATCAGGCTCTGTCTTACGCCCGCAAAATCCTGGGCGATACCTACCCCGACGACATACAGGTGTATCTGATTGCTGTAGATGATACCCGGCTGGAGATAGGTCTGTCGGAAGCCGTTCGGCAGGCGGGCGAGCAGGTGGCGCATGTATTGACGAAAGACCTGGAAGCGTTTCATGCTCTACCTTAAAAACAGTAACCTGCTCATCGAAGCGGCACTGGCCCGCGACGCGTTCGGCAACGACGCACAGGTGAGCTTAGTGTATTACCCCGACCGGAATGCGCTGCTGGTGGCGGGGAAGTCGAAGGCATTTTTTGAGAAATTGCACGAAACCCACTGGGTGATACTAAAAGAACGTAACCTGCTGGGCGATAAGCTGGTAAGTATACGGGATATTCTGCTCGATCACGACCTCGACGACACCGACCGACCGCTGCTGTACGAACTCAAAAACACCGGAATTCTCAGTATCACGCTCTGAACAGCTATGCCCTACCTGAGTCTTTTTACCGACCAAATCGACGCAACCCGGCAGGTCGTTGGCCGCGAATTTCGGCTGGACGAACTGGTTGGCATTTACCCGTTGGCAGAGACAGCCGAAACCGGGCCGTACCTGACCATCTGCGACCAGCAACTGGCAGGTAGCCTGCCCTGGGACGAGTCGCTGCCGCCGGTGCTGCTACCCCGCCCGTTGACCTATAGCTCCGAAAACCTGCTGGCACTGGTGTTTATGCACCTCGGCAACTGGGAAAAAGCGTATGAATATAGCCAACACGACCGTTCGGTAGCCGACGCACTCGACCTGACCAACCGGCTGCAACAGGGTGTGCCGGTGCCACTGCCGACCCGGCCCGTCAATGGCGTTGGCACGTTCGGACTGTATCAGGGCTGGCATAATCGGGCTGTTGTGCTGCACTACGGCTACCTCGATGAAGACGTAGCGAGCGATGCGCTGGAGGAAGCCTACCAGATGGCTATACGGCACAGCCCCGACCCAACCCATCGCGCTTTCACCAGCAAGCATTTTGCTACGTATCTGCTCGATAGCGGCCAGCTTGACGAAGCCAGCCGGGTGCTGAGTACGGCACTGGAGAACCCCCAAACGCCCGAAACAGCGCGGGTTGATCTGCTGGCAGTTCAATATGCCGTGTGGCTTCAGCAACTGACGGTTCCCTACGACCCGGCCCTGCTCGACCGCACCAAAGCCGCCCTCTGGACTGTATTGCAGACCTACGAAACCGAAGGCCGGACGCTGCAAACGGGGTTGCTGCTGGTCGATGCCGCGCAGGTAGCTAATTTTCAGAATAGTTTCGCCGAAGCACTCGGCTACATCAACCGCGCCATCGGCATCTTTCGGGAAGAGGAGGCAGTGGAGCTGTTGGCCAACGCGCAGTACCGGAAAGGGGTGCTGCTCTATACCTGGGCGCAGCATGGCAGTCCGCAGTTCTACCGTCCGGCGATGGAAGCCTACCAGGAAGCCCTGAAGGTATTTACGCAGGAAAACGCCCCCGCCGTATTTGCCGAGATTCAGCATCATCTGGGGGTCATCTACTCCGAGGTTCCCGACGAAGCCAAAAAGAAAAGCATCTGGGCAGCCGTTTCGTCAAGCTCCTTTCAGCAGGCACTGACTTACTTCACCAAAGAGCAGTTCCCGTATGAATATGCTACCATCTGCAACCACTATGCCAATGCCCTGACCAAGTACCCCCCGGCTGCCCGGTCTGACAATTACGCCAAAGCCATCACGTATTACCGAGAAGCACTCCGCATCCGCACCGCAGAAACGTATCCTTACGAACGCGCCCTGACCATCCTGAACTACTTAGAAGCAGGCTGGTACGTGGGCGAAGACGATCCTGGATTGCAGCGCAGCCTGCTGAACGATCTCATCAGAAAAGCGCAGGAAGTAGAAACGCTTGTTTCCGACGAACCCCTGCTTCGGCAGGCCCAGACTCAGTTAGACCGGCTTCAATTGGTTAGTCTCGATTAACTTTACCTTTTTCGGTCATGCACGAGATTTCATTGGTACGCAACATCTTCCGAACGCTTGAAGACGAATTTCCGGCTGAAATGAATCGGGTGCGGGGCATTTATCTGAAGGTGGGGCTGCTGTCTAATGTTCAGCCGATTCTGATGCAGAACGCTTTTGCGGCTGTGCTGGATCATGAACCGCGTTACCAGCAGACCAGCCTGCACGTGGAGGTGCTGCCCATTCTGATTCACTGCGACGATTGCGATAAAACTACCGAAGTGCAGCAGTACCGCTTTGTGTGCAGTTGTGGCAAACCGAGCCGGAACGTAGTACAGGGCGAAGAATTACTCATCAGCAAAGTAGAATTTGACGAATAGCCTTATGACAACCAACAGACCCAAATCCAACCAGGCTTCGGTCGGAGCCGTGCAGTGCGAGAACACAACGCTAAGCCTGCTCAAGGTCAACGATTTTGTGGCTAAAGCCATCCGTGACCGTTTGCCCGACGTGCTGGTTATCAACGTGTGTTCGTCGCCGGGCAGCGGTAAAACCACACTCATGCAGGAAACGGGCAAACGCCTGCAAAATCGGCTGAACATGGCCGTGCTGGTGGGCGACCCCGAAACCGAGCGCGATGCCATCCGTATGCGCGAGGTGGGTATCAATGCCCTGCAAATCGTGACGGGCGGTATGTGCCACATCGAAGCCCAGATGATTTACCAGGCTCTCGACCACATTGACCTCACCGGCGTAGACGTGCTGTTTATCGAAAACGTAGGAAACTTAGTCTGCCCGGCGGCTTTCGACCTGGGCGAAGATTACCGCGTTACGCTGCTGGCATCGACCGAAGGCGACGACAAACCCAAGAAGTACCCCCGTATGTTTCTGACCAGCGAATTGATGGTGGTTTCCAAAGCCGACCTGCTGCCTTACGTTCCCTTCAAAGTCGATAACGTAGTGGCCGATGCCCGCGACATCAACCCCGACATTGAGGTGATTACGCTGTCGAGTCTGACGGGCGAGGGCATGGAAGCCTGGTGCGAGTGGCTGGTGGCGAAGGCAGAAACCAAACGGCGTGTAGCCATCGCGGCCTGACCCATGACCTGGCACCTCCATCTAACCGGCCTGGTACAGGGCGTTGGCTTTCGGCCATTCGTCTGGCAACTGGTGCAGGCTATGCAGCTTCGCGGCACGGTCTGCAACGGGGTCGATGGTGTGCATATTTACGTCAATGCCGACAGGGATACGGCAGAGCGGTTTCGGCACCTGTTGCGGGAAAAAGCCCCTCCGCTGGCCCAGATAGACACGATTCGGATGGAGACAGCCGAGCCGACAGACTTCGCTGACTTTCGGATTATCGAAAGCGACGTGCAGGGGCAACCCAATCTGCTGCTGCCCCCGGATATTGCTCTGTGTGCTACGTGCCGAACAGAACTGACCGAACCGGCGAACCGTCGGTTTGGCTACGCGTTCACAACCTGTACACACTGCGGGCCGCGTTATTCGATTCTGCAAAAGCTTCCCTACGACCGACCCGCCACCACGATGGCCCCGTTCGGGATGTGCGCCGATTGCCGAACCGAGTACTACAATCCGGCTGACCGCCGTTTTTTTGCCCAGACCAATTCCTGCCCGGCCTGTCCGGTCGAGTTTCGGCTGTTCGGGGCAGACGGAACAGCCATCGACGCGCGTCAGGAAATGCAGGTAGACGTGTGTTTAACAGCACTCAGGCAGGGCAGCATTGTGGCCGTGAAAGGTATTGGCGGGTATTTGTTGCTCTGTGATGCCACCAACGCCGACACTGTTGAAACGCTGCGTGAGCGCAAACACCGCCCCGCCAAACCACTGGCGGTGCTGTATCCTGACCGGGCTACGCTGGAAGGAGACTGCCACGTCAGGGCCGACGAATGGGACTTGCTGACGGGTGTGGCCGCACCAATCGTGCTGCTCCGTCGGCACGAGCAGCCTGCGTCGGGTATTGCCGTTCAGCAACTGGCACCGGGGCTTGACCATATTGGCGCGATGCTGCCCTACGCCCCGCTGCTGGCTTTGCTGGCCGAAGGTTTTAGTGGGCCATTGGTAGCTACGAGCGGCAACCGGAGTGGTTTCCCCATCTGCTACACCAACGAGCAGGCTCTGACCCAGCTCACCACCGTGGCCGACTACATCCTGACCCACAACCGGGCCATTGCCGTACCGCAGGACGATTCGGTGATGTGGCTGACGCCCGTTTTTCGCCAGCCGGTTATGCTGCGCCGGTCGCGGGGGTACGCGCCGACCTACATCCCGGCCCTGCCAGAAGGCAGCGGAGCAAACACGCTGGCGTTGGGGGCTTCGCTCAAAAGTACCTTCGCCTGGCAGTTGCGGGGAAACACCTATGTAAGTCAGTATCTGGGCGATCTGGAAAGTTTTGACACGCAGGAGCAGTTTCGCCAAACGCTCACGCACTTCCGCACCTTGTTCAACGCTACTCCCACCCTGCTGCTGGCCGATGCCCACGAGGGCTATTTCTCCACCCAACTGGCCCGCGAACTCTCGGCAACCTGGAACATACCGCTTCGGCTGGTGCAACACCATGAGGCTCATCTGGCGGCTGTACTGGCCGAACACGACCTGCTGAACCAACCCCAGCCTGTGCTGGGTATACTCTGGGATGGCACCGGCTACGGCACCGATGGGCAAGTGTGGGGCGGGGAGTTTATTGCTTACAAAGCCAACACCGACGAGCCGTTTACCCGAATGGCCCACTTCGCCTATTTCGACGCACTGCTGGGCGATAAAATGCCCCGTGAACCCCGCCTGTCGGCCCTGTCGCTGGTGCATGAGCATCCCGCTGCGGAGAGCCTGCTACGCAACAGGTTCACGGCTGTCGAGTGGGCTTTCTACCAGAAACTGCTACCACAGAATCGGCTGAAAACAAGCAGTGTAGGACGGCTCTTCGATGCGGTAGCTTCGCTGCTGGGGCTGACCGACCAGGTCAGTTATGAAGGTGAAGCGGCCTTGCTGCTGGAGGAACACGCCACCCGGTTTGTGGAGCAAAATGGCTTTACGACCCTTCGTAGCTACCTGCCCCGTCCCTGGTTCGGCACCAACGTACCGACTCAACACATTGCTGCGGGTGTGCTGGCCGACCGGCTCGCCAACGTGCCGGTCGGGCAAATTGCGGCCACGTTTCATTACACCTTAGTCGAAGTTGTTGCTGCGGTGGCCCGGCAAACGGGACATACCCGACTGGCATTTAGTGGGGGTGTGTTCCAGAATGCCCTCCTGGTCGATTGGCTTCGACACCGGTTTGGACATACGCATACGCTGTTTTTCCATCGTCAGTTGTCGCCCGGCGACGAATGCATTGCGCTCGGCCAACTGGCCCACGTTACCTGTACTCAGTTACTTCACGAAATCTCTGATAACGATGTGCTTAGCTATTCCCGGTAAAATAAAATCCATCGATTACCAGTACGACGGGCTGGTACGTATGGCCCAGATTTCGTTCGGTGGCATTACAAAAGAAGCCAGCCTCGACATGGTGCCGCAGGCGCAGGTCGGCGACTATGTACTGGTACACGTCGGCGTAGCCATCAGCGTCGTCGATGAAGAAGAAGCGCAGAAATCATTTCAGTATTTAGCCGAAATCGGCGAACTGGATGAACTCACCGAAAGCAGTCAGATTGACCGCCACCCGCTATGAAACACCTGACCGAATACCGAAGCGTAGAACTGGTTGAGCAGTACGTGGCGGAACTACACCGCACCGCCACGCGCCCCTGGACCCTCATGGAAGTGTGTGGAGGGCAAACCCACAGCTTAGTGAAAAATGGACTGCTGAACCTGCTGCCCCCATCTATCACGATGGTACACGGACCCGGTTGCCCCGTCTGCGTAACCCCGCTGAACCTGATCGACAAGGCCGTTTATCTGGCCGAAGAGCGGGGCGTAATGCTGTGTTCGTTTGGCGACATGATTCGGGTGCCCGGTTCGCAGAAAAGCCTGCTTGACGCCAAAGCCGCCGGGGCCGACGTGCGGATTCTGTATTCTCCGCTCGAAGCGGTTCGGCTGGCCCGTGAAAACCCGCACCGCGACGTGGTGTTTTTTGCCGTGGGTTTCGAGACAACCGCCCCGGCCAATGCCCTTTCCGTGCTACAGGCTCGGCAACTGGGCCTGAAAAACTATTCGATTCTGGCTTCGCACGTGCTGGTGCCGCCCGCTATGGAGGCCGTGATGCAGGATGCCGATACCAACATTCAGAGCTTTCTGGCGGCAGGGCACGTTTGTGCCATCATGGGTTTGGATGAGTACCTTCCGCTGGTGCGCCGGTACGGGTTGCCCATCGTGGTTACGGGCTTCGAGCCGGTCGATTTGTTGCAGGGCATTCTGATGGCCGTGCGGCAGTTGGAACGGGGCGAAGCGCGTCTCGAAAATCAGTACGTTCGCGTGGTGCGGCCCGAAGGCAACCCCGAAGCCCGGCGCATCATCGGACAGGTGTTCGAGACCGTTGACCGCGAATGGCGGGGCATTGGCACAATTCCGGGCAGCGGCTGGGCGGTGCGTCCCGAACTGGCCGACTTCGACGCCGACAAAAAATTCGCAGTAACCATTGCCAAAGCTCCCGAATGCCCCGACTGCATTGCTGGACTGGTGCTGAAAGGCATCAAAAAACCGCACGAGTGCAGTCAGTTTGGTCGAGCCTGCACCCCCGAACGTCCGCTGGGTGCGCCGATGGTGTCATCAGAAGGAGCCTGCGCAGCCTATTACCATTTTGCTTCCGTAGAGACGCAAGATGTTGCGTCTCTACAAATTTCAAAATTATGATACTTTCCTGCCCGATGCCCAAGCTGGATTTTGACGTAATCACCCTCGGTCACGGGAGCGGAGGCATATTAACCCATAAACTGCTGGAAGCGGGCGTGTTCGACCTGCTCCGAAATCCGCTGCTCGACACCCACCACGACGGGGCTATGCTGACTTTCGGCGGGCCGGTGGCCTTCACCACCGATAGCTACGTGATTACGCCCGTTTTCTTTCCCGGCGGCAATATCGGCGAACTGGCCGTGAACGGCACAGTCAACGACCTGGCTATGTGCGGAGCCATTCCCCGGTATCTGTCGCTGAGTTTTATTCTCGAAGAAGGGCTGACCATGACCGAGTTCTGGCAGGTGCTGGTCAGCATCAAAGAAGCCGCCGAACGGGCTGGCGTACAGGTCGTAACGGGCGATACGAAGGTGGTGGAGCGGGGAAAAGGCGACAAACTGTTTATCAATACATCGGGGCTGGGCGAGGTGCATCCGCGTGCGGCCATTAGCAGCCGACGGGTGCAGCCGGGCGACAAAATCATTGTCAGCGGCCCGGTTGCCACCCACGGCATTGCCATTATGTCGGTGCGCGAAGGGCTGGCATTCGATACGACACTCGAAAGCGACACGGCCCCGCTGAACCACACCGTGCGCGCCCTGCTCGATGAGTTCGGGTCAGGCATTCACCTGCTGCGCGACCCCACACGCGGGGGTGTGGCAACGGTGCTCAACGAAATAGCCCGCGATACGAAAACCGGTGTCGATATCCGGCAGGCCGCCATCCCCGTTCTCGACGAAGTAATGGGTGCCTGCGAACTGCTGGGTCTCGACCCGCTCTATGTAGCCAATGAGGGCGTCTTTCTGGCATTGGTGGCGGCAGAGGTTGCCGACCGGTTTGTGGGCATGCTTCAGTCACTACCCTACGGCGAATCGGCAGCGATCATCGGCGAGGTGGTGGCCGCGCATCCGGGGCAGGTCGTTCTGACGAGCCGTATTGGTGGTCGGCGCGTGGTAAATATGCTGGTGGGTGAGCAACTGCCCCGTATCTGTTGAACTATGACTACGACAACCCTCTCCTATCTTACTCCTTCGCTGCCAGATGCCCCACCGCTGGTTCATGACAGCCGGGTCTTTCGGGGCAGTGCCGGGCGTCCATTGCTGGCCCCGCGTGGCGTATGGGCCGTAGGTGGGCGGCTCATCGTTGCCGATACCGGGCAGAACCGGGTATTTATCTGGAACCACATACCCGACACCGAGTTTACCGAGCCGGACGTGGTGCTGGGGCAGACCGATGCCGCTGAAACCGGACGCAATGCGGGGGGCGGTGCCGGTGCCAGTACGTTGCAGTACCCTTCGGGTCTGTGGTCGGATGGTGAGCGGTTGGTGGTGGCCGACGCCTGGAATCACCGGGTGCTGGTCTGGCACCGGTTTCCAACCCAAACCGGCCAACAGGCCGACGTAGTACTGGGGCAACCCGACTTTAGCCATAACGAGCCGAACATACGCGGCATTGGGGCCGGGCCAACCGAGCGGAGTCTGAACTGGCCTTACGGCGTAACCTCCGATGGACAGCGGCTCTGGATTGCCGACACCGGCAACCGGCGAATTCTCTACTATGACACACTTCCTGTCGACTCCTACGCCCCGGCCACGGCAGTAATTGGCAAAGATAGTTTTACCGAGCGCGACTACGAGTCGGAGCAACCCATCTGGCCGTACTCGGTCAGGCTGGGGCCGGGGGGACAACTGGCCGTGGCCGATACGCAATATTACCGAACATTGCTCTGGCACGACTGGCAAACCGCCCCCCATCAACAGGCCGACGTAGTGCTGGGGCAACCCGATTTTGACAGCAACGGGCAGAATCAGTACGGTCTGTTTCCGGCCCGGCACACGCAAAGCTGGACCTACGACGCCTATTTTCACGGCGAAGGGCTGCTGGTAGCCGATACCGGTAATAGCCGCCTGCTGTGGTTCGCGAACGTACCTACGCAGCATAATCCACCCGCCGACAACCTCATCGGTCACGCCCGTTTCGACACTGGCAGCGAGAACGCCAACACCCGTTTTGGCACCGACAGGCAGCTTTACTGGCCCTTCTCCATCTGTACCGACGCAGAGCGGCTGTTCATTGCCGATACGGGCAACCACCGCATTGTCATCAGCCACTTTACCCACTAACGAACCGATTTATGGATCAACTGCTGCCGTTTTTGCTGGCTCTGAGCGTAGGATTTGCCCACGCCTTCGAGGCTGACCATTTAGTGGCCGTCAGCAACATCGTTACGCGCCGAAACAACATCGGGCTTGCGCTGAAAGACGGGATTTTCTGGGGGCTGGGCCACTCGTCTACAATCCTTCTGGTGGGTAGCATTTTCATCGTCGGGAAGTTCGTGCTACATGAAGAGAATTTCCGCTACCTCGAAGCGGGCGTGGGGGTAATGTTGCTGAGTTTGGGCGTTTTCAGACTGTATCGCCTGACCACGCAATCAACCAATGCGGTGGCACACGTGCCGGGTAGTCAGGTGTTGCACCTGCACACGCAGCCAATCAGCAACCACACCCACAGGCTGGCCTACGGCGTGGGGCTAATCCACGGGCTGGCTGGTAGCGGGGCACTGATTTTGTCGGTACTCACCCAGATCAAAGGTACGGGTGCGGGTTTACTTTACCTGACCCTGTTCGGAACAGGCTCCATCGGCGGCATGATGGTAGCTGCCGGCGCGTTTAGCGTTCCCCTGGCACTGCGCTGGCAACGTCGCAGTGCCGTCCGCAGCGTCCTGACCGTTCTCTCGTCGGTCTGTTGCGTCGTGCTCGGTATCCGGGTATTGTGGGAAAACCTGAACTGACCATGTCCGACTATAACGAAACAGATTTCGTGCTGTATGCCCTTGAGCAGATGAAGATAGCGGTGCAGGTACGCGCAGGGCGGCATATTACGCTGGAAAACGGGTATCACATCGAGGTAGAAGGGCGCAACCTGTACCGACTTTCAGTAGAAGGATTTGTAATTTCTCCCTTCGATGACATTGGCGAACTGTGCCTGTTTATTCAACGCAACGAAACCGATGCCGCCAATTGACTTATCGATTATAGCCCTGTCGGAAAGCATCTCCCAGCCGGGCAACTACGCCCTCATTCTGGAAGACAAGGAAGGAAAACGGCGCATTCCACTCGTCATTGGCCCCACCGAGGCACAGGCGATTGCTGTGGCTATGGAAAAGATGCAGCCGCTACGTCCGTTTACGCATGACCTGATAACGAACATCATGCGGCAAACAGGTGTGCGGCTCAAAGAAGTACTCATCAGCCGCTTCGAGAACGATATTTTTTACGCCGACATCGTGCTGCTTCGGGACAATGGCGAGGCAATCAGCATGGATGCCCGGCCCTCCGATGCCATTGCTCTGGCCGTTCGGTTCGATTGCCCGCTCCGGGCCACGCCCGACGTGGTGGAAGCTTCGGGGTATTTTGTGGATGACCGCACACGCGACAAAAAAGGCTCCTACGCTGAATACACGCTCGCTGAACTGGAGGAATTACTGACGAAAATTATCAAAAAAGAAGATTACGAAAGCGCGGCCCGCATTCGTGACGCCATCGACCGACGGCGCGGGATGGGGTAGCTTATGTCGGCAAAAGAATAGAATTCTCCAGTCTAATAGTTGGTTTGTTAAGGCACTATTCGCGTATTTACAGGCGTTTTAATAAGATGAACAACCTGATGAACGAACAGCCCGAACAGCCAAACCGTCTGGAGCCAATTCAACAGCCTGACTTTCAGCACGGCTACGCGAGTGGCGTGGAGGGCGTAAATCGTGAAACCTACGAAGGCTACCTGTCGAGCCGGGTCAGCGTTGATTGGCTAACCAACCGTATTCAGGAAAAACGAGACGCACTCCGTCAACTCGACCAGCATACCGCTGAAACTACCGAAGCCCGGCGCAACACCTTCGCCGATTTACAAACGCATACGCAACAGGTAGACCGGCTGGCAAAACAGGCTGGTCAGTACGAAGCCGACCGGCAGGCCATTCTGACCGAGCGCGAGAGCCTGCGCGAACGCCGGGCCAAAGCCGCTCCTGAGTATTCGCTGCTGGCGGGGCTGCTGTTTCTGGTGGCAGGCATATCGTTTCTGGCGGGCGATCTGATTATTTCGCACGAAATTGTGGCCTACGCGCTCAACATCCGTGATACCAACGAAGCCTGGGCTTTTGCGGTGGGTCTGGCAATGGTGTCGATTCTATTGAAACCCGCCTACGACCGGCTCATTGAGCAGCCGTATCAGCAAGACCCCGTAAAGCATGGCTCCCGCTATGGGCGTTTCAAGCTGGCACTGGCCGGTTTCGCCGTTGTGACGCTGGCCGTGCTGGGCTGGTTTCGGTACGAAGCCTACCGCACCGACCAACTGAAAGCCGCCATCAACAAATCGGTGCGGCAACTGCAACTTAACACCGACCCGCTGGCAACGTCGCAAACGCTGGACGAGCGGACACTCAACAAAATCGAGCAGCAGCTACGCGAGTCGAGTGAGTTAAATCTGACGCTCGTAAACAGCCCGTGGGCGTTGCTTTCATTCGTACTGAGCGGCATTCTGTTTGCGCTGGCGGGTGCTGTGTGTCTGGGCATTGCGCTGCCGGTGTTGTCGGCGTTCTGGTTCCGGTGGTTGCAGGCCGATAGTAAGCTGTGGAAACTGCGCCGTCGGCAGAAGCGATTAGAGAAACTACTGACCCCGCTCGAAACCGAACTGGCCGAACAGCGTACCCGCCAAAACATTCTCCAGCACAACCTCGATCTGCTGCCCGATCTGGCCGAACTGAAAACCCGCCAACAATCGCTGACCAACGACCTCGACGTGCTGCTGGAAGACCTGAAGCTGGCCCAAACCGACAGCCGCATTCATAATTTTAACGACGGATATGGACAGGGTGAAGCCACCCGCACAGCCCTAAGCCCCGACGAACAACGGCAGTTTCGTCAGGACTTGCGGTATCGACACATATCGACCCGCAACGGACACCACACGAACGGAAATGGCATGAATGGCACAAACGGAAAATCATACGTGCCGACTCGGGAAGAGTGATGCAGCCTGGCCCGGATACGGGTTTTTCAGGCTATGCAGCACAACGGTTACGGTAGTGCCCACGCCGGGTTCGCTGGTGAGCGAAACGGTGCCGCCCAGCAGTTCGACGTAACGGCCAACGATGTGTAGGCCCAACCCTGTTCCGGCAATATTGGTAGCGTTTTTGGCCCGAAAAAACCGCCCGAACAAGTGTTCCTGGTCATCTTTTGGAATGCCGATGCCCTGATCGGCCACCACCAGGGTTAGCTGTTCTTCGGCGCAGTGGCACCGTATCGTCACAACCGACCCCGGCCCCGAATATTTGATGGCATTCGACAGCAGGTTGACCATCACTTTACGCAGCAGCGACGAATCGAGCCAAACCGGGCAGTCACACAGCACGTCGGTTTGCACAGTCTGCCCTTCTTTCAGCATCCCCTGCATGTCGGCCACAGTTTCGGCAATCAGCTTCGGCACATCCGTTTCGGCGGGGTGCGGTTCAATACGCCCTTCTTCCAGCCGCCCAACCGACAGAAACTCTTCCAGAATATCGTTCAGGTGATTGACCGAAGCCCGGATGCGGTCGAGGTGACGCAGCCGTTTGTCCTGCTGTTCGGTGGTTGTGTATTTTTCGATGAGCGCGGCTGACGTGAGCACGGTAGTGAGTGGCGTGCGAAACTCGTGCGACGCCATCGACACAAAGCGCGATTTCAGTTCGCCTAATTCCCGTTCGGCGGCTAAAGCGCGGGTCAGTTCATCACGCGATTGCTCCAACTGTTCGAGCGTATTCATGAGCGCGTGGGTGCGGTCGGCTACTTTCTGTTCGAGGTCGGCGTTGAGCCGCTGAATATAGTCGCGCTGGTCCAGCAACTGCCGTTCGGTTTCTTTCTTGAGGGTGATGTCGATGATGTATGCTACCACGAACAACTCATCGTTCTGTCGAAAATAACTGAGACTGATTTCGACCGGGAACACCGAGCCATCTTTCCGGCGGGCGTGTAAATCGCGGTTGTGGCCCATAGCCCGCACCGATGGATTTTCGACAAACGACTGCCGCAGCCGGGCATGAATACCCTGAACCGGCACCGGCACCAGCACGTCGATGTTTTGGTTTAATAACTCATCACGCTCATAACCAAACAGTTGCTGAACCATTTGATTAATTGATACGATCTGTCCCGCGCTGTCAGACACAAGTATGCCGATGGTAGCGTGGGTAAAAACAGGGTTGTTAAATAGCGTATGCATGTCGTTGGGCAAACCGCTGGTAAAAATAGCCGATACCTACTAAAATCAGCCGCGTTTCTGACAGGCATCAGGGCTGAAAGCGATTAATCGACCGATTTTTGTCCGTATAATCTGAAATTCCATCAGTCTGTTATGGATGCTACGCACACAACGCCAATTTACATACCGGCCCAGACAGCGGTGCTGTTGTGTTTTCTGCCCGCCAAACCTCAACCGCCGGCAGAGGGTGCATCGCTTTCGGTACTGACAGACCGGCTGCAACAACAGTTACCGCCCTCGGTACGGCTCCTGAAAGTTGATGAAATTCGCCACGCCGACGTAGTTAAGAGCTTTAACCTGAGTCAGTTGCCCGCTTTCGTCCTGGTACAGCAAGGCGTTGAATTGGGTCGTCGGGAAGGAACCCGCAGTTGGGATGACGTGGTGTCGCTTACGGGGCTGTTGTGAATTTGCTTCATTTAGCGGGCGAATTAATTCGCGCGCTAAATGAAGCAATATGAAATACAGGTAAAGCCCGCAGGTACGACTGCTAACGCCCTCCGTGACAGATTGTTATTGGCTCTTTCGTATCCGATTTTAGGGTAGGCTGATACAGACCCCGGCCCAGCAGTAAAATACCCAGCCCCACCGTTACCAACGGTGTCAGTCGCGACAACTGCCGACGCAGACCTGCCGAAAAGAACGCTGGCACAAAACGTACCAGCACCAATGCGGGTACGGTGCCTAAGCCAAACAGAACCATATAGGTAGCACTTCCCGGCGCACTCCCGGTTACAACGGCCCCGGCCAAGGCTACATATACCATGCCGCAGGGCAGCAGTCCATTCAGTACCCCCAATAGTCCGAATGACGTTAACGAGGGCGACTGAAACAACCGCGCCATCGGCACCGAAAGCCAGCGCATAGGCCGCAACGCCGTTAGCCCACCAAATCGGCTCCGGGTAACTATGGGCCAAACCAATAGCAGCAGCCCGGCACCAATAGCTAACGGTTGCTGTAAGCCAGCCAGCAACAGCCCATGCCCGACACTGCCCAACACTAAACCCAAAGCCGCGTAGGCCAGCAACCGCCCGGCATGATACAGCCCCACGGCAATCCCGCGTTGCGCTTGTGGCAGTCGGCCAACGGGTAGCGCAGCCGCCAGCGGGCCGCACATTCCGACGCAGTGCAGACTACCGGCCACGCCCGCCAGCAAGGCCGTTAGTAGCCAGGCACTCATAAAAACACCTCGTTTTCAGTGTAGTAGTCGCGTTGCCCGTCGGTCCAGCTAATCTGAACGCGCCAGTGGCCCCGTGCCAGTTTGCTGGTCGGTACAAGAGTTCGGCGGCTTGTGGTTTGCGCGTTGGGTATCGACACGCGAAAATCCTGCTGCCGGTCGGCGGGGCGGTAGAAGGTAATGGTGCCGCGCCGGAGTGAGGTAGGCAGTGCAAACGCCAGTTGCTGTTCGGTTTCGAGGTAGGTCATGTTTACCAAATTGGTTAGCCGGGCCGCGTTGCTTACCCGGTCGATGTGTTTTTGATGAGCCAGTTCGCTCTGATAATAATCGTCGCGTACCAAATCGACGCGCTGCTGACACATCCAGTACACCATTGTGCCAATGAATCCGGCAAAGGCAATGAATGTCAACGTAATAGCTTTTCCCCAATTCATGATGTTGAGTGGTTGAATGATTGAATGATTGAATGGTTGAATGGTTGAGTGGTTGAGTGGTTGAATGGTTGAGTGATTGGATGGTTGAATGGTGCGCGATGGTTTCATTCTATCATTCAACCACTCAATCATTCAACCACTCCATCATTCAATCATTCAACCACTCAATCCGTTGGTCCTAAAAAGGTTGTTTTTACATCGCTCACCGGTTCGCCGTTGGCGGTGATGTGGAGCGTTACGGGTGTGCTGCTGGCGTGGATGGCGCGTTCGGGCAGATCGATAAAAAACAAAGCTTTGGTAAGCGAACCGGGCGGCAGCGAATAGAGCGGCTGTACGAACCGCAACCGTGCATCTGTTCGCTCGGGCTTGATAGTCAGCGACATAGATTGGTAGGTTTTGTTAATAATTTCGACGCTGTAGAGGTTCGAGACGGTCTGTCCCGGCCCGCGTTGATACAGTTGCCCCGGTGCCCGCAACACCGTTACGTCGGCAGCGGGTCGGCTGATGAGCAGAAATCCCATCAGGCCCAGCAACCCCAGCAGCACCGCACTGTAGGCTACGATTCGCCCCGTTAGTCGAAACGGGCGTCTCTGCTCGATACCGTTTTGCGAATCTATCCGAATCAGCCCGCGTGGGCGACTGATTTTGTCCATCACCTCGTCGCAGGCGTCCATGCAGGCCGTGCAGTTGATACACTCCAACTGAATCCCGTTCCGAATATCAATACCCGTCGGGCACACCTGCACACACAGTTTGCAATCGACGCAGTCCCCCTTTGGGGAGTTAAAAATTAAAAGTGAAAAATGATTTTCACTTTTAATTTTTAACTCTTCATTTTTCACTCTCTTTCCCCTCGGCTCTCCGCGCAGGTAGTCGTAGGCGACGACGAGCGAATTTTTGTCGAGCATAACGCCCTGCAAGCGTCCGTATGGGCAGATGGTCGTACAAACGATTTCGCGCAATCGGGCGAAAACGAGGTAAAAAACACCCGTAAATACCAGCATACTCGCCAGCCCGCCGAGGTGTTGCGCGGGGTTGTCGGTGATAATGGCAACCAGTTGGTCGCGGCCAATCAGGTATGCCAGAAAGGTGTTACTAATCAGAAACGAAATCAGAAAAAATACGCCGTGCTTGGCCGTTTTCTTCGCGACTTTTTCGGTTGTCCACGGCCCGGCGTCTAAGCGTCGTTTGGCGTTGTGATCACCTTCAATCAGCGTTTCGATTTTGCGGAACACCATCTCCATAAAAATCGTCTGCGGACAGGCCCAGCCGCACCAGACCCGCCCAAACACCACCGTAAACAGTGCGATAAACACGACAAACGTAATCAGGCCGATAGCGACCAAATAAAAATCCTGCGGCCAGAACGGAACGCCAAATACGACGAATCGCCGTTCGATCACGTTGAACAGAAACAGCGGATGCCCATCGACCCAAACAAACGGCCCGGCAAACAAACAAGCCAGCAACACCCAGGCCACCCACGTCCGCCAGCGCGTAAACCGCCCCGACGTAGCGCGTGGATAGAGCCACTTCCGCCCGCCATCGGCCTGTTGATTTGGCAGGTGTATACGAAACGATTCGTCGGCGTCAATCATACTATTAGAGACAAATTGTTACACAGAGATGCCCGGAGATTACACAGAGTCGCCCAGAGAAAAAATCTCCGCGTAACTCACTTTCCTCTGTGCATCTCTGTGTAACAACTATTTACGTATTTACCGCAACGCTACTTTCTCGGTTTCAGGCGCGACTTTATCGCCCTGCGGGGGTTTGGCACCGGGCGGATTAGTACCCTGGAGTGACAGAATAAAACTCGTGACCTGCTGCACCTGCAACGGGTTGAGTTGTTTCTTCCACGGTAGCATCCCTTTTTCGGGAACGCCCTCCGTAATGGTGTGGAAAATAGCTTTCACCGACCCGCCGTGCAGCCAGTAATCATCGGTCAGGTTGGGACCAACGCCCCCCTGCCCGGCGGCTCCGTGACAGGCTACGCAATATTGGGTGTACAGCGTCTGCCCATCGGCGAGGGCTTTGGCATCGGTCAGGCGGGTGGCGGTATTTTCGTTGATTTTACCCGCCACGAGCTTGATGTAAGCGGCCCGCTTTTCTTCGGCTACGGCCACTTCCTGCGTATATTCTTCCGTTTGCAGTTTGCCCACGCTCACAACGTGAAACAAAAACAGGTAGATAACCCCAAACCCGATGGTGCCGTAGAACAGATACATAAACCACGGGGGCGTTGGGTTATTGAGTTCGACTATACCGTCGTAGGCGTGTTCCATGGCGAGATTTTTCTCCTCGCTAAGAGGCTTCAACCCCGTAAATCGTTGCCAGAACGTCAGCTTAGGCGCGTCGGATTGGGTATCGGGGTAGAGGGCCTGCTTCAGCACGAACGCCAGATACGCCGTAACGCCGAGAATAATCAGCATACCGATGCCGACCAGCATCAGCATCATCAGCCAGAGCAGTTCCTCACCCGATTTCAGGCTCCAGATCGAGTCGGGTGCGATTACAAGAAGTTTGTTCATAAAGGTGGGTAGCTGATTAGACAGACGTATCATCGAGCGGTAGTTGACTAATATGCCGGAGGTGTTCTTTATCGGCCAGCAGCAGATACAGCCCTACCAGCACGAAGAAAATCAGAAAGGTCAGAAACGAGCCAACCATGTACACATCGGCACCCGGAATGGCAGAGATAAATTGCTTGAACATGGGGAAAAGTTAAAAGTGAAGAGTTAAAAGTGAAAAATGATAAGACAGATTATCCATCAGACATTTATCACTTTTAACTTTTAATTTTTCACTGATTTACGGTTTCCATTTTCTTAATGTCTGTGCCGAGTCGCTGGAGGTAGGCGATCAGGGCTACTATTTCGCGGTCCGATTTCACCTTGATACCATCTTCGGCGAGTCGGGTCGCTACGGCGTCGGCTTGTTTTTTCAGGTCGTCGTTGGCATAGAGCACGTCGGCATCGGCATAGGGAACGCCTACTTTCTGCAACGCCTGCATCTTGGCTGCCGTGTTTGATACGTCGAGTTGCTGAGTCAGCAGCCACGGGTAGGCAGGCATAATCGAGCCGGGCGACATCGACTGTGGGTCGCGCATGTGGTGGTAATGCCAGGAATCGGGATATTTGCCGCCTTGTCTCTGTAGGTCGGGACCGGTGCGCTTGCTGCCCCACAGAAAGGGGTGGTCGTATACGTACTCGCCTGCTTTCGAGTAGTCGCCATAGCGTTCGGTTTCGGAGCGGAACGGTCGCACCAACTGACTGTGGCAACCCACGCAGCCTTCGCGGATGTAGAGGTCGCGACCCTGCAACTCAAGCGCGGTGTAAGGTTGCACTGCCGGAATGGTCGGTACGTTGTTGCGAACCATAAACGTCGGCACCAACTCGATAAGCGAACCGATCAGAATTACAACTAATGAGCCAACCAGCAGCGGCATCGGCTTGCGTTCGAGCCAGCGGTGCCAGTAGGTATCCTGGCCGGTGGGCGTATACGCTTTGGCTAAGGCCGGGGCTTCGGCGGGTTCGTTGGCCGTGAGCGACCCCTTCGCCATTGTCTTAAACAGGTTGTAGGCCATCAGAATGGCACCAATCAGGTAAATGGTTCCGCCAATAGCCCGCATCTGGTGCATGGGCAGCAGCCGGATGGTGGTTTCGAGGAAATTGGGGTACTTCATCACGCCCTCGGGCGTAAACTCTTTCCACATCATGCCCTGCGTGAAGCCCGAAATGTACATCGGAATGGCATAGAACAGAATGCCGAGCGTGCCGAGCCAGAAGTGCGTGTTCATCAGCTTGTTCGAGAACAACGGCGTATGATACAGGCGCGGAATGAGCCAGTACAGCATAGCGAACGTGAGGAAGCCGTTCCAGCCGAGCGCACCCACGTGTACGTGTGCCACCACCCAGTCGGTGAAGTGGGCAATGGCGTTTACGTTCTTGAGCGAGAGCAGCGGCCCCTCGAAAGTCGCCATGCCGTAGGCGGTCAGCCCCACGACCATGAACTTCAGAATAGCGTCTTCACGAACCTTGTCCCAGGCTCCGCGCAGGGTTAGCAGGCCGTTAATCATGCCGCCCCACGAGGGTGCAATGAGCATTACCGAAAACACGACGCCCAGCGACTGCGCCCAGTCGGGTAGCGAGCTATACAGCAGGTGGTGCGGCCCGGCCCAGATGTAGATGAAAATCAAGGCCCAGAAGTGCAGAATCGACAGTTTATACGAATACACGGGACGGTTCGCCATCTTGGGCAGGAAGTAGTACATCATGCCGAGGTAGGGCGTTGTCAGGAAAAAAGCTACGGCATTATGCCCGTACCACCACTGCACGAGCGCGTCCTGCACCCCGGCATAGAGCGAGTAACTTTTCAGGAAACTGACCGGCATTTCCATCGAGTTGACGATGTGCAGCACGGCCACCGTCACGAACGTAGCGATGTAAAACCAGATGGCTACGTACAGGTGCCGTTCGCGCCGTTTGATGATGGTGCCGAACATATTGACGCCAAATACCACCCAGATGAGCGTGATGGCAATGTCGATGGGCCACTCGAGTTCGGCGTATTCTTTGGAGGTAGTAATCCCCAGCGGCAAGGTTGCCACCGCCGACAAAATAATGAGCTGCCAGCCCCAGAAGTGAATTTTGCTGAGCAAATCGCTGAACATGCGGGCCTTGCAAAGCCGTTGCAGCGAGTAGTACACGCCCATAAAGATGGCGTTGCCCACAAACGCGAAAATTACGGCGTTGGTATGCAGCGGTCGGATGCGCCCGAAGGTGGTGTACTGATTGCCGAGGTTAGCTCCCGTGTGGAACAACTGTGTGGCCGCAATAACGCCTACGAGCATACCGATAATGCCCCAGATAACGGTAGCCACGCCGAAATCACGGACAATACGATTGTCGTAGGCAAAGCGTTCGGCCACGGGCCGCGACCCCGGCGGGGGCTGACCAATCGCGGACCGGTCGGCGGAGATTATAACGGTTGGTTGGTTCGATGTAACGTTCATAAGGTGTTGGCAGAGGTATTTTTTGGTTCCATAGATAATTGATTGACAGGCTCTTCGGGCACGGTATCGTCGAGCAGCATACGGAGCGAGGGCGTATAGAGGTCGTCCTGCTGGCCTGTGCGCATCGACCAGATGAATGCCCCCAGAAACCCCAGGGCCATCAGCAGACTAATACCAATCATAAAGAAGATAACCGACATACCCGGTGGTGTTTGATGCCTCAAAAGTGCGGAGTAGCAGGCGCGTAACCGATGAGATACGTCAACGGGCAAGGTGATAGAAATCAGGTTGAAGAGCAGACAGGAAACAAAAAAGCCAATCCGCAGCACGGATTGGCTTTCCTCATTTTCTTAACCTATTGATGAACCAACTTTTACCCTCAAAGCAGGGCAATGACGCGATCTCGCACGGGCGTAGCCAGATTGATTTGCTTTAACAGCAGCCCGTCGTCCGAACGAAGTTCGAGCGTGTACTCGCCGTCGACCACTTCGCTCATATCGAACAGAACACCCGCTTTCATCTGTTTTTTGGGAATCGTTGTCGTATGAATCACATGCTGCTTTTCATCGAGCAGCAGAACCGTTACGGTGGTGGGCTTAACTTTTGCAACCGACAACCTGACCTTGCCAGCCTTTGTAACATAAACACTGGCGTCGAACGAGGTCGGTTTGGTGGGCGCGTCTGGATTGGCGAAGAAAGTGGTGCTGAAAAGTAACGCACCCATCAGGTTTTTGACACCGGCTATCAGGCTAACCTGAACAAATGTAGTAATCATGGCTTTGGTAGTTTTTGTTGTTTACTGTTCAACTACCCTGTGCCAAACGACGTGCCAAGTTTTTAACTATCTGATTAACAGGTAATTTCAAGAAAGTACTATTCTTTTTTCTGTACGAAAGCGGACAATCGGTGTTCGGATTTGAACAGTTTGTGCGGCTTAAAGAACGACCTGCCCAAAGTCAGTCACTATAGTAACAAATGTCATAAATCACTAACTCGAAGTAGTCGACTTTTACGTATCTATTCAATATAAACCCTGTCTTAGTATGTCTGTTTCTGCTACGCCCGCCCGGCCAGGTCGTTTAACCTGCCTGACCCAGAATTTCGCGTGGAGCCTCAAACTCGATCATACCATCGAGGAAATCGATCAATTGATAAGTCTGCTGATCGATGTACAAACGCAACCCGATAGCGCAGCCATAATCCCAAAAGCGACCGCTTTGGCAAACCGATTGAACGCGCTCAGGCAACACGTCGAGTACCTGCGGGCGACCCACTTATGCCACGAAAATGCCTGTGAATCAGCTAACCTGCTTTGCCCCTGCTACAGTGTGCGATTTGCGAAGTATGAGGCTCTGCCCAACGCGTTCGCGTCGCTCGGTTTTATTTTCGATCAGGTACGCGACGACTGTTATCAGTTTATGACAGGCCCCGCAGGATCACGTTTTATTTAATCGGCGTGTTGCTTCACCAAAGAAGCCGAAGAAGAAACCAGCCCGTTACGATTCCAACTGACAGCCCGGCCAAAATCCCTCCCACTGCGCCACAAACAACCGTTAGCGCAAATGGCGTTTGGGCAGTGGGCAGCGATGCCGCTACGTAAATCCAGCCCAGGCCCAGCCCCCAGCCAAGCGCGTTTGCCAGTATCCACATACCCGATTGCCGGACGTATTTTCGGAGCGAAATCCACTGAAAAAGTCCGAATAAAGCTCCTAATAACAGGCCCGTTCCAATACTTAACGCTGCGAACATAAGCGGACTTTCCAGATCAATAGCCGTTTCAGCGGGTTGATTCGACGGGGTAGCGTCAATGAAAAACAGCGAGGGTAACATCCCCAGAAACCACCCCAGCACGGCGATGGCAACCGTAAGGCCAACCCATTCGGTAGCCGTCAACTGTGGAATCCGTTCGCGCAGCACCCGCCATTGCAACCAACCCAGCACAGACCCTTCGATAGCCCCCGCCAGCAGCATACACCCCAGCACAGTGAACTTATCGCCTAATTGCTCCGGCTCGCCAATAGCCTGATTCACAGCATAGGCAATGGCTCCCGCCGTGCCAATGCCCAACACTTCGCCGAGGGCGCAGTGAACGGCCCAGCGTTGCCAGAACCGAATACGTTGCTGATCTAATTTGGGTTGCATAGGCTTATTTCTGTTTTTACGCCCGTATCCGCCACCACGCCCGCGTCCCGATTGTGGCAATCACTACCATCGTAGTAGAACTAAGCGGCATCAGAATGGCCGCCACAATGGGCGATAACTGCCCCGTGAGTGCATAACTCAGGCCGGCAAAATTGTAGAGTAACGATATGCCGAAACTGAACCGAATCAGGCCCATCGCAAACCGGCTAAACCGCAGAAATCGAGGTAGTTCGCGCAGCGATTCGCCCGCCAGAATACCATCACTGGCGGGCGTAAACTGGATGGTATCGTCGGTAACGGCGAAACCCACGTCGGCTTGTTTAAGAGCACCCGCGTCGTTTAGCCCGTCGCCAATCATCAGCACCCGACGCCCTTCGGCCTGCAACTGGCGCACAGTATCGAGTTTCTGCTGAGGGCTGCATCCGAACCCCATTCGGTTGGGCCGGAACCACCGTAGCAGGTGCGGGCGAGTAGCGTCGGTATCGCCCGAAAGCAGGTATAGCCGGTGGGTCTGGCATAAAGTATCGAGCATGGTCTCGATACCGGGCCGGTAGCCGTTTGCCAGCCGGAAGCAGCCCCGGTAGTTGCCTTCTATGCTGATGTGTACGGTTGTGCCGGGTTCGGTTTTCGCTGGCAACGCCAACGCGCCTACAAACGCAGCCCGGCCTACTTTCACCACCCAGCCATCGACCAACGCCTGAACGCCCTGTCCGGGCACTTCGGTAAACCCTTCTACAGGCAACGGGCTGGCACCGCTCAGATGCCTCGTCAACCGTCGACTTAGCGGATGCGCTGACTGCCGCACCACAGCCTGCACCATTGCCCGCTCCAGGTCCGTCAACGCTGGCGAAAAATCTTCGGTAACGCCCGCTACTGCCTTATCGTTCACCTCTGTCAGTGTGCCGGTTTTATCGAACACGACCGTATCGCAGGCCGCCATTTGCTCGATCACATCGGCATTCTTGAGGTAAAAACGTCGTTTTCCCAGCAGCCGTAGCCCATGCCCCAACGCTACCGGATAGGCCAGCGACAATACGCACGGGCAAGCTACAATCAGCACAGCGGTAAAGGCATTGACTGCCGTGTGGGCATCGCCCCGCAGCGCGTACCAGTATGAGCCCGTGAGTGTTGCCAGCGTCAGTACGGTCAGCGTGAAATAGCGACCTACGTAGTCGGCAAAGGTGGTAAAGCGGCCTGTGTCGCTCTTGCGGAAGGCGTCGTTGTTCCAGAGTTGAGTCAGGTAGCTTTGTGAGGTTTCGCGCACTAGTTCAAGGTCAATGGCTTCGCCCATCTGACGCCCGCCCGCGTAGAGCAGTGCACCCGGCTCCTTACGCTCCGGCACCGATTCGCCCGTCACGAACGAATAATCGATCAGGCCCACACCCTGGTACAGCAGCCCATCTGCCGGAATCAGTTCGCCGTGCCGCACCCGAATCCGGTCGCCTTTGCGGAGTTCGGCAACGGGAACAGGGGTTTCAGTTAAAAGTGAAAAGTGATTAGTGAAAAATGAGCCGTCGGTAGCAAGCGCGTTCAGGTCATTTTTCACTTTTAATTTTTCACTGTTCACTGTTAATTGTGACGCCGTTAGGGGGAAGTAGGCTTTGTAATCGCGCTCGAAAGACAGGAAATCGTAGGTGCGCTGCTGAAACCATTTGCCGCATAACAAAAAGAAAATCAGGCCGCTAAGCGAATCGAAATAACCCGCTCCGCCCAACGCCAGCACTTCGTAAGTCCCCCGTGCGTAGGCCACCAGAATGCCCAGCAAAATTGGAAAGTCGATGTTAATGATACCCTTGCGCAGGCTTTGCCATACGGATATGAAATAGCCCGATCCTGAATAGAAAACTACCGGCGTAGCCAGCATCAGATTGATGATGCCAAACCAGATTTTGAAGGCCGGGTCATCGAGGCCGAGGTATTCGGGAAAGCTGAACAACATGATGTTGCCCGCGCAGAACCCAGCCACGCTAAGCCGATAGAGCAGCGGACGGTAGGTGGGCCGTTGCTGTTCTTTCACCATGTCGCTGAGGCTAATCAGCGGCTCGTAGCCCAGCGACGCCAGCAGTTCAACCACCTGTCGCAGCGAAATCCGGGTCTGCTCGAAGGTCAGCGTCACCTGTTTTTTGAGGAAATCGACCCGTGCCTGCCGAATACCCGCGTTGAGCCGATAACTGTGTTCGAGTAGCCACAAACACGACGAGCAGTGGATGGTTGGGATGTAAAACGTGATGGTTGTCTGGATTTCATTCTGAAAATCAACCAACTGCCGTTGCACGTCGGGCAGATCCAGAAAGGCGAACCGCGTTTGCGGGAGTGGCTGCGTTTGCGTGCCGGGCCGCTCGTTGAGGTCGTAGTACTGACAAAGCTGGTTGGCGTTCAGCACTTCGTAAACGGTGCGACAACCATTGCAGCAGAAATGTTTCTGATCGAACAGCAGGTCGTGTTGAGCGCATTCGCTGCCGCAGTGGTAGCATTGCGTTTGCGTGACCGACGTTGTGGGCATAGCCGTAAAAGTTTCCGGCAAGTTGCGCTCATGGTTCCCATTTAGCCCTGACAGACGTTAGGCAAGCGGCTGATTTTACCCCACTTTAGCACCTCACCCAACCCCTCTCCTTGTTTTAACGAGAGGGGTTGGGGTGAGGTATTACAAAAACACCCCGGCCAGCAAACCCGCCAGAATAAGCACAAAGGGCGGAATGCGGGTATAGAGCAGCGCGGCC
Source organism: Spirosoma montaniterrae (assembly GCF_001988955.1). Taxonomy (NCBI): domain Bacteria; kingdom Pseudomonadati; phylum Bacteroidota; class Cytophagia; order Cytophagales; family Cytophagaceae; genus Spirosoma; species Spirosoma montaniterrae. The sequence continues at coordinate 1,381,272 of NZ_CP014263.1, read as the reverse complement.
ATCGTCAGCAGTACCACCACAACCGACGGCCAATGCGGGGCCATCGGTTCGAACAGAGCCACGGCGGCTGCGGCTGTCAGGCCCGTACTGGCTGCGTTAATGCCATCGAGTGAGGCCCGCACCACCCGGTAACGTTTGAGTTGCGCCCAGAACCGATAGACGAAGAAGATGAGAAACGTACCAGGCAGAAAAATTCCGGCAGTCGAAACGAAACTCCCCCAGAACTGCCCATTCATACCGGCATCGCGCATCGATAACGCACCAATATACGACGCGAAGGAAAATACAGGTCCCGGCAATGCCTGCACTAACCCCAGCCCCGACAGAAACTCCTCGCGGGTCAGGTAATGTTTGAACGCTACGAACTCGTTATAAAGCATGGGCGTCAATACCTGCCCGCCCCCAAAAACGAGACTACCGTTACGGTAAAAGTTCTCGAACAGCCGCACCGGCAGCAGTTGCGTAACGGCCCCCAGCCCGGCAGCGGCCAGCAACACACCGAGCCATAAAAAAAAGTTAGCCCACTGCACTTGTAGCGGCTCTTTCGTCATACGCTCCTGTTTCTGGTAGGTCAGTGCCGTAGTCAGACCACCTACCACAATCACAATGGGCGTCATCACCGGCGACCGAAAGATATACGCAGCAACAGCCGCCATAATGGCTAAAGTCAGACTTATCTGACTCTGTATCACCATTTTACCAATACGATAGCCCGACACCACCAGAAAGCCTACGGCCATTGGCTGAATATACCGGGCGAAGCGCAGCGAGAGGTAATTTTGTTCTAAATAATACACCCCCATACCAGCCGCCGTCATGATCGACACGGCGGGCAGCACCCAGATGAGCAGGGTCAGGTAAGCCAGATTGGGACCGCCAATTTTGAAGCCGAGGGCCGTAATGGTTTGGGTCGACGTGGGTCCCGGCAGCACCTGACAGAGCGCGTTCAGCTCCATCAGTTCGGCTTCGGTCAGGTAGCCGCGTAACCGTACAAAACGGTCGTAAAACATAGCCAGATGCACCTGCGGCCCTCCAAACGTAGTCAACGCCAGAATCAGCACATCTTTTAAAAAGATGATGTACCGAATTTTCCGAACGGGCCTGATCGTAGAGAGGTTAGGGAGCATCTTTTTTAGTGATGAACGATGAGTGATGAACGATGAGTGACTGACTTGATAGCAATGTTCATCACTCATCGTTCATCACTCATCACTATTTCTTCAGTCCCAGTTCGCGCAGGCGTTCGTCTAAAAATTCGCCCGCCGTCATGTCGACGTACAGTTTGGGATGTTCGGCATCAATACAACTGTTAAGACTCGTTAGGTCCATGTCGGCGCGGGGGTGCATAAAAAACGGAATCGAATAGCGCGACTGATTCATCTTCTCACGGGGCGGGTTCACTACCTGGTGAATCGTTGATTTCAGCTTGTGGTTGGTCAGCCGGTCGAGCATGTCGCCTACGTTCACGATGACCTGATCGGGCAGGGCCGTAATGCCAATCCATTTACCATCGCGCCGGAGTACTTCCAGCCCGTCGGCAGAAGCTCCCATCAATAGCGTAATCAAATTAATATCGCCGTGTGCAGCGGCCCGAACGGCCCCATCGGGCGTGGTGTTGGGGTCGAGGGGAAAGTAGTGCAGTGCCCGCAGAATGCTGTCGCCGTTGCTTACCTTATCGTCGAAGTAGTTTTCAGGCAGTTCTAAATAGAGCGCAATGGCCCGGAGCAGTTGTTTACCGGCATTTTCGAGCGTCTGATACGCTTCGAGCGTAGCGTCTTTAAAGTCGGGATGTTCTTCGGGGAATACATTGGCGGGCATATCGCCTACTGGATTGGGCTGGCCAATATGGTAGAACTCTTTCAAATCGGCCACTTTAAACCCTTTGGCGGTTTCTTTGCCTTTGCCGATATAGCCGCGCTGCCCGTTCAGGTCGGGATGCTCATACTTCTGTTTGAGTTCGTCGGGCGACTGGAAAAATGCCTGGGCCGAATCGTAAAGCCGTTTGGTGAGCGCGTCGGTCAGGCCATGATTTTTGATGGCAACGAAGCCAATCTGGTTGAAGGCCCGTCCTAAATCCTGTACAAATTTTGCTTTTTGTTCGGGTGTACCCGACGTGAAATCGGCCAGATCTAAGGACGGAATTTCGTCGTATAACTCCTGTGGTTGCATAGACTAATCGTTTTCGCAAAAATACGAAATGTAGAGACGCAACCCATCGCGTCTCCTTCGCGTCAGCCATTTCCGCGTCTACTTCGCATCGGCCATTGCCATGCGGTTAGCAAAAAACCATCCGGTGGCTGAGACGCGAGGGGTCGCGTCTCTACGGTTTACCCAAAATTCTTTCCGATCTTATTCCAGTCGAACACGTTCCAGGCGGCTGCTACGTAGTCGGGACGGCGGTTCTGGTAGTTAAGATAGTAAGCATGTTCCCACACGTCGAGACCCATAATCGGGGTGCCTTTTTTCTCGGCTACGCCCATCAGCGGATTGTCCTGATTTGGCGTTGTGGTGATGTCTACGCCATCGCTGGTTTTAATGAGCCACACCCAGCCCGAACCAAAGCGAGCCGTAGCAGCCTTGCCCCATTCCGTTTTGAAGTTATCGAACGACCCAAATTTTTTGTTGATGGCATCGGCCAGCGCACCTTTGGGCGTTCCGCCCGCGTTTGGCCCCATTATGTTCCAGAAGAACGTGTGATTCCAGTGCCCGCCCGCATTGTTGCGCACAGCCGCCGGGGTTTTAGCGTCGATGCCTTTCACCAGCGCGTCGATGCTCATCTTTGCCATAGCCGCGTTTTCGGGCATTGCTACGGCTTTATTGAGGTTATCGACATAAGCCTTGTGGTGTTTGCCGTGGTGAATTTCCATCGTCCGTTTGTCGATGTGTGGTTCGAGCGCACCGGCGTCGTAGGGAAGCGGTGCCAGCGTAAACGGTCCTTCGGCCTGGGTTGGCTCAAAGCCGCCAAATGAACGGGTGGCGATCAGGCCCGCCGATGCGCCAAAAGCCAGCTTTAAAAACTCGGAGCGATTCATGCAGATGTTAGTTTTACAGGGAAACAAAAAATGCGCTTACTGAACGAACGGGCCAGCAGGCCAGATGTTTGAGCAAGCGCAAAGAAAGTTGTTTTGACAGGATTTACAGGGAATTGATTTTACTCCAACGTACTTACCCCACCCCAACCCCTCCCCGTTAGGGAGGGGCTTTGCCGCCAGATGGTTTTGGCCCCTCCCTAACGGGGAGGGGTTGGGGTGGGGTAAGTACGTCATTCGTAGGCAATGCGGCTCAGGATGCTGCGGCCCAGCGTTACCTCATCGGCGTATTCGAGGTCGCCCCCAATGGGAATGCCGCGCGCAATAGTCGAGATTTTAAGGCTGAACGGCTTCAGTTTCTTTTGCAGGTAAAAGGCGGTAGTGTCGCCTTCCATCGTGGGACTGATTGCCAGAATAATCTCGCGCACCTGTTCACGTTCGGGGCCGCGCAGCCGGTCCATCAGCGAGTCGATTTGGAGGTCGCTTGGCCCAATGCCTTCAACCGGGGAGATAATCCCACCCAGAACGTGGTACAGTCCTTTATACTGCGCCGTGTTTTCAATTGCCAGCACGTCGCGGGTGTCTTCAACTATGCAAATCAGCGATTGGTCTCGTTTGGTACTGGCACAGATGCTACACAGGTCGTGGTCGGAGAGGTTATGGCATTTCTGGCAATGCTTTACTTTCATACGCATTGCCACTAAGCTCTGAGCCAGCGTTTCCGTTTGTTCTTCGTCGCGTTTTAGCAGGTGCAGCACCAAGCGCAGGGCGGTTTTTTTTCCAATCCCCGGCAGTTTTGCCACCTCATTCACCGCGTCTTCTATAAGCTTTGAGGGGTACTCCAAGACAGTGAAAAGTTATAAGTTATGAGTGAAAAACCAATCTAAGGGCATTCTTCACCTTTCACTCTTCATTTTTAACTAATTAACCACTTCTGCGCTGATGCCGCGTCGGCAGATTTCGTTACGCATCGGCACAAGTTCTTCCCAGGAGCCATTTTTGACGGTGCATTTGCCTTTGTAATGAATGAGCAGCGTACATTGCTCGGCCTGCTCGGGCGTGTGGTCACAGACGTCGATAAGCGTGTCAATCACATGATCGAACGTATTAACGTCATCGTTGAAGACAACAAGATTATGAACGTCTGTTTCGACTACGTCGTCGAGTACGTCCGTGTATGTTTCTTCAAAAGGTTGCATGCGAGATAAAATCGTGATTATTTAGCAAAATTACGGCAAAATCAGCAGTTTTGAAAGTTGATTGCCCGTAGTAAAAGAACCGTTTTCGAGACCAAAAAGTTGCCTTGGAATGGTTGTTGCCCACCCAGTCAGTACTTGTAAATCATCCATTATCATCTGTAAATTGCCCCCATGAACACCACCGTCGCGTTAGTTATTTTGATTGCTTACTTTGGCATGTTGATTGCCGTTTCGTTCTACACCGCTCGCGGAGCCGACACCAATACCTTTTTTACGGCCAACCGGCAATCGCCCTGGTGGCTGGTGGCGTTCGGCATGATTGGCACCTCCTTGTCGGGGGTTACGTTTATTTCGGTGCCGGGAGCGGTCGGGAAAATCGGGTTTTCGTACTTTCAGGTTGTGCTGGGCTACATCGTCGGCTATCTCGTTATTGGTACGGTACTGATGCCGCTGTATTACCGGATGAACCTGATTTCGATTTACGGCTACCTCGAAAAACGATTCGGTTTCTGGTCGTACAAAACGGGCGCGGGTTTCTTTTTGCTGGCCCGCACGGTTGGCTCGGCGGTGCGGCTCTATGTGGCGGCTGGCGTGTTGCAACTGGCCCTTTTCAATGCGCTCGGTGTGCCGTTCGAGGTGTCGGTGCTGATTACCATCGGGCTGATCTGGATTTACACCTTCAAAGGGGGCGTTAAAACTATTATCGTCACCGATACGCTGCAAACCGTATTTCTGATTATGGCGGTCATTTTCACTATATACTTGATTTCCAACGAGTTGAACTTTTCCTTCGGCGAGTTGGTGCAAACGGTGAACAACAGCCCCATGTCGCAGATTTTTTACTGGGATGCCAACGATCCAAAAAACTTTTTCAAGCAGTTCATTGCCGGGGCTTTCATTGCCATTGTCATGACCGGCTTGGATCAGGATTTGATGCAGAAAAACCTGACCTGCAAAAACATCGGTGAAGCGCAGAAAAATATGTTCTGGTTTACGGTAACGCTGGTGTTTGTCAACTTTATGTTTCTGAGTCTGGGCGTGCTGCTCTATGCCTACGCCCAAAAAGAAGGTATCGCCATTCCCGAACGCACCGACGATTTGTACCCGATGCTGGCTCTCAATCACCTCGGCTTAGTAGTGGGCATTACGTTTCTGCTGGGCATCACAGCCGCCACCTACGCCAGTGCCGACTCAGCTCTGACGGCCCTGACCACTTCGTTCTGCGTCGATTTTATGAACGTCGAAAAACGCCCCGAAGCCGAGCGGGCGCGCATCAAACATATTGTTCACATCGGCTTTTCACTGCTGTTTTACGTGGTGATTCTGCTGTTCAAGCAACTGAACAACAAGGAGGTTATCACGGCGGTATTCGATATTGCGGGCTACACCTACGGGCCACTGCTGGGCCTGTATACGTTTGGCATGTTCAACAATCGCCCCGTCCGCGATCAATGGGTGCCGCTGATTTGTTTAGCGTCTCCGGTGCTGACGTACATCATCGACAAAAATTCGGTGGCGTGGCTCAATGGGTATCAGTTTGGTTTCGAGCGGCTGCTGCTCAACGGCCTGCTCACGTTGCTGGGCCTGTGGGCGGTATCACGGTCGGTGAAACGCGAGGAACCGGTGGCGGTATGATTTGATTCTGTTATTCGTTATGAAAAACTATCTTTTGCTCATCTTCGTTTTTTTGGGATCTCCCTCACGGGCGCAGTTCCGCTATTCTCCGGCAACTCCGCAGGTAGGCCAAACGGTTTCGTTCACGTATTCGCCACAGGGTACGCCCTTAGCCGCCGATAGTCTTATCGAAGGTCGCCATGTGCGGTATGGTGCGCCCTCGACCATGCATCTGAGCCGCCCGACTTCGGTTACGCTGGTGCGGCAGGGCAATGATTTCGTGGGCGAGGTGCGCGCACCGAAAGCCGACGTAGCCGGATTGGCATTCCTGTTCCGTAACCCGCAGCAGCCGCAACGCGTTGACCTCAATAAAGGCAAACTTTACGTTGTGCCCGTCTGCGATGAAAACGGTCAATCCCTGCCCCATGCTACGGGCGGTCAGGCGTCGGTGTTTATGCGAACAGGATTTTTGTACGAAGCAGGCAGCCGGCCCGACCCGAACTGGGTGGTAGCCCTGTATGAGCAGGAGTTAAAACAACACCCCGACCTGCGCCCGCTCTACTGGTCGGACTATTACGCGGCCTTGATTAAACAGAAAAAACCGGGCTACGGGCCAACGGTGAAAGCGGGTATCGAGTCGTATCTATCGTCGCGTCAGCCGCCTACGCCTGCTGAGTTCATGACGGCTGCGCAACTCTACGAAAGCATGGGCGATTTTCCCAAGGCCAAACAACTGCGCGAACGACAAAAAACCGCCGACCCTGGCGGCTCGTTAGTGCAGAAAGACCGGGCAATGGCTGTGCGGAACGAACCCGACTGGACGAAGAAGAAAGCGGCTTATCAGGCATATGCCCGCGAGTTTCCAACCTCGTCGCAGCTACCCGCGCTGAGTATTCTGATGGCCGATAGCTATTACAAAAACAACGACATAAACGGCTTGGTGGCGTTTGTGGAAAAACTACCGCCCACACAAATCGACGTGTTGATGCTGAGCACGATAGCCTTTAAAATGGCCGATGAGCAACGCGCCCTGCCCGACGCCGAGCGCATCATCCGCCGGGCTATTGCTGTGCAGCAACTTCAGTCTAAACCCGGTAACTTAACCCCAACTGCCTGGGCTACTGAGCAGCAAACCCGGCAGCGGCAGTTGATGAATACGCTGGCCCGAACGCTCGAACAGCAGGGTAAATTTGCCGATGCCTACACTGCTTATCAATCGGTCATAAACCTCGACGAAGCCGAAAACAGCGACCCACGCACCAACGAGCGGTATTTTCTGTGCGCCCTCCGCACGAACCATGCCGCCGACGCCCGCCCAATGGCCGAAGCCGCTATTAGCACGGGCCGCGCGACTACCCGCCTAAAAGCCGCTCTGCGTGAGTGGTATGCCCGGCAACCCGGCCAAACCCCCGCTAAAGCCGACGCCTACATTGCCGACCTCGAAGCCGATCTCATGGCCGATAAGCGCGACGAACTCCGCGAAAAACTCATCGATGAACCCGCTCCTGCCTTCGCGCTGACCGATTTGCTGGGACGCACCATTTCATCAACGGCTTTCAAGGGCAAAGTAATCGTGCTCGATTTCTGGGCAACGTGGTGCGGGCCGTGTGTGGCATCGTTCCCGGCCATGCAACAGGCGCAGGCTCGCTTTCAGAGCGACCCGAACGTACGGTTTCTGTTCGTAAATACCCGCGAGGGTGGGCCGCTCTCACGGGTTCACAACTTCATGGAACGCAACCCCTACCCGTTTGTGGTGCCACTCGATACACAGCAGCGCGTTGCCAACGCTTACAAAGTGAAGGGCATTCCAACCAAAGTCGTTATCGGCCCAAACGGACGCGTTCGGTATCGTTCCGTCGGCTACAACGGCAGCCCCGAAGCCACGGTCGAAGAACTGGCACTAATAGTGGAAATGCTCAAGTAGAGACGCAACCCTTTGCGTCTGCTTCGCGTCAGCCAGTTCCTTCGCACCAGCCAGCGTATCCGGACCGGACGCACCAGCCAGCTCCTTCGTGCCAGCCAACGTCTCCTGACCGGATGGTTTATTGCTGACGCGAAGGAGACGCAAAGGGTTGCGTCTCTACAGGTTGGCGTTAGCCTTGCCCTTCTTTCTTACTGGCCCGGTTGGCTTGTTTGATGGTTTCGCCGATCATGTCCCACATCTCAGGCGTAACTTTTTCGAGGTGGTTGAACTCACCGTTCGACAATACTTCGCCCCCGTCGAGGGTAACGCACTCGCCGGTCATGTAGCCCGAAAAATCAGAGAGCAGGTAGGCGGCTAAGTTGGCTAATTCCTGATGTTCGCCCACACGCTTGAGCGGGATGCGGCTCGTGGGGTCCATCAGACTTGCCAGCGGTTCGGGGAAGAGCCGGTCCCACGCGCCTTTGGTGGGGAAAGGGCCGGGCGCGATGGCGTTGAGCCGGATGCCGTATTTGCCCCATTCAGCAGCCAATGATTTTGTCATAATCAGCGCACCGCCTTTAGCTACGGCACTCGGCACCACATAGCCAGACCCTGTGGTGGCGTAGGTAGTGCTGATGTTCAGCACCGTGCCTTTAATCTGATTCTCAATCCAGTACTTGCCCACGGCCAGCGTAAAATAATACGTGCCGCGCAGCACAATATCGACAATCGTATCGAAGGCTTTATACGACAGCCGCTCGGTCGGGCTAATGAAATTACCCGCCGAATTGTTCAGCAACCCGTCAATCCGGCCAAATTTGGCAATGGTTTCGGCCATGACATGCTCAATCTGTTCGGGGTTGCGAACGTCGCAGGCAACGGCCAGTACCTGCCCGCCAGTCTCGGCCATCAGTTCTTTGGCTGTTTCGTCAATCACGGCCTGCCGACGACTACAGATAGTAACGTTGGCTCCCAACTGAAGCAGATAGCGGCTAATGGATTTGCCGAGGCCCGTGCCTCCGCCCGTTACAATAATGGTTTTCCCTTTCAGCGCATCGTTGCGCAGCATTCCTGCATTCATAGTGATAAGTGATGAACGATGAGTGATGAACTGGTACACCGGAGCAGAGGGGTGACAGACTTTCGCGTCAGCTACTCATCTCTTATCGTTCATCACTCATCACTAAACTAATACCCTCTCTCTGATTTTTTGTTAAACTCTGCTTGTCGGCGTTCGAGCGTGGCATGCATGGCTTCGCTGAAATCGTCGGATTGCATCTGGCTGGAATTCCAGACCGCTACGTATTGTAGCCCGTCTTCGATGGATTTGTTCAGGCTGTAGTTCAGTACCTGTTTGGCACCCTGCACCGCTGAAGCCGGATTGTTGGCAATTTGGCGGGCCAGCGTGTCGGCAGCGGCAAATAGAGCGTCGGGCGTGTCGTACACGTGGTTTACCAGGCCAGTGCGTTCGGCAAAGGCCGCGTCATAGTCGGCACCGGTAAAGGCCATTTCGCGGGTAAGACCCTGCCCGATAATGGTAGGGAGCCACTGTAAGCCACCAATGTCGGGGGTGATGGCGAGTTTGGCTTCGCGCAGGCTGAATTTGGCATCCCGCGAGCAAAGGCGGATGTCGGCAGCGGCAATCATGTTAACGCCCCCGCCAATGCACCAGCCATGCACGGCGGCAATAACGGGCTTCGGGGAAATGTGCATTTTCTGAAAACCCGATTGCATAAACCGAATCTGCGCCATCAGTTCGGCACGTTTGGCAGCCAGCACGGTGCCGGTAGTCATAGCGGCCAGCCGGGGCATCATCTGCCCCACATTCAGGCCATAACTGAAATGATCGCCACTGCCGCGAAACACAATGCACCGGACGTCGGGCATTTGGTTGATAGCGTCCATTGCGCGGGGCAGCTCATCCCAGAACTCCGGCCCCATGGCGTTGCCCTTGCCGGGACCCAGCAGCGTGACGGTCATTACGCCGTCGGTCTGGTGTAAAGATAAGGATTGATAGGTCTGTTCCATTACCGATAGTATGCTTGCATACGACTGGCGTAAAGGTAACGGATTTTAGCATTATCCGGTTATCCGAATAGAATATGGCCCGATGTAAGTCAGTTTTCCGTTAAGCTGGATGTTGCGCACGGTGATATTACGGTCAACGGTCATGGTATGCCCGGCGTTGATTTTCACGTATTCGCTGGCAAACGGCACCCGCCCAACGGTCCAGCGACTGCTATCGCGCCAGTGGCCCGACGCCACCGTTTCGACCACGTTGGAAAACAGCGAAATCGTCGGAAAATTGCGGTACAATACAGTGTCGGTGGTGGCTGGGGCGGTGCCAAACCAGCCGTTCAGTACGTCGGTATAAACGCGCCGGAAGTCGATCTGCATCGGAATGTCTTTACTGCCCCAGCGGTCGATCAGGTTTGTCAGGTCGGGATTCTGGCCGATGGTCTGGTGCTTCACGCCCGTGCCGAAAACAAATAACGGGGCCGCAACGCCGTGGTCAGTACCTTTGGAATTGTTGGAATCGGCCCGGCGACCAAACTCCGAGAACGTCATGCCAATCACCCGTTCGTGTGTGCCTTGTAGCTGTAAATCCCGCTGAAACGTATCGATGGCTATCGACAGCTTGCCAAGCAGCGTGGCGTGTTCGCCCTGGGTTGTATCGACACTATCGACCTGACCAGAATGCGTATCGAAGCCCGAAAGGGAGACAAAGTAGATTTTGGTTTTTAGCCCGCCATGAATTAGCCGGGCCACAATCTTCAACTGATCGGCGAGGTAGTTTTTTTCGTAGCCTTCGGGGTATGTCGCCAGATTCCGGCCTGCGTCAGCAGCTTGCTTGATCTCGTTGGCATAGCCCACTGCCAGCAGTTGCTGTTTACGAACGTAAGTAATCAGTTGGCCTACCTCATGGCTGTGCGTCCCGCCGGGCGACGGTGGATCACCCGAACCAACTAAGGCGTAAAAACTTTCGGGGTCGTTCAGCGCAATTGCCATCGACTGTTGCGGACCGAGCAGAGCCGTTGAGGTTAAGTACCCGATCTGAATCGCCAGCGGATGATCCATCTGCGGATTAGGGTAGCTACTGGGATAATCGGGGAACCTGTTGTCGAGATACCGCCCGGCCCAGCCCGTTGTGCCAAGTTGACTGGCATCGACGCCCGTCATCCAAATATCTGTCGAGCGCACGTGCGACTGGTCGGGATCGGGATACGACACCGACTGGACAATGGTTAGTTTACCATCGTTGTAGAGATTTCGCAGCCCCGTCATGGCCGGATGAAGCCCTGTGTCCGGATTGCCGTTGAGGGACAAAATCCGGTTTTGCGGAATAGCAATATTACTGCGCAGGTTGTTGTACTGCGACAACTGGTCGAGCGGAATCACGGTATTCAGGCCGTCGTTGCCGCCGTTGAGGTACACGATTACCAACACGCGGTCGGTGTTCAGAGCCGACGTTTCGAGCAATGACTGTACGAGCATAGCCTGTCGGCCAATGGCTTTCAGCCCGAAGCCATCGAGTACAACGGGCGATACGGCTGCCGATGCGGTCGCTAAAAAGTCTCTTCGGTTCATATCAAAACACCTGGTATTCGGCCATACGAAGCATGTATTTCATCAGGTTCTGGAGCCGCCACAGTACGGCGAAGCCATCTCCGCTATTGGTAGGATTTCGGCGGTAGCGGTTCCACTCAAACTGCCACGACGTGCGCGGAATACCCTGCATCATAATTGTATCGATCAAAAAATCCTGCTGCGCCGGAAACAGGTCTACCACAAACAGATTTTTCGTCAGCCCCGTCAGTACCTCGCTGCACGAAATGGCGGGGGTTCCGGCCACATCGCTGAAGTTGGGTTGCATCGACGTCACCCACGCCAGCAAGTCGATGCCCATCATATAACCCGGCTTAATCTGAAGCCATCGCCAGATAAACGTATCGGTCAGGTCGCCCCGCAAGCCCACCGTTGATGTATTGATCCAGAGTTTTGAAAAGCCCGTCTGATAATACGCATCGTAGCCAAAGACGGTTGCCTGATCGATCAGGTCCATCTGCATCTGACCAACGCGCCAGGTCACAAAGTCGAAATAGGTGCCAAAAGCGGCATAATCGGCGGGTAGTTCGGGTACGGGCTGGTTGAAAAACCGTAACGCACCAACCGTTAACTCAAGGGGCGATTTTATCATCGACCCGATGTTGACCGGGTCAAAAAAGACCTGGCTGGTCAGCAGTTTCGATACCACCGGCTGAATGGCGTAGTTATTGGCGGGGCTGGCAAAAAACTCGGCCAACGGCCCGATAACCGTATCTTCAATTGCCTGCGTAACCGTTGGATTCACGTACCAGCGGTATAGTTTGCGGCAGATATAGCGGGGCGTTTGCGGGTGCCGCAGCAACATGTCTACCAGATCGTTTAGCTCGGCATCACCTGCCGAGGTAGTACCCGGCTCCGAAACGGCCCGCCCGGTAATAACCGTGTTGGCATAATGTGCCGAAAAGGTTTTGTTGCTGGCATCATGCCGGCTATCGGTAAAGGTGGTTTTAAACGAGACCGATCCGGTAACATTATGGTTGGTATACTGCCAGCCAGTCAGCACTTTGGCGGCTGCTTTTACGTCGTCTTCAGTATAGTTTTTATTACCGGCGAAGTCGACAGCGCCTACCGTAAAGAGTTCCTGCAATTCGCGGGCGTAGTTTTCATTGGGTTTGCCAACCTCATTTTCGTTACCGTTCAGGTAACGCAGCATGGCTGGTTCTTTGGTCATTTTCGTCACAAACGTTCGAAAGTTGCCAAGCGCGTTATTCCGCAATAGCACAAGGTACTGGTATACAAACCGATAATCTTCGACCGTGTTGCGGGTTGTAACGAAGTGATTTTGCCAGAACAGGGCCAGTTTATCGAGCAGGCTGGGCGGAGCAGCCTGGGTTGTCATCAGACCCAGCCACCAGTGCCTGAGGTAATGACCCAGGTAAAAGTTACGGCTATGATCGAACGGTTTATCAATATACGTTTGCCCAGCAGTAGGCTTCGTGCTATCGAGGTCGATGGGTGGCAACACAGTATATCGGGCATTGGCAATCAATTGTTGTACGGCCTGCGTAGCCGTCAACCCCGTAAATGCCGTAATCTCGGCCTGTGTCGGACCGAACGTAGCCCGCCTGAGTAAGTGAGCGGCTGTCTTAGCCGTTAATGGCACGGTGTAGTTGTCTAAAGCAGGCATTATGCGTTGTATATCAATAGATTGTTTAGTATCAAAAAATATACCGAACCATCAGACAATAGACAAAAATAGACCAAAAACAGGAAACCACCCCCAAGCGGGAGTGGCTCCACGAGTACAACAAAACCACAGTAAAGCTGTCAGACATCACGGCCAGACAGGGTGCCTGTGGCTCTGCCTTTTTTAGTGAAAAGTGAAGAGTTGAAAATGAAAAATATGTTGGCAGAATAGATAACTTTTCATTTTTCACTTTTAACTCTTCACTGAATTATGCTTCGATGAGGAATTCGTCGTGCTGGCTAACGTCGAGACCTTGTTTCTCGTCGTCTACCGACACCCGCAGTGGCAGAATCAGGTCAGTGACTTTCAGCAGCAGAAACGACATCCCGAAGGCAAACGCCGATACCGCAACCAGCGCAATCATGTGCGTGATGAACAAGCCGGTTTCGCCGAATGCCAACCCCTCTACTGTAACGGCTGAGTTGATGCCTTTGCTGGCAAAAATGCCCGTCATAATCATACCAACCATACCGCCTACGCCGTGACAGGGGAATACGTCGAGCGTATCGTCGAGGGTTGATTTCGAGCGCAGGTGAGCCACATAGTTCGATACCATTGCGCCAACCGTTCCGATAAAGATAGCCGTTGGAACCGTTACGAAGCCTGCCGCCGGGGTAATGGCAACCAGACCAACCACCGCACCAATACAGAAGCCCAGTGCCGATACTTTTTTGCCTTTAGCGGCATCGAACAGCACCCATGCCAGACCCGCAGCCGCAGCCGCCGTATTGGTTGTAGCGAACGCTGAAGCAGCCAGTGGCGATGCACCTACTGCCGAACCAGCGTTGAAACCAAACCAGCCAAACCACAGCAGACCCGTACCCAACAGCACAAACGGGATATTGGCCGGTGGGAACGCACTGGCTTCGAGGTGCGACTTACGACGCTTCAGGTAGAGCGCACCCGCCAGAGCAGCCCAACCCGCCGACATGTGTACAACCGTACCACCGGCAAAGTCAAGAACGCCCAATTTGAAGAGATAACCATCTGGATGCCAGGTCATGTGTGCCAGCGGGCTGTATACGAACAGGCTGAACAGAATCATAAACAGCACATACGACCGGAAGTTAATACGCTCGGCCATCGAACCCGTTACGAGAGCGGGCGTGATGACGGCAAACTTCAACTGGAAGAACGCGAACACCACCAGCGGAATCGAAGCCGCCAGCGACCAGGGCTTGCCATCGAGTACGCCTTTGAACATGAAGTGATCGAATGGATTGCCGATGAAACCGCCTATTGTGCTGCCGAAGGCAAGGCTGTAGCCAACCACTACCCACAATACGCTGATTGCGCCCATCGCAATAAAACTTTGCAACATGGTCGAAATCACGTTTTTATTGTTCACCATACCGCCGTAGAAATACGCCAGACCAGGCGTCATGAGCAGCACAAGGGCCGTAGCCACGAGCATCCAGGCCGTGTCGCCCGAGTTAATTCCTTCCGTAACAATCTGCGTCGGCACGGCGGGCATCATAACAGCTACAAAGCTGACAACGAGCAAAATAGCGAGGGGAATGTAGTTAGGTTTTTGCATGGAACTGAATAGGTTTTTGTTGTACAGGAAACCGGTTGATTAAAACTTAAAGATGGCGGCCATGCCCAGCGTGGTCTGGCCTTTTACCAATTCACCGTCGCCATTGATGAACTTGTCTTTGCTGTAATTGTCCATCCGCAGTTCAGGTTTGAGCAGCACGTGGCCGTCGGCAATAACAATATTACCCGTAACAGTAATCGAGTTCACGCTCACACCCGACCCATCGGCGGCTGTCAGGGCACGTGCGCCCCCTTTGTTGTCGAAGGTTTCGTAGCGAATGCCCATGCCAAATTTATCGGTGAAGGCATAGTTGCTGTACACGGCTACCCCGCCCCAGGTGGTGGCTTTGTCGACAAACGTGCCGGTAGCATAGGGGTTTCCCTGCTGATAACCGCCCTTTTGCGAACCGTAAGCTGCGTTCAGGCCGAGGAAGAACTTCGGCGTAACCTGATAGGTCGTTGTCAGGTCGAAAACCGAGTAGTTACCGGTCGAGTCTTTGCCAGCCGTGCCATTCACCGTTTTCACATTAGCTTCGTTCGAGATAGCCGTGTTCAGGTATACGTTCCAGCCGCTTACGGGGCTAATGAACAATTGGGCGATAAATCCTTTGGCGCGGTTGTTATCGAAGTTACGGTCAACGTTGTTTACCAGCCCGGCCATCAAATATACCCTATCGCTGAACGTATACTGCGCTTTCAGACCGAGGTGATAGAACGGCCCATTGTTGAAGAGGTTCGAGAGCGAGTAGTTGTAGTTGACTGGCGCATCGATGACTTCGTAGCCAATGTGTGTACCAAATTGCCCCGCCGTGAACGAGAGCTTCGGGCTTGCCTTCATGGTCAGGTACGCCTGCTTGATAACCAATGCAGTAGAGGTGGCAGCCCCCGAATTGAGCGATACGGTGTTGCCGTAGTTACCGAGGTCAGCGTTGTTACCGAAGGCGAGGTCCATCACGGCGTCAACTTTGTCGGACGTATAGTTGGCTCGTGCCTGCACAATGCCTAACTGAAATTGCCCCGCCCGCTGATCGAATGCTCGGGCAGCTCCAAAAACGCCCGTGTTCATGCGGTCTTGCGGGTTGTTGAAATTGGCAAAGTAGTAGGTGTCGAGGTAGCCCGCAAACGTGAATTTTCCTGGCGCGGCAGTAGTCGAGTCCTGTGCCTGAACACCATAACCAATAAGCAAAGAACTTAGAAGTAAAATTGTTTTTTTCATGTGGTTTGTTTTGTGGAGCGATGTTTGTCTGTGGTATAAATTCTGAAGCAAATTTTACCACTCAATTGTAATAAAGCAAGTGCAACATCAAAACAAAATGCATTTTTTCTGGTTTTACCTCAAATTTATTTAAAATTTTATAGTTTTTAAACGTAAAATCCCTATTTTCTAAAATATTTCCTTATTACAAGAAATTTTGCAAATTGATTTTATCGCAGAATATTATTTTGATTGAAAATTATTCGTTTTTGATTAGCCGTTACCTAAAAAAAGCCCTGACAAACATTTGTCAGGGCTTTTTTTAGGTAACGGAATTATAGGTATGTCAGGCTTCAGCGTGCAACCAGGCTTTTTTGGCCAGTAACGTTTCTTCATCTTCTACCTGATCGGGGTCAGGCACACAGCAATCGACAGGGCAAACAGCCGCACATTGTGGCTCTTCATGAAAGCCCATACACTCGGTGCATTTGTCACTGACGATGTAATAAAATTCGTTGGAGACGGGTGCCTGAGGTGCTTTGCCGCTAATTACCGTGCCATCGCCGAAATCAACTTCGGTAAGTTCAGTCCCTCCTCCCCAGGTCCACTCAACACCACCTTCGTAAATGGCCGTATTGGGGCATTCGGGTTCGCAGGCACCACAGTTGATGCACTCGTCAGTGATCATGATTGCCATGGGCAGTACAAATTTATAAACTGTAAACGATTAAGATTCTTGATTTAAACAACAAATATAATTATTTAAAGGTTGACCGCAAACTAAATTTAATTTCCTTTAGTTGATGGAGTATTCCATTCGTTTATTCCTTTCATGTTACAAGCAGAACGCCTGCAAACGTTCGTGGCCCTCGGTAACTTCCTGCGTTCAGCCGATGCCCAGCCAGAACTTGACGAAATCGCCCAACGCGCTTACCATAAAAATAATTGGTTTACGCCCGATAACTCGCTGAAAGCCTTACATTCTATTGCCAAACAGTTTCTCGACGCCGATAAGCTGAGGGTTTGGGCCAGTCGGTATCAGCCCGAACCGAGTGGTTCGCCACGCGCTGTTGGCGTAGTAATGGCAGGCAATATTCCGGCGGTCGGGTTTCATGATTTATTATGTGTATTGATGAGTGGTCATAAACTGCTCGCAAAACTCAGCAGTCAAGATTTTGTACTTATTCATTATTTAATACAAAAATTAAAGGAGATTAATCCGGGCTTCGTCGATTATATCGACGAAGTAGAGCGGCTAAATGCGGCTGACGCCTACATTGCTACGGGCAGCAACAATACCGCCCGGTATTTCGAGTATTATTTTGGTCGGAAACCCAGCATCATCCGCCGAAACCGTACATCCGTTGGGCTGCTCATGGGCGAAGAAGCCGACGACGAGCTACTGAAACTTGGTCACGATATTTCGGACTATTATGGACTCGGTTGCCGCAACGTTTCAACGCTGCTCGTGCCGGAAAACTACGACTTCATACCCCTGCTCCGAACGCTCGAACCGCAGGCGAAGTTGTTTTTAGACAACCACAAGTACCAGAACAATTACGATTATAACAAATCGATTTATCTGATCAACGCAGTGCCGCATTACGACAACGGCTACCTGCTTGTCACTGAAAATGAAGGCTTAGTTTCCCCTATTTCAGCCGTTTATTACCAGACTTACGCAACGCTCGATGAAGCCAAACAGTGGTTAACCGACCGCGCCGAACAGATTCAGGTTGTAGCGTCGGCCCAGAACTGGCTTGCCAACAGTATTAGTCTGCCCGGCGTAGCATTCGGCCAAACCCAGCAACCCGCGCTTACAGATTACGCCGACGGCGTGGATACGATGGCGTTCCTGGGAAATTTGTAGAGACGCAAGATGTTGCGTCTCCTCGTGCGTCAGCCATTGCGTCTCCTCGTGCGTCAGCCAGAAGCCATCCGGGAAATGAGACGCAACATCTTGCGTCTCTACGTTAATACCGCCAGCTTGTCAAATCGGCACCTTGTGGGTGGTTGGCTTCGATGCGCTTCAGGATTTTGTCGACGTACATCGTATTATAACGCAGTCGACTAATGTAGTTCGGCACGTTGGGGTCGCCGTTCCAGCAGTGCTCAAAGCGGTCGCCGTAGGCCACCTCGGCGCGTGCTGCCGGATTTTCAACCTTCTTCAGAAAATCTTCCATCAGGTACACGGCGTTGTTGAGGTAATAGTTGTCCATGTCGCCACAGTAGAGGTGGATTTTGCCGGTTACTTTAGGGCCGAGGGTTTTCCAGTCGCGTTTCAGGATGTGCAGCAGGTCGTAGTGTTCGCGCCAGTAAGCCGCTACGGTTGCGTCTATTTCGCCGGTTAGTTTGTTCCAGATGCGTTTGGGATAGCCATCCGGTCCGGCGGGTGAGTACACAGCCTCCCAGATATCGAACTGATCGCCGGAGCGGCTGTTGGTGCCTAAGGCCAGTTCGCGGTGGTTGGTTTCCTCCATCGTTACTTTTACCTGACCGAGATAGTTGCGCTGACTGGGGCGGGGAGTTCGACGCAACGGCCCTTCGCTGTAGTACGCGTTCTTGTCTTTATACAGATTAAACACCGTGTAGGCGTCGAAGCTGATGGGGTCGGGGCAGGCGGCAAAACAGCCGTTAAACTCGTCGGGGTAGAGCACCTGCACAGCCAGAGCTTCCCAGCCGCCTGTGCTGCCGCCGTAGGTAAACCGCGCCCAGCCCTGCCCAATACCTCTAAACTGCTTCTCGATTTCGGGTAGCAGTTCATACATGATGGCGTCGCCATAAGGACCAAGGTTTTCGGAGTTCACGGCATACGAATCATCGTAATAGGGGTTGGCGTGCTGAATTTCCACAATCAGCATACGCGGGAAGTTGGGGCCGGTCCACTTCTTGTAAAAATCGTAGGCTTCCTGCGCCACAATCTTGTTATAGCCGCGCAGATTGAACCGGGCAATATAGTCGGTCGTGTCCATGTTGGCGGGCGGGGGCGTTTCGCTGAATCCGTCGAAGTCGGCGGGAAAGTGGCCGTGATTGATGCAGATCGGATAGCGGGCGTTGGGGTGCTCATCAAACCCGGCGGGCAACAGTACGTGAGCGCCGAGGTACATCGGTCGGCCCCAGAACTCGGTTAGTTTCTGACTCTGAATTTTGATGTGTTTGATGAATTTCGTGTCTTTCGGCTCCTGAATGGGCGGGTTCACCTGGTCCATCACGACCGCAAAGGCTTGTTTGCCACCAGCTTTGAGCGTAATCTTCTGCGGCTTGCTGAACAGGTTGCCGGGGGCTGTGCGCCAGTTCTGTCCTTCGCCCCTATCCATTGGCAGCTTCACCGTCCGGCGCGTACCATTCGGGCCGTTTTTCACCTGAAACGTTTCGTACTTGTGCAACACCGCCTGCACATAATAATCGCCGGGCGGCAAATCGCGCAGGCTGCGTTTTGGGTAGCCGAACACACTGGCATCGACCACAGCCGCCTGACCGGGTTTCAGCCCGTTGACATCAATCCCAAACAATTGCGCCGTTTCAACGGCATCGCTCACCTGATTGCGTGGCTCCGGGCTGGCAGTTTTAGCCAGCATCAGCAGCACGCGCCCGTCGAGCGGGGCGGTACTTTGGGCGGCAGGAAATGAAACGGAAAACGTGGTTTGGGCACACGCCTGTGCATAAAAAACCCAGGCAGCAAAACAGAGTAGCAATCGGTTCATGAAAGTTGTAGGATTGGTTGCGCCCTCAAACTACGCAAAAAACCAATTGCTGCTATACGGCATCGTTACGGTGTCCCCCCGGAGCCGCCCGGTCTACTGCCAACAAGTGGCACCGAGTTGATCCAGCCACCAAGCCGCGACGGGTCGAAACCAACCAGAAACGCCAGCAATGAGATAGTCAGTGCAAAGCGGTAATACAGGGGCGGGGCTGTGTTTTCGACTTGTTCTTTTTTGTTCTCCGGCAGTGCCGTTTTGTCTGTTCCGGCAGTGGCCTGCTGCGCTTCGGCTCGTTCCTTTTTCTCGGCCACTTTGCTCGCCATGTTGAAGATGTTCGTCACCGAATCATTGTTTGAGGTCAGCGATAAATTAGCCCCGACAATAAAAATCATGTAGACCATAAACCCGCGCAACGCCGATACAATCGGGCTTTCGGTCATATAAATCAGCCGCTGAAAATCGGGTGAGGCTGGGTCGAGTTTCTGCCGGTCTACGTGCCTGAAATAATTTTCGGCGGCCAGATTACTGGTTAGCCCACCCGACAACCCCGCCCACACGGCCATCAGAGCCACGTTGGTAGGCGTATATGACAGCATGACCATCAGGAAATCGTAGAGTGTCCCCCGTTCATCGCCTATAGCCTCTAAATAATTGGCCGAGTTAATGGTAATACCAATCGTGAGCAGCGTGAACCAGACCGCGAAGCTCAGCACGGCCAGCACTTTGAAATAAGCGTATCGTCGGCTTGTCATGGGTGAGGAAGGTTACAAATATCCAGTTGCGCTTAGTTTACTGCAATTGGTCGTAAACTAAGCGCAACCGGATACTTTTTGTGTCAGGAATTGAGTAAGTGGCGTCATTGACAAGTATTTACCGGCTCAATGCGCCCGACCCACCGTCGATAAGCTGGGGGTCTGGAGCCGCTAAACGGAACGCATTGGTTTTGCTGGCTAACTGGTTACCATCAATCCAGACGCGAGATTTATTGACTGGAATCAGTCTGAGGTTGTCTACATCGCCGGTTTTCTCAGTGATTAGCGTAGCATACTGAAAATCCTTGATGCCCGTCGCTGTCATCTCACCGGTAATAACGGTCAGGTATTTGTTAGCAATACCGCTCGATGTCCCGACGACCTGCCCGAAAAGGGTAAACTTGTTACCCGACCCCGACAGAAACGAAGCCGTGCCGGTTCCGGTGTTGCTGCCACCTACCTGCTTCTCTTCCATTTTCACTTCGTCTCCGTTCTGAGCTGTGAACCGGTAGCGATAGTTGGAAACAACGCGGCCTTTAGAATACGTGTCTTCTGAGCTATAAGGAGCCAATAAGGTAAATGGTGAGACTTCAAAAACACCTTCGATGTTGGGCGGTGTATTCCCCTCGTTGATAACCAGCCCCTTCGCCTTCATGTCGTCTAAGGCGGCTTGTGGCACAATGTTTTGAATTTTGGCCGACAGGCCCGGCGCGGCTTCGTCCTTCTTACAGGACGTAACTCCACCCAGCAGCGCGGCTGCGGTGAAGGCGGCAAACAGAAAACGGGCGTAGGTTTTCATAGTATTGAAATTGGTTATGTGGAAAGACAAGGTTATTTCTGCTCGATGGTTGCCAAAACCAAACCATAGGTACCAGTAATATCAACCGTAGTTTGCCCGAATTGCGTACTGCCTTTTGAACAGACAAACCCCATAGTAGGAACACCAGTAGCTGAAATAGTTAGCGCCGGTCTATCAGGGAGATAGAGTGTCGATACGCTACGGTTTCGAACCGCCCACAGCCATCTGCGCTGTGTTGTACTGTACTTGGCTACGCCCCAATATTCCTTATTTTCCGGCGATTGAGCTGGCAGTGTGATATCGCCAATAGTAAAGGGGCTTCCTCTACTACCCATGGCAGCCATGTACAGATTTCCAGCTTTATCAAGGTCGAAAACAGATGATGGGCGCGTGGCTAAGGCCCATTTGGGTGTCCCGTCCTGCCCAAAAACGGCTACTATAGCTGAGTTAGCTCCTGTAGTGGTGGCACCTCCAAATGAAAAACCGCTGGTGCCAGCCGGTGCCCGAGCTTGAGCGACAAACTCATTTGGGGCCGTACAGCGTATGACCATTAAATTCCCAACACCCCCATTACTGGGTACATTTCCTACAAATTTATTCCACTCCATTTCGCCCGAAGCCGACAGTTTGAGCAAATACTCGCCCGCCGATGACAGGGTGGTAGTGCCAACGGTAGCGGCACCTGCTCCAGACGCGACCGCCAAATAAACGGCTCCATTTTCGTCAACATCATACAAAATAGATTGCTGACCAGGACCCGAGAACTGACGCGCCCATTGAAAAGTCCCATCGCGGTCGAATTTTGCTATAAACGAATCGAATGTGTTATCAACAGGGTTTGTATCCGTTGATCTCAACGTGACACTCCCCAGTGTGACACTCTGATTGCCGCGTAATGCACCTGAAACATAAATACTACCCTGCCCATCAATACTTGTGACCGCATCTTCATTTCGGCCAGGAGTGCGTATCCATTCTACACTGCCATCGGGCGTAACTTTGGCAAAACTGCTGCCAGATCTGGACAAACTCATAGTCCCAAATTTACCTCCGGTGTTACCGGCAAATACGTTAGTATAGATGTTCCCGGCAGCATCTATATCAACTATGGAGACATAATCCGGACCGATGCTTTTCAATTCAGTAACCCAGATAGGTTTACCGAGCGGGTCAATTTTTGCCAGAAAACCATCTCTGCCACGCTGCGCAGTGAGCGTAGCTGATCCCATTTTGCCAGCCCCCTCGTAAGAACCGACAACATAAACGTTCCCATTGCCATCTGTGTCAATAGAAACGTCTAATTGATTGAATCCGTCAGCTATCGTGAATACCGATTTCCAGTCAGCTACTGCCGACACGACGGCTGCTGTCGTTGTAAATTTGACTATGGTTTGTTGGCTGCCTTTTGCGTTATCGGCCCGGCCTACTACCGTATAGGTTGTGTTGGGCAGTAGGTTCGTCAGCGGGGCCGTAAACGTCAGTGGAAACGGGCCACTGGTGGCACCGAGTTCAACCTGTTTTGCATTGGCGATATTATCGACGTAGTAGGCAAATCCGTGGTAAGTGATTTCTGCGCCCCCATTGCCGTTAATCACTGCCGACACCCGCGCCGAGGTGCTGCTAATACCCGTCACCGTAACGGCGGTGAGGCTGGGAATAGTAGTGGCTGTAGCGGTCGTGCTGGTGCCGGGCGTGGTGGCAACAGGCGGTTTGGTGGGCGCAGGGTCGGGGGCTTTCTTGCAGTTTTGCAGACCCAGCGTACAGGCGAGCAACAGGCTCAGCCAAAGCGCGAAGAACGTAATACGTTTCATGATGATGCTGTGGATAGATATGAATTAGCAGAATGTTCCTGTTTAAACCCGCGTTCCGTTCCACTGCATCTTGTTCGTGCAGCCTTTGTTTGGCCCATCGGCATCGGTCCATTCGCCCGCGAAAGCATCCGGCCCCGTGAGCGTGAACCGGAACGTACCTGAATAGCTCAGGGTAGGGCAAGCGAGGTTATCCTCGTAGATAATCTCGTACCACGTACCGGCCAGCACTTTCCCCGCTTTGTCGAGTTTGCCGACGAGGAAGCCGCTGTGTTCGTAGCCGTTGGCATCGGTGTGGCCGCCCCACGCGCCGGTGAGTTGAGTGGGGTTTACTACGTCTGCTTTCAGGGCCAGCCACGCCCCGGCCCAGCCGCCGTTGCAAACGCTCCATTTGGTTTCCCAGCAGCCTACAAAGGGGCTGGGTGATTTGGTTGTTTTCATGATGGTGATGGTTAAAGGGGTTACTCAAATCGAACCTGGTAGATATTCTTATCGTAACGGGCTGGATTGTTGGGCGCGGTACCTGAACCTGAATTTTTGTCTTGCCCTAACACGCTATACATCACTCCATTACCAGCATATACATTTCTTGTATCAGCCACAATAGGACTGTTGTTAAAGGACAGGGGGGCATACATGTTAGTGGCAGGATTGTAGGAGAAATAATTCGCAACGCCCCCCACATTCGCCATGATGTATAGAATGCCGTCTTTTTCGTAGAGCGTATTTGGGCTTAACTGCCGGGCTGTGACAGGGGCCAGGTTGTTGGGCATACCCAGATTAGTGTACGTGTTGGTCTCGGTGTCGAGATAGTACGTGTACATCTTGACATCAGGCACGTTATTGGTGTTTGTAGTGGCCCAGAAGTAGATGCGTTTATCTTTCACAAACGTCGCATTGCTGGGGAACCAGTTTCCTGCTTCGGTTCGTAGCGCCGGGATTTCAGCGAGTGTACCGTTCTTCAAATCAACCACTTGTGTTGGCTGACTCGCAAAGATTGAAATCAGATAGAGCTTATCGCCTACAAGGGCCTGAGTTCGACTCCCGTTGATTTTGGGAAGATTAAACTTCACGGACCACACCTTTTTTGTGAAATCATATTCGTAGAATTGAGTGAAATCGGCTACCCAAAGATTGTTGTTGTAGATAAATCGGGAAGCAAATCCTGTGTTTGCAAACACCTGTCCTGGCGCGTTGACTAATTGAGTCCATTTTTTCGACGCGATATCGTATTCCCAAAATTCATTATTGTAGGTGAAGTTTCCAGCGTTTGCCTGGTTGGCCGCAGGAAAAGAGCCACCGACTGTATATAGCTTATTATTGTGAGAAACTACAATCGGATTGATAAGCCCCACTTTGGGGAAAGCACTCGAATGCACCTCCCACGATACTCTACTAAAAGAAGTACCAGCGGGTAAGGTAGTGAACGCTCCTCCTCCCCCGTAACTCGTCCCGGTTGCGTTCGTTGCATAAGCCCGCACGTAGTACCTGGCATTGCCTTCGAGACCCGTCAGGTTGCTACTGATGGTGAGCGGAAACGGCCCGCTGGTGGCTCCCAACTCGGTTTTGCTGTCGTTGAGCGTGGGCGTTTGACTGGTTTTGCTGTACACAAAACCGTGCTGGCTGATGGCCGCGCCCCCGTTGCCCTCAATCACCGCCGACACCCGCGCCGAGGCCGACGTAACGCCCGTTGCCGTAGGAGCTGTAGCGGTGCTGATGCCGGGGGCGGTGCTGGTTGTAGCGGTGGTGCTGGTGCCAGGCGACGTAGTAGTGCTGCCGGGCGTGGTCGTAACGGGTGGTTTGGTGGGCGTAGGGTCGGGGTCTTTTTTGCAGTTTTGCAGACCCAGCCCGAAGGTTAGCAACAGGCCCAACCAGAGCGAGAGAAGAAGGATGCGTTTCATGACTGTGTGCGATAAAAGCGGAAAGCGGCCGGGGTCGCGTTCGACTTGTTTGACTGGCTCAAAGGTCGCCACGCGGCACACGGGCCGAAATCCCATAAAAGGGTGACAGCGTTGACCGTTCGCTCAAACGGGTCGGGCCAATTGCCGATCAAAACATCCAGCCGAAGGCGATACCCGGCACCGGCCCGTTGATGCGGAACATAAACCCGCTGTAGGCCGTGTAGCGGTAGCCCACTAAAGGCAGCAGCAAATACCGCCATTCGGTGCGCCGGTCGCGCAGTCGTTGCCCGGTTTGCGGGTCGGTATACGAATCGAAAATCATATGTTCGCGTCTGACACCTGCCAGCCCAAACTCCCACATAGCTCGCCCACGCCCAATGCCAACCGTCAAATAATGCGGTACGGTGGCTCCTATTGAAACCCCACTCGAAAAAGAGGCTCCAACGCCTATGCCGGCATTGACGTAATGATGCACGTCGTCGAAAGCCCGGTAATCGTCGGAAAAGCGGAAGGAGCCGTGCAATTGCGTACCGATGCCGAGCGTATTGCCGACCAAATCCAGTGACAGGCCCACGCGCATCCGGTGGGGCAGTTCCTGCGCCTGGGTCGTAGTGAAGAACAGTACAAAAGCGAGAAGTAAGCCAGAAGTTTTCATGATTAAGGTGGTTTAGCTGGCTCAAAAGTCGGCGGCTGCGGTGCAGCCTGAAATCCCATGAACGGGTGATACCCTATCCCCTTTTTATGGGATAGTCTTCGGGGGGAATTGTGTATTACTTTGCCTAACCTCTTCGGTCGTTTGCGACTGTTTGGCAAAACCGGGAAGAGAAGAACCAAACATTTGTACTGCCGCGATACGTGGTTTATCCTGCTTACTATGGGCGCGTTTTGGCAACCTTGTACCGATTGGAAGATTAGCAAGGGAAGGTCGTTGCAGCTTGGCGAGTTTGTTCAGGCTGGTGTATATCAGTTTGATTTTACAAGCAACGGGGCTGGTTTCACAGGCGAAAGTCCGCTCACAGCTCTTTTCATTGGAGTAGGCATTGGGGTTTCAGCCGGTATATTCTCGGCGAGCGCACAGGGCCGGGCCTTTGGGTTAAAAGGTAGTGCACTGGAAGCAGCCAACCGGCAGCGGTCGCAACTTTCCCACGCTGCCGAACGACTTGGTAGACGGATTGAACAGCGCACCGGCGACGCATCCCGATTTTCTGATGCCACGTCGGCCCTCACTCCGGGCGGAGGCACCCGCCTAACCTGTCATCAGGCGTTTAGTGCCCGCGATTTGAACATGGCACAGGGGGGGTTCGGCAAAATAGAAGCCGGCGTGGGCGCGTCGGTCAGTGGCGACGGTGTTTGTGCCTTTCAATTAAACCGGTGGTTTTTTGCGACGGGTTCGTTCGATTCCGGCGTTTCGTTTACCACCGGCGTAACGGGTATGATTGGCATCTGGAAAGTAATTACCGACCCGCTGCCCGAATACGGCAACCTCTGGTTTGCGCGGGGATACGTTCAGTCGCTGTTCATGGACGTCAGGCAATCCGCTTCCCTGATGGAAGAACGCGACCGTAATCGCTACATTGCTGGTATCAATGCCGCCGACCGGATGCGGTCGGTTATTGACCACGAAGGGCGCGACTTACGGACCCATATTATTCACAACTATTTCCGCCACGACGCCGACATTCAGCGGCAACTTCGGCAACGAGGCTCTCGTGGCGGAGCCAACACGATTCACATCGACCGCGAAGAACTGGCCCGGCGCATCGCCCGATTTTTAGATAACAATCCGGGCCTGGCCGTTGAGATGGGCTATGATTAATTGCCCTCAGGCGGTAGGATAGGTTTTCAGGGTGTGATCCGGGCTATTGGCTCCAGCGAATGCGCTCGGTCGTCGTGTCCGGCCCGAACGCCCTTTAACTCCCAGTAACTATGTAAAAAATCATAGAGCGAGGGAGGACGCTGGCCCGCATATACGGGCATAGCCGTTTTATAAAACGGGTAAACAAAAATCAGCACAGATTGCTCAAACTCACCATACGCCCCCTCGGCACTTCTATAGCGGGCATATAAATAATGCTCCGTGCAGACCGAGACCACGTCGTTAGCTCCTGTTCGCTCCCGGTATTGCACGGCTACAGACCAGGCTGTACGCAGTACTTCGAGACGGGCAACCCGGCCCCCATACCCCCGACTCGCATCGGCTATCAGGGTATTAATCTGCTGAGCAACAGCGTTATCGACGGGCAGTAACTGGCGGGAAGGTCTGTATAAATTCATAGAATTTATTGGATGAATGAGTACGCGATGTAGTTATCGCTGTTATTTCGTAAGCGTTAATTGCCACCGCTCCCGCAAAAACTGACGAAATCGCCAAACGGGCCAGTAGATGGTTGCGGCTACGATACTGCCAAGAACCACTGTGACGGGCAACGCACACACCCAGGCGTTGGGCATCAGGAACATAGCCCAGAGCGGGGGCCACACCAGCAGAAACACCGCTCCCACCCAATTCCGCGTGTGGGCTTCGCTGGTGAAGCCCACACGCAGTTCGACCTGCGTTTGCCCGGCTTCGCTTCGGATGCGGCCCGTTGCTACAGTCCAGTAAATAGTCTCGAACTTGAGCGGCCTTGCCTTTTGAATCTGAAACGCAGGCGGGTTGGTTTCTACGGCATAGCGGTGTTGCGGCTCGCGGAAGAGGGCCAGCACGGCCTGCTCGTCGGCCAGCGTGTCGAGGTCGCGCCAGAGTACAGTTTGCGGCAGGGGCGTTGTGTAGGCGGGCATGGGGGGTGCACAGCGGAAAGTGCGAAAACGGTTTGGAAATCAGGATACTTTTATCCAGATACCAATGGTTGCTGTTGCCTGTGCCCCTACTATTACGTCGCCATTGGCTCCCGTTGCCTGTTGCCTGTTAAGACCTGTACCAAATAAGTTTCCTCCGGTATTCCAAGCCCATATAGAGGATAAACTTCCTCCAGCCACATACCCAATACCAGCATTTGCCATCGCTCCCATGGAGTAGTTTAAATCGTCGGAATTAAATGGACGCTGTATGAAAGGTCTGAGATCGGTATAGTTGGCCGAACCATTAGCCCCCATACCAATGCCAATGCCTACGCCGGCAAAAACAAACATTCGTGAAATACCACGATAGCCTTCATCTCTGCGCCGAAAGTTACAGAGCTGAAAATCGACAGCCGGGCCTGGCATAAGTAGTTCATGCAGATTTAAGGCATCCCTTGCCTTCTCCAGAAGGGGCATATACCGCGCCAAAGCAGCAGCAGGTGCGGCCCCGGCAGCCTGACAGCCAATCATTAACACTTCCCACTCATTGGTTTTTGCAACAGCCATTGTTTTGGTAAGTTTTTGGTGTGAATACTGTTTAGCACTACTAACTCGGCAAAACACTTCTTTTAAATGGTTATACACGATGCACCTCGCGCGCGCTTCCCCCGTCACGGCAGCGCGTAAAACTGTAGCCGTTTTTCGGTATAGCCCCAACTGGTAAGTTGGGCATCGGTCAGCTCGGTTTCGGCAACGGTGAGCGTGAAATCGCGGCAGGGGTCGCCCTGGGGGTGGGCGTTAATCCAGCGATACACGGCTACGTACCGGCGTCCGTCGCTGGGCGGTTGCCGGAAGGCCCAGAACTGAAATTCTTTGTCTTTGTACCCCCAGCTTTGCAGTTGGGCATCCGTCAGTTCGTGTTCACCAAACAGGATACTGCCCGCGCAATTGGGCATCGTCCAGCGATAGACGGCAACAGCATTGGGGCCGCTGGGACGGTTGCGGTAGGCCGAATACTGGTAGAGCTTATCGGTATAACCCCAGCTTTGCAGTTGCTGGTCAGTGTGGCGACCTTCGGGCATCGACTCAAAATCTTTCGTAGCGGGCGAAATCCAGCGCACAACTCGCACCCGTTCGGTTCTGCCAGCCGGATACCCGCTACTGGCACCCGCGTCTGCCTGGCCGGGACTAACGGGATCTGTTACCGCATCAAATGTCCAGCTTTGTGCATCTTCGTTGCCCGTGAAGCGCATCAGGGGTTGTCCCGACCGGTTCAGCAATATCGTGTTGCGGGGCTGCTTGCCGGGGCTGACGAATGTGACCCGTATCCGGTCGAGATTCCAGTTGTCGTAACTCTGAAACGTCTGCGTCGGATGCCCATCGTGAAATAGGGTAATAGCCCGCAAATCGCTGGGTTTGAAGTCATAGGCTTCAATCTGATAGGTATGGGTCGTATTATTGGCCCAGCCTTCGCCTTCGTTCAGATCAAGGCCAGCCATACTGGCCCGATTGTGAAAATAAACACTGGCTTTTACCGATTGACCGCCCCGCAGGTCGTCGCCCCCGGTGGTAAGCTGAATCAGCAGGTAGGGCTGATTGAGTCGTTGCGCCAGCGAGATTGTTAGCGTCGCAACAACAAGGCAGATTGTCTGCAATAACGTTTTCATGGTAGAGATAGAAGCCGAAAGCCGGATTGGTTGCTACAAACTTCGGGAACGGCTATCTGCGCCGAAATCCCATAAAAGGGGGATAACCGAATGTCACATTTGTATAATTCGTGTTTGCCTTGTGGTACTACCTTTCGACTAATAGCAAACTATCCCCACTCAATTATGCTGCTCCATATCACTTACCCCACGCTGCGGCTGTTTCTCGATGGTATGCTGCTGATGATGACCCTGTACGCTTTTGCTACGTTCATCTGGCACCACAAGCTACTCTACGCCTGGTACGGCCTCTACCTGCTGGGCATGATTGCCAACCTGTATTTCAACGATAAAGCCCATCAACTACAGGATCAGCACGCGCCAGAATCGGCAGTAGCACTGGCGCAGTGGCTGGAGGTTTCGATACAAACCGTTGCCTTCATCTTTTATATTCACTTTGCCCGTACGCTGCTCAACCTGCGCCGACGCGACCCGTTCAGTTTCCGGCTCACCAATTACATGCTCTTCGTGCTGGCCACCGGGCAACTCATCGACTCGGGGGGCTTGTGGCTGGGTTCATCGGCAGTAGTCACCGAATGGCGTAGTCTACTGACCGACCTGAATCGCTACGTCATGGCGGGGTTAACGTTTATGATTGTGCCCCGTATGCTGCGGCTGCGCGATGTGGTTTCGTCGTTTTTTATTGCCGGAACCGCCTTTTTTGTGGGCGGTTCCATTCTGGCCGTTACGCTGAATCTGTTTGGCTTTGCAGCGCGTATCCCCGAACAACCGTTTAGTTATCCACTGACTGTCATGCAGTTGGGCATCATTATCGAGTCGCTCCTGTTTACCATAGCCATCTCATTTCTGAACCGCCAAACCGAGCGCGAGAAAATTCAGTATCAGGCCCAACTGATTGAGCAACTGCGCGAGAACGAAGCCAAGCAAGCCCGGCTCAACAACCTGCGCGACGAAATTGCCCGCGACCTGCACGACGAGATGGGATCGCAACTGAGCAGCATCAGCATTCTGAGCCAGACTACCACCCGCTATGTTGACGACGAACGCGCCCGCCACCGGCTGGTTATTATTGGGCAAACGGCCCGGCAGGTGATGGATTCGATGCGCGAGATTGTCTGGAGCCTCAACTCGGCCAGCGATTCGTTGCAGGACGTGGGCCAGCGCATCCGCGAAACAGCCACCATCCTCTTCGAGGATAGCCCCGTGCGGCTGCACGTCAGCCTTACCGCCGACGAGCAGCCGCTCAATCTCAGCCACCGGCATCGACGCGAGTTGTTTTTGATTGCCAAAGAATGCCTGACCAATATCCTGCGCCACGCCAACGCCCAAACCGTCTGGATTAGCCTGAAACGCGAACCCACCGGCCTGGTACTCCGCATTCAGGACAACGGACGCGGTTTCGACTCTGACCGCCCGAGCAGCGGCTTGGGTCTGAGCAATTTGCGCCTTCGGGCCGAGCGGCTGGGTGCCACGCTGCACATCGAATCAGAACCCGGCCAGGGCACGTATGTTGAGGTAGTTTGGGCGGCTTGTGTAGGTGCAAATCTGCCCGTGAACCAATCTGTACACCCTTCCAAAGCCCCGCCGATTGCAGTTGTCGTATAGTGTTGTTCAACGCATACCAAATGAAATCGTTTATAGCGTCAGCAAGGTGCCATAAACGGTTTCATTTGGTATGCGTTGAAAAAGATTTATTGCCGCTCATAAATAATAGTTTCGCGCCAGGTGGCTGGCAAGTCACAATTCGTATCGACAGCCGAGGCCGAAATCTGCATTTGCGTATCGCTCAGAAACGTGATCCGACAATCGATAAAGGTGATACAGCCATCGGGAGCGGTGCGTTTGACAAGCCATCGGCCAACTTGCCGACCACTGGCGTTGACCCAAACCGGCCCTTCGGCCTCATGGGTATAGTCTGCGGTGCGGAAGTGGCACGACAGAACGGTGCCGTGCTGTTGCAACTGCATGGTTATGCCGTTGGAGCGGCTGTACCAGTTGCCGGAATAGTCGGCGGTGTGGGTGTTAAGCACGTAGCCTGTAAGCAGGCTCACTAAAAGCAGAAGCGTTTTCATAAATGGTAGCAAGAAATTGTTTGGTATTGGGTTTGCGTAGGTGATTAGCCTGACTGACTCGTCAAAGTTCGCCACGGCCCGAATGCTACGCTCTCCCATAATCATGGGACACTGTAACGGTCTGGCAGATTTCCGCTAAAAACAATAGGGTCAGATTCGTGCGAATCTGACCCTGCTATGCCTCTGCCCCATGTTTGGTTCGGGTTTTATGGCCGATACTTGGCGATAGCCTCCGTCACCGAATGCACGTGCAGTTTTTCGTAAATCCGCTTGATATGCGTTCGGACGGTTTCGATGCCGATACCGAGTTCGGCGGCTACGAGCTTATAACTCATGCCCTGCGCCAGGTAATGCAGCACCTGACTTTCGCGGCCCGTAAGCTGGTCGAGATTGGCCGACTGCCCCGCCTGAGCCGGAAACGTGCGGATAACCTTGCGGGCAATGCTGGGCGACATAGGCGCGCCCCCCGCATAAACTGACTGAATAGCGTCTATCAACTGATCGGGCGGGATTTGTTTGAGCAGGTAGCCCGATGCTCCTGCGCAAAGTGCCCGAAACACGCGGTCGTCGTCGTCAAAAACAGTGAGCATCAGCACATCGACCGACGGGAACTCGCGATGTAACGCCTGCACGGCCTGAATGCCATCCCGACCGGGTAGGTCAATGTCCATCAGCACCACGTCGGGCTGGAGTTGGTAGGTCTGGTCGTTGGCCCGCAGGCAATCGCCGAAGGCACCCACCAGCGAGAAGCCTTCGGTATCAGCTATAAGGGTGCTGAGAGCCTCGCGCAACGGGGCATTGTCTTCGTAAAGCAGAACGCGAACGGCCATAACTTCGGATCGATAAAGTTGGAATTGAACAAAGCCTTCGGCCTATAAGCAAAGGTAAGCAGTACGGCGTGTTACCATCTATCCCATAAAAGGGGGATATTTGTTTTCAGATTGACGTATTAATCAGATCGGAAACTGTAATCTGATTAATGTACCTTTTCTCTCTACCGATTCTACCGTCAGCGTACCCCCCAGCAGCACAGCCCGGTTTTGCATGTTTCGCAAGCCATTGCCGCCAGTTGAATTGCGTTTGACTGGCTGTTCGGTGTTGAAGCCCCGTCCGTCGTCCTGCACGGTCAGTACCAGATCGCCTGTCTGCCGTTGCAGCCGCACCGTCACCTGATGCGCTTCGGCGTAGCGGGCCACGTTGGTAATGGCTTCTTTGTAAATCAGAAAAAAATCGCGCCGGTGTTCCGCCGACAAACTAAGCCGTTTTACGTCATCATCGACAACCACGTGCCAGTCAACAGGCTGGTCGGTGAACAGGCTGGCAGCCACGTCGGTCATGCGGGCGGCTACATTGGTCATGCTGTCGTGAGTGGGGTTGATGCTCCAGACAATATCGCCCATCGAGTCCATGACCTGCCGGGCCGTTTGGCCGATGCGTTCGAGGGTGGCCTGGGTTTTGGCGGGGTCTTTCAGGGCCGACCGCTGGGCCGTCTGGCTCAGAATGCTGATGCTGCTAAGGTAGCTGCCCATATCGTCGTGCAAATCGCGGGCAATCCGGTCGCGGGTGTGTTGCAGACGCAAGAACTGGCGGATACGGTAGCGGTAGAGCAGATACAGACAGGCACTTACGAAAACAAGTCCGTACAGAAACATCATCGGAAGAAACCACCAGCGTAGCCAGAGCGGTGATTCAACTACGATCTTTAGGCGGGCAGGTTTGACGTAAGTGCGTTGAGCGTCAGAGATTTCAAGCACCAGTTCACCATTCGGCAAGTCAGGCAGTACAATAAACGTATCACGGGTGATGACAGAGCGTGGCAATAATGCCTTTATGTTGTATTTGAACGCAGTATTGGGGATTGATGAATCAAAATGAACAAGTACATTATTATTCCGGTAACTCACATGTATTATCGAATCTCCCTGATGAAAGCGAAATGGCAATTGCTCTGTGTAAGGCCGCTGGATTGTTTCAACCTTAGTAATCAAGATGATTTGCGCCTGAACGTAAGGCTGCTCACAGGTAAAAATTAGTCCAGTTAGCCAAAATACCCAGCGTGTCATATCCGTAGGTTTATCGTTCTTTAAGCGTAAACCCTATTGTGAACAGCCCATACACTACTGCGCCAATTATAACGACCAACGTGTCTATGAAAAAGTATAAATCAACAGACGTCTCAATGAAGTAGTTTAAAAAACAGGCTCTTCCTGCTTTGAAGAAACCTATCAATAAAAAGCCAGCATGATGGTACACCATCCCATCACGGCGAATAGAACGATCAAGCGGTTGTTCTAGTACATGTACAAGACTGACGAATGCATATAGCGCAATCAGCAGCCAGGCTACTGTTTCAGTAGCAGTGTTAATATGATTAAAACCTACCCAGCCGAAAACTTCTACTGGTATAGTAATCGCAACAACAACCGCTATTATCATCGGCCAATTTCCCCAGCCAATTCGTTCTGTATAAAAGTGGGTGCCAATCCATAGCACAGATGATGTCTGGAAATAATGTATAAAATGGTTTCTGATTGCATTGAAGCGTAAAGTAGTAGCAACTACTTCAAGCATTAACATAGCTATCAGAAACCAGACAAGGCTTCTTTCTGACTTGTTTAACAAACGCCAGTGTAAGAGTCCTGCTACGATTGGCACCAGAACCACCGCTGTAAATCCATACCAAAGCCAATCAAGAATGTCATATATTGACACAGTCTTATTCGTTAGCTGATGGTGGCGTTGCACGGTTGGCGCGGTGGGCACTCCGTTGGGTCAGAATCGTCCTTCACGCGTCCGCTGCACATATAAAACGGCGTACCCACGTCTTCATTCACATCAGAGAACTCAAGCATCATGATACGAACACTACCTGAGTTAGGAATGGAGTCGTCAAAGCCGTCGTTATTCATGCCCATGCGAATACGTATCTCTTCGGCCTGCCCTAAATACACATCGTCACTAAGCAAATGGCGAAACGTTTTTATGTCGAGTGCATATCCCCGTAGATCAACAGGGTCAGACAAATCGCGTGTTACAATCTCCTCAAATCGATTTAGCAATGTACGAGCTTCGTCAACACTTATTTCGTCGCCGAAATTCAGTACATAATGTCCAGCCTGCCCATCTTCAGTTTGCTTGCGGTAGGGTTGATCCACTAAGTCCACCGAAGGTCCCTGGTCATCGCAGCAGAACGAACCCGACACCACCAATTGCGGTATCAGACATTCATCCATCCCGAAGCAGATTTTTATATTCAGGCATTTAGCATTGTCGAAATAAGCAAGCGTTTGCAAGACATTCCCTTTGCTAACCGTTAATGTGAGCACCTTGGGAAGGTGTTCACAATCGGTGATTGCCAGTTCTTTCCGAGATCGGCGCACGAAGTAGCGCAGAAACGCAAAGAAGTCGTACAAGCGGTTAGGCCCTGTTGCCAGGTTCTTCATTTTGTCGGCGTAAGAGACGTCCTGATTTGGATGACCCTCGTAGTTCGTAAAGAAACTAAAGGCTTCCCGAAGAGATGCAGCTTCGCTTTGTCGCATAATTGTGTGGTTGAAAAATTGTAATGAATTGTGTTAGGGCAATAATTCCGCAATGCCCGCTTTGATTGACTCCCAATCGGGCAGACAAATGTCGCCCACGGGTTGAACAGTTAGCCTGCGCCCACAGGTCTTAAGCAGATTTTTTATTTCGGCAGGTTTCAAATACTGACGGCCCGTTGTTTGAGCGTACTGTTGCGCTCGCACTACCAGACCGGCTATAACTGAGGTAGCTCCCGATGATTCATCAAAATCCGGTTTTTTTTCGTGGGGTGGAGCATAACATGTCACTATCGATGCATAATTACTCTCAATACACAGGGCGTTTGGATTGATACCACCCACAACAATACCCGGCCAATTTGTTGCATTATAAGCGACCGTCAGTTCCTGAAATAGCTCTTCATAAGATACAAATCCCTCTCCTGATCTACCTCCCCCAGCCGAGAATAAAACAATGACGCCTTTCTCTTCCAGCCATCGCGTAATATGAAACACTGCCAGATCGAACAATGCTGTACAATACGTATTGCCTTGCTTAAATGATGTTGTTATAAACAGCACATCCCCTTCGGTTAGGTTCAATACTCTCTGGCTACTGAAAGCATAATTAAATCTGGTCTTTATTCCAAATGGATCTCTATCTACCATTTCTTCATACCTCGGATATTGTGTACTACAAAAGTGGCATTGAACCTGCGAATCAAGATTCATGGTCCAACGCGCTACTTGCATTGCATCTCGCCCGTGTTCACTTACATGGTCTTCTCGTAAATTGTCTAAAAGACGAAATGCCGCATCAGCCGACTGATTTGACTCATCTTCAAGATCAAACCCTGAAGTGCTTGTAAGGTGCACAAGTTGCTGAACTTCGGGTTTTATCGCAATCGGTCTCAGCATCTCTTGCAGATGAATTTGAGAAAGCAAGGGGCGGGGATGAACGTGACTTATTTGATCTCGTTCAATTTGGAATCGTTCCCGTCTAAATTGAAGCAAATCGGGTTTAAGCCGCTCCCAACGTATCATCCAGCCATTCCTACCGTTTCCAGATAAACCGTACCTAATGCGCATACTTTGCTCATTGACAAGTTGATAGATACGTGCGGTTTTATCTTCTTTCAAATAAAATAATCGAAGGAAGTAGTACCTATCTTCCTGATCCAACTTTTCTATTTCTACAGCCCGGTCTTCAAATGCCCAATGCATATAGGCAGTACTTGTAGCAGCAACAGGTTCTTCGCCTAACAATTGGCCCAATTGAGCCTTATTGTAGGCACTTGCTTCGCCAGCGCGGTATAATTCTTTGACAGATTCGATATCTTCGAATAGTACATAGTTTCCCTGCTTAATCGTAGTCATAGCGTTTTGGCATTTATCTGTACAAAAGTATAATCCACAGCTTCAACCAACCATCCCATAAAAGGGGGATGCCCAGCCCTCTGCCGAACATCCCCTGCCCCTCATACCCTACACCCTTGTCCCTTCCTACTGATACACCCGCACATAGTCAACCTCCATGCGCTGCGGCCAGATGGTTTCATCAACGCCCTTCTGCCCGCCCCAGTTGCCGCCTACGGCCACGTTCAGAATCAGGAAAAACGGTTGGGTGAACGGCCATTGGGCATCCGTGCTGCCCAGCGTTGACCGCTGCACGGTATAATACAGTTTGTCGTCCACGTAAAACTCCATCTGATCGGCGGTCCACTCCACGGCGTACAGGTGAAACGCGCTCACCGCATCTGGAACAATCGTTTTGCTGGTTTTTTGCGTGCCTTTTACGTGGTTGTACGTCTCGGAATGAATCGATGCGTGAACCACGCCCTCATCGAAGCCGACGTGTTCCATGATGTCGATTTCGCCACAGCGGGGCCAGCCAGCGGTTGAAATGTTTTTACCGAGCATCCATACGGCGGGCCACGTGCCTCGTCCTTTGGGGAGTTTGGCGTAGGCTTCAATACGCCCGTAGGTCCAGGTGATTTTGTCGCGGGTCAGGAGCCGGGCCGAGGTGTAGGCACTGCCCTGGTAATTTTCTTTACGGGCTTCGATAATCAGTTTACCGGCTTCAATACGGGCGTTTTCGGCACGTCGGCGGGTGTAAAACTGGAGTTCGTTGTTGCCGAAGCCGTTGCCACCCACATCGTAGCCCCATTTGGTGGTATCGGGCAGACCGGGCGTATCGAACTCATCGGACCAAACTAATTTTCGCACCACCGGAGCTGTAGTTACGCTGGTCGGTGGTGTTACCGTCACGGGCGGCTGCACCGGTACGGCGGGCGTAGCCTGCGGCCCTTTGCAGGCAACGAACAGGAGAACGATGAAGAGGAAAAGCATAGGTTTCATAATTTTGTGCATAAATAGAGTGGTTGAATGATTGGATGGTTGAATGATGTGCAGTACCCCATTCAATCATTCAATCATTCAATCATTCAACCATTCAACCACTCAATAACCAAACGCCCACCTCAGGAAATCAGGCATAATCTGACTCCAGGTTTCCTGATTGTGCTGACCGCCTTCTACCTCTACATAACGAATATCGGTATTGCGGTCGTAGCCTTTGGCTTCGAGTTCATTGATGATGTCGAGCGTGTCGTCAATGGAGTCGATCACGCCGTTGTTGTTTCGGTCGCTGGTTTCATCGTCGGTGCCGGTTTGCAGCCAGAACGTCAGGTTTGGCTTGTACGTACCTTGCCGGATGAGGTTATGCATAATCCGGTCTCGATCTTCCTGGTATGCACTGTCGAACTTCTTGCTGCGCCACCAGAATGACCCCGAAAAAACGCCCACTTTTGAGAAACGGTCGGGGTGATGAAACACCAAATCAAAGGCCGACAAACCGCCCAGCGAAAACCCGGCAAATACGCTGTCGTCGGGTTTCTGGCTGACAGGATAGTGCTTTTTCACGTAGGGCAGCAGTTCGGTCAACACAAAATCGGCGTACAGATTGGCTTTGCTGCCCCGCTTCATATAATCGGCCTGGGCCGCAGTGCCATACTCCTGAATACGGTCGCCGGCATGAATGGCAATCAGCACGAAAGGCTGAATAGCCTGCTGCTGATAGAGCGAATCGAGCAGGCGAGTCATATGGAGCCGGGGCAGGTCCTGACCGTCATTGAGGTAGAGCACGGGCAGGCGTTGCTGCGCTGGCTTACTATCGAGCGATTGGTAGCCAGTTGGCAAAATAATGTCTAAATGAACCGTGCGTTTAAGCGGTACAGACACCAACGAATCGTCGTGCCGCGTCGTTACGGCAGGCAAAAGAAATACATCATGGCCCGGTAGAGGGTCGTTCATAAACAAACCAAGTAACAGAAGTACGGTGATCACAAGGTGCAAAATAGGTATTTTTTTCGGCTCGTTCGGTATCGAAGGTTGTGGTTTCTACGGCTTTGGTCTAATTTCAACCCAAATTTTATCGCAACACGCAATCTTCTCAGCCTGTGCAACAAGACTATCGACGGTGGTACTCGCACCACTTAGGCCGCGACATGGAGATGCTGGTATATGGCAACTGGGGCTACCCGGTGCTGCTGTTCCCAACGTCTATGGGCCATTATTACGAGTATAAGGACTTTGGTCTGATCGAAACGGTTCGCGGGTTCGTGGAGTCGGGCAAGGTAAAACTCTACTGCATCGACAGCATCGACCGCGATAGCTGGTATGCCAAACACCTGCACCCCGGCACGCGCATCTGGAACCACATGTTGTATGATCGTTTTCTGAGCGAAGAACTTGTGCCAGGTATTCAACGCGAATGCAACGTTCGCAAAATCGGCGTATCGGGCGCGTCGTTCGGCGGCTACCACGCGCTGAACTTTGCCTTTCGGCATCCCGATCAGGTGGGGCACCTGCTTACGATGGGCGCGGCCTACGATATTCGGTCGTTTCTGGGTGGCTACTACGACGACAATGTATATTTCAACAACCCGCCCGATTATATGCCGAACGCACAGAATCCGGAGTTCTACCACATGAACATCGTGCTGGGTACGTCGGCCTACGATTTCTGTAAACCCGACAATTACCACATGTCGGATATTCTGAACCGCAAAGGCATCCGGCATCACCTCGACGTGGTGCCGTGGGGAGACCATGACTGGCCCGTCTGGAAAGAACAATTTCCGAGGTATCTGAGTATGATTTAGTAATGCGGCTGGAAAGCCGCCCGTCTGTTTATCAACACATCAAAGCGGGTTTCCACCCGCGCTACTTTTATGAAAAAAATAGGCATCCTTTTCGGTCAGGAAAATACGTTCCCACAAGCCTTCATTGACCGCGTAAATGAAAAACAAAGCGAATTTCCGGCTGAATTTGTCAGCATCGACCGCGTTGAACAGGGCGTTGCTACCGAGTACGCCGTAATTATCGACCGGATTTCGCAGGACGTGCCCTTCTATAAAGCGTTCCTGAAAAACGCAGCCCTCACCGGCACCGCCGTGGTGAATAACCCCTTCTGGTGGGCCGCCGACGAGAAGTTTTTCAACAATGCGCTGGCCGTTCAGATTGGCGTGCCGGTGCCCAAAACCATTCTGCTGCCCTCCAAAGAACGCCCCGACGACACTAACCACAATTCGTTTCGCAACCTGCGGCACATGGATTGGGATGCCATTTTCAACCACATCGGTTTCCCGGCGTTCATGAAACCCCACGCGGGTGGTGGCTGGAAAAGCGTGTATAAAGTCGATAACCCGGAGCAGATGTTCCGGTCGTACGACGAAACCGGGCAGTTGGTGATGCTGTATCAGGAAGCCATTGATTTTGAAGATTATTTCCGGTGTTACTGCATTGGCGGCAAAGACGTTCGCATTATGCCTTACGAGCCGCGTAACCCGCACCACCTGCGCTATGCCGCCGAGATGAAAACAACGGGCGACGCGGGCAAAAAACTCCTCGAAACCATGACCGACTACGTGCTGAAGCTGAACCACGCCCTCGGTTATGACTTCAACACGGTTGAGTTTGCCGTGCGCGACGGTATCCCCGTTGCCATCGATTTCTGCAACCCCGCCCCCGACGCCGACGTGCATTCGGTTGGGCAAGCCAATTTCGACTGGGTGGTTGAAGCGGCTGCCAACATGGCAATCGAGCGAGCCAAACGCGTGCAGAAAGGCAAAGACAACCTCACATGGGGCACGTTTGTACGCGGTTCCGTGATGGGCACCAGTATTGTACCCGACGCTCCGGCGAAAGCTCCAAAGGCTGAAAAACCGGCAAAGGAAGAAAAAGAAGCGAAAGCCGAAAAAGCTCCGAAGACTGAGAAGCCGAAGAAAGAAGCCGAGAAAGAGGAAAAGCCGAAAAAGGCGAAAAAGTAAAAACGCTCCGGTCTTCTGCAAGGGGGCGAATTAATTCGCCCCCTTGCGGAAAAATGAAGAATACCAAAAACT
The DNA here is from genome assembly GCF_001988955.1 of Spirosoma montaniterrae. Taxonomy (NCBI): domain Bacteria; kingdom Pseudomonadati; phylum Bacteroidota; class Cytophagia; order Cytophagales; family Cytophagaceae; genus Spirosoma; species Spirosoma montaniterrae. The sequence continues at coordinate 1,341,105 of NZ_CP014263.1, read as the reverse complement.
ATGGCACTCATCAACATGGTTATGCCCAAAATGGGCGAAAGTATAATGGAATGTACGGTCATTGCCTGGCTCAAACAGCCCGGCGACCGAATCGAAGCCGATGAGTCGATACTGGAAGTGGCAACCGATAAGGTTGACACTGAAGTGCCGGCGTTGGAATCGGGCATTCTGAAAGAAATTTTAGTAAATAACGGCGACGTAGTAGCTGTCGGTGCTCCCATTGCCCGCATCGAAACCGACGTCGCTGCTGCGGGTGATACCTCCTCGCCCACCCCTACTAATGATACGGAGCAGTTGCCCGTTGGCATTGGCGACGTTGCCAACACAGGCAAAGATCAACCCGACCTGCATGAAGTATCGGAGTCGGTACGGGAGTTAGAAACCAGTATTGCGGCTATGAGCAGCCGGGCGGCCCCCACGCCCGAAACAGCCGTTGCCGATTCTGTTGAAACGGTAGCCGATTCGTCTGTTGCCTTCACTGACCGCTTTTATTCGCCGTTGGTGCTAAAGATTGCCAAAGAAGAGGGCATAAACCGCGACGAACTCGACCAAATTCCCGGTTCCGGTGCCGATAACCGGGTAACGAAGAAAGACATTCTGGCTTATCTGGAAAGGAATAAGGAGCAAGATATACAGGAAGTAAGGCAACCGGAAACCATCCAACCCCCTGTTACCCCCACATTACCCCCTACTCCTTCGTCCCCCGCACCTCGTTCGCTGAACGGTCAGGCCGACATTGTGCAGATGGACCGGATGCGGAAGATGATTGCGCAGCGAATGGTAGAATCGAAGCAGATTTCGCCCCACGTCAGTTCGTTCGTTGAAGCCGATATGACGCCGGTTGTACAGTGGCGCACCCGTGTGAAAGATCAGTTTAAGCAACAAACCGGCGAAAACCTGACCTACACGCCCATTCTGGTCGAAGCCGTTGTCAAGGCCATCAAAGATTTCCCGATGATTAACGTTTCGGTCGATGGTGATTCGATTATCGTGAAAAAGGCCGTGAATATCGGCATGGCTGTTGCCCTTCCCAACGGCAACCTGATTGTGCCGGTTATTCACAATGCGGACCAGTATAACCTTGTGGGCCTGACGAAGCGCGTGAACGATCTGACCAAACGCGCCCGCGAAAACAAACTTACCGCCGACGATCTGGCCGGTGGCACGTACACCATCTCGAACATCGGCACCTTCGGAAATCTGATGGGAACGCCTATTATTTTGCAGCCCCAGGTAGCCATCATGGCGTTCGGGGCCATTGTAAAAAAACCCGCCGTTATCGAAACCCCGCAGGGCGATTTTATCGGTATCCGGCAGTTGATGTTTCTTTCTCACTCCTACGACCACCGTGTAGTCGATGGTTCATTGGGCGGGCAGTTTGTTCGGCGCGTGGCCGATTATCTGGAGCAGTTTAACCCGCAAGGGGTTCTTAGTGGGTTGTAGATTGAATTGCCGCTATGCGTACCACTTATACTCATTTATGAAAAATGCTTACCAAATAACTCTGGCATTATTTGTCATAGCCACCTCGCCGACAGTTGCGCAGGTAGCAATCGGCCTGAAAGCTGGCCCTACGTTTAGTGGGGTAGCCCGCTCATCGTTCGGTGCTCAGGACTCGTATCGAATAGGCTGGCAGGCGGGGCTGTTTGGCGATATGCCCGTTGGGAAATCATTCTATCTGCAACCAGCGTTGTTGCTCACCAGCAGGGGCTTCAACTCGAAAGCATTGTTAATCAACGGGAATACGGGTGAAGTTGTGCGGCCAATCAATTACAGCCTGCGTCCGCTTTATGTAGAAATGCCTGTTCTGGTAGTCCATAAATTTGACGTCAGCAAGTCGTTGCGGGCTTACGTCGGCGCAGGAACATACATGGCGGTTGGTATTGGAGGCAGGCTGCTGAACGACGCGCCAGCGATATTCGGCAGTTCGGGTTTGGACGCTAAATTTGGCCGCAACGCACTGTTCAGCCAGTTTGATTTGGGTGGTAGTTTAGCGGTAGGTTTCGATATTCGCCAACGCTGGCAACTTGGCCTGAACTACAACGCAGGTTTACGAAGTAAGAGCTTAAGCAATCGGATGTTCAGCGTTACGGCGGGTATGTTTGTAGGGAAATACCGGTAGACATATTCGTGTTGTCAGTAATAAAAACGGCCCGGAGCAATGCGCTCCGGGCCGTTTTTATTACTGTTTCCCTGCTATCAACCGAACGCGTTGATGTGCTTCTGGAAGATGGCGTCGTATTTGCTGGCGGCTGCGGTTTGTTTGGCTTCCTTGCAGGCTTCGACAATAGTTTGCAGAATGTACAAATCAGCGTCGGGGTTGCCGAAGCGGTTACCATTGCCAGTTTTGTTGTATGTCAGGTTCTGGTCGGCCCGAATTGCCATAGTATCAGCCACTTCGAGGGCTTTTTTGCTGTCGCCCACCGCAAACAGGAACCGCACGTAGTTCGATGAAATCTGGTCATACGGAATGCTTTTATCGGGAATGACCTTCATCGAGTAGTTCAGCACTTCGCGGGCTTTGTCGTTTTTGCCTTCGCGAATCAACTGATCGGCCAGTCGGAAGAACGCGATACGGGCCGAAATCACCGGCGGGCCTTTATACGTTTCGTCATAATACACGTCCGGGTTATCAAACTCGCGCCAGAAGGTCTTCTTCAGCATGTTGTTATACATGATGTCGGTGTTGACATAACCATCCGACGCGCCCGGCACGGCCACAGGCATCAGCCGATACGCGTAGCCTTCCAACTGCATGTATGGCTTCAGACTCAGGTAATTTTCGCCCCCTAATGTGCTCGAGAAATAAACGGGCCGCTGCCAGTTATTGGTTGCAATGATGTCGAGCATAATCAGGTCGGGCTTGTAGAGGTCTTTCTTACCGATAGTCCACTGCAAGGTATCTTTCACCAAAGGCCGCAGCGATGCCGGTACGAAATTAGCCTTATCAACAGCCGCCTTGTCGATAGGCATAAACAGTACCGACGAAGGCAGCACGCTCGTCATGTCGCCGTTGGTCAGCGGCACCTGAATGGCCGGGCTGTTGCTCTTGATCAGACTGATGTATTGCTTCAGGTCGATACCGCTTTTCACGCCCGGCACTTCATAGAAGGGCACAATGTCGTTTTTACCTTTGTTGAAATTGTCGAACTCCAGCGAAATCGGCAGTGCGTCGGATTCGTAGGTTTTGCGCTTCATCTGCTGGATGTACCATTCCGTACCCAGTAGGCTCAGGTTGCACACCCGCACGTCGCGCCGGAATCCCTCAACCTCCTGCACATACCAGAGCGGGAACGTGTCGTTGTCGCCCCCCGTGAACAGAATAGCGTTTGGCGCGCAGGAATTCAGCAGATTCTTGGCAAAATCGACCGATTGGTAGCGGTTGTTGCGGTTGTGATTATCCCAGCTTTTCGCGCCCATCATCACCGGCACGAGCAAACTTAGCCCGACAATCAATCCGTTACGCATCGTATCGGCTTTCAGGTACTGCCGCAACCCTTCGGCAATAGACATTACGCCCAAACCAATCCAGATGGCGAAGAAATAGAACGATCCGACGTAGATATAATCACGTTCGCGGGGTTCCGACGGGGGCGAGTTCAGGAAGATTTGCAGCGCGATTCCAGTAAACAGAAACAGCAAGGCTACAATCAGGAAATCGCGCCGACGCCGGAAATACTGGAACACAATGCCGAACAGCCCAAGCAGAAACGGCAGCATATAAAAATTATCGCGGGCTTTGTTATTCCTGAGCAGATCCGGTGCGTTTTCGTCCGACGACCACGGTAGCAGATACCCGGCACCTTCTTCGTCGGATTCGCGACCGGCGAAGTTCCACATCAGATACCGCCACCACATATGCCCCAGTTGGTGGCTGAACAGAAACGCTAAATTATCGCCCATTGTGGGTTTTTGCCCTTCGGCCAGCCCCAGCATTTGCCGGTACAACTGCGGGTGATTCTGCTGCGAACTGTACACGCGGGGAAACAGCATTTCGTCGCCAGGCTGATAGATGTACTCCGGCTGATAGTCGAAGATCACATATTTATTACCTTCTTTCTTCCACATCGGTGCACCGCGCTTCTGGTCGATAGGCCGCGAGGTAAACACAGGTCCGTATAGCAGCGAGCGGCTACCATACTGCTCGCGACGCAGATACGACAGAAAGTTCAGCGCATCGCTGGGGTCGTTCTCGTTGATGGGTGGATTGAAATCGGCCCGCACCAGCACCTGCATGTATGAAGCATAACCAATCAGCACAAACGCCAGCGACAGCAGCGAAGTATTCCAGATTGTCCGCCCTGTGCGTGCCGACCAGATGATCCCGTAAACAATAGTCCCCAGAAAGACTACCGTGAAGAAAATAACCCCAGAGTTAAAAGGCAGCCCCAGCGAATTAACGAAGATACGTTCTACGAAGAAAGCCATCCCTGGCAGGCCCGGAATAATACCCGCATTGATGATCATCAGTACCAGCAAACCAATACCAGCCGCCATAACCCCACCCCAGAAAGTGGGTTTAGCCTTTTTCTTAAAGTAATAAATCAATGCCAGCGCGGGCAGCGTCACGAGGTTCAGCAAGTGAACGCCGATAGACAGGCCGGTGAGATAAGCAATGAAAATCAGCCAGCGATTGGCCGCAGCAGAATCGTCGATACGTTCCCAGCGGAAAGCGGCCCACACCACAATGGCCGTAAAAAATGACGACATTCCGTACACTTCAGCCTCAACTGCCGAAAACCAGAATGTGTCAGAGAACGTGTAGACTAATGCGCCCACCGCTCCGGTGCCAATCACCAGCAGCGTATCGGCGGTGCTATAGTCGCTCTCGGCCCGGCCCAGCAGTTTCTGGGCCAGCATGGTGATGGTCCAGAACAGAAACAGGATGGTAAACGCGCTTGCCAGCACCGACGCCATGTTGACCCAGTACGCCACGCTCAGCACATCGCCAAACGAGAGCATGGAGAAAATGCGACCCAACAGCAGGAAAAACGGTGCACCGGGTGGGTGCGGCACCTGGAGTTTAAACGAACACGCAATGAATTCGCCACAATCCCAGAAACTGGCTGTCCGTTCAACGGTGCTGGCGTAGGTAAACAACGCCACCGCAAACAAAACCCAGCCAATGAGGGTGTTCAGGCGTTTAAATGATTGCATACAAGTGAAGAATTAACGGAACTACTTTTGTGTAAAGAATAATTTCTCAGACCGGGATTATCCCGACCATATTCATTCAGACCGGTCCAAAAATACGCAAAAAAGACGCCCCACCGGGTTGGGCGGGGCTGTTAAAGTTTGTTAAGGCTGGCTTTCAACAATAACTACTCGTAAAAAGACGCGGTATCTATCTCAATAGATTTTGCATTCGCAAGAAATAACTCCTGGTGTTCATTGTATTTGAGCACAACGTCAAAGGTGAGAGGAAAAGCGTCAGTTATAGTAGTTTTATCGTTTCCCGAACCATGCTGAAGTTCTACTTCTACCACACCGCTTCCTTTCGCCATTATACTATTCTCTTCCGAGACTGTCAATTCGTCGATAGTAGCTTCCTCTACTCCGGTAATTCGAGTGTTTGAGGACAGTCTGTTAAGTTCATCAGGCATACTTGCACGATGAACCAGATAATCGAACAACAAATGATCTATGTTCGGAACGTCTATTTTTTTCCGCTTGGGCGGCAAAGCCACTACCACCATAAATTTGTAGTTATCATGACTACGCACGTAGTCTCCCAATGCGACTATCTGTTCTCGCTTTTTGGGCGTCATTCTACCTGTCTTGACTTCAACAACAATAACCTCATCACCTTTTCGGGCAACTAAATCAGCTTTATGGTTCCCAATTTTCTCTTCTTTGGCAACTAAATAACCTTTAGTCTGGTAATCAGCAACAAGCTGGTCAATGGCTATATCGTGCAGATAACGCTGCAGGTATTGTTGTCTAATTTCCATATCTGTTCATGTTCAATTTAACCATGTCAGCATTAAACACACCACACTCAACATACAGAATGTGATTTTCGGTTTCATTATTCAAAGCGTCCAGAAACTGTGTTACTATTAATCCTGGCAAACCTGTGCTATCAATTTTAGCAAAGTCGTTTTTAGTTAAGTCAAAACTACCAGCAATACGCAGTTTTACTTGCCTGTCGTCTTCAAAAAGTACACCTTTTAAACAATCCCATATTGGTTTGCTTAAGTTGTCGGCATCAATACCATTATCCTCTCGATAAAAATGGTAAACCAACCCGTATAACTCTCCCCCAACTGGTATATGCCCCCCATGATTCGCATTAAAAGCACTCCGCAGGGATTCTTTGTAAGCACTTTTCTTTGGCTCAGGCAACTTTCCCCAACTATTGTAGGATTTCGGTCTTAAACTAACGATAAAACTATACACGGCTGCGTGAATTTAATAGAATGAACCTACCTGTACAGCTCGCCCCGTGCGGCTTTCAGCGTATTCTGCATCAGCGAACAGATGGTCATCAGGCCCACGCGAGTGGCCGATACGTAGGCAGGCAGCCCCTCGCCATGCGGCCAATGTTGATGGGGTGAAAGCCCTTGAGGTCTTTGGTCAGGTCGATGGTCTCCATCACACGGTCGGGGTTGATGTGTTTGGGGAGCGATAACTGCACAATCAGCCCGTCAATATCGGGGTTGTTTTTTACGTTCTGCACAGCCTCGAACACTCTCGCGATGGCTCGTGCGTTCCAATTAATGTCGCAAATTTTGCAATAATTTGCGACATTGAAAACCCATTCCTACAAAGTGAGTGATATGACTCCACTTTCTTAATGGCCTTTATATGTGTTAATTATTTCAAATTTAACTTATCAAATCACATAAATCAGCCTACTCCAGCATCTTCAGCAACTCGTTTAGTTTCAGGAGAGCCTCAATGGGCGTCAGGCGGTTCACGTCGATGGTGCGGAGTTTTTCTTTGATAGCTTCCGATTTGGGGTCGCCTGCTTCAATGATACGCAGGGCTAATTCCCGCTCGGCAGGGGCGGCTTCGCGAATGCGCTCTTTGTTATTCTCGCGAACGTGCGACGCTTCCAACTGCTTCAGAATTTGCCCGGCCCGGTTCACGACCTGCGACGGCATACCAGCCATCTGCGCCACGTGAATACCGAAACTGTGTTCCGAGCCGCCTTCTTTCAGTTTTCGTAGAAAAATCACTTTGTTACCCATTTCCTTCACGGCCACATTGAAGTTTCGGATGCGCGGGTTGTCGGCGGCCAGATCGTTGAGTTCGTGGTAGTGGGTGGCGAACAGCGTTTTGGGTCGGCAGTCGGTTTGGTTGTGCAGGTATTCGGTAATGGCCCAGGCAATCGAGACACCGTCATACGTGCTGGTGCCACGCCCGATTTCGTCCATCAACACCAAACTGCGTTCGCTCAGGTTATTAAGAATGCTGGCCGTTTCGGTCATCTCGACCATGAACGTGCTTTCGCCCCGCGAGAGGTTATCGCTGGCTCCCACGCGCGTAAAAATTTTATCGACCAAGCCAATCTCGGCCATCGACGCCGGTACGAAACTACCCGACTGCGCCATCAGCACAATCAGAGCCGTTTGCCGTAACAGAGCCGATTTACCGGCCATGTTTGGCCCCGTAATGATGATAATCTGCTGCGTTTCGTCGTCTAAATAAATATCGTTGGGAATATAGGGTTCGCCGGGCGGCAGTTGCTGCTCAATAACCGGGTGCCGTCCGTCTTTGATAGTCAGCACTTTGCTTTCATTAATCTGCGGACGCACGTATTTATTCCGAACGGCTACACGCGCAAACGACGACAGCACGTCGAGTACCGACAGTACGCGTGCATTTTGCTGAATAGCACCGACATATTCGCCAGCAGCCACCACCAGTTCGTTGAACATGCGGGCTTCGATCTGAAAAATCTGCTCTTCAGCATTCAGGATTTTCTCCTCGTATTCTTTCAGTTCAGGCGTTACGTAGCGTTCGGCATTGACGAGCGTTTGCTTTCTGATCCAGTCGTCGGGTACGCGATTTTTGTGGGCGTGCGTTACTTCCAGATAATAACCGAATACTTTATTGTACGATATTTTAAGTGAGCCAATACCCGTGCGCTGAATCTCACGCTCCTGCAACTGCAACAGGTAATCTTTACCCGAATAAGCAATAGCGGTCAGAGCGTCTAATTCGGCGTTGATATCAGGCTTTATCATATTGCCCTGGTTCGAGAGTGCAGGCGGGTCGTCGCGCAATTCAGCGTCGATACGATCAATCAAAAACGCCACTGGATTAAGCTGATCGGCGTATTTTTTCAGCGAGAGCGACTCATTCTGGCTGAGTGCCGTAATCAGCATCTCTTTGATCGGCAACACGTGTTGCAGCGACCGCTTTAGTTGTACCAACTCGCGGGGGTTGATGCGCCGAACCGCTACTTTGGAGACTAACCGCTCCAAATCACCGATCTGCCGAAGATGATTCACCATCACGTCGGCCAGCTCGATGTCGTTCACGAGCAGTTCAACCATATTCAGCCGCTCATCGATCAGGGCCTTTTCTTTGAGTGGGAGATTGAGCCACTTACGAAGCAGCCGCGCCCCCATCGGCGTAACGGTCTGATCGAGAATATGAATCAGCGGCACGCCCCCCTCCTGCTGTGCGGCTGTTAGTTCGAGGTTACGGATAGTAAACCGGTCGAGCCATACATAACGGTCTTCTTCGAGCCGCGTAACGCGGGTAATGTGCTGAAGGTCTTTATGTTCGGTCTCATTAAGGTAGTGCAGAATTACGCCGGCTGCGATGATACCATCGGGGAGTCCCTCAATACCAAAACCCTTCAGCGAAGTAGTCTGAAAATGCTGTTTGAGGTAGTTATAGCCAAAGTCATACGTAAAAGCCCAGTCTTCGAGCGTATAAGTATGAAACTTGTCGCCGAACAACGTGCCGAACTCCTGCCGGTTGCGCTTGCAGTATAGCACCTCCGAGGGATTGAAACTCTGCAACAATTTATCGACATAGGCCGAATTACCCTGCGATGCCAGAAACTCCCCCGTCGATACGTCGAGGAACGAGACACCGAACTGATCGTCTGTTTTACCAAAATGCACAGCCGCGAGGTAGTTGTTCCGGCGCATGTCCAGAACGTTGTCGTTGAACGACACGCCCGGCGTAACGAGTTCGGTAACGCCCCGCCTGACTATGCCTTTAGCCTGCGCCGGGTCTTCGAGCTGATCGCATATGGCAACGCGTTCGCCTGCCCGAACCAGTTTGGGCAGATGCGTATCGAGCGAGTGATGAGGAAATCCGGCGAGTTCTTCGTTGGCTCCGCCGTTGTTACGTTTGGTAAGCGTAATACCCAGAATTTTACTGGCTTTTACTGCATCATCGCCGAAGGTTTCGTAAAAATCACCGACGCGAAAGAGCAGCAGCGCACCGGGGTATTTGGCTTTAATCTGGTTGTATTGACGGTTTAGGGGCGTTTCGTTCTTCTTTTTTTGCGGACTTGCGGCAGCGGCTGTCTTCACTGTTTTTTACCTTTCTTTTTCTAACAAATTTAACCAATTTAGTGAAAAGAAGAAACTGACGTCTTATAGTGAGCCATTCGCAAATACACTTAATAAACAAAAATAATAACTATAAAAGTTATAAAATCGACAAAGGATTTAAGGCATTATTCTACGTATACATGTTGTTTTGATTTACTACCTTGTTATGTGCAGCTCTTTATGCAATGGGAGGACTTTATTTACGAAGCGAAACAAACTTTTCATTTCTGCAACTGAAACGCCTTTCCAAAACCAGCTTCGAACAGTACATTCAGCATCGCCGTTGACAGTTCAATTTTTCCCCGCTCCAATCGGGCAATCAAGCTTTTCTGAGTGCCTGTTTTTTGAGCCAGTTCTTCCTGTGTTAGTTTAGCCAGTCGGCGTTCTTCCTTCAGCATCTCGGCAATTCTGAATGCACGCGCTTCTGCTTCATACGAATCACGGGCCATCGTTCCCCGCTTACCGTATTTCTCTTCTAAATGCTGCTCAAACGTTGTTACGTTGGGGTGGTCTGTTGCGATAATCATAGCTCCGTTAACTTTTCTACAAAGTACTCCTCTTTTAAACGCTCGGCCAATTCGATTTCGTTCTTTGGTGTCTTCTGGGATTTCTTTTGGAAGCCATTCATTAGAATAACTAACTGGCCTTCATCGAAGAAACAAAAAATTCGGTAGATATTGCTACTGACCTCGACGCGTATTTCATAAATACCTTTGCTCCCTTCTACGTGTTTCAAAAACTTCTCGGGAACGCGCTGAACGTAGCGAATCAAGTCAAGCACATACTCAATCTTTCGTTGTACGGTTGAGGTTTGGCGGTCATTAAATTCCTTGAAATAGTGCTTATAACTAACAACTTCCCGAATCGGTGATTGCATCCCCAAAACTAACTATTTCTCCTCTTCTGACGTTTCTTTGCCTAATAATTCCACGATACACTATTATGTCTCCCCGTAAACTCGCTCTCGATGAACTGAACCGGCTCTCGGTCGATGAATTTAAAACCGCCGAAAAATTTCCTTACTGCCTGATTTTAGATGATGTTCGCAGCCTCAACAACGTAGGTTCGGTGTTCCGAACAGCCGACGCTTTCCGGGCTGAGCAACTGTATCTATGCGGCATTACTGGTCAGCCACCCCACCGCGACATTACCAAAACCGCTCTCGGCGCTACTGAATCCGTTAGCTGGACATACGCTCCCGATATACTGGTTTTGACCAAACAATTACAACAGAGCGGCTGGCTGATAGTGGCCGTCGAACAGGCGGAAGGCAGCACGTCGCTGACCGACTTCCAGCCGGAACCGAACCGAAAGTACGCGTTTGTATTGGGCAATGAAGTGACTGGTGTACGAAATGACGTAATACAGCAGGCCGATACCGTGCTGGAAATTCCTCAGTTTGGCACGAAACATTCGCTCAATATTGCCGTTACAGCAGGGATTATTTGCTGGGATTACCTCCAAAAAAGATAATATAAATTTAACATTGAACTTGCTTTTCTCATTTAAAAAAGCTATTTCTTTGTAAATTTTTTTCTTATATAAACTATGGCAACCAAAATCAACAAAAGCAAACAGCAGTCGCTGACGTCAGACATTATCAGCTCGATAGAAACCAAACTTGGTGAAGCAGGCGAAGCAACCAAGAAGATGAAAAAATCCATCGAGAAGTCGGCAGAGAAACTGGCGAAGAAGCTATCTAAATTGATGGCTAAAGACGAAAAGAAGAAGGCCAAACCGGCAAAAGATACGCAAAAGAAAGCCCAAAAAGAGGCTACCAAAGCGAAAAAGAACGCAGCCAAGGCTGAGAAAAACGCAAAACGCGCCGTTAACAAGAAAACACAAAAGCCGGTTGTCGTAGCACCTGTTGCCACCGAAGCAACGCCTGAAACCAAGACCAGCCCAACCGTTTCCAGCCCCAAACCTTCGCCAGCTAAACCAGCTTCCGGCCCTAAAGCAGCACCCGCCAAGCCAGCTACCCCCAAACCAGCATCACCGGCCAGCACACCCCCCGTTAGCGAAACGCCAGCCGAGAAAGCATAAAGGTATTTGCAATACCTTACACAAAAAAAGCCTACTGAATAGTAGGCTTTTTTTGTGTAACTAAAAAATTGCCGTAATTTCATGTGACTTTCACACCAACGGTCCGTCCTTACTGAATTACTTTGGATAAGTACGCAACCGTTTCTCTTCCTGACCCCATGAAATTGCCACTTTTATGGCTAACCGCACTACTGCATTGCCGTTTATTGTCGCTGCATTGCTGCTGACAATTGCATCCGCCGTGTTGCTTTTTATCGACTGGTCTCCTCTGTCCGGTACTACCCTGGGTATTTCACCAACTACCCGTTCGTGGGCACTGGTATTACTTACCATAGCCTCGCAAATTACCCTGGGTTTTCTCATCTGGCGCATTCTGCTACAGCCACGCTCCGCCGTTATACATACTGAAGTACTGCACTCGTTAGTGCATGAATTTCAGACGCCCATTGCAGCCATACGTATGGCTGCCGACATTCTTGACTCGCCCATTGCCCGTAATCAGCCCGAACGTTCGGATAAATACATTCGCATTATCCGCGAAGAGTCAGAACGCCTGCAACATCAGGTAGAAACCATGCTGACGCTGGCCCGTGCGGAGCGCAATACCCTGATCCTGAACAATGAACCCGTTTCAGTTTATCAATTGCTATCATCCGTAGCCGAACGCCACGCTGATTATTTACAGCTTTGCCTGCCTGCTACCAACGCGCATTTTCTGGCCGACCGGCTGCATTTAACCAATGTACTCCATAACTTGCTGGATAATGCCGTTAAATACAGTCCCACTGAACCCATTATTACCCTACGAGCCGAGGAAACGGCTGGGGGGTTGCTTATTGCCGTTCGTGACCAGGGCGTAGGAATTCCGGCCCAGTTTATCGGTCAGATTTTTCAGCCCTTCTTTCGCGTACATGACCGCAATCAGCCCAGCGTGAAAGGTTTTGGACTGGGGTTAAGTTATGTGCATCGTATCGTGCTGGCTCACAATTGGACCATCGACGTACAAAGTGAACTTGGCAAAGGCAGTGAATTCACTATTCGCATTCCGCAAACGGCCCTTCTCCCCGAAGTCGATAAATCGTCCGTAAGTAGGTCGAAGTAGGTTGTTCATCCGTAAGTTTCACCACTTCTGACTAAAAATCTGTTTACCTGACATTACTCACGGTTGGCGGTGCGCTGCTCACTTTCATTATGCCATTCATGAGCCGCCAATGGCCGGGAAACGTACAGATAAACGGATAGTCGCCGGGTTGCGCGGGTGCCGTAAATTTCAGCCGATACGTTTGGTCAGGATTCACTAACGGCGTGGCAACAATCACCTGCGGGATGCTGGGCACGTAAGCCCGCTCGGCTCCGTCTTTGGCCGTGATGAGTTTGTCGGCTGCTGCGCCAATAATGTCCATGCTTTTCGGTTTGCCGATCACGAGATTATGCTGCATGGCGTCGGGGTTTTCCAGTATAATTTCAACTGGTTTACCAGCCTGCACAGCGAATGTTTTCTGATCGAAACGCATCTCTTCACGCACGGTTTTCAGTCGAACAACCTGCACGTTTGGGTCGGTGGGTTCGGCGGAAGCAAGGCCCCACGCTTCGTACAGGCGCGTTAGCCGTTCTTTGTTTTCGGGCGATACAGTGCTGCTCAAACTGGCTAAGAACGGCTTGTCGGCATCGCGGACGGTGGCTTTTTGCTTCAGATTCCAACCTTCCGTCACACCTTTCACCAAAGCGGCTCCCTGCGCCGGGCCGAGTTTCTGCACCGTGCGAAGCAGCGCAACGACCGAATCGACGGGTTGCACCGACGCGTAACTGCGGCTGGCGCGCTCAAGCACATAGGCCGTCATGTCTTTGGGAGCGCGGTAGACGAGCGTATGCGTGGCGGTGTTATTTCGCTCATTGCCTTCGGTAATCTGGTTGTCGCGGTCGAGTGTGGCTGTGATGGTGTACTGCCCCGCCCGCTCGAAGCTGACCCAGAATTCAGTACTCCAGGGGCCGTTGTTTCCCTTGCTGATGGTAACGGTTTCGCCGGGTTTAAGGCCGGTTGTATGCGCCACGCTAACGTAATCAATTTTGGCCGGGTCGGTCGATTTTGCCGGTCCTTCGATACGCAGATTGAGCGGCACAGGCGTACCGGCTGGTATTTCTCTATCGCCCATGTTGGTCACGTAAACCTCGACTTTCGCGCCCTGCCGCACCTCGGGCGATTCGGGCGTAGTGCGAATGACCGAGACAACAAGATCGGGCTTATTAACTGATGGAATGACAGATTGATTGACTGCTGGCGGGTTGGGGCCACTACCCTGTTTGGGAGCTACATGGTCGTGGTGTTGATGGTCGGCGGGTGCTGTAGCCGGTTGCGCGGGAACATTCTGTGCCGTTTGCTTCAGATACGCTTTCAGCAACTGACCACCGTTCCCGCTCAACGCCAGCGCAAATGCATCGGGCAACCAGCGGTCGTTCATTTCGGTAGCTTTAGTTAATCGACTCAACAGGGCGTCGTTGACTACTGCATCACGGGGCGATTCTGATAAGGCAAGTAACGCGTTCAGTACAACCAGCGGCTCAGTATCGTTGAGCTTATCAGCCCGCAACAGGGCATCAACCGATTGTTTTGTGCGGGGCAATACCTGCACCGCCGTTTTCCGAACATTCGACGCCGGATGCTTCAGCAGCATTTCCAGTTGATTTTCAGGCAATTCGCCCAACCCGTCAAGCGTCCAGAGCGCGTGGATAACTGCCGGGTTGTTGCCGAATTCATCCACCGAGGTGTCTTTTAACACGTCCAGTAACTGCGGCACTACGTCTTTCTGGCCGCGCTCGATGAGCAGCCGCTGGGCGGTCATGCGCCAGAACAGATTGTCGTTTTTCAGCGCGGCCAGCAATTCGGTGGGGCGGTCTTTGCTCAGCGAAATCGGCGCATACGGCTTCGCGTTTTTGTAGCCAACGCGGTAGATGCGCCCGTGCGTAAAATCGCGCAGGTTGGTTTCGTAGGCGTTGCCTTTGCCGTTTTCAAATCCCTGTGGCGTCGGGTTATGCTGGATGATAAAACTATACCAGTCAACCACCCACACGGCTCCGTCGGGGCCGGTTTCGGCGAAAACGGGCGCGAACCACTCGTCGGCCCCGGCCATCAGGTTGAACCCAACGCCAGCCGCTTCGGTGTCTTCATAGTCGGTGCCTGTTTTCTGCATCACGTTCTGGTGTACAATGTGGCCCGTTGGTTCGCAGACAAACGCCACCCGGTTCCAGTACTCTTTTGGGAAAGCGCGGGCGGTGTAAAAATTATGCCCCGCTGCCGCCGTAAACCCGCCAAACACATCGACCTGCCGCACACGGGGCGTAATCGGTTTCATGTCTTTATGCGTGTCGGTGGGGCGGCTGCCATTCTCGCGCAGGTGTGGCCCACCCGAAAAGTAGCGGTTCGGGATAGGCGCATACCAGCCGTGAGCGTTGTTGGCCGTGCTGCCAAACACGTCGCCCGACTCGTTGAAGGCCAGCCCCCAGGTGTTGTTCGAGGTGCTGGTGATGTATTCGAGTTTCGAGCCGTCTGTCTTAAACCGGAAAAACCCCTGCCCGAATTTCACGCTGTCGGCTCCCGGACTGGATGGTCCGAACTTGCCTTTAAAACCTGAATAGCCGATGCTGCCCCAGATCCAGTTGTCGAAGCCGTAACGCAGGTTGCTCGGCCCGGCGTGGGTGTCGAACGTACCGAAGCCGGTAAAAACAATCTTTTTCACGTCGGCCTTGTCGTCGCCGTTGGTATCCTGCAAAAACAGCATGTGCGGAGCCTGCGCCACATACAGCCCACCATTGGCGAAGGTCATGCCGGTGGGAATGTTCAGCCCTTCGGCGAAGTTGGTGAACTTGTCGGCTTTGCCATCGGCATTGGTGTCTTCGCAGATAACAATGTAATCGGAGCCGGTGCCTTCCGGCTTGCGTTCGTTCGGGTAGTCTTTGGTAATCAGCGCGAACAACCGCCCGCGTTCGTCCCACGCCAGCGCGATAGGGTGCATCACGTTCGGCTCATGCGCGAATAAATCGAGCACAAAACCGACCGGCACCTGAATGTGCTTCATCGACTCTTCGGGCGACAGCGGCTTCTGCCGAAGCTGCGGACCGGGTCGCTTTTCATAGTTCGGCAATTTAGCTTCATCATACGCAAACGGCTGTGGGTTCAGCGCATCATACAGCTTTTTCACTTCATCGCCAACGGCCCACAATATGCCCCGTTCGAGCAGGGCGTGAAAACCCGGCTGACTCCAGGTACGTTCGTCGTGGCCGTAAGCGGTGTAAAAAATGCGGCCTTTGCCATACGTGCGCGTCCAGGTATAAGGCTCTTCAGCTACGCCGGGCTTATCAGACGCCTGATCGGCTTTAATGTCGCGCACGGCCAGCACGTTATTGTCGGGCTGTAAGTGGCTGTGCAGATATGTTTCATCATATGCTTTGAATGACGGCAACCCCGCTGTAATCGGGCTATTTGGCTGCGTAAAGCGGGTTTGAATGGTGTCCATTTTATGTCGCCAGAACTGTCCGCCCACGACCTTATCGACATATTCCGCCGAGTTGCGAAAACAATACGACGCGCAATGCACCGGAATCAGCCCATGCCCCGACGCCACATAGTCGAGCAGGGCGCGTTCCTGAGGCTTCGGGATACTATCCCAGTTGGCATAAATTAACAGCCCATCATATTGATTTAAGTTATCGGCGTTCAGGTCTTCGAGCCGGTCGGTATAGGTGATGTTGATACCCCGATTGCCCAGCGCGGCCATCAGTTGCGGCACCCGTTCGCGGGGTTGGTGGTGGCCGTTATCGCCCAGAAACAGGATTTCTGTCCGGCGCGGTTGGCCGTTGCCAGGTCTCGTAGCCTGCTGGCTCGTCTGCGTAGTTTGCTGACGGGCGCATTGCGTGAGCAGGAATGCAGTAAGGTAGAAAAAGAGCTTTCTCATTTTTTAACGCAGAGAAGCAGAGGTTTAGCAGAGACCACAGAGTTTCTTTGCGTACTCCGTGTAACCTCCGTTACCTCTGCGTTTAACTTTAAAACGCCGGTAGTTTCATAATCTCCCCACCGCGCAGGGCCGATTCGTGCGCCAGAATACCGACGCTGGTCCAGTTGGCTGATTGGGCCGCGTTGGGGAACGGATCGCGGTCTTCCACAATGGCCGACAGAAACTCGTGAACCATGTGCGGGTGCGAACCACCATGCCCGCCCCCCTGGGTAAACGATAGGTGTTGGCTCTCGTCGGCGTCATACACGCCTTTGGTTGTAAAGCGTTGAATTTCGGCAGGAAGCAAATGCGCGTAATCGGGTACAGTCACTTTTTCGGGGATTTCCGGTTCTGGTTTTTTGGCCGTATGAATCACCGGCTGCTCCTCCTCGATCAACTGCCACTCGAACGATTTTTTGTCGCCGTACACCTCGAAACTCTCGCGATATTGCCGCGCTACATCAAACAGCGACCGATACACGTAAGCCGATAAATCGCTGTCTTTAAACTTAATATGCGCCGACTCGACCGCAAACGGCGAGTTGTGAATCCGGGCCAGTTCGTCGCGAATCGTACCCGAACCGAAGCACGACACGTAATCAGCCTGTAGGCGCAGTAGCCCCGCCACCGGCCCAACGCAGTGCGTGGCGTAGTGCATGGGGGGCAAACCGGGCCAGTAATCGGGCCATCCGTCCATGTCCTGTTGGTGGCTGGCCTTCAGAAACTGCACTTTACCAAGTTGCCCGGTTTCGTACAATTCCTTTACAAACAGAAATTCGCGGCTATAGACCACCGTCTCCATCATCATGTACTTTTTGCCCGTCTCGCGGGTGGCCCGCACAATCTCGGCGCACTCCTCAACGGTCGTCGCCATTGGCACGGTGCAGGCTACGTGCTTGCCGGCCCGCAACGCTTTCAGGCTCTGCTCGGCGTGGTTCGGTATGGGCGAGTTGATGTGTACAGCGTCAACAGCGGGGTCCTCGAGCAGTTCGTCGTAGCTGCTGTAGCGTTTGTCGATGCCAAACGTATCACCAATCCTGTTCAGCTTATCGACATTGCGCTGGCAAATGGCGTACATGTTGGCATTCGGGTGCCGCTGATAAATTGGGATAAATTCGGCCCCAAAGCCGAGACCCACAATAGCGATGTTAATCATAATGTGTTGAATGATTAAATAATTGAATGACAGAATGGTAGAATGATTAAGTGGTTAAAACCGGCCTGATGAACCCATTCCACCAGTCAATCATTCTGTCATTCAATTATTTTGTCTTTGATAAACCTCAACCCCTCCACTGCTAACTGTTCCGGTGAGAAAAACATGGGCCTGAAAATATGCGTGGCGGCTGCGAGTTCGGGCGGGTTTGGACCGAAAGCTTCGATGGCGATGGGGCCAGTGTAGCCCACCTCATCCAGCGTAGCAAATACCTCATCGAAATTGATATGGCCCTGCCCCGGTGTGGAGCGGTCGTTCTCGGAAATCTGCACATGAACCAAATACGGAGCCAGTGTCCGAATAGCATCGGCTATTTTCTTTTCTTCCATGTTAGCATGAAAGGTATCGAACGCGGCCCGGCAATTGGGATGATCTACGGCTTCAACGTACCGGCGCACGTCGTCGGCACAGGTGAGCAGGTAAATCTCGAACCTGTTCAACGATTCAATAGCCAGCGTAACGCCCTGCGTTTGAGCGCGTTCGGCCACCTCACGCATACCCGCCACCGACCAGGCCCATTCCTGCGCCGTAGCCGGGCGACCAGTAAAGGTTTTGAAACCCGCAAAGAGTGGCCCCATCAGGATTCTGGAACCAGACGCTGCCGAGCAATCGACTACGCCCTTCAGGTAATCAATTCCGGCCCGGCGCACGGTTTCGTCGGGGCTAATCAGGCTGTGTTCGGGGCCGCAGATAGTACAGGTCTGAACCCCTAAGCCCAAATCAGTGCATTGCTGACCAATGCGCTGCCATTTAGCCAGATCGTCGGGATTGTTGACGGGCATTTCTACAAAGTCGAATCCGCTTGTTTTTAGAAACGCCAATGTATCAGACAAGTCTTCGTCCATTGTCATTGTCCAGACAAACAAATTCATTCCCAGCTTATTCATATCTGTTCTCCGAAAAGTGAACAAATATAGGCGGTATAATCACCCTGTTCTCGGCTTTTCTTGGCAAAAACTGACTGTATTTATACCAGTTTTTAACAAAAAATGGTTGTTGTCTGCAAATGAATAGTTAGTCAATGAAAAAACCGCTTCGTAAAGACCTGGAGCCGGTGGCGGCTTCATTCATTGTGAAGGAGTTGGTAGAGCCGCACTTCGATCCAAACTGGCATTTTCACCCGCACTACCAGTTGTTTCTGGTTGAAGAAGGCACCGGAACGCGCTTTATCGGCGATTCGATTCAGCCGTTCGGCCCCGGCGATCTGGTATTTCTTGGCCCAAACCTGCCCCACCTCTGGCGCAGCGATCAGCCTTATTTCGACCGTAATAGTGGCCTGATAACCAAGGGTATCGTGGTTTATTTCATGAGCGATTTTTTAGGGAGTGAGTTTCTGAACAAACCTGAAATGGCTCCGCTCCGCCAACTATTGGCATACGCCCGGCAGGGGCTGGAATGGACCGGCAAGACCCGACACCGGGCCGAAACAGCCTTGCAGCAACTCCGGGAACAACCTGTTGGCTTTACGCGGGTACTACACTTACTGGCTCTTCTTGATGAGTTGGCCCATGCTCCTGACTACCGTTTTTTGTCGAGTGCCGGTTATAGCAATTCCGCAAAGCCCGGCGAAACCGACCGAATGCAGGTAGTTCACGATTATGTGCTGGGACACTTCGCCGATGAAATCAGCTTAGAGACCGTTGCCGATCTGGCGGGAATGACAGCGTCGGCTTTTTGCCGGTATTTCAAATCCCGCGCGAATAAAACGTTTTCCGATTTCGTATCAGAGGTGCGGATAGGTCATGCCTGCAAGCTATTGATGAAAGGCGATTTGAGTGTGACGCAGGTGAGCTACGAAAGTGGTTTCCGAACGCTTTCGAATTTCAACCGGCAGTTTCGCCATATAACCCGCCAAACACCATCGGGCTATAGGCGAACCTACCGGGCAATGTAGAATTTGTTTGAGGTTATCAATACGTAGTGGCTCCTACTGTTCGGCCTGTTGAAATACCTTCCTGTACGAAGGCAATGATATCCTGATTGAGCCGATCTTTTTCCGTGTAAAACAAGCCGTGTGGCGCACCGTCGTACACAATGTAATGTGCGTTTGGAATGGCATTGGCTGTCAGTTCGCCCGACGATTCGATGGGTACGGTTTTGTCCGAATCGCCATGAATAATCAGCGTTGGCACGTGAATTTGCGTCAGGTCGTGCCGGAAGTCGGTCTCTGAAAACGCCCGTACACAATCGACGGTTGCCTTGTGCGAAGCCACGTAGGCCCGCGCAAAATCGCCATTTAAATGCGCCTGACTAACCGGGTGGCTAATTAAATTAACGCCGTAGAACTGCTTACTGAACGTTTGCAGGAAGTCGGCCCGGTCTTTATTAATGTTCTCGACCATTGTATCGAACGTGCCCTTGTCAACGCCATCAGGATTATCGTTGGTTTTGAGCAGATAGGGTGTCACCGAACCTACAAACGCCACGCGGGCCACGCGGGCACCGCCGTAACGGGCCATGTAACGGGCTATTTCGCCCCCACCCATCGAGAAGCCAACGAGCGTAACATTGTGTAGGTCAAGCTCATCCAGGACGGCTTTCAAATCAGCGGCAAACGTATCGTAATCGTAACCATCCCAGGTTTGGGTCGATTTGCCGAAGCCCCGGCGGTCGTAGGCCACCACGCGCATGTTGTGTTTGGGCAGTTCGGCTAATTGATAATCCCACATTTCGTGGCTCAGCGGCCATCCGTGAATCAGTACAACGGGGTTGCCCGTTCCGTGATCGGTGTAAAACAGTTTAACGTCGTTGCCCTGGGCATCGGTGCCCGCTTTGATGTAGCTCATAACGAGAATGTTGGTTAATTCATTGATCTAATTAATCTATGAATTAACTGTAGCTACGCGTAATGGTTTTGGGCAGATTTAGGGAATTGTTTATTTTGGATGTGGGAATAGTTTCGGCTACTTCTTGGGAGGAAATTTTTTGTAGATATCTTTTCGATTCAATATTCGTGATAGAACGACGGTGTCACCTTCCAGATAAAACCCAATTCGATAATCGCTATTTTCACCCAGCCGCAGCCGAAAGGCTTTTAGCTTCTTGTTTCCTTCCATCTTCCTGACAGAATAGGTCAAGTCGTTTAATGATTGGGCTTCTTCGATTGCTACGTATATCTTCTCAATTTCATCAAGCACAGCATCAGGTAACTTCTTCAAATCCCGCTCGAATGAGCCATGTGATTGTATTTTCATGTGGGTAAGCTACGGCGTTTGTTGAATCTTTCTTTGGCAACCCCCTTGCCAAAGAAAGATTTACTTTAGATATAGGTCTGGCCTTATTCTACGCTCCATTTTTTTTGTGCCGCTCTACAAACAACCAGTTTCTTAAATTGGTCTGTTCAGCGTCACTCAATTTCCCTTCCTTCTTCCCTTCTTCCATCAAGTGGAACAATGCTTTGTCCTCTTCGTCTTCCGTCAAGTAGTGCTCCTCAACCTGCACCTTCGCTTTAGCTACCTTGGCAACTTCCATAAACAGCTTCTTATACTGCCGGTCAACATCAATAACCAATCGCATAGTTGTCTTCATTATTTTCCTCAAACTTACAAAACTTTACATCAAAACGCCCTGAAACACTTCGTCTAAGCGCGAAACGGGCCGGATGCTGATCTTGAAATCTTTGGCATCTAACCCTTTCAGATTGTATTTCGAGATGAATATCTGTTTGAAACCTAATTTCTCGGCTTCAGCAATGCGCGATTCGATCCGGCTCACGGCCCGCACCTCGCCCCCCAGGCCAATCTCTGCCGCAAATGCCACCGATGGCGAAATGGCGATGTCTTCGTAGCTCGACACCACAGCCGCACACACGGCCAGATCAATGGCCGGGTCTTCAACGCGCAAACCGCCCGCGATGTTCAGGAATACGTCCTGCTGTCCCAGCCGGAAGCCGCCCCGTTTCTCCAGCACGGCCAGCAACATATTCAACCGCTTGGCGTCGAAGCCCGTGCTGCTGCGCTGCGGTGTGCCGTAAGTTGCCACGCTTACCAACGCCTGCGTTTCGATCATGAGCGGGCGATTGCCTTCCAGCATCGAACCAATCGTGACGCCACTCAGAGCCTCGTCGCGCTGCGAAATCAGGATTTCAGACGGATTCGTTACCTGCCGAAGTCCGCTGCCGAGCATTTCGTAAATGCCTAATTCGTCGGTGCTACCGAAGCGGTTTTTGGTGGTGCGGAGAATCCGATAGGTCGTGTGCCGGTCGCCTTCAAAAGTCAGTACCGTATCGACCATGTGTTCGAGCACTTTCGGCCCGGCCAGTGAGCCTTCTTTGGTAATATGCCCAATCATAAACACCGGTACGCCCGACTCTTTGGCGTATTTCATGAACTCGGTGGTGCATTCGCGCACCTGCGAGACGCTGCCCGCCCCCGACTCCACCAGCGACGACTGCATGGTTTGAATCGAGTCGATAATCAGGATTTCCGGCTCGAAATGTTCCACCGTGCGAAAGATGTTCTGGGTAGACGTTTCGGTCATCACATGGCAGTCGGACGTGGGCGCGTCTAAGCGTTCGGCCCGCATTTTTATCTGCTGTTCGCTTTCTTCACCCGACACGTACAACACGCGCATTCCGTTCAGGCTCAGCGCAATTTGTAATAGCAGCGTTGATTTGCCAATGCCTGGTTCGCCCCCAATCAGCACCAGCGAACCGGGTACGATGCCGCCACCCAGTACGCGGTTCAGTTCGCCATCGGTTGTGCTGATGCGCGGCTGCTCTTCGTAGTTGATGGCGTGGATGGCTTTGGGTTTGGCGGCTACTTTCAGCCCGCCCGGCCCGGCAGAGGGGCTACGCCAGCCGCCTTTTTCGGGTTCATCTTTGGTAACGAGTTCTTCAACAATGGTGTTCCATTCGCCACAGGTTGGGCAGCGACCCATCCATTTGGCGGTTTGCTGCCCACAACTCTGACAGAAATACGACGTTTTCAGTTTAGCCATCTTCTACAATAAACAGTGAGCAACCAACAGCCAACAATGCAGATACCAACAACAAAAGATGTAGTGCGCTTAAACCCTTCCCTACTATGTATGCTCTAACCCACCAAATGGTCAAAACTGTTGGTTGATAACTGGTGACTGCTCACTGTTAACAACGCCGTTTGCTCGAAATTAGTTGGCCTCGGATACCGCCGTTTCCGACGAATCGTTTAACCAATAACAACCTGATAGTTATGCGTAAAAAATCAATTTTTGTACTGGCTCTTGCCCTCCTGCCTTGCCTTTCATTCGCGCAGGGCGGATTTCAGTTGGGCGTCAAAGGGGGCGTCAACCTCACGAAACTCTCGTTCGGCAACTTCGTTTCCACGAGTACTAATCCAAACGGTTCGCCCAATGTAAACGTAGACGGACAAACGTTCCGTAACAGCATCAGCGATAGTTACGACAGCCGTATGGGCACCTCGTTCGGGATTTACGCCCGGTTCGGAAAAAACCTGTTTCTGCAACCCGAAGTGCTGTATTCTACCCGCGCCGGTTCATTTGATATTGTACGAAATGGTCAAACCGAAACCGTGACCGTCAAAACTACGAGTTTCGACGTACCGGTGCTGCTTGGCATCAAAGGTGGCCCAATTCGGGTAATGGCCGGGCCGGTTGTATCATTTCGGGTTGGCGATAATCAGCGGTTGGGCGAAGCTATTCGGCAGTATACCAACGGCACACTGAACGACGCCTGGTCGCAAGCCTACTACGGCTACCAGGTAGGGGGCGGTCTGGATATTGGCTCGCTGGGTCTCGACGTGCGCTATGAAGGCAACCTTTCCGACATTGCCCAGATCAACGACGCGAGTGGCAAATTTAACCAGCGCATGAAGTCGTGGCAGGTAACGCTGGCTTACAAGATTTTTTAAAAACAAACCGTTGCTGTCCGCTTCCGGGCAGGAAGTTTGCAGCAACGGTTGTCCGCTTAATTAACCCACTAAATAGCGTAGAGAGAGGCAAACCAAATTGCCTGACCGTTTAGCTGTTTTGTTTAGTTCAGCAGCCGCTGCCAGTATTGCACAAGCTGCTGCGAAATGTCTTTCATCCGTCGGCGTGAGATCGCCACTTCCCGACCGTCGGCCAGACGAACGGTGCGTTCCTTATTGAAAACGCTGCGCTGCACATACGCCAGATTTACGATGTATGACTTGTGAATGCGCAGGAACATGTCTCCGCTGAGCGTTTTCTCAAATTCTTTGAGCGTTTTTGACACCAAATACCGCTTACGGTCGCGGGTGTAGAGAAACGTATAATTTCCCTCTCCCTGTAGGCACAGTACGTCATCTACAGCGATGAAGATGGTACGATTAAGGTAAGGCAACGCGATGCGCTGTGTACCACGCTGGTAGGTTGCCGGATACTGAGGAGTCGCAAGAGGTTGCAGCGTAGCGAAGAGGTTAGCTTCCATGTCAGGTTTATGTCAGGTTGGTCTTAGACCGTTTTTAATATGACAAAGCTACCTCACAGTGTTGGCTCAAAAAAAGCGGTTTGATTATCATACGGTATCAATTTATACGATAATCCGCTGAAAATCAAACCGTTAATATAAATACAAGTGTAAGTAATTGAGTGAATGTACCCCCGCTATTACGTATTTCTACGTAACAGACGATGGGTATATACGGTTGTATGATGGCGGGGTAAACTTACGGTTTAGCTTACTGCAATTGGCCGAAAGTCGCGGATGCGGTCGATAAACATCTGGGCACGCCGTCTTGAAATCTTCACCTGCTGCCCATCGGTCAGTTCAAGCTCGCCTTCTTTCTTAACAAAGAATTTGCGAACGAAACCCAGATTGACAATGCACGATTTGTGAACCCGAACGAAGGCTTGCCCATCAAGCAACGTTTCGTATTCTTTCAGAGTACGCGAAACCAGCATCTTGGTTCCGTCTTTGAGGAAAAAGTTGGTGTAGTTACCTGAGCCTTCCAGACGAACTATCTCGTCGACAGAAACAGTACGCTTGCGGTCATAGAATGGGATGAGGAGTTTTTGGAGACAGGTTGAATCGGCAATATTTTCCACATTTTTGTGGAATGGCATAGACATCGAGTCAAAGAGGGAGTCGTTCGCGAATGCTTTCATAATTGTCTTGAGTGTTATTTGATTGTTGGAAGTTTGAGGTTGACATTCAGAAACTTACTTTCCAAAAACGTTGTGTAGAATTCCCAATTCCTATGCAGCCTCTACCTACTCTTTGCGCAAGAATCAGACCTACTTCATATTTTCAGATACATTTAGTTCCTCTACTACGTATAACTGCCTAAATTTCATTCTATTTTACCGTTTACTCAACATTTTTGAAATTATTTTTCTGTCGTTCTGTTTCTACACATTGGGTAGTTTCTCCGCCAATGTGTGGAATCGCGCCGAATGCCGTTGCAAGTGAGGCTCAATTGGCTGGTTGCTTTTGCCTACCTTTGTGCCTACGAATGGCGAAAACCTGGTTGCCAAATGCTGGAAAAAGTACGAGACATACATCTGGAAATCGATCAATACGACGTTCGGTCGAAAGAGCAGTTAGAACAGTTTCGGCTGCGCTTTATCAGCCGAAAAGGCGTAATCACTGAATTATTTGAGGGGCTAAAGAGCGTTCCTGCCGAAGACCGCCGGGCCGTGGGGCAAGAACTCAATGGCCTGAAAAATCGCGCACAGGAACGTTTTGACCAGTTCAGTCAATTTATTGACGAACAGCATGCATCGGCCAACAGTGCTCCGCCCATCGATCTGACGCTGCCCGTGCTGCCTAATCTGACGGGCACCCGGCATCCGCTCAATCTGGTTCGGCAACGCATCATCCAGATTTTTGAACGCATCGGCTTCAACGTCGCCGATGGCCCCGAAATAGAATCGGACTGGTATAATTTCGGTGCCCTCAACTTCCCCGACAATCACCCGGCCCGCGACATGCAGGATACGTTCTTTGTCGCCAAATCGCCCAACGGCGATCCGGCGCAGGATATGCTGCTACGGACGCATACGTCCAATGTCCAGATTCGGCTGATGGAGCGACAAAAGCCGGGTACGGCGTTCAAGCCAATTCGGTCGATTATGCCGGGGCGCGTGTACCGAAATGAAACCATCTCGGCGCGGGCACACTGCCTGTTTCATCAGGTGGAAGGGCTTTACATTGACCGCAATGTGGGCTTCAAAGACCTGAAAGACACCCTGTATCATTTCGTCAAGGAGATGTTTGAACCGGGCACCCGTATACGTTTTCGACCCTCCTATTTTCCGTTTACGGAGCCAAGTGCAGAAATCGACATCTCATGTCAGATTTGTGGCGGCAAGGGCTGTACTATCTGCAAACACAGTGGCTGGGTCGAGATTGCCGGTTCGGGCATGGTTGATCCGCAGGTGATTGCCAATTGCGGCATCGACCCTGAAGAATACACCGGCTTTGCCTTTGGCATGGGTATCGAACGCATCACGCAACTTAAGTACGTGGTCAACGACCTGCGCCTGTACACCGAAAACGATGTCCGCTTTCTGCGGCAGTTTGAAGGACTTTAACCGGTTGAATGATCGAGTGATTGAATGGTTGAGTGGTCAGCCGGTCCATTCAGTTACTCAATCATTCAATCACTCAATTACTATGACTCCCATTCGCCTTTCTGACCTTGCATTTACGATTGAGGCCGTTGTTGATGATGCGTTCGGGCAGAAACCGTTTTGGGTGATTGCCGAAACGAGCGACATCAAGAATTACCCCGACCGGAACTACTGCTTTCTAACGCTCGTGGAGCGCGAAGGCACCGATACGCTCGCCAAACTCGAAGCCTGTATCTGGCGTCGGAACTACCACACCATTCGCGATTTTGAAGCAGCTACCGGGATAACTTTTGCCCGGAACATCCGGCTGCTGTTGCAGGTAGCGGTCAGCTTCAATCCGGTGTATGGACTGCGCGTCGAGATTCTTACCATCGATCCATCCTACACGCTCGGCAACCTCGAGCGCGAACGGCAGGCCGTACTCGATGCCCTCCTGCGCGACTGTCCGGAGCGGGTGTGGCTCGAAGCCGGGCAGTATATCACCGCCAACCAATTGCTGCCACGCCCGGCGGTGATGCAACGAATCGCGCTGATTACAGCACCAAACTCCGATGGCTGGCGCGATTTCCGGCACGAACTGGCTCAGAATTCTTTTGGTTATGACTTCTTGGTCGATGAATACCTGACGCAGGTACAGGGTCAGGGGGCCGAGCGAGCGATCTGTGCTCAGTTAGAACGCATTCGGGTCAGTGAAATCCCTTACGACGCCGTGGTGATGGTGCGCGGGGGCGGCTCACAATTAGATTTTGGCTCGTTCGATACGTATGCGCTGGGCCACGCCGTGGCGGGATTTGCACTGCCGATTCTGGCTGGCATCGGCCACGAGCGGAATGTCAGTATTACCGACCTGCTCTGCCATGAAAGCGTAAAAACACCCACTAAAGCGGCTGCATTTCTGATCGATCATAACCGTCAGTTCGAAGAAGCCTGCCTGCACCTGCGCGACCGGCTGGCCGAGGTGGCCCGCGAGTCGTTGCAAATAGCCCGGCAACAGATTGACATTGAAACCGAGCGGCTCCGGTTTGTATCGCAGAACTACCTCCGCGACCGCCACACCGACTTAACTGAAAAAACCGTTACGATTCGACACCTCGATCCGGCCAACGTACTTCGGCGCGGTTATGCCCTGCTGCTGCGCGATGGCCGAATTCTGACGCAGGCCGTTGACATTCAGCCCAACGAAACGCTGACGGTGCAGATGCACGACGGAACGATTTTTACGAAAGTTATAGAGTTGTAGGGTTATAGCGTTATAAAGTTGACTGCCGTTCTCCACAACATTACTATACAACTATACAACCCTGCAACTCAAAAATGACATACCAGGATGCTTACGAACAATTGACAACGATTGTTGACGACATTGAGAACGAGCGGGTGCCGCTCGACGAACTGCCTGAGAAAATACGCCGGGCTACTGAACTGATTACATTCTGCCAAACGCGGTTACGGGCGGTTGAAACAGAATATCAGCAGATTATTGAGCGTATGGGCAAGCGATAAACGTGTATTTTAGCTACAACACGATGCACAGTAGCTAATCGTTGCCTAATTTTATATCGGAATTGCTCTGATTGTGATTATCTATTTATGACTTTATTTGACTCGTTAACTGATGTACTTAACCCGGACGTTGTAACGCGCATTGCCGATTACATCGATGAACCGGTTGATAAAACACGCAAAGCTGTCAATGGCCTTGTTTACACCATTACGGGTGGGCTGATGAAACGTACCACTACCGAAATTGGTGTCAATCAACTCTTTAATCATATTCAGAAAGGCCGTTACGACGGCTCACTACTCGATAATCTGACCACGGTTCTACGCGAACCGGCACAGACCAATACGCTGATTACGCAGGGCAACGACGTAATCAGCCACCTGTTGCCCGCTATGAAAAGCTCCATCGGCAGCATGATTT
This sequence comes from Spirosoma montaniterrae, assembly GCF_001988955.1. Lineage (NCBI taxonomy): Bacteria > Pseudomonadati > Bacteroidota > Cytophagia > Cytophagales > Cytophagaceae > Spirosoma > Spirosoma montaniterrae. The sequence goes on along the minus strand of NZ_CP014263.1, from coordinate 1,312,881 downwards.
CGACCTATGCGGGTATCCGCAATTCGTCGGCCATTTCGCTGCTGGGGCTAACCACAACCATTGTATTGCATATGCTGGGTCGGCGGGTAAAAGACCAGAAGTTAGACGCCGATACGCTGGCATCGTCGCTGTTTGCCGAACGCGACGCGCTGGTGAACGCCGTTCCCGAAGAGTTTATGCCCCGGTTGGTTGAGAAGGTGGGGCTTCAGCAGGTAATGGCGGGCGTAGCAGCCCCGGCCCGGCGGTCGGTGGTGGAATCGGCTGCCAACAGTTCGCGGTCGTATAGCGAACCCGTGCGGCAACCCATTAGCTATGAATCGGCTGATGATTCTGACAACGACGCGGGTTCACTGGCGAAATGGGGCATTGGCGGTCTACTGGTCGTTGCGCTGATGGCAGTCGGCTACTACGTATATCAGAATACGCAGAAGCACAATAACGACAACGAACCTACTACCGACGTTTCGCCGGTGACGAGCAATACGGTTCAGTCCGACACGGTGGCCCGGTCATTGGCTGTACCAGCCGACTCAGCGGCCCGCACAGCTCCCAAATCGGCTTCGGCGGTGGTTACGCCCGCTACCCCAACTGCTACAGCTTCTTCGGCGGGTGGCAGTCTAACGCAGCAACTTACGCCTTATGTGAGCAATCCAGCACTGCCTAAAGGTCGCATTTTTCCGCTGACGGGCGTGGCCTTTCAGCCCGGTTCGCTTAGCCTGACGGCGGGTTCGCAGGCAACGATCAATGAACTGGCAACCTTGCTCAAAGCAAATCCAGCTTTGCAGATTCAGCTTATCGGCTATGCCAATGATGCGTCGGGTGCGCTAACCAACAAAAGCCTGTCGTTCAAACGCGTCAATCAAATAAAACAGCAACTGATGGCGTCGGGCATTGATTTTGTACGTATCGATGCCATCGGGCGCGGCTCCGGCGTTAGCAAAAGAGACACGTCGGGCGTTGCCAAACCAACCCTGCGTAAGATCGATATGAAGGTTGTTGCCAAATAAATCAGTAACGCGGCTGGAAAGCTACAGGTAATGATAGATCCACCTGCGGCTTTCCAGCCGCGTTACTTCCTTTTTCAAACATCTTCCCTTTTGTCTGGTTGAGTAAAGCAAACCAAATTTGTTTACTTTACTCAACTGTTATGACAACGGAAGCAGGAAAAACCGCGCTTATTACAGGCGCGTCGAGCGGTATTGGCCGCGAACTCGCTACGCTTTTTGCCAAAGATGGCTATAACCTTGTGCTGGTTGCCCGCAGCGAAGACAAACTTCAGCAATTGGCCGATAAATACAGACAGCAGTTCGGTATCTCGCAGGTAACGGTCATCGAAAAAGACCTCGCCAACCCATCGGCCCCGCAGGAAATATACGACGAGGTGACGGGTCAGAATATCACGGTCAATGTGCTGGTGAACAACGCCGGTTTTGGTGAATACGGCAAGTTTGCCACTGAAACCGATTTACAGAAAGAACTGAGCGTGATTCAGGTGAACCTGACTGCACTGGTACATCTGACCAAGTTATTTCTGAAAGACATGGTGACGCGCAACGAGGGCAAAATTCTGATGCTCGGTTCGATTGCATCGATTATGCCAAACCCCATGATGGCCGTTTACGGGGCTACCAAGTCATTCATTTATTCGTTTTCCGAAGCACTGCGAAATGAGGTGAAAGACACCGACGTGAACATCACGGTGTTGATGCCACCTGCTACCGACACAGATTTCTTCAACAAAGCCGGAGCGATGAACACTGTAGCGCAGGAAACCGCCCGCCAGATGGACCCCGCCGACGTAGCAAAAGAAGGCTACGACGCACTGATGAAAGGCAAAGACAAGGCCATTGCCGGTTTCCAGACCAAACTTCAGGCCGCAGCTTTCCGCGTGTTGCCCGATTCGGTGGTGAGCAACGCTGCCCGTGCCCAGATGAAAACAAAAGCTGAAGCCGAACAGGAAAAAAGCTCATCGGCTCTGGTACTTGGCATTGGTATAGCAGCCCTCGCCGTTGCCGGTATTGTACTCGCAACATACCGTAACGCCAGCCCTTACGACCGCGCCCGGTATCGCTATAAAGCGTATCGAACCAAAAAGTCAGCTCAAAATGCGCTCGACTCGGTAGTTGACACCGTAGCCAGCGCCTACCACAACAGCAAAGCCAACGTGGAGAAAGCACTGGTGTAGTTAAAAGTGAAAAATGTAAAGTGAAAAATGAGGCTGTCGATTTGTGTTAGCTTCATTTTTCACTTTACATTTTTCACTTTTAACTAATTTTTTCCGGGAAATTTCTCGAATACCTTCGCAACGGCCTGGTTGATTTGTTTTTGATTAACGCCCTTCGGAGAAAGAACGCTCGATACAGCTACATCCCACACAAGCGCGTTTCGCTGAGCGTCGACCACGTGGAGGTTTACGGTTCCTTCGTTATACGTGCCAACTGGCACCTCCTGACTCTGCCATGAATACCGACGCTGTCCGATATAGCGTGGAGCTTCCTGAATGGTGGTTTGCCGGGTTTGCGTTTTCTCTTTTACAACAGCCCCCAGATTCACTAACAAATCCGGATTGTCGCGGGTAGGTTGGTAGCCCCGGTTGCGCAGTTCGGCACTGACCGCTTGCTTGATCTGCTCCATGGCGGTTCGATAGGCTTCGCCCGGCACCGGACTAATCCGGCTTGTATCAACAAAAGCAAACGTCCGATAGGCCGACCACGCAGCCGACCGATCAGCCTGATTGCGGGTGATGCGATACGGCGAACAGGCAGCTACCAAAACAGGCAGCAGTACAGCAATTACAAGAACTCGTTTCATAATCAATTCTATTTTTAATGGTATGTGTGATGGCTGACAGGCCCGTCATACAGCCGCAAACGTAATTGACGCTGGCATGTTTTCAAAACAACTTTAGCAGGCCGGGGTTGAATAAGAAAACATAGACTCAACAAAACACCCAATGATTATGAAACAGGGAACTGGGAAAACGGCACTCGTTACGGGAGCTGGTAGTGGTATCGGGCAGGAATTAGCCAAACTTTTTGCACAGGACGGCTTTAATCTGGTGCTGGTCGACCATAACGAAGAGCCGCTACACCGCCTGGCCGAAGTGTTTGAAAGCAATTACGGCACAGAAACAGTTACGGTCATTAACAAAGACCTGGCCCGCGAAGACGTAGCCATTGAACTGTATGAAGAAGTGAAGGCCAAAGGAATCACGGTCAATATCTTAGTAAACAACGCCGGTATCAGCACGTATGGCAAGTTTGCCACCGAAACCAACTGGGAGCGCGAAAAAGAGGTAGTTCACCTGAACGTGCTGACAACTACGCTGCTGACCAAGCTGTTTCTGAACGACATGGTAGCCCGCAACGAAGGTCGGATTCTGCAATTGGCATCGATGGTGTCGATTACGCCCTTCCCGCTCATGGCCGTGTATGCCGCCACAAAAGCCTACGTCTGGAGCCTGACACAGTCACTTCGCAACGAGTTGAAAGATACCAACGTAACGGTTACGGCTCTGATGCCGAACGCTACGGCCACCAACTTTTTCCGCGAAGCCGACGCACCCAAACTGAACGTAGAAGGTATGCTGGACGACCCGGCGATGGTGGCCCGCGATGGCTACAAAGCCCTGATGAAAGGCGAGGCCAAAGTGGTGCCGGGCGGTTTAGCCAACAAAGCGCAGGAGGTTATGGCCTACCTGTCGCCCCAGGAAGCCTTGGCCGGTATGATGCGCTGGTTATTAACACCCAAGCACGAATCAGACCGTAGCGACGACAAAACACCTAACTGGGCTATTGGCTTAGGCGTGGTGGCGGCTGCCGTGGCTGGTTACGCGCTGGTATCAGCCTACAACAATTTAGGCCCGGTCGATAAAATGCGGTATCGGTACAAAGCCAAATCACTGGGCAATTCAGCTAACAACGCCCTATCGTCCGTTGCCGATTCCGTACTCGGCGCATATCACAACGGGAAGGCGAAAGTAGAAGAAGCACTGGCGTAGTTAAAAATGAAAAGTGCATAATGAAAAATGCAGAAGCGGCTTATCGCTGCGCCAGCCCATTTTTCATTATGCACTTTTCATTTTTAACTTATCCCTCCCACCGGTCAATTCCCAGCAGTTTGCGGCCAAGCGGGCTGAGTTCGGCGGTTTTTTCGCGGTTGCGTTCCCAGTTGCGGGGGTCGCCGGGGAATGCGTAGCCTTCGGGGGCGATGCGGTCGCGCCAGGAGGTAATGCGCCACTGCCGCAGGGATTCATTATCTTCTTCGGCAGGCATCATTGAAATATACTGAGCTATACGGACTTTATCGTTGGATAAATTAGGGCGGATACCGTGCGGCTGGGTGCTGTTGAAAATCAGCAGGTCGCCCGTTTCCATCTTCACTTTGGTAAACTCGAAACCGGTGGTATCGGGTTTGAAGCGGTCGCGGTTGGCGGGTTGCGTGAGCTTCCAGGTGTCATACGTTCGGTAGAGTTCGGGAATGCACTGAAACCCGCCCATGTTTTCATCGGTTTGGTCGGCCAGAGCCAGTACGCCCTGTACGTTTTGCGGGCGGGTTTCCGGGTCATAATCCCAGTGAATAAACCCGTTGAACTCATGGCCGGGCCGCATCGGAAAATTCAGGTTGGCGCGGTCGATTGTGACCCAGAGTTTTTCGGTACCCCATATATCGACGAAAGCGTCGTACACGCGTTGCGTCTGTCGGTTATCCCACTCATATTGATGATTGTAAAGTTCGACCATGCCGCTGTTTGTCAGTTCTTTCATTTTCATTTCGGCGCGGGGTGGCGCGTACCAGGTATCGGAATTGCCGGGGTCTTTTTCTTCAAACTCCCACAGAAAATTGGCGAGCCGTTCGGCCTGTTGGCGGGGAACAGCTTGTTTGACAACAATATAGCCGTTGTGTTTCCAGAATTGCCAGTCATCTTCCGACAGCACGCGCAGGGGTTTGCCAGAAGAGCGGTCGTTCAGCGATTGTTTGCTGCTGGTAGCCGTTGAGGGGTTGCCAGGAATGTCTTTGTGGGCATTATTCGGCACCATTGAGGGCGTCATGGTCGGGGTCATTGTTTCCATGCCAGTAAGATGTTTATTAGGTAGTATTGAAACAATAGAAGCCGACTAACCTACCCATCGGTTACGGCCAAACTTTCGGTCTCAGTTCGGGCGTATTTGCGTATTTTTGCGGCACAGATACGCCCAACAAAATCACGTGCATGGCCGATAAGAAGCCCCTGATTCTGATTTCTAACGACGACGGCATTACCGCACACGGTATCCGCACGCTGGTCGAACTAATGAAACAACTTGGTAATGTAGTGGTTGTGGCTCCCAATAGCCCACAGTCGGGCATGGGACACGCTATTACCATTGCCAACCCCATACGCCTGTATCCGTCCGACATTTTTGGTGATGTACCCGCTTACGAGTGTTCGGGCACTCCTGCCGACTGTGTAAAATTAGCCAAGCACCACGTTTTGAAAGATCGCGCTCCTGATTTGGTAGTGAGTGGCATCAATCACGGCGGCAACTCCTCCATCAGCATTCTGTATTCAGGCACCATGTCGGCGGCTATCGAAGCGGCTATCGAAGGTATTCCGGCCATTGGTTTCTCGCTCGGTGATTTTACCCGCCAGCCAGATTTTTCGCATACGCACGAACACATTCTGACGATTGCCCGCAGTGTGCTGGAGCGGGGTGTGCAGCCTGGCACTGCCCTGAACGTCAACTTTCCGGGCCGCACCGCCGAACCGTTGAAAGGCATCCGCATCTGTCGGCAGGCCAATGCCAAATGGCAGGAAGTATTTGACGAACGGCGCGACCCGCATGGTCGGCGGTACTTCTGGTTGGCAGGCGATTTCGTAAATTTCGACGCGCACGCCGAAGATACCGACGAATACGCGCTCTCACAAAATTATACCTCAGTTGTGCCGTGTCAGTACGACCTAACCTCGTATAGCATGATGAACGAATTGAGAAACTGGAACCTGTAAACGATGAGTTTTTAGTGATGAACGATGAACGATGAGTGATGAATGTTGTGCGTCAGCCCACTTATCACTCATCGTTTATCACTCATCACTAAAAAACGCTCATCACTATGAAACATGACACTTCTCGGCAGCATGTTGAAGAATGGCATTCGCCTGACGAATGCCGTTCAACTACGCAAACAAAATGCTTACAAGCAACAGCGCAAAGCATTTCGCAAACTCATCGGCAAAGCCCGCTACACGGATTTTGGCAAAACCTACCACTTCGACGAACTCCTTGGCGCGGCTGAGTTTGGCACTGACCGCGAATTCTACGAAAAATTCAAGCAGCACGTTCCAATCCACGACTACAACAGGATGTTCGATGGCTGGTGGAAACGTGCGCTTGGCGGTGAACGCGACGTGACATGGCCGGGCCGGGTTAAGTATTTCGCGCTCAGTTCAGGAACGTCGGAAGCCGCTTCCAAATATATTCCGGTCACGAAGGCCATGCAAAAAGCCATTCAACGAACCGGCGTCCGGCAAATTCTTACCCTGGGTCGGTATCAGAACCTGCCTTCTACGCTCTATGAAAAAGGCTACCTCATGCTGGGCGGCAGCACTGATCTGAACGTTCGGGAAGGGCATTATGAAGGCGACCTGAGCGGCATTACGGCCAGCAAAATTCCGTTCTGGTTCGAGCGGTTTTATAAGCCCGGCAAAGAAATTGCACAGGAGCGAGACTGGGCATTGAAGCTTGACGAAATTACCGAGCAGGCTGCCGATTGGGACATTGGCTACGTGGTGGGCGTGCCAGCCTGGATTCAGTTGCTGATGGAAAAAATCATTGCCCGTTATCAGGTTAAAACCATTCACGACATCTGGCCGAACCTGATGGTTTTCTGCCACGGGGGTGTATCGTTCGAACCATATCGGGCTGGTTTCGAGAAGCTTCTGGCTCACCCCATCACCTATATCGAAACGTATCTGGCCTCCGAGGGTTTCATTGCCTACCAGACTCATCCCAACGCCGAAGGCATGGAACTGGTGCTGAACAACGGGCTGTTTTTTGAATTTATCCCGTTTACGGAGCAGAATTTTTCGTCGGATGGCGACTTGGTTGCCAATCCCGAAACGCTGATGATTGACGAGGTGGAAGAAGGCAAAGAATACGCACTGCTGCTATCGACCTGCTCGGGCGCGTGGCGGTATCTAATCGGCGACACAATTAAGTTCGTGAACAAACGCCGGGCCGAAATCGTGATTACGGGCCGCACCAAGCATTTCCTGAGCCTGTGTGGTGAACACCTCTCGGTCGACAATATGAACAAAGCCATCGAGATGGTTTCTGATGAGTTGGGCATTTCAGTACGCGAGTTCACGGTGGCAGGCGTAACGCACGATACGCTGTTCGCGCACAACTGGTACATAGGCACCGACGATGCCGTAGACCCCGCCGACCTCCGCAATCGCATCGACCAGAAACTGAAAGAACTTAACGACGATTACGCCGTTGAACGCCGACACGCGTTGAAAGAAATCACGGTAAACGTATTACCCGCAGCTACCTTTTACCGATGGATGGAATCGAAAGGAAAGCTGGGCGGTCAGCACAAATTTCCGCGCGTCTTGAAAAAAGGATTGATTAATGAATGGGAAGCGTTCCTTTCAGTGAACAGTTAACAACCAACAGTCAACAGTGTTTGTGTACCGGCCACTGTTGACTGTTGGTTGTTAACTGTTCACTGAAATTACCAATTCATCATCTGTGTGATCGGTTGATACAAGCGCGTATAGGCAATCTGGGCGGCTACGGCCAGAAAAACGAAGCCTGTTGTGCGGTTGAACAGGGTAACAACGCGGGGCGTAAAAAGCCGTTTGAGTCGGTTAGCATAGTACGCCAATGCCGATTCGGTCACGAAAACGCCGATCAGCGCGGCTATCATGAAGCCGTATTGTTGCCCCGGCGCGTAGTGCAGATGCGACCGGATGTAGGCCACAATCGTTACCCACGAGATGAAGTTGACCGGGTTCAGCGCGTTCAGGAAAAAGCCGGTGGAGAAATAATACACAAAGTTACCGAAGCGGGTTTGCGGATAAGCCAGCCGGGGCGTTCCGCTCAAAATATTGACTAAGCCCATTGCCGTCAGGAACAGTACGCCTACTACGGCCATCAGGTGTTCAAAACCCTGCACTTTCGGAATAAACGACGTGCCGAGCAGAGCCGCCAGCACAAAGAGTGCATCGCCCACGATAACGCCGAAAATAATTTTCAGCCCAGAGCGAAATCCATTATCCACACTATTCTGAATCAGCGCAAAAAAGACGGTTCCGAACGTCAGGCACAGGGCCGTACCAAGCAGAAAACCATAAAGTATGGGTAGAAACACAGTGATGACGTTTAGAGGCCCCGCAATCTTGCAACCATCAATAAGCCACTGACGCTGAGTGCATCGGTGATGCGGCTGGTCATTGCCATCTCAACAGCTTCAGATAAGGGCAGCTTCCAGATTTTAAGATCTTCAGTTTCTTCGGGTTCGTGGTTGCCCTGCACCAAATCTTCGGCTATGTACAAAAACCCTTCTTCATCAGTAGCCGAATTAGACGTGTGGATGCGGGCTATTTTGGTCCACGTTTTGGCTTCGAGGCCGGTTTCTTCGCGCAGTTCGCGCCGGGCCGAGTCGAGCGGGTCGGTGCCGATGGGGCAGCCACCTTCGGGTATTTCCCACGAGTATTCGTTGAGCGGATATCGGTATTGTCCAACCAAATAGGTGTTACCGTCGGCATCGATAGGTACAATACCAATAGCTTTATTTTTGAAACTAACCACGCCATAAATACCGGGCGTACCGGCGGGGGTAAGCACTTCTTCGTGCCGGATAGCTAACCACGGATTATCATATTTGACCGACGAGTTGAGCGTCTGCCAGGGATTTTCGGTTTCGTTCATGCGGGCAAAAATACAGACTATCCGGCAAGGAATCGTTATCTTTGTCAAACACATCAACAGCAACGCTACCATCTTTACGAATGCTCACACAACGCATTAAATACCGCTGGATGGGCATTTCGTTGGGCTTGAGCGTAGTACTGTTACTCATCAAGTTTACAGCCTATTTCCTTACCGGCTCGGCGGCCATTCTGACCGACGCCATCGAATCCATCGTTAACGTCATTGCCAGCGGGTTCGCTTTTTACAGCATTTACTTAGCCGGACAACCGCGCGACCAAAACCATCCCTACGGCCACGGAAAGGTTGAATTTCTGTCGTCGGGTTTCGAGGGAGCTATGATTTTGTCGGCGGGCATTGTCATTCTGTGGCAGTCTATTCTAAGCTTTTTTGAACCTCACGAACTCACCAACCTCGACTGGGGCGTGGTGCTGATTGGCCTGACCGCTGCGGCCAACGCTTTCGTAGGCTGGCGGCTGATTCGTATCGGCCAGAAAACCGATTCACTCGCCCTTACCGCCGACGGCCACCACCTGCTGCTCGACACCTTCAGCAGCGGTATCGTTATGGCGGGCATTGGTATTGTGGCCCTGACCGGCCAACGCTGGATCGACTCGGTTCTGTCGCTGGGCCTTTCGCTGGTGATTATTTACAACGGTATTCGGCTGGTTCGGCAATCGGTAGCCCGGCTCATGGACGAAACCGACGCCCCTACGCTCGACCGGGTGGTGTCGCTGCTGAACGTGCATAAAGACCGCAACTGGATCGATGTTCACAACCTCCGTATTCAGAAATACGGGGCCGATCTGCACATCGACTGCCACCTGACCCTACCCTATTACTGGGAACTGACGCAGGTACACGACGAGGTCCATCATTTTGAAGATACACTGAAAGAAGGATTCAGCAACGAAGTCGAAATATTCGTGCATACCGACCCCTGCATGAAAGAATGCTGCCACTACTGCCGCGTAGCCGACTGCCCAGTGCGGGCCTTCGCTTTCGTCCGCGACGTAGACTGGACTGCCGGGAATCTGCCCCTCAACCAAAAGCACTTTGTGCCGCTGACGCCCACCCCTTCCGACTCGCTCAAAAGCGGTGACTGATACCCGCGCCTGCCATCATACTCGTCGCACCGGCTCCGTTCAGCTCAACAACGCGCAGTCGAAAATCGGCACCCCAGCGCGGGGTAAACAGCCATTCGTACTCAGCCGCAGCGTGCAGACCTGAATTAAGAGCCAACCGTTGCTGGCGGTCGATGGCAATACCCTGCAAACCCGTCGGCGAAAATAAGGCCCGCGCTGCCCGGTATGTATCGTCGCGCTGCGCCCAGACCGATACCCCCGCACCTAACCGCAGCGCATGGCGCGGCTGCGGCAGCAGGTCGTATAGCAGCGTAAGGTCGGCGGTGTACCGTTCACGACGGTCAGGGCCAGGATCGACATCATTGAATAATTCGTTTGCCCGTATGAGGTGCATATACCCTCCTTCGGCGGCAATTACGAAACGGTCCTGTTTAAGGTGTAGAGCCAGCCGCCCTACATAGCGCGGCCCAACAGCATCAGGAGCTTCTAAAGATGTTAGATCGACGCCCAGCCGAACCGATGCTTTCCTGATTGGCGTTTGGGCAGCCAATGAACTCGACAGCAGCAAACCGCCGAGTAAAAAAAGATAACGATGCATAACGTTGGAAGTTCAATACCTCTCAATTGTAAGTGAGCCGGTTGTGCCGGGTGTGGGCGTTACAATCAACTCAGTTGGGTCTTTGCCGTAATAATCACCGCTAAAAATTTTGTTGGTATACGTACCAGCCATCAGCGTATCGCGCCGAACAGGATACCGCTTTTGGTCAGCCGCAAGTTGGTCAACGGCCAGCGCAACAGGCCTGCTGATCGTTCCACTCACACTCAACGTTAGGCTTACTGCGTCAGTTTTACGGGTCGGAGCCAGGCTTCGTGTTGGTTGAGAAAGATCGTTGATTAGCACTCGCTGAAAAGGTTGATCGGTCAAAACCACTTCACGGCAACTACTTGACATTAAGCCAAACATTATCAAAACCAATAAAAGACGGATGAAGCGCATTTGTTCGATAGGTGTAAACGTGAGCTAACGGCTGCTTTTAACGACAAACTTGCCGTGGCAAACCAGCGCACAAAAATCGAAAGAAAAGTTTACTTAACCAAGAGCGTCCGTAACGCCAGCATATTGGCGGCAGCGTCGAAGATGGCCCGAACCGGAATAGCGAAGTCAACAATAGCGTGGCTGGTAATGGTATCTTTAATGCCAAAGGTTCCGTCCAGTGCATACTCTTCAGTATCGGCGTCGATGCCGTATTGCTCAATGGTTCGGCGGAGCGGGTCAATGATCCAGTATTCGGCGACACCATGCGCTGCATAGTCGGCAAACTTGGTTTCTCGGTCGTTTTTCTCGGTACCCTTCGAGAGCACTTCGGCGATAAAATCGGGTGCCGGATAGTACAATTGCTCGTCGGTAATATGGGCAGCTTTTGAGGGTCCGAAGAAACACACGTCGGGTTCGTAGCTGTTGCGCGTCAGTTCAATCAACGCTTTTTCGGCCCGCACCATGCCTAACTGACGGTCATCCACATAAATGCTCAACAGTCGCGCTAATAAAAGCATGGCTGCGTTGTGCCGGTCGAGGGCGGGTGAATGCACTACGATTTCACCGTTGATGAACTCAGCTTTTTTGTCTTCGTCGAGCCATTCATAAAAGGTTTGCCGTTTCCGCTGTTCGTCGTGCAAAATGGCCTGTGCCCGTTGTAAAATAAGCGGAGCCTGTGGCGTATCTAAAATTTGAAACAGCAGTTCTGACATAGCCATGGTTGTATTGTACCAAAGATACAGAATTCTCAGCGTCCGTTGGTCAGCTTCCGAAGTTGATAAAACAGTTTTTCCAGCAGTCGGCTGTCGGTCGTAACAATATCTGCCGACGCGCTCATGCCCGTGCGATACGTCAGCGACTGATTATACGTAGTTCGCAGCCCTGCCGGTAATACCACTTTTGCCAGAAAGACGCTGTCGTGCAGCGACACATTGGCGACTGAGGCAATCTGTCCCCGCACGGCTCCGTATTCCTGATACGGATAGCCCGCAAACTTAATCAGCACGTCTTGCCCGACCCGCACCTTACCGGCGTTGGTTTGTGGCACGCGCAACTCGCCAAAGTAATCGGTGCTGGGTGGGGCCACGTAAAACAATTCCTGATTGAGCGAAACGGTCTGGTTCTCCTGCAACAAACCGGGCCAATAAACCTGCCCATTTACCGGAGCCAACAGCACATATTTCTGTTTCCAGGCTTCGACCGCACTTTGCAGCGTGTTCAGAGCCTGCAAAAACTGATCGCGTTCCTCGGCCACCTGCCGGTCGAGTTCCAGCATTTCTTTCTGTTTGGCCCGTTGGGCTGTCAGATTATTAATCAGGGCCGAGGCCGTTTGCTGATACGGTAGCTGGCGGGCAATGGCTTTGCTTTCTTCCCGTTTCAGTTCGAGGGGTGCAATCACCTTTTGCTCGGCTAAGTGCCGTTGTACGGTGTATTCTTCATTGGCTAAGGTTCGGTCGCGGGCTTGTAGCTGCTGCTGTTCGCGCAGGTTGTCGGCCAGTGTTTGCAGGTCAAGAATTTCCTGCCGGAGCATGGCTTTTTTCTGACTGGCAAAACCGTTGGCTAAGTACGCCCGCAACCGAATCCGTGCCTGCTCGAAAGTTTGATAAGCCGGTTGCAGTTCGCCCAACTGACTATAATTCGACAGATGTAGTGTTTCCAACGCTTCGAGTTTCTCCCGGCTTGCCAGCAGCCACGCCCGCGCCAATTGCCGCGACAGGCGCAACACATCCTCATGCCGGGCCGTGCTTTCCAAATACGCCAACGGTGCACCAGCCACCACAACCTGCCCCTCCCGCACCAACAGCCGAACAAGTTTGCCCCCCGAACGAGCCAATACCGCTTTGGGTGCGTTGGCCGACGTAAGCCGAAACGACGCCCGCACCAGATCGGGGTAGTGAATCAGCCACGAACCGGTCAGTACCAGCCCCAGCACCGCCAGCACGACCGTAATGCCCCACTGTAACAGCCAGGCCGGGGGCCGGGTCAGAATCTCTTCGACCTCTTCCGATCTCAACCAGGATTGACCAGAATTAACAAGATTTGCCATGATTGGATTGTTATGAGAAATCAGCGTTATCCGACAAATCAGTTCACACCCCTAATTCCAGTTGATTACGCACCAGTTGCCAATATTGACCGCGTTGGGCTATTAATTCGGCGTGTGTGCCGATTTCGGCAACCCGACCCCGATGCAGGACCACAATCTGATCGGCCCCGCAAACGGTACTGAGCCGGTGAGCAACAATCACGACGGTACGCCTGTTTCCCGAATTGCCTGCGAAAAACTCGGTCAGATTGTGCATAATAACGGCTTCGTTGGTGGTGTCTAACGCGTTGGTGGCTTCGTCGAAAAACAGGTATTGCGGGTCTTTGTAAACGGCCCGCGCAATCAGAATCCGTTGCCGCTGCCCCTGACTAATGCCGTTGCCCTCCGTCCCGATTTTGGTATTCAGGCCCGACGGCAGTGACTCGATAAACTCGCGCAGGTTGGCAACGCGCACGGCTTCATCGAGCCGCCAGACGTCGATGCGTTCAACGCCCACGGCGATATTGCGGGCAATGGTGTCGGAGAAAATAAACCCGTCCTGCATTACCACGCCACACTGCTGCCGCCAGCCGCTGTGGCTCAGGTTGTGTAACCCCACCCCCAGCCCCTCCCCGTTAGGGAGGGGAGAAAACCATCCGGGTCGCGCTCCCCTCCCTAACGGGGAGGGGCTAGGGGTGGGGTCTTCACCGAGCCGAATCTCGCCCCGCGTTGGGTTGTAGAAGCGCAACAGCAGTTTGAGGATAGTGGTTTTGCCGCTGCCGCTCATGCCCACAATAGCCGTGGTTTTACCCGCTGGAATATGCAGATCGACCTGATCTAACACCGGCTCATTGCCCGCACCGACGTAGGTGAACGATACGTTTTTCAGGCATATGCTTTTGCTTACGGGCAGTTGATCGAGCCTAAGCGTTTCCGTTGCTTCTTCATCGGCCAGCGTATGGATTTCGTTGAGCCGCTCTAAGCTGATGGTGGCGTCCTGCAACCCCTGCACAAACCCGATGAGTTGTTCGATGGGGCCATTCAACTGCCCCACAATCTGCTGCATCGCCAGCATCGCCCCCAGCGACAACTGCCCGTTAATAACCGCCTGCGCGGCCAGAAAGGTAATGAAGATGTTTTTGCCCTCGTTGATGCTGAACGCCCCGGCCTGTTGGTACTGACTCAGAGCCAGCCCCTTCATTTGCAGCCGAAAGAGCCGCGCCTGCAACCGCTCCCACGCCCAGCGCATGGGTCGCTCGGCTCCGGCCAGCTTGATCTCCTGCATCCCCTGAATCAACTGCACTAAACTGCTCTGATTCTTGGCCGACACATCGAAGCGTTTGTAATCTAATTTACGCCGTTGCCGCAGAAACAGGGCCACCCAGCCCACATACAGCAAACTCGCCACGACGAACACGCCGAAAATGGGCAGGCTGAACATAGCCAGTACCACACTCAGCACCACGAGGTTGAGCAGCGAAAACAGTGTATTGAGCGTTTGGCCGGTTAGAAACTGTTCGATGCGGTGGTGATCGCCGATGCGCTGCATCAGATCACCGAATTGCTTGCTGTCGAAAAACGACACGGGCAATCGCATCAGCTTAATCAGAAAATCAGACAGGATGCTCAGGTTGACGCGGGTGCTGATGTGCAACAATATCCACGAGCGAATAAACTCGACCGATAGCCGCCCGGCCATGAGCATCAACTGCGCCCCCAGCACTAAATAAACAAATGGCAGGTTCTGCGTATTGATGCCCACGTCGACCACCGACTGCGTTAGAAACGGAAACAGCAATTGCAACCCGCTACCTACGGCCAGCCCCAGTGCCAACTGCCCCAGCAAGGCTTTGTACTGCCACAAATAGCCCAGCACCCGCCCAAAGCCGTAAGCCCCCGCTCCCTGTTGGAATTCGTCGTCCTGTTCCTGAAAAGTAGGCGTAGGTTCGAGCAGCAGCGCAACGCCCTCGGCAGCGTGTGGCCCCTGCGCCGACAACCAATACTGGCAAAACTCCCCGGCGGTGTAGGTCAGCAGCCCCCGCGCCGGATCAGCCACGTAGACCGTACCGCGTGGCGCAGTGTCGAGCGAATCCACGCCCGGCGTAATTGCTGCCGACGCGGGCGGAATGATGAGTTGGCCCTCTTCCAGCGTCAGACCGTGCGGAAGCCCGCCAGGCCGAACGGTTGGCTCTATACGCTCCGGCGTTTTGCGCCCGCCCCGGATGCGGCTCATCCAGCTACCCGACGCACCTTTGATGGCGTAGACCACCACGAAATGATTCTGATTCCAATGCACGATGCAGGGCAGCGGGGCCTCGGCAGCTAATTTCGAGAACGGCACTTTTATGCCCACCGTGCGAAAACCAATATTCTCGGCGGCTTCGGCAATACCCAGCAGCGAGACACCCTCTTTGCCAATCTGCGCCCGCTCCCGCAGCGACTGCGCCGTAAACGAGCGGCCATAATGCTTCGCCACCATCCGCAGGCAGGTAGGCCCGCAGTCCATTCGGTCGAGTTGGGTGTAGTGGGGGAAGGGCATGTTTATATACATTGTATGGTAAAAACTCTAATTAAGGACAATATAGATAATGCCCTCCGCACACACGGTGGTCAGCGCTATTTTTGAGAAAGTTCTAAGTCATTTAGTAATTCAACGAAATGCTTTGCATCTCGACCTTGCTCTTTTTCAATTGAAATAGCCTCATTCAGCAATACAGTAGCTTCCTCTTTGTTCCCAAGTTTGTTTAATATTTTAGATGCTGTCTCTAAGTATTTGGCAGTCCTATTATACTGCAACGATTTCTTAGACAATAAAAGCGCAAAGCTTAAATCTTTCGACTCAAATACATGCTCATAAAAAGTTTTAGCTAAGTCATTAAGTTTTGCTGCTATTATATCGGATTCAATATGCTGCATTTTTTCAGCTCGATTCTTGAATGCTCGTGTCTGTTTAGTTGAATCAGCAACAACTGATATATTAGCTAAGAATTGCTTATAGAAGCGAGAGTCCATTAATTTTATGGAGTCGACTTTCAATGAAAGAAGACGGTTAGCTTCTGTTAAAGCCAAGGGTTTATACTTAAAAAACTGCTTAGTTTTCTCATAAAAATATAACCGCTTTTCATTTGAGAGTTGTAGAGAATCTACGCTTCTTTGATTGGACATAGTTTTGTATATTCTCAACTCATAGTTAATGCAATCTCCTAAAAGCGTTTCGTCTTTAGAGGAGATTGCTTTTTCTAAAGTCTGATTAACTATATGAAATTGCTGCATTCTCGCGGCAATACCTATATCACGAAGTGACTTTGAGTCGCTCTTTATCAATAAGGGAACTTGTCGCAACATGAAATTGAATGCTGTGCTTTTAAGAGAGGTCATATTGGAAAGAATAAGTTGTAAGTTCTCTTCAGTGCTCCATTGATCTTGAGGGATTGATTTTAAGTATATATCCAATGCGTTATTATTTGGTTTTTTATTTACACCCGTGCTTGATAGGAATTTGATTAGAAAATAAGTATCCCGCCTACCTGCATCAAACTCTTTTTCCAAATTGGACGATCCTAATGAATCTTTATAAAGCATATACGCCTTCTTTGTTTCTTTAAGAAAGTTTTCTGTATTTGTGTATCCCTCTACCCTGTGAATTATCTTGCCATTCGAAGAAAAATAAAGGGAAGTTGGAAAAGCATCAACTTTAAACTGCTTTACAAATTCAATACCTTCCCCCTTTTCAGCATCAAGTTTAAATGATATAAAATCTCTATTGAGAACAGTACTAACACTGCGGTTGTTGAATACTTGTTTATCCATTAATTTACAGGGACCGCACCAAGTCGTGTAGATATCAATAAAAATAGGTTTATTAAGCCGCTTCGCATCCACCAATAAATTTCTCCATGAGCCTTTGTAAAAATGTACACTTGTTGTACTATCAATCAGTGTATTTTCTCCACCTTTTGCTGCACTGATTATGCAATTAAACCATATAAAAAAATACGTTAAAAACTTTGAGTCAATTTTCATCTTTATGATACGGAGTTGCTGACCGTTCTTAGTAACTACGCTCAAAGCTTTCATATATTTGTCAGTTTTAAGTTCAAGCAAACTTACGATTTCAACTTGCACGAAAATTGTGCAAAGTAGAACTCGTAAGTTTACAGAAGGATGTAGATGCTCACATTGTGCTGGAAAGCATCATTTACTGACTACACACAATCATATGTATAGTAATAACCATCACATTGATCTAGCATCTCACAGGTTATACTAGCCGCTTGTTGCGCTGAAAGTGAGTAACTGCCGCACGAACCGCTATCCTCACTGGGACCACCACCTGAACAAACGCGACAGAGTTCTCCTCCCTTAACGCTCTTCATTTGCTGCTTGGAGAGAACTTGTCCTGCAAAACTTCCAATTACCTTTTTCATTCTTGAAAAATTGTTTTGAGTGAAACATTGATTTATTGCGATTCGGCCAAATCCGTCGTTGGGGCAGTAGCAGGCAGGCAATTAATCAGCCACCGCAGGTCTTTGATATAGTATGCATCGGGCAATTGGTAGCCATCCACATACAGGGTAGGGGTTTGATCAATGTTGGCATGTTCACACCAGATATAATGGTGATCGGCCTGTTCACTAAGCCAGGCGTTAGCGGTCTGATGCGAGTTTGCCTTCAGCCACGCACCGGCGTCTTTCCGCCCATTCTGATACCAGTCTGTCACATGAGTACCAGACGATGTGTTTTGGCTTAACGCCAGCAGGCTTTTCGATACCCTTCGTGCCGGGCTGTCATCCTGCCCACAGGCAAACAGGATATTCAGCTTAACCGAAGCATTCGCAGCCAGCAACCACTCCAACTCCTCGTGCGCTTTCGCACACGGCCCACAAAACGGGTTTGTTACCATTGTAATGGTGTGTTCGGCGTTGGGGTTGCCCAGCACAATGGGATGCAGATCAGGAGGCAAAGGCGGCATTTGGGGCTGTTGCATCAGCAGGGCCTGGAACAGTGCGGGGTCACGCTTCAGGCGTAGCAGTTCATTGTGTTCGCGCTGCGTTTGACGGGCATTGTCGAGTAGTGGTTTTAGCACGAGCCAGCCCAGCGCAGGCAGCGCAAAGGCAATGAACAACAACGCATAAGCCTGCCAGTTACCGGGTGGCGCGGGTTGTTGGCCTATTGCCAACCCGCCTTCTATGAACAGCACCACCTGCACCAGCAAACAAAGCGTACACCACTGCCGTACCACACGGGCCTGATAGTAAATTGAATAGATGGTGTAGGGCAAGGCCAGCAAAGATAACCCCAGCAATAACGGGCGAAGTGCGGGCAGGTAGCCAGTCAGCAGCACCGCTAACAGGCCCCCGGCGAAGTAAACCAACCCCACGTCGGCCCAACTGAGCCAGCCCCAGAGTTTGGCTCCGGGCGAGTTCAACACATCGTCGCAGTTGGTTTTGGCGTTTAGCTGGCAAAGCCGCTCGGTCAGGGCGTTTTTGCCGCCGAGTAGCTTGGTAATTAGTAAGATACTGACAAACAGGCCGGTGGCTTTGGTCAGCAACAGCAACCAGTCGGTAGCGGTAAGCTGCTTCGCTACGCTGAGCATGACAAACAAAAGCACGAGCAACGCGCCCGTAAGCACAGCGGGACCACGCAGGTTATTCAGCCGTTCGCGTTTGCGGTTTTCTACATAATCCGCTTCGCCCGATTGGTCGGTAGCTTCGGCGAGCAACACCACGCCTGACCAGTGTTTTTCAAACTCAGTCAGTGATTGGCTTACTCGCCCGTGTTCGCTGTCAGTGTAACTAATCTGATTGCCGGTCAAAGCCGTTACCAACGCGTATTCTCCACCCTGCTTACGTTGGTGCGCCACAAACGGTAGGGGCAATTCGCGCAGTTGCTCGGTGGTGTTCAGTTGCAGGGCCGCGTTATCGACTTGCCAGTCGGTCAGGCATTCGCTCAGGGCCAGCATACTGGGGTAGTCGGGGTGGCTCTGGAGGGCATTCTGCACCGTTTGCTGCGTTACCCGCACCCGCAAACTCCGAAGCAGGGCATACAGCGTTGCCGTGGGGTTGTCGATAGGTACAGTATATAGCAGTGGCATAACCAGCGGTTTTGTTATGTCAAAGGTGGTGTGTATTGGTCTTAAATTGTTATGCCATATTATGCAATAATATACAGTGATTATTCAATTCGACCGTTCCATAAATTTAATCTTTTCTGTTCGTATGTAGAAACTGCTATTTCGTGTATAGAAAGTCGACGTTTGACCTTATTACAATGAAATGATCGTATTCACAGCAAAATTCTGATTTGGAGATAACATTTACGCCCCACTATATTTAGTCTATCGAATTCTCTATTCTTACTACATAAACTATGCTCCTTCACAAGAACGTTAAACGCTTTCGTCAGGATAAACGGTTTTCACAAGAGAATATAGCCGAAGAGCTGCACATGACACAGGCGAGCTATTCTCGAATTGAAAGCAGCGAGACGCTTTGCACCCGCTACCTGCCTGAGATAGCCAAAGCCCTCAATACCACACCCGAAGACCTGCGTCAGTACCACCGTTACACCAGCGAAGCCGATGTACCCAGCGAAACCCTTGAAGAGCGGCTGGCGCATCAGATGGAACTAAACCGAAATCTCATCGAAGAAAACCGGTTTCTAAAAGCCCAGGTTGAGTATATGCAATCGGTCTGGCATCATCATCATTACAAGGGGGGCAAATTAAGTGAGAAGTAACAATGCTTATTCTTACCGCACCTGTAGCAGCGTAGTAGCCGACACGGGCCGCGCGTCCGGCCAGTTTCATGGTGCAAACTCAACTGCTGAACCGCTTAGTAAGTGTTGCTAAGGGCTTTCGCCCGAACCTTCATCGAATAGGCTGATTATCAACAATTAGTACTAAAATACTATTTCTGTGGGTTAAGGGCAGTCATAGTTTTGTATCGGCGTTTAACTAAACACACGCCCTGCAAAACATATGGAAGAGGAACCCAAACTACCGCCCGTGCCAGCCAAGCTTGCGCTCGACGATGTAGAGAACCTGAGCCACGATGCGCTCAAAACGGCGTTAAAATCGATTATCCGGGAGAAAGGGCCGATTGGCACGGGCGAATTAATGCACCGCAATCACAATTCGCACAGTAACGTGTGGTGAGTGTCCTGTGTATGGAACAGACCCCCTTTCACTCCTACATCGTGAAGGTGGCCAGTAGGTGCAACATCAATTGCACCTACTGTTTCATCTACAATCACGACGATACGCGCTGGCAACGACAGCCGAGGCTGATAAGCAACGAGACAGTAGCGCAGTTGTGCCGACGCATGATCGAACACTGCACCACGTTCGGCAAAACAGACGTGCAGTTTATTCTGCATGGGGGCGAGCCGCTGCTGGGTGGCCTGAAACACCTGCGTCAGATTGTGAGCGTGGTGGAGCAGGCATTCGCCGAAACAGACATTCGCTGCAAACTGGCAATTCAGTCGAACGGCCTGCTGTTTACCGAACAAATCGGCGATTTTCTGCTCGAAAAACAAATCAATCTCGGCATTAGTCTCGATGGTCCGCCGGAGGTAAACGATCAGTTTCGGAAACATTTCAACGGCAAAGGCACCTCGCGCGAGTTGGAAACCCGGCTGCGTTTGCTGGCCGAGCGGCCTTACAACGCCATTTTCAGCGGGTTTCTGGCGGTGATCAATCCCGATACCGACCCTATCGCCACTTACGACTATCTGGCGCAGTTTAACCCATACGGTATGGATTTTCTGCTGCCCTACGACAACTGGGACCGTCGGCCACTGGGTAAAGAAAACGCCGACAGCACCGTGTATGGCGACTGGCTGATCCGGCTGTTCGACTACTGGTTTGAGCTGGACCGCCCGCGCCATATCAAGATGTTTCACAGCTACATGCGCGTGTTGCTGGGCGGCACCTCAACGCTCGAATCGATTGGACTAAGCCCGGTCGACCTGATTGTGATTGAAACCAACGGCGAAATCGAAGCCGTCGATTCGCTCAAAGCAAGTTTCAACGGGGCTACCGAACTCGGCTACTCCATTTTCGAGCATTCGTTCGATGAGGTGCTGGATCACGTCAACGTACAGGCTCGTCAGATCGGTGCCGACGCACTTTGCGACCAATGCCGACGCTGCCCGGTCGTAGACTATTGCGGGGGCGGCTACGTGCCTAACCGGTATTCGGCCCGGAACGGATTCAACAACCCGAGTATTTACTGCCGCGATCTGGAAAAAATGATCCGGCACATGCATCAGCGTCTGAGCAGCCAGCTAAACCACGACTATTCGCATGAAACCGACCTCGCCACGGCCACAATTTGAAGCCCTCGCCCGGCAGGGTGATGCCTATCTGGGGCTGCTCTGGAAAAACCTGCTGCTCAACGAGCCGATGCAGAGCCGCCTGCGCCAATACGCTGGTACTGCCGATCTGCTGGATACTGTGATGACGCTGCCAGTGCATACGGTGGTGGCTCAGGGTACGCCCTTTTTCTGGGAGACCGTTTGCCGGCTCCTTAGCACTGACGATGACCCGCAGTGGGCCGATGATCAACAGTTTTTGCTCCACCTGATCGATTCGTTCTCCGATGTTGTCGACACGCCCTTTTCAGTACAGATTCCGCTCGATACCGCCATAGAAACAGCGGCTACCCACGTAGTGATACTGCCGAAACGCCGGTTGATGAGAAAGCTTACCACCCCGGCTGAACTGCACGGTAGTGCCGGATCGTTGCAGTTGATTGCAGACGGGGCCGATTGCCCGTTTATGCGGGGCACGGTGATGCTGGCGAGTGGCTACGGGAACGTACTGGCCGTACCGGAACTGTTCTACCCGGATATTGCACCTAAAATCAATGAGTCTGCGTTGCATTCGTGCGCCCGGCAGGTGATGGCCGGCCTGACGCTGATCAGGCAATATGACGCAGCCCTGGCCGGGCAAATCCGGGCACTGATCCGCTACTACGTGCCGGTGCATCCGCAGCAGGCCCGACAGCACCATTCGTTCACAACAAGTGCGTATCCGGGCGTTATTTTTCTGTCGGAATCAGATAATGTGCTGCTGTTGGCCGAAACCATCGTTCATGAGTTTGCTCATACCGAACTGGATCGGATTACGGCGTTCTCCCCTATTCACTACGGTACTCCCGACGCCGTTTATTACTCGCCCTGGCGTCCCGACGCTCGTCCGCTCACGGGCCTGTTTCACGCCGTTTACGTCTTTTTCAAGATTTATGAGTGGTTTGAACAAATTGACGCGGCTACGCTGCTACCCAACGAGCGAGCCTACCTGCACCAACGCCGGGAGCAGGTCTATTGGCGATTACGCATCGGGATGGCGCAGGTGCCCGCAACGTTGCTGCACCCAATCTGTCGGGACCTGCTGACTGCCATGCAGCAACGCCTGAACGAGCTGGACCCCGGCGGTCTGTTTAGCCAATCGCTTGCCTTCGCTACGCTGATGGCGCATTTCAGAGCCTGGCAGGCTTCGCATCCGCAGTACGCAGCAACAGCCCAGAAAAACGTAGAATACGCTGGCATCAGGCAAATGCCACCCGAAACCTTACAGTATTCCTCCGAAATCAAGAACAACCTCCCAACCAATGGCTGCTTTATTTAACCTGACTCCACCCGAACGGCTCGATGCGCCGTTTCCACACGTTGCCATTCGGCATTTTTTGTCCGTCGGCACGGCTGACGAACTCCTGAGCTGGTTCGAAACAACGCCCGCCTGGCGACGCCATGTTGAAGATGGCTTCTACGATACGTATGATCTGGACCTGCGCCGGGCCGAACTGCCCGCGTCTCTTACTACGTTAATCAGCACTGATACCACCAATCAGCTACGGCTGTACATGGAAGCGATTTTCGGAACCCGACTAACGGAGCAAACCGACGTAATGGGACACAAATTGCAGGTGGGGCAGGTAATTCGGGTACACAGCGACTATGGCCCCGTTGGGCAAACGCACCGGCTCGTTATTCAGGTAAATCGCCATTGGTCGACGGCGCAGGGTGGTATTCTCATGCTCTTCGACCGCGAAAATCCCGACGAAACAGAAGGCATTAACCGCTATTACCTGCCTGCTAACCAAAGCGCGGTCGGGTTTGAGATTTCGCCCTATTCGCACCACGCCGTCAGCCCGATTATACATGGCGACCGCTACACCCTCGTCTACTCGTTCTACGCCTTAGATGGTTATCGAAAATTCGAGACAGAACCCGCCCTACAAACGGAGGCAGCTTGACCACGTTCGGTCAAAAAACCGTTTCGGCACTTAGCCCGTATCCGATGCGACGGGCTACTGCCGTTACCGAGCCGGGTTTGGCGAGCCGCAGGGGTTGGGTATACACCTGCCAGTCGCTGCCGGTTTGTTCAGCGGTCTTATAAGCGATAGACGCGCCCGGCGTAGCGCAACGAATACTTAGCCGATTGCCCTGCTGTTGCCCGGTTGGCGTTGCCGTGATGGGTGGTTTGTCGGCTCCCTCCCACCATTGCCGGATAAGCTCTTTTTCGGGAATGCCGCCGAGGTCTTTTGTCTCCACTAACCAGCGGTCCAGTTCCTTGCGGAGTCGTTTCAGGTTATTGGCCTCAGCGGGTTGGTCGGCGAGGTTGGTCAATTGATACGGATCTGCCTGAATGTCATAAAGTTCCTCAACGGGTTTGGTTGTTCGGAACCAGTTCATTTGCACGGGATTTAGCTTGCCTTCATCGCGCAGCCGGAGCATCTCGGCCATCATCGGCTGTTGTTTGCGATACGTTACGTCCATGTATAGGGGCCGGTCGGGGTAGAAATTACGGACGTACTGATACCGGCCATCGTGCACCGAGCGCACCCGGTCGTAGCGTTCATCGAGCCGGTCGCGGGCGGCAAACACATACTGGCGGGGTTTCTTCACGGCGTATTTTCCCAGCAATGCCCGCCCCTGCATGTGTTTCGGACTGGGCAAACCAGCCAGAGACAGCACCGTTGGGGCCAGGTCAATCATCGACATCAGGTCTGTGCGTACCGAACCTGCCCCCTGCCCGTCGGGAAACCGCACAACCAACGGCACCCGGATACCCCGGTCGTATATTTCGCGCTTCACAAAGGGCAGTCCGTCGCCGTGATCCGACCAGAAAAAGATGATCGTATGCTGCAACAGCCCGTCGTCGTCAAGTTGTTTCAGCAGTTGGCCCACCCAGTCGTCCATGTCGCGGATGTTACTGAAAAACCGGGCCATGTCCTGCCTTACGGTCTTCGTATCGGGGTAATAAGGTGGCACGCTGATCCGAGCCGGATCGACGCGCAGCGGCAAGCTTTTCCGCGCCCACACCTGCGACTCGTGGGTGACGGTATTGTTAAACACCGCGAAAAACGGTTGGCCGGGTTGTCGGTTTCGCCAGTGGGCTTTGTTACTGACCTCGTTCCAGACGGTAGGCGGCTCCTCGAACTGGTAGTCGGTTTTGCTGTTGTTGGTGGTATAATAGCCTGCTCTCCGCAAATATTCGGGGAAGGCGCGCACGTCGGAAGCTGGCACGATGGAGTACGCTTTGGGCAGACCCGTTTTTTCGGGATAGGCATTGTTGAGCGTGCGCATGTTGTGTCCTCCGGTGCTGGTCTGGTACATGCCCGTGATGATGGCGTTGCGGCTGGGCGCACATACGCCCGCCGTGCAAAACGCGTTGCTGAACCGAATACCTTCCCGCGCCAGCCGGTCAATGTTGGGCGTTGGCACCGTAGTGTCGCCGTAGCAGCCGAGGTGGGGCGACATATCTTCGCACGAGAGCCAGAGAATATTGGGTCTCGACACCGGCACCTGAGTTGCCAGGCCGAGGCCAGCGGGTTGCAGACGGGCGGCTACCAGCAACAGCCCAATACCCACGCCGGAAAATGCTACGAATAAGAATCTATGCATCGTATTGATTTATTCATGCCGCCATTTCACCCGCCAGGGGTCATTAGTCATTTCCTGCGCGTTTTTGAGTGACGCCAGCAACGTCTCGAAAACGGCTTTGTGCGTCCTGGTTTTAGCCAGATTGGTACGTTCCTGCGGGTCGCGTTCCAGATCATACAGCTCATATTCAGGCCGTTGCTCATAGGCTTGCCGGGTACGTGGGCCATACTGCGATTGGCCCGATTGTACAAAACCCTGCCACGTAGCCGACGACCACAGATCAGCCGCAAACGGAAACGGCAGCGGATGCGCCAGATTATGGATGAGTTTGTAGCGTTTGGTTACGATAGTTCGCATGGGGTAATACATCGTAACCTCGTGGAAGGTGTGCGAGAGCAGCAGCGTATCGCCCCGAAATGTCCCGGAACCATCGAGCAGGGGTTTCCAGGATTTGCCGTGAAAAAATGGCGTGACCAGCCGTTCGCCAAACGACCCACCCCCGGTTGGGCGACTGGCCGATGCCAGAACGGGCGGATTCAATCCCGCAAAATCGAGCAGCGTCGGAGCCACGTCTACCCACGAAACCAGTTCGTCACAGACCTGCGGGTTTTGCCGACCGCCGGAACGCCGACCGAACGGATTTCGGACAATCAGCGGCAGCAGTACACCCGGTTCGTAGTGCGTTGTCTTGGCTCCCGGCACCGGCATCCCGTTGTCGGAGAGGTAGATCACGATGGTGTTATCCCACAAACCCTTCTCTTTCAGCAGCGCAAACAGCCGTCCAATGCCCTGATCCATGCGCGAAACGGCCTGATAATACTGCGCCAGTTCGGTGCGGGCTTCGGGCGTGTTGGGCAGAAAAAACGGTACGGTCAGCGAATCGGGGCCATACATCGTTTCACGAACGCCCTCGTGTCCGTCGGGTTTGTTGCCGTGCGGATTAGCCTTGTAAGGCAGTTTGTCGCCGTTGCCCGCCCGGTGCGGATCGGTGGGGCAGAAATACAGGAAAAAAGGTTTCTGTTTCGTTCCGTCGCTACGGTTCGATTCGCCGAGCGCGGCCCGCAGAAAATCTGCGCATTGGTTCGCCATCAGCACCGGGTTACTACCATTGTCGCTGAGTACCTTATCGAACGGGTAGGCACTCGCGGGTTCAAGGTGGTATTTGCCGATGCGGGCGGTAGTGTAGCCCGCGTTGTGAAGCAGAGCGGGCAGGCTTTTCAGGTCTTCGTGCGAACGGAAGTGGTGGGTGGCATGGGCCAGTCCATACTGCCCGTTATTGTGGTTGTGCCGCCCCGACAGCAGCGTAGACCGGCTCGGACTGCACGACGAAGTTGTGGCATAGGCCCGCGTAAACCGGACTCCTTCGCGCGCCAGTTGGTCGAGGTGGGGGGTTTTAACCTGCCGGTTGCCGTAGCAGCCAATGGCCGAGCGGTCGTGGTCGTCGCCCACGATCAGCACAAAATTGGGCTGTGGTGTTTGGGCCAGTACCGGGCTTGTCAGAAGCCAGAACAGCCAGATGCCAGACCATAGTAGTTTTTTCATTTGCCGGAGCGAAAGTCAGGAGAAAGGTTCAGGATTTGGGTTTCTTCCGAACAGGCATCGACGCGCCAACTTCCTGCCGCCAGTTGGTCAGTAAGGTGCTTAACTCGTTGGCTTTAGTTCGGTTACTCCGGCTCAGATCACGGGTTTCGCCAATGTCGCGGGCTAAGTTGAATAGTTCGCGTTGCCCGGTTTCGTAATTCTCGACCAATTTCCAGTCGCCCAGCCGCACGGCCCCGGCGGGTCGGCCCATCTGATTGCTGAAATGGGGATAATGCCAGAAAATGGCTCCCCGGTCGAGCGAAGTGGCCGGGTTGGTCAGCAGGGGCCAAAAACTTTTGGCATCGGGCAGGTTCGGCGTGGGTTGGCCCAGCAATTCGAGCAGGGTCGGCGTAAAATCGGTGTTGATCAGGTAGTTGGTGCAGGTTTGGTTTTGGGGCATTTTGCCCGGCCAGCTCATAATAAGCGGAACTTTGATGCCGCCTTCATAGACGTGTCCTTTCCACTTGCGGAGTGGTGCTAAATTGGTGGGTGTGGGGCCAAGTTCGGGCAGGCCCACACCCCCATTGTCGGAGGTGAAAATAACGAGCGTATTTTCGGTCAGGCCCAGTTCGCTGAGTCTGGCAACAATGCGCCCTACGCCATCGTCGAGGCTTTCGAGCATGGCTGCGTAGTAGGGGTTGTAGTCTTCGCCCCACTTATTGTAGTTAAACAGGTATTTGTTCAGTTTGTCGGCGCGGGGCGTAATCAGTATGTGCGGGGCTGAATACGGCACATACAGAAAAAACGGTTTTTTCTGGTCGGCCTGCCCGATAAATTCTACGGCATAGTCGGTCAGTTTATCCGTTAGATAGGTCTGTCCTTTATCGCGAAACTCTTTTTTGTAGCTATCCTCATAGATGCCGTAGTTGTAATAATCCAGCCCATTGCGGCCAATCATCCGGGTAAACGCAAATCCCTGCCCCCACGGTGCCAGCGAATCGACCCCGCCGAGGTGCCACTTGCCCACTATTCCGGTCTGGTAGCCCAACGTCCGCAGTCGCTCGGCCAGGGTAATCTCCGAAGCGGGCAGGTAGGGTCGCCAGGGGGCCGGGTCAACCGGCGAGAGCGAATCGGTTCGGGTGCCAACCAGAAAATTGGTCAACTGAAGCCGGGCCGGGTGCTTGCCCGTCATCAGGGCCGCCCGGCTCGGCGAACACACCGGACTGGCCGCGTAAGCCTGCGTGAACCGGATACCGCGCCGGGCCAGCGAATCGATGTGTGGCGTTCGGTGGCGTTGGTGTCCGTAACAACTCAGGTCGGTATAGCCGAGGTCGTCGGCCACAATCAGTACAATGTTGGGCGGCTGGGTTTGAGCCAGCAAAGGGCTGCTCATCCAGAACAGCAGGAACGCAAGCGCGTGTTTCATCGGTAGCGAATGGATCGTTACAGATTTTTCTTTTTCAATTCGCTCACGGCAAAATCGGCAGCTCGTGCCGTGAGTGCCATAAACGTAAGCGACGGATTTTGGCAGGCCACCGACGTAAACGACGCACCATCTGTTACGAACACGTTTTTGGCAGCCCAAAGCTGACTATGAGCGTTGAGCATACTGGTTTTGGGGTCGCGGCCCATCCGAACGCCCCCCACCTCGTGAATAGCCAGCCCCGGTATCGATTTGTTGTCGTAAGTAGTTACGTTGGTCAGCCCGGCAGCTTCGAGCATTTCGGCGGCATCGTTGGCCATATCCTTCCGCATCAGTTTCTCGTTCTCCCGGAACGTTACGTTGAAAACGGGCATGGGTAGCCCCCATTTGTCGGTGCGGCTGCGGTCGAGAGTGATGGTATTGTCTTCATAAGGCAGGCATTCGCCAAACGCCACTAAGCCCATGTTCCAGGGACCGGGCTGCGTAGCCCGCTCTTTGAGGTCGGCCCCGAAGCCGCTCACCTCGGCCACGAGCCGCTGCCAGCCCGAGCGCGAAGCTCCGCCCTGATAACCAAAACCGCGCAGATACTCCCGTTTGTCGGCCCCGATGTTGCGGTAACGCGGAATATAGATACCGTTGGCCCGGCGACCGTAGTAGTATTCGTTGTCGAACCCCAGCCCTTCGGCCCGGCCACTCGCTCCGATCTGGAAATGGTGGTCCATGATGTATTTACCCAGCGTGCCACTGTCGTTGCCGAAACCGTTGGGGAAACGGCTGGAGACCGAGTTGAGCAGGATGGCGTTGGTTGCCATAGCCGAGGCATTCAGGAAAATTACACGGGCATAATAGTCAACGGTTTGCTTCGTCACTGCGTCGATGACCCGCACGCCCGTAGCCCGACCGAACGTTGGCCCGGTTTTGTTTTCATCGAACAGAATTTCCGAGACAATGCTGCCCGTCCGGACGGTGAGCCGGTTGGTTTGGCGGGCGGCTGGCAGCGTGGCCGAGAGTGTGCTGAAATAGGCACCGTAGGGACAACCCCGTGCACACAGATTGCGGTACTGACACGAGGCCCGCCCCAATGCCATCTGCTCCGGCGTGGCCTGACTTAGATTGGCCGACCGCCCGATGGTCATAACCCGGTTCATCTTTGCCTTCAATTGCGTGGCGATGTGCTGCTCTAAGCAGTTCATGTCCATCGGGGGCAGAAACTCACTGTCGGGCAGTTGCGGCAAGCCTTCTTTGCGCCCCGAAATCCCGGCGAATTTTTCGACGTAGCTGTACCAGGGGGCCAGGTCTTTGTAGCGAATGGGCCAGTCGATACCGTGTCCGTCGCGGGCGTTGGCCTCAAAATCGAGGTCACTCCAGCGGTAGCTTTGTCGCCCCCACATAACAGACTTGCCACCCAGAATATCGGGCCGGTGCCAGTCGAAGGGGTGTACCTCTTTGTAGGGCGCGTCGCGGTCATCGAACCAGTAGCGGCCTGCCTGCTCGTTCTGGGCGTGAATGCGATATTGAGGTTTTGTGACGTCCGGTTGTTCGGGCGACAGCACCGGGCGGCCCCGGTGCGGGAAATCCCAGGGGTTTTTCAGGGCCGTTTCGTAGCCCGTAACGTGTTCGAGGTTGCGGCCCCGCTCAAGCATCAGCACCCGCAAGCCTTTCTGCGTCAATTCTTTAGCAGCCCAGCCTCCGCTAATACCCGACCCCACTACGATGGCGTCGTAGCGGTTTGTAGATCCAGTTTGATTGGCCTGTTGTTTTCCCATTACGTTCATAATCCACTGGTTCGATGAGGTTGAATCCTGTTTTCACCATAGTGCGAAAGCAGGTAAAAAGGGCGGCTTATCGGTTGGGTGATTGAGGAGCCGAAGCAGCCGTGGCAGGCAGTGCTTCCAGTTCCTTAGCTGTCCAGGGGGTCAGTCGGCCCTGCGCCGTTACGCGCGTCATGCCCACTGTGCGTTTGCCCATCGGCCCGGCCTGATTGCCCCACTCGTTACGAATGTAGGTTAGAATGGCCGTCAGTGATCCATCGTCCATTGTGGAGTGGGCAGGCATAACGGGCAGAATCTCCGGCACATCATAAACCCGTTTCCCTACTTTCACCGGCCCTTCCATACCGTGCAGCAGAATCAGAGCCAGCCGTTTTTCGTCGCCCGTTACCCAGTCGGACCCGGCCAGTGGGGGACCAAAACGCGGCATTCCGGCTCCGTCGGTGCCGTGGCATCCCGAACACGTACTCAGATACAACTGTCGCCCCATCGCAAACTGCTTCTGGTCGTCGGCAGCCAACAGCGGTTTAGCAACCCTGCTTGCCTGGTCCAGCCTGTCGCGGCCCGGCCTTTCGTGGCCCGGCCACGTAAACAGGGTCGCTACGGTTGCTAACGTCGTATTGGGCGAGGCTGATTTGGTCAGTATCGGAGGAGCGGTTGCCAACCGAACAGGTTTGGCCGGATTACCGCCGATGCTCAGGCCCGTCAGAACGGCTTTCTCGCGCCAGTTTCCATTGGCCGGGGTTGTCTGGAGAGTAGCCAGCAGTGCATTGAGCTGGGCCGGGTTGCGGTTTCGGATAACAGCCGTTGCCAGCATTTCCAGAAAAATTTCCTTAGCGGGCTGTCGGGTTTGCCAGTCAGATGAAGCCCAGAGCCGTTGCAGAAGATCGAACTCCTGACCGGGCAGGCTGCTCAGCGTGGCATCACGAATCAGGGCCAGTGTGTCGTATCGGGTCACAATACCTGCCAGCAGGGGCAGCTTCCGGGGTGCATCGAGCACCGAGGCCGATAAGGCAATCTGTAGCACTCGCTCAATCGGAGCATTCGACCAGGTTGCCAGCAGGTAGTCGCCCAGTTTTTCCCGAATTGTTTTATCCTGCCGGGCCAGTGGCTCCAGCAGCCGCAGTGCCGCATTGCTCACCAGCAGATCTGGATCGGTCAGGGCGTCGAATAGCAGGGCGGGCCGGTCGGAAGGCCGCGTCCCCGCCGATGCGCTGGTCTGGGGCAACGCGTCGAGGGTCCAGAGGGCGTGCATCCGGCCCAGCGGTTCGCGCCCCTGCCGAACCAGTTCGACCAACGCCAGACCAGCGCGGTTGTCGTTTCGCTCAATGAGCAGCCGCTGTGCCATATCGCGCTGCCAGCCATCTGCCGACGACAGGGCCGCTACTAACTCCGTTGCCGATGCATCGGCTAATTTTCTGGCAGTTACCTGTGTCTTTTCTTTCGGAACGATGCGCCAGATACGGCCTAAGTGGGCGGGTTGCTCCAGCTTACGGGCCAGGGTCTGTTCGCGCAGATAGGGCGTCATGTAAGCCCCATGCTGCACAATGCCCCGGTACATATCGGCCACGTACAGGGCACCATCGGGACCGCTCGCCAGAGCCACAGGCCGGAACCGCTCGTCGGTCGAGGCCATAAACTCCCGGCCCGGATGCGGGTCGTGGGCGGTGAGCAGAACACCCCGCTGCGTTACAACATTGCGTTTGATGAGATTACCCGCGTTTTCGCAGACGAACACATTGCCCCGGTAAGCTTCGGGCAGCAGCGTACCCCGATACACAAACGGCGAACAGGCCGACGTAAACTCCAGCAACCGGCCCTGTTTGTCGAGGGTGCCGGGAATGTAGCCCCGGTTTACGGCCCGGTTCGAGCGGATGGGATAGATGCGCCTGTCAAGGGTCAGGCCGTGGTCGATGCCGGTGGTGGGCGTGTGATTTTTGTTGCGCGAAAGGTAGTTAGGCGGCACCAGATCGGCGTGAAGCTGCGACCAGTTGTAGTTATAAACCAGCCGCCCGGCATCGTCGTGGCTCATGCCCCACTGCCCCCGCATTTCGGTGCTGTCGCGTTGCCAGCGTTTGTTTACCAGCCGATAACGGACGCGTCCTTTGGCACTGTAAAGCCAGTTGTCGAGACCACGCCAGAGACCGTTCGGTGCGTGTTCGGGCAGTCCCCCGGCAGCGTATGTTTTATCGATGAGTAGTTTGCTATCAGCCCGAAGGTCGTTGTTACGGTCTTCGGCCAGCCACAAGGCCCCGTTCTCGGCAATCAGAATCCCTCCGGCTACAAGGGCCATCGCGCGGGGCATCACCAAGCTATCTAAAAAAACATGGCTGCGGTCCATCTGCCCATCGCCGTTGGTATCTTCCAGCACCGACACGCGGCCCGAAGGCTGCTGCTCGCCGTCGGCGTCGAGCGTTGCCATATAGCCACGCATTTCCACTACCCACAGCCGCCCGGCGGCATCAAAGCTGATAGCTACCGGATCCTGCACCATTGGTTCCGACGCAACCAGTTGAATGGTAAGATCCGGCTCAAGCTGAAACGTACTCAGTTCCTCCTGCGGACTGCGGACAGGCGACAGTTCGTCGGTTGGGCTATGAACCGACCGAAGCCCGAGACTAAGCAGGCCCCCGATGACCAGAAACAGCAATGACAAAAAAATGACAGGCTTTTTCATGAAACACGGTCGACTTGTTAGACATATGGCTGGCAGCAAATAGCTTGTCTATACATCTTAAAGCTAAAAAGTATAGTTACCTACTTTATGGGATAGCAGATTCTACCCCCGCAAGGTTTTTCGATAAGGCAGGTTAAAGATCAGTTTTTCTGCTCGCTGCCGTACAGCAGCAATTCAGTGTCACCCTGTTGAAACGGCTCGATATATGCCAGGCCGATTCTTTCTAAAAGCCGGATAGATGACTTGTTTTGGGGCAACACAATGGCGTATAAAACCGATAAGCCGAGTTGTTCATGCGCATACGTTCGCACAGCGCGGGCAGCTTCAAAGGCGAATCCTTTTCCAATGTAGTCGGGCAGGAAAGCAAAGCCAATGTCGGGCTGCGGCAACGTGTCGCGTTTTATCAGGCCACACATGCCGATAAGCGTGCTGCCGGGCTTTATCCCAACACCGTACAGACCATATCCGCGTTGGGCGTAACTAACAATAGGGCCGTTTTCGAGGTAGTAGCGGGCCTGTTCGGGCGTGTGAATGTGGCGGTCGCCGATAAACTGAAGCCAGCCGGGCGAGTTCACCAACTCAATGATGAAAGCCGTATCGTCGGTTGTGAGTTGCCGGATGGTCAGGCGGTCGGTTTGGAGGATGCAGGTTTGAGACATGTCTACAGGCTCTCCCACTTGGAGGTCATGCCGGTTTTTTCGTATAACTCGCTGAGTGATAGCTGTACATGGCGCACGTCTTTCCAGTCTTTGAGAATCACGCCGAGGGTTTGTTCAACCAGCGTTTTGTCTAAATGGTCGATGTGGAGGGCCGCGAGCGCAGTGGCCCAGTCGATGGTTTCGGCAATGCCGGGCGTCTTCTGGAGCCGGAGTTGCCGCAGTGCCTGCATAAACGTGCAGATTTGCTGGGCTAAACGAGCGTCGATGTCCGGCACTTTACCCAGCACAATGGCGAGTTCTTTGTCGTAGTCGGGGTAGTCGATCCAGAGGTAGAGACACCGCCGACGCAGGGCTTCGGAGAGTTCACGGACGCGATTACCTGTCACAACCACGTGTGGAATGTGCGTGGCCCGAATGGTGCCTATTTCAGGAATCGTAATCTGCCAGTCGGACAGCACTTCGAGCAAGAAACTTTCAAATTCTTCGTCGGCCCGGTCTACTTCATCGATCAGCAGCACGGGTGCTTTATGATGCGTAATAGCCTGTAAGAGTGGTCGTTTCAGCAGAAATTTATCCGAGAACAGTGTTTCTTCCTGCGCCTGCAACACATTCACGGCACCGTTGGTGGCGGGTTGCCGGGCCGATACTTCGAGCAGTTTCAGGTGCAGCAGTTGCCGCTGGTAATTCCACTCGTACAGAGCCTGACTGGCGTCTAAGCCTTCGTAGCATTGCAGCCGAATCAGGTCGGTGTCGAGGGCCTGCGCCATCACCTTCGCGATTTCGGTTTTGCCTACGCCCGCCGGACCTTCGATCAGCAGGGGCTTGCGCAACTGCATTGCCAGAAATACCGACATCACCACCTGCGGGTCGGTCTGGTAGCCCTGATTTTCGAGCAGCGTCTGAATGGATTCGCGGGTGTGATTTGGCATAATTGGTTGGGACACAGAGATGCACCAAGACGCACAGAGATACACGGAGTTTACTGATTCACTCTGTGTATCTCTGTGTCTCCTCCGTGCATCTCTGTGTCAAAAAATAAGTTCAGCCAACGGCGGCTAAGGCGCGTTTAAGATACACGTTCGCTACGTGGCGCCGGTACTCTTCCGATGCGAAATGATCGGACATAATCGACTGACCCGTAGCGGCCTGCACGTCAGATGCGCCATTGTTAAGCTGGCTCTCGGCGGCTGTATCGCGAAACGGCGTATCGCCCACGCCCGAAAACGCCACGCGTATCTTGCCATCGGCTGCCTTTACAACGGCGCAGCCAACAATAGCATAACGCGAGGCTGGCTGCGAAAACTTCTGGTACGTCATCTTCGCGCCTGCTTCGACCGGCACCCGAATTTCGGTAATCAGTTCATCATCGGCCAGGGCGGTAGCAAACAGGCCCGTAAAAAACTCACTGGCCTTGATCGAGCGGCTTCCGTTGCTACTCTCCATCACGATAGTAGCATCTGCCGCCAGCACCATCGCGGGCCAGTCGGCAGAAGGATCGGCATGGGCGATTGAGCCGCCGATGGTGCCCCGGTTCCGCACCGACGGGTCGCCGATGTGGGAGGCTCCTTCGGCAAACATAGGCAGGTGCTGTTTCACCAACGCCGACGACGCGATTTCTCCATGAGTAGCACCGGCACCAATGACGAGTTCGTTACCATCGAGCCGGATGCCCTTCAGTTCGGGTACGCGGCCCACGTCAACGAGTACGTCGGGAGCATTCAGGCGGAGTTTCATGGCCGGAATCAGGCTGTGCCCACCCGACAGGGCTTTGCCACCTTCCGCCAGCATCGCCACAGCCTCAGAAAGGCTGGCAGCGCGTTTATATTGAAACGGGTATGTTGTCATGATAAGGTCATTTTGAGTCATCAATTAGTTCATCGCCCGCCAAACGCGTTCGGAGGTTAGCGGCATCAGAATGTCTTTGACTTGGTGCCCGCCACTCCAGAGAGCGTCGATCACGGCATTGACCACAGCAGGTGTTGAGCCGATAGCCCCGGCCTCACCCGCGCCTTTCACGCCCAGCGGATTATGTGGGCAGGGCGTTGTTTGGCGGTCGGTCTCGAACATCGGCAGGTCGTCGGCGCGGGGCATGCAATAGTCCATGTACGAGCCGTTGGTAAGTTGCGCGTTCTCATCGTAAACTGTACCTTCAAACAGTGCCTGACCAATGCCCTGTGCCAGCCCGCCGTGAATCTGCCCATCGACAATCATCGGGTTGATTACATTGCCCACGTCATCGACCGCAATCATACGTTTCAGGTCAACTTTGCCGGTTTCTTTATCCACTTCTACCACCGCAATATGGCACCCGAACGGATACGTGAAGTTGGTTGGGTCGTAGAAGCTGGAAAAGTCGAGGCCGGGTTCGAGACCCGCCGGATAAACGTGCGGCACATAGGCCGTCAGGGCCACGTCGCCGAAGCCGATGGATTTATCAGTGCCTTTTACGGTCCATTTTCCTTCGCCATATTCGAGGTCGCCCTCAGCGCATTCGAGTTTATGGGCGGCTATTTTGGCTCCCTTTTCCAGAATTTTGTCGATGCTTTTCATGATGGCCGAGCCACCCACTGCCAGCGACCGCGAGCCGTAGGTGCCCATCCCGAATGCCAGCGCATCGGAGTCGCCATGCACAAGGTCGACGTCTTCCATCGGGATGCCGAGTTTATCGGCTACTACCTGCACAAACGTCGTTTCGTGGCCCTGCCCATGCGAGTGCGAACCCGTGAACACGCTCACCTTACCCGTAGGCTGCACCCGCACCTGCGCCGACTCGTACAGACCGGCGCGGGCACCCAACGCGCCCACCACCGCCGAGGGTGCAATGCCACAGGCTTCGATGTAGGTCGAAATGCCTACGCCCAGCAGTTTATTCGACTGGGCGGCTTCTTTTTGCGCCTGTCGGAAAGCATCGTAGCCGAGTATTTCAAGCCCGCGCTGCAACACCGGCGCGTAGTTGCCCGAATCGTACTGGAGAGCTACCTGCGTCTGATAACCAGGCTGTTCGACCCCATCGAAGGGCGGAATAAAGTTTTGCAACCGCAGTTGCGCCGGGTCGCGGCCCATTTCCAGCGCGGCCAGGTCAATGATTCGTTCGAGGAGGTAGGTCGCTTCGGGCCGACCTGCTCCCCGGTAGGCATCAACAGCGACGGTATGCGTGAACACGCACGTCATGTCGACGTTGATTTTGGGTGTCGTGTATAGCCCCTGCAACAGTGTTCCGTGCAGATAGGTCGGTACGGCGGGGGCAAATGTTGAGAGATAGGCACCGAGGTTGGCAACGGTTTTAATCCGAAGACCGGTGATGTTGCCGTCGGCATCAAACCCCATTTCGGCCTTCGTAACGTGGTCGCGTCCGTGGGCATCGAGCAAAAACGCTTCCGACCGGTCAGAGGTCCATTTTACGGGTTGTCCAATCTGTTTCGACGCCCAGGTTACGAGAGCTTCTTCGGTATAGTGGTAGATTTTGGAGCCAAAGCCACCGCCGACGTCCGGCCCCACCACGCGCACTTTATGTTCAGGAATACCCAGTACGAAAGCGCACATCAGCAGCCGAATCAGGTGCGGATTCTGGGTAGAGGTGTAGAGCGTGTATTTGTCCGAAACCTCGTCGTAATGGCCGATGTAGGCACGCGGCTCCATTGCGTTCGGCACCACGCGCTGATTGACGAACTCCAGCGTGGTAACGTGCGCCGAAGCCGCAATGGCTGCGTCGACTTCCTCAATCGGGTTGCCCAGCGACCAGTCGAACACCTTATTGTCGGGAAACTGCTCATGCACTTTGGGCGCGTCGGATTTGAGGGCCTCGGCGGGGTTGGCAACGGCGGGCAGTTCTTCCCACTCTACTACCACCGATTCGGCAGCGTCGGTAGCGATGGATTTCGACTCGGCGATGATTACGGCCACGGGGTCGCCCACGTGTTTGGCCGTGTCGCCGGTGGCGATAAGCATGGGGTGTTTCGGTTCACGCATGGTCTCGCCGTTGCGGAAGTTGACCTGCCAGCCGCAGGGCACTCCGTTCAGGGCTTTCACGTCGTCGCCGGTAAAAATAGCAACTACGCCCTCCATCGCTTTGGCCTCGGTCAGGTCGATGTTCAGTACGCGGGCATGGGCATAGGGGCTACGCACAAAATGAGCGTGGAGCATTCCCGGCAGCACAATATCGTCGGTATAGCGGCCTTTGCCCGTGATAAACCGCTTGTCTTCAACGCGCTTTATCGATTGTCCAATGAATTTATTGCTCATAGTCATTATCGGTTTTACCCCACCCCAACCCCTCCCCGTTAGGGAGGGGCTTTGCAAGCCAGATGGTTTAGCCCCTCCCTAATGGGGAGGGGTTGGGGTGGGGTATTAGGCTTAATGCGTTTCTACTACTTCTTTGGTGGCAACGTCGTTTGTCCAGAGGTGCGGGTCGGCCAGCAGGGTGCTGCTATTGTGTTCGGCGGCCCACTGAATGGCTTTCACGATGTTATGATAGCCTGTGCAGCGGCAGATATTGCCTTCGAGAGCCTCGCGGATGTCGCGTTCCGATGGGTTCGGATTTTTCGTGAGCAGGTCGGCAGCGGTCATAATCATGCCGGGGGTACAGAAGCCGCATTGCAGCCCATGACACTCTTTGAACCCTTCCTGCAACGGGTGCAGCCGAGACGTCGGACCGTTCCCATCGGCGTTTGCCATGCCTTCGATGGTCGTTACGGTACAACCGTCGGCCTGAGCCGCCAGCAGCGTACACGACTTCACAGCCATACCATCGACATGGACGGTGCAGGCTCCGCACGACGACGTATCGCAGCCGACGTGCGTTCCGGTCAGCCGCAGATGATCGCGGAGATAATCGACCAGCAACGTGCGGTCTTCTACCTCCGACTTGCGGCTTTTGCCGTTCACGGTTACTTGAATCTGCATAATGGTTCGGGGGTTATTGTGTTGATGTTGTTTATTGATTTGTCGGGCTACCGGCGTGGAGGTCTGACCAGTGGGCTACGAAGCAGCCAGAGCTTCTTCGAAATTGGTAAAGAACTGCTTGGTCAGGGTGTTGGCAACGCCCGATATGACGCGCTGCCCGGTGCGGGCCAGCAAACCCGAAAGCCTGGCGTTACCGTCGAATGTTAGCTCGGTTTCTGAATCACTCACCGGCTTCAGGTTGATGCTGATGAGTGCGTCGGCGTTGCCAATTTTGCTGGTTTGTTTGACGTGCAGATTGTAGCCTTCGTTTTCGCGGATGTCGGACAACGACAGGCCGCCCGAAAAGGCCCCGTTCACCGGCCCCAGTTTAATTTCGGCGATAGCGTTGAACTCATTTTCGCCCACTTTTTCGAGTCGCGATACCGCCGGAACAATCTGGGCCAGTGTATCGGGGTCCATCAACATAGACCAAACCCGTGCCACCGGCGCGTTGAGTACGTGAGAACCAGTAAGTTGCATAGGGAATCGAGAATCGGTCAGCGTGATGTGGTCGACCGTACTATTAAAAAGTATAATTGCAGCACTATTTAATGATATTTTTTCAATGTATCAACAATTTATTTTTCTATGGTATGCTATACTCTAATTTATTGACGCGAACGATAACCGATTCAGTTTGCCAACGCATGACGCAGTTGTCCGACGACTTCCGACACGTGCTGAATTGCCAGATCGACCTCCGCTTCGGTTGTAAATCGGCCTAAACTGAACCGCACCGATGCATAAGCCAGGTCATCGGAAAGACCCATTGCTTTCAGCACGTGCGAGGGGTCGGTTGAAGCCGCCGTGCAGGCCGAACCATTTGAGACGGCAATCTGATTCAGGCTACCAAGCAGCATTTCCCCATCGACCCCTGCAAAGGCAATGTTGGTTGTAGTAGGCAACCGATGCACCCGGCTTCCATTCACGAACGCATCCGGCACTGCCTTCAGAATACCCGTTTCCAATCGGTCGCGTAACCCTTGTAGAGACGCAAGATGTTGCGTCTCAGGAACCGGATGGTTTGGTTGACCATACAATTCTTGCAGAAAGGGTTGCGTCTCCTTTCCGGATGGCAATGGCTGACGCGAGTGAGACGCAAAGGGTTGCGTCTCTACGAGGGCTAATTCAGCCGCTTTGCCCAGTGCCACGATACCCGGTACGTTGAGGGTTCCCGACCGCCGACCACGTTCGTGCCGACCGCCGTCCTGCTGGGCAATCAGGCTGGTTTTGTGGCGTACCACCAACGCGCCAATGCCTTTTGGCGCGTACAGTTTGTGGCCCGATAAACTGAGCAGATCAACGGGCAGTTCGTGCAGGTTTATAGACAGTTTCCCTACGGCCTGCGTGGCATCGGTGTGGAATAAAACGCCCCGCTCGTGGGCAATGGTTGCCAGTTCGGCAATGGGCTGAATAACGCCCGTTTCGTTGTTAGCCCACATCACCGATGCCAGCAGGGTGTTGGGCCTCAGCGCATCGCGGAACTGTTCGGGGGTGATAAGTCCGTCGGTATCGGGTTGAAGATACGTAACGTCTGCCCCCAGTTTTTCGAGGTGGACACAGGTGTCCAGCACGGCCTTGTGTTCGGTCATGACCGTTACGATGTGGTTGCCGTGCTGTCGCGCTTCAAATACGCCCTTTACAGCCAGATTAATCGACTCGGTGGCTCCGCTGGTGAATACAATCTCTTTGCGATCAGCACCGAGCAGCCGCGCCAGTTGCCCCCGCGCTTCATCGACGGCGGCTTCGGCTTTCAGGCCATAGACGTGCGTGCGCGAAGCCGCGTTGCCGAAATGCGTGTTGAAATACGGCAGCATCGTTTCCAGCACACGTGGATCGACCGGCGTGGTAGCGTTGTAGTCGAAGTAGGCGGGGTAGTTCATGGGTGATCGTGGATAGGCGCGTTCCGCAGCCGCAGCGACATTCCCTCGCGCCCCGACAGCACGGCCCGCACCTCGGCCACTATCGACAGCGCGATTTCTTCGGGCGATGCGGCTCCAATATCCAGACCCACCGGCGCGTGGATACGGTCGGTTTCTCCAGTAAATAACCCTTCGGCAGTTAACTCAGCAAAAATCTTGTCGGTGCGTTTGCGCGGGCCGAGGATACCGATAAACGGGGCCACTGTTGCCAACGCTTTCGGCAGGTTATATTTATCGGTTTTGTAATCGTGCGCCATTAAAACGATAGCCGTCTGCGCGTCGAATGCAATAGTCTGGAATGCATCCGGCTGCACGATGGACGTAGCTTCGGCAAACATGGCCTGCGACACTTTCTGCGGATTGGCGACCACCACCGCCTGCCAGCCTAATTCGTTGATGAGCCGTACCAGCGGATACACATCGTACTGCTGCCCCATCAGCACTAACTGCGGCACGGGCAGCATCACCTCCACAAACACCTCCAGCGTTTGCCCATTTGCCATCGTTACCGACGCAGGTGCCGATTTTTGCTGCGCCAGATGCTCTTCAACGGTTTGGGCGAGTTGGTTAGCGGCTGCCTCGTCGCCCAGCCCGTTCAGGCTATCGCGACCTTCGTAGCGTATAATTTCGCCCTGTGGCAAGACACCGGGTGCGTTTGTAACGGTCAGCAGCACGTGTGTCTGACGGGAGTCTTCGACGCAGCTTTTCAGGATATGTACCGGGTTGGTGGTGTTCGGGTCGAGCGGGGTAATCAGCACGTCGATGATGCCATTGCAACCCAGCCCCACCCCAATCTGATACGCATCATCGTCGGTAGTATCGTAGGTGACTAAAGTGGGTTTGGTCTGGGCAATGGCGAGCCGGGCGCGTTTGAGCGCGTCGCCTTCGAGACACCCCCCGCTGATGCCGCCCACCCACCGGCCATTGTCGGCAATGAGCATTCGGGCACCCGTTCGGCGGTACGACGAGCCTTCTACCCGCACCACCGTTGCCAGCGCGGCCCGTGTAGTGGCATGGTCGAGGGCATCGTAAGCGTTGACTATGGCAACTATTTCTTTCATGAGCGTTGAACCTAAAAGCGGAACGTACACAAATAACAAAAAAATATCCGTTCGGATTTTAAAGCAGTTTATTTGACAAACTACCGCTTTCTGCTTTATCTTTGCACCCATACAGAGAGATGGCAGAGTGGTCGATTGCGTCGGTCTTGAAAACCGAAGACTGTAACAGGTCCGGGGGTTCGAATCCCTCTCTCTCTGCAAAATCCTGCCACTCAGCAGGATTTTGTTGTTTATGACAGAACGCCTGTACAAGATTGTTATCAGCCGCGACCCAGACGATGGCCGCTTTATC
Source organism: Spirosoma montaniterrae (assembly GCF_001988955.1). Taxonomy (NCBI): domain Bacteria; kingdom Pseudomonadati; phylum Bacteroidota; class Cytophagia; order Cytophagales; family Cytophagaceae; genus Spirosoma; species Spirosoma montaniterrae. Next base: position 1,271,662 of record NZ_CP014263.1, on the reverse strand, counting down.
GCCGAAGTTCCGACATTGGCACCCTGTCTTACGTGGGGAGAGACGTTGGAAGAAGCCTTGGAGATGGCGAAAGAAGCCATCGAAGGTGTGCTGGAGAGCCGGGAAGCCAATGGCTATATAATTGAGGACGACACCGAGGAGTTAGTGCAGGAAAGTAAGCGGTCAGCTTTGCATACTGTTTTACCAATTCACTTTACTCCCATCCAAACTCGTTTAAGTGCTTAATTATGGATTATTCGCCCAAACGGCTGATGAAAGTATTGGAAGAAAACGGCTGGGAGCTTGATCGCATTAAAAGTAGTCATCATATTTTTAAACATTCCGAAACAGGTCGCACGGTGCCAATTCCTGTTCACGGCAACCGTGATTTAGGTAAGGGATTATTTTACAAAATACTCAAACAAACTGGCATCAATCGGGAAGATTTATAGATTGCCTTGTTTTTCAACTTTCACGTCTGCCTCCTGTTGAACCTCCCTGCCGATCATATTCGCCTGTTGTTTGGTCTGAAACTTCGCCAGCTTCGGCTCGATAGAAACCTGTCGGCCAGTGATCTGGCGCAGCAGTCGGGCCTGTCGGTTTCGTATATCACCGAAATCGAGAAGGGCCGCAAATACCCCAAAGCCGATAAAATTTCGGCCCTCGCCAATGCCATGCAGGTCGATTACGACACGCTGGTTTCGCTCAAACTGAGCAAAAAATTAGAGCCAATCTCCGACCTGCTCCGCTCGAAATTCCTGACCGAAATTCCGCTCGAACTGTTCGGCATCGACCCCTCCGACCTGCTCGAACTGCTGGCCGAAGCTCCGGCCAAAGTCAGTGCCATGATCCGCACGTTTATGGACATTGCGCTGAGTTATAACATGAGCGTAGAGCGGCTGTATATGAGCATGTTACGGTCGTATCAGGAGATGCACGATAATTATTTCCCCGACATCGAAGCCGACGCCGAACGGTTTCTGGCCGAGTTTGCTCCGTCGGGGCAGGTTGTAACGGTATCGCTGCTGACCAACCTGCTCAAAACCCGCTACGACGTTCGTATCGAGTCGTTCGATCCGCTGACAAACCCCGAACTGGTGTCGCTACGGTCAGTGTATCGGCCCGAGAAACGGACACTGCACCTCAACGCGGGGCTGTCGGACGAGCAGCGGGCGTTTATTATGGCGCGTGAAGTGGGTTTTCAGTTTCTGGGTCTGAAAGCGCGGCCTTATACCTACTCGTGGGTTGAGGCCGAATCGTTCGAGCAGATTCTGAATAATTATAAAGCGTCGTATTTTGCGGGGGCTATTCTGATCCGGCGCGACGCGCTGGTGGCCCGATTAACTACGTTGTTTGCCCGTGAAACGTGGAGCAACGATGATTTCCTGCAACTGATACACGATTTTGGTGCTACGCCCGAGCGGTTTTTTTACCGGCTCAGCAACGTGCTGCCGAGCGCGTTTGGCATCGACCAGCTATTTTTCTACCGCTTCAACCACACGGCTGGGCAAACGACCTACCAGCTCACGAAAGAAATGCACCTGTCGCGACAGCAGGGGCCGCGCGGCATGGTCGACGAACACTACTGCCGCCGGTGGATTGCGCTGACGATTTTGCAGGAGCTTTCTTTTTTGCAGCAGCACAAAAATTTCGATGGTGCGCTGTGCCGGGCGCAGCTATCGGAATACGTCGACAGCAAACAACAGTATCTGATTGTGTCGGTGGCGCATCCGTTTCAGAGTGCCAATCAACAGAATATGAGCGTGTCGATGTGCTTTGCCGTGAACGATGCCCTGCGTAGTAAGATGGCGTTTCTGAACAACCCGACCAACGACGTTCCGTTTCGGGTAGTCAACGAAGCCTGCGAACGCTGCGGCATTTTCGACTGCCGCGAACGCGTAGCCGCACCCGTGGTACTGCAAAAGAAACGGCAGTTTGCGGGTATGAAGCAAGCGATGGAGAAGCTGAAATAGCCCCCTTCATACTCTTGAGAATCCTCATCAGGTGCCATATAAAAGCCGCCTGTCAATAATTTCAAAAGAAGGTTGACCGCGTTTTTCGTTGATAGGTAAAACAACCATCAATCAACGAAACGTTATGGATAGCATCAATGAGCAGCAGATCGAGGAAAACCACAAAGACCTCATTGGCAGTGAAGCCGGAAAGAAAATCAAAGAATTAGTCGACAAGAACACTACGTGCTACTTCTGCACAAAACTAACAACCGGCGAACCACTCAGAACGCGCCCAATGTCGGTACAGAAAGTAGACACGCTGGGCAATTTCTGGTTCCTGAGTGCCGACGACAGCCACAAAAACGCTGAAATTCAGGACGATAAATATGTTCAGCTTTTGTTCCAGGGATCAGAACACTCCGACTTCCTGAGCGTCTACGGCGTGGCTACCATCTCGAAAAACAAACAACTGATTGAGGAGCTTTGGGAACCGCTGTTGCGGACGTGGTTCACGGAAGGTGTAGACGACCCCCGCATTACGGTCATCCACGTAAAAACCGAACAGGGCTACTACTGGGACAACAAAAACGGCAACGCGGTGGCCTTCGCCAAAATGGCTGTTGGGGCCATGCTGGGTAAGACCTTAGACGATTCTATCGAGGGTACCTTAACGGTGTAGCCGTTGGTAATGCGTCAGCGTAATCAGATTGGGCGGCACGGGTTGGGGGTTCCACTGGTCGTGAAAGGCCAGCGCGGCACCCAACGCCGTGGCCTGTGCTACCGATGCAGCCCAGACTTCCACCTGTGGAAACGCCTTCGCTAACAAATTCATATACAGTGGATTCTGACTAAAGCCACCATCCACGAAAATACGCGTTACGGCGGGCTGTTCGACTTCGTTATGGGGCAGCACCAGCGCAGTCGAAAGTACCTGACCGGCCATTAGGTCGAGCATTAACTGGTGGTAGGCTGTTTCGTAGTTGGCAAACCGGCTCAGGTCGCGCTGCCCAAACGGCGACTCTTTCAACGACATCATTTTCGCCGGCCCGGTTATACTGCCCGATTCACTATGAACCGGCTGAGCGGCCTCCTGTAGTTGATTTATGATGCTGGCGTTGTAGCGCACTTGCTTGTAGTGGTCAACGTCAACGCCGAAATGGGCGGCCAGTCGTTTGGTTTGCTGCTCGTGTTCGTAGCCCGAAAACAGTCGGCTGGCTTTTACGGATTTCCCCCGGTAGTGCATGTAACACAGACAATCGTGCTGCAGTTCGTCGGCGGTGAGGGCCGGGCCAGTTCCCTCCGTCTCGATAAACGGGTTCATGCTGATGCACCAGGTGCCGGTCGAGATCAGGATAAACGGTTCATGGAAAGACGCCAGGTAGGGAATCAAAGCCGCCGATGAATCGTGTAGCCCGACACCCACACGCAACGAACGGGCTGTATTCGGTTCTGCATCCTCCGGTTTGGGTTGCGTTGCATCCATGCCTTCATCGGCAGGAAACAGCGGCCCCAGCAGTCGATCCAACCCTTCAGAAACTACCCAATCGTGATACCGACCGGCCCCGAAATCCCACAACATGGTATGACAACCGATGCTGGTCAGGTCAGATGCAATCTGCCCGGTAATGAGATAACTCACATACTGAGGCAGGTGGAGGGCGTAGCGGATGCGCTGGAAAAGCTCCGGTTTGTCGTACTTGATTCGGTAGAGCATCAGCCCCGAGTTCAGGCTATCTAACCAGGGCGACGCCGTTTGCAACGACAGCGCATTGGCGGGGCCGTACTGCTGAAGAAACCGTTCCCGAATGGCGTCCGGGAATGGTTTCAGGTAGTTGTACAACGGCCCAACCTGTTGTCCCCTGGCATCTACGTACACAAAACTGGCCCCGTAGGTCGTGAAATTCAGGGCCAGTACCGTAAACTGGGGCAACGCCAGCGCAATTTCAGTGGTTTCAAGCACCCAGTTTGTCAACCCCTGTATGTCTTCGCAGGGATCGCCATCTTCATCAACAGTCTCAGGCAATTGCACACTCCGCTCCCACACAATCCGATAGTGCTGATCGAACAGAAACAGTTTTTTATTGGTCTTCCCAATATCGAAAATGGCAATTACCGGTGTCGGCATACGTGGTTGAGTGGTTGAATGATTGAATGATTGAGTGATTGAATGGTTGAGTGATTGAATGGTTGAGTGGTTGAATGGAGCCACTACCTGACTCTTCCATTCAATCAGTCAACCATTCAATCACTCAATCATTCAATCACTCAACATCACCGTACAAAGGCCATTGCTACGCCACCATCAACGTTGAGGACGTTGCCGGTAGATTTTTTGAGCAGACCACCCACGAAGGCGAAACAGGCGTTGGCAATATCGTCGGGCAGGATCGACTCGCCCAGCAGCGTCCGTTTGGCGTAATAAGCGGGTAGCTCTTCGACCGTGATACCGTAGGCTTTGGCGCGCCCTTCGGCCCAGCCACCAGCCCAGATGTTGGAGTCGGCAATGACGGCGTCGGGATTGACTACGTTGACGCGAATTTTGTCGGCACCGAGTTCGGCGGCATTCAGGCGGCTCAGATGCAACTGCGCGGCTTTGGCTGAGCCGTAGCCCGCATTGTTCGGCCCCGACACCAGCGCGTTCTTACTGACGATGTTGATAACGTCGCCCCCGAAGCCCTGCTTACGCATCACCGAAACAGCCGCCTGCGTGACCACGAACTGGCCTTTTACCAGAATATCGTACAGCTTATCCCAGTCGGCCAGCGTGTGTTCTTCAATGGGTTTGGAGATGCTGATACCGGCATTGTTGACCACGATATCGACTCCGCCAAAAGCCAGACACGCTGCATCAAACGCCTGCTTAATACTCTCGGCATCAGTTACATTGAGCGAAGTGGTGGCAACGGCATCGCGGCCAAATTTTTTCACGAATTCGTCTTTCGCGTCGGCCAGCCGCTCTTCGTTGATGTCGTTGAGTACGACAACGGCTCCTTCTTCGGCAAACTTTCTGGCGATAGCCTTGCCGATGCCGCCCGCGCTGCCCGTTATCAACGCTACCCGGCCCGACAACGCTTTGGGTTTCGGCATCCGCTGCAATTTGGCTTCTTCGAGCAGCCAGTATTCGATATTAAACGCTTCCTGACGCGGTAGTGCCGTATATTCCGAGACGGCTTCGGCCCCCTTCATCACGTTTACGGCATTGATGTAATATTCCGATGCCAGCCGGGCTGTGGTTTTGTCTTTGGCGAAGGTAAACATGCCCACTCCCGGCCACAGAATCACCACCGGATTGGGGTCGCGCATGGCGGGGCTGTTGGGGTGTTTACAGGCATTGTAATACGCCTGATACATGGTTCGGTACTCTTCAAACTGCGGGTTCAATGACGCCAGAATTTCCCGATTTTCAGGATGATTAACATCAAGGTCTGATGGAATATTGAGAACCAGCGGACTGATTTTGGTCCGCAGAAAGTGATCCGGGCAACTCGTTCCTAATGGAGCCAGCCGGTCTAAGTCCCTGGAGTTGATGAACTCCAGCACCCGCTCGTCGTCGGTGAAATGGCCCACCATCGGGCCGCTTCGGCGCACCGATTCGCTGGAGCAGAGGCCGCGCAGAATAGGCATGATATGGGCAGCCTGTTCCCGGCGTGATTCAGGCGATTCGACACTCCGCTGGGTGCCCCCAAACACGGGACGGTTTTTGCCGTGCGACGGACCGCCGTAGTTGGCTTCGAGGTATTCGGCGCAGCGTTCGATGACTTCCAGCGTGTTCACGTAGCTTTCATACGAGGTATCGCCCCATGTAAACAGCCCGTGCGAGCCGAGCATAATGCCGCGTAGCCTGATGCCTTTGGCTTCGGCCTGCTCCAGACACTCCCGCAGTTTCAGCCCCAGATCGAAGCCGGGCCGCTGCCAGCCTACCCAGCCCACTTCGCCCCCGAACAGTTCTTCGGTGATGCGCTGCCCGTCTTTGGCGGCTGCAATGGCAATGGCCGCGTCGGGGTGGAGGTGATCGATGTGTTTGAACGGCAGAAACCCATGCAGGGGCGTGTCGATAGAGGGGGCTTTCGAGTTCAGATCGAAAATGCAGTGATTGAACAGAGCCACCATCTCATCTTCAAATTCCAGCCCCCGATACACTTTTTCCAGGTTCAGCAGCCGGTCCATGTACAGAGCGGCACAACCACTTTTGGTGAGCGTACCGATGTCGCCCCCGGAGCCTTTGATCCACATCACCTCCACGTCCTCGCCAGTCAGCGGGTCTTTGTCCGTTATTTTGACCGACGTATTGCCCCCGCCGTAGTTGGTCAGTCGCAGGTCGGCACCGAGCAGGTTGGAGCGGTAAATAAACAGGTCGACCTGGTTATCGGCCAGTTCGGCGGCTTTAGCGTCGTCCCACAGGTAACTGACATGCCGGAAGGTTTCTTTACTGGTTTGTGTTGTCATGATTCAGGTGTATGTCGTGAACAGTTGGCTACTATGTTTATGTTGCTTTGCAAAGTAAAATAAACCTATTGAAGCAACTATCCTATGCCTTCCTACCCGACTACTAATTTTGTTGTATTTGATGATTACTAAAGTCCGGTCGCTACTGTTTTCAGGCCGCGTTCGTTGATCAGGTTCTGACGAACGTTCAGGCTGCGGTAGAGCGCAACGGGGTTCAGAGCGGCCCCGGCCCGTAGGCGGGCTTCGGCTACCAACGCACGCAGATCGGTGCGGAAAGCATTTTGCAGAATTTCCTGCGCCGTTACTACGTCGTTGTTCTGTTGCGCATCTTCCAGTGCCCGGCGCGGCACCGACAATGCCTGCGCGTAGGCCAGCATGATGGCTTCGACCGATTGCAGCAGGTCTTCGAGCGGGTCTTTTACGTTATGACTGGCGTCGATCATCCAGCCCAGGTCTGTGGCGTGGTTCATGACGCGGGCATCCATCCCCTCAACTAATTCGTTGAAAATCAGGAACAGTTGATACGGTTTGATTGCTCCTGCCGTCAGGTCGTCGTCGCCGTATTTGGAGTCGTTGAAGTGAAAACCGCCAAGTTTGCCTTCCATCAGCAGCAGTGCTACAATCTGCTCGATGTTGGCGTTGGGCAGGTGATGGCCCAGATCGACCAGCGTGTAGGCTTTCGATCCCAACTTCTGCACATACGAATACGACATACCCCAATCGCCAACGGTAGTTGAATAGAAATTTGGCTCAAATGCTTTGTATTCGAGAAACAGCTTCCAGTTGTCGGGCAGGGCCGCGTAAATTTCGTTCAGGCTTTCGAGCGTATTTTGATACGCCCGGCGGAAGTTCAACTGTCCAGGGAAACAGGAACCATCTGATAACCAGACCGTCAGCGATTCGGAACCCAATTCGATACCGTGTTTGATAACCTCAATGTTATGATCGATGGCCTGCTGGCGAATCGTTTTATCGACGTGCTGCAACGACCCGAATTTGTAGCTATGCGGCTGACCGGGCTGGTCCTGAAACGTATTGGAGTTCACGGCATCGAAGGTCAGCCCGTGCTGCGCGGCTAAAATCCGAGTGGCCCGGTAATCCTGCGGAATATCCCACGGAATGTGCAGCGAAATAGCTCCCGACGACTGGTTGAGCGCGTGCAACAGCCCCACGTCTTCGATTTTTTCTTCGAGGCTGCGGGGTTCGCCCCCACCGCTGAACCGGCCAAAGCGCGTACCGCCCGTACCGAGTGCCCACGACGGAATGGCAATTTGAAATGCCGTCAGTTTCTGAATGATTTCTTCGGCACCCGGCACTTCCGAACGGGTAAAGCTGAGTTTGGCTTCGTGCTGAAGCAACAGCGACTCATTATGGCTATCAATTTGGTTTTTAAGGACTTGCATAGTTTTCATAAGTTAGCCCCTCCCTAACGGGGAGAGCGGTTCGGCGGCCCGATTGGGGTGGGGTATTACAACGAGTTACCAATACCCACCAGCACGATGGAAACTAAAATTGTGACAATTCCCGCTATAAAAGTGCGGAACGTGCGGGGCGATACGCCCGACCATTCGTTGAGGTACAGCCCCCAGAGATTAGCCGTCAGAATGATGGTTGCCATGTGCGTAATCCACGAACTGGCTCCGTTGCCCAATTTGCTTTCGCCCATGCCGTAGAAGAAAAATTGCAGAAACCACATCGTCCCGGCCAGACCCGCAAACAGCACGTTGCTGCCAATAGGGGTGCGTGGGTTGGTATAGTCGCCGAAAGTTTTGTTGCGGGCGTTGAGGTAGAGGCACCAGAGCAGGTTGGTGGTTAGCCCGCCCCATAGCAACACCACGTAGGTGACGTTATTCTGAAACAGCGGGTTGTTGCCCTGCGCCACGGCAACGTCGGCCATTGGTTTTCCCGCTTCGATACCAAAGTTGAAAAACGCGCTTAATACGCCGGAGAAAACGGCAATTATCAGCCCTTTCACTAAGCTAAACTCCTTCACACTCGCCCGTTTTTCGGCGTCCGACAGGTCGCCTTCTTTCAGCATACCCGACCGGCCCAGAATGGCAATCCCCAGAATGCAAACCACTACGCCCAGCAATACCAACTGCCCTCCGCTCGACTGGAGCATCTGCATAAAGGAGGTTTTGCCCGGCACCGGGTTGAAGCCGTAGTAGATGGGCGGCACCAGCGCACCAAAGGCCGAGCAAAACCCCAGCACCACCGAATTGCCCAGCGACATGCCAAGATACCGAACGCCCAGCCCGTAGGTTAGACCGCCAATGCCCCAGAGCAGACCCATCAGAAACGTGATGGATTTAATGGAAAATGGCGTAGCGGCAATGATGCCCCCAAAATCAGCGACAGTCAGGTAGGCCGCCAGCGGAGGCACGATGAGCCACGAAAATAACCCGCCAACAATCCAGTAACTCTCCCAGGCCCAGCCGCGTACACGGTTGTAGGGCATATAAAAACTCCCCGAAAATCCGCCACCGATGGTGTGGTAAATCAGTCCTAAAACGACTTGCATATGGTATAGGGTTGTTGGTCATTACTTTTTCAGCACAACGCTTACTTCGCTCAGCAGCCCCGCCGGAAACAACGGGCTGTCGGGCCGGAAGAATGGCACCGTCGTGAACGTGCGGTTCGCCGTCGCGACTTTGGTAGTTACGCCCGGCTGCGCATCGCCAATCAGGCGGTTGGCCCAGTAGTTCGTAACCCGAATTTCGACTGCGTTGCTGCCCGTCCGAACGGCCTCAGTAATGTCTACGCGGAATGGTTTTTTCCAGGCAATACCCACGTTTTTGCCATTCACGATTACTTCGGCCAGATTTTTCACCTCACCCAAATCCAGTTCATACCGCCCTCCGCTAACCACAGTGGGCAGCGTGAAGGTGTTGGTGTAGAAAGCCGTACCGGAGAAATATTTAATGTCGGCTTCCGAATTTTCAGTCCACGACGCCAACTTATCGACCGTGAGGGTGCGGGGTGTTGCTGTTGGGAAACGAATCGTCCAGGGCGAGGCTACGGCCAGCACCCGCGTTTCGGTGGTGGCCGGTTTGGTGAACGTGGTAGCGGTAGCCGTACCATCGAAAACAATAAAAAAAGCATCCCACGACTCGAAACGTAACGGCACATAGGTCCGGCCATCTTTAATCTGGTACGATACCGTCTCGATTTTACCCGTCTGCGGATTCCAGAGCCGGGGTACTTTGCCCGTCACGCGAAAGCTGATCTCTGCGTCGGTTGGGGCTTCGCTGCGGTTGTTCAGCCAATAGATATCGGTACTGCCCGTATTCCGGTGGACGTACAGGATTTCGGCCCTTGCATTTTTGATAATCACGTCTTCCGGCACAGCCAATGCTTTCAGCACCTCGGCTGCGGGTTTGGTCGATACATTGGGCTGGCTCCAGATTTGGGCAACCAGCGCACTAAACGCAGACGGATCGTCGCTCAGGCTGGGCGAACGTTCGGGTTTGGTGCCGGCGATAGCAACGCCCGCTTTTGCCAGCTCAGCAATTTTTTTCAGCACTGGCAACGTCATGGTTTTCGCGCTTTCGTCCAGCACCAATACGCTGTAGTTCATACCAGTAGGCGTAACGAGTTTGCCGTTTCTACCCTGAATCACGTTTTTCAGGGCCGTAGCGTTTACAAAGTCATATTCGTAGCCACTTATGGCTGGCAGTTTGTCGGTAAAAAGCTGCGTCAGGTTGTTGTTTTCGCCATAGTAATACAGCACGTCGGCCACAAACCGGCCCTGTTGCAACAGGTAACTGCTGCGGCCCAAGTAGTCCATCCAGGGTTTGGCCTGCTCGGCCCAGGTCTCGTGTCGGGTAAAATACTGCCCGAACGGCCCAAGCGAGAAGCCCGGCTTTTTATCATCGAGCGGCTGGTGTACCGACGTATGTATCACGAAGCGGTTCAGGCCCGACGCCAGTTCCATGTCGGCAGTACGCTTGAGGTTTTCGGGCGCAAACAGAAACGGCTTACCCACCGACGTCATCGACTCAGCCGCCACCAGGTTTTGTCCGTAAATATGTGCCACCGACGCTGCCTCCCGGATGTCGGCTTTGCTGCGGGTTTCTTCGTCGTTGCCACCTGCCAGACTGCCCGGCGTCCACATGGCTGCCATCGGAATGTCGGCAAATCGTTTCACGTCCATACCATCGGCTAAATAGATACGTCCGCTCTCGTGCGATTCGGTGTAGCGTTTCATGCCCCGTGCTTTCAGAGCTTCGCCGATGGTTTCGTAATGGTTTTCCACGATCAGTTCGCCGATGGTTTTGCGGAAATCCCACAGAAATTTCTCGCTGGCTTCGTGGCTCTGTACTACCCGACCCGTCAGCACCGGCAACCAGGGCGTAATGGCATAGCCGCGCCGTTTCTGAAACTCGTCGGGCATGGCCTTCGTCCAGGTCATGTGCCCGGCCTCGTAGCTGTCTAAAATCATGTATTCCAGCCCCTTGGCCCCCAACTGCCCACCCGTAGCATCATTGTACATATCCAGATACGTGTCGATGTATTTCCGAACGGCCACTTTGTCGAGTTTGTCGACCTCAAGGCCGGTTGCTTCGGGCGAAGCGGGGTGATTTTTGCGCCCCGTCAGCGAATAGCCTAACCGCACAACAACCCAGTTACCCACCGGAGCGGTCCAGTTCAGCGAACCATCGGCGGCCATTTTGCCGGTGAGGTCGATTACGTCGGCAGTTGGAATAGCAATGGCGTCAGCTTTGACCAGCGACGGAGTTGGTTCTCTCCACGCGCTGAATCCGGCTTTCTGCTCAAACAGGTCTACGCGGTCGGTGTTGTAGAGTACTAACTCCGCCACGGGTACGCCCTGCGGTTTGCCGGGGTCGGCACTACCGCCCATCATAGCGGCAAATGGATTGCCTTCGGGCTTTTCGGTTTTAAACGTAAAGCGGAAAAAGCGGGCCGTTGTTGCCGGAATACTTACCGTACTCTGCGGCACGGTGCTGCCCCGGACAATGACCACGTCGCGAAAAGTTAACCCGTCGTCGCTTACTTTCAGACTTCGGTTGTCGGGCATTCCCCGAAATTCGGCCAACTGACTGGCCGGAGGAGCACCCACAATAGTAAATGCCCGAACGGTTTGTGGTGTATCGAATGCATACTGAACCCACATATCCTGCCCCACTTCTATGGGCGGCAGCAGGGTGGCTTTTTCCAGATTCCCATCCGTGAGGTCGGCTAAGCTGAACGTTCCTCCACTCGACGTAATGTTGGGCTTTAGCGCGATCATCGGCTGTTCGTTGGCAGGCAAACGGTAGGCGACTACGGCAGCATCGGCGTAGTAAGTTGGTACATCGCCCGTTGGACCGCCCAGCAGACTGGCCGATTCGAGGGCTACGTTCTGAAATTTACCCGTCGTAGCCGCTGGCTGAGGCAGTTTTCCCGCGAACGGTTGTCCGCCAGTTACACGCGTTTCGGTCCAGACGTATTTTTTCATGCCATCGGCGGGGGGCACCCACGGCCCGCCCGTTACGCTCCAGCCCGGCGACCCGGCAATTGCCATTTCGAGTTGCAGTTTCCGGGCGAGGTCGGTCGTGAATCTGAATGCGTCTTTCCAGTCGGGTGTCATGAACACCAATTTCTTCGATACCACCACTGGCGTAAACAGGCTGGCGTCGAAGTTCTGGAACCCGCCGATACCGACCCGGTTCATCCAGTCAAGGTCTTTCTGAATACCTTCTTTGGTAATGTTGCCATTCATCCAGTGCCACCACACACGGGGTTTGGCTATGTTGGGCGGGGTCTGAAAACCCTCCCGCAGTGGTTGCTGTTGCACAGGTTGAGCCACCGTCAGCATCGGCACCAGCAGCAGGCTGAGGCTAATAAAATAGTTTCTCATACAGTAAAATGTGCAAAGGATAAAACGATACACTGATTTACTTTACAATATTATTGTACTTTAGCGCGTATTTTTTTATCTATAATGAGATATATTTTGCACTTTCTGCTATGAAAATATTCCGACGCTATTTCAGTTTTGCCGACGCCCCCATCGACAATACTGCCAGCGTTAACATTCATACCCTGGGCCACCACATTCACCCCACCCAAACCCCCTACCCCGACATTCGACACCCGGATAGCCATTTTTTTGATTGGGAGCGCGGGCGCAGCCTGAAAGAATATCAGCTACTTTACGTTTGCAAAGGCGAGGGTATTTTTGAAGCCTACGGTATGCCGCCCCAGGTCATTGAGGAAGGCACCATCATTCTGCTCTATCCGGGCGTATGGCACCGCTACAAGCCCAACGACCAAACCGGCTGGGAAGAATATTGGGTAGGTTTTTCGGGCGATTATCCCCGGCATTTGCTGGAACAGGAGTGCTTCAACCCGCAAAGCCCGATCATAAAAGTGGGCTTCAACGTCGAGTTTTTAGCCACCTTCGAGCGGCTGTTTGAGGTAGTTGAAGTGCGAGAAGATTCGTATTTGAAATTAGCGTCGTTTCTGGTGCTGCAACTGTTAGGCGTCGTATATACCTCGGTGTTGCTGTCGAACCAGAAGGTATCGCGGAAGGAAAAGATTATCAGCGACGTGAAGCGCGACATTAATGAACGCTGGCAGGAGACTATTGATTTCGAGCGGCTGTCCGACGCCTGCAACGTAAGTTATGCCTGGCTGCGAAAGGCATTTAAAGAAACAACCGGAACCTCGCTGAATCAGTACCACTTACGGCTGAAACTGCACAAAGCAGAAGAACTCATTCGCGATACGGGCAGCACTTTATCGGAGATTTCGGCTCAGTGCGGTTTTGAATCGGTGCATTACTTCTCCCGGATTTATAAGCAGAAAATGCACATCAACCCCAGTGAAATTCGCCGGGGTCGGCAAATTAATTCATAAGAGAGCCAGTATTTTCATAATTTGCATAGCACGGGCGTCCGGTTAAAGACCATTTCTGACCGGCCCCGGCCTTCCTCGCATGAACTCAACTTTTCTGGATGCATCGCCCGAGTTATTACGGGCTGTCTTCGACAATTCGCTGACCAATATTTATGCCGCGCAGGCCATGCGCGACGTAGTAACGGGCCAAATCATCGATTTTAACATTACCCTCACCAATCCGGCATTCCGGCAGCGGGTAGGTTTCTCCGATGAAGTTATCCGTAATGCCACCTTATTGACGCTGTTTACGGAATTCATAGAATCGAATCTGTTTGCCCGGTATGTAGCAGTTATAGAAACCGGCGAACCGTATCGGGGCGAAGAATATTATCCGTCCCGAACGGCGGGGCGTAACTGGTTCGACATCTCGGTTACAAAGATGAACGATGGGGTGGTGGTGAACTTCATCGATATTACCGATTACAAACAGGCCCGTGAGCAGGCCCGGCAATCGGCCAACATGATCGAAACGTTAGTCGATAACGTACCTGTTGCCATCAGCCTTTTAAGCCCGCAACGGAGTGAAGACGGCAATGGCCCGATTACTGACTGGGTATTTGAACGGGTAAACCGAACAGCCGCCCAGCTTCGCGGTCTGCCCATCGAGCAAATGGAAGGACGAACCTACAGCGACCTGTTTCCCGAAGCAACAGCCCATGGAGGCATTTCCGTCCTGAGCGAAGTAAGCCGAAATGGGCAATCGGAGCAGTACGACCTCGAATACCGCTCCGACGGCATGAGCGGTTGGTTCGATCAGCGCACGGTATCGTTTGGCGATCAATTGATTATGATTACCCAGGACATCACCGTCCGCAAACGGACGCAGTTGCTGACGCAGCAACAGGCCGATCAGCTTCAGGCTACGCTCGACGCGTCGATCAGCAGCATTCTGGCGATGACAGCCATCCGCAACGAAGCAGGCGACATAGTTGATTTTCGTATGGACCGCGCCAACCGCTCCGTAGAGCGAAGCTTAGGCCGAACACCCGCCGAACTCGAAGGCCGAACCTTGCTTGACGTGTTTCCCGGTAACGTAGAAAGCGGCTTTTTTGCCATATACGCCAAAGCTGCCGACACGGGCGAGCCGCAGCAGGCAACGCTTCACTACACCGACGTAAATGGCTACGAAGGCTGGTTTGAATCCTCGGCGGTACGATACGAAAAAGATAAGATCGTGCTCACATTCATGAATGTGACCGAACATAAACTGGCCGAACGGCTCATTCGGCAGCAGGCCGATATAGTCAATAGCGTGCTAAATGCCACCCTGACAGCGGTAGCTACCTACGAGCCAGTGCGCGACGCCGAGGGCCGCATCACCGACTTTCGTTTCACGTTCGCCAATCAGGCATCACTCGATATGCTTGGCCTGCCACCCGAAGAGCTTTACACCAAAACGCTTTGCGAACTGAACCCGCCCCTGCGAAACAGCGACGCCCTTATGCAGTACGTAGCTGTGGTTCAAACCGGTAAACCAGCCACCCTGGAACGTCAGATTGGTAAGTACTGGTATTTAGTGTCTGCCGTTCGATTTGATCAGGACGGTCTGCTGACCTCTTCTATCAATGTTACCGAAGCCAAACTGGCCCGCCAACAGATCGAGCAGATTAACAACCAGTTACGGCGCAGCAACGAAAGTTTGGATCAGTTTGCGTCGGTAGCCTCGCACGATTTGCAGGAACCTCTTCGTAAAATCAAATCGTTCGGCGATCTGCTGGCCGATCAGTATGCCGACCGGCTTGGCGACGGTGTCGATCTGTTGCGCCGTATGCAGTCGGCAACCACCCGAATGCAGATTCTCATCCGCGATTTGCTGGCCTATGCCCGCTTATCCCAAAACAAACTTAGTGATCATCAACGCACTGACCTGAATAAAGTGGTGGGCGACGTGCTTCAGGACCTCGAAGTGGCCGTTTCAGAAAAGAATGCCGTACTGAACGTGAGCGAATTGCCCACTATTCCTGGTGACGCGCTTCAACTAAGGCAGGTTTTTCAGAACCTGCTCTCCAACGCGCTCAAATTTTCGAGTCCTGGTAAGCCGCCCCACATTACGCTCTCAGCCCGCGCCATAAGCCGGAGTGCGCTACCATCAAATAGCGGGCTGCACCGGTCTGCCTACTGGGAAATCACCGTAGCCGACAACGGTATTGGCTTCAACGAGCAGTACCGCGAACAGATTTTTGGAGCTTTCGAGCGGCTGCACGGCAAAAGCAGTCCCTACAGCGGCACGGGCATTGGCCTCGCCATTGTGCGCCGGGTGATGGAAAACCACGCCGGAATTGTTACGGCCAGCAGCACAGAAGGGCAGGGAGCTACGTTCCGGCTGTACTTTCCGGTTCAATTGTAACGGTGGAACTGTTTTGACGTTGTTTTTCATACGCGCTGTGTGCGAATGTGCGTCCAGAGCAAGCTACCTGTAGCCACTAAAATCAGTACTGTCAGGAGGTAAAAGGGGTACGCGGCCAGTTGTTCGATGTATAACGTCAGAACGTTTTCTACGCCAGTAAACCGTTCGACCACCCAGGCCAGCGCAGCCACGCCCGCCAGCACGGCCCCGCCAACCCGCACGGGTGCGTAGACGACTGTGCGGCTGAGGAGCATGAACCAGGGTAGCGTAAGACATATAACAAAAAGCTGCATCGCTTCAATACCAAGATTGAAACCCAGAATGCTCAGTGCCATCGGGCCTGCGTCGAGTTGCAGCTTAGTAAGTGTACCGGCAAACGCCAGACCATGTACAAGCCCAAAACCAGCGGCAATCCAGCCTTCCTGCTCTGGAAACAAAGGCCGTAGCGCGTGTAGAGCCGATACAAAAATCGATAGCGCAATCAGTATTTCAACCGGCTGACTCGGCAGGCTCACCCATCCTACTGCCCCCGCCAGCAGTGTCAGCGAGTGTCCGAAGGTAAAGGCCGTTACAATGACCAGCAGCCGTAGCAGGCCATAACGAATACCGCCGAAACTACCCCACCGTTTAGCTTTACCGGGTTCGGTCTCCGTAAGCAACGGGGCGGGTAGTAGTAAAACCAGCAAAAACAACAGGTGGTCAGTACCTTCTGAAATATGGTGCACACCAAGATTAAACAGTGTCCGGAAGCCTGTCCAGAGGCTTCCCGGCTCGAAGTTAACCGTAAGCGGCTTTATGGTTTCGGTTGGTATGTCTAACTCAATAACTCCCACGCTTGTACTGGAATCGTGCGGCATCATGCCCCCGGCCCAGTCTTGTCGAACGGCTACCAAAATCTTGTGCGTAACGACCTGATGCAGAACAACATCGTAATAAAAAACAAACTGCCGAACGTTGGCCCCAGCAGGCGGATATAATTGCACCTGTGCGGTCAGTTCACGATAAACGCCGTTAACAGCGTTTTGCGTTTCCTGTACCGTCAGCGCGCCTATTGATACGGCCCAGGGCTGGCCATCAATGGTTTGGGGACGGATATGCTGCGCCAGATACGCCCGAAGCTGTGGCCCCAGCCGGGCTACCAATTCCGTAGAATGGTCATTTAGTACATGGCCGTAAGCAGCCTGCAATTCAATGAGTGGAATCTGTACCTCAGCATCGATGCGGTTGGGGTGTACTGTCATCAGCACCACCGAATTCGGCATGGGATGGGCCGATAAATGAAACGTGAACAATGAATAGTAAAAAACGAAGGTGGCAGCACAAAGCATTTGCCAGGTAATTCGTTGTAGAAAGGCCACGACCACAAACCTACTTTTCATTCATGATAATCCCGCGAGGAAACCCCGTGCTTTAGCGCGGGGAGGAATCGCGCCGGGCCGACGTTCGGCAGTACGCCCGAAGGGGTACAAGGCCGTGTGCGGTAGGGTGATTCCTGAATTAAACATAGGTTAACTGTTTTCTGATTCTTAAATCCGACGGTTTGGCATTCTGGCAAAGACGTTTTCCATCCATACCATGTAGCGACACCCGGCTATTGCTACTCCCGCCGACATACGACAGGCCGTACTTAGGATGCTTCACCAACGTACCCCGGCTGATACCCATTGAGCGCGTACCGCCATACTCACGTCGCTTACCTCCCTTGCTGTAGTTGAATACGTGCAACTGACGACGGTAGAGTTTCAGGGGCTTGATAACCATGACTTCCGTGTTATCCAGCGTACACGCTGTTTGCCAGTAGCAGAGACAGTAGCTATCCACGCAGTGTACGTTCCAGTTCATTTCTAACTTTCGCGGGTCTTTGGCAAGGCCAAGAACACTACGCATATTGGCGGTCTGCCACCCTTCGTAGGTATGCAGGGTGTAGCGTTTTTTTAGCTGACTATACAGAAAGTCTTTGCCGCACTGAACGGGGCTGAACGCCGAACCTTTCGTTACCCTTGCCTTCACGTCCTCGATTACCACGTCGCTAATGGGGTCTTGCTGGCTCAGTAGTGGTTAGTTACCTGCCTTGCAAGCCCCCTGGTTTAGCGGGGGGTGGTTGACTTTTCTTAATTTCCGCCGTAATCGCCCGTGCGATCACGCCAGACCGAATGCGGATGTGGTGTATTACGAATCACTATCCCGCCCTGGTATGAAAACTCGATCCAGATGCTCGGACCATCGATGCGAATGTAGTCATTCTGCGACGTGACGGCAGTTGTACCCGAATAGGCGACATAAGTGTTGTCTATCTCTGACGTATATTTAGCCAATATGGTAGCGGCTGTTTCGGCATCCAGATCGTTGACATACAGTTTAATAGCATTCAACACCAGTTCTTTTTTTGCCGCCGTCAGGTCACCTACTTTTACGCCCGATTTTGCAGTGGGGAACTGCCCGTCTTTACCAGGGCCGAGTAGAACGTCGGAGTAGGTTGCAGCTAATTTAGCCGTTGCTTGTTCAGTGCTGCTCAGTCCCATCAGCAAGGCAGCAAACGCGGCCCGTTCCTGCTCAACAGGCTGATAAGTGCG
This sequence comes from Spirosoma montaniterrae, assembly GCF_001988955.1. NCBI lineage: Bacteria > Pseudomonadati > Bacteroidota > Cytophagia > Cytophagales > Cytophagaceae > Spirosoma > Spirosoma montaniterrae. Next base: position 1,253,459 of record NZ_CP014263.1, on the reverse strand, counting down.
GTTATTAGCCGTTATTGTCGCCATCGGCTCAACGGCCCGGAACGAAGGTGTTACGCCAGTAACTTTACCGTTGTTATACGTATTGGCAAACGTATAATGGTGCCCACCAAATTGTAATTCCCACAGGCCGGTATTACTCGGCGTTCCCAAAAAAGCTACATGAAAATTACCCCGTGAGTAAGTCGCAGCACTGCCGCCGTTGGCTCCCAGATAATCATCGGCTACCAACCCGCCCTCCAGTTCGTCTAAGCCTTCGTTGGTTACGTCCCGTGCCATAACCGTACCCATCAGCGTGTAAAACGCAGCCAGTTGGGTAGCGTTGAGAACACTTAGCTTAATACCCACCCGCCCGTTATACAGTCCGTCGGGCAGGTTCGACCATTTCAACGCATCGGTTTTGGAATACGCCAACTGCACTAATGCCAACTGACTGGCCGTGAGCGTAGCTTTAAACGCTTCTGCGGCTGCAACAACAGCCGATAAGCTACTGGTACCGCTTACGCCAGTACTGCTGCCTGGCGTTATTACTGACAACGATATTGGCACCGCCAAGGCACAGGTTTGCCCGCCAAAGCTGATAGCAAACGTAGCCGTTCCGCTGCCTGACGGTGTACCACTAATCGAAAAAGTCAGCTTTCCGGCTCCAGTAGATAGCGTACCAGCCTGTAGTGTAGCATTAAGACCCACGACGCCCGTAGAGGCAATGGCACTGCCAGCCGCATAGGTAACACCGTTACCGCCTGTATACGGAATAGTAGCCGTACCGGTGTAAGCTGTACCGCTGATTGTTGTGGCAGAGAACGTGGCAGAGCCGCAGGTTAGCCCTGAAACAATGGCCGATGATGGCGTAACGGCTGTACCAGTGTCTGATTTGCACGCATAAATAAGGGCTGATATACAAATAATCAGCCCGAAAAACTGAATGACAGGATGGCGCATGGGTGTGAGTGATGCGTAGAAAATTAAGTACAAAGTTGCCTATCCCTACGCAGTATGTGCTACAACCGTTGCATCAGTTTCGGATATGTATTAAATAAAATTCCGCCCCAAATAGAACGTATCGACTAATTAGCCTTTTTGCCACGGCACGCGTCCGCCCCGCCGGATGTGCTCCATCAGATGCTTCATCAGTTGATCACGCTTTTTCCAGTCGGTATTGGCAAGATTTTTTCGCTCGAGTGGGTCGGTTGTCAGGTCGTATAATTCATAGGGCGCAAAGGGCGTGGGTTGCAGCAGTTTCCAGCCATGTTGCTGTATGGCATGAATCTGCAAACCTTTGTACGTATCCTGCCCCTCGCGCCGGACAAAAAATAGCGGTCGATGAGCGAATATCGAATCGGGTTGCGCGTTCGATTCGGTGAGTAATGTCCGAAACGAGCAGCCATCAACCGGCTTTGCCAGCCGGACGTTTGCCAGTTCGAGGAGCGTAGGAAACCAGTCCATCAGTTGCAGACGGGTGTCAATTACCCGCCCGTTAGCAATCCGGTCAGGCCACGCCACCCCTGCCGGAATGCGAATACCGCCTTCATAAAACTGGCCTTTAACGCCCCGGTTTGACCCATTATTGGCTTTGCCCGGTCCCCAGCCGCCGTTATCGCTGGTGAACACAATGAACGTATTTTGCCATTGCCCATTGGCACGTAGCGCAGCCATCACCCGGCCTACATTAGCATCCATGTGTTCGATGAGGGCTACTAATTTTGCGCGGGTAGTATCGATGCCGGGTTGTCGGGTCAGCACCCGCCGAAGGTAGTTGGCAGGGGGTTGCAGGGGGTCGTGTGGGGCGGTGTAGGGCAAGTACAGAAAAAATGGTTTTCTTATGATTCGGCGGGCGTTGAGGTAGCGAATAGCCGCGTCGGTAAATACGTCGGTGGCGTGGCCGGGCGGACTGATGGGCTGTCGGTTATGCCGCAGAAAGTTTTTCCCGTGCCGAAGTTTGGCCGTATAATCATCTATCATGCCCTCCAGCAAACCGTAGAACTCATCGAAACCGCGCTCGTTGGGCAGGTTGGGCGATTCGAGACCGAGGTGCCATTTGCCCGTCAGAGCGGTATGGTAGCCTGACCGTTTAAGATAAACCGGCAGCAGCGTAGCCGCAGGCGAAAGATAGCCCCAGCTATCGGTCGTGTCGTCGCGAATGACGCCGGGAACGCCCACGCGCTCCGGGTATCGGCCCGACAGTAGTGCCGCCCGGCTTGGCGAACACACCGAACTGTTGGCGTAGAAATTAGTAAACCGAACCCCCGCCCCAATCAGACTATCGATGTGGGGCGTTCGCAAATCCGTAGCCCCAAAGCACGACAAATCGCCATAGCCGAGGTCATCGGCGAGGATAAAAACGATGTTGGGAGGTATTGATGTAGATGGCTTGACCGTGCTGCGATAGGCCGCAAGGGCCACAACGGTGCAAATCAGAAAGCATGCGAACAGGCGATTCATACGCCGAAAAGCCGTAATTCGACTAAAATTACCGCTATTAGAAACAAACCCGGTCAGCAGCATAGCCGACCGGGTTTGTGTAGAGCGGGTGGAAACCCGCATGTTGAGACGTTGCGGGTTTCCACCCGCCTTACGCTATTACTTACGCGTCCTGCTTCTGGCGGATGATGTTCAGAGCCGCACCCGCTTTGAACCACTCGATTTGGCCTTCGTTGTAGGTGTGGTTCACCGCAAACTCATCGGTCGAACCGTCGGCGTGGTTGAGCCGAACGGTCAGCGGAACGCCGGGGGCAAAGGTCGTCAGGCCCAGAATATCGATGCTGTCATCTTCCTGCACCTTGTCGTAGTCGGCGGGGTTGGCAAACGTGAGCGCGAGCATTCCCTGCTTTTTCAGGTTCGTTTCGTGAATCCGGGCGAACGACCGCACCAGAATAGCGCGAACGCCGAGGAAGCGCGGTTCCATAGCGGCATGTTCGCGGCTGGAGCCTTCGCCGTAGTTTTCGTCGCCAACCACCACCGAACCAACACCAGCAGCTTTATACGCCCGCTGAACGGCAGGCACTTCGCCATATTCGCCGGTCAGTTGGTTCTTCACGCTATTGGTTTTCTCGTTGTAGTAGTTGACCGCGCCAATCAGCATGTTATTCGAGATGTTGTCCAAATGGCCGCGATATTTCAGCCACGGACCCGCCATCGAAATATGGTCGGTCGTACACTTGCCTTTTGCTTTGATGAGCAGTTTCAGGCCGGCAAGATCGGTGCCTTCCCAGGCCGCAAACGGGGCCAGCAGTTGCAGGCGGTCTGACGTGGGCGATACTTTCACCTGCACCCCCGAACCATCTTCTGCCGGAGCCTGATAGCCCGCGTCGTCAACGGCATACCCTTTCACCGGCTGTTCGATGCCCTGTGGCTCGTCGAGTTTCACCTGCTCCCCATTTTCGTTGGTCAGCGTATCGGTCATCGGGTTGAACGTCAGGTCGCCCGCAATGGCGAATGCTGTCACGATTTCGGGCGAAGCCACAAACGCGTGCGTACTGGCGTTACCGTCGTTCCGCTTGGCAAAGTTGCGGTTAAATGAGGTGATGATCGAGTTTTTGCGGGTCGGGTCGTCCATGTGCCGTGCCCATTGGCCGATGCAGGGGCCACAGGCATTCGCCAGCACAACCCCGCCAATTCCCTCGAACGTATCCAGAATTCCGTCGCGTTCTGCCGTAAACCGAACCAGTTCCGAACCAGGCGTTATCGTAAATTCGGCTTTTGTTTTCAGGTTTTTGGCAGCGGCCTGCGCGGCAATCGACGCCGAGCGGGTCATGTCTTCGTAGCTGGAGTTGGTGCAGGAACCAATCAGGCCCACCTCTAATGTTGAGGGCCAGCCGTTTTCTTTGACGGCCTTCGCGAAGTTCGACAGCGGCCATGCCAGATCGGGCGTGAATGGGCCGTTGATGTGCGGCTCCAGCGTATTCAGGTCAATTTCAATCAGTTGATCGTAGTAGGTGGCTGGGTCGGCATACACCTCATCGTCGGCACGCAGATGCTCCTTAACTGCTTCGGCGGCATCGGCAATGTCGGCACGGCTGGTGGCACGGAGGTAGTTGCCCATGCGCTCGTCGTAGGCAAAAATCGAGGTTGTTGCGCCAATTTCGGCACCCATGTTGCAGATCGTGCCTTTGCCCGTTGCCGACAGGCTTTCGGCTCCGTCGCCGAAGTACTCTACGATGCAGCCCGTACCACCTTTTACGGTCAGAATACCCGCCACGCGCAGGATCACGTCTTTTGCCGACGCCCAGCCGCTGAGTTTGCCGGTCAGCTTCACACCGATCAGTTTCGGCATTTTCAGCTCCCAGGCTAAGCCCGCCATTACGTCGCAGGCATCGGCACCACCTACGCCAATGGCAATCATACCCAGACCGCCCGCGTTCGGCGTATGCGAGTCTGTACCAATCATCATACCACCGGGAAAGGCATAATTTTCGATCACCACCTGGTGAATGATACCAGCGCCGGGTTTCCAGAAACCGATGCCGTACTTATCCGACACCGACGCGAGAAAATCATACACCTCTTTGTTTTTGCTTTTGGCGATGTCGAGGTCTTTATCGGCACCCACTTCGGCCTGAATCAGGTGGTCGCAGTGAACCGTCGATGGAACGGCCACTTTCGCCCGGCCTGCCTGCATAAACTGTAGCAGAGCCATCTGCGCCGTGGCGTCCTGCATGGCAACGCGGTCGGGCGCGAAGTCCACGTAGGCTTTGCCCCGCTCATACGCCTGCGTGGGCGTAGCCGGGGTACCGGGACCAGCAAAAAGGTGACTGTACAAGATTTTTTCCGACAGTGTTAGCGGGCGACCCACTACCTGCCGGGCTGCTCCAACACGCTCGCCCAAACCGGCGTATACGCGTTGAATCATATCGACGTCAAATGCCATGTGAATAACGGATTATAAGGTACTGAACAGGGTATCTACTTAGCTAACTCGTAAAGTTTGGAAATGGATTCCGGTTAGCGCGTCAAAATTAGAGTTTTCTCGTTCGTTTTGAAAAATATTGATAGGGTTCGGCATTTTTGATAGGTTTTGCTTGCGTTCAACGGCAACACCGGGGCCGTTGGCTCAATATCAAACTTAATTTAACACCAGAAATTTACGATAGGCCGTTAGTCAGACAATACTACAGTATTTCTGTAGAGTACTTTTTTCATTTATCCAACTAACTCACAGTATGAAAAAGACACTCATTGCCCTCCTCGGCCTGAGCGTATCGGTGGCGTTTTATGCCTGCAACGACGACGACACCACAAACACCCCCACCCCGGCGGCTCCTGCCCGCCTGACGGCTACGCTGGCTCAGCCGACTTCCGTTACAGGAACGTCAACCACTGCCACAGGTTCGTTTAGTGGCAACGTTGACCGCACAACCAACGTTATGAGCTATACGGTTGCGTTTTCGGGTGTTTCGCCATCAGCCATTACCATCGACCCGGTGTCGACCACCGGTACGGCCCCAACCAGCCTGACGTTAACGGGTGCGGGTAGCACCTCGGCCATCAGCTCGCCGTACAGCGGCACATCGTCTGTCACTGCCGATCAGCTCACGGGCTTAACCAACAATGCCTATCAGGTCAATGTGCGGTCGGCTACATACCCGGATGGTGCACTGCGCGGAGCGATTACGCAGCAACAGTAATTTTTTTGAAATTAGCAGCAACGCGAAGGGGCAGGAACGGTTAACCGTTCCTGCCCCTTCGCGTTGCTGCCGAACGAAGAATCATATTTCTTAAATCGGCCCGGCCCCAATGTGCGTATATACATTCTGAACAACCGCCCCTAACAGGAGGTTGATTCTATGCTGCTCGTTCAAAGAGTACTATCTATCAAACCCCTTTTGTTCATATACCCCATGACGCATCGTTTTACGCTTCCGGTTATAGCACTGCTCGCGCTGCTGTGCTTTATTTTCGTATCCTGCAACGACCATCAGGCTTTCCCGCCCGATGCCCGTATAGCTTTGGTAGCTACGCTGAGCGGTGCTGCCGAGCGGCCAACATCCGTGGTGTCGCCAGGAACAGGGCAATTTGCCGGTGTAATCGATCCGACCACGCGTGTGCTTAGCTACACAGTCGTCTACAGCGGCATCACGCCTACGATGGGCCACCTGCACCGTATTACGCCCAACTCGGCCATTGGCAACGGCCCCGTCGAGATACCGTTCGCCAGTCTGACGTCACCCATTATCGGGTCGGCCACTTTAACGACCAATGGCCGGGTCGATAGTTTGCTGAACGGCTTCTACTACGTCAATCTGCATACGACGGCTAATCCGGCGGGCGAAATTCGCGGAGACATCCGGCCCTGAGCCGTTAGCTGACAGTAGTAGCGAACGTAGCCCTGCTGTAGTACTCATTTACAGGAGGAGTATTGGATTTCGGGAGCAGACCGCTCCTGAAATCCAATACTCCTCCTTTCCTTTTATGAAACCCGGCAGTGCCACTATCTGGTTTATCGGCTCGGGTCTGCCCGTCAGGCGTGGCCTGCCAAACGCCGTAAACATATTCCCTGAACATTGATTTATAACCCTTTCAGGGGCGAAAACCGAACGGATACATCGCTATTGATGTTACCTAAACGTACCGGATCCCCTGCTTTTGTTTTGTCGTAAATGGCCTGTGCAGTTGCATAAGTCAGTTGGATTGCGTCTATATTTGCCCGAAACGCATTGACGCAGGTGGGGCGAACAGCGGAGAAAGTATCAACCTGAAAACGGAGTATGTCAAAAAACTTAGTCATTGTTGAGTCGCCGGCAAAGGCGAAAACCATTGAAGGCTACCTCGGCAAAGAGTTTACGGTGAAGTCAAGTTTTGGGCATGTGCGCGACTTGCCCAAAGACGGTTTAGCCGTTGACGTGGCAAATGGCTTTCGGCCATCGTATGAGATTTCGCCCGATAAAAAGAAGTTAGTCAGCGAACTGAAATCGCTGGCAAAGTCGGCAGACGAAGTGTGGCTGGCAACAGACGATGACCGCGAAGGCGAAGCCATTTCGTGGCACCTCAAAGAAGCCCTCGGCCTGCGCGACAATACCAAACGGATTGTGTTTCGGGAGATTACCAAAAACGCAATCCTGAACGCCATCAAGTCGCCCCGCACCATCGATGTTGACTTAGTGAATGCACAGCAAGCCCGGCGCGTGCTCGACCGGCTGGTGGGCTACGAACTTTCGCCCGTACTCTGGCGCAAAATCAAAGGTGGGCAAAGTCTGTCGGCGGGGCGCGTACAGTCGGTGGCACTGCGGCTCGTAGTTGAGCGTGAGCGCGAAATCGATGCGCACTCGGCCAAATCGTCGTTCAAAGTCACGGCACAATTTATTGTTGACGGCAACAAGGTACTGAACGCCGAACTGCCCAAGAATTTCCCAACTGCGGGCGACGCACGGGCGTTTCTCGAAGCCTGCATCGGTGCCACGTTTACGATCAGGAATTTAGAAACGAAGCCCGCCAAAAAATCGCCCGCACCCCCGTTTACAACCTCGACGCTGCAACAGGAAGCTTCGCGCAAACTCGGCTACTCAGTAGACCGCACGATGCGGATTGCCCAGAATCTCTACGAAGCCGGCAAGATTTCGTATATGCGAACCGACTCGACCAACCTCTCGCAGGAAGCTGTCGATAAGGCCGTAGCCGAGATTGGTACTGAGTTTGGGCAGCAGTATATTCAGACGCGGCAGTTCAAAACCAAAAACGAGTCGGCCCAGGAAGCCCACGAAGCCATCCGGCCTACCAACTTCAACGACCGGAACGCCGGTGCCGACCGCGACCAGAAACGCCTGTATGAACTGATCTGGAAACGCGCCATTGCCTCGCAAATGGCTGATGCTCAGTTAGAGCGCACAACCGTAACGATTGGCATTGGCTTTGCTGGTACTCCCCGGACTGACAACCTTGTTGCTTCATTCGACGACAGCCCATTTGTAGAAACCCCTTCTAAGGCCCAGACTGGTCAGAAAAACTTCCCTACCGAACTCATCGCGCAGGGTGAGGTAATTAAGTTCGACGGATTTCTGAAGGTGTATCTCGAATCGAAAGATGATGATGAGGGCGACGAAGATGCCAAAGGCATGTTGCCTCCGCTCAAAATCGGGCAGCCATTAAACCTCGGCCAGATGAAGGCAACCGAGAAGTTTACGCGACCGCAGCCCCGCTATGCCGAAGCGTCGCTGGTGAAAAAATTAGAAGAAATGGGTATCGGTCGGCCTTCGACCTACGCGCCCACAATTTCTACAATCGTCAATCGGGGTTATGTGATAAAGCAGGACAAACCCGGTCAGGAGCGCAAATACACCGAATACACGCTGCAAAAAAATCAGATCAGCGAAACCAGCGGGAAAGAGACCTTTGGCTCCGAAAAAGCTAAACTCTTCCCGACCAACACAGGCATTGTGGTCAACGATTTCTTGGTTGAATACTTCCCTGACATTGTGGATTACAAATTCACGGCAACGGTCGAGAAGGAATTCGATGAAATTGCCGACGGGAAAATGAACTGGCAAACGATGCTGGAAGAGTTCTACGGCGATTTCCATAAGAACATCGAGGAAATTCAGGGAGCATCGTCGGGCGTGTCGTTCAAAACTGGCGAGCGGCTGCTGGGAGCCGACCCCGCTACGGGCAAACCCGTGTCGGCCCGGCTCGGTCGGTACGGAGCGTATGTGCAGATTGGTGAAGCAAGCGACGAAGAGAAGCCCCGTTTTGCGAACCTGCGCGATGGACAGCTAATTGAAACCATTACGCTCGATGAGGCCATGAACCTTTTTGCCCTGCCCCGCGAGGTGGGTATGTTCGAAGATCAGGCCATGACCATCGGCATCGGCAAATTCGGCCCCTACGTGAAGCACGACGGCAAATATGTATCGCTTACCCGCGACGACGACCCGTATACGGTGACAGCCGAACGCGCCATCGAACTGATTCAGCAAAAACGCGCCGAATCCGTAAGCGAATCGCTGGGCGAATTTGAGGGGGCGTTGGTGTCGACCGGCAAAGGTCGGTTTGGGCCGTATGTAAAGCATCTCGACAAATACGTGTCGCTCCCCCGCAACGAATCGCTGGCAGAGCTGACGCTGGAGCGGGCCGTCGAACTGATTCAGGCCAAGCGACAGACGGAAGCCAACAAATACATCAAAGAGTTTGCCGAGCGGCCCGAAATCAAGATTGTGAATGGGCAGTACGGCCCCTATCTGGCTGTTGGGAAGCGTAACGTTCGTATTCCGAAAGACGTAGACGCGGCCACGCTTACGCTGGACGATTGCCTGAAATTAGCGGGCGACGACGCAGCTCCAGCCGGGAAAGCTCCGGCTAAAAAAGCGGCTTCAACTACGAAGGCAAAGGCAACCACAACGAAAAAACCAGCCGCCAGGAAAGCCACAGCGAAAAAATAGATTTCTTCGTAAGGGGAACACGGATTGAACAGACAGGGCGGGTTAACACGGATTTCTTTATTATCTGTGTTAATCCGTTCTATCCGTACAATCTGTGTTCCCCTTACATTTTCCCTTTATTTTTGCCCGTCTAAACCCCATGTACATGCGAGTTCTGTTTTTTCTACTGCTGCTATCCCTCACCGCGTCGGCGCAATCCGATAATCAGTACAACCTGATTCCGTTTCCAGCCCGATTTGCGGGGCAGGATGGTCGATTTACCATTTCGCCGGCAACGCGACTTGTCGTTACCCCCGCTGCCGACGCGGGTGTTCGGGCAATAGCGCAAACGTTTGCCGGGCAACTGAAAGCCGCCAACGCTCCCGCGCTCACGGTGGCCGCTGCCAGCCCGGCGTTAGCAAAAGGAGCGCATATCTTTCTGACAATCAACAAAAAACTGAACCTCGGTGCCGAAGGATACAAACTAACCGTTGCGCCGGGCAAAATATTGGCCGAAGCCAGTACGCCAAAAGGATTGTTCTACGCTACGCAAACCATGCGGCAGTTGGTTCATGTGGAAACGCAGGATGCTGCGTCTCTACGGGTGTCTATGCCCGCCTGCCAGATTACCGATAAGCCGCGCTACAGCTACCGGGGTATGATGCTCGACGTGACCCGGTATTTTATGCCCGTGTCGTATGTCAAGAAGTTCATCGACCTGATGGCGATGCACAAGCAGAATACCTTTCACTGGCATTTGACCAACGATCAGGGATGGCGTATTGACATCAAAAAATACCCAAAACTGACGCAGGTAGGCAGCAAACGCGCTGAAACGCTCATTGGTCACTACGATCAAAACTACCCGATGCAGTTCGATGGCAAGCCCCACGGCGGTTTTTATACGCAGGACGAAATCCGCGACGTGGTGCGATATGCCCAAAGCCGTTACGTAACAATCATTCCCGAAATTGAAATGCCCGGCCACGCGCTGGCAGCTTTGGCGGCCTACCCCGAACTCTCGTGCGACCCGTCGAAGAAATACGAAGTGGCCCGGCACTGGGGCATTTTTGACGATGTTTTTTGCCCGTCGGAAAAGACGTTCACATTCTTGCAGGACGTGCTGACCGAGGTAATGGGCTTGTTTCCGGGCCAATACATTCACATAGGCGGGGATGAATGCCCGAAAAAAGCCTGGAAAGAAAGCGCGTTTTGCCAGGAATTGATGAAGAAAAACGGGCTGAAAAACGAAGATCAATTACAGAGTTATTTTATCCGGCGCATCGAAAAGTTCGTAAACAGTAAAGGCCGCAGCATTATCGGTTGGGATGAAATACTAGAAGGTGGGCTGGCCCCAAACGCAACGGTCATGAGCTGGCGCGGCACGGCGGGCGGCATTGCAGCCGCCAAACAGAAGCATAACGTGATTATGACACCCACCGACTTCTGCTACCTTGACTATTACCAAAGCAACCCCGCCACCGAGCCGCTGGCAATTGGCGGCTATTTGCCCTTAGACAAGGTATATGGTTACGAACCAACGCCCGCCGAGCTAACACCCGATCAGCAGAAGCACATTCTGGGCGTGCAGGGCAACCTCTGGACCGAATACATTGCCACGCCCGAACAGGCCGACTACATGGCCTGGCCCCGTGCGCTGGCACTGGCCGAAATTGGCTGGATGCCTGCCGGTCCCCGCAACTTTGAAGACTTTGCGATGCGGCTCAAAAACCACCTCCCCAAACTCGACCCGCTGAAGGTAAACTACGCCAAACGACTGTTCGACATTTCGGCTTCTACGCAGGCGAATGATCAGGGACAGGTACAGGTGAAACTGAGTAAGTTAGACTCCGACAGCCGCATTTTTTACACGCTCAACGGCAAAGAACCCAACGATAAAAGCAGCGAATACATCGGCCCCATTACCCTTACCAAAACCACGACGCTCCGGGCCATGACCCAGACGGGCGGGCGGCTGACGCAGACGTTTACGCTCCACAAAGGCAAAAACAAACCGTATACGTATGCCCTCGCGCCCTACAAAGACGGCGATCCCAAATCAACCAAACTGACCGATGGCGTTCGGGGCGAAACACCCCGCGACCGACGCCAATGGAGCGGGTTCTACGGCACCGATATGGACGTTACGCTCGACCTCGGCGACGTAACGAGCGTGACCAAAGTTTCGCTTAACTTCCTGAAAATAATTCTGGACAACGGCTTTCCGCCAACGTCGGTCGAGATAGCCATTTCGCGTGATGGGCAGGATTTTAAGGAGGCCATTGCCCAGCCTGTAACCTATGAACTGGCCGGATCATGGGACATTCTGCCTGTAGTAGCCGACTTCAAAACAGCGCGGGCGCGGTACGTGCGTATCCGGGCCAAAAATGCGGGGCTGTGTCCCACCGGTCATCCAAATGCAGGCGAAAAAACCTGGTTCGCAACCGATGAAATCGTTGTCGAGTGATGCTTAATATTTTCGTATCTTAGTTGTGATGGAAACACGGAAGAAAATTGTCGTTTTGTCGGGGGCGGGCGTTAGTGCCGAGAGTGGTATTCCTACGTTCCGGGCGTCGGACGGGCTGTGGGAAAATCACCGCATCGAAGATGTTGCTACACCCGAAGCCTGGCGACGCAATCCCGATTTGGTGCAGGAATTTTATAACCAACGCCGGAAGCAGGCTCTGAGCGTACTGCCCAACGCCGGGCATTATGCATTGGTTCGGCTCGAAGAAAAATACGACGTTACAGTAATTACACAAAACGTTGACGACCTGCACGAAAAAGCGGGTTCATCGAACGTAATTCACCTGCATGGCGAATTGTTTAAAGCGCGGTCGTCGGTCGATGAGTCGCTGGTATACGATATTGCGGGCTGGGAGATCAGAAAAGGTGATCTGTGTGCCAAAGGGTCGCAGTTACGGCCCCACATCGTTTGGTTCGGCGAGGGTGTACCCATGATGGACGTAGCGTTGGGAATTGCCGATCAGGCCGATATTTTCATTGTTGTCGGTACGTCGCTGAACGTTTATCCGGCGGCTGGGTTAGTGTACGTCGTGGGCGATCACGTGCCGATCTACGTAGTCGACCCAAACATGCCGTCGATGCAAAAGAAAGCGAACATAACGTTCATTGCCGAACCCGCCACGGTGGGCCTGACGCAGTTGGCCAACAAACTTCTAAACCAGAATTTACAGGAGTAAACAAGATGTAGCGCGACCGGGGCCGCGCTGAACTTTTTGGGTTGAAGCGGGTTGAACAGGCACTCAACGTAGGCTGTTTGGCCCGCTTTTTTATGTCTATAACTTCTGACGAGACCACCCGTACACATGATGCGCACGGGCGGCTGAATGAATTTTACGGAGTCCAGGCCATTTACGGGCGGGCCGACCCGATGCACGAACTAATTGGCACCATTCTGTCGCACCGGACCACACATGCCAACGAAGTTACGGCTTACCGCACCATGCGCGAGCGATTTCCAACCTGGGAAGCCGTTCGCGACGCACCGCTACCCGACCTGATCGACGCTATCCGAACGGCCAACTACCCGGAAGTGAAGGCGCCCTATATTCAAAATTTACTGGCGCACCTGATTCGGGAAACGGGCGCGGCCAATATCGATTTTCTGCGCGATATGTCCACCACCGAAGCCATGCAGTGGCTCACCAACTTACCAGGCATTGGCCCGAAAACCGCCACCCTGCTACTGCTCTTCAACTTTCACAAACCCGTACTACCCGTCGATACGCACGTGCATCGCGTTACACAACGACTGGGACTGATTGGGCCGAATGTCAGTGCCGAAAAAGCCCATGCCATTCTGCTGGCACGACTGCCGCCCGATGCCGTTGTGCTGTTCAATTTCCATAAACACTTCTACTGGCACGGGCAGCGTGTTTGCACCTGGTATAATCCCAAATGTAGCGACTGCGTACTGCGCGACCGCTGTGTTTACTATCAATCGGGCGGTCAGATGAAACTGAGCAGCACGCCTATGCGAAAGCGAGTTTAGTCGACTTACGCCTTGTTACCATATTTGCGGTCGTAGAACGCACGCGACTGCTCCACCCAATTATCGCGCTCGATCCGACCGGGGAAAAACTCGATAATCTCGTTTACCTTGTCGATGTCTTCTTTCGTAAAATTGGCTACCTGCCGAAAAGTGTAGATGCCGAGGCTGTGCAGTTTTCGCTCTAAGAACGGCCCCACGCCCACAATGTCTTTCAGGTCGTCGGCGTCGGCGGCTGTGGCGCGGCCAATCCGGTCGAAATTCAGTTCGTCGGCGCGGGCGGCAATCCGGCTCAGCACGGCAGCCTCAGAGTTGCCGGCGACTGTGCTGGAAGCAGGCGGCATTACAACCGGCGGTTCAGGAATAGCGGGCGCAGCGGGTGGCACCTCATCCATCAGGTTGGGCGTTGTGTCGAAGGAGAGCGCAGGCTCCAGCGGGTCGGCGTGGACGAACGTAGCTACCGGCTCCGGGGCGGGCGTTATGGCCGGGCTACTTACGGGAGCTACAACGGTTGGCGCGGCCACTTTCGAACGGCGGCACTCTTCCAGTTCGCTTTCTTTATCGGCAATGGCCGACCTCAACGCACTGATGCGCCCCGCCCAGATAAGCCGGGCCAGCAACCAGCCCACAAAAGCCGCAAACGCCAGCAGCAACAGTATCTCGGCGATGGCAACCGGGCGGCTAAACGGATCTAATCCAAACATATTTTTAGTACGGTTTGAGTTGGTTTAAGACTACACATTATTTTTTCGCCAGTTCAGCCGCCTGACCGACCCAGTTGTCGCGCTCGATCCGACCGGGGAAAAACTCGATAATATCGTTGACTTTCTCGACGTCTTCGGGCGTAAAATTGGCAATCTGCCGGAACGTGTAGATGCCAATAGCGTGCAGTTTTTTCTCCAGGAACGGCCCCACGCCCACGATAACCTTCAGGTCGTCGGCCTGAGCAGCGGTGGCGATACCGATGCGCGAAAAATTAAGCTCACCCGCCCGCGCCCGAACCCGGTTCAGCACGAGGCTTTCTTCGGTGCTAAGTCCCGCGCTGACAACGGGCATACGCAGGCAATCGTCAACGGCGCGTTCGGTACTGGCCAAATCGCCTTCCAACTGGCGAATGATACCCTGCCGCGACATATAACCAATAATAAAGCCCAGCATACCAGCCACAAACAGCATAATCAACTGCTGTAACTGGGCGTCGGGCAGGTTGAGAGGATTCATGTCAAACATAGTCTTCGGGAAGTTTACGGTTTATTGTACCACTACCGACACGCGCCGGTTGGCCTTACGGCCTTCGCGGGTCTGATTTGAAGCTTTAGGTTGCGTTTCGCCTTTGGCTTCGGTCACGATCTGACTGGGCGAAATGCCCGACTTACGCAGCTTGGCTTTCACATCGTTGGCCCGGTCACGCGAGAGCCGCATATTCGTGGCATCGGGTCCAGAGTTATCGGTGTGCCCCGTCAGCACCAGTTTTTTGTCTTTATGCTCGGCTAAGTATTTAGTAGCTTCGGCAAAAAACTTCGCTGTTTCGGGCGTTTTAATGTAGTTGGCTTCGCCCAATGGGAAATACAGGTCGATTGGCTCGAAAACGGACGTAAACTTCTCCTTCGCTGCCAGCCCTTCTTCGGTAATACCAGCCGCTACGGTTTCGGGTGCCGGTGCGGTTTCAGCTACGGGTGCCATTGCAGTGCCGCCAAACGCGAAGTCGAGACCGCCATAGAGGGAATCGCCCTTCGTTGTAAACGCCAGGTCGTCGCGAAGCACGCCTTTAGTGGTCAGCGATTTTGCCGGAATGCCCTGCTGCACCAAATATTGCTTGATACCTTCGGCGCGGGCCAGGCCCAGATTCTCGAACGAGGTGGTGTTGGTTTCGGAAGCCGAATAGTAGCCCGTGATGTCGAGCGTGCGACCGGGGTTGGCTTTAAGATAGGCCGTCAGTGAATCGAGTGAGCCACCCAGCGAACTCATGCTGGCATTGGCTCCCGATTTGGCGAAGCTAAAATTACCGGGCAATTCAAGCCGGAAACGGTCGCCATCAGCAATGGTCAGCGCAGGCATCGTAGCCGACACGGATGGTCCGCCAGCCGAGGCATCGTCGGCGCAAAGCTGTTTGATTTTGCAGACGTGCCACCATGTAGAGCCGATCATCCAGAGCACCAGCAGGATAATCCAGGGGGTTTTGTTGGTGAACATAGCGAAGTTGGGGGTTAGTAGAGTCTTTCGTTTGCGAAACCCCGATACGTAGACGGACGCAGCCGGAAAGGTTGCTCAAAAATACAGGTAAGCGGTATAAATGCAAGTAAATCAGGACTTACCGTCCCAAAGTTAACGTCGGCTTTACCGATGACTCAATCGTATGATGACTCAATCGTATGATGACTCAATCGTATGTGTAAGCGAACTCTGATCATCCTTCAGGCGGTTGGACTCAGACCGCTTTATATATAAATTCATTGACTTTAATTATATATATATTTAGAGCGACTTTGTTACGCATTATAGTATGTCGATACATCTTCGCTCGTCACAATACTCTTCAGGTATGGTTCGGCTATTGACTGCTCTAATTTTAGCATTGACCATTTTTGATAGGTGGGGAATTTATAACCAGCCTCTCCCAGGGCTTGACGGGTCCTGGGCTATTGCTTTGCATTTAGTACGACAGCAAGGGCTACTCTACGGCACTGATTTTGTTTTTACCTATGGACCATTAGGCTGGTATACAACCCGTTTAGCCATTGCTGTGCAGCCCTGGGAGATTTTGCTGCTGGATATTGTGTACGTAATTCATGTAGGTGCTATTCTGTGGCTGGCACTCGGAAAACGGTTGGTGTGGCTGCGCTACGGACTCGTAACGGGGCTGGCAGTATTACATGCGCTGGCACCGGGCCTCGAACCGCCGTTTGTTTTTTACTTTTTCAGTTTGGCTTATTTGGGTTATTATCAGTATACAGGTCGGGCGTGGGCACTGGTTGGCGCATCGGCCTTCGCTATACTTACGTTCTATATGAAAGCCAACGTAGGTATAGTCAGTTTAAGCAGTGTAGTTATTTACGCAGTCGTACAGGGGCTGGGGCAACAGATGCCTATCCGCCATGTGGGCATTTGTCTCGGCAGTCTGGCTTTGCTGCTGGGGATCAGCATAATGTATCTACCGGTTCGATTAACCCCCTACCTAATAGCGCAATGGCACATTATCAATTCATACAACGACCTGATGTATTTGCCGCCAACTCATTTCCGGCGCGCACTTTTTGCCGCTCTGTTAATTCTGTTCCTTGTATTATCTATCACCCTGTGGCTGCTCTTCAGGCTTTACCAGTCCCGACAGCTTCGCTCATTCTTCCGTCAGGAAGGCGCACTTTGGGGATTAATTAGTTTGCAACTATTCATCTTATTCAAGGAATCGTTCGTGCGTTCCGATGCAGATCATATTAGTCTATTTTATAAATATAGCTTGCTACCCTTATCTATTCTGGCTTTGTTTTCTGCCCAATTGCTGATTCGCCGGTGGATCTTACTGCCTATATTACTGCTTGTAGTGGCTCCCAATCCTATTCCATACAACTGGGATTCAACCGTTGCTTACAGATGGGCCAGGCAGCTAATCACTTATGGGCGCGACATAATGAACCCTAAACATCCACCATTTCTACCAGTGACGTCACCCATTCCAGCCGCCTGGCTCGAACGGATAGGTACTAAACGCGTAGACATCATACCTTCGGAGGTGTCTCTGGCTTACCAATACGGGTGGCACTATGCACCCCGGCCTGTTATGCAGACCTACCAGGTAACAGACGGCTATCTGGATTTGCTCAATGCTACCTACTACAAATCAGCCGACGCAGCCGACTATGTGCTTATGACCTGGAATGCTACTGACGGGCGTGATCCCTTTGCCGATGAAACTCAAACAAAACTGTCGCTTCGAGACCACTACCAGTTACTCAACCAACACGGCAACTGGCTCCTGCTGGGGCGAAAACTGAAAAAAATGAGATCGAAACAGTACATTGTTTATAAACAATCCGTACAAATTGGGCAACCCATTCCTATAGATACAGGCATTTTACAGGATCAGTTTCTACAGGTCGATATACGCTATCGGCCTATGGCTCAACTACAAAGGTTACTGTTTCAACCGCCGGGTATTAGCGTTGAACTAACCCATACCGATAATCAACGTGATACCTTCCGCACAACAACTTCGCTGCTGAGAACTGGTTTGCTGGTGGTTCCCCGCGCACGGACTTTAACCGACATGGGCCATTTTATGCAAAACCATACCGAGCTACTTCCCCAAGTTAAGACAGTACGCCTATTGGCCGATACATCTATGGTCCAGACAACTAAATACGCATTGATCCGTGTTGGCAACACAAAACCTGCTCTAACCAATAATGATAATTGACCTTCGTAGCGATACCGTTACGCAACCCACGCCTGCCATGCGCGAGGCCATGTTTACCGCGCCCCTCGGCGACGACGTGCTGGGCGACGACCCCAGCGTGAACGCCCTCGAAGCCAAAGCCGCCAGTCTCTTCGGCATGGAAGCGGCCCTGTTCTGCACAAGCGGCACCATGACCAATCAGCTCGCCATTCGCACCCACTGCCGCCCCGGCGACGACGTGATCTGCGACTACCTCTCGCACGTGTACCAGTACGAAGGTGGTGGCATTTCGGTCAATGCGCTGGCGTCGGCAAGTTTGGCACACGGCCTGCGCGGTAAACTAACGCCCGACCTCGTGCGCGACCATATTTACAGCCCCGCCGACCCCCACAAGCCGCTCTCACGGTTAGTGGTCCTTGAAAATACGGTCAATAAAGGCGGAGGTTGTTACTACACCATTCCCGAAATTGCCGCCATCCGGCACGTATGCGACGAACATGGCCTGTTGCTTCACCTCGACGGAGCGCGGCTGTTCAACGCGCTGGTCGAAACCGGCGAACCGACCGAAGCCTACGGGCAACTTTTCGATTCAATTAGCATTTGCCTGTCGAAAGGGCTTGGTTGTCCGGTTGGATCACTGCTGCTGGGCAAGGCTGATTTCATCTGGCAGGCCCGGCGGTATCGGAAACTCATGGGCGGAGGCTGGCGGCAGGCGGGTTTTCTGGCCGCAGCGGGCAGCTACGCCCTCGACCATCACATCGGGCGACTTAAACAAGACCACGCCCGCGCCCGCCAGATTGGAGCCATGCTTAAAGGTCGGCCCGAAGTGGAGGAAATTTACCCTATCGATACGAACATTGTCATTTTCAGGCTTCCCGAAACCCTTTTGGCGTCGGATTACGTTCAAAAATTAGAAACCGTTGGTATTCGGGGCATCACGTTTGGCAAACATCTCGTTCGCTTTGTAACGCATCTGGATTTCACCGACGAACAGTTAGAAAAATTTGACCAGATTCTGAACCGGGATTAGCCATGATTTACAAGATTACCGCAAGATTCTACGCTGCGCTTATTCAATTATAAAACAAGCGCAGCGCATAAATCCTGTTTAATCTTGTAAATCATGGCTAATCCTGGTTCAGAAGATTGTGACTTTTTATGCATATACAAACCAGAAATCTCCAGAAATCAGATTACCCCGACCTGAAAGAGGCCATGATTGAGTCGTACAGCGGCATCGGGGGCGATTATTGGGAGAAAAGCAAAATTCATAAACTCATCGGCCTGTTCCCGGAAGGGCAGTTTTGCGTGGAAGTCGATGAGAAAGTAGTAGCCGTTGCACTCGCCATTCGGATTAAATACGACGACTTTGGCGATAACCACACTTACTATGAAATTACGGGCGGCTACAGTTTCAGTACTCACGACGATGAGGGCGATTACCTCTACGGCATCGAAGTATTTGTTCACCCCGGCTACCGCGATTTGCGGTTGGGTCGGCGGCTCTATGATGCCCGTAAAGAGTTGTGCGAGCAATTGAACCTGAAAGGTATTCTGGCGGGTGGACGTATTCCGAACTACGCCAAATTCTCGAACGAGATGTCGCCCCGCGAGTACATTGGGAAGGTGCGGCAGAAAGAAATTTATGACCCGACACTCTCGTTCCAGTTGTCAAACGATTTCCACGTCAAGAAAGTACTGCGGGGCTATTTGCCCGGCGACACGGAGTCGAAAGAGTTTGCTACCCTGCTCGAATGGAATAATATTTATTACGTTGACGAGAAGAAGAAAAAACCGCATACCGACTCCATCATCCGGCTCGGTGTGGTACAGTGGCAGATGCGTCATTTCCCAACGCTGGAATCGTTCTACGATCAGGTGAAATTTTTCGTCGACGTTGTCAGCGACTACAAAGCCGACTTTCTGGTGCTGCCGGAGTTTTTCAATACGCCCCTCATGGTAGCCTTCAACGACCTGCCCGAGCCGCAGGCCATTCGAAAACTGGCCGAGTACACCGAGGGTGTTCGCGACCGGCTGGCCGAACTGGCAATTGCCTACAACGTGAATATCGTGGGCGGGTCGATGCCATTAGTGGACGACGATGGTCGGCTCTACAACGTAGCGTACCTGTGTCGGCGCGACGGGTCGTGGGAAGAATACCGCAAAATCCATATCACGCCCAACGAAGTAAAACATTACGGTATGGTGGGCGGCTACGAAATTAAAGCCTTCGATACCGACTGCGGACGCATTGGCATGGTGATCTGCTATGACGTGGAGTTTCCAGAACTGGGCCGGATTCTGGCCGATCAGGGAATGCAGATTCTGTTCGTACCCTTCCTGACCGATACGCAGAATGGTTATTATCGGGTTCGCAACTGTGCACAGGCGCGGGCCATTGAAAACGAATGTTATGTGGTTATTTCGGGCTGTGTCGGCAACCTGCCCAATGTACCCAACATGGACATCAACTACGCGCAGTCGGCAGTATTTACGCCCTCCGATTTCCAGTTCCCGAATAACGCCATCAAAGCCGAATCGACCACCAACACCGAGATGGTACTCATCACCGACGTCGACTTAAGTTTGTTGAAGGAATTGCACGAATACGGCTCGGTACAAACCCTGAAAGACCGCCGAACCGACCTGTATGACGTAAAGGTGAAGAAGTTGACCAAAAAATCTGGTGAGCGCAAAGAAGAACCCCAAAACAGCCCATTAGCTCCTGTTCCGGTCGTTGTTGTGGCGGATTAGTTATTCTGCAAGGGGGCGACTACGCCGTAGTCGCCCCCTTGCAGAATAACTAATCAACAATTTTGCTGTTTAACCGGGCTTTTCTCTTTTGGTGAGACACTATTACCGTTTTTTTCTACCTAACAACAGTTCCAGATCCTCCGGCGACAGTTTGGCTAAATCCGCATTCGCCTGATCAAGTTTTTGCTGTACGATAGGCGAACGTTTGGAGGTTACAACTACAGGTTTATCTTCTGGAAGTTGTGTTACGACTTTTGCTCGATTCATGACATCAGAATTTTATTTTGATAAGAAATCGTATGTAGTTCGCATTAGCCACAAAAGGCTCGAAAGTCCCATCAGAATATTGACCATAAACGTCAAACTTCTGGCGGATTGCATCAATCTCTCGGCTTATCACAATGCGGTATAGCCGGGTCCGTCTGGCATCGCTACCCCTGAACGTAACAATTTTGTCAGGAGATTTAGTCAGAAAGTTATCAATAATTTTCATGACCGTTGCCAGAACGGTTCTGAAATCGTCGTTGTTGGTTACGCTCAAATCACTTTCTAAACCATCTTCGAGTAAATCCAGCAGTGCTACGTTAAACACTTCTGGCAAAGCCGTTTCTGTGAAACGAACAATTTTCTGTACAGTTTTAGATTCGCTGACACTATCAAAATAATACTGAATTTCAAGCGGTTCAGTACGGAATGGGTATGTGGTTTCATCCATTGTGCGGTAGGTTTCGCGCAAATATACCCAATCTGACTAAAAAGATTACTTCACGGCCCGATATACCTCCAGCGGTCGGTCGGTACTCATAATGTCGGCCCCGTTTTGGGCAAACTGTTTATAAACCTGATCGCCTTTGGCAATGGCCTGTTTGTCGAGGTTGCCGAGCGTACCCAGAATGCAGACAATGCCTTTCTGATGCAGAAACTCATATAATTCTTTGTCGGGTTCACGAACACCCACAAAGGCTACCATGCGGTTGTCGGGAATGCCCAACTCGCGTAGTCGGTCGTACTCGGCGCGGTTGCGAATCGTAACCGAAATCATCAGATTGGGGTCGAGCCGGTGCAGTTTGGCCGCATCCTGTGCGTTGTACGTAATCACAGCAACGTAATCACCCGCGTTTGTGCGGTGAATCATATCAACCACTTTTTCGAACGATACATTGCGCTTGACGTCAAGCGTGAATGTGGTCTTGTTTTTACCCCAGCGCAGCACCTCTTCGAGGGTTGGAATGCGGTAGGGCGTCACGTTGCCCAGGTTATCTTCGAGCCGGTACTGTTGAGTTTCGGCGTAGGTTTTGTCGATGAGTTTGCCCGTGCCGGTGGTAGTGCGGTCGAGGGTGGCGTCGTGCATCATCACCAGTACGCTGTCTTTGGTCAGGTCGATGTCGCATTCGATAATGACGGGAATCTGTTTGGCTAAATACTGAAACGATTCGATGCAGTTTTCGGGATAACCTTTTAAATCGCCCCCGCCCCGGTGCGCTGACACGCGGGCCGTCTGGCCGGGTTTGTACCGAAAAAACTCATATGCCCCGCCCGCCGGAACGCGGGTGTAGGTTTTGGGTGAACAGGCCACCAGCGTGGCAATAAAAGCAAGCGACAAGACGTAGTTTTTCATACCGCAAAACTACGCCGACACGCCGTGATTTTTGCTAAAAACTCATACCTCCTGCCAACTGAAACCCTTTCGTATCGTCGCCAAACGCTTTTACGTCGAAGCCGAATGTCAGGCCATTGTTGAGCCTGTATAATAGGCCGTATTTCTGATACGTGGCCGGTTTGTAAGGCTGGGGCCGCACTACATTCCAGCCCATATGCGCCGTGAACAGGTAGCGACCGTGCCAGAATTCGTAGCCTGCCAGCAATGTTGCCTGCCGATATTGCTGATTGACATACCGCCACTGCTTTACCTGCTCCCGAAAATACTGGTCGTCAACGAATTCGACCCCGCCCGACAGCGCGTGTGCCGAGCTAAGCCGATAACCCGCCAGTAGTTTTAGTCCAAACAGGGGCAACGCCATTTCGGGGGTTGTGGCGGTTTGCGGCAATACCCGCACCGATCCCAGCAGTAGTACCCGTGCCAGCCACCGGCGAGTCAGCGGAGTGCGGGTCCAGAGCTGCGTGTCGGGTTGCGGGCTGGTACGCGTCAGATACGTCAGGCCGAGCGATGCACTGGGCAGGTTCAGTCCCTGATTGGGTTGCCGGGTGCCGCCGTTCGAGATGTGGTTGTAGTTGCCCGAAACCGTCAGATGAAAGCGGCTGTTTAGCTGATAGTACCCATTGACGCTCAGGCCAATCATGGAACTAACGGGCAAACTGACGTGCCGATTGGTTGGATTCGTGATGGGGTCGTAGATGCGCGTCACGTAGGTTAGCCCGACCGACGCCCGAACCGAAAAATAAGTTCGGTGGCCGTAGCGAATTAGCGGCTCGAAAAATAGCCCCGCCCCCGCTGTGCGGCCCAGCGCAACCGGATTCCCAAATCCGATGTAGTTGGCATATGTACCCACGCGTGCAAAGCAATTACACTGCTCCCAAGCCCGACGCTGCAACCCCGTCCAGCTATAGTTTATCTCCACCCCCAACGGTAGGTTGCCAGTTGCTGGCACAACTTGATTGGGAGCCGATACACCAATAAGTGTTTTGATACTGAATTGACGCTCGTTCCTCACAAGCGAGTCAGTTTGGCCGTATGTTAGAATAGGCCAACTGGCTAATATCCAAAGTATATTTTTTAACACAAATGCTCTATTGATGTTTCCGTTTCAAATATATATGAAAACATCAATGAACCACGACTAAAAACTTGCCCGGTCGGCCACTCGTATGCTGTATTCGTCTTTGGGAAAGAGGTCGGTGTTGATTTCGGTTGATGTCAGGGCGGGGCGAGTTAGTGCCTTTATATAAGGCTGGTAATTAGCAATTAACGTTGTAATAGCGATTCCCGAACGTGCGTAATGCTGTGTTGTGAAAGGAACTTTGGTGCGCTCCATAATGGCCGACCAATCGAGCGGAATAGGCTGATTACTACCAATCAGCACCAATTTATCGCAGTACACAACGTGCGGAAATACGGCCCGGAACGTGTTGAGCACGCGTGCCGTAGGGCACCAGGTTACGGCCAGCCCGCCCGGTTTCAGCCGTGACCGTATCAACTCAAAATATTCTTTGGAGTATACGTTACCCGAATAGGCCGAAATGGGCCGCAACGCGTCGGCTTCGATTACATCGTACAGAACGCCCCCATTGCGAATGGCGTAACGGCCATCGCGCAGAATCAGCTGTAGACGCGGGTCGCGCAGCATGGCCCGCAACGATGTGTCGTTGGCTACCTGAGCGTATTGGTTTAAAACAGTTGCCTGATTGGTAGCAATCTCGAAACAGTCGATTTGGCGGGTTTCGGCCCGACCGGCAATGCCGTTGACTGTTCCGCCCGACCCCAGCCCGATAACGGCCACGCGTTCGGGGCGGGGGTGAATCAGCACTGGCAACGCGCCTAACAGCGCGTGTACTTCGTCGTGCTGAAACGGCAATCCGCTTTGACTCAGTCCATTGACAAATACCGTTCCCGATTTCTGATCAGGCGTGGTTTTGATGACCGACACCGATGATTCGTTTTCATCGAACAGAAACTGTTTCGGATTGTCGAGGCCATTCAGTAGCTGCCAGAACCGGGCGTTATCAGGCACGGCGACGATACACCCGGCCAGACTTAGCCCTATCACTACAGGAACAACGGGCGAACCATAGCGTCGAATTATGGCGATACATACATAGACAAATCCCAGACCGCCAATCAGTTGCACTAATCCTCCTGTTCCCAGCAGCGGAAAGCCCAGCCACGTAACGGCCCACGCGCCCACTGCCGAGCCAACGATATTAACGAACTGAAGCCAGCCCACGCGCCGACCTACTTCGTCGGGCTGATCGTGAATCAGCGACTGCGAAAGCGCGAAGCTAAGACCCATCAAAAACGTTGGGACGAACAACAGAAAAAGCGGCACCACGCCATAGGTAAACACGCTGAAACGGGGGCTAAGAATGGGTTCGCCACTCAGGAAATAATCGTTCAGAAAGCGCAGCGCAGCAATACGACCGACACCATTGACCAACACCGCCACCGATGCCACCGTATACGCGTACAGCCCCGCCTGTGCCAGCAGAAACGCCCGTTCGCGCACCCGCCCCGGCCACCGCACTAACCGCGATCCAACCACCGTACCAACAGCCATCGACCCTAAATAAATAGCCAGCAGCACCGCAAACGTGAGCGAAACAGATTTTATCAGCGTTTCGAGAACCCTGAACCAGACTAATTCGAGCGAGAGCGCGGCCAGCCCGGAGATAAAGTACTGAAGCGACCAGAGGGTAAGAAGTGTAGGAGTGTTAAGCCTTACCCCTTCTACCCCCACACCTTCTACCCCTACACCTTCTCCCCTTCCCCCTTTCACCCTCACTCCCCTCAACATTCCCGCTCCGACCACGCACAGCCCGTTTAGGGCGGCACCGACCCAAATGGCATTGTCGAAACCGAGTCGGCGCACTAATATAAAACCCGTAACCAATGCGCCCACCGATGCGCCGAGGGTATTAATAAAGTATAACAGGCTGATATACCGCGTTTGGTCGGCCATATCGCCAAACTGAAACGCCCGCGACAGTACCGGCAGCGACACGCCCATCAGGAACGTAGGCACCAGCAACACGCCGAACACAACTAAATACAGCACTACGGGCGAATCGCCGAGGGGCGGAGCCGATGCGTACAGAAAATCATAAAGCAGCCATTTGCTGATAGCTGCAAAGCCCATAATACCCAGCTCGGCCCCAATAAAATACCGTAAGTTTTGCGCGGGCGACGAGCGGTCGGCCAGTTGACCACCTGCCAGATAACCCAGCCCCATACCCGTCATGAATGCCGACACAATCAGGCTTATACTGACGGTATCGGAACCCGTGTAGAACACGAGCAGCCGCTGCCAGACAACCTGATACAGCAGAGCCGCAAAACCAGATAGGAAAAAAAGCGCGAGAACCAGTTGACGAGTACGGTGGGAATGCATGAAAAACTTAATCACGTTACGGAAGTACCACCGACGCATCGGCTTTGTCTTTAGCTATATCACCACGTTAACAATTCGTTTTGGCACCACAACCACTTTTTTGGGTTGCTTGCCGTCGAGCCACTTTTGCACAATTTCGTCGGCCAGCACCTCGCGTTCGATGTCGGTGGGGGCGCGGTCGATGGCGAAACTGATGGTGGTGCGTACTTTGCCGTTGATCTGAACCGGATACTCGAAGGTATCTTCGACCAAATACGCGGGGTTGAAGGTCGGGAATGCGGCCCGCGATACTGACCCCGGCTCATTGCCCAAAGCTGCCCAGAGTTCTTCGCAGATGTGGGGCGCGTAAGGCGACAGAATCAGCACCAAATCCTGCAAAATGGCCCGCTTGTGGCAGTTCAGCGAGGCCAGTTCGTTGACGCAAATCATAAATGAACTGACCGACGTGTTGAACGAATACGCGTCAATGTCGTCTTCGGCCTTTTTGATGGTCTTGTGCAGAATTTTCAGTTCGGCGGGTGTGGGTTGTTCTTCCGTAACGATCCACTGACTGCTGCCGTCGGCACTGTCTTTGTAGAAAAGCCGCCAGAATTTACGGATGAACCGATACACACCGTCGATGCCGTTAGTATTCCAGGGTTTGGCCTGTTCGAGCGGCCCGAGGAACATTTCGTACAACCGCAGCACGTCGGCCCCGTAGCGTTCTACCACATCGTCGGGGTTCACCACGTTGTACTTCGATTTCGACATTTTCTCGACCTCCCAACCGCAAAGAAAAGCACCGTCTGGTTTGCAGATGAGCTTAACGTGATCAAGATTGGGGTGGTAGACTCTCAGAGCTTCAATATCCATTAGAACATCGTTCTCTACGTTGTTAACGTCAACTCTAAGAGCAGAAACTTCTATGCCCTTTACAATATCCCAATCTCTCCAATCCTCTTCTCCTAATTGTTTAGTAAGGATATCTTTTAAGAAAGGACCACTATTTTCAGGGTCGCTTACCATCGTATTCCATATGTCGTAAGAGATGAACATTGGGCGACCTACCAATATTATTTCGTTTGCAGAATTTTGGTAGCTCTGCCACCGATACACAAAATTGCTCCGGCCCTGAATCATGCCCTGGTTGATGAGCTTTTTGAACGGCTCTTCGTGCGGCACGTAGCCCCGGTCTTTCAGGAATTTGTTCCAGAATCGGCTGTAGAGCAGGTGGCCCGTTGCGTGTTCGGTGCCGCCGATGTAGAGGTCAACGTTCTGCCAGTAGTCGATGGCGTCGCGACTGGCAAACGCGTCGGGATTCTGCGGGTCCATGTACCGATACCAGTACCACGACGACCCCGCCCAGCCCGGCATAGTGCTGAGTTCGTAGGGATACCCCACCCCCGTCCCCTCCCCGTTAGGGAGGGGTGAAGCGTATGAAGCTTCGCGCTCCTCACCCCTCCCTAACGGGGAGGGGACGGGGGTGGGGTGATACGACCACCCCTCAGCCCTCCCCAGCGGGGGGTCGCCGGTTTCGGTGGGCAGGTATTTATCAACGGCGGGCAACGCTAAGGGCAGGTCTTTCTCGTCGATCAAATAAGGTAATCGACCCGTCGAACCGCCATCTTTGAAATACACCGGCACGGGTTCGCCCCAGTAGCGTTGGCGGCTGAACACGGCGTCGCGCATCCGGTAGTTGACCTTACCCCGGCCCAGTTCACGCGCTTCGAGCCACGCAATCAGCGTTGCCGTGGCTTCCTTGTAGGTCATGCCGTTGATAAGGCCGGAGTTGATATAACGGCCTTCTTTCGTGTTATCAGCCTGTTTGTCAATGTCTTTCTGCGCGTCGAGAATTGGGATGATGGGCAAGCCGAAGTGCGTCGCAAAAGTCCAGTCGCGCTGATCGCCCGACGGTACGGCCATGACCGCACCCGTGCCATAACCCGCCAGCACGTAGTCGGCCAAATAGATTGGCACCTTCTCGTTATTGACCGGATTCAGGCAATAGCTACCCGTAAACACGCCCGACACGACCTTCGTTTCGGCCATGCGGTCGCGTTCGGAGCGCAGTTTGGCCGCGTTCACGTAGGCGTCTACGGCTTCACGCTGTTCGGGCGTGGTCAGGCTCGGCACTAATTCATGCTCCGGGGCCAGCACCATAAACGTCACGCCATAGATGGTATCGACGCGGGTAGTAAATACTTCTATGAAGTTTTCGGTGTTACATACCGAAAACTTCACGCTTGCCCCTACTGATTTCCCGATCCAGTTGCGTTGCTGTTCTTTAAGCGACTCGGTCCAGTCGATGGTGTCGAGGCCGGTCAGCAGGCGGTCGGCGTAGGCGGAGATGCGCATCATCCACTGCCGCATTTTCTTTTGCTCAACCGGGTAGCCGCCCCGCTCGGAAACCCCATCCTTCACCTCATCGTTTGCCAGTACCGTACCGAGGGCCGGACACCAGTTCACAACGGCATCAGCCACGTAGGTAAGGCGGTACTTGAGCGTAATTTCATACGACTCCTGCGCCGACATGGCGTTCCACTCAGCGGCTGTGAACGAAGGTGCATCTTCATCGCATACGGCGTTCACGTCGGTAGTGCCGTTGGTAGCAAATTTTTCGAGCAGTGTTTCAATGGGTTCGGCCCCGTCGCTATCGCGGTTGTACCACGAGCGGAACAGTTCCATGAAAATCCACTGTGTCCACTTGTAAAAACCGGGGTCCGAGGTGCGTACTTCGCGGCTCCAGTCGTAGCTGAAGCCGATGTTTTTCAACTGTTCGATGTAGCGGGCGATATTCTGTTCGGTCGTAATGGCCGGGTGTTGCCCGGTTTGAATGGCGTACTGTTCGGCGGGCAGGCCAAAGCTGTCGAAGCCCATCGGGTGCAGCACGTTAAACCCTTTCAGCCGCTTATACCGCGACACAATGTCCGACGCAATATAACCAAGTGGGTGCCCTACGTGCAGCCCTGCCCCCGACGGATAGGGAAACATGTCGAGAACGTAATACTTTGGTTTTTGCGGGTTTATGTCGGTGCGGTAGGTCTGGTGTTCGTCCCAAAACCGCTGCCATTTTTGTTCGGTTTCGCGGTGGTTATAATCGGCCATGTGTATAGTGCGGCTGGAAAGCCGCCTGTCGTAGTTCTTTTTTTGGTTTACGGCTTTCCAGCCGCATTACATTCCTGGTTTGCGGCTTTCTAACCGCATTACGTTTGCAAAAATAGCCGTTTAGCCAGACTTTTGCCCGGTATGTCAACTAAACGGCCTGTACTTCTCTTGCCCCGGTGGGCTAACCAACTGTGGCCGTTGCTGTTAGGTGTGCTGGTGGCGGCTATGGGAAGCTGGATTGTGGGCGATTTCAGCCGACCGCTCTCGGATGGCAACGACACCGACCAATACGAATACGTTGGGTATTACTTCGCCAAGAACCTGTCGCTCTGGCCGTTTCCGCAGCTTAATCTACTGAATAACCAATCGTTTTATCCCTACGGACTGAATCAGGCTCTGCTGCCCTGGGGCTTCGAGCGCGATTACTGGTACGCAACGGCCTACCGGCTCTTTGACGGGCCGGGACCGTATCTACAGTATTATTATGTATTGAGTTTGGTTGTAAGCGCACTTGGCACATACTGGCTGCTGCAAAAGCGGTTTGGCTGGCTCAAAGCTACCGTAGCGGGGCTGATTGTCTCGGTTTTCAACTTCTACGCGCTCTACAAATTTCCGGTTCATCTGAATGTTTGTGTAGCCCACTGGACCGTGCTGTGCATCGTGGCGACGTACTGCCTGTTGCATGACATCCTGAACAAACGGCCCGTATCGCTGCCGTTCGTGCTGGGCTGGATGCTGCTGCACGTGTTGTCGCTGGGCCTGGAATTGGGCTACGTTGCCGGTTTCGCGCTGACGTTTACTACGCTGGCTATACCCGTTTTAGGATGGAGCCTTTATCAGCAATACCCGGTCGTTCAGCAGTGGCCCGCGTTGCTGATGAATTACGGTCGTCGGCAATGGCAGCATCGAGCCTGGTTTATTGGCGGCCTGATTACGTTGCTGCTCATCGGCATCTGGCTATACGTGCCGCTGACGCTGCAAATTGCGCTTACGGCCTGGCAGTTCGATTTTGCCGCAACTCCTACTGCGCCACTATGGTCGCACCCGGCCCGGCTATTTATACCTTATTTGTTGGGGTTCGACACACTTGGTTTGCCGTATCAGCAATGGCTTCGCGATTCGTTCGAGAGTTTCGGGCAGGGCAGTCCGGGTTTGTATCTTACCCTGCTGGCGGGTCTGGGGCTGTGGCAAACCCGGCATCGGGTGGCGTTGTGGTTGCCGGTTGTGCTGATGCTGCTCCTGTGTCTGCTCTACCATCCGGTGCTGCTGCCCACGCTGAAAGTATTTCCGTGGTTTAGCTTCAATCGGCACGGCGGGCGGGCAAGTTTGGTATATCCGGTGCTGCTGGTGCTGCTGGCCCTGCCCCTCCGCCTACCCCGCCACCGACCGGGTTTGCTGGCACTTGGTCTGGTCATACTGCTGATGCTCAGCGAGTGGCGGCATGGTTTTTTGCTCCGAACCTACCTGCCAACGCTGATTGTATCAGACGATGTGCTTCGTTATTGCGCCGTTGTCCGCCAGCAACCGGGCGAGGCCGTGCTTGACTTTCCATTCTGCGCCGTTGGTGCCGATGGCACAGGCATGGCCGAGGGACTTTGCCCGCATTATGACGCGCAAAATGCCGTGTTTACGTTTCGGCGGTTTTACGACAAAAAAGCCGTTGGACAGTATTTCGGTCGGCTTCACCCCGATCAGATTCAGCCGTTTTTGCGCGATGGCTGGCCCCGCCTGCTCAAACCGGGCTATGTGTTTACCAAACCAGACTGGCAGTTTCTCGACCAGTTTTTGCGAACCAATAACTTTGCCGGTATAAACCTTTACCCCGATCTGCTGTCTCCGGCGCAGGTAGCTCAGTTCTATCGACGCTACGGCCCGCCGATTGCTCAAACCCATTTTCCGGCTGCCGGGCGCGTGGTGTTTTTGCCGCTTAAAAATTTACCAAAAACCTAAACCGGCCCATGCACGGTTAAGGCCGGTTTTTCGTTCTTTCAACACAACCATAACACCCTCTCTCGACACGCATGACCGAAACGTGTACGGCATTCTTTATCAGTTGATTCACCCTCCATTCCGTACATCGTCATGCGACGTTTTCTCTCTCCTACAACGCTTATCAACGCTGTCGTGCTGGGCGTTGCCGTATTCGGTTGCCGCGCCGATCAGGATGTTGAGCCGGGCATCACTGCCGACTGTTTGGTAAAAGCCACCGCCAACAACGGGCAGGCCATTGCCGGTTCGTATATCGTTACTTACCAGCCCGAACAACCCCCGACAGGCTCGGCCAACGCCCGCATTGGTGCCGCCCAAACGAATTTTACGCGGCTGCTGTCGCGTCACCGTATCACCGACGAGCAGGCCGAGTTGCTGGCTTCCGATGAGAAAACTACGTTTCTGGCGCATATATCAGCCGCCGAAGCCGTGGAACTGGAGCAAGACCCCGCCGTTGAGACGGTTGAACCCGACCGGATTATGTCGATCTGTACCTGCGTCGATGTGAGCCTATCCAGCACCGTGTATTGGAACATTCGGCAAACCGGTTTCGGGCGGGGCGACCTGCAAACCACCAAAACCGTCTGGGTGGTCGACACCGGCATCGACCTCGACCATCCTGATCTGAACGTCGATACCGAGCGCAGCCGCTCGTTTGTGAGCGGAAACACGTCGGCAGATGACCAGAACGGCCACGGTACGCACGTAGCGGGTATTATTGGTGCCAAAAACAACAGTGCCGGTGTTACGGGCGTGGCGTCGGGAGCCAGATTAGTAGCGTTGAAAGTACTGAATCAGTTGGGCGAAGGGCGGCTGTCGGGCATCATTCAGGCCGTAAATCACGTTCGGCAGAATGGACGCGCGGGCGACGTGGTGAATCTGAGTCTGGGCGGAGAAGGCGTATCGAACACCCTCGAAAATGCCATTCGGCAGGCCGCCAACGCGGGCATTCTGTTTGCCATTGCGGCTGGCAACGAAGGCGAAAACAGCGATAATTATTCGCCAGCGCGGGTCAACCACCCGAATGTGTTTACGGTGTCGGCAATGGATCGGAACAACCAGTTTGCGTCGTTTTCCAATTTCGGCCCCAGTGTAGACGTCTGCGCTTACGGCGTTCGGATTACCTCGACCTACATCAATGGCCGATATGCAACCTTGAGCGGCACCAGCATGGCCGCGCCCCACGTGGCGGGTTTGCTGCTGATTCGGGGGCGCAATGTTCCGACACGCGGCTTCGTCTCGGGCGACCCCGACGGGCAAACCGACCCTATTGCGGGAGAATAAATACGTTTAAACGCAGAGGAGGGGAGGTTTCGCAGAGATTATTGAGTTTTAATACCCTATTGACATTGCTTTGTCGTATGGCTGGCGCACAGGAGACGCAAAGGGCGACGGCTGGCGCGAGGGAGACGCAAAGGGTTGCGTCTCTACAAGTGACCATCCGGCGTAGAGACGCAACCCTTTGCGTCTCCCTCGCGCCAGCCATACGCCACACCTAATTCAATATCGTATAAACTCTGTGATCTCTGCGAAATCTCCCCTCCTCTGCGTTTAAAAAACTCGTCTACGGGTTGAAGATATCCCAGTTTACTTCGGCAACCGGGCGTTCCAGCCGTTCCAGCACTTTCATTCCGGTCACAGGCAGTATAATTTCGCCAAGTTTGTTATACCGACGCATATCGACCCAGCGATGGCCTTCGTAGAACAGCGAATACAGCCGCTCTTTCAGAATGGCATTGATAAGGGCGTCTTTCGTGGTGGCACCTGCGTAGTTGGGCAAGCCAGCCGCCGTCCGAACAATATTGATGTTTCGGGTAGCTTCGGCTACATTACCTTGTTGGGCAGCAATTTCGGCGGCAATCAGCACCAGCTCTTCGTTCCGAATAATGGGGATGGCGTCGCTGGCACTGGTAAACATATTGGTCAGATACGGTGTACTGTAGTTAACACCGGAGGTATACGTCAGGGGCGCGTCCAGCTTCCGTACTTTTGCCAACCGCTTGTCGCCGGGTTCGGCGGCCTCGAATACCTCTTTCACACCCACAATCTGGCTCGATGAGGTGTTGAGCAAAGGGTTCTGCACGTCGGGGGGCGTAGGGTTGTACGTATTGCGGGGGCCGACATTCAGATCGCCCGATGCGTTGTAGAACGTCTGGGGCAGCAAGGTAGCCGCTTTAGCCCAGTCGGCCTGATAGATAGCTACCCGCAGGGCAATGGCCCGGTTGAACCGCTTGAAAGTAGCGGGGGTATTGAAACCCGCCAGCCCGGAAGGCGTAGTAAACGCGAAAGCCGTACCGGCCTGATCCAACTGCGTAGCACCCTCGTCCAGAATTTTGGCGATACCCGCCAGCGATTCGGCATAGCTCGCCAGCTTACTGGGCTTGAAGGGGTCTTCTACGTTCAGACGAATACCGTTGGTTCCCTGTGCATTCAGCATATACAGATAGGCCAGTCCTTTGTAGGTGTTGGCAATACCCCGGTAGCCGTTCTTCTGTGCATCACTAACCGAACTGGTGTTATTGAGCGAGGCCAGCGTGATGTTGGCCTGACGAACCGGCAACCCGAACGTAGTTGTTGCGCCGTTGTAGAAAGCCGAGTTATCAATGGGGCGTGTTCCGTTCAGTTCGGTCATCCAGCGCGACTCGGTGCCGTTGAAGTTAAACAGTTCTTTGCCAATCGTTCCTACGATAAGCAAGTAGGTGCCATAACCCGTTGCATTAGTTCCACGGGCCAGCGAAATCTGACCAATGGCGAGGGCGTCTAACTGAGCTTTCGATGCATTGGCCGAAACCGCCCCCACACTGGGAAAGTTTGGGTCGATAACCTGTTCCGTTTGCAGCGGATTGCAGGCCGTGAAACTACCCGCCAGCATACCGGCGAGCAGAATAGATGTATGTTTTTTCATAGTAAGAAAACGTCTTTATAACACAAAACGGTGTTTTTTAGCTACTTAAAAATCAACGGCGATGTGGAACATCATCCGGCGAACGGCAGGCGACGAGCCGAGGTCGACACCGCCCCCTAATGCCAGCGAACCGAAGTTCGAGTTTTCAGGGTCGTAGCCAGCCGTGTAGTCGGTCCAGCGGAGCACGTTATTACCCGAAATGCCTATCCGAACGTTGCTGACGACATTACCAAACACCTGCTTCAGGGTCGGCGTCGGAACGCGGTAGTACAGGGCCACTTCGCGCAGTTTCAGGAAGCTGTAGATATTGGGGTTGTAGCCCGGCTTCGGAACGCCATTTTCGTCGAGGCCGTTGGCATTCTGCCGGTAGATACCGTTCGGCGTGTTACCGTCATTTCCCCGATCATCGGTTTCATTCCAGTCGTAGGTATTACCGCCCTCATCCCAGAGCACGCGCGTCAGCGATACTACTGTGAACTTATGGCGGTAGTTGAGCAGTGCCGAGAACTCGAAATTTTTCAGGAACGTAATCCGGTTGTTCAGCGAGAGTTCGTATTTGGGCTGAGCGTCGCCGTAGCTCGTCCACGACGTGGCAAAGCCAGGATCAGTGGCAGGCAGTGTGCGGGGCTGTCCAACAATTTCGGTTGGCGAATAGGTCCGGCCATCGGCGTCCGGGCCTTTCACACGCCACTGCCCAAACGTTGCACCGAAGCCGCCCGTCAGACGTTCGGGAATAGCCAGCCGCGTAATTTTTGAGCGGTTGTACCAGAAGATCGGCTGAATAAACCACTTGAAGTTCTCGCTCCGAACCACGTCGGCACCCAGCGAGAACTCAAGCCCCCGGTTGGTGAGGTCGGCGGCATTGATCTGTGTTGAGGTTACGCCCGTTGTTGGAGCAGTTGTCAACGGCTGAATCAGGTCGAACACTTTTTTGTTGTACAGCGTAAATTCACCCGTTATCCGGCCATTGAGCAGGCCGAAGTCAACCCCGTATTCCAATTCAGTAGCACGCTCGGGCTTGATATTATTGTTACCAAGAACGGTCGATGGCACCAAACCGCCCTGACCACCTACACCAACAACCTGCAACTGCGAATAGGGCGTACCGAAGTTGGGCAGACCCGCCGTTTGCCCGTAGGCAACGCGGAACTTCAACTGACTCACCGTGCTGCCGGCCCATGAGCCAAAGCGGGTCGCATTAACGGCTACTGCCGCCCGTGGAAAGGCGTAAAATTTGTCGAATTCACTGTTCAGCGTCGATTTATCGAAACGGATACCTACCGAGCCGATAATCTTGTCGTCAAAGTTGGCATCCTGCTGCGCAAACAAACCAACGTCGGTATTCTCCTGATATTCAGCAAAACCGTCGATTACACGACCACGAGCCGGGTTCGACACGCCAGCGGGCAGCCCCGTGCCACGCACGTAGTTGGAACGCAGGTATTTATAGAGCCGAACCGCCCCTGCCGACGTGGTCAGGTTGAGCCGACCATCCATAACCGCCTGCGTGTAAATCGCCGAAAACTGTACGTTCGAGTTAAACACTTCGGTGCGGGTATCCTGCGCATAACCGGGATTAGCCTCGGCCAACTGCGATTGCAGATCAGATGGCAACCAGATTGTTGCGAAACCGTTCTGGTAATCCAGCCCACCATTGACCCGGAACGTCAGCGACGACTTAGCCGTATTGATGGCGCGGGCGTTCACGGTGAAGCCCTGCAACACGCGGTTGTTTTTCTGGTTGTTGACAGCCCGGTCACGAACAGCCAGCGGGTTTTCGCCTACGCCGTTGCGGTTGTTCGGATACTGCCCGTTCGCATCGGGATACAGATTGACATACGGGCGCGTGTAGGGTAATGCGTAGCCGTAGTTGATATACGAGTTATCATTTCCGGTCCAGCCCCGGTCGTTGTTGCTGACAATGTAGTTCGAGTTAATGCTGAAATCGAGCCAGTTCGTCAGTTTGTGATCTACGTTCGCCCGTAGCGAGTACCGCTGAAAGCCGGTATTTTTGATAATCCCTGTTTCATCCGAGATACTCCCGTTGACGTAAAACTTGGTCCGGTCGTTTCCTCCCGCGACCCCCAGCCGGGTGTTGCGAATGGCTCCGGTGCCACCATAGACAACCCGCTCCCAATCGGTATAGGTGCCATTGGCACGAGCCGCCCGGAGTGCTGCAATCTCCGCATTCAACTGGGCAATGCCAGCCGCGTTGGGCGTTCCATCGGGATTTTTCGTATTCGAGAAGTGATCAGTGAGTTTCTGCTCGGTCCAGTCAGAACCGCCGTAGTAGCTGAGTGCCTTGCTGAAGCCTAAGTCCTGCCCAAACGATACGGTTGTTTTACCACCTTTACCGCGCTTGGTATTGATGATTACTACCCCGGCATTGGCCCGCGTACCGTAAATAGCAGCCGCCGACGAACCTTTCAGCACTTCGATGCTTTCGATATCGTCGGGGTTAAGGTCGGCCAATCGGTTGGCGTTGTTATCCTGTGTGCTTTGCGATGACCCCGCTGCCGCTTTGTTGGCTGCCGACCGGCCATTGGAGTACTGACCGTTGTCGATGTATACGCCATCGACGATAAACAGGGGCTGCGAAGCCGAGGCACCAAGCGTTGAAACGCCACGGAACTGGAGGTTGAAGCCGCCCCCCGGCACAGACGTGTTGGCAACGATATTGGCACCGGCCAATTTTCCCTGCAAAGCCCCATCGGTAGTAACCGGACTGGTTACGCCCGTCAGTTCCTTGCTGTCGAGCCGGGCAACGGCGTTTGCCAGATTAGACCGTTTTACGGTAGTTGCCAGACCCGATACCACTACCTCTTCGAGCTGGCGGGTGTCTTCGCCCAGCGTAACGTTGAGGGTCGAGCGGTTGTTGACGGCTACTTCCTGGCTCAGGAAGCCGATGTAGCTGAAGCCGATACGGGCAGTGGCTGGCGCGTTCAACTGAAAGTTCCCATCGGCGTCGGTTGTAGTACCTTGTGCGGTGCCTTTGACCAAAACCGACACCCCCGGCAATCCGTTTCCGCGCGAGTCGGTTACTTTACCAGTAACTGTCTGACCCTGTGCGAGTCCTGTTACCGTTAGGCCAAAAAACAACCACAAACTCAGTAGTAATTTTCTGTTCATTTGACTTTAAGTTAGGTTAAAATTTTAAAGAAACTTGTCGCAAAGTAATGGTTTGTTTGGCGATTTACTATTTCTGTTAGAAAATATTTTACGAATGCAAGCAAAAGCCTTATGATATTTGGGCCTTAATTTATGCCTTACAAGCATCAAACAGCCTGACACTTAAGTATATTTACGTTCTACATCTTCTCTTTTTTTATCGTGACCGACACGCTTTTCATCCTGTTTATTCTTTGTCTGAACGTTGTCATCTGCGAATGGCTTTCCCGCAAACCCGGTTTCCATCACATCGGTACAGCCCTGTTGGTTATTCTGCTGACTGCCATCGAAGCCAACTTCGGCCTTATTCCCACTACCGAGACGCCTGTTTATGATGGTATCTTCAGCTATGTAGCCCCGTTTTCGCTGTTTTTGTTGCTATTGAGTGTCAATCTCAAAGACCTTCGGCAGGCCGGTCTGCCTATGCTGAGTATGTATCTGATTGGTTCGGCAGGGGTCATCATCGGGGTGCTAACCAGCGTATGGCTCTTTTCGGCCCCGCAAACCATCGGTGCGCTGCATTACGCGCTGGCGGGCATGTTTACCGGCACGTATATTGGCGGTAGTGTTAATTTTCACGCTGTAGCATTGCACTACAACGTATCGAAAGCTGGTAATCTATTCATTGCCGCCACTGCCGCCGACAACATCATGACTACGCTCTGGATGGTTGTTACGCTATCGGTGCCGCGCTTCTTGCAACAACGCTTTCCGCGCACACTGCCCACGGCCACAAATGCACAAACCGATGCCGACAGCAACCCCTTTTCAGATTCGGATACCCTGACGCCCAGCGACCTGGCTCTCCTGCTGAGCTTGGGCATAGGGGCCATTTTTCTGTCGAAACAAATAGCCGCCCTGGTGTCGGGGTTGCCGTTTGTGCTGGTGCTGACTACCATTGCGCTGGCACTGGCGCAGTTTCGGGTTGTGAACAACCTGCGGGGCAGTCGGCTACTGGGCCTGTTCGGAATTTATGTTTTTCTGGCCGTAATCGGGGCTTACTGCGATGTGGCCGCGCTTATCCGCGACGGTCAGTTAGCCGTCATATTATTCGGTATGATTTTGACGCTGGTACTGATTCACGCGCTGATTCTGTTCGGGCTGGGGGCAGTGTTTCGGCAGGACTGGGCCGTGCTGGGTATTGCGTCGCAGGCGAATGTGGGCGGGGCAACATCGGCATTGGCACTGGCAAAAAGTCTCGGTCGGCCCGACCTGCAACTGCCTGCTGTACTGGTCGGAACTTTGGGCAACGCCATCGGCACGTATCTGGGCATTTTAGTAGCTGAATTTCTGCGATAGCCACGTAGAGCTACATTAAATTTCGTCTCGGAGACCTGTTGAGCGAACAAAATTTTACTCATGTTGTTGATAGCAATACTACCATTTTTGGTTTTATAGTTATCATCATCTACTTATCTACATGAGAAAAACAGGTTTACTGATCGCGTTTATTCTGGTCAGTGCGCTCACCTTTGCCCAGGAACGAACCCTGACGGGGCAGGTCAGCGCAAATGGTTCAGTGATACCGGGAGCCAGCCTTGTGGTAAAAGGCACGAATCGCGGTACTACGTCCGATGCCAACGGCAACTACCGGTTGGCCCTCCCCACTAATGCCGCCCGGCTTGTGGTATCGGCAGTCGGGTTCCTGACCCAGGAGGTTGAGATTGGTTCGGCATCGACACTCAACATTACTCTCGCCGAAGACAGCCGCCAGCTCAACGAAGTGATTGTAACGGCACTCGGCATCAGCCAGGAAAAGAAAACGCTGACTTACTCGGCCCAGCAGGTGAAAAGCGACGAAATTATTCGGGCGCGGGAGCCGAACCTCGTCAATGCCCTGAACGGTAAGGTGGCCGGGGTGCAGGTCATTAGCCAGGGCGGTACGCCGGGAGCCGCGTCAAGCATCAACATCCGGGGCAAATCGTCGTTTCAGGGTAGCAGCCAGCCGCTGTTTGTAGTCGATGGTATTCCCATCAACAACACCTTCAACACACTGTCGTCGTCGTCGTCGGTCGATAACTCGAACCGGGCCGTCGACATCAACCCCGATGACATTGAAAGCATTTCGGTGTTGAAAGGCCCGGCAGCTACGGCTCTCTACGGCATTCAGGCGGGTAGTGGCGTGGTGCTGATTACCACCAAAAAAGGCTCGCGCAGCGATACCCGCAAAACTACGGTCACGGTCAACTCGTCGGCCTCGGTCGATCAGGTGAACCGCTTTTTTCCGTTGCAGGATCAGTTTGCGCAGGGCACCAACGGCACCTACAGCGATGTGCCGGGGCAAACGTTTATGTTCGGGCCGCGCATCAGCGACCTCCGCTACAGCACCTCACTGACCGACGCCCGCTACCCGCAGGGCCGCATCGTGCCAACTACCGACCCCACCGCCGGTACGGTTGTGCCTAATGTATTCGACAACCAGCGTAACTTTTACCAGACAGGCCGCACCTTCGACAACCACGTGAGTATCAGCAGTGGCAACCGCAACGGCAACATGTACTTTTCGGCGGGTCGGCTTTCGCAAACGGGGGTTATTCCGAACAACACGTTCGAGCGAACAACGGTAAAACTCTCCGGCGAGTCGGCCCTGAGCGATAAACTACGGATGTCGGCGTCGGCTACGTATGTCAACTCAGGCGGCAACCGCGTGGGTCGGGGCGATAACTTTACGGGCGTCACGCAGGGCTTGTACCGCACGCCCCCCCATTTCGATATTTTCAACGGCCAGAGCGACCCGCTC
Organism: Spirosoma montaniterrae; assembly: GCF_001988955.1. Classification (NCBI taxonomy): domain Bacteria; kingdom Pseudomonadati; phylum Bacteroidota; class Cytophagia; order Cytophagales; family Cytophagaceae; genus Spirosoma; species Spirosoma montaniterrae. Next base: position 1,214,007 of record NZ_CP014263.1, on the reverse strand, counting down.
AACCCCGTTGCCTACCAGTTCCCGAACGGGTCGCAGCGTAACTTCCGCAACCGCGACCAAATCGACGGCATGAACCCCAGCGATCTCGGCCTCGGCCCCGACGGTCCGCTCTGGACGGTCAACAAAAACCCCTACCGCGACCGTGTTGACCGGTTCATTGGCTACGGGCAACTCAACTACCAGATTCTGCCGTGGCTGAGTGCCATGTTCCGGGGTGGTGCCGACGTGTTTACCGACCGGCGCGTGGCCGCTTTCGACATTGGCTCGTTTGGGGGCGATGGCCGGTTTGGGCGCATCTACGAAGAAACGTTCGTTAATAAGACCTTCAACACCGACTTTCTGCTGACCGCTACCAAGCAGCTACGCGACATCAACCTAACCGCGCTGGTGGGTCATAACTTCTTCAACAACGATGTAACCCGCTCATACTTAGACGGAAACACGTTCAACCAGCCGGGTTTCTTCAACATCTCGAACGCTACTGTTATTGCCAACCCGGTGCAGAACCGGACTCGTCGGCGCACGTTCGCGGCCTTCACCAACGTCAAAGCCGACTACAAGGGCTGGGCCATTCTGGAAGGTTCGCTGCGGAACGAATGGGCCTCGCCCCTGCCCACCGAAACCAATTCATTCCTGTTCGGTTCGGTGAGCGGTGCGCTCGTTCTGAGCGACGCGCTGAAGCTGAACAGCAACGCGTTGTCGTTTGCCAAAATTCGGGGTTCGTTCGCGCAGGCCGGTAACATTCCGCCCGCTTATTCGACCGAAACGTTTTTCGTGCGGGCGGGTGCTGCCGACGGTTTCGGCAACGGCATCTCGTTCCCGATTCGGGGCAGCAACATCGGCGGCTCCACACTCAGCAACCAGATCGGCAACGCCAACCTCCGGCCCGAATTGAACACAACCGTTGAGGTAGGTGCCGAACTGGCCTTCCTCCAAAACCGGGTTTCGCTCGACGTTACGTACTACAACTCGCGCAACCGCAACCAGTTGGTGTCGGTGCCACGGGCGTCGTCGTCGGGTTTTACCTCCGAACTTATCAACGCGGGCGAGTTGCAGAACCGGGGTATCGAAGCCATCCTGACCGTGACCCCGGTGAAAAAGAGCAAGTTCCAGTGGGAAGCGTCGTTTAACTTTACCCGCAACCGCAACATCGTTATCTCGACCATCGGCGACGACCAGCCGATTCTGCTGCCGGGCTTTGGTACGATCTTCCAGCCGCGTTTGGTGCCGGGTCAGCAGTTTGGCGTGTTCTATGGTTCGGGCTGGCTGCGCGATGCACAGGGCCGGGTCATCATCGAACCGCAGAACCAGATTGGCCCCAACGGACAACCAGTGCTGAACGCACAGGGGCAGCCGGTAGCCAACCCGAACGCAGGCTTCCCCGTCCGGCGCGACAACCTGCTGCTGGGCAACCCCAACCCCAATTTCCTGCTGGGCATTCGGAATACGCTCACTTACGGCAATCTGTCGCTGTCGTTTCTGTGGGACATCCGCAGCGGGGGCGACGTCTGGAACGGCACCGAGGCCGTGCTGACCAACATCGGCATGACTACCCGGACCCTCGAACGCGGGCAACAGCGCACCTTCGAGGGCGTAGTGGCTACGGGACGCGATTCGCAAACGGGCCTGTACACGGCCTCTGCCGAAGCTCCGGCCAACACGCAGGCCGTAACGCTGACGCAGGCCAACTGGTTTCAGGCCAATGGCCGGGCCACGGGTGCCGCCGGTGTGCATGAGCCGTTTGTTGAAGATGCCTCGTGGGTACGGCTGCGCGACCTCAACCTGAGCTACAAACTGCCCGCCAACTGGTTTGGCGGCAGCAAGTTCCTGAAAGGGGCCACGCTCACGGCTTTTGGACGCAACCTGCTGTTGTTCACCAACTACAGCGGTATCGACCCCGAAACCAGCCTGTATGGTCTTAGCCCGGCACAGGGCCTGGATTACTTCGGCAACCCCAACACCCGCAGCATGGGTATTACCTTAAACGCTACGTTCTAATCCGATGAACCGATTTATAAAACCAGTTCTCGCTCTACTTATGCCGGTAATACTGTTCACCGGCTGCCAGTTTGGCGACATCAACGTCAACCCCAACGCCCCGACCGATGCGCCGGTAAACGTGCTGCTTCCAGCCGCGCAGGCCAACCTGTCGTATGGCATCAACGGCGACATTGCGCAGTTCAACAGCATCTTTTTGCAGCAGATTGGCGGGGTAGAAAACATTTACCTGTCGGTGGGGCAGTATGACCTGAACGGCAACCTCGCGGCCCGCGTCTGGGATGGCAACCTCTACCCCGGCTCCATGAACGACCTGAGCGTGATTATCCGCAAAGCCGGTGAACTGAACGCGCCCCACTACCGGGGTGTGGCCCGCATCATGATGGCTACGGCTCTCGGTCAGGCAGTCGATCTCTGGAACAACGTGCCCTATTCGGAAGCCTTCCGGGGAAATACTCCCAACGGGCGGGTGGTGCAACCGCGCTACGATCAGGCAGCCGCGCTCTATGACACCGTACAAACGCTGCTCTCGCAGGGTATCGTTGATTTACAGGCCACTACGAGTACTTTCTCGCCCGGTCGCGATGATTTGGTGTATGGCGGCAACCGCCCGCGCTGGATTCTGGCCGCCCGTGCGCTGAAGGCCCGGTATTTCAACCATTTGAGCAAGGTTAATCCCGAACAGTCGGCGCGGCAGGCTCTGGAGCAGATTCAGGCGGGTACGTTCACCGGCAATGCCGATGATGCCCGGATTGTGTTTGGCAACACGGTCGATGCTGCCGGGCCGTGGTTCCGGTATTTGGTGGGTAGCTTTGGCAACGGCGTTCGGGCCGGTGAGTTTTTTGTAAACCTGCTCAATACGCGCAGCGACCCGCGTTTACCGTTCTACGTTCGGGCCAACACAACGGGGGCACCCTTCGTCGGAACGCCCGCCGGGGTGTCGCGTCCGGCGGCTTCGCAGTTGGGCGGCTACATCAACCGCCCCGAAGCTCCGGCCAATTTTATCACCTTCGTTGAAACGAAGTTCATTGAAGCGGAAGCCAATTTGCGGTTAGGTCGTCGGGCCGAAGCGGCTGCGGCCTACAACGCGGCTGTTGCGGCCAGTATCAACAAAGTTACGGCTCCCATTCCGGCGTTTAGCTTGGTAACGAGTACAACAGCCAATCAGGCATACATCCGGCAGTTCGGTTCGGAAACGGCTGAGACGATTACGCTCGATAAAATCTTCACCGAAAAATATATTGGCCTATATCTCGAACCCGAAGCCTGGACCGACTGGCGACGGAGCATCACCGCCGACCGCCCCAACGGTGTACCGGCCCTGACGTTGGCATCGAGTTCGCAGCAGTTTACGAGCGGTCGATTCCCGCGTCGGTGGCCGTACCCGCTTTCTGAAGTGCAGCAGAATCGGGCCAACGTAGAAGCGCAGGGAGCCAATAATACCATCATCGACCGCGTGTTCTGGGATCGATAATATGTGGGGCTTAGGCCCGGCTGTATGCTATTAGAAAAACGGCACGAATCGATTCGTGCCGTTTTTTTTGAGAGGGCTAAAAGTGCTGGCATCGGCGTTGGCGTCGGGCACTCCGGTTTTTTGTGCTGCTGAACTGAAACAGGCTGTCGAGTCCATACCAGATGCTGAGTTCGTGCGCCCCACCCGTCGCGAATCGAAGGGGCGACACGGTGATGTCGTAGCTGTATTCTACCAGAAAGCGGTCGAATTGAAACCCGACGATGCCAATCAGTGCGTCGTTCTGGAACGTTTTGTCGAGCCGCCGAATCGGAATACCGCGATACCATACGCCCACCATCAGGGGCGAGTAGGTGAGGTTGAAGCCCGTATCTAACTGAAGATTATTGCCCTGCTGCCGCAGATGTGTAGTCAGGCTCACCGAGCGGTCGCGGTTTTGCTGATGCACTAAACCCTTGTTCCAAAGACCCCTCCCACCCGTAAACGGAATGCGTAGCCCGGCCATCCCGCTAATGCGCTGCCCCAGCCAGTCGCCCCGTAGCTGCGACCGGTAGATGTGATGAACGGCCAGCCCGGCCCAATATTTCGCTTTATCGTCGCCGAGGTCGTGTTCAAACAGGATACCGCCCGAAAAGTCAGCACTGTGCTTCGACAAAGCCCCGCCCATTGCCAGCGGGTCGGCAGACACAACGTTAACCAAACCGCCCACGGCATACTGATCGGCGAAGGTCATGCCCGCCGGGTCGAATCGGCTACCGATATACGATGCCTGCAAGCCGAAAACGACGCGGGCTTCGCGGTCATTGTCCTGCATAATGGGCAGCATCCACGACCCAATGCCGCTGAGTTGGGTTGTCTGAAAAACAGTACTTTGCCAGTCGCTGATGGCCTGTACGCCCAGCCCGACACGCGTATCTTCGTCGTAGGTATCAAACGAAAAGGCCGCTGTGCGGTAGCGGGCATCTAAAGCGGGCCACTGCATCCGATAGTTGGCAATAAGCCGCCCCGCACCGGAGCCACCCGCGAAGGCCGGATTATGATAAATCGGGTTGGCATAAAACTGGGAGAATTGCGGGTCTTGTGCGTGGGCCGTCAGGGAACTGACAGCAGCAGAAGCCGCACAGAGCAGCGAACGTAAAGTACGTGTCATCAATAAATGTCATGGAGTGGATATTTGGTAAAGAAACAGTGTAGTTCATTACAAATCAATAAACTACAGATTTTTTTGCTTCTTCCGAACCACCTGCGTAGATTGCCCATACATACTTCCCGCACCATGTTCTGCTCAATAAATCGGCTCTCAATAGCTGGCTGGCTCTATTTTGTCGTGCTCGTTTCACTGCCCGCCCTGGGGCAAATTGGTCCCTCTATCAAACCCAAAGATGGTAAGTACGACATCTGCCTGAAAGAAGGCACGACCCGGCACGTAGTCACCATTCTGCTCGACGTTCCGGTTGGCTCAGCCTGCGTGCTGAAGAATTTCCGTATCGACTGGGGCGACAATCAGGTACAGCAGGAGGTGTATGACCCCAGCAAACTCGAATTTACGCATGAGTACGACGTGAAAGAGTTTGTTGAAAACTGCCGCAACGATGCCGACCGCAGTATTAAGTTCCGGCAAACCGACAACTGCGGCACCGGTACACCCGCCAACAGCAGCTTCGATATTACATTCCGCAATACGCCCCGGCCCAAATTTGAGGTAGGTGCTATCTGCGCCGGGCAGCGGCTCAACTTCCAAAACCAAACCTGCCCCGCCAGTGGCACCAATACCTACCTCTGGAACTACGGCGACAACAGCCCACCCGACGCGCTCGGCACGCACACTTATGCCCAAAGTGGCACCTACACGGCTACCCTAAGCGTAACCGGCACCTGCGCGCCCAGTACGCCCTACTCGGCTCCGGTGCGGGTAATCGACAAAGCCATTGCCGCCATCCGGGATTCGGGTTCGACCACTACCCGCAACGACACGGTTTTTATCTGCCTGTCGGCGGGAAACGGTACGGTGCGGTTCAACGGCACGAGTTCAACCAATGCATCTTCGTATACATGGGACATTTCGGGTCCGGCATTGGTGTCGTTTCAGGAGCGCACCAACCGGTCGTCGCCCAACCCGAAAGTGCGGTTTACCCAGCCCGGCGATTATATCGTTACGCTGACAGTCGATAACGCCTGTGGCATTCCAAACCGAGTCCGGTGCGTTCACCGCGTACTCGACCTGCCCACGCCCACGCTGAAAAAGCAGAGCGACACCTGCGAAGCCTTTACGTTTAAGGTTGATAGCCCGCTGGCCGGGGCCACGTACACGCTCAACGGTGTTCCGTTCAACCCCACAGTAGGCGTGCCGTTGTCGCTCACCCCTACGCCTTATGTGGTGGCCGTTACTACCCAGAACATTTGCGGTTCCCAGCCAGTGAGCATGTCGTTTACGGTCAACAAACCAGCAGAAGTCAAAATAACTTCGTTGCCCAAATCGTCAACGGTCTGCGCCAACAGTGCGGCTCTGCCCCTGCTGGCCGATCAGCCCGGTGGCTCGTGGAGTATCACAAGTGGTGCATCGGGCATACGGCTTGGCGTACAAAACGGTCAGACAACGCTTGTGCCGGGCGGCACCGGCACCGTGCGTGTGTCGTATCGGGTGGGCAACGGGCGGTGCGCCGTGTCTGATTTCGTAGACCTGACCGTTACTGGCGTGGGCGTTACGGTCAATGGCCTGACCGCCTGCGCCAGCCAAAATCGGGTAAAACTGCCGGGAAGTCCGTCGGGCGGAACGTGGTCAACTACCGACTGCAACAACTGTATTCGGGGCGATTCGCTGCTGCTTACCAATCTGACTGCCAGCCGCGTAACAATTACCTATCAGGTCAGCAGTTCGGGCGGTTGCCAGGAGTCGGCCCGGTTCAGCGTAAGCATCGGACAACCAAAATCGGCCTTTGCCCTGACCGGCCAATGTACCAATCGGCCCGTTACGGTGGTCAACAGTTCGACCGGGGCCGATTCGTATAGCTGGCTGGTCAATGGGGTTGAAAAAGCAACCGGGCAAACGCCCACGCCCGCGCTGTCGTTGTCGGCGGGGCCGCAAACGGTTACGCTGCGGGCTTCGGCGGGTGGCTGTAGCAACGAAACCCAGCAGACCATCACGCTAACAGCCCCACCTGCGCCGTTTCGCTTACAACCCAGCAAAACTGCCGATTGCTCACCGATGGTTGTTACGTTTGGCGTGAATCGGGCTGCACAGCCGGGCATTACGTATCGCTGGGATTATGGCGACGGCGTAACGAGTACATCGCTGACGGCCAGTACCTATACATACCGAAATCAGGGGCAAACGACCCGCACCTTTACGGCCACACTGACGGCCTCGAACGGCTGCGGCACCGAAATCGATACGGCCCGGCTCACGGTTCGCCCACTGGCTTTTGCTGAAATCGGCGTCGATTCAACCACCGTTCGCTGTACGCCCGCAACGTTGCGGTTTTCCAATCGGTCGGTTGGCGAAGGGCAGGTCAGTACCTGGAATTTCGACGATGGCACCACCCGGCAAACGCAGCAGGATACCGTTTTGCACCGCTTTTTAGCCTCTGATTCGGCCCGCACGTACAGGGTTACGCTCCGGGTGCAAAACGCCTGCGGAACCGCCACCGATACCGTAGCTATTCGTGTATATCCAACCATTGTTAAGCCCTTGTTTACGCTCTCCAGCGATAAGCCCTGCGCCCGCGAAGCCGTACAGTTTACCGACGCCACAGTACCCCGCCCTACGTCGTGGATCTGGACGTTCAGCGACGGAGCTACGTACACCACGCCCAACCCCGTTCACCGCTTTGCCGAAGCCAACCGGGTTTACTCGTTTACGCTGACGGCCATTACGCCCTGCGGCTCCAATTCGTTGCCACGTTCGCTGACCACTACTGCACCGCCCGACGTGCGTTTTGAGGTACCAAAACCATTTGTCTGTAATTTGCAGGAAGCCCAATTTGTGAACCGAAGCGATCCGGCCCGCCGTTTTCGCTGGAGCTTCGGCGACGGCTCGCCCATCGACTCCGTAAATTTTTCGCCCCGGCACGTTTTTCCGCCCACACTGACAAACGCCACCGTTAGCCTGACCGTACTGGGTGCATCGTCCGGCTGCTCGGCCACTCTGGCGCAGGGCGTAACGATCCAGCCACCACTAAAACCAACCTTCTCCGTTGCCGATGGACCTGACTTTTGTGTGCCCGGCCCCGTTGCCCTTGTAGCTACCGACCCCAACGCCAGACAATTCCGCTGGGAACTAAGTAACGGCCTGACCAGCACAGCCGCCCGACCTATTTTCGGCGATCTACGGCCCGGCGAATACGGCCTTAAACTGACGGTTGGTTACGAACAGGGAGCCTGCCCCGACTCGGCCAGCGCGGCCAACGTGTTCCGGCTGTTGCTGTGCCAGGCTGTTGCGCCCGACGCTTTCACGCCCAACAGCGACGGACGCAGCGACACCTGGACTCTCTTTGGCGATGAAGGAGCCACGCAAATCAAACGACTGCGTATCTGGAACCGCTGGGGCGAAGTGGTTTTTGAAGCCTATGACATCCCGCTCAACAGTGCCAAACCCGGCGAGTGCTGGGACGGTAATAGGGGCAATACACCAATGCCCGCCGGTCAGTATCCCTATGAGGCCGAAGTGCTGCTGAAAGGCGACAAATATCAGCGATACACGGGCAGCATCGCTCTGATGCGCTGAGAGATTACACTGGAAATTTGCATGGTTCCGTAATTCGTGTTTACCTTTGCGGCCTACCCTTCATCAAAAAACGGCACGAGTTGGTGCCGTTTTTCAAAAAACAATTAATCTATTAATTCGATAGAATTTAAACACTATGCAGTCAGACGACATAGTGACGTCGGCACCGGGTCCAGTTCAGGCGGCAGAAAGTGGCTTGCCAGTCAATCTGAAAGGGCTGACGATTACGCTTGAGGGTGAAGCGGCAGAAGAACAGGTGGCGGGTTTACGGGCGGCTTTTCCGGGTGTAGCGGTGCGGGTTCAGAAGCCGGCCCTCACGCCCTTTGCCCTGCTGTTGCGTCGGCGCACGCGTACCGAAATTGCCATCTACGCTTTCTCGGCACTGGCCCTGATGGTGGTTGGGCACTTGGTTTTCAGTTATTTTACGCTTGATCGGCTGACGTTGATGGCTACAGCCATTGACCTCTCGCCCGACATTTTCTACTTCATTGCTGCCGGATTTATTGCCCAAATGATTGACGGTGCACTGGGCATGGCGTATGGCGTAACGGCGACTACCTTTCTGACCAGCGTAGGTATCAGTCCGGTATTTGCCACGGCCAGCGTTCACAGCTCCGAGATATTTACGTCGGGCGTGTCGGGTTATATGCACCTGAAATTTGGCAATATCAACAGCCGACTGTTCAAAGCCGTGCTGATTCCGGGCGTAATCGGGGCTGCGCTGGGCGCGTTTCTGATTACGAAACTGGCTGATCTGGAGATTGTCTCAACGTATCTGGCCCCGGCCATTTCGGTGTATACGGCCATTCTGGGCGCGGTCATCATCCGCAAAGCTTTAATCAAACGCATCAAGAAAAGACCCGTTCGGCGCATTGGGTTGCTGGCGTGGTTCGGCGGTTTCATCGACGCCATTGGCGGGGGCGGCTGGGGACCAATTGTTAATTCCACGCTCATTGCCGCTGGCCGGCATCCGCGCTACACCATCGGGTCGGTGAATCTGGCCGAGTTTTTTGTGTCGTTTGCCTCGTCGGTTGTGTTTGCATTATTCGCCGGATTGAGTAATTACGGCATGGTCATTCTGGGATTGATACTGGGCGGTATGATTGCCGCGCCCATTGCCGCCCGACTCGCGCAGAAATTACCGGTGAAGACAATGATGGTGCTGGTCGGCATTGTCGTTATTCTGGTAAGTTTGCGGAAGATTATTTTATTTTTCTAACACATCTGAACCAGGATTAGCCAGGATTGACAAGATTAATTCAAGATTTTACGCTGCGCTTATTCTATCTACTAAATTGACCAGGTTGCAACTATCAAGAGCAATTAAGCGCAGCGCAATATCTTGTGTTAATCTTGTCAATCCTGGCTAATCCTGGTTCAGACTCTGTTCCTGATATTTCTTTATATGCAAAAACAAACCCGCGCCATACGCACACAGGCGGCTAAATCGCAGAACCGCGAACACTCTGTACCGCTCTACCTGACATCGAGTTTTGCGTTTGAGAGTGCCGAACAGGGCAAAGCATTGTTCGACGAAACCGAGGAAGGCAACATCTACAGCCGCTTCTCGAACCCCAACGTTTCGGAGTTCGTCGAAAAAGTATGTATGCTCGAAGGTGCCGAAGATGGCATTGCCACCGGTACGGGCATGGCGGCTGTGTTTGCGAGTATGGCCGGGCTGCTGCGGGCGGGCGATCACATTGTAGCGTGTCGTGCCCTGTTCGGGTCGGCGCATCAGATTATCACGCAGATTCTGAGCAAATGGGGCATTACACATACTTACGTCGATGCCACAGCTACTGAAGCCGAGTGGGAAGCGGCCATGCAGCCCACAACCGGGACGCCGGCCGCACGCATGGTTTACTTAGAAACGCCCTCGAACCCCGGCCTTGAGTTGGTCGATCTGGCGATGCTGGCGCGGCTCAAAGAAAAATACGGCTTTATTCTGAACGTCGATAACTGCTTTGCCACGCCCCTACTGCAAACGCCCATCGACTTCGGTGCCGATTTGTCGGTGCATTCGGCCACGAAATTTATGGACGGGCAGGGTCGGGTACTGGGCGGGGTTGTGGTGGGCCGCGCCGACCTGATTCAGCCGATTCGGTTCTTTGCACGGCATACCGGACCGTCGCTGTCGCCCTTCAACGCCTGGGTGTTGTCGAAGAGTTTGGAAACGCTCGACTTGCGGATGGAACGGCACTGCCGCAACGCCCTCGCGCTGGCCGAAGCTTTGGAAAACCACCCTGACGTTGAGCGCGTACTGTATCCGTTTCTGCCCTCGCACCCGCAGTACGAACTGGCGCGCAAGCAGATGAGCGCGGGCGGGGCCATCGTCACCATCGAACTCGAAGGCGGTTTCGAGCGCGTGAGTGCCTTCTTCGATGCCCTGCAAATTCCAACCCTCTCGTCAAACCTCGGCGACTCGCGAACGATTGTCACAAACCCGAATACAACGACCCACGCTAAACTGAAGCCCGACGAAAAAGCCGCGCTCGGCATTACGCCCGGCCTGATTCGGATTTCGGTCGGCTTAGAAGCGATTGACGATTTGATTGCTGATTTCGATCAGGCCGCAACGGTCAGCGCAGCGGTTTTAAAAGAGCGGGTTGCCTGATGCTTCCGGCGGCAAAATGAACGGATTTAGAGCAAGAAGTTTTATGACTGTAAAACCCTGACAGAACCATGAAAACGCTGACGATAGAATTACCGGATAACCTCGAAATCGAGGAATTTGAAGCCAAAATGCTCTTTGCCGGGCAGCTTTACGAGAAAGGCAAAGTAACGCTGGGGCAAGCTACAGCCATCGTGGGAATCAGTAAACGGGCCTTCATGGAGATTATGGGCCGGTTCGGGTTTAGTGTGTTCAATTATTCAGAAGAAGACATAGAGCATGATATCAGAGTCGCCCCTGGCCGTTGACGAGATCAAAAAGACCAACTTTCGTACCAGCGATAATCTGCTAAGAAAAACATTAAAAAGCGTTGGCGAAGCGTATGAATAAACTCTTATTGTTTCTCCTTCTTTTAGGGTCAACCCAACAGCAGATAGTAGCCCAAAAGCTGCGCGTGGGCGTGGCGGGTATGGTGCACTCACACGTGCATCAGATTCTGCGGCTCAACGGGCAAAGCATTGAGATTGTGGGCATTGCCGAACCCAATCGCGAACTGGCCGAACGCTTCGCCAAACAATATAACCTGCCCTCCTCGCTCATCTACCCCACCGTGACCGAGATGCTCGACAAAACCAGACCCGAAGCCGTAACCGACTTTGGCCGCATTGTCGATCACCTCGCTACCGTACAAGCCTGCGCCCCGCGTGGCGTTCACGTAATGGTTGAAAAACCGCTGGCCATCAGCCTCGACCACGCCCGACAGATGGCCGCACTGGCCCGCAGGCATAACGTTCAGCTACTGACCAATTACGAAACCACCTGGTATGGCAGCAATCATCGCGCTTATGCCCTGACGAACACCGAAAAAGCCATTGGCGACGTGCGGAAGATAGTGGTTCACGATGGGCATCAGGGGCCGAAAGAAATCAACGTGATGCCCGAATTTTTTGTCTGGCTCACCGACCCCGCCACCAACGGCGCGGGTGCGCTGTTCGATTTCGGCTGCTACGGGGCCAACCTGAGTACATGGCTCATGAAAAACCAACGCCCAACGTCGGTGCTGGCCGTGACGCAGCAGATTAAGCCCGACATCTACCCGAAGGTAGACGATGAAGCGACGATTATTCTGACTTACCCCACCGCCCAGGCCGTCATTCAGGCGTCGTGGAACTGGCCTTACGCTCGCAAAGACATGGAAGTGTACGGCAAAACCGGCTCGGTGTTCGCACTCGACAAGTCACGGATGCGGATTCGGCGGAGCGAGAAGGAACCCGAACAGGCTGTAGAAGCCGTCCAAACCGATGCACCAGCCGCCGACCCGTTCGCGTATCTGGCCCGGCTGCTGCGCGGTGAAACGAAACCCGACGAATTAACGTCATTGGAAAACAACCTGATTGTCATGGAAATCTTAGAAGCCGCCCGCCAATCGGCCAAAACCGGACGGGTGGTAACGTTGAAATAAAGTTATGCTTGCAGAATCTGCTCCCCCCACCCTCGCCAGCCTGACCGAACAACTCGCCGGACTCAGCAACATTGACGCGCTGCGAAAACTGGCCGAATTGTTTCCCGGCAAAGTCGTATTCTCGACCAGCTTAGGCTATGAAGATCAGGTCATTACCGACCTGATTGCCCGCAACGATCTGCCCATTCGACTCTTCACGCTCGACACGGGGCGGATGTTTGCGGAAACGTATTCGGTCTGGAAAAAAACCATCGACCGCTACGGCATCGAAATCGAAACGATGTTTCCAGAACAGAGCGCAGCGGAAAGCCTGATGACCGGCAAAGGTCCTTACAGCATGTATGATTCAGTCGAAAACCGGAAGGAGTGCTGTTTCATCCGCAAGGTAGAGCCGTTGCGCCGGGCATTGACCGGGCAGCAGGTCTGGGTTACGGGCATTCGCGCCGAACAGTCAGCTAATCGCCAGACGATGACCCAGTTAGAATGGGACGATGCTCACGGTTTGTTCAAATTTCACCCGCTTATGGACTGGACGTTCGAAGAGGTGAAACAATACGTTAAAGACCATCACGTACCCTATAACCCGCTGCACGACCGGGGGTTTGTCAGCATCGGCTGTCAGCCCTGCACCCGCGCCATTCAACCCGGCGAAGACTTCCGCGCGGGCCGCTGGTGGTGGGAAGATAACAGTAAAAAAGAATGTGGACTACACGCGAAATAATTGAATGATGGAATGATTGAGTGCCTGAATGGAGTAGCAGGAAACATTCAATCACTCAATCATTCCATCACTCAATTAGTCAATCAGTCAATACGACATGGATTATCTCGATCAACTCGAATCGGAAGCGATTCATATTTTGCGCGAAGTGGCCGGGCAGTTTGAGCGGCCCGCGCTGCTGTTTTCGGGCGGCAAAGATTCTATTACGCTCGTGCATCTGGCTCTGAAGGCGTTCCGGCCCGGCAAGTTTCCGTTTCCATTAGTGCATATCGACACGGGACACAACTTTCAGGAGGCTCTTGACTTCCGCGATGATCTGGCAAATCGGATTGGCGAACGGCTCATCGTGCGGTACGTAGAAGATACCATTCGCGCCAAAAAACTGAAGGAACCAACGGGCCGCAACGCCACCCGCAACGGGCTGCAAACGTTTACCCTGCTCGACGCCATCGAAGAATTTGAGTTCGACTGCTGCATTGGCGGAGCGCGTCGCGATGAAGAAAAGGCGCGAGCCAAAGAGCGCGTGTTTTCGGTGCGCGACGAGTTCGGCTCATGGGACCCCAAACGGCAGCGGCCCGAACTCTGGAACCTCTACAACGGGCGTATTCACAAGGGCGAAAACGTGCGCGTATTCCCCATCTCGAACTGGACCGAACTCGACGTCTGGAACTACATCCGGCGCGAAAACATTGCCCTGCCCGCTCTTTATTTCGCCCACGAGCGCGAACTGCTGCTGCGCGATGGCAAGCTAATGGCAACAGCCAACGGCGTTATCAAACCCGAACCCGACGATCAGCTTGTGACCCGAAAAGTGCGTTTCCGCACCGTAGGCGACATTTCCTGTACTGCCGCATCCGAATCCGAAGCCGACACGCTCGATGATGTAATCGCCGAAATTCAGGCTACCCGCATCAGCGAACGGGGCGAAACCCGCATGGACGATCAACTCTCCGAAGCCGCCATGGAAGACCGGAAAAAGGGGGGATATTTTTAGCTGAATGATTGAATGAAGGAATGATTG